>CBFHPT010000005.1:0-221662 GCA_965657905.1 Luminiphilus sp. | reverse complement strand
TGAGACCTTCAGACAGCGACACATCAAACGAACAGGAAACTCATCGCGACACCGTTGAATCGCCTGATACCTCAGGACGACTCCCTGGCAAAGAACGTTGCCGCTTCGCGTAAAAAATCTCGCTCCATTTTGACGCGGGCTAGCTCACGCTTCAGCGCTGCCAACTCCTCATCCCGCGGGGTACCTGTACCGCCAAACGCTTGACTGCCCGGCTTCTCGGCGTCACGCCTCCATCGGGTCAACTAGTTGGCGTTAATGCCAAGCTCGCGGGCCACTTGGGCACAGCTGACACCGGGTTGGTGGGTTTGTTCAACTGCGCCTTGCTTGAACTCCGTACTGAACTGTCTTCGCTTCATCATAAACACTCCTTTTACCCATTATCGGGCTTCTTTGAAGTGTCCGGAAGAACGGGGTAGAACCCCTTGATTGAAATACCCGCCTTCACTAAAGTTAAAGAGAGGTCGGATCCAGTCGTTTATCAGCCACCCAATCACCTTTAGAGGGGAATATCCTCATGCAATTGACGAGTTTTCTAATCCGTTTTGCTGTTTTCCTGGTCATCTCAACGAGCAGCTGGGCCCAACAAGTCGAAGTCGTTGACACTGCTGAAACCACGGCCAAAGTGATTTCCGATGGCGATGCTCTCACTGTCACCCAGGCAGGCTCTGTCATTGTCTCGAATGATACGGCCGTTAAGTTCACCGATACGAATGTCAGGGGTGATATTCAGATCGATGGCACTGTTGAGTCAACCTCCACTTCTACCGGCAGTGAGGCCCTTGAGTTAATTGGTGTCGGCGTGGACGGATCCATCACCATCAACGGCACTTTACAGACCGCCGAGGGCGATGGGATCGACATCAACCAGGCTACGGGCAAGATCATCACAGGTAGCATCATCAACAATGGAACCATCATCAGTGATGGAGGAGATAGCGTCCTCTCAGGCATTGAATTTGATTTGGGCGTCATTGAAGGCGACATCATCAATTCAGCCACCGGGTCAATTACTTCCAATGGCGACAACGGCATTAAGATTGACGGTGATGAAGATACTGATTTCACAGACGAAGCGGGTGTGCTGGAGGGTCAGTTAATCAACCACGGCATCATCACCGCAGCGTGTGAGGCTTTTGACATCGACTCCAATGCTTGGATCAAAGGAGGCATCATCAACACCGGCACGCTAAAGAGCACTGAGGAAAGCATCGGAGTTTGCGCCGCCATTGAAATCGACGAAATCTCTCGAGTCGACGGGGGAATCAGCAACAGTGGTCGGATTGAAGCCAATGGAGACGGCATAATTATCGAAGATAGTACCGGGATGAGTCGTTCTCTGGTCACTGGGAATATCGTCAATACAGGGACGATTGAAGTGGGGGCCACGGCAATCGATGTGGAACAATCATTCGTGGACGGAAACATCATTAATGATGTAGACGCGGTCATGCTCTCTGGCTTTGACGGCATTAACATCGATGGGGATGAGGATAGCGATTTAACGGATGAGATGGGTGTCGTGACCGGTCAGCTGATTAACCGTGGGCGCATCGTCGCATCCGACGGCGAAGGCTTTGATTTAGATGGTGGCGCGTGGATTCAAGGGGGCATCATTAATTCTGGCACGCTCATCGCCAAAAACGATGAGATCATCGAGATTGATCAGGGGACCCGGATCGATGATGGGATCAACAACAGTGGCGTCATGATATCTGAAAACGGAGACGGCATAGAAATTGAGAATGGATCTGTAGTCAATGGTGATGTCATCAACAGCGGCCAGATCAGAGCCGATGAGGAGTCATGGGATGCATTTGAGCTCAGAGATGATGCAGCCATCAACGGTGGTCTGACCAACACCGGCCTGATTGCCGCAAAAGACGACGCGCTGATTTTTCAATCTGCCTCTACCTTGACGGGCAATCTCGACAACCAAAGCGGTGGAATCATCATTGGCACTTCAGAGGTTGAGGCTTCGGTCAATATGATCAATGCTGGGCAATGGTTCATCAAGGTCAATGCCGACTTTGATAACCCAACCGACACTGGAGAAGTGGGCGAACAGATAAGCACAGTGACAGGAACCTACACACAGTCTTCCCTCGGTTTATTGGGGATTGCCAGCGAGGCAGCCGGGTTCTCTCAGCTTTCCGTGACGGGTGATGTGGTTTTTGAATCCAGCGCTAAAATACACGTGGATGTTAAAAACGATGGCCTACACTTGGCCGTGGGCAATCGCCTTGAAAACGTGGTTCAGGCTACAGGGACTTTAACGGCGCAAAGCATTCTGGTGCTCGATAACAGCCCAGACCTGGCCTTTGTTGCAGAGACCGATGGTCAAAGCCTAAGCTTACGGGTGGTCGATCAACCCCCAGTGGTGGTGCCCACGCTCTCTGTCTATGGCTTGCTGCTGCTAATCCTGATGGTGCTTGGGGTCGCGAGTGTCATGGGCATGAGCCCTCGTCTGAACTAAAGCACCCAAGATCAGTACAAATGCATTGAGCTGCGTGCCACTTTTAGTCAGCGTCTTACCGACCAACTGGGCTACATTGAGATAACTATGAGCCAAAGCTCAGGTTTTGACTGTCGCACTGGTCTAGCGAGTCATTTGGAAAGGCCCGACAAGCAACAAGTAACCTTTAGACTCTGCTTCGGAGATACTTTTTACTTTCGGTATCGCTCTTGCTGAAGTTAGAAATAATCGAGAAGCTTAAAGAATTGAGCCTGCAAGCTAGATTCAAAATACTGACATGAGGAAGCTCGCACCTCCGCTGGATTCTGTCATCAGGTTATGCTTTGCCTACCTCAGATGCCGCCGGCTTGCGGGTTGCTCTATCATTACCGGTATGACGAGACGAACCTACGAAAATTCAGGCGAAGTGGTCGAGCGCGGAGTCGAGCTGGAGGAGCTCGTTAAAGATAAGCGCGCGGGCTGGCGTGCCACTCCGGCTCGCGGGCGGCGCCGGCAGCGTCGCTACATGAATCGGTTGATAAGATCCTCGGCTGAGTATCACGACGACGGGTGACCTCATTCGAGGAGTGAGGGTGTTGATGAGCTGTAGCTCGTTGAGGGAGATTTGTGTCCATCGTGCCCGGTGTGATTTTGGATGATCAAGAACTTACATCGATTTGATGGTGCTAGGCGGATTACTCGAAACAGGCTACGGCCTGTTTCGACCCCTTGGGTTTCACGGTATTTGGTAGGACCAGCCAGATAGTTTCGAGCGCGCTTGCCTCGCGCGCTCTCACCCCGTTGGGGCGCCGCCGCTTCGCTCTGGCGACCAAAATCCTCCTTTGGTCGGATTTTGTCGAACCGCGGTCGCGGTTCTCGTCCAGCCAAGACTCCCAAACGAAAAACCCCCGCCGTTGGCGAGGGTTTTGTCGTTTGGTAGGACCAGGCGGATTCGAACCGCCGACCTCTACCATGTCAAGGTAGCGCTCTAACCAACTGAGCTATGGTCCTATTGGGCGGCGAAGTATACGAGTCCCGTTTGCTTAGCTCAAGTCCTTTGGGCGCCAGAGTGATGGCGGTTGATTAGCCGCCGTCTAAGCATTCTAGGGTACCCGTCGAATAGAGCTCAGCGGCCAACGCGCTGCTCTGCAACGCGCGCTAAGCCCAGTTAGTGACCCATGCGCATTTCACCCAGGAAATCGATCTTGCCTAAAGGCACTCCAAGCGAGCGCAGAATTGCGTAGGTCGTTGTGGCGTGGAAGTAAAAGTTGGGAAGCGAGAACGACAGCATGAAGTTGTTGGTTGTGAACGGAATCTCATGACTGCCCATCTTGAACGCCATGTTCTGATCGGCCAGATCGTTGATCTCGTCCGCAGTCACAGCCGATAAGAACTCAATTGCCTCGTCAATCAGCCCCACTAGATAGGCATAGTTCATGTCGGGCATTTTAGGTGGCGGGCCGAACTCGCCCGCCTTCATCCCTTTAATAGCACCCATGGAGTGGTGCCACACCGATACCACCTGAAAGGACAGGGGCGCCATGTCATCGCGCAGTCGGTGATTCACCATCGAGGCTAAATCCACATCGTTCTCTTCGGCGAATGCCTCACCGCGTTTCAAAACGTTCTTGATAGCGCCAAGGGTTTGCAAGTGGCTAGCTACGCTAAGGTCGTAAAAGCTTGTATTCATTGCATGCGTCCTGTTATTTGAAAAATGGTTGAGGTTACTCGCTAATCTTACGGGCTTTTGGGTTTGAAATTGGTGGGGAGCTTACTGCATATCCAACCATCATGTGTCGAAGTCTCCGTGTCGACCTGCGCCATCGGCAAAGCGCTTTGCCCCCGCAATCGCCTCGGCAAACACAATGGGGTAGCCCCTAGCGCCCTCGGCTTGGAGCGCCTCATCGAGGGGTAAATCCCACTGCTGTAACGCAGAGTGTCGATCTGCTCGCAGGCATTGCTGGGGGAACTTGGCGATTTCCTGCGCGAGAGCGACTGCACTACTGAATGCTTGGCCATCTGCCACAAGGCGATTGGCCAGGCCGATTCTCAAGGCTTCGGCGCCATCAAGCGGTCTGCCGGTCAGAATCATATCCAGCGCCACCCCCTGACCCACAATACGCGGCAATCGCACGGTGCCACCGTCGATTAACGGCACACCCCAGCGGCGACAGAAGACGCCAAACACGGCGGATTCTTCTGCGACTCGCAAATCGCACCACAGGGCGAGTTCCAATCCGCCGGCTACCGCATGCCCCGAGACCGCCGCAATGACCGGCTTGGACAGCTGTAACCGTGATGGCCCCATGGGGCCGGGCCCTGTGCCTGACGCTTCAACCTCGTTGCCGCGCTCGGCATCGCCAATAGCCTTGAGGTCAGCCCCTGCGCAGAAGTTGCCGCCTGCGCCGGTAAGAACAGCTACTGAAAGTGAGTCGTCACGTTCGAAATCCAGAAATGCTTGCCGCAGAAGATCGGCCGTCGGTCGATCGACCGCGTTGCGTGCTTCGGGGCGGTTGATGGTGACTATTAATACTGATCCATCACGATCAGTGATGACGTTGTTGTTGATATTCATGGGGCTCCTTTCTCTATGAACCGCAAGCTTGACGCAATGCAAGCTCAATGTCCGCAAGGCGTGAGAGATACTGTCACTTTACTCAATTGCCGCGTTAGATGCTCGGTGGTTCTGGGAGTAGAGCGGCATAGGCATGATGCGGATGTTATGCGGTCTGTGGTCCAGCTCGATGGACGCCTAGCTAAAGTGCGAAAAAGTACGGTTGAACGGAAGCGCTTCGTTGGTGTCTTATAAAGAGTTATCCCCTTCGAATTACCAAGCCCGCAAAGGACTGCGTGCCGGGGAGTTTATTCAAGAGACCGAAACCCATGTTCAACGTACTTATTGTCGATGACAGCGAACTGACACTCGCCGTTGTAAAAGCGCTCTGCGAAAGCATTGGGCTCACCTGCACGACGGTATCTGAGCCCAACGAAGCGTGTGAGCTTATTGAGTCCAATCCCAGTGCTTTTGATATCGTTTTGCTAGATAACTACTACATCCCCACGGGGCCTGGGGCCGATGGCAACACCCCGTCTATTTCACTTGTAGAAGAAGGCTTGTTTCAGATCCGCGAGATATTCCCTGGGTTTTTGGTAGGGATCAGCGGGAATGCGGCGACGCGGGAGGGTTTCGTGGCCGAAGGTGTCGACTATTTTTTACACAAGCCCATCACGAAGGATTCCATTAGGGAAATGTGTAATTCAGCGCGACTGCGTCTCGGTCAGTGGTGATAGTTGGGTGTTGGAAGGAGCGGCGCTCCTCCTCTGGCAATCCGCGAACCTGGTAACACGTCAGCTTCACCAACCATGAGCTCTTTTCGCCGCGAGGCTTGAGAGATACAGTCAATTTACTTAACATCCGCGCCCCACGCCGGTGTAGCTCAGTTGGTAGAGCAGCGCATTCGTAATGCGAAGGTCGTAGGTTCGACTCCTATCTCCGGCACCAAGACCCCATAAAACCGCTCATAAAGTCAGTATATAAGCCATTAATCGTGCCTCATGGTGGTTGATGTACCTCACAATGTAACCCAATCTGGCTTGTAAGCTCACTTCGGCCTCTTGTCTGACTGGCTCGCTTCAAGCTCAGAGCAACTAACTTGCAAGTTCATTTTCGCCAGCCCTGCCAGCACTAATGGGGGGGAGGGGGTCACGAAGGGGGTGGGGGGGCTGTTGCGCTACTCGCTGGCACGGGGTGCCGCTGCCGTTTGCTAAAAGCAGCTTTGAGGCGACTCCAACCGTTCGCTGCTCGGCACGTAAACGAGGCTCCTCCACATGTCCGCTATCTGCCAGAAGCGGTCATGGCATTTTAATTCAAGGCAGAGCAGCTGATGTTTATGTAGAGAGGTTCATAGGGCTCTAAATCGAGCATCGTAAAAAGGCTAATGCTGTCAACACTTGTTGTTATACTCAACGCGGCGCTATTCGAATTCCCTGTAATTTGTACTGTGCAACTGCTGTGATCTGCAACCCCAAGCACTTCGATCTCGCAATCGAAAAATTCGCAAATGGTGTCAGGCCTCACGTTACTGAATGAATCAAAAGTGTCAGAAAGAAGGTACCCGCCATACGGATCGAAAGAGGTGGCGACGAGTGAGGCTGTTATAGATTGCGCCGTGCATTGCCACCCATTAGTAGACGAGAACCTAAGAGCGTCTCCATCGTTGCACGATAGCCCAACAAATGGATCTGTCGAGCACACCCATGTTCCACCAGTATCATCCCAACGGATTATTTGATCAGTCGTGCATCCAAGATCCGTAACTCCTGCCGGCCCCTGTGGTCCAGCCGGTCCTTGGGCTCCAGCGGGTCCAGCCGGTCCTTGGGCTCCAGCGGGTCCAGCAGGGCCTTGGGGCCCTGCAGGAATTCCGTCTATCGCGGATTCCAGCGCATCGAAGTTCTCATTGAACTCCTCAGCTTCAATCACACCACCATTGTTAAACGTGTTGGGCACTTGAGTTTGAGCGTAGGCCGTCGAAGCCACTGCAGCCAATACGATGGTACATATCCACTTAAACATGCTGTTTCTCTTCTGATGAACGGGGTTTCAGTTTTATCACAACGCACCATAGAGCAGTGGCAGTCAACACAACCGCCCAGAGAGGCATGGTTGGTACTGGCGTTGGAGAGCTTGCAGTGCCCCCAAAGACCGACCCGCCGAATGTCGCTGTGCCGAAAATTGGCAAGACCACCTGAGCAAAAGCCAACCCAGAAAATAGGATCGCAACCATCATCGTGGCTGATCGAAGCAACTTCACTTTCAACGGCTTAATTCTCCTGATAATTGCTTGTAGGAATATGCCAAAATACTAAGTGAAAGAACACAGTCGAATAGCTTCCGCTTGTGGTCGGTAGTGGACATTCGTTTTCTCCATCGACGCTGCGCACCGGCACCAAGACTATCAAAAAGCCCTCCGAAAGCCAGTACATAGCTAGTATAAGGGCCGATCTTCACTCTTTTGTGTCCTACTTTATGTCCTATTCGCTCCCGCGACAGCCACAGTGACGCCGTAGCGCATAGCAGCTGTTGCATGTATGCAGCACTTCTATCTCACCGACCTATGCTCGCGAGCACAACTTCGTCAGCCCTGCCAGCACAAAGGGGGTGGGGTCTCGAAGGGGGCGGGAGGGGGCTGTTGGGCTACTCGCTGGCACGGGGTGGCGCTGCTATTTACAAAAAGTAGTTTTAACCCCCCCCCGGGGGGCGGAGATGCTCTGTTGTTATTACTACTGTTCCTGCCCAAATACATCAGAGGGTGATTTTCAAAATGGCAGCAGAATCAGTCCCAAACCTAGCTGTAATGCGCCTTTGAGATCCCAAAAAAACCTTTAATTATTAATGATTTACGTGCACCTTGGTTAAACGGCGCTCACAATAAAGCCATTAAAATCAATGACTTACGTTATGCGGGATGAAGCAGTGCCCTAAGAAGCAACAACATAGACTCACACACTCTCCAAATGTGCCTGTGGTTTTTGTACCGCAGGCTATCTCTTTGTAAGCCGCGCAGGGCCACCGGAGGCTAGCCTTTCATTTGAGCTTTTTATCCTCAGCTCATTTAGACACCCCGGGGGAATTGCGCGTGTTCAATTACGAGTGGTTCTGCGCAGATACATCAGAGGCTGATTTGAAAAAGAAGAAGTGTGAGCAGTAGAAAATTAACGGCTGTTTAATGCCATGGCGTTAATGCTCAGGACTCAACGCGTAAAAAGGCAAAAACTTTCCGCCTTTGCTTCTTTTATTGCTTTCAGCGTCAAATTTCAGTATCAAGCCGCTTGGGAAGCATTTTCGTAACCACCCGCAGCCTGAACAGTCCGGCCGCTGTTTCCCCTGACGACTCTTTTTGAAGAATTTGTGGGGATATAGCCATGAAGCGCTTAAACGCACTTGCGGTGCTTGCATTCTTTTTGTTTATTTCGAGGATGGTATCGGCTCAGGTTCAGGCTTTTGATGCCGGAGGTTTGAGTTATGACGTTACCGACGCGGTTGCGAGTACTGTCGAAGTAGCGGGTCGCGCGTCTGGAAATAACAGTACGAACGTCGTCATTCCTGCCAGTGTTACGAATGGGGGGAGTGGACCAACTTTTAGTGTTACGGCGATTAAGGACTTTGCGTTCGAGAACAACAGCCTCACCAGCGTGACCATTCCAGACAGCGTCACGACCATTGGGGAATATGCGTTCGCTGACAACAGCCTCACCAGCGTGACCATTCCAGGCAGCGTTACGACCATTGGGGTCTTTGCGTTCGGTGAAAACAGCCTCACCAGAGTGACCATTCCAGACAGCGTCACGACGATTGGGGAAGGTGCGTTCTTCAACAATAGCCTCACCAGTGTGACTATTCCAGACAGCGTCACGACGATTGAGTTAGGTGCGTTCTGGCAAAACAGCCTCACCAGTGTGACTATTCCAGACGGCGTCACGACCATTGGGACCTATGCGTTTTCTGGCAATAGCCTCACCAGCGTGACCATTCCAGACAGCGTCACGACCATTGGGGACTTGGCGTTCGGTCAAAACAGCCTCACCAGCGTGACCATTCCAGACAGCGTCACGACCATTGGGATCTATGCGTTCGCTACAAACAGCCTCACCAGTGTGACCATTCCAGACAGCGTTACGACCATTGGGGACTATGCGTTCGCTGACAACAGCCTCACCAGCGTGGCCTTTTTAGGGGACTTCGGAGCGTTCAGCCTCGACATGTTTCAGGATAATGTCAGCCTCGAGACCATCTGCGCCATGGAAGGCGCTTCGGGATGGCCCCAGACTTTTGCGCCTAACACTGGTCCATCAGGAAGCCTCACTTCAACCACATGTGGTAGTCCTGCAACCCCCAGCGCCCCAGTGGCAACAGCAGGTGACGCTCAGGCGAGTGTGACGTGGACTAAGCCAGACGATGGCGGTTTCACGATTACGGGTTATACCGTGACCTCGTCGCCGGGCGCTCAGACCTGTACGACCAGTGATGCTGACGCACTGACGTGTGACGTGACGGGTCTGACTAATGGCACGGCTTATACCTTCACCGTGACCGCCACCAGTGCAGTGGGAACGAGCGCGGCTTCGTCTGCAAGTAGCAGCGTGACACCGGCAACGGTCCCGGGTGCTCCGACTAATGTGACCGCTGTTGCAGGCGATGGTGAGGCAACGGTATCTTGGACCGCACCAGCTTCTGACGGTGGCTCGGCGATCACGTACTACACTGCAACGACGAATCCAAGTTGCACTACCTCTGGCACTTCGTGCACGGTAACGGGCCTGACAAACGGAACACCCTATACCTTTACCGTCACCGCAACAAATGCAGTGGGAACGAGCGCGGCTTCTTCCACGAGTAACAGCGTTATGCCTGCAGCCCCAGCCACCCCAGTGCCATCAATGCCCCTATTCGGCTTACTTGCACTAGGCGGCCTAGTCGGACTCTTCGGCCTTCGTAAACTCAAGCAGTAACCACTAGATCAACCTAAGAAGCCCAGCCACGTGTTGGGCTTTTTTGTCTCTGAGGCTGCAGCATGAGCGCGTCTAAACACACCCCGGGGGGCGTAGATGCTCTGGTGTTATTGTTCCTGCGCAGATACATCAGAGGTGGATTTGAAAAAGGAGTCGTACAAGCTGAAGCCTTGATTGCACAGTGTGGAGTTCAGTATTAGACTTTTCTTGATAACCGTAGCTGCTGGCTTGCTGAGTGTTAACTCGGCAATGGCCTGCCAGTTTGATACCGACTGTTCTGCAGGGTCTAGCTGCTCAAAGCCAAGCGGCAGTCTTTATGGCTCGTGTGTGTGCGGGGGGTCTACCCCGGCTGTACCGTCACTATCATTGAAGGGCCTGCTGAAATGACCGTGGGGTGCCGTTCCGATGGCTGTTTTGTCGTTCCGGGCAACGTTCCGGTGGGGAGTGCTGTGAGGGTCAGAGTGACTTGTCTAGGCAACTAAATGGAGCTGGGTTGCACCACTGAGCGTTTACCTCAACATCTCCTGCACAACATAGTTCCCATAGTTCCCTTGGCCGTTTCCAGGCCAACCACCAGCTTGTGCTGGGCCAAAGTTTGACTCGTCTGTTTGGAAAGCGATAGTCACGTCACCCACCCCGCCGGGGGAGGTATTGGTTGATGAAAAGCTCGTGACCGACACGGCGACTGTAGCTGGGAGCGCAGCCAGAATCATTACCATAGCAACTGTTCGCTGCAAATAGCGTATCAAAAGGTTAATCCAGTGGTTACTGCTTGAGTTTACGTAAACCGAAGAGTCCAAGTAGGCCGCAACATCGGCTGCGCTGTGTTGGTGGTGTGGTGTAGTGCCAATCGCGTAGTGTTGTTGTGTATGCTGGCCGCCTGAAGCTAGCGGCGTAGTGTGCCAACCTCTGGGTGGTACCCTAGGTCTGCTGAGTCACCGTCTAAACGCGCGGTTCTTAAGGTATTTTGTCCTCAAATGCGGCGAAAATGGTTGAACTGACGCGGTTCGGTAGGGTTATATGATGGGCGTTTGGGGCTCTTACACAGAAAAACATCAATTAGTGCGCAGCGAGATGATAGCTAAGGAAGTTAGAACGCATGTTTAAAGTACTCATCGTAGACGACAGCGAGACGTCCTTGGCAGTTTTGCAGGCACTCTGCGAAAGCATTGGACTCACTTGTGAGATGGCGCGTGATCCTGATGAAGCATGCGCGTTGATTGAGGCCAACCCCACCGGCTTCGATATCGTGTTGCTCGATAATTACTACACACCTACGGGCCCTGGGGTCGATCGCAACACACCGACGATTTCACTTATAGAAGAGGGCCTAGTTAAGATCCGCGAGATCTTCCCGGGGTTCTTAGTGGGTATCAGTGGAGACGTAGCGACGCGGGATGGCTTCGTCATTGAGGGCGTCGACTACTTTTTAAGCAAACCGATCAGCGCTGACTCGATTACACGTATGTGTGACGCCGCGCGAGAAGAATTTGCCTACCGCCGCCGACTGACGATAGAGCAACCCCAGTAGGTCGCGCTTTAGTTACGTAGAGTGAGTTAAGTCGAGTGTTTTGAGTCGACTGAGTTGGGTAGAGTAAGTTGTGTAAAGTCAGTCGAGTCGAGTCGAGTCGAGTCGAGTCGAGTCGAGAGAAGCGGATACCCCGCGCTCAAGCAGCTCAAAAACTCACAATAAAAAAGCGGGCCAACGGCCCGTCATCCCCCCAAATAACCCATACTAATAACTTGGCGTTAAGCCACGCTTTTAGATGATGCTAACAATTAGCGGTGAAGCAATGGCTGCGGCTAAAACCATAACCGCGTATAAATCTTGCTTTGATGATTTCACACTGTACCTCCGGGTGTATGTTGCAGACGGCGGCAGTGTAGTGGAGTTTTCGAAGGGGTGGCGTGAAAGTTAAACCTTGGTTATGTAAATTTTAAATATTATAACTTCTCTGCCCCATAAATAGTCTTTGAAGTTATGTATTTTGAATAATATCGTAAATATCGGTAATTTTTACCCGGTTTAACCCTCGTCATAGCGCTGTTCATTAGCTTAGCCATACGCGACAGGGTAATTGTCCGCGACGTATTGGTTGCGGGGTTAGCTTGTGGCAGTGATGACGGGCGGCTCGATATTGATGAATGGTCCATCCATGCATATCCGTCGACCGTCGGGTGAGGCGCAGGCGCCACAGATGCCGACACCGCACTTGGTGACGTAGTCGATCGCGCTAAATATCTTATCGGACTGGCCAAAGCGTCGCTGAACGGCTTCGGCCGCATGAATCATGGGCGCGGGTCCGCAGTTGTAGAATACGGTGTTGGCTAGTTCTTCAGGGCTTAGCTCGGCCAAACGCTGTTCAAGTGCCTCGGTAACCCGCCCGTGGACGCCGGCACTTCCATCATCGGTCGCGATCGTTACATCGGCGACGTCGCGGCACTCGTCGATAAAGTACAGACGATCTGCACTGCGCGCGCCCGCGAAGATCTCTGGCTTGGCGGGTCCGTCACCGAAATCGCGCGCAATTTGATACACGGCAGCTAGACCTGTGCCGCCGGCGACGCAGATGATCTGGGCGTCTTCGGCCGGCTCGACAGGTGTACCGTAAGGTCCGCGAATGTAAATCTCGCTGCCCGGCGTGAGCTCGTAACAGGCGTGGGTGAACTCGCCCACATCAATCACGGCCAAACGCAGAGGACTATCGGTGAGGCACGAGAAGGGCTTCTCGCCGACGCCGGGAATCCACACAAACACGTACTCCCCAGGCTGAATATTGACCTGCTCCGCAAAGGTCAGCACGGTGATATCGTCACACACCTGCTCATTGCTGACCACCGTGACGGCTCGGAATTCCATATCCATGTCATACCGGATCAGGCGCTCGGCGCGTTCGGTCCCGCTATCCATATCCGCCGAAAGCGTCTCAAAGTAGGTCACAAGATCATCCGTATCCATGCCCGTGAGGGCCGAACCCACGCCAACGACAGAGGCGCCGGCATCGACTGCGGCGCGGCAATCTGCCGCACTCGAGAGGCCACCACAGCCAATAATCGGAGCGTCGGTTATCTCGCGCAGTTCGCGGATGCACTTGAGCGCAATCGGAAGCACTCCTTTGCCCGACATGCCGCCCACGCCATTGCTCAGCACTGGTTTTCCATGACTGGCCGTATATCCGGGGCCCACGGTGTTAATGGCACAGAGCCCGTCAGCACCGGCGTTCATCGCCGCCTCGCCAATCGTTGCTATGTTGGCGACGTTGGGAGTGAGCTTCGGGATGACCGGCAGTGACACAGCGGCTTTTACCGCACCGACGATCTTGGCCACCATCTCTGGGTCTTGTCCCATGGCCATGCCGTAGCCCGATGCGTGGGGGCAAGACAGATTGAGTTCAAAGCCATCGGCAACTGGCGCCAGAAGCGTGGCGACCGTCACAAAATCCTCCACGCTGCCGCCAAAGATCGAAACCAGCAGAAATTTATCGTCGGGAACCTCGAGTTGTCCCAGCGCCTCCAGGGATGCGTGCGCCCCCGGATTGGTCAGCCCAACGGCGTTGACGAAACAACCCGGCGCGTACTGGCTGTAAACCGGCTCGCGGTTGCCGGCCCGGGGCTCAAGCCCAATGCTCTTGGTGGTGATCACACCAATCGCCGGCACATCACGCATGATGCGCTGAATAATGGAGGGCGCAGTGGTCACGATCCCCGAGGGGATTGTGAACGGGCCGCTGACGGTTTTACCAAGAAATTCGTGTGTCACGGGAAGGGCTCTATTGGGAACTGGGGCAAGTATACGTGGGGGTGTCAGGTCCCACAAAAGGTACGTGTCACCGCTTCGTCCTGAGTCGGACCCGCGGCGAAGGCCGCATCACCGGCTTGCCAGCCGAAAGGCCCACGCCACCGTTCATACATCCCCTGCATGCCACTGTAGTCGCCGG
Source organism: Luminiphilus sp. (assembly GCA_965657905.1). GTDB lineage: Bacteria > Pseudomonadota > Gammaproteobacteria > Pseudomonadales > Halieaceae > Luminiphilus. The sequence continues at coordinate 207,763 of CBFHPT010000005.1, read as the reverse complement.
CTTCCGCGTCTGAGATTGCTCTGGCAACAAGGTGATTGCGTGGAATGATTGCAGGATTGACCGCCTGCATTTTTTCTACTGCCGGGTCGACATCCCCCGTTGGCAGTTGGTTACTCTCTTGCTTGGAATCACTCGCGATAGCCTTGTCTTGTGCCTTGCGCGCGCGCCAGTCGTCGAGCCAATCAAGTAGCTGGGTAGTTGGGGTGAACAGTTCGGGTATCGGCGTATGGTCGAGATTGTTGGCAGCAGTCTCGGTAAGCCAGCGAAAGCCCAGCGTGAAGTCGAGCTGGTCGGCAGCCAGTGCGGCAAAAAATCCCTCGGCTAGCGGCTGATCGTCACGACCGAATGCCTGCAAACCAAATTTGGCAGCGAGCAGGGCACTGTGCGCGGCGCTAAAATGCTCCGGGAATTGATCAACCGCGGCTTGGGCTATGGCGAGCGCTGCATCCTGATCCTCATTGAGCAAGGGGAGTAGGCATTGGGCGAGCACGCTGAGATTCCAATGCACGATGCCGGGCTGGTTGCGATAGGCGTACCGGCCCTGGGTATCAATTGAGCTGAAGACCCGTTCCGACGAATAGCCGTCCATAAAGGCACAGGGTCCGTAGTCCACGGTTTCCCCACACAACAGCATGTTGTCGGTGTTCAGTACGCCGTGAATGAAGCCCAGACTCTGCCACTGAGCCACGAGTAGCGCGAGGCGACGAGCGGTTTGATCGAGCAGCACGCGGGCTGCCGCATAATCAGGGTCACTAGCGCGGGCTTTGGCGAGTTCATCGGCGTAATGGCGTGCAACGACGTAATCCACTAGCTCTGCTACGCCCTCACCGGCGTTGGTCATCGCGAAATACTGCACGGTGCCCACGCGCAGGTGGCTGGATGCGACTCGGGTTAATACGGCCCCCGGTTCGGGCTGCTGCCTATAAACCGTGTCACCAGTAGCAACGGCTGCGAGTGCACGGGTCGTCGGGACCCCCAACGCATGCATTGCTTCGCTGACCAAAAACTCCCTGACAACTGGGCCAACCGGTGATCGCCCATCGCCGCCTCGCGAAAAGGGCGTGGGTCCGGCGCCTTTGAGCTGAATATCAACCCGTTGACCTTCGTGGTTGCGCCACTCTCCGAGCAGCAATGCGCGACCATCCCCAAGTTGGGGGTTGTAGCTGCCAAACTGATGGCCTGCGTACACCGTTGCGATCGGCGAACTGCCAGACAAGAAGTCATTGCCCGCAAGTGCAGCAAGTGCCTTAGGGGTTTGGCGCAGCGCCGCTGGCCAATCAATCTGCTTTGCTAACGCGTCATTCCAGGCCATCCACGTTGGCGAGGTGACCGGTGTTGCACTGCAAGCCGATGAGTACGCCTCGCCTAGACTGGCGTAAGTATTGTCGAAGCCCGATTCAGCGATTGACTCGCTGGGTTGGGTCATTGTTTCGCGGTCCAAGCGTTACACCAGCCTTGAGCAGCGACTTTCTGCGCCCCAAAAATACTGCAATTTCCAACGCCGTCCCCTTGATTGCTGAACAGTGCGCAGCTAGAACAGCGCTGAGTCGCGCCGGTATCACCCGCTTTCTTGGGCCAGCGATCGGTATCGACCTGCGAGTGGTCCTTGGCATAGCCAAGCGCGACCGCATTGGGGGCGTTCGGTTCCAGCATCCCCTGCGCACTTGCCGCCTGGGAAAATCCCATGCCTGCCATGCTCGCGCCAACTGCGCCTGTCGAAGCAATGAGCCAAGTGCTGCCTTTTAGGAATTCGCGTCTTTTCATGGGGGCTGGTTCGCTCAATTGCCAAATAGATTTTTTAGGAAGGTGCCGGCTTCTTTACCGAGCTTGTCGGCTTTTTTGCTGAGTTCCGAGCGCGCTTCGTTCTCGAGGAGTTGGCGCACAATTGAGTCGAGATCGAGGGCACACCACTCATTGGCGTCACCGGTCAACACGCCGCTACAGCGTATCGGCCAGTCGACCGCGGCGTAGCGCTCCTCGACCCGGCAGGCTTTATCGAGCTTGCTCAACTCCTCATCGACCGTGGCAATGAAGCGAGTCTGGAACTTCAGATCATCAAGTGCGGCGACACCTTGGCCACCCAATGCCACTCCCTTGGTCGCCACCTCTAGATTTGCTAGCTGAGCTTTGCCGTCGTCAAAGGTCACCACCATTTTTAAAACGGAAACATCGGTCACCTCGGGCATGGGGTTGGTGATTTCTTCCTGATTAACCTGGGCTATCGCGTTGCACATCATTTCCTGCATAGATACTGCAGTAATCTTGATGTTGCGCCCATTCAGGTTGATGTCGCCATCGAGACCCATCTTTAGGTCGTCAGTGGTCACGCCTTCCGTCTCAATCTCCCAGTCGATGTCGACTCGACCGGCGGCAATATCGTCACTACCCAAGCTCGCCATCAGGCTATCGATATCGACGCCTTCTAAGCCGCCCTCAAGATCAACTTTTACCACTGGCTTACGCACATCTATCTGCAATGTCGTGTCGAGCTGGCCTTTGTGCAGCACGCCACGGAGGTATTTCAGATCACTGATGCCGTCGACCACGCGCAGTAAAAGCTGAGCGTCGGTGACTTCTTGGCCATTGCTCAACAGCGCATCGGCAGTCACTGCAAGCCGCATGTCGAGGTCCTTGAGCGGACCCACGGGTACCGGCAGTGGCGGTGGTTTAATGCCAGTTTCTTCCTCGGGTGCAGTCTCATCTTCGGCACCCTGGTCCCCAGACATCGGTGGGCTAAGCTTATCGAGATCAAGCCGCTCGGTAGTGAAGGTCAGATCAATCTGGGGACTGGCGGTCGCGGCATACATCAGGTCACCATCGATATCGCCACCGGTGGTCGATGCCAGTAGCGCTAGATCGGCCTGTAAAGGCGCCAGGTTAACCTCGCCGCTCAGTGTGGTCTTGATGGCGTCGGGCAGTGCACCGGTGATATCGGTTTGCAGGCTGTCGATGCCAATTTTGGAGAAATCGCTCGGTATCCGCACTGATCCGGTCATCGTCACTCGGATAGGCGGCGCACCGTCAGGGCTTAACAGATCCACCTGGCCGTTAATGCGCATAGGGCTATTGGCGGTATTGAGTCCTTCCACGGTGAGTTTGCTGAGCTGGATTTCAGTGCTGGGTTCGCCGTCGGTGTCGAACATCGTGAGATCAGTGCCCAGAAGTCGTACTTCGCCAACTTCGGGATTACCCAGCAGCAGCGCGATCAGTCCCAGTTCAATGCCCACCTCGTCAACGTTGGCGAGCATACGCGTGCCGTCGGGGCCTTGTGGTGGCAAATCGAGGGCTGCGTCCTCAAGGTTCACGATGAGCTTTGGCAGCACCGACAGTTCAACACCGCCGTCGATGCTGAGCTCGCCGCCAGTGGCGCTGCGTACTTGCTCTTGCGCCAGCTCAATGATGGCTGATTCATCGATAAAACTCGGTAGCAAAACCAGCGCCAATAGCACCAAGGCCACGACTGCGCCGATAATTGTTAGCAGTATCACCATGAATCTTTCTCCCGTGCGTTTAGACGTATCAGTCCTGTCAGAATAGCAGAGCTGCGATCAATTCCCTTGTGCTTGCGCTCGATAAATCCGACGTTCTACGTGCCGATTCAGAATGCGCTCGCGCTCACGAGCGATCATCGGGTCCGACTTCAGCGACCACAGCACATCCCGGGCCCGCTTGTGACTCTGCTCCAAGTCGATAATGGGGTCGGGATAGTCTATTGGGTGAAGCATGGCCTCCATGGGGGATCGTAGCCAAGGCTGATGCACCAAGGGGGTCGGCAACTCCGCCAATTCTGGCAGCCAGCGTCGAATAAAAACACCCTCAGGATCATGCTCTAGTGATTGCTTGACCGGATTATAGATACGAATGGTATTGATGCCCGTGACCCCTGCCTGCATCTGCATTTGGGGGTAGTGGATACCCGGCTCAAAATCCAAAAACAGCGAGCCGAGCCACTGCGCGCCCGACTGCCAATCCTGCCAGAGATGGTGAGTAAGGAAGCTGACCAGCATCGCTCGCGAACGAAAGTTGATGTATCCGGTCGCGAGCAGGCAGCGCATGCTGGCGTCGATGAGCGGGAAGCCCGTTTGGCCCGTGCACCATGCGTCTAACAAGGTCTCATCTTGGCCGCGTGGGTGAGTCAGGAATCCGCGGTTGATGGATTCAAACTCCATCCGACACTCAGACTCAAATTTCTGAATGAAGTGGCAGTGCCAGTGCAGTCGTGACTCGAAGGCCTCCAGTGGACGTGACCAGCCACCTTGCTCGCGTCGCGCTTCCAGCGCGAGCATCACCTGCCGAATGGAAAGGTTTCCCCATGCCAGATAGGGCGAGAGTCGCGAGCAGTGGCGTCGACTGGCCTCGGGTTTCGATATAAAGCGCTGATAGCCCCCAGCGCGATGGTGCAGAAAGTCCGCCAGCGTGGACTCGGCGGCGGTAACGCCACCGGGCTGAAAATCCGGGTGATGGCGCTGCCAATCTGGCAATCGCAAGCAGCGCGCGCCTTGCAATGCTTGGGGTAGTTCACGGCTAAGGGTGCCGATCTCGGATAACGCTACCTTGATTGGCGACTCAGCCATCAACCGGCTCCAGCGGCGATTCCAACCCCGTCGATGTTGCCGAAGCCGCTCGACGCCGTTGGTTGGAAACTCCTGCCACTCGATGCCCGACTGGGCTGCAAAGGCGGCCACTGCTTTGTCCCGCTCAAAGGTTATGTCTAAACCGGTCTCTTCATGACTGAACAGCTGCTTGATGTCCACCTCGCGATGGAGTTCGCTCAGTAGCCCCACCGCGTCGCCTTCAACGACTTCTAGGGTCCCGCCGTGGGGCGCGAACTGCTGGTTTAGATCTGCCAGAGATTGAGCAATAAAGTGCCAGTGTCGACCCCGATAGTGCCCGTCCCGCAGCAGTGCGGGCTCGACAATGTAAAGCAGCAGTAAAGGCCGCTGAGTTGCGCGCGATGCCTCAATCGCAGCAGACAAAGGCGCGTGATCGTCAAAGCGTAGATCGCGCTTGAACCAGACAACGTTGATGGTCATCGGCGACGATCCAAGCCCAATAGCGGATTGTCGATGTTGTCACCGGTCGCAAGATCCAAGACGTCGAGGCGCCCCTTGCGCAGGGCCGACAGCAGCAGGTTGTAGGCATCGCGATCGAACAGCTGTTCCGGCGCGTGCTTGAGATGAGCTCGACTCGCGGCGAGTGAGGGGAACGACCCCAAATAGCACCAGTGATTGATCAGGTGAAAATCGTCCTCGGGTTGGCCTTCGTGGGGCGTCGTGTTCCGCTCCCAAAGCGCTAGGGGCCCGGCAAATGGCCAGGCTGCAATGCGATCGCGATCGAGCACCGAGAGCAGTCGGGCGTTGTGGTCTTCGGGGGATTCCTCTCCCGCGCAGGCACCGTCACAGCGCCCAAGCTGAAACTGAAAGCAGGGGCCGCGGCCACGATCGAGGCCGAGCATACGCAGGCAGAGGCCGTGATCACGGGCGTGGCGGCGGAGGGTTGAATCGATATGGCGTTGGTTGTGATAGAGGCCATAGCTGTCGGTTGCCCGCTCAGAGTCCGGGTAAAAATCTGCGGCGGCGGGTTTGAGAAAGCGGTCCTGAGCGAGCGCCAAATGCACGGTCCAGAGTTTGCGCACTCGTCGCTGACGACGGTTGTACAGGGGCGTCTCCCGCTTGATTGCCGCATTTTCTATCAGCAGTGCGCCCACTTCGCCGGCGGTAGCTGCGCAGTCGATCCGACGCACTTGTTGCATGATCCGCTGGTGTCGGCCGGGCTTTCGCCCCTCGAGAAAGTGCTGCCCAATACGACTACGGATGTCGACGCTTTTGCCGATGTAGAGCAAGTCTTCCTGCTCCCCGAAAAATCGATACACACCACTAAACCGAGGGAGTGCCTCTGCAGGCATACCCCCAATGGTGATTCCGACTTTTTCTAGCTCTGGCATCATGGCCGCTATGATCCAACGTGACGATTCAAATAGCGCGCAGCGTCTAACTTCTGTCGGGGTGAAACCTTTGGCGAACACGTCAACAAAAGCGCCACTGCACTTACCCCATATTAATCATCCTGAGGTGCTTGCGGTGGGTATGCGCCCCCGCCGAGGGGATTGGTTCGAGCCTGCTCGTGATCCAGAGGCCATTCGTGCCCATAAACAGGCTCGGCGAGAAGCGCTGGGTAGTGGCGTCTATAACGTGCTGCCCAATGGCCTCGATGCCGCGAAGGAGTTGGCAAAAGCCGCGCTAGCGGCTGCCTCCCAAGACCTTGAGCAACTGGCGGACATACCTGAAAACGAGTGGTTGTGGCGGGCGTCCTTGGCGGTCCATGAAGACCTGGTGGTGATGGTGCCCGAAGCGGGGAGTTACTCGTTGGCAGCGGCCAGCTTATGCAGCCCCAGTCATTGGCGACTGTCTGATAAAATTGGCAAATCCATGGCGCGGGTTCACGACCCGATTCCGCGGATTCACGAGGGCCTCACGCCGCGCATTGACAGGATTTTCGACAACCTGCGGGTTGATACCCCCGTTGAGCGCTTTAACTGGTCGCTCCAGCAGGATACCGCGCTGTTTTGCTGGCCCGATGATCACCCCGATACTCTCGCAGCGGATGCGCCGTTATTTTATCGGGTAGAGCGGCAGACCCTGACGCGCCTGCCGCAGTCCGGTGCGCTGGCATTTACCATTCGGGTGCATATCGACCCGCTAGAAAGCTTGCTGCTGGTACCCGATGCCCTGCCGGCTTTATTAGCCGCAATCGATGGCACCCGCGCCGACTTGGCGGAATACAAAGCTTTCGCGCAGTATGAAGTTGCCCTCGACAAGTACCGGACAATGGCAGACCAGCCGGCGCTCCCTGACGTAAGCTCCTCTGACACGACTAAGTAAAGACATCCGATCGGGTTTCGGGGAGCAACCATGAAAATGACTGTGGCAGAAGTAAAAAAGCGCGCTGACGATATCGAGCGGATTGTGATCGAGTCGGTTGATCTCAGTCTGTACATAGCGCGGGCACAGATCGATGGCGTCGAACGCGTGATCGCTGAGAAAAACGGCAAGCTGCTCAAGACCACCAACCTATTGACCATGAAGCGCACGCTCAAATCGCTCGCCGATTGCGAACTGGTGCTGCGTCAGCAGAGCGCCTACGACGAGATGGTCGGTCACAGTTATGCGGCCAACGCCAACACCATGGAGATTTCGTTAGGTAATCAGCCGCTGCCCGAGTGGCTAAGCTGAACCGTATTCGGACGTCAGCTGGTCGCTAGCCGCCATGGGTATCCCCACGGCTGGCGTGTCGAGCCAAGAGGGTGCATGAGCTCAGTGAGAGTAGAGAGCTGAGCTAGCTGAGAGGGCTGAGGTGACAGCGCTGAGAGAGCCGATTGGGCCAGGGCGGCCGAATCAAGAGGCTTATTGCGATAGATCCTCATCATCAATGCCGTGACCCCATTCCCGCTTCGCCTGTAGGTAGCGAAGATTGCAGTCATCCACGCCCGTCACATGCTTCACCCGCTCGATATTGGTCAGTCCGTTGGCGGTGAGGTCTTCCAGTTTTTTCGGATTGTTGGTTAATAGCCGCAGAGGTCGCCCCGCACCAAAGAACTTCAGCAGCGTCGCGGCGTCGCTAAAGTCCCGGGAGTCGTCGGGTAGGCCGAGAGAGCGGTTGGCTTGGTAGGTGTCTTCCCCCGCATCCTGCAGCAGATACGTCGCCGCTTTGGCCCACAGGCCGATACCGCGACCCTCGTGGCCGGCCATATAGACCAGGTAGCCACCCTCGGGGTCCTCAGCGATCCGATCAATCGCGGCCTCAAGCTGAGGTCCGCACTCGCAGCGTTTGGAGCCAAACACATCGCCCGTCAAACAATTGGAATGCACTCTCACTAACGGTGATTTGGCGGTGGCGGCGTTGCCGATTACCAGCACGCTGTTAACGGCCATACTCGATGCCAATTGGGAGAAAAGGTGCTGACCGCCCTGCTCGCGCAGGGTATCCGCAAGGCCCTCTACTTCACTCAGTTCGGTGCTGCGCACAGCGGCATACCAGTCGGCCATGGGATGTTGCTGTCCCCGGGACAAAGGCAGTGGTACCGGCCCCAAGAGATTGAGGCTGCGCTGACCTGCGGGCGCCGCGCCGTTGCTATTAATTTCCTGCCCCGCCACATTGATTCGCAGCAGTTTCTTCTGGGCGACTAACTTGGCGCGCACATCGGGATTGAGGTAGGTGAACATAGCGTTATTGATCCTGTACGGGTGCTGATGGCATCTGCTGGGTTATGCAGTGTACGCCGCCGCCCATCGCAAAGATGACTCGCGCGTCGACTTTCCGAATCGCGCGGCCGGGATAGGCGTCGGCTAACAGCTCGGCGGCCAGCGCATCATTACGATCATCGAAGGTGGGCAAGATCACCGCGCCATTTAAGACGTAGTGATTGATATAGCTGTAATCAACCCAATCGCTGTTGTCGCGCAGCGTCGTCGGTGCGGGAATCGCCGTCACCGCCAGACCCGCTCGCTCGAGGCAATCTTGCAAGGTGCTAAACAGCGCGTGATCGGGATGACTACTGTCCTGTTGTTGATGCAGCAAAACACGACCATCGGGGCAGAAGCAGGCGACCATGTCCACGTGGCCTCGGGTGCCGTGGGGCAGATAGTCCCGATACAGTCCCCGGGGCAACCAAATCGCGTCGCGGGTACCGAGTCGTTGATGAATTTCGGTCTCCACGCGCGCACGATCCCAGTCGGGGTTGCGGTTCGGATCCAGCTGCACTGTGTCGGTCAACAACACGCGGCCGTTGCTGTCGACGTGAATGCCCCCGCCCTCATTGGTGAGTGGCGATGATTCGATTGCGAGCCCAGACGTCTCCGCAATGAATCGTGCGAGTTGTGCATCCTGCTGCCAGTCGAAGGCGGTATTGTCGCCCCAGCCGTTAAATCGCCAGTCAATGGCAACGGGCTTCCCGGCGTCAATCACTACCGTGGGACCGCTGTCTCGAAGCCACGCGTCATCGAATTGCGTGAGGTGCAGCGTGACCGCAGCGCTGAGGAACTTGCGCGCCGCGGCTTCGGATTCGGGGTTGCAGACCATGTGCACTGGCTCGTGGTCAGCGATGGCGTTGGCTACTGCCGCCCACGCTCGCTGCACCGCTTCGCGCGAGACACCGCTGCCCTCATAGGCATCTTTGGGAAAGCCCATCCAAGTGCCGTCGTGGGGATGCCATTCCGGCGGCATGTAGCGGCCCTCGACACCCGCCGACATTGCGCTCACGGTTGCAGCCCCGGAATACCGCCGTCGAGTCCCTCGCCGTTGTCCTGTCGGGGGTTCTTCACCGGCTCAGTCAGGCTGCGGTAGGTCTCGGGGCGCCGCGTGCCGTAAAATGGGAACAGGGTCAGCCAATCCTCCCGTTGCCCGAGGTCGATATCGGCGACTAGTACAGCTTCTCGGTCACGGGGGGCTTCGAGTAGCACGCGGCCGAAGGGGTCAGAAATGAAGCTAGAGCCGTAAAAGTTGATAAGGCCCTCGCTGCCGAACCGATTGGGAACCACCATAAACAAACCATTGGCGATGCCGTGGCCGACAATCGTTTTGTGCCACAGGGGCTGGGTATCGAAATCGGGATAATCGGGTTCTGAGCCAATCGCGGTGGGATAGCACAACAGTTCGGCACCACCCAGTCCGTAGCATCGCGCCACTTCGGGGAACCATTCATCCCAGCAGGTCGGCAGACCAAGTGACAGCTCACCACTATCGATATCGATGCGGTGCACTGGGTAGGGGGTTTCAGCCGGCCCCTCAGCGAAATAGCGATCCTCGTAATAACCAGCGGTGACCGGAATATGCAGTTTATGGGTTTTGGCCACAATCTCCCCGTGGGGTGCAACGACGATTGCTGTATTGAGGCCGCGCCCATCGGCTGCGCCGGTGCGTTCAAACAATGAGGCGTGCACAAGTATGTCGTTCTCGGTTGCCAGTTGAGTTGCCAACGTGTGAGTTGGCCCACCCTCGATGGACTCGGCTGTGGCATCCGCTTGACCCTGGGGCAGGGTATCTGCCGGATAGCGTGACAAGGTCAGTTCCGGCAGAAAGACGATGCTTGCGCCGCTACTCGCTGCCAGGCGCACGCCCTCAGCAAGCCGAGCCTGATGCGCGCTCGGTTCGGCGTGCCAACGCATTTGAACCAGCGCGACCGTCAGGGGTTTATCGGCCCGGCCGGGTTTGGCGCAGGGGCTGGGGAGTAGATTTTTCCGGTAAATGTCCATCAGATGACAAAATTCTCGGTGATTTTGGGTTTAGTTAGGCTTGTTGCGGTTTGCGCTAGTGAACCTGTCTTACATTAATCACAGCGTTTCTAATTCCCTTGGCGCGGTTTCTACGTTGTCTCGACTGCGTCCAAGAGTGCGTTATCATTGAGCTTCATAACAATACCTGAGTCGGGGAGGCTAATCCCATGAATGCAGTAACCGAAACAAGCCCTGTAGCGAGCGAAAGCGAGCTGGAATCAGCAAACATCAAAGCCATGCTCCATGGCGCTTTCGAGGCCCAGCGCAAAGCCTACCTCGCCAACCCCACACCATCGGCGGACGAGCGCCGTGAAGATCTGTCCAAACTACATCGGCTTATCGGTGACAACATTGAAGCAATTGTTGCTGCAATCAGCAAAGACTACGGCAATCGCTCGCGCACCGAATCTCTATTTGCTGAAATTATGGGTAGCGCGGATGCCATTCTTGACTGCCGGAAAAAGGTTAAGAAATGGATGAAGCCCCAAAAGCGGCACGTCGACATGATGATGTACCCCGGCGGCAAGAACCGCGTGATCCCGCAGCCCTTGGGAGTTGCCGGTCTGATCATTCCCTGGAATTTCCCGATTAACCTATCCTTTTCCCAGTTGGCTGCGGCCTTTGCCGCGGGCAACCGAGCGATGGTCAAGATGTCAGAAAACTCGCGGCATTTGACCCGTGTACTGCAGGAGCTCTGCCCGAAGTACTTTGATCCCAGCAAGCTGGCATTTTTTGAGGAAACCGGTGGTGTGGGCGTTCAGTTTTCACAGATACCCTTTGATTTGCTGATATTTACCGGTTCAGGCACGACCGGTCGTGCAGTGATGGCATCTGCGGCCAAAAACCTCACGCCGGTGATCCTCGAGCTTGGCGGCAAGGCGCCGGCGGTGATTGACCCCAACTATCCGGTTAAGAAAGCTGCCGAGCGCATCCTGTTCGTCAAGCAGTACAACGCCGGGCAAATCTGCACCAATGTCGATTATGTCTTCGTGCACAAGTCTCAACGTGATGCCTTCGTAGAGGCGGCTAGCGCGTGGCTGCGTGAGCACGTACCGGATATCAACAGCGATGATTACACGTCAATCATTGACCAGCGGTCCTATGAGCGCCTGATGGCAACCATCGCTGATGCGGAGGCCAAAGGCGCCACGGTAATTAACGCGACGGGGCAGGCAGCTAACCCCGAGAAGCGCAAAATTCCGGTGCAACTCGTGCTGGATACGACTCCTGAAATGACTATCCGTCAACGTGAGACCTTCGGCCCGCTGTTGATGCTCATCGAGTATGACAAGCCCGAAGACGTTGTTGATTACGTCAATAGCGGCGATCGACCGCTGGCGCTATACCCGTTTTCGAAAGACAAAAAGCTTCAGGATTACTACATCAACAACATTATGTCAGGGGGCGTGACGGTGAATGACGCACTGTTTCATGTTGCTCAGCATGACATTCCGTTTGGTGGGGTAGGCGGCAGCGGCATGGGCCACTATCACGGTTACGAGGGCTTTATTTCCTGCTCAAAGCTGCGGCCGGTGTTCTACCAAGCGTCGGTCACGGCAAATGGCTTGTTGGCACCGCCCTACACCGATTTTTCCGACAAGATCATTAACTTCTTGGTCAGATCAAAGACTAAATAACGGGTGAGCGAGCATCTCGTCTACGCGGGGTGCTCGTTTTTTTCAGCCGTTAGTACGGTCAGTCCAACTCCCGCGCGAGACGTTTTCTGACCCAGCGGGTGAGTGACCACACCACGAGAAGTACCAGTGGCGCGGACACCCCGACGATGATCCTCGGGTCAAAGGGCAGTAAACCTGCAGCTTTTGCACCACTGAGCACATAGCTCAGCATCCCCAGCGCGTAATAACTGATCACGAAGGTCGAGAAGCCCTCCACCGCCTGTTGAAGCCGCACTTGAATCGCAGCATTGCGGCTCATAGCTTCAATCATGGTGTTGGTCTGGCGGGTTTGGATCATTTCCACCATCGAAGTGAGCAGCGTGATCGCTCGGGAAACTCGCTGGGCGAGTTCATCAATGCGTCGCTCGGCGGCCTCGCAGGTTCGCATGGCAGGTTGCAGTGAGCGCAGAAGGAATACCGAGTATCGCGGCTGAGTGAGTGAGCGCTCTTCACGCAGCTCTTCTAAGCGTTGTTCGACGATACCCGAATAGGCCCGCGCAGCTGCAAAGCGATAACTGCTGGCCGCTGCGAGGTGCTCAATTTTTGCCGCCATTGTTGATAGTTGGGTTAGCAGTAGCTCGTGGTCGGTGCGCTCATCAGCGCGACTTAACTGGTCCATCAGCGGCTCGAGTTCATCTTCGAGGTCGGACAGGGCGCCCATGGTTTTGCGCGCCAGCGGCAGTGCACTCATTGCCTGAAGTCGGTAACTCTCACTCTCAATCACCCGCTGTAGCAGTCGACCAATGGCGGTCTCGGGCAGCGTGTGGTCGACAATAATGAGTCGAGAATAGCCGTCAGCATCGAGACGAAAGCTCGACCATAAAGAGGCGTTACCGTCTGCGACGGGGCCGCCATGTAACTCGGTGCAACCGAGCGCCGCACAAATAGCTTCCCGATTCATTGTGTCCCGGTCGTCTTTCAACACTTCAATTTGGACACCGCATAAAACGTTGCTACCAAACAGTTCGCCGAGCTCCCCGGGTGCAAATCGGTTCGCCGGTTCACTGAACAGCGGCGTGGCATTGCCGGGCACCAGATGTGTCACGGAATCGGCCTCGGTATGGCCCTCCCACTTAATCAGTGCGCTTCCCAATTGCACAACGTGGTGGCGACTCTCATCGCCAGGTTTGGGCTGGCCGAATCGTCCACACAAGCCGGCAAATTTTTCTCGGGTTTTGCCGGCAGCTGCGTCCCTGAGGAAAACCTGGTGGGTACACCGGAACGGCGCCGCCATCTCGGTAACTGGCCGGGCGTGCCACTCGCTGTTCAATTTGACACGTCGAAGAAGGGACTCAGGATGGGTCATTAATCAACTCACCTCGGTTGGAATGGCGGCGACAAAAAAGCCGGCCAAAAGCCGGCTATTCATTGTTAGATTAACCCATCAGTCCGCAGTGGGCACCGCGCCTGGAGGGAAGCCTTTTAGGACGATCAGAGCACCTTGATCAATTTTCGATTGATCTTGGAGGGCTTCACCTTTGAGCTTTGACTGAGTGACGCTACGCCAAACCGATTTTTGCTCCTCAGGGTCGATCATATCGACGATGAACGTACCCTGCGTGTAGTCGGTGACACGCACTTCGGTATTGTCAAAACAGCTGTAGCAGCTGTACATGGCGTAGCGGTTGTAGCGGCTATAGCCAACCGACATGCCGTAGTTGGGCGAGCTCGTGGTGCGGACGTCTTGCTTCTCGACGGTGTTGAGGTGCCAGCTGATCAGCAAATCAGCATCGGCGGTGTTCTCAACCACTTCGAACCCGCGCCCTTCAAGTGCACGGACTAAAGCATCGTCTACACGCTCTTTCTGGAAGTCGGTGATTCCCATTGGGTTGGCACCGGTTGTCTTGCCGCTCATCGCGTAAAAACCGATCTTCTTGACCTCGGTGAAGTTGAAATCGGGGGCGTAGTCAACGTTGGCCTTCGGTGGAGCGCTGCTGCATGCCGCAAGGACCACAACGGATAGAGCGATTAGGGCTGCGGAAATTCGGTGAAACATGTTCGTAGACTCCTGGGGATTTTGGGTGAGTGTAGCAGAGCTTTTAAGGGGTTAGCCCCATTTTACGTTGGGGCATTTAGCCAGCGCTGACTTGATCTGATCAACGTGATCCCTGGGACCTTCAGCCAGCGACGCGAGCACTTTATCACGGGCCTGCCGCCAACCGAGATAGGCTGGGGGCAGTGAGCCTACAAGGCTCGCTTCAATCTGTTGCACGGGTTTGATTAAAACGTGGTGCCGCTGGTTAACTCGGGCGAGCCAGCGCTGAAAATCCCCCGCGAAATATTTGGCAACCACTGTTTGAGTAATTCTTGCCTCTGATGTTTCCAGTCCCGCGGCACACAAGGGTCTGCTGGCACTGCGAGTCTCTAAAGCGCTGTTAGCCCGATACAGTGTGTCGGACTGTAGCCCTGCTGCGACCAATAATGCGCCGCCGTCGCCGCTGCGCAGCTTTGCAAGTTGTGCTTCCACCATGCCGTTGTCGGCTTGGTATTGGCCATCTAGCCAGCGAGGAATCATGGTTGCGAAGTAGGTTAGTGCGGTGACTACATCACCCCCGGTGTTGGCGGGGTAATCCTCCAGCGTATCGGGCAGTCGCCAAAACAACTGAAACTCAGGGCCGGCGAGCACGGCGTTATAGATTCGAACTGGCAGTTGCTGCCGTCGCTCCTCGGCGATCGCTTCAATGTCTTGCGCGAGTTCTCGGTTACCTTCGGTCCTCAGATACTGAGTGCAGGCTGGCGCCAACTGTAGAAATTCTAGATCCAACAGCAGCCGTTGGGAGGGGGACGCGTTCCGACCCAAGCTGCTGTTCCGTCGCCCCAGATTGACCTGCAGCTCGCAGCCAGAGAGAGATAGGAACTCCAGCACGGTGATGGCGGCGGCGGGAACCGCGATGGGCTCGATACCCGCATCATTAATTCGCGGTAGTGCCGTTTCCTGCACGGCAGGCAAGTCGGTGTCGAGGGCACGCGTCAGGCGCTGGAGGTAGTTGTCTGCACGAGTCTGTCCGTCGCTATCGTTGGTACAGCCAATCAGCAGCAAGCAGCCCGCCAATGCCATGATGATGAGCGTCCTTCCTGATCGGCGGGTATCAGCGTCGTGTTCCAGCCACGCTGACACTTAGCTTGCGACGGTTTCTGAGGCCCGGGCTCGCCATGCG
This sequence comes from Luminiphilus sp., assembly GCA_965657905.1. Taxonomy (GTDB): domain Bacteria; phylum Pseudomonadota; class Gammaproteobacteria; order Pseudomonadales; family Halieaceae; genus Luminiphilus. Next base: position 192,658 of record CBFHPT010000005.1, on the reverse strand, counting down.
GTCAGGTTATTGAATTTCTCATCGGCCTCAATTTTCGCGCCCCATTTGGCAAAGGTCAGCGCGACGAGAAGATCGATATCGGCAAAAGAGAAGGTGTCGCCGGCAATCCAATCCCGGGTTGCCAGTTCAGCATCGAGAATCTCGAAGCTGGCGTGTAGCCGTTGGCGTCCACGTTCCGCGAGGGCCGGAATCTGGGCGTAGGGCTGAGCGCCCGGGAGTGCTTTGTCCACGTAGGCGGGGTGGCTATTGCGGAAAACCTCGGCGACGGCCGTCAGGCACATTTGGAATAGTCGATGGTTCCAGTTGAGTATCTGCGCCTGCTCCGCCGGGGTGACGCCAAGGAGTGGTCGCTCAGGGAATAATTTTTCAAGGTAGTGCGCAATGGCGATCACCTCTGTCAGGCGCACACCGTTTTCGAGAATGAGCGCCGGTACCGTTGCCTCAGGCACCAAGTCGAGATATTCGGGGCTCTGATGCTCGCCAATCATCATATCAATCTGCCGGGTATCGATATGAATATCTTTGTAATCGAGAAACATTTTCAGGCGGGCTGGATTGGGTGCTGAATCGTAGGTATAGAGCTTCATGGGGGTTCCTAGTTCCTGCGGATGATCGAATCGGTACGCACAAATCTACCAAACTCAGCGCAAAATTTTATTGGTTTTGAGCGCCAATTCCTGCGCTGACGCCAATTTTCAATTTTGCGCTTTGACAGTTTTACCGGACGCTCGCAATCGCTATACTCCGCGCCACGAAAACAGGAGATTGTCCATGCGTATTGTCGCCCTAATTATTGCCCTCATCCCCCTGTTCGCTTCCGCGGCCGATTTGTCCAAGGCTCAGCGCGCGGCGATTGAAGCCCGTATTGCGCCCTACAGTGAAGTCTGTGTTGCAGGCGACACCAACTGCGGTGCCGCCGAAGCAGTCGTAGCCAGCGGCCCCCGCTCGGGCGAAGCTGTCTACAACGGTGCCTGCATGGCATGCCATTCAACTGGTGCTGCTGGTGCGCCTAAAGTCGGAGACGCGGTCGCGTGGACCGATCGGGTCGCCAAAGGTATGAGCGTTTTGTACGACAGTGGTCTGAATGGCGTTGCCGGCACCAGCATGATCGCCCGCGGTGGCTGCAGTGATTGCTCCGATGATGAAATCATTGCTGCTGTCGATTACATGGTCGAAAACAGCCAGTAAGAACGTTCGCTGACCCGCTTTTTGCGGGTCCTTCGGCGGCTCAGCTAGGTCGATAGCTGAGCGCTTCCAATAAGGCAGGTTCTTGCACCGACGTGTCACCTGCCATGTCCGCTAGTGTTCGCGCCACCCTCAGGATGCGATGTACGCCCCTCGATGAGATCTGCAGCCGATCGCAGGATTGCTCGAACCAACTAAGCAGTGGCCGGTTCAGTTGGCAGGCGTCCGTCAGCATTGTGCCTGACAAAGCGCTGTTTAGCCGTCCTTGACGATCGAATTGTCTTTGCCGGACGGTAGTAACCCGCGTGCGGACATCTTCAGACTGCTCCTCTGACGCGTTACTAAACAGGGTTGCTGCTGGCTGCCGCTCAAGCTGCAAATGCAGATCTATCCGGTCGAGTAACGGCCCTGATACCCGATTTTGATAATGGACAACCTTCTCACCCGAGCATCGGCAGGTCTGGGCGGGATCACCCCAGAAGCCGCAGGGGCAGGGATTCATCGCCGCCACCAACTGAAACCGCGCAGGATAGCTATTTACCCCCCGTGCTCTGGCGATGGTCACGGTACCGGACTCCAGGGGTTGTCGCAGCAGGTCGAGAACGCGAGGCGCGAATTCAGGAAGTTCATCGAGAAACAAAATGCCCCCGTGCGCCAGGGAGACTTCTCCTGGCAATGCGTGACTGCCACCGCCTATCAATGCCGGTCCACTAGCCGAGTGGTGCGGAGAACGAAAAGGCCTCCCGGTACTTGAAGGTAGACCCATGAGGTCACGCATAATCAGTAGGTCGATGGCCTCCTTGGCGCCGATGGTTGGCATGATTCCGGGAAGGGTTGAAGCAAGCATGGTTTTTCCTGCTCCCGGAGGGCCAACCATCAATAGGTGGTGACCCCCGGATGCGGCGAGTTCGAGGGCACGTTTGGCGCTTGCTTGTCCCCGCACATCGCCGATGTCGGGATGATTTTCAGGCGATGAGTCGTGCTCGATAGGGCGGCACAAAGGAAGCTGGTCTTCTCTTAGATAACCACACAAGGTCAAAAGGTCGGGGGCGCCCACCACCTGACTGCCCGGGATTGCTGCGAGCAAGGCCGCCTGATTACTCGAAACCCCGCACAGCCTGCCGGCAGCCGATGCCGCACGAACCGCCGCGAGGATGCCGCGGGTGGCGCGGATGCTGCCATCGAGCCCCAACTCGCCGTAAAACTCGCGGCCCGGCAGACACGATTCGGGTAGCTGGCCCGAGGCGGCAAGTAGGCCCAGGGCGATTGGTAAATCGAACCGGCCCCCGCCTTTAGGAATATCTGCGGGGGCTAGGCTGACGGTAATGCGGTGGTCAGGCCACTCGTAGTGGGAGGTGAGGAGGGCGCTGCGCACCCGTTCGCGCGCTTCTCGCACGGAGCTTTCGGGCAGCCCAACAATGGTAAAGCCCGGCAGACCGTTACTCAGGTGAACTTCAACACTCACGGCCGGCGCGTCTAAACCCGCAAACGCGCGGGAAAACACTGTCGCTGTTGTCATTGATCATCCTTGATCAGAGGCACACCCGATCCGTGGGCATGCTGGAGTGGTGCCAATGTGGCACCGCATTTTCGGGTTTTACTCAGCGCTATTGCTATCGAGTCGCGCGCTAAGGGCCTCAAGCTCGGCTTCGAGCGCCTCGACACGGGCTCGCGTGCGCTGCAGTACCGCGCTTTGCGCGTCGAACTCGGCGCGGCTGACCACATCAAGTTTCGCCAGCGCAGACTGGGCGAGTGCTCGGGCGTTGCGATCTATCTGGCCTTTCACCGAGGATTCATCACCCAGCAGTCGATCAAACAGATCGGCAATTCCCGCCGGCCCACCGCGTCCGCGGCTACTCCCCGTAGCGCCACTCTCGTCATCTTTCATACTGTTCATGCATACCCTCTCGACAGCATCCCCATCCCGGTGGGACAGATTGGTATTCCCAATTTAACCCACCTTTGAGTGAGATCCCTACATCCTAGCGCAGCAAATTTGTGCACCGCACCGCCCTTGTATTGGGCGAAATTGCACCGAAACAGTGCGCTCCAATTGGGCGGCGTCGTTAGCGAGACGTCGGGAAGTACTCTAAGTCCATGATTCATAAAATTTAAATTTATGTTGGTACGACCGTCGCAGTAGTCGAATCGAAACCGTCCGTTGTGTTTCACGGCGATGCCGAATCGGTGCTTCATCGAATGGGGCGGCACTGCCAGCACTTTTGTTGTCAAGGAGACCACGAATGACAATCACAATAGCAACCATCGCCGCACCGGCCTGGTTCGCCGAGGCGCCGCGCAGTTCCCAGCCGGCGTATCGCGACCAAGCTGGTGACGCCGATCAAGCCCTTACCCGGAGGAATGTATGAAGCTGATTACCGCTGTAATCAAACCGTTCAAGCTCGATGACGTACGCGAGGCGCTGTCCCAGATTGGGGTCCAGGGCATCACCGTCAGCGAAGTGAAGGGCTTTGGTCGACAGAAAGGACACACCGAGCTGTATCGCGGTGCTGAATATGTCGTTGATTTCTTGCCCAAGATCAAACTCGAAGTTGCTGTGAAGGCCGATCTGGTCGACCAGACAATCGAAGCAATTACGCAGGCTGCTCAGACAGGGAAAATTGGCGACGGCAAGATCTTTGTCACCTCCCTCGAGCATGTCATTCGAATCCGCACCGGCGAGTCCGGCGAAGCGGCAATCTAAACCCGCACAGGAGTAAGAAACCATCATGGAGAACGAAATTTTTCAGTTGCAATACGCGCTGGACACATTCTACTTCCTGGTATGCGGCGCGTTGGTCATGTGGATGGCTGCGGGCTTTGCAATGCTGGAAGCGGGTTTAGTCCGCGGCAAAAACACCGTCGAAATTCTCACCAAGAACGTTACGCTGTTCGCAGTAGCGTGCACCATGTACATGATTTGCGGTTACGCCATCATGTATGGAGGCGACTACCTGCTTAGCACCATCACTGGTGATGGCGTGACAGGCGCGGAAGAGCCGGCTACTTATGCACCATCGGCCGACTTCTTCTTCCAGGTAGTGTTCGTGGCAACCGCCATGTCCATCGTCTCGGGTGCGGTTGCAGAGCGTATGAAGCTCTTTGCATTCCTCGCGTTCGCTGTGGTCATGACTGGCTTCATCTACCCGATGGAAGGTAGCTGGACTTGGGGTGGCAACGACGTCTTTGGTATCTACAACCTCGGTGACCTTGGATTCCTCGACTTCGCAGGTTCCGGCATTGTCCACATGGCTGGTGCAGCAGCAGCACTCGCTGGCGTGATCACGGTTGGTGCTCGTAAAGGTAAGTATGGCCCCAATGGCGAAATCAACGCCTTCCCTGGTGCTAATCTGCCTTTAGCAACTCTCGGCACCTTCATTCTGTGGTTGGGTTGGTTCGGCTTCAACGGTGGTTCAGTACTGGCTACTGCCTCTGTCGATTCAGCTAACGCAGTTGCTGTGGTCTTCATGAACACCAACGCGGCCGCAGCTGGTGGTTGTATCGCTGCCCTGATCACCGCGAAAGCGCTGTTTGGCAAGGCTGACCTGACGATGGCACTGAATGGTTGTCTGGCGGGTCTCGTGGCTATCACTGCTGGTCCAGATACTCCCACTGCGCTGCTCGCGACCATCTTCGGTGGTATCGGTGGAGTACTGGTTGTGTTCTCAATCGTAACTCTCGACAAACTCAAGATTGATGATCCTGTTGGTGCCATCTCGGTCCACGGCGTTGTCGGTCTCCTGGGTCTGCTGTTGGTGCCGGTTACCAACGATGGCGCAAGCTTCTCAGGTCAGATCATCGGAGCCCTGACAATTTTCGGCTGGGTATTCGTAACCTCTATGATCGTTTTCTTCGCGCTCAAGGCCATCATGGGTCTCCGAGTTTCTGAAGAGGAAGAGTACGAAGGCACAGACAAGTCCGAGTGCGGTATGGAAGCATACCCAGAGTTTACTCGCGGCTAATCAACCGACTTTGGAGTGTGCTTGGGGCCCATTGGGCCCCTTTTTTTGTCTAGATTTCTTGGCCGGTGGGCTGCTTCTGGGATTGCTAAACGTGGGTATATGCTCATAATGCCCTAAACTGATTATTGGGGTTGCATCGATGAAGCTCGTTACCGCGATCATAAAGCCGTTCAAAATGGATGACGTCCGTTCGGCGTTGTCAGACATTGGCGTGCAGGGCGTTACCGTGAGTGAGGTCAAAGGCTTCGGCCGTCAGCGTGGTCACACCGAGCTCTATCGTGGCGCCGAATATGTGGTGGATTTTCTGCCCAAACTGAAACTCGAAGTGGCAGCATCGACTGATCAGGTCGAGGCCATCATTGAAGCGATCATCTCGGCAGCAGGCACCGGCAAGATTGGAGACGGCAAGATTTTCGTGTCTGATCTAGAGCAGGTAATCCGTATTCGCACGGGAGAGACTGGCCCCGAGGCCATCTGATCCCTTATCTGAGCACCTTAACGGCTGCTTTAGATAGTCTCCAGAGCACCTGTTAGAGCGCTTTTCAGAACACTCTTTAGAAAACCCGCCCTCGGAAACTCTGCTATCGATGAGTCAGGGTTCGCTGCTGCTCGCTGCGGCAGCAGACATTCGATCCAACATCTCAGGTAGCTCCGATAAACAGCCGATGACCTCGGATGCGCGGTGATCGGCGTGGGCATTATTGGTAAGCCAAATCGATTTCACCCCAGCGCGTTCGGCACCGACGATATCGTGATCGTGACTGTCACCGATGTGTACCATCGCTTCCCTGACTACATTGCTATGATCCAAGGCGGCTTCAAACAGCGCGGTCTCAGGCTTGGCCGCGCCCACATCCTCGGCCTTCAAGGCGAACGAAAAATATTCGCCTAGCGGTGTTTTACTGACGTCGGCATTGCCGTTGGTCAGAGCGCCAAGCACGTAGCGACTAGCCAGAGCTTTTAATACGGGCTCCGCATGCTCAAAGACAGCAACGTCATTGCGGCGAGAAAGAAATACTGCAAATGCTGCCTCGGCTGCAGCCGCCGCTTCGGTGGGCGCCACGCCGGCATCGAGCAGAAGTTGCTCAAGATAGGCTTGTCGGAATCGACTGATATTGTGGGCCAGTGCAGGCTGGGCCTTCATTAGCGCGCGCTTTCGTGCGAGCAACGCCGTACTATCGAGTTCGGCGAGCGCCTGTGGATAATGCTGGGCGAGCCAATCGTTTTGCGCACCCTCGGCCTTAATCAGCGCGGGGCGGACGTCCCACAGAGTGTCGTCAAGGTCAAACGTCACCACCCGGATCATGGTTTATGCCGCTTGCGAGCACGCGGGTGGGCGGCATCGTAGACTTTGGCTAGGTGCTGGAAGTCCAGATGCGTATAGATTTGGGTGGTGCTGATATCTGCGTGACCCAGCAGTTCTTGCACCGCCCGTAAATCACCCGAGGATTCCAGCATGTGGCTGGCAAACGAATGGCGCAGCATGTGTGGGTGCAGGTCGCCCGGCAGGGCACTCTGCTGGGCCAGCCGTTTAAGACGCGACTGCACCGAGCGGGGACTGATGCGCCCGCCGCGACTCGAGACGAATAAGGGCGAATTTGATTGGAGTTGCTCACCACCAAGTGGACGCTTTGATAGCCAGGCATCGATTGCCGCCATTGCCATTGTGCCAACCGGTACAACGCGTGTTTTATTGCCCTTGCCCGTCACCGTGATGATCTTCTCGCGCGCATCGAGGTCTTCGATATTCGCCGCCACAAGTTCAGCAAGGCGCAGGCCTGACGAGTACAGCAGCTCGGCAATGGCGCGGTCGCGCAAATCTAGAGTTGAATCGCTGGTGCCTTTAAACAGCGTCCCGACACTGTCCGCGTCGATACTTTTGGGAAGCTTTCGCCCGGACTTGGGCGCTTTGACCCCCAGCGCTGGGTTAGCCAAGGTGGGATCTCGTTCGCCAAAGTGACGATACAGGGCGCGCACCGCAGAGAGCGCCCGCTGAATTGTTGTGGCAGATAGGCCTTCTCGGTGCAGTGCCGCGACCCAGCGGCGGACGTCAACCTCGAGGGGCTCGTCGAGGCCGACTTTGGCGCTGCGGGCACAAAATTCGGTGAAGCGGTTGAGATCGCGGTCGTAGGCAGTACAGGTGTGCCCTGAGACCTGTCTTACGTCACGCAGGTAGTCGAGAAAAGCGGTTTTGGCGTCCTGAAGGGTTGGTTTCACAGCACCGTGGGGCGGGCAATGACGGGCAGACGGACAATCACCTCGGCAATGTGTTCGATAAACAGGGTGCCCATGTCGCCATCGTAGCGATGGGCGTCGCTCGAGCCCACGGCGATTGCACCAAGCAGCGCACCGTCCGCTATCAATGGCGCAATGGCGGCGGATCCTTCTCCGGCGCAGTCGGGAAACAGCGCGGTCATCTCCTCTGAGCGAAACACACCACAGAAGGCGGTCTGACGCTTGAGCAATACGCGGACGACATCTGCGCGCTCGGCGGCGGTGACGTCTATGCTTGGATTGAGCTCGCTGGCTTCGGAAAACCAGAGCAGCGCGGCAAACTCAACTGAGAAATGATCGCGCAAGTTTCGTTCGACGGTCGGAACGAGGCCGGCAGGGTCATGGCAGTCGAGTAAGTTCAACACCATGCCTCGGGTTGCCGCAAACAGCGTGTCGTTGCTTTCTGCGGTGCGGCTGATCACGCTCAGCCGATTGCGCATCTCAACGTTGCGCTCGCGAAGCAGGTTTACCTGTCGTTCAACCAGTGAGACGGCGCCTTCGCCACCATGGGGTAGCTCCATCTCAGTGAGTAAGTCAGGGCGATGCTTGAAGAACGCTGGATGGTCTCGAAGAAACGCTTCAACGAGACTTGGGTCCAAGGTTTCTTCAATCAGCTCTCTCGGATGGGTTGACAGATTTTCACCACTCATTGGCCGGTCGTCTCGCTGTTAAGTGACTGGTACAGCAGCACAAGCACTGTTGATCGATTGGTTTCGCCGCTTTCAGTTCCGCGGCTTCTAGTTCCTCAGCTTAATGGTGCCTTCAAACACAGTCGCGGTGGGTCCGCCAAGCCAAACGGGCGCTTGCCCACCGGCCCAGTGTACTGAGAGCTTACCCCCCGGCAGATGAACTGTCACGGAGTCGTCGAGCTGGCCCGCTCTGATGCCCGCAACCGCGGCAGCGCAGGCTCCTGTCCCGCAGGCTAGGGTTTCCCCAGCGCCCCGTTCGTAGACCCTGAGACGAATTTCGCTGCGCGAAAGTATCTGCATAAAGCCCACGTTGACCCGCTCGGGGAATCGCTCGTGGCGTTCAATGAGCGGACCCAGATGTGAAACAGGGGCGTTCTGGCAGTCCTCGACTTGCAGCACTGCATGGGGGTTGCCCATCGAGACGGCGCTGATCTCTAGCGTCTCTTCGGCAACCTGCAGTTGGTAGGACAGGGCCTCAGCCGCTGCCGAAAAGGGAATGTCCGCCGGCGTGAATATCGGGGCGCCAAGATCAGCCTTTATCTGTCCGTTTTCTTCAACCCGTAACCCCATAAGTCCGCCCGGTGCCTGCACGGAGAGTTCACGCTTCCAGGTCAGTCTTTGCTCGCGCACAAAGCGGGCGAAGCACCGGGCACCATTTCCGCACTGACCGGCTTCGGAGCCGTCGGCGTTAAAGATGCGATATTTGAAGTCAGCTTCAGGGTGCTCGGGTGGCTCGACCAGTAACACCTGATCGCAGCCGACGCCCCGCGCTCGATCTGCCATGAATCGGACGGTACTGGCGCTGATGTTGGCAGCCTGGCGAACCAAGTCGATGACAACAAAGTCATTGCCTGCACCGTGCATTTTTGTGAAGGCGAGTTTCACTGACTACCCCCCGGCAGCAGGGACTCGTCCGCGAAGAGAGATTCAACGCTTTCTCGCGCTTTGATGAGGTGTGCCTGATCATCATCGACCATGACCTCGGCGGCCCGTGGTCGGCTGTTGTAATTCGATGCCATCACAAACCCGTAGGCGCCGGCCCCGGTCACGGCGAGTAAATCCCCCGCTTCCAGTGCCAAGGGGCGATCTTTACCGAGAAAATCTCCAGTTTCGCAGACTGGACCGACGATATCCCAGTTCAGTACTTCACTGTCGCGAGGGCGTACCGGAACAATTTCCTGCCACGCTCCGTAAAGGGCAGGGCGGATCAAGTCGTTCATCGCTGCATCAACAAGGGCAAAATTGCGGTGTTCCGTGGGCTTAAGCAGGCTGATCTGGGTCAGGAGGTAGCCCGCCATGGCGACAATTGAACGTCCGGGTTCAAACACCAACTCGAAATCCCGGTCCCCAAGACCCTCGACAAGCGCTTCGATGTAGTCGCCAATGGGCGGCGGCGCGTCTTCACCGTATTTGACTCCAAGACCGCCCCCCAAATCGAGATGATCAAGGGTGATGCCGTCTTGCTCGATGGTGTCGATCAGAACGAGAAGCCGTTCGAGGGCCGCTGTGAACGGCGCGGTATCGAGCAGTTGGCTACCGATGTGGCAGTCGATACCCACGGGATTGATACCTTGAAGCGTTGCGGCTCGACGATACAGGGCGGGTGCTGCCGCGATATTGACTCCGAACTTGTTTTCTTTTAGGCCGGTTGAGATGTAGGGGTGTGTACCTGCATCGACATCGGGGTTAACCCGAATGGAGACGGGGGCTATCGTATTTAGCTCGAGAGCCATGTCGTTGAGCAGCTCGAGTTCGGGTGCAGATTCCACGTTGAAGCAACGTATTCCGGCTGTCAGTGCCGCCTTGATGGCTTCGGGTGTCTTTGCCACGCCAGAGAAAACCACTTTGCCCGGGTCACCTCCAGCGGCAATGACCCGAGCCAATTCGCCGCCGGAGACGATGTCAAAGCCGGCGCCGAGTTGTGCCAGGCAATCAAGAACCGCCAGATTAGAATTGGCTTTGACTGCGTAGCAGATCAAGTGACGACGTCCTGCCAGCGCGGTTTGATACGCTTTAAACGCGCTTTCAATCGCAGCGCGAGAATAAACATAAAGGGGCGTGCCAAATTCCTCCGCTAACGCGGCAAGGTCAACGCCCTCGCATCGCAAGGTACCATCGACGTATCGTGTCGTTGTCATGAGTCGCTGTCCTCGGTGTTTTGGCTGGTGGTTTCAGCGGGCGGATCCGCCGCCCGTACCAGGGGCCCCTGCTGTCCACAGCCGGTGACCAGCAATCCAGTGACCAGCAATAAAGTCACCGAGAGACCTGATAGCAGGCCGACTGAATAATCCCGCCCCGCACAGGCAAGGAATCGGGTGAGTGAAAAGAAGTCCACAACTGATTTCCAAAAAAGGCGCCAGTATAACAGCGCTGGTGGTCAGATCGGGGACGCACTACCATTCGCCGGGTACATATATCGTCCCACAAGATTGATTGAGGAGTGAACACTTTGACCAGCCCGGCTTTTTATCAGCGCATAGACGATGTTTTCGAGCAGCTGGAGGATCGATTGGAGCTACTCGAGGAGGACCCTGACGTGGCCTTTGCAGAGGGTGTCATTAACGTGACATTCACAAACGGTATCGTATTCGTATTCAGTCGCCAGCCCCCCACGGAGCAGCTGTGGCTGGCAACACCCGGTGGCGGTTTTCACTATGAGTGGAGCGATGCCGCAGGCGACTGGTTGGATACCAAGAGCGGGGCGGCATTCCGGCCGTTCGTGGTTGAGCAGATGGCAGAGCACGCTGGTATCGCCTTTACCTGGGATGATTGAGGCAGGCTCACAATGAGTCAAAGTATGAACATGGCTAACGTGAAGAGCTCGACTTCGAAGAGCTCGACTGTGAAGAGACTGACTGTGAAACAACATGCAATGAAGAACTCGGGTATGAATGGGCAAGGTGTGATCGGTTGGGCGCTTGCCTTGTTCCTACTGCCGTTATCGGCCGTCGGGTCGACCGACATCGACTCGGACCCCCTCTGGGTAGAAAACCTATCCCCCCTAGCAGGGCTGGTGGCGCTACCGACTATGCGGTCGGCTGAGCCCGCGTCTGGTTGGCAGGTCGATGTGCATACCGCGATCGCAAGCCACTTTGTCGCCCAAGAACTGGATGACGAAAGTGTGTTTTTTGATGGTGAGACCACGCGCATATCCCTTGCAGCCGAGTATGGCTTTGCACCCGATTGGTCAGCCCGAGTGACGCTGCCCTGGGTTTCCCAGGACGGTGGATTTCTCGACAGTACCATTAACAGCTGGCACGACTTTTTCGGCATGAGCGACGGTGGTCGGTCACAGTTTCCTGATGATCAGTTCCGCTATCGCTATACGGGGCCGGAGCATGCATTTGACGTTGTCGAGGAAGCGAGTGGTATTGGTGATGTGCGCGCCGAGCTGAATCACGTGATTCATCGCGATGCAGGCCGCGTTGCGGCAGTTGCGGTTGGCTATAAATTTGGGACTGGCGATGAAGAGACCTTGCAGGGCAGCGGCAGCGGTGATGTCTTCGCTGTGCTCAGGTTTTCCGGCAGTCACCTCAGCGATCTGCCGCTCACTTGGCATGGCCAACTAGGTTACACCTACGCCGGAGACGCGGAGCTGATTGGTCCCGAACAGCGCAACAACCTCTGGTTTGTCGGCGTTGGGCTCGACTGGCGCATCAACGAGCGGTGGTCATTTTTGGCCCAGTACGATGGTCACAGCGCGGTGATGAACAGCGAACTTGATGGCACGGGCGAGGGCGGGACGGCCATGCTCAGTCTGGGTACGCGCTGGCGCATGACTCCGGAATGGCACCTTGATCTGAGCTTTATCGAGGATATTAAGGTCGAAAGCGCTCCGGATGTTACTTTTCAAGCTACCTTACGCTGGCGTCCGCAGGACTGATCGCGCGTCAATTCGCTGCTTGGCATCGGCTGCTGCCTGTGTCACCTGCTCGGGCGCTGTGCCACCCACATGGTTGCGCGCCGCCACCGAGCCCTCCAGCGTTAACACCTCATAGACATCTTCAGTGATCGTCGGGCTGAAGCCTTGCAGTACGCTTAGCTCGAGTTCTTCGAGGTTGCAGTCGTGCGCGACGCAGTGCGCGACCGCTTTGCCAACGACTTCGTGGGCGTCTCTGAAGGGCACTCCCCCGCGCACCAAGTAGTCCGCCAGATCGGTCGCGGTGGCGAACCCCGTGAGTGCCGCTTTGCGCATCGCCGCTTTGTGAGGTCGGATCGCCGGGATCATATCGGCGAAGGCTCTAATGCAGTCGGCGACGGTCTGCACACAGTCGAACAGGGGTTCCTTATCCTCTTGGTTGTCTTTGTTGTACGCCAGTGGCTGGGATTTCATCAAGGTGAGCAGGGCGATGAGATGACCGTTGACCCGGCCCGTCTTGCCCCGGACCAATTCTGGGACGTCGGGATTCTTCTTTTGGGGCATGATCGACGAACCGGTGCAGAAGCGATCGGGAATATCCACAAAGCCGAATTGGGCCGAGGTCCAGATCACCAACTCTTCCGCCATTCGTGACAAGTGGGTCATTAAGAGAGCGGAGGCGGCGGTAAATTCGATGGCAAAGTCACGATCGGCGACCGAGTCCAGCGAGTTGCGGGTAGGCGCCGAGAAGCCAAGCGCCGAGGCAGTCATATGACGATCGATGGGGAACGTCGTGCCGGCTAGTGCAGCAGACCCTAGCGGGCTCACGTTCATGCGGGTACGGCAATCCTGCAGCCGACTCCAGTCACGCTCCAGCATTTCATTCCACGCGAGTAGGTGGTGTCCAAAGGTGACCGGCTGTGCAACCTGAAGATGGGTGAAGCCGGGCATTACGGTACCCGCTTCGGCACTCGCGAGTTCAACGATCCCCGATTGCAGTCGCGAGAGTTCACTGCTAATACCGTCGATTGCCCCGCGCAGATAAAGGCGAATGTCAGTGGCAATCTGATCATTACGGGACCGGCCCGTGTGCAGTTTCTTACCCGCGTCGCCGATAATTTCGGTGAGTCGTGCCTCAATGTTCATGTGCACGTCTTCGCGCTCGACGCGCCAATCGAACCTGCCATTATCGATTTCTGCCAGGACCTGATCGAGTCCCGAGTGAATGGCGGCGAGTTCATCGCTATCGAGGACGCCCGCTTTATGCAGCATATCCGCATGGGCGCGAGATCCTTGAATGTCTTGAGCAGCCAGAATTCGGTCAAATGTATGGGATGCGGTGAAGCGCTGAACAAAGGCATCGGTGGGTTCGGTGAAACGCCCCCCCCAGAGGTCGCTGGTGGCTTCTTCGGTTTGCTTGGCGTCGGTCATGGGGCTTCCTGAATGGTGCTTCCTGCATGTGGCTTGCTGTTAGCGCCCGTATCGTATCGGAGCGCCGGTTATATCAAGCGAGCGTAACGTGCTGAAATTGTACCACTGCAGACCCATCCGCCACGGGGATAATGCGCTCCACAGCGGTTCAGCAGAGATTCAGCAGAGAAAGCCCCACGCGAGACCCCGTGCTAAGCTTCACTGCATTGCAAAAGGAGGCACTGTGTCGAAACTTGTTATCGCAACCCGGGAGAGCCCGCTCGCCCTCTGGCAGGCTAATTTTGTCGCTGACAGCCTGCGCAAATTACACCCAGATCTCGAGGTGGAGCTGTTGGGTATGACCTCGCGGGGGGATCAGCTGTTGGATCGTCCGTTGTACAAGGTGGGCGGCAAAGGATTATTCGTCAAGGAGTTAGAGACAGCACTGTTGGATGGACGGGCTGATATCGCGGTGCACTCCATGAAAGACGTACCCATGGCGCTGCCTGATGGGCTGACCCTTGGCGTCATTTGCGAGCGGGAAGACCCGCGAGATGCCTTAGTCGGCGTGGGCAGTCTCGACGAGCTCGCCCAGGGCGCGCGGCTTGGCACATCAAGTCTTAGGCGTGCCTGCCAGATCAAGCGCATCCGACCCGACCTCGACATCGGTTTTCTGCGGGGCAATGTCAATTCGCGGCTAGCCAAACTTGACGCAGGAGATTTTGACGCCATTGTGCTGGCCACGGCGGGCTTACTGCGTCTGGGATTTGCCGATCGAATTGGCGCGCGTATTGATGCGGATATTTCTTTGCCCGCTGGAGGGCAGGGTGCTGTCGGTATTGAATACCGCGCTGACGATAACGATACGGCCCAGCGGCTGGCGCCATTACAGCATGACCTCACTGCTGCCTGCGTGCGGGCAGAACGGGCGTGTGTCCGGGCGTTGAACGGTGGTTGCGACGTGCCAATAGCGAGTTATGCAGTGATGCAGAACGAGGAGCTGTGGCTGCGGGCCCGGGTGGGTGCGCCTGATGGCAGTCAATTGCTGATGGCGGATGCAACGGGACAGGAGCCCGAGGCATTGGGCGCTGCAGTTGCTGAGCAGTTACTGGCCGCCGGTGCTGAACAGATTCTTGAGGCCGTCCGGGGGTGATTAACAAGGTCTTGCTGACTCGGCCCGCGGGAAATAACGATGGGCTGGTAAAGCATCTGACCGAGGCCGGGTATGGGATTGATGTCATGCCCGTGCTCGAAATTGTGCTGGCTGACCCAGAGACCTTGTCATTACCGCAGTTTGCGCCCGGTGACTTGTGCATCTTTATCAGCGCGAATGCTGCCCGAGTGGGGTTGCCGTTGCTGGCCGAAGCGCTCGCTACACATCACATTGAAAGTTTGGCTGTTGGTGCAGCCACCGCGGCTGAACTGAACGCCGCACAACTGCCGGTGTCGGTACCCGAGCAGGCGGATTCCGAGGGGCTGCTCTCGATGCCCGTGCTTCAGGATGTTGCCGATAAGCAGATTGTGATCGTCAAAGGTGAGGGTGGTCGAGGTCTGCTTGCTGAGACCCTCGGTCAACGCGGAGCGCAAGTCACCGAGTTCATCTGCTATCGCCGACAGCCGGCGGCTCTCGATAGCGAGACGTTGATCGGCGCATTGGCAGACCCCGACGCAACTGTGATTCAGGCCAACAGCGGCGAAACCCTCGAGCATCTTAGCGAGTTGCTTGAGACTTGCGGGCAACCTACTCTATTCAACGTGCCGGTGGTTGTGCCTTCAGAGCGCGTCGCTAGGTTGGCCAAGGATAAAGGATGGCAGTGGGTACACGCGGCTCAAGGCGCGGGCGATGACGCGTTTGTTGAGGCGCTGGCTGCAATTAATGGGGCGTTGGCGCAAGGTAGGGCAAGAGATGGTGAAGGCACGATGAATGACAAGGATCAGCCACTGCCAGATGACGCGGAGACGTCTCCCACCAACGTCAAGCAAGACGAATCTTCTGTGGCCAGCGATGTGTCGGCTGTGATTGGAGGCAACTTGGGAAATAGTTCGGTGACTTCGAAAGCTAAGGCGCCCCGATCTGACTGGTTTGCGCGGATCCTAGTGCTGCTGCTATTGCTGTTATTGGGCGGTGCGGGGGCAGCGGGCTACATGCTGGTCTGGCCAGATATTCAGGCGCGGGACAATGTGCTGAGTGCGGTTGACGCGCGGCTCGATGCGTTGGAAAAAACCAGCGCCGCAGCCCAGACCGGCGTTGAAAATACCCTCGCAACACGTTTAAAGGCGATTGAGGCCAACACCGCTGCAGCGCTGAGCGAACAATCCCGTCGTCAGGCGCGGGAGTTAGCAGATAACGGCGCGCAGCAGGCGCGTATTCAGGATCGACTCGATCGTATCGACCTGCGGGTATCACGATTGACGGCAACCGATCGTCGAGCGTGGCTGGCCAATGAATCGGCATTTTTGGTGCGTTTGGCTTCTCAGCGCTTGCTTGCTTCCCGAGACGTCGCGGCCGCAGAAGGCCTGCTTGGGAATGCTGATGCACTGCTTGCTGAAGCGGAAGATCCTCGTTTGGCGGCTGCCCGACGGGCGGTGGCCGCTGATCGGGCTGCACTGCGTGCTGCGCCCCGAGTTGACTCGGTGGGTGTATATGCCCGGTTCGCAGCGCTGATTGGTCAGGCTGCGGCGCTGCAGGTTGCTGCTGCACCGGGTGCTGCTCTAGCCCCGCTGCCCGAGGGTGCGACGTGGCTTGAGCGCGCAGAGGCCGGCTGGCAGGCAGGTTTAAACAAGCTATCCGACTACCTGGTAGTGCATAGACGTGATGGTGAGATGTCACGGATGATGACTCCCGATTGGGAGGCCTTGGCACGTCAAAATCTGCGCATGTTGTTAGAGCAGGCCCAGATCGCTGCACTATCGGCAAACCAAGGGTTGTATGAAACGGCGCTTGAGCGGGCAACGGTATTCACCAAAGAATTTAGCGGCACAGACCCCGATCGCGTAGCTTCGATGCTGGACGAGATATCAGCGCTGTCGACATTGAATATTGCCCCCGCTTTGCCCGATCTGTTGGGCTCTCAGAGCGCCTTGGCAGATGCCATTAGGCTGCTCGATCTTGAGGGACAACCCAGCCTGCCGATTATCACTTCCGACTCTCTTACTGAGCCCGAGGTAGACCTAGGCGACACCGCTTCAGAGGCGGGCGCCTGATATGCGGCGGTTATTGATTCTGGCCGTCGTTGGGCTGTTACTGGGCGCGGCGCTGATTACACTGATTGAGCAGGATCCCGGCTATGTCTTTATTAGCCTGGGCACCATTACGATTGAGACCAGCTTTTGGTTGGCCTTACTCCTTTGGTTGCTCGCTTGGGGTTTGTTGGTGCTATTGGTGCGCTTGCTCACCGGGTTGCTGCGAACCCGACGGCGGGTCTCCGGATGGCTAGGAGGTCGCAAAGCCCGAAACGCGGCGGCGCTGACCAATCGGGGTATGATCAGTTTCATCGAAGGTCATTGGACGCGAGCGCGAAAGCAGTTGCTGCGGGCTGCCCGCTACAGCGAGGCGCCACTGATTAATCACCTTGTTGCGGCTCGCGCCAGCTTTCGTCTTGGGGATGCTGACGATATGCGCCACCAACTGGGCATTGCCGAATCCATCGAAGCGGACGCGGGCCTCGCGTTAGAGCTAACCCAGGCAGAGATGCAAATGTCGGCTGGAGATTACGAGTCGGCCCTTGCGATTCTTGTTCGTGCCCGTTCCAATGCCGATAAGCATCCCTATTTGCTTGAACTGTTAGCGCGTTGCTATCGCGTGCTCGGGGAGTGGCAATCCCTGCGGGAGCTTCTGCCTCAACTGCGGAAAACCGGCGTGCTTGATGCGCCAGGATTCGACGGTTTGGAGCAACAAACCTGGGAGGCTCTGCTGCAGGCAACGTACTGCAGCCCCGATGGCGAAGGCCAGCTCGATAAGCTTTGGGCGAGCATTCCAGCGGCTCAACGCAACAGCAGCGCACTTCGGGAACGCTATCTTCGATGTTTATTGGCCGATAAGACGTACGCCAAGGCTGAGCGGCTGTTGGTGGAAATGCTCGATAAACACTGGGATCCAACCTTAGTATCGCTGTTGGGTACCTTTGAACCTAACAACACCAAGAAACTGATGAAAAGCGTTGTTCGCTGGCTCGATACCCACGGTAACGAGCCTGGACTTTTGCTGGCCGCGGCGCGCGTTGCGCTATACGGCAAGGACTGGGATCGGGCGCAGCAGTGGCTGCAGGACGCACGTGCGGCAGAGGCAAGCGTAGAGGTTTGTATGGAGCTCGCTCGACTTCGAGAGGCCAAAGGAGACGCTGCGGCCGCTAATGAGCTGATGCGCGAAGCGGCATTACTGGCCTCCCCGGGTTTGCCTCAGGTACCGCTGCCGGAACGTGACGGAGCTGACTAGATCGAAAAGAGTGGCTAGATCGTAGGAGTGACGGGCCTGATTAGGGCTTTCGACCGGGTAGGGAAATGCCCAGATCGTCCCACAGTGCATCAATTCGCTCTTTAACCTCGGCATCCATGCTGATAGCTGTTCCCCATTCTCGATCGGTTTCGCCAGTCCATTTGTTGGTGGCATCCATGCCGACCTTGGAGCCGAGCCCGGCCACAGGTGATGCGAAATCCAGGTAGTCAATTGGCGTATTGTCGACGAATACCGAGTCCCGTCGCGGGTCCATTCGCGTTGTCATTGCCCAAATCACATCTTCCCAACTGCGAACATTCACGTCGTCGTCGGTAACGATAATGAACTTGGTGTACATGAATTGACGCAAGAAAGACCAGATGCCCAGCATGATGCGTTTGGCGTGCCCGGGATACTCTTTCCGAATCGATACCACCGCCATACGGTAGGAGCAGCCCTCGGGGGGAAGATAGAAATCGACAATCTCGGGAAACTGCTTGCGCAGAAGCGGCACAAAGACTTCGTTGAGGGCGACTCCCAAAATTGCCGGTTCATCCGGCGGACGGCCCGTATAAGTACTGTGATAGATGGGGTTGTTACGGGTGGTCATGGTTTCAACGGTGAACACCGGAAAGCGCTCCACTTCGTTGTAGTAACCCGTGTGGTCTCCGTAGGGCCCCTCATCGGCTTCTTCATTGGGGTCGATGTACCCCTCTAAGATAATCTCAGAATGTGCAGGAACCAGTAGATCATTGTTGCGGCACCGCTCGGTGATGCACTCGGCTAACTCGGTTTTGCTGCCGCGCAAAAGTCCCGCAAAGGCATATTCAGACAGCGCATCGGGCACTGGCGTCACGGCGCCAAGCGTGGTTGCTGGGTCAGCCCCCAGCGCAATCGCGACCGGGTACGGTTCGCCGGGGTGCTTGATCTTCCAGTCGCGAAAGTCCAGTGCACCACCCCGGTGGGACAGCCAACGCATGATGAGCTTATTGGGGCCCAGCAACTGCATGCGGTAAATGCCCAGGTTCATGCGCGGTTTTTCAGGGCCCCGGGTGATGACCAGAGGCCATGTGACGAGAGGGCCGACATCCCCAGGCCAACAGGTTTGAATCGGCAGTCGGGTCAAATCAACCTCATCACCCTGCACAACCTGTTCCTGACAAGGGGGGCGCTTAATGGTTTTGGGCCCCATGTTGAGCACTTTCTTGAGCAGCGGCGCTTTATCAATCAGGTCACGCATGCCCTTCGGAGGATCGGGTTGACGCAGGTAGGCGAGTAATTCGCCGATCTCCCTTAATGCGGTAACCGAGTCGGCTCCCATGCCCATCGCGACCCGTTGCTCAGTGCCAAACAGGTTGGCCAAGACCGGCACATCAAAGCCTTTGGGATTTTCAAACAGCAGAGCAGGACCACCCCCCCGCAGGGTCCGGTCGGCTATTTCGGTCATTTCAAGATTAGGGTCGACCTCGGTGCGAATCCGCACCAACTCGCCACGGGCTTCAAGGTCGGCAATAAAACCGCGCAGGTCTCGGGCAGTCATGAGGTTCTCATCGATGGTTGTGCCACCCGATCGCGCCGATATCGATAACCGGAGGTGCGCGGGTGGTCAGTAAAAGCGACAGGTGAATTCATACCTGTAGCGTAGCCAACAAGTGGCCAATAGGCCAAGTGCGCGTCTTACTTGCGCTTCATCGATTTGAAGAATTCGTCATTGGACTTGGTGTCTTTGAGCTTGTCGAGCAAGAACTCGATGGCCGCCAGATCTTCCATACCATGCAGCAGCTTGCGCAGGATCCACATACGCTGCAATTCGTCCTCGTCGGTCAAAAGCTCTTCGCGTCGGGTTCCCGAGCGTCGGATATTGATGGCTGGATACACCCGTTTTTCGGCAATCTTGCGATCGAGGTGCAATTCCATGTTACCGGTGCCTTTGAACTCCTCGTAGATCACTTCATCCATTTTCGAGCCGGTATCAATGAGAGCGGTCGCGATAATGGACAGGCTGCCGCCTTCCTCAATGTTACGTGCGGCACCGAAGAAGCGTTTGGGGCGCTCGAGGGCGTGGGCATCAACACCACCGGTCAGTACTTTGCCTGAGCTGGGGACAACCGTGTTGTAGGCCCTTGCCAAGCGCGTAATTGAGTCCAGCAAAATGATCACATCGCGTTTGTGCTCGACCAGTCGCTTGGCTTTTTCGATGACCATATCGGCAACTTGCACGTGCCGTGAGGGGGGCTCGTCAAAGGTTGAGGCCACCACCTCAGCACCGCGGATACCCACCGAGCGCTGCATTTCCGTGACTTCCTCCGGGCGCTCATCAATCAGCAATACGATGATGTAACACTCGGGATTGTTGCTGATGATGGCCTGCGCCATGTTTTGCATCATGATGGTCTTACCGGCCTTCGGCGGTGCAACCAACAGGCCGCGCTGGCCTTTACCGATCGGTGCACACAAGTCGATGATGCGCCCCGTGAGGTCTTCAGTACTGCCGTTACCCTTTTCGAGCGTGAGTCGCTCGTTGGGGAATAGCGGGGTCAGGTTTTCAAATAGAATTTTGGCTTTGGCGCTTTCTGGCGACTCGAAATTGACGTCTTTGACTTTTAGCAGAGCAAAGTAGCGCTCAGAGTCTTTGGGCGGGCGAATCATGCCGGTGATGCTGTCGCCGGTGCGCAAGTTGAACCGCCGAATCTGGCTGGGGCTGACATATATGTCATCGGGTCCGGCCAGGTAGGAGCTGTCTGCAGAACGCAAGAATCCGAAACCGTCTTGCAGGATTTCTAGAACGCCGTCGCCCCAGATATCTTCCCCGCTTTTGGCGTGACGCTTGAGCAGCGCAAAAATAATGTCCTGCTTGCGCGAGCGAGCCATGTTTTCAAGCCCCATCTCCCGCGCCATGTCGATGAGTTCTTGGGTCGACTTGGTTTTGAGGTCAGTGAGGCTCATTGGGTTGGCGCTAGGCACGTTGGGATCCCTGCGCTGCTTCTGGCGGCGGCCGCGACCACGACGACCGTTATTGCCGCCTTCGTTGCTGTTCTCGCCGTCACCGTTGTTCTCGCCGTTGTCGCTACCGGCATTTTTCTGTCTTGGCGGACGATCGGCTTTCTCGGACTTTTCAGTCTGCGCTGCGGGTGCATCGCTATCGCCCGCTTCCCGGTTTAACTTCAGGGTGCGGCCCTCTTCAGGGCTGTCGCTACCCTCGCCGCCAGCGGGCGCTGGCGCCGCTGCCGGTTCTGCGGCCTGTGTCGCCGGTGCAGCAGCCTCGACAGGTGCTTCGGTCTTTGCCGGTGCTGGTTTTGGGGATTCGCTGGGTGCGACGGCTTCGCTTGAAGGTTTTTCGACTTCAGTGCTCGCTGAGCTGTTGTTTTCGTCCACAGGTTTGTTCCGGAGTGATGGGGGAAATTTGATCGGGTTGTTGTCCCTGATTGGGACGAGACGTGCAGAGCTGAACTTTCAGCGCCAGCTGTCCCCATTGATGCCTCCGCTAGCAAAAGGGCAGGCAGGAGGTGATGGGTTAATCGAAGGGAAAGCCGACAGGATTGTGATCACAATCCTCCCGCAAGCCTTAAGCTAGCACCGCTTTGGAGGCGCGTCCAGCCTTTTACACAAACTGATGGGCGAATACCGGGGAGAGCTCCCCGGTTGTTGCGATTGTGCCGTACCCACTCGAGGTGGAATCAGAGGCAGCTGTCGACAAACTGCGCGAGCTGGGTCTTTGACAGTGCGCCCACTTTGGTTTCGACCGCATTGCCATCTTTGAAGACGATGAGTGTCGGAATGCCGCGAATTCCAAATTTTTCTGGTACGCCAGGGTTTGAGTCCACATCGACTTTGCAGACTTTCAAGCGGCCGTCGTACTCGGTGGCGATTTCTGCCAGTACTGGTGCAATCATTTTGCAGGGCCCACACCACTCTGCCCAAAAATCGACCAGAACGGGTTGTTCAGCGGAAAGCACTTCCTCATCAAAGGTGGCTTCGGTAACGTGCACTATATTGTCGCTCATGGATGCCCTCCGCGGCATTATAAGGAATCAGATATATGTTCTCGGGTCGCTCAAGTGCCGGACTATAACACTGCTGTCGGTGCCAAAGAATCAGCGGATGTCTCCTCGGGAGATTGGCTGGTTTATTTGCTGCGTTGCGCTGACGACAGTTTGTACGCCGGTGTTACGACTAATATGGAGCGTCGATTGCGACAACACAATGGTGAATTAGTCGGTGGGGCACGTTACACACGCGTGAGGCGGCCCGTATCGGTGGTTTGGACTCAGGTGGCAGAAAACCGAGGGGTAGCCCAGCGCGTCGAAGCGCAGGTGAAGCAACTCTCTCGGCGGGCCAAAGAGCGGCTGGTCCGCGATGTGGGCGTGCTTAGCGAGCCCTCGCCCTCAAAGACAGCCGTTTCAGAAACGCGAGGCCAGTCATAATGGCGACGACGGATTTTTGGTCTTGGGCGTTAGCCCGTTGGGGTGAGCCCGGTGTTGATGGCCAGCTGTTGGCACTACAGGACGATCACGGCCTCGTGGTACTGGAAGTTCTGCTGGCGGTATGGCTTGCAGAGCAGGGGGTTTCAGCCGAGAAATCCCAGTGGCAGGCATTACAGGACGCAGCAAGGCCTTGGGTGGATGAGGTTGTGGTGCCTTTGCGGGCTCAGCGAAGAGCATGGAAAGGCGCGGGGGAGCATCCGTTATTGCACCCGCGACTGGCGCGAATTGAGCTAGCGGCCGAGCGGGAACTTGCCGCTATTTACCTGCAGGCAATCCAAGACCTCGGTCTCACTGACGCCGATCTGTTTGATGACAGTATCCGACAGGCTGAGAAGAGGGCGGCAGCCCTAAGTCATAATTTAGCGTTGGCAACGTCCCAAGCCTTACCGCCAGTCGATATAGTGGTCACTAGCCGGATCGCCGAACTTCTGGGCCCGGATGAGGTCTCAGGGACGAGTATGTAGTAAGGGCGGCTGGTACAATGCCCCAAGGGCACGTACCATCAGCCCCGCACAACGCTTCCATTTATCAACTAATCGGGAACAGTCAATGTCCTCAATGAATTCTCGTCGCTTAGCGACGTTTCTTATCGCGCCACTGTTTGTTGGCGTACTTTCGGCTTGTCAGCAGCAGGCCCAGGAGCCTGAACCAGTGACACTCGACACACCAGAAAAACGCCTGAGCTATGGCATTGCCTTACGCATGGGTGAGCGCATGAAGTCAGACGGCATGTCGCTCGACGTAGACGCCTACGCGCTGGGCATGCAGGACGCCTTTGACGGCACTGAAGCTAAGCTCACCGACGAAGAGATCAATGCCGAGATGGTCGCTTTCCAAGAGAAGCTGGAAGCCGAGCGCAACGCTGAGCGCGAAGCCTCCGCGGCTGCGAATGGCGAGGCCGGCACCGCGTTTCTCGCCGAGAACGCCAAGCGCGACGGCGTGATGGTGACCGAATCAGGCCTTCAGTACGAAGTCATCGAAGCGGGTGACGGAAACAGCCCCACCACCGAAGACACTGTTGAAGTGCATTACCGCGGTACGCTGATTGACGGCACTGAGTTTGACAGCTCTTACTCACGGGGTCAGACAGTATCTTTCGGCGTCACTCAGGTTATTGCGGGTTGGACTGAAGCGCTGCAACTGATGAAGGAAGGCGCTAAGTACAAGCTCTACATTCCGAGCGACCTCGCTTATGGCGCAGCGGGCGCAGGACAAATGATTGGTCCGAATGCGACGCTGATCTTTGATGTCGAGCTGGTATCGATCGCCGGTAATGACGAAGGTGGCGAATAAGGTCATCAATTAAGGCTGTTGATGGGGCTGATGGTAACCTGACAGAAAGCTGAAATTAGGTTGTTGAATCGCTCCTAGACCCAAGCCTTGGCATAACAAGCCTGAGAAAAATAAGCCCCGTCAGTAATTTGATGGGGCTTTTTTGTGTCGGCTTGATAAACGCTCGATAGCGATTGTTTCGTGGCATGGCCACTGTAAGTTAATCACTCAGCGGCTGAATACAAGACGCGGTCTATCTGAGCTCATCGGGGTATCAATGGCTCACGGTGTTGTCGGTCTAAACACGATGACCGCCAAGCCCACCAGTAATCCAACAAAAAGACCGAGCGTCATTTCCGGGATGCTGAACCCGAGTAGCGTCCAAACGGTCTCGGCGCAATTACCATCGCCCATCAGCAGGATTGTCAGCGTTTCAGAGAACGGCAGTGTTTGCAGCATGTATTCGAGGCTTGGGCCGCAGGCAGGCACGTCCTCGGGGGGCAGGTGTTGGAGCCACACATGCCGCCCGGCAAAGCCGGCGCCGATGCCCGCCATTAGCATGCCAAAGAGGCCATATCCCCGACTGCCAACTGGGCCTGGGTTGTGCAGTGCAGCGATCAACCCGACAACACCTGTACCGATGACGAAGACCCGCTGGGTTAAGCACAGTGGACACACGGACAGTTCAACGACGTATTGAAGATAAAGCGCAAACGCCATACTTGCGGCGGTAATCAGCGCGATCGCAGCAAAGAGTACGCGGTTTGAAGGAAGCATCGAGGTCAAAGGGTTACTCCTTGGTACTGCGCATAAAACTGAGCGAGATAGGTTTTAAAGTCCACCTCATCAGCGGCCTCAATCGCCTGCTGCTGGGCATGCGATGCTTCGCATGCGGCGACAAAGTGTTCGACCTCAGCGGGACTTAGAGGTTCATTGATAAACTCCTTGTGCCACCGCCGGGAATACTTAAGCGCCAGTGCCCAAAATGGCTGATTAGTGTCCTCCATTTCCTTGAGGATGCGCCCCGACGGGGTGAGCTCGGGGTTGAGGATACGATCACGGGCCATCGATAAGCTGTCGGCATAGTCCGTGCCACTGTGAGCGGCGTCCAACATCTCGCCGCAATGGGTCATCTCTGCCAAAAGCGCGTGGGCTTGCGTCTGAAACGCTACTTCACCTTCGGGAGTCAGTAATGACAGATCTTCGGATCTTCCCAAATCGACGATCCTGCGGGTGTTTTCCTTCTCCCGCGCGCGCGTTGATGCGTCACAGAGGGGACTGTCGGCCAAGAGGCAGTCGAGCAGAAACATATCAATGAGCCGTATGGTGGCCGCATCGATGCCGAGTGGCAAGAAGGGATTGATATCGACGCACCGCACTTCGATGTACTCGATACCCGCACGCTGTAGAGCCAACAGGGGGGCCTCACCCGAGTGGGTCACTCGTTTGGGTCGAATAGGGCTATAGAACTCGTTCTCAATTTGCAGCAGGGAATCATTCAGCTGGGCCTGCTCACCGTCTTCCGTGAGCTTGAAGTCACGGTAGTCAGGGTGGGGCGTCACGATCGCTTGGTGGAGGGCGCTGACATAGTTATCGAGACTGTTGTAGCAGACGTCCAGACTGGCCTGAGCATTACTGTTGTAGCCCAGATCACCCATCCTCAAGGAAGTCGCATAGGGCAGGTGGAGGGTATTACTGCCGGTATCGAAGGGTTGTAGGTGATGATTGCGGTTGCCTTTTAAGAACGATGCACAAACTGCAGGGGAGGCGCCCAGCAGGTAAATCAGTAGCCAAACCCGACTGTTAAAGTTGCGGATGAGCCCAAGATAGCCCTCGGTTTTGTAGCTCTGTAGATCTCCGGGGCTCCCAGCTGCCTGCCAACTTGCCTCCCAAAAACTGTCAGGCATCGAAAAGTTGTAATGGATGCCGGCGATGGCCTGCATCATCCTGCCGTAGCGCACCCCGAGTCCATTGCGGTAGACCCGCTTCATGGTGCCCACGTTAGAGGCGCCGTAGGTCGCGATAGGAATGCCCTGCTCGCCGGTGACAATGCAAGGCATACTCGCGCCCCACAGTAACTCGCTCTCAAGCTGGCTTGCGGTAAAACGGTGAATGGCCTTGAGCTGATTGAGGCTTTCATCAACATCGGTGCAAACCGGGGTGATGAACTCCAGCAGCGACTCCGAGTAATCGGTGGTAATTGACGAGTGCGTCAGTGCTGACCCTAGCGCGGCGGGATGCGGCGTTTGGGCCAGCATGCCCGAGTCGGGATTGACGCGCAGACCCTCTTTCTCGATACCTCGACCGATATGCCGTAGGTGTTCGTTGCCGGCCCCCGCGAGTACCTCGCGGTGCGTGTTGGCAGATGGAATCACGGGTGCTCCTTGATGAGGGTCTGTGACCCGGTTAGTCAAGATTGGTTGGGCGATTGTCAATTACGTTAGACCGGGGCTGGGCACAGGGCGTCACCCGCGGTTTAATGGCTGGCCTAAGTGTATGCCGAGGCTGTCTTGGGGTACAGACTGAGGAGTGGGGAGTAGCACGACATGCAAATAGAGGAATGGCTGAGAACCTTGGCAGAGCAGGACGGATCCGACTTGTATCTGAGCACGGGCGCGCCGCCCTGTGCGAAGTTTGACGGCCAGTTAAAGCCCATCTCCAGTACTGTGCTGACGCCGGGCAAAATCGCTGAAATTGCCGCCGAAATTATGGATGACACCCAGCGCGATGACTTCAAGCGTGACCTCGAGTTGAACCTGGCAATTTCGATCCCCAGTGTGGGTCGCTTTCGGATCAATGTGTTTAACCAGCGCAACGAGGTGAGTATCGTCGCTCGTTATATCGTCACAGATATTCCGCGCTGGCAGGATCTTGGTTTGCCGCCGGTTCTGACCGATCTGATAATGCGCAAGCGCGGCCTGATTCTGTTTGTGGGTGCCACCGGCTCGGGTAAATCCACGTCGCTGGCGGCGATGATTGACTACCGCAACAGCAACAGCGCGGGACATATTGTGACCATTGAGGATCCCGTTGAGTTTGTACATCGACATAAGCGTTCGATCGTCAATCAGCGCGAAGTGGGGGTGGATACCCGCAGTTGGCATAACGCGCTCAAAAATACGCTGCGACAAGCGCCTGACGTGATTTTGATTGGAGAAATTCGCGACCAAGAAACCATGGAACACGCGATGTCCTTTGCCGAAACTGGCCACCTGTGCATTTCGACGCTGCATGCTAATAACGCCAACCAGGCCCTCGATCGCATTATTAATTTCTTCCCCGAGGAGCGGCGTGCTCAGCTGCTGCTCGATCTTTCGCTCAACCTTCAGGCCTTCGTTTCCCAACGACTGATTCCCAATGTTGAAGGGGGGCGGGCCTGTGCGGTGGAAGTACTGCTGGGTACGCCGACGGTAAAAGAGCTGATTTATCGTGGTGACATCGCGGCAATCAAAGAGGTGATGTCAAGGTCTGAGGACGCCGGCATGCAGACCTTTGATGGTGCGCTTTTCCATCTCTATAAGACGGGCAAAATCACCGAGGACGAGGCATTGCGTAATGCTGACTCTGCTAACAACCTGCGGTTACGGCTCAAACTTGCGTCAGAAGAGGGTGTCGGTGACAGCGGCGGGTTCTCACTTGAAGGTGTTGAGGAAGAGCCGCCCCAGGTGTTCTAAAGTTGGCTGGCGAGTTAGCTGGAAAGTCGGCGGGATCGCCGGGCGGCTTCAGTCCTTGGGCGTGGGTGTCAGTTACGCATCACTTATGTGGTAGCGATGCGATCCTGATCTTGGCGCATCTGGTTGATCGTGTCGCGGAAGTTGGTTTTGCGCTCGAGGATATCCACCATGTCGCGGTCAATGAGCGCGATCAATTGGGCAACCGTTAGCTCTCGGAGCTTGATGCCCTCGCGGTTGGTGAAAATATAACTGTCCTTCTCAAGATCGCGCACAGCTACTCGAGCCAATAACGGCGGTTCTCGATCGTGGAAGCCCATCCAAGTGCCCATGGGTATTTGCAGTTTGACCACGGTGTTACTTTCATAGGGCGAATCGGTGGACGGCAAGCTGTCGCTATCATCCCGATGGGTGGTTGCCAGTGACGAGTGCGATGAATGCGACGCTTGGGAAGTGTGCGACGGATCACTTGATGCCTGTCCTTGCGGTTGACCCTCTTGGCGTTGGTAATCGCCGTGATGTTCTGTGTGATTCTGGTCAGCCTGCTGATGACGTTGTTCGCCCGATGCACTTTGATCCGGTGCACCCTGGTCCTCGTGTTGATCGCGTTCGTTGTGTCCTGAAGCCTGGTACC
Source organism: Luminiphilus sp. (assembly GCA_965657905.1). Taxonomy (GTDB): domain Bacteria; phylum Pseudomonadota; class Gammaproteobacteria; order Pseudomonadales; family Halieaceae; genus Luminiphilus. Next base: position 164,783 of record CBFHPT010000005.1, on the reverse strand, counting down.
CTGAAGCCCGGTGCCCCAGTGGGTTATGACCGCTGAGAGTTGCTGCCAATTGGGCTTGTGCGCTCTCCTCGGCTTCAGCGCGTGCCCTTTCGTGGGCCGCCTGCTCGGCTTTTTCTGCGGCTGTCTCCCGCTCGCGTATTTCCGTTGCTTCGACCATCGACCGACAAAAGCTGTCGGGAACATTGAGTGCTTTGGCTTCTCCTGAAACCAGCATGGAACGGAACTCAGCGTAGGTCTTTCGAATTGCGCGCGCGCCCAGAAAATCCATGAACAGCAGGTAAATGTTGCCCGCTAGGCCGCCCGCCAAGCGGATCCGCAGCTCGCCGTCGGCGGTATCCAAGCTATACCAGCCGCCAGGATGGATGCCGTGATTGAGGAGATCATCCTCGCTCGGTGGCCCCCCCTCGGGCATACCCGGGACCGTCAGCGGCTCTGCGAGCAGCAGACCTAGATCTTCACCGCGCATATTACGCAGCAACGCATACTCGATTAGCCCGATGGCACCCGCGATTGCATCGTGATCGGGCTGAAGGCTGAGGAGCTGTCGCGACAGCGTACTCGGCAGTTGGTGCATCGTGGCCTGCAGGCGCGCTTGGCCGTCGCTGTCACCGGTGTCAATGGGTTGTACTGCCTGCACTAAAATCTGTGTGGTGTTAATGAATTTGCGCCATTCCTGACTGGCTTCCCCATGCTGAGCGGCAATAATGACGCCGCTCTCATACCAGTCAGATTTCACAAATCGTGCGACGGATCCGGGAACTTCGTGCTCACTCAGAATGCTGTTCAGCGCGAACGCCACCGTCATTCGGGTAAGGTCCTCACCCATGGTGGAGATTTCGCGCTCGAGCAATACGCCATCAAGGCGTTTCAGCTGAGCATCATGGGCCTGAATTTTTTGCGACAGTAGCTCGAGGGTCTCATCAACTTGAGGTTCGCTCGGAAAATCTCTGCGGGCGCGCTCGAGTGCCTCCTTGGCCCCTTCAAGAGCATTCCCCGCCGCACTTCCAAGCCCTGTGTGCCAGCCGATCAGTCCGTTGTGGATGACATCCAGCAGTCGGTGGACCGCGTGCCCCCCGGGGACGAAAAATCGGCTGTCTTTGACGGCAAACGCCGCGGCGAGCTGGCGCGCCCGATCGAGGGCTTGCTGCAATTCGGGGGCAACGGGGTAGTGCGTCTGCCAATGGGCGAAGATCGCATCGACCCAGTCGAGCACTGGCTGGTCGTCGGCACTGGGCGGCATAAAGCCCGCATCATGCAACGACTCGGCGAGGCTCCGGCCTCCGGGGCGCAATCCTTCGAGGGCTGACAGAAGCGCCTGACGATTAAGGCCTTCGCTCCGCGCGGGCACAGCAAAGGCACCGCGAGCCTCTGCTTCGAGAGATCGCGTTAGGGGTAGCCGGTCGCTGTCATTGATCATGACGGCGGAGGCTCATGCGCAATACCGCGCTGTGGGCCTGACTTGGTTCATAGTCTCACTGTAGACCCCCAGCCCGACAAATCGCAATTAAGTTCCGCGCGAATCTGCCAGCAGTTTGTCCACTATCCGTTCTAACTGCTTGAGGTTATTACACTCTGTGGCAATGTGACAGTGCCTAATAACCTTCAACATTGCCGAATCTCCGCTCCCCCAGGCACCCCTCGATTCAGGGTTTAGCCAGATCAAACGCTTGCACCGAGCTTTTATTTGCGCCAACAGGTCGAGTCGAGGGTCTGAATCGTTGTTGCGAGCATCACCCAGAATCACGACGGTCGTCGAGCCATTAATGTCGTTGAGGGCGAGATCACAGAAGTCGTTGAGCGCCCGTGCATAGTCGGTCGCGCCGCCGTAGCGATGGTTGACGTGATTGACGGCGGTCTCGACGGGCAGGGTTTTAAACCAGTCGGTCACTTCGCCGAGTTCGCTCGAAAAGGCAAAAGTCCGCGTGCGCGGTAATACGTCCTGAACCGCATAGAGGAACATCAATAAGAATTTGGCATAGGAGGCGACGGAGCCGCTGACATCACAGATTGCCATCACCTGTGGGCGTCGCCGCTCCACTTTACGAAATCGAGGTTCAAAGGGAATACCGTCGGTAGCCACTGCGCCGCGCAGGGTGGCGGGTATATTCAGTTGCCCACGCCGGGTCTTTCGACGTCGACGACCGTGGCGGCTGGCCAGTTTACGCGCCATACGATCAATCAGCTTGCGCATGCGCGCCATCTGGTGCGGGTTGATGTTGCCGAGTTTGACTTCACTCAGCGCCTTGTCGAGAAACTCCTCGGTATCGCCTGCCGCATGAACCATAAATGCGCGCTCAACCCGGTCTCTCGCCCGGCTTCTCAGTTGCTCTCTAAGCCCCTGCAGTTCTTCAAATGCCTTGGGATTACGGGATTCCTGATCGATAGCTGCGTCCCGGAGGGACTGCTCGCCCATCGCATCGAGCATTTTGCGGATGTACTGACCCCGCTGGGTGAACATGCGAATTTCATCGACCCGCGCCTCGGTTGCGGCAGCTTCAATGGCAACCGCGAGCGCCGCCTCGTCCCCCGAATTGAGTGCCTTAACCAGAGGTTGTTCCAACAGCGCCGCGATTGCTTGATCCTCCTCGGCGAGTTGTTCCAAGGGACTACCCCCGCCCCCGCCGCCGCTTGGCGCAGAGCCCTGTCCTGATTCCCCCGGTCTGCTGTCATCGGTAGATGAGGGGTCTGCCTGATCATCGGCGTCGGGCGCACTGTTGTCGCTTGGCTTAGGCGGTGCAAAAAAAGCGTCAAAGGCGGCCTGATACAGGCGCGCCTCGCGCTGAGATTTCGCCAGCACCGCGCCGAGGCCGTCGCGCAAGCTGGCGCGATCCTCGTAGCCAATCAAACTCGCAACGTGCACCGCGTCTAGCGTATCCGCCGGCGAGATGGGAATGTCTCTACCGCGCAGAAACTTTATAAAGGCCAGTAGTTGATCGCTGCTGGCGGCGGCGTTCACGGGTTTTCCAGCTGCTTAAAGAGTTTACTGAGCTGATCTTCGGTGAGCTCCACATCCTCCTCGTACTTGAGGAGCACGTTCAGCGAGTCATGCACCAGCTGTGCGTCGAGCTGATCAGCGTGAAGTAGCAGCAGGCTGCGAGCCCAATCGATGGTTTCCGAAATGGCGGGTGCTTTTTTGAGGTCGAGTTCGCGCACCGCGTGAACAAATCGAACCAATTGCTCGCTGAGTGCGGTCTGCAGTGCGGGCACTCGCCGGGCGACGATGCGCTGTTCGAGGTCAATCGAGGGGAAGGGGATGTGCAGGTGCAGGCAGCGCCGCTTGAGGGCATCAGACAAATCTCGGGTGTCGTTACTGGTCAGAAACACCACGGGTTTTGAGCGCGCGGCAATTGTGCCGATCTCAGGAATGGAGACCTGATAATCGGATAACACTTCCAGCAGTAGCGATTCAAATTCAAAGTCAGCTTTATCGATCTCATCAATCAATAGAACAGCCCCGTGCTCGGCTTCCATGGCCTTCAGTAAGGGCCGCGGCTCAAGAAACTCCTTGGCATAGAACACGTCGCCAGTGCTATGGAGTCGTTTGATTGAGTCCTTTAATCCCGTTGCGCCGTCAAGGATCTCACCTAGTTGTTCTTTTAAAATCTGGGTGTAGAGCAGCTGCTTGCCGTATTTCCATTCATAAAGCGCCTTGGCCTCATCAAGCCCCTCGTAGCACTGCAGGCGTACGAGGGGTTTATTCACGACAGCGGCACAGGTCTTTGCCAGCTCGGTTTTACCGACCCCCGGAGGGCCTTCGACCAAGACAGGCTTGTTAAGGGCCGCGGCTAAATACACCACCGTGGCTATCCGGGGCGTACAAATGTAGCCGTGACCCTCGAATGCCGCGTGGATAGCGTCGACTGATGACAGTTCTGGGTAATGGATATCTTCCAAGGGGCTTCCTGTATTTCGGGTCGTTAGGTCGTGTAAGAGCTGCGTCAACCGCCAGAGGCGTTCATGAAGCGCAAGATCTGAGGTTCATCGGGCTGATCAAAGACGTGTCGCTCGGGTTTTCGGGTCAGTGCCCCGCGAATGTGTGCTGCCAAATCGTCATCGCTGTCCCCCTCGCGAAGCCGGTCCCGAAGACTGATGGAATGCTCATTGCCGAGGCACAGCAGCAGTCGACCCTCCGCTGTCACCCGCAGCCGGTTACAGCTGCTACAAAAATTATTGCTGTGGGGAGAGATTAACCCAATGCGCGTTGCGCTGGCATCGATTCGCCAATACTGCGCCGGGCCTGCATGGGGCGTTGCGGCTTCCGGTAGCAACGTTCGGTGTCGGGCGATTTCCTGGTGAATCGCATCACTGGTGACAAACTCCAGTGCCTTGCCTGCCGCATTGACCTGGCCCAGGGGCATCTCCTCGATAAAGGCGATATCGATGCCCCGGGATTCCGCGAATGCCACCAAAGGCATGATCTCATCGTCGTTTTGACCCTGCAGGATCACCGCATTGATACGCAGACGTTCAAATCCCGCCGCGACTGCCGCGTCAATACCGGCGACGACACGGTCGAGATCGCCGGTTCGTGTGATGGCTCGAAAGCGCGCAGGGTCGAGGGTATCGAGACTGATGTTGATGCTGTTGACCCCGGCAGATTTTAAGGACGGGGCGGTTGCGGCCAGCTGACTACCGTTGGTCGTCAGCGCAAGTTCGCGTAGACCATCCAGCGCCCCGATACGCGGAATGAGGCTGGCGACGCCGCGACGAATCAGCGGTTCGCCACCGGTAATGCGCAGCTTACGCACACCCAAGCCAACAAAAATTCGCGCTATTCGCTCAATCTCTTCCAGACTGAGCACCTCGGAGCGGGGCAGAAAACTCATTTCCTCCGCCATGCAGTAGGTACAGCGGAAATCGCAGCGATCAGTCACCGATAGCCGAACATAATCGATTCGTCGCCCAAAACCGTCTATCAGCGGCGCTTGCTCCGATTTTTTGTTAGATGAAGTCATCGGCGGAGTTTACACAATCTAAAAGCTTGGACAGTATGCTTTAGATGACTAGTTGAGATTTCCCATGGATCCTCGAACATCGATAATCCCCGGGTTGCTGCTTGCCCTAGCGCTGGCCGCTGCCCTCGTGAGTATTGGCCAGCCGACCGACGTCGTCGTCACCGCCTCGACCGCTCTGCTGTGTATTGCATGGTGGATTTTTGAGCCGATCCCGATCCCGGTAACCTCGCTGCTACCACTGGCGATGATGCCCTTATTTGGCGTGCTGACCCCGACAGAGACCGGTGCTGCTTATGGCTCACCGTTAATTCTACTGCTGATGGGCGGGTTTTTGCTCTCCCGGGGGATGGAGTCAACCGGTGCTCACCGCCGTCTCGCTCTGGGTGTGGTGCGCTTGGTCGGTAGTCACAGTCCCCGCCGCTTGGTCTTGGGGTTCATGCTCGCCGGAGCCTTCCTCAGCATGTGGATTTCCAATACGGCGACCGTATTAATGCTGGTGCCAGTCGCTCTTGCGGTGCTAGACAGCAGCGATGATCGCGAGCGGCTGGCGGTTCCACTGCTGCTGGGTTTGGCTTGGTCTTGTTCTATTGGCGGCCTCGGTACGCCGATTGGTACGCCGCCCAATCTGATCTTTATGCAGGTTTATGAAGAGTTCACGGGTCAGGCAGTTAGCTTCACCACTTGGATGGGTTGGGGGCTGCCGGCGGTGGTGATCCTCATACCCTTGGCGGCTCTGTGGCTTACCCGTGCCCTACCGAGTGTCTCGACGGTCACGGTGCCCGATCCGGGGCCCTGGCGCAGTGCTGAGGTGCGGGTGCTGATTATTTTCGCACTCACAGCGTTAGCTTGGATGACCCGGTCAGAGCCTTTTGGTGGCTGGCGGGCTTTGCTCGACCTGCCCGCTGCCAATGACGCCTCGGTGGCATTCATAGCGGTAATTGCTCTGTTTGTTACCCGCGACAACGAGCGCAAGCCGCTTATTACCTGGGAGCAGGCGGCCTCGATTCCATGGGGCGTGTTGCTATTGTTCGCCGGCGGCATTTGCCTTGCGAAGGGTTTTGTGAGTTCGGGGCTTGCGGCGATGGCCGGAGAGGCACTGGTCTTGATCGCATCACTGCCGACGTATCTGATGGTACTGCTGATTTGCCTGGTGGTGACGTTCATGACGGAGGGCACCTCGAACACTGCAACGACCGCCTTGCTCATGCCGGTACTTGCTGCCGCTGCTACCGCCGCCGGTATTGAGCCTGCGTTGCTAATGGTTCCGGCCGCAATGAGCGCGAGCTGCGCTTTTATGCTGCCAGTTGCCACAGCGCCCAACGCCGTTATCTTCGGTACGGGTCGTATTCCAATCCGTTCAATGGTCACCGAGGGCGTCGCGCTGAATGTCGCTGGCGCCCTGGTGATTTCAGGTCTGATGTGGCTGTTGTTACCCGCCTGACCTTACTGGTTTAGAGCAGCGCCATGACCGTTTCAGCTGAGCTGGCATCGACGCCGGGTCCTTCTTCGACGTTCAGATGGGTAACGGTGCCGTCTTCCACAACCATCGCAAAGCGCTGTGAGCGCTGGCCGAGACCAAATCCACTGCCATCAAGTTCAAGCCCAATTTTGGTGGTGAACTCGCCGTTTCCATCGGCAAGCATGATGATTTCTCCCGCGTTCTGGGCTTTGCCCCACGCATCCATCACAAAGACGTCGTTTACGGACACACAAATGATGCTGTCGACGCCTTTGGCCTTAATTTTATCGGCCATTGCGACGAAGCCGGGCAAATGGGTCATTGAACACCCGGGAGTAAATGCACCGGGCACTGCAAACAGCACAACCTTGTTGCCGTCAAACAAATCGGCGGTGGAAGTGGGTTTCGGTCCGTCTTCACCCATTACCATGAAAGTGCTCTCAGGAAGCTTCTCGCCTACAGCAATCGTCATTTCAATTCTCCGTCAGTTAGTTGATGTTGGTCCTACGCGATGGCGACCCCGCCGGATTGTTTCCGCGCTTCTGAATGCACTTGGCAATGCCGGCGCGACCGCTCTTCGGTCACCTTTGCCGGTAAAAGTCGCCGGCAAAAATCGCCGCTAAAAATCGCCGCTGGCCACCATTTGATCGTAAATGGTCTCACATTCTCGATAAAAGGGTTGCTGATCCTCGCCCAGGTAGGGCGCACAAAACGATAGCAGTTGGAGCACTCCCCGATGCACGGTGAGGGCGCCGGATTCCCGCGGATTGATCATTGGGTCGTAAGCCAGCCAGTAAGTGAGGGTTAGCGTCATGGCGTCGATCAAGCTGGCGCGGCGTTGCCGAGAGTCACTGCCGGCGACATCGGCCAGTAGCTCATCGGCGATTGTTTCGCAGGCTGCGCGCTTTAGTCGAATGAGCCGTCGCATACCCCGATCAATTTCAGGGTAGCGGTGCATCAGGTCGTTAAGATTTTCGTAGAGATACCGGTGCTCGAGCATTTTTTCGAGCACGACGGTGAGGAAAAACCAGCACCGAAGCACCGGACTATCGTCGGACTCATCGGAAAACAGAGTGGGTTCACTGACGGGTGTGCCCAAAATGACGACCAGCTCGCGCTGAAATTGACTGAACAGGGCCAGCAGCATGCTGTCTTTGCCCTTGAAGTGGTAATACAGATTGCCGGGACTGATGTCGAGCTCCAGGGCGATGTCACTGGCACTGACATTGTGTTCGCCACGGTCATTGAATAAATGTGTGGCAGTGAGCAAGATGCGGTCGGCAGTTTTCACTCGGAGTGTTCCTGGCGGCTATGTTTGACAGCATACATCAGCCAAAAACCAGCTTGCACCGGGTCGCTTTGGGAATAAAAAAGGGGAGCCGAAGCTCCCCCGAAAGTCGGACCTGGTGGGAATCAGGCGGCTTTCTTGACCTTGGCACGCAGTTCTTCAAAACGTGCTTTTGCTTTGTTCATCTGCTCTTCAAGCATCTTGCGATCAGTCAGTGAATCGAGTTCCAGATCTTCGAATGCTTTCAGCGCGTCTTTCTCAACAACTTCGCCACGCTTGACCAAAGACTCGTAAAGGTCTTCAGCTTGCTTGCGACGCTCGTCCAAACGCGACTGAGCTTCATCCATCTGCTTTTGAACAGTCTCAAACTGGTCTACCAGCTGATCGTAAGCCTTGCCATACACGCCCAAACCAGCGCGCAATGCGTTACGGCTTGTTTCAACCGCTACTGCACGGAAATCGCGCTTCGCAGCAGTTTTTTTGCTGGTGGCCTTCTTCTTGGCAGTGGTCTTCTTAGCAGGTGTCTTCTTCGCCGCGGTCTTACGAGCGGTAGTCTTCTTCGCAGGTGCTTTCTTTGCTGCGGTCTTACGCTTGGGTGCAGCTTTTTTAACTTCAGTTGCTTCAGCCATGATCTATCTCCTGTTGTGCGTCGAGTGTGCGTCGAGTGTGCGTTGAGGCCTTTGGCCCGTCTTGCTGACCTACACACAATGACCCTTAAAATTAGAATCCGCCCTCTAACCTGTTGCGTATTTTTCCGCATGTCCAATGCTGGGTACTAAGCGTTGGTGGTCTTATCCTTGTCTGATGCAAATTATGAGTCACACCCGCGCAAACCACGCGCAATAAAGGGTGTCTGATAATTGATCACAACGGGTGGCAGTAAAGGGAGTAACTGTGTCTAGCAGCGCACCAATAGAAAATAGTCGGCGTCGTTTTTCGTTGCGCCGATTCCTAGTCGCCGGCGGCGCTACAGCGGTGGGTTTGGTTGGCGCGTGGCTGTTGCTAACGGGTAAGCCCGATCCTGTGGCCAGTGCCCCGGAAGCGGCGCGACGCTTAATTGTCGACGTCGTCGTAGCGACCCTTGAGGATCGGTCCTTAACCGTTACCAGTCAGGGCACTGTTGAGGCGGAGCAGCGAATTGAATTGGCGGCTCAGGTTGGCGGGCGCGTTGTCGCTGTGGGCGAGTCCTTTGATGACGGTAGTTTCTTCAACGAGGGCGAGCTGCTTCTGCAGCTTGAGACGGCCGATTATGAGTTCGCCATTGCGCGAGCAAAATCTCAGGTCGCCGCGGCCGAACAACGACTTGCCGAAGAGCGCGGGCGCAACCGGCAGGCGCAGCGCGAATGGCGCGATTTGGGTAGCGAGGATGCCAATGCGCTGTTTTTGCGTCAGCCACAGATGAAAGCTGCTGAAGCTGCTTTGGAAGGCGCTATTGCTGATCAGAACGCCGCCGAGCTCGCCCTTGAGCGCGCCACGATCAGGGCACCGTTTACGGGACGCATTGAGCGCGCTCGAGTCGATTTGGGTCAATACCTCGTACCGGGAACACCGGTTGCTGACATTTACGCCACCGACGGCGTCGAAGTTCGCTTACCCCTTGCTGATTCGCAACTTGCGCTGGTTGATCTGGGGCAGTTGGCGGTAGCGGGTGACTACGGTTATCCCGTGACACTGGTCACCAAGTTTGCGGGCCGTGAGTGGAGTTGGGAGGGAACCGTCTCACGAACCGAGGCGGTTATTGATCGCGCGAGCCGCGTTGTGTACGTCATCGCGGAGGTCGAATCGCCATTCAGCCGAAGCGATAGTCAGCAACCGGTATTGGCGCCGGGCATGTTTGTGCAGGCAGAAATTCAAGGTCGCGTGTTAATTGGGTTGGTTGAGTTACCGGCAACGGCGCTGCGGGGAGACAACTCGGTATTGGTTGTGAGTCCCGAAGGCCAGCTGAGCCGTCAGGAGGTTGAGGTCGTCAAGCGGTCCCCTGAGCGGGTTTGGGTCGTCGGACTCGCCGCGGGAACTCAGGTGGTGGCGGAGCAGAACAGCAACTTGTTTTCCGGCCAGCAGGTTGAAGTAGCGGAGATGCGATCGTGAGTGCCACTCCTGACAAGGGCGTGCTGCATTGGTTTGTTCATAATCCGATCGCCGCAAATTTGCTGATGGTGCTACTGGTGATCGGCGGCATAACCGCCATTCCCAGTCTCGATAAGCAGTTTTTTCCAGAAGTAAAGATTGAGCAGGTACGGATTACCATGCCCTTTCCGGGCGCAGGGCCCAGCGAGGTCGAGGAACAGATCTGTATTCGCGTTGAAGAAGCGATTCATGATCTAAACGGTATTCAGGAGATCCGTTCGACAGCGACCGAGGGTATGGGCACCATCATGGTTGAGGCTGTTCCCGATTACCCCATGCAGCGGCTCACCAACGATATAAAGACCCGTGTTGATGCCATTGATACGTTCCCGGCGGATGCCGAGCGGCCGGTGGTGACCGAACTTACCTACCGCAATCTGATGGCCGTCGTTCACCTCCACGGCGACCTCGATGAGCGCGAACTCAAGGAGCTTGGAGAGCGGCTTCGTGATGACTTGGCACGTCGACCCTGGGTGTCGTTGGTCGACTTGGGTACTGCGCGACCCTACGAAGTCGCAGTAGAGGTGTCTGAGCTTGATCTGCGCCGATACGGTCTGACCTTCGATAGCGTGGTTGCGGCAATTCGGGGGGCGTCGCTTAACTTGCCTGCCGGCGCTATCAAGAGTGGCGATGGCGACATCCGCGTTCAAACCCGCAGTCAGGCTTACGAGCGTGCCGACTTTGAGTCGATCGTGCTGCTGACAGCCAACGATGGCACTGAGGTCAAGTTGGGAGACGTTGCCAATATTATCGACGGCTTCGCCGATGTCGATATCGACATTCGCTTTAACGGCGAGTCCGCGTTGGGTCTCTATGTCTTCGCGACCTCGAGCCCCGACGTTTTGGAAACCAGTCAGGTGGTCAAGGAGTGGGTGGCGGAAAAGACCGCAGAGCTGCCGCCAAATGTACACCTGACGTTCTGGCGCGATACGTCAAAGCCATTCAAAGGGCGCATCAGTACCCTACTCAAAAATGGAATTGGCGGGTTGATTCTTGTCGCTCTGGTGCTGGTGCTGTTCTTGCGCCCTAAACTCGCCCTGTGGGTGGGAGCGGGTATCGCAGTGGCTTTCTTGGGCACGCTGTTTTTACTGCCCTATACCGGCGTGAGCCTGAACATGGTGTCGCTGTTTGCCTTTTTACTGGTACTGGGCATTGTGGTTGACGATGCCATTATTGTTGGCGAATCCATTCATTCCGAACAATCCAAGGGCCATTGGGGCGCCGAGGGTGCCCTGCGAGGTACTCGAATGGTCGTCAAGCCGGTGATGTTTGCGGTGATCAGCACCATGGTTTTCTTCGTCCCTATAACGCTCATGCCCGGTGAGTGGGCAACAGCGGCCAAATCAATCCCCGCCGTTGTGCTCTTGGCGCTGGCGTTCTCACTGGTAGAGTCTTTGCTCATTCTACCGGCACACTTGGCCCACATGGGTCCCGAAAAGCCGGCTACGCATCCGTGGTTGAAGGTTCTGGAGCGTTATCGTCATGCGTGCGCTGACTGGCTAAATAATCTCGCTCGATATCGATTCAGGCCGATGCTGGCGGCAGCATTGCGTCATCACTTCATGGTTGCGGGGCTTTTTCTGGTTGCCTTTGCCTTCAGTATTGCGATGTACGGCGGTGGCTGGCTGAAAACGGGCTTCTTCCCCGAGGTGAACTCAGATTTCGTCTTCGCCATGGTTGATATGCCCGAGGGCGCGGCGTTTGAAACATCGTTGGTGGTGCAGGAGCGCCTGCTTGACGCAGCACAAGCAGTGAAAGAAGAGTGGAACGCCAAGCCCGAATTCGCACTGGAGCCCGCGATCTCCAATATCTCAGCTAAAACCGAAGGTAACTCGGTCGAGGTAATCATGCAGTCAGTCTCCGAGGGTGTCGATACCGCTGCGGTTGCGCGTGATTTACGCGAACGGCTGGGTGATGTGCCCGAGGCCAAGGAAATACGCCTCGATTTCACCATTCGCGATCCCGGTAAGCCCATCTACCTGGTGCTATCGTCGAAGAATGTCGATGATCTCCGTGGGGTTGCACCAGCTGTGCGTCAGGCCCTCGAGAGTTATCCCGGTGTTTTTGATGTCAGCGACAGCTTTGATAGTCCCCGTGATGAGATTGTGCTCGATCTGAAGCCGGCGGCCGAGACGCTAGGGATTTCTCGGGCGGAACTGGCGCGGCAAGTGCGTCAGGCATTTTATGGCGCCGAGGCTCAGCGAATCCCGCGGGCTCGGGAGGACGTGAAAGTCATGGTGCGCTACCCGGAGTCGGAGCGGCGCGCTATTGCCAACCTTAATGACATGTATATTCGCACCCCGTCGGGAGGCGAAGTACCTTTTGAGGCTGTTGCCGAGTATCACATTGAGCCTGGTTACCAGAAGCTTGAGCGTTTGAACCGCATGCGCACCTTAGAAGTTCGCGCGGACGTGCGCGCCGATGGCGCGGCCCCAGCTGCAGTTGTGGCAGCGATCATCCGCGATCATTTACCGGGTTGGGAGGCTCAGTATCCGGGGCTAAAAATGAATCTCGAGGGCGAATTACAGGAAGAGGCGGAGTTTAAATCGGCAATGCTCAAATACATGGCTCTCGCCATGATGGTTATTTATGGTTTGATGGCGGTGGCGTTTCGCTCTTACTGGCAGCCGGCGCTGGTGCTGACCGCTATACCGTTTGGGCTCATGGGCGCGATTTTTGGTCACGCCATACTGGATTGGCAGGTCAGCATTTTTTCAATGATGGGCGTCATTGCCTGTGCGGGGGTGGTGGTCAATGACAATTTGGTGCTCATTGATCGCATTAATCAGCTGCGGGATCAGGGCGTAGAGCCCTTGGAGGCGCTGCTACAAGGGGCTGAGGATCGGTTCCGGCCTATCATTCTGACGTCGGTCACGACCTTTGTTGGATTGTTGCCGATCATGTCTGAAACCAGCGTACAGGCCCAGTTTCTCATTCCTATGGTGGTGTCCCTGGCGTTTGGGGTGCTCTTTGCCACGGGTGTCACGCTGTTGCTCGTGCCTTCCCTCTATCTTGTCGCCGATGACGTTGGGCAAGCTTTCAATCGCCTGCGATCGCCCTCAGGCTCAAACAAACTCGCCACAACCGAGGGTTAATCAGCTGGCGGTCGAAGCAGTGGGACTCGTTTTGTCGCTTTCATAAAAAAAACCCGCGTATGCGGGGTTTTTTTATGGTTCAGCTGCCGTGTTCGCGCGTTTAATCTTGCACAGCTAGTTGGACAGAAAAAGCGTTTAAACACCGTGGCTTAACACAGTGACTAGACAGTGGTTACGGCGCCTTGGGCCCTGCCGCAACAATTGCATCGTTGACGTCAAACTTCGTGATGTTGTCCTGAAACAGTATTGCCAACTTTCTAGCTTGCTCTTCATAAGCGTCCGGATCGTCCCAGCTCGCTTTCGGATCGACAAACTTTGCATCGACGCCTGGAATCTCGACAGGAAAGTCTAGATTCAGTGCCTCGATATGGCGGGTCTCGGTGTTCATGAGAACGCCGCTTTGCGCGGCGTGCACGACTGCGCGGGTCACTGGGATCGGGAACCGAGAGCCTTTGCCTTCTGCGCCGCCCGAGCCTCCGGTCCAACCGGTATTGATCAAATACACCTGGCTACCATAGTCCTCGATGCGCTTCATAAGAAGTTCCGCATAGTCCCCAGCAGGACGCGGCATGAAGGGAGCACCAAAACAGGTCGAGAAGGTGGGGTGAATACCCGCTTCAGCACCAACTTCTGTTGAACCTACCCGTGCGGTGTAACCCGACAGGAAATGAAAGGCAGCGGCTTCTTTCGACAGGATTGAGACGGGTGGTAGTACCCCCGAGACATCACAGGTGAGGAAGATCACGCAGTGGGGCTCGCCGCCACTATTGGTCTCGGTGCGCTTGTCGACGTGTTCAAGTGGGTAGCAGCAGCGGCCGTTTTCGGACAGCGTTGTATCGTCGTAATCCGCGTGCCGAGCTTCGTCGAGCACGACGTTCTCGATAATCGCACCAAAGCGAATGGCATCCCAAATGACGGGTTCATTCTTCTTGCTGAGATTGATCGTTTTGGCGTAACAACCGCCTTCGATGTTGAACACCGAGCCCTTTGCCCAGCCGTGTTCATCGTCGCCAATCAGGTAGCGATCAGGATCTGCCGAGAGGGTGGTCTTACCCGTACCGGAGAGTCCGAAAAACAGGGTGGTATCACCGTCTTCACCCACATTCGCCGAGCAGTGCATGGGCATGACATCTTTTTCTGGCAACAAGAAATTTTGTACCGAGAACATCGCCTTTTTCATTTCCCCGGCATAGCGCATCCCAGCAATGAGCACTTTGCGTTGACCGAAATTGATGATGACGGTGGCATCGGAATGGGTACCGTCACGCTCAGGATCGCAAACGAAGTCCGCGATATTGAGTATTTTCCACTCGGGCTTGTTGGCTGGATTGTAGGTATCGGTACGAACGAACATGTTGCGCGCGAATAGCGATTGCCAAGCGGTTGCGGTGACAGCTTTTACAGGTAGGTAGTGCTCGCTGTGCTCGCCGATGTGCAGGTATTGAACAAACGTATCGGACTCGCCAGCGTGGGCCTTTACCCGGTCCCACAGCGCATCGAACTTGTCCTCGTCAAAAGGGCGGTTAACCGTGCCCCACTCGATGGCGTCTTCGGATGAGGGTTCGCGCACGATGAAACGATCCATGGTTGAACGGCCGGTGCGTGCTCCGGTCTCAACTCGCAGCGCACCAGTGTCTGAGATGACCCCCTCGCCGCGGCCAATTGATAACTCAATCAATTGGGCTGGTGGAAGGTTAGTGAACTTCTGTGGCGTTGTCGCCGTTTGATCTGTGGGCATTATGAATTCCAAGGTTTTTTGGGTCGTGAAGTTTTGGGTCGTGAGTTTTGGGCGATATTTTTTTGTGGCGCTAGTTTAATGCAGGAGGGGAGGTTCCGCGAGTGCTGGCAGGTCCTTGCGCTCAAACTTGTAGGGGGTGCCGCACATCTCGCAGGTCATGTCGATCGCGCCTTGTTCGGCGATGATCTCTTCAAGGTCTGCAACGGGGAGGCTGCTCAACGCGCCGAGGGTTCTGTCTCGGGAGCAGGAGCACTTGAATTCCACCGGGGTTGGTTCGAACAAACGTAGCGGATGTTCGTGATATAGACGGTGCAACAAGGCTGCCGACGGTAGATCAAGCAATTCTTGTGGGGTGAGTGTTTCTGCGAGGACGCGAGCGGTTTCCCACTGATCTTCCCGCTCTTGCGCCGCTTGTTGGAGCTGTGCGGGCAGCTGTTGCAGCACCATCCCTGCGGCGCAGTCAGCCGATGTGGCGAGCCAGAAGCGGGTGTTAAGTTGTTCACTTTGGAGAAAGTAATTGTCGAGCGCGGCGCTGAGCGAGCTGCCGTCTAAGGCAACAATGCCTTGGTAGCGAGTGCCCCCCTCACGCTCGATGGTGATGGCCAGTTGCCCCCCTGCAATGAGGCTTAGGGGTTGTTCATGCTCGGCAGCAATATCACCGCGAGCAATTCCGCGTATTTCCGATTCGCTGGTGCATTCGACCATGATGAGACTGATTGGCCCTTCGGATCGCCCCTGCAGAACGATTTTCCCGCGATATTTGAGATTGTTGCTGATCAGCACAGCGGCGGCTGCGAATTGCCCGAGCAACGCTTTGGTGCTCTTCGAATAGGCGTGGCTGCGGGTGATTTCCTGCAGCGACTCACCCAAATGCACCAGTTCACCTCGGATATCGGCGTCCTCAAAGAGGAACCGCAGACTAGTATCGTGCTGTGTTTGCTCGCTCATGGTCGTATTCTAGCTGGTATCAACCTGAAACGGCGCGAACTTAAGAGAATCGCGGCCGAGCTTGGCTTTTTTCGGTCATCACTGGTTATCATGTCCTCGTAATAATGAGGATTGCCCTATGAGTAACATCGATATTTGTCGAGAACATGACTTGTCAAACGACGAGTGTGCGCAAGCGCTGGATGACCTGGCTGCGTATCTCGGTGAACTAGGTGCGCGGGTACGGCGGGGCAATGACGACCTGAGGTTCTCGGGTCGTGGTTTTGAAGGTGATGTGGTGATTTGCCCAGGAAGGGCTGAAGGCCATATCAAGTTGGGCTTACTAGCCCGGCCTTTTCGGCATCAGTTAGAGTCAGAGATTAACCGACACCTGGACGCCCGCTTGGGCGCCCGGTGAATCATTGCTCAGCTGGCGAGGGCTTTAACCTTGGCGTTAAGGCGACTCTTGTGTCGCGCAGCCTTATTTTTGGCGATGATGCCCTTATTTGCCATGCGGTCGATGACCGGTACCGCCTCATCGAAGGCAGCGCGTGATGCATCAGCATCGCCGGCGCTGATGGCAGCAAGAACGCGTTTGATTTTGGTACGAACCAGCGATCGCAGGCTGGCGTTGTGCAAACGGCGCTTGTCATTCTGTTTGGCGCGCTTGCGAGCTTGTGGTGAATTAGCCAATGTGACTCTCCAAAGGGGTCTGAAAAAGAGCGCAGGATTCTCCGCAAAGCACGCGCCCGTGTCAATGGCAACATTGACACCGAATAGCGCCAGCGACGTCCCGAGGACGCCCTGGCAATGATTTGTAGCGCTACCTGGGCTCTGCACCCAGTGCTGCGGCAGGCTTAGTCGGTCACCTAGGTATCGGGGCCGACGATGTGGCTTGCTACCAGCCTAGAAAGACCAGCAGCCAGCCTAAGCCGGCGACGAGCAAGACCTGACCTGCTTTGTCGAGTCTAAAAAACCCATAAAAGTAGCCTACTGGGGGCAATAACAGGGAAAATAGCCCCCAAGCGTAATCGTCTTCCCATGAGACGATCAGCAGAAGTACCCAGCTTGTTAGCAGCGCAGCAGCTCCAAGTGTCATCAAAAGCGCGTCGGACGCTTCCATCTTTATCCCTCTAGCGTGTAGTTTCCGTTTCGGCGCCGAAGATTAGCAGAAAGCGCGATGTTCGGGGTAAAAAGTCGCAGTCTTACCGGTAAAGGTACCGACTGGTTGGCAATGAGTGCAGTTTCAGGTCGAGAGGATATATGACCAAGGTTTCAAACGCGGACGATCCGTTTGCGGAAATACGGCCTTACACGGACAGAGAAGTGCCCGATGTTGTCGCCAGGCTGGCGAGAGAGCCCGAGCTGGCTGAT
This sequence comes from Luminiphilus sp., assembly GCA_965657905.1. Taxonomy (GTDB): domain Bacteria; phylum Pseudomonadota; class Gammaproteobacteria; order Pseudomonadales; family Halieaceae; genus Luminiphilus. The sequence goes on along the minus strand of CBFHPT010000005.1, from coordinate 147,820 downwards.
GCCCTCGCGAAACTGCGACTATCGGGATTGTATCGACTGCTGCCAGGAGTGGCGCGCTGGCTGACCGGTTTGGGCCTCCGTCGCGCGTTGGCGGGGGTGAGTTCCATAGACGATGTGCAAATGTTGGTAAAACCTCATCTCGAGGCTCAGATCGCGGCGAGCGCTCGGTTTTCCTGTGCTGGGCTTGAGAAGCTGGATACCTCACGCTCTTGGTTGTTTATCAGCAATCACCGAGATATCACCATGGATCCGGCGATTACCAATTACGCGATCCACCAAGCGGGTCACCGAACCGTCGCAATCGCCATCGGTGACAATTTGTTACGTCGCGACTGGGTGGCTGATCTCATGCGTTTGAATAAAAGCTTTATTGTAAAACGCAACATATCCGCCCCCCGGGAATTGTTGGCTGCCTCCCGCCAGCTGGCCGCTTTTATCCGTTGGATGGTCACCGAGAACCGTGGGCCAGTTTGGATTGCCCAGCGAGAAGGTCGGGCAAAAGACGGTTGTGACGCCACTGAACCCGCGGTGATAAAGATGTTGAGCCTCAGTCGCGACCGCAAGACTGAAACGGTCGGCGATGCATTGGCTCGCCTTTGCATTGTGCCCGTGGCCATCAGCTACGAGCTGGATCCTTGTGACGCCATGAAAGCTGCCGAGCTGGCTGCGGGCTCGGGGTACACCAAGGCAGATGATGAGGACGTGCGCTCAATTGGTGTTGGAATCAGCGGGCAGAAGGGCTGTGTTCACCTCAATTTCGGTGAGCCCATAGAAACGCCTGATGCCACCGTTGACGATTTCGTGGACGCCATTGATAACCAGATTCACTCTGGATATCGGCTATTTGAGACCAACCTTTGGGCATGGCAGTGGCTCGAAAACAGCGACGTCCAACCGAATCTCGAGATTCATCCGGGGACGATCAGCCGCGAGGAATTTTCGGCGCGGATTGAGGCGATGCCTGAAGATCATCGCCCTTACGCGCTGGCTATGTATGCCAATCCACTGCGGACCGCCCTTGCAGAGCAGGACCGGTCGGGACAGGGGCACTAAGCTTGCTGCCGGATGCCTTAAAGGAGGAGATTCGTGCGGCGTATCAGGCACTCATTGACAGCAGAGAGCTAAATCCCCGCTGGGGACAGCGCCAGATGATTGCTGAGGTCGCCAACGCGCTCGGAGACCCCAGTTCTCCAGAGGCCATTGCTGTGGTTGAGGCGGGCACCGGCACGGGTAAGACCATCGCGTATACGATTGCCGCGCTGCCAATCGCCCGTGCCCGAGGCAAGACGCTGGTTATCGCGACGGCCACTATCGCCCTGCAAGAACAGCTTATTCAGCGAGACTTACCCGATATTCTCAAGCACAGCGGCCTCGATTTTTCGGTTCAGTTGGCAAAAGGGCGTGGCCGGTACGTGTGCCTGCAAAAACTAGAAAATCACATGGCCGGTTCATCGGCACCGCCGCTCATCCCGCTATACCCCGACGAAGTGGCTGACCTGTCGATTGAGCAGTCGGGACCTATTATGGAGTCCATGGTGGACGCACTGGCCAGTAATTCCTGGGACGGAGATATCGATGACTGGCCGGCTTCTCTCGATGGTGCTATGCGACGTTTGGTAACCACTGATCACGCTCAGTGCGGCGGTCGTCGCTGCAGCTTTGTTAATCAGTGCAGCTTTTTTAAGGCGCGCGACGGTTTGCAGGAAGCCGACGTGATCGTTGCCAACCACAATATAGTTCTGGCCGACCTTAAATTGGGTGGGGGAGCGATCCTGCCGCCACCGGAAGACTGCATTTTCGTGTTTGATGAGGGCCATCAACTCGCTGACAAGTGCCTGAATCAGTTCACGCTGATGGTCCGCACCGCGAGCACGCGGCAGGCAGCCGCTGAGACTGCTCAGTGGCTGTTGGGTCAGGAAGAAGCTTTTGATGGCCTGCTGTCCTCCCCGGCCATCGTTGGTTTATTGACCGCGTCCCTGCAGGACATTGAGCAGCTCACGGCGACGGCGGGGCAATGGGTGGAGGATTTTCTAGCTCAAGAGACCAGCGATACACCCGAATACCGCTTCGAGAATGGCGTTGTGCCTAGCGACTTTCGCAGTGTGGCCCTCGAGCTGGCATCGGCTTGGCAGAACAATCTCGAACTCTCGACTCGCTTCGAGGCGGCATTGGAGAGCTTGCGCCCCGAAGTTGATGTGGATCGTCGCGACGAGGTGGATGCCTGGTCGGTCAACGCGCAGGGTATGCGGGTTCGAGCGGAAAGCCAGCTGGCGCTTTGGAAGAGCTACAGCCACGCAGCGGCCCCCGATGTCGATGATCCATGGGCGCGCTGGCTGCGGGCCTCCCTCTCAGGGAGTGGCGTCGATTTGTTTGCCAGCCCTATTCTTGCGCGGGACCTCCTCCGGGAACATATCTGGAGCCGGGCTGCCGGTGTGGTAGTGACCTCGGCTACGTTGTCTTCTCTGGGCACCTTCGAGCGGCTCAAAGCCATGACAGGCCTACCCGATGCGGCCCGCTTTAAACGGGTAGAAAGTCCTTTCGATGCCAGCAGGGCTGTGTTTGCGGTGCCCGCACTCACGGTCGAGCCCGGCGATGCGGAAGCGCATACGTCGGAAATTATTGCGCTGTTACCCGACATTCTCGAGCAAGACCGTGCAGCACTGGTGTTGTTTAGCTCGCGGCGTCAGATGGAAGCGGTATGCGAGGGTTTACAGGGCGTTTTGCCCCATGAACTGCTGGTTCAAGACAGTATGAGTAAAGCGCTTTTGCTAGACCGCCACCGCGACAATGTGGATGAAGGGCGGTTCAGCGTCATTATGGGGCTCGCGAGTTTCGCCGAAGGCGTCGATTTGCCCGGCCGCTATTGCGATCACGTGGTCATTGCCAAACTGCCTTTTGCCGTTCCGGATAGTCCGCGAGAGGCAGCCCATGCGGAATTGCTGGAGCAGATGGGGCGCAATCCATTTATGGAAATCAGCGTCCCCGATGCGGCACTAAAACTGGTGCAGGCCAGTGGCCGATTGTTGCGCACGGAAGCCGACAGTGGCCGTATCACCTTGCTGGATCGACGGGTGATCACCAAGCGTTATGGGCGCGCGATATTGGATTCGCTGCCAGGATTTACCTTAGATCTCGCCAGTCAGGGCTGATCAAAGACTGATTGAAGGCTGATGAAAGCGCAGTGTTCGATCGCGCAAAAAAAAACCGCCGGGTTGCCGGCGGTTTTACGGTCGCTGCATCGCGGCCTGTAGCGTCTTAACTCAGTCCCAAGTCAGCGCACCGCCGGTTTGATACTCAATGACCCGGGTCTCAAAGAAGTTCTTCTCTTTGCGCAGGTCCATGATCTCAGACATCCATGGGAACGGGTTTTGCGCGCCGGGGAACTGTTCAGGCAGACCCAGCTGGGTCAAACGTCGATTCGCAATGAAGTGCAGATACTCCTCCATCATCGCCGCGTTCATGCCGAGCACGCCTCGGGGCATGGTATCCCGCGCGTATTCGATCTCGATCTGGGTGCCCTCAAGAATCATCTGAATCACTTCCTGCTGGAACTCGTTGGTCCACAGCTGAGGGTTTTCCAGTTTGATTTGGTTGATGACGTCAATACCGAAATTCAGGTGCATGGACTCATCCCGCAGGATGTACTGGAACTGTTCTGCGACCCCAGTCATCTTGTTGCGGCGACCCATGGACAAGATCTGCGTAAATCCACAGTAGAAGAAGATGCCTTCGGTGACTGCGTAGAAGCCGATTAAGTTGCGCAGCAACTGCTGATCGTCCTCTAGGGTGCCGGTCTTGAAGTTTGGATCGGAGAGGCTGTGTGTGTGGCTTAGGCTCCAGGTCGCTTTCTTCGCGACGGAGGGCACCTCTCGATACATGTTGAAGACCTCTCCTTCATCCATGCCCAGGGACTCAATACAGTACTGGTAAGCATGAGTGTGAATCGCCTCTTCGAACGCTTGACGCAACAAGTACTGGCGACACTCAGGGTTGGTGATCAAGCGATAGATACCCAACACCAGGTTGTTAGCGACCAGCGAGTCGGCTGTTGAGAAGTAACCCAGTGAACGCATTACGATCCGGCGCTCATCTTCCGACAGACCATCGCTGGCTTTCCAAGTGGCGACATCAGCGGTCATGTTCACTTCTTGGGGCATCCAGTGATTGGCACACCCGTCGATGTATTTCTGCCAGGCCCAGTCGTACTTAAACGGTACTAACTGATTCAGATCGGCGCGGCAGTTGATCATCGCTTTTTCGTCGACGGACACCCGCGACGCACCGATTTCAAGCTCTTCAAGCCCAGGCGCCACGTCGAGACTGGCGACGGCTTCCGAGGCCTTCTCCATGATGTCCGTAAGTACCGTGGCTTCTTCCGTGTTGTCTGCATTTGCATCGTTTGCAGGTGCTGCGGGTGCCGCAGTTGCTGCTTCAGCAGCCTCGACAGCTGCGAGAGCCTGTTCTACGACGGCGGGTTCGGGGGCTGCGGGCTTGGCTTTACTTGTCGCTGGCGCTGCCGCGGTTTCGTCAACGTTGTAATCGTCCCAACTCAGCATGTCTGCTCCTTAAATTTGGTCTTCAATGTTGTATGGGTGGTGTTATTGACAGGCTTCGCAGTCCGGATCGTCGAGCGAGCAAGCCTGAGGTACGGGTGCGGGGGCGGGCTCCGCTGCGGCGGATGACACTGAGTTCAGTGTTCCGGTTTGCACGGTTGACTTCTCGGTACCCGTCGCTGCGAGTGAGCGCAGGTAATAGGTCGTTTTCAAGCCGCTGAACCATGCCATGCGGTAGGTCACATCGAGCTTCTTACCGCTGGCATTGTTGATATACAAGTTGAGGGATTGAGCCTGATCAATCCACTTTTGCCGGCGACTCGCACTTTCCACAAGCCAGCGGGGCTCGACTTCAAATGCCGTGGCGTATTTGGCTTTTAGTTCAGCCGGTATTCGATCAATTGATTGAACCGAGCCGTCGTAATATTTCAGGTCGTTGACCATGACCTTGTCCCACAGACCGTGCGCCTTGAGATCATGGACGAGGCTGGGGTTCACCACTGTGAATTCCCCCGACAGGTTCGATTTCACATACAGGTTTTGGTAGGTGGGCTCGATAGACTGGGACACACCGGTGATGTTGGCGATGGTTGCTGTGGGCGCAATAGCCATAACATTGGAGTTGCGCATACCGGATGAGGCCACTTTGGCTTTAAGCACGTCCCAATCGAGGGTCTTTTCTTTGTTGATCTGAATGTACTTCTCGCCCCGCTCCCGCTCGAGAATATCGAGGGAGTCCAGTGGGAAAATTCCCTGACTCCACAGCGATCCCTCATAGCTCGCGTAGCTGCCCCGTTCAGCCGCCAGTTCGCTTGATGCCTCGATGGCGTAGTAGCTGACGGCTTCCATAGAGCGGTCTGCAAAGGTCACCGCGTCGTCAGAGGAGTAGGCCACATCGATTTTGTACAGCGCATCCTGGAAACCCATGATGCCAAGGCCAATCGGCCGATGCTTCATGTTGGAGTTTTCTGCCTGAGGCACCGAGTAGTAGTTGATATCAATGACGTTATCGAGCATTCGGATAGCGGTCCGAATGGTCTTGCGCAGCTTGTCGCGGTTAAGTTCACCGTTCTCGATGTGTTGGGGCAGGTTGACGGAACCCAAGTTACACACCGCAATTTCGTCGGCGCTGGTGTTGAGGGTGATCTCGGTGCACAAGTTTGAGGAGTGCACGACACCAATATGTTGCTGCGGCGAGCGGACGTTGCAGGGATCCTTAAACGTAATCCAGGGGTGACCTGTTTCGAAGATCATGCCGAGCATTTTGCGCCACAATGCTGCTGCTTTAATCGTTTTTGCGGGTTTGATTTCTCCCCGGGCAGCCATGGCTTCGTATTGCTCATAACGCTCTTCGAACGCTTTGCCGTACAGATCGTGGAGGTCGGGCACATTGTTCGGTGAGAACAGTGTCCAATCCTGATCTTCGAATACCCGCTTCATGAACAGATCGGGAACCCAGTTCGCGGTGTTCATATCGTGGGTGCGGCGGCGATCATCGCCGGTATTCTTGCGCAACTCGAGGAATTCTTCGATATCGAGGTGCCATGTCTCGAGGTAAGCGCAGACCGCGCCTTTGCGTTTGCCCCCTTGGTTCACGGCAACAGCGGTGTCATTAACTACTTTCAGGAACGGCACGATGCCCTGACTTTTGCCGTTGGTGCCCTTGATGTAGGCGCCAAGCGCACGCACAGGCGTCCAGTCGTTGCCCAGACCGCCGGCAAACTTGGATAGCATCGCGTTGTCCTGAATGGCCCCATAGATGCCAAACAGGTCGTCGGGGACCGTGGTCAGATAGCACGAAGACAGCTGCGAGCGCAGTGTGCCCGAGTTAAACAGTGTCGGCGTAGAGCTCATGTAATCGAAGGACGACAGCAGATTATAGAACTCGATTGCCCGCGCGTTTTTGTCTGCCTCACGGATGGAGAGCCCCATGGCGACACGCATGAAAAACACTTGCGGCAGTTCGATTCGGACTTCATCGGAGTGAATAAAGTAGCGGTCGTACAAGGTTTGGAGGCCGAGATAGCTAAACTGCAGGTCGCGCTCTGGGTTCAGTGCGCTGCCCAGTGCATCAAAATCGAAGTCCAGCAGTTCAGGGGTAATCAACTCAAGCTCAACACCGCGGGTGATGAATGCCTTCAGGGCGGGCCCATAATGCACCGCCATATCACTCTGGGTCGCTTTGTCGGCGATACCGAGGAAACCCAGACCCTCTGCGCGCAGGTCATCGAGCAACAGGCGGGCAGCAGCGTAGCTGAAGTTTGGTTCTTGTTCGATCAGGGTGCGGGCGGTGATGACCAGCGCGGTGCTGACTTCTGTGCTTGAGACTCCGTCGTACAGGTTACGCAGGGCTTCATCAATGATGGCTGTCTCGCTGACATCCTTGAGGCCCTCACAGGCTTCAGAAACGATCGTTCGAATGCGCTCAATATCAAGGGGCGCTCGGCTGCCATCGGGCTGGACCACGGTAATGCTGCTGGCGGCGGCCTGAGACTCGGGGGAAAGGGCAGCTTTGGCGGCACGTTCACGGGCCCGCTCTTCCCGATAGATGACGTAATCCCGGGCGATTTTGTGTTCACCGGCACGCATCAGAGCCAGTTCGACCTGATCCTGAACGTCTTCGATGTGCATGGTGCCCCCCGAGGGCATGCGACGCTTAAACGTCGTGACTACTTGTTCGGTGAGCTTTTCCACGGTTTCGTGGATTCGGCTGGACGCAGCGGCTGTTCCGCCTTCTACAGCAAGAAACGCCTTGGTAATGGCCACAGAGATTTTGCTGTCCTCGAAGGGGACAACCGTGCCGTTGCGCTTGATTACCCGCAATTGCCCTGGCGCTGTCGCTGCCATGCGGGTGGGGTTGGGTGATTCGATAACCGGTGCCTGAGTTGGCGCCGATGTGGTTGTTTGGGTTTCAGTGCCTGTCTGCATAGTCTGTGTCCGCGCCTCGTGACTTCGCCAGTGGCTTACGCCGTTTTTTTGTGGAGGAGGCAACCTGAAAAACCCCATATATGGGGGTCGGGCCGGCCTAGGACCCCAACATAGGCGGGTCTAAACCCGATTGCAAGGGTGCGGATTAGGGGGAATGTTGTGGAAAAGTTGTGCCGGAGCCTGCAAGCTAGTACTCGCTAACGCTTGAGCTGTTGTTAAACCTTACTGCTCTAACAACCATGGCTGTGGATAGCTGGTTAGGGGGCGATCAACTATTTTGTCATAACCTTGTAGCGCTTATAGACGGCAGTTATTTAGCGCTAATCGATTCCCGCAGACAAGGCGCACCCGCCTCGATTTTCGGGATACGGGTACTGCGCAAATTTGGCGATTTGCCTGTCGGATGATTTGGCGGTCGGTGTTAGCCGAGCAGGAACTCCATAAGTGCTTTCTGAGCGTGAAGGCGGTTTTCGGCCTCGTCCCAGATAACCGATTCCGGTGCTTCCATGAGTTCGGTGGTGATTTCTTCCTCACGGTGGGCCGGCAAACAGTGCATATAAAGGGCGTCGTCGCTGGCTTTAGCCAAAAGAGCGCTATTGAGCTGGAAGGGCGCCATTGCAGCCGCGCGCGCTGCTTGCTCATCTTCCTGGCCCATGGATGCCCAGACGTCGGTTACCAGCAGGTCAGCACCCGCTACCCCGGCGACTGGGTCATGTTCGATCCGCACCCGATCGGCGTTCGCAGCCAATAACCCTGATTCGGGTTCAAATCCTTCCGGGCAGGCTATCACCAGTTCGAAATCCAGTAAGCGCGCGGCGTTAATGTAGGACTGGCACATATTATTACCGTCCCCAAGCCAGGTGACCCGGCGACCGGCGATGTCCCCCCGGTGCTCAAACCAGGTTTGCATATCTGCCAGTAGCTGGCAGGGATGAAAGTCATTGGTTAAACCATTGATCACCGGAACCGATGAATGTGCTGCAAAGCGCTCAACGGTGTCGTGTTCGAAAGTGCGAATCATGACTAAATCCACCATTGAGGAAATGACCCGAGCGCTATCTTCTATCGGCTCGCCACGACCCAACTGGGTATCCGCGGCGGATAGGAACATGGCGCTGCCCCCCAGGTGTATCATTCCCGCTTCAAACGAGACCCGCGTCCGGGTCGACGCCTTGGCAAAGATCATGGCCAGCACTTTGCCCGGATAGCGAGCGTGAGGGGTGCCCTCCCGTTGCAGCGTCTTTAGCTCGCTGGCGCGGCCAATAATGCCGCGAAATTCGTCGCTACTGAGATCATTGAGCGTTAAAAGATGGCGGATGGTCATGGGTGAGTCCTCTCGGTGGCGTTGACCAGGCGGGCAATGGTCCCGCCCAGCTGTGCGGCCTGGTCGTCGCTGTAAATCAGCGGCGGCAGTAATCGAATCGTGTTGCCGCTGGTGACGTTGATCAGTGTCCCCTGGTCGAGGGCGTCAGCCATCAGCCGCTCTGTGGGTACAGTGACCTGAATGCCGATCATCAGTCCCAGCCCGCGCACATCAGCGACTTTGTCTGGATCTTTCAGTTCACTGTGAAAAGCATGGAGAATGGTCTCTCGAATGGGATCAGCGCGTTCATAAAGCGCCTCACCTGACAGGGTATTGATGACCGCGCTCGCGGTGGCGCAGGCGAGTGGGCTGCCGCCAAAGGTCGTGCCATGGTCGCCGGGGGCCAGCACCGATGCCGCGCGCCCGCGGGCCATACAGCAGCCTATGGGGAAGCCGTTACCTAGGCCTTTCGCGGTCGCAAGAACGTCGGGTACGACACCGAGTCGCTGAAACGCATAGAGACTGCCGCAGCGGCCATTGCCGCACTGGACTTCATCGAACATCAGCAGCCAATCCTGGGCCGTGCAGATGTCTCTCAGTCCTTGCAGGTATTTGGTATCAAGGGGCCAAACACCGCCTTCTCCTTGAACCGGCTCAGCGAGAATGGCAACCACATTGGGGTCGTTAGCGGCAATCGCCCGCACCGCGTCGAGATCGTTGCGGGGCACTCGTAGAAAGCCCGATAACATGGGCGCGAAGTCGGCTTTTTTAGTGGCATCGGAGGTGGCGGCAAGTGCGCCCATGGTCCGTCCGTGAAACGCCGATTCCAAAACGATGATTTTCGGTTCCGTGATGCCTCGGCCGTGGCCGAATCGTCGCGCGAGTTTTATTGCCGTTTCGTTCGCCTCGGCGCCAGAGTTACAAAAAAACAGGCTTTCCATGCCTGTAGCGGCGCTTAGTTCAGCCGCTAGTTGTTCCTGAGATTGAATGCGATACAGGTTGGATGTGTGGATCAGGTTCGTCGCCTGCTCACAAATCGCTTGAGTCACCGCGGGATGGGCATGGCCTAAATTGGTCACTGCGATGCCGGACAGCGCATCGAGGTAGGCACGATTGTGTTGATCGTAGAGGTATGCACCTTCCCCACGGACAAATGCCACAGACAAGCGCTTGTAGGTTGGCATGAGGGCTGACATGGCTGGCTTCCGCGCTGGTAAAAAATAAAGCGAGCAAGCATACAGATATCCGCTAGGCCTTGAAACCACGCTTGCAATGGTCCGTTCGGGCCCCAACCTTGTACACTGTCAACATTAACAAGCTATCAACCACCGCGCAGTCCGTTAACGGTCGGTGCGTGACCACGTCGTCATCAGCGTTTTATCAAGGAGTATTCGATGGACATCATGGAAACCATCAAAGACCAAATCACCAACAACCGCGTGATTCTTTATATGAAGGGATCACCCAATCAGCCCCAATGTGGCTTTTCGGCGCGCTCCGTCCAAGCACTGATGGGCTGTGGTGAGAAGTTTGCCTACGTCGACGTGCTCTCAAACCCAGAAATCCGTGCCAACCTACCAAAATATGCTAATTGGCCGACTTTTCCCCAGTTGTGGGTTAACGGCGAGTTAATCGGTGGCTGCGACATCATCGCGGAAATGGATGAAAGCGGTGAACTGAAAGAAGTCGTAAGCGCCGGTGGGGATGCCGCCGACGCTTCCTGAGTTTTCTCTGGAAGGAGCCTGCGTTACTCCGCAGGTTTTACGGTTTTCATGGCGGTTTGCAGGTAGTTCTGCTCGCCAACGCGATCCATGAGCGACAACTGGGTTTCTAGCCAATCGATGTGCTCTTCTTCGGCTTCAAGGATTCGATTGGCGAGATCTCTCGATACGTAATCCCCTACCTGGTCGCAGTAGGCCACGGCCGCTTTTAAGTCGACGTGGGCAATGTGCTCGAGTTTGAGATCGCACTCGAGCATTTCCCGGGGGTTCTCCCCAATCAAGAGTTTGCCGAGGTCCTGCAGGTTGGGGAGGCCCTCCAAAAAGAGGATCCGCTCGACCAGTTCGTCGGCGTGCTTCATTTCATCAATTGACTCGTGATACTCGTGCTCTGCGAGTTCTGTGAGGCCCCAGTCCTTGTACATTTTGGCGTGCAAGAAGTACTGGTTGATGGCAACGAGTTCGTTGCTGAGCAAGGTATTTAAGTGCTCAATGACTTTGGGATCGCCTTTCATTTCGAGGTCTGCCTATTTGGGTGAATTCGTTCAAGGCAGTATAGGGCAAGTGACGGGATTAACCAAGCGTAAAGGTTGGTTAAGTGATTGTAATGTAAGGGAAAAATTATTGGGAATCAGATAGATTCTCAACCGCATTAGCGTATTGATTTAGCTGGCCAAACTACGCCATCGCCATGCCGGATTGGATGGTCGCATCGTAAAATTTGCTCTCATCGACAGTCTTTGACAACCGCTCTTCAGCGACTGCGCGAGCCAGGCGGGCACACTTACCGCACTGAGTCGAAACACCCAGCTGTGCGCGCACCTCGCGAAAACTCGATGCACCGTGATCAACGGCGCGTCTGATGTCGCTGTCGGTAACGCCTTTGCAGAGACAAACATACATGAATGAGACTCTGCTGCGTTTGAGAATGATTGTCAAGTGGGTTTCGCTATCAAATTTAGCTCCGGCAAATTTAACTCCGGTTTCGTACTGTTACCTAAGTAAGCCGATGACTATCGGTATACTGCCCCATCAACAGGAGGGTTTTATGTCAGTTCAGGAATACATGCAGGGGGTGGGTGAAGCTGCTTGCGCAGCGTCGCGACAGGTTGCCGCTGCAACGGTAGCGCAGCGGAACCAAGCGTTGCTAGCAATTCGCGATGCGATCGCGAGCGGGCGAGCGTCGTTGCTGGAAGCCAATCAGGAAGACATGGCGCGGGGTGCCCAAAACCAACTGGACGCGCCGCTTATGGATCGTTTAGAGCTAACCGACGCACGCATCGACGGCCTCATTCAAAGCCTCGATCAGGTCGCCGGACTGCCCGATCCGGTGGGCGCGATCGACGGCGTCCGCACCATGGATTCTGGCATTCGTGTCGGCAAGATGCGGGTGCCCCTGGGCGTGATCGGTATCATTTATGAGTCGCGACCTAACGTTACGGTTGAGGCGGCTAGCCTCTGCTTAAAGGCGGGTAATGCAGCGATTTTACGGGGTGGGTCCGAAGCAATTGCCTCCAATCGTGCGCTGGGGGCAATGATTAAATCAGGGCTTGCTGCCGCTGAGATGCCAGAAGCGACGGTACAAGTTGTCGATACTACCGATCGCGCCGCAGTGGGGGCGCTTATCGCAATGCCCGAGTACGTCGATATTGTCATTCCCCGAGGCGGCAAGAGCTTGATTGAGCGCATTGCCGCGGACGCGACGGTGCCGGTATTGAAACACCTCGACGGCATTTGCCACGTTTACATTGACGCGGCCGCCGACCCTGAGAAGGCGCTGGCAATCGCTGAGAACTCCAAGACCCAGCGCTATGGCACCTGCAACACCATGGAGACCTTGTTGGTCGCTGAAGGTGCTGGTCACCTTTTGCCCGAACTTGTCAGCCGTATAGCCGCCCATGGGGTTGAATTGCGCGGTTGCGACCGTGCACGGGAACTGGCGAACGGCATCGCGGTGACGGCGACGGAAGAAGATTGGTCGACCGAATATTTGGCGCCGGTGTTGTCGATCAAGGTAGTGGCAGACGTCGATGGGGCCATGGCACACATTGCGCAGTTTAGTTCGGGTCATACCGAAAGCATCGTGACTGAGAACCACAGCACCGCCATGCGCTTCTTGCGGGAGGTTGACTCGAGTTCAGTCATGATCAACGCATCCACCCGTTTTGCCGACGGCTTCGAGTACGGTCTCGGCGCTGAGATCGGTATCTCTACCGACAAACTGCATGCCCGCGGTCCGGTCGGTCTCGAGGGGCTGACCTCTAACAAGTGGATTGTGTTTGGTGATGGGCACGTTCGGACGTGAATTCGGCGTCGACAAGCGCTGTCGGTTTGTTGGGCGGGACCTTTGATCCCGTTCACATTGGCCACCTTCGGGGGGCGATTGATTGCCGAGAGCGGTTGGGCCTCGATCGAGTAATTTTGATACCCGCCGGACGCCCTCCCTTAAAGGACGGCACCCGCATAAGCGCCGAGCACCGCGCGCGCATGGTCGAACTGGCCGTGCAAGACGAGCCGGGTTTGGCCGTGGATCGCTGTGAAGTTGATCGCGAAGGCACCTCGTTCACAGTTGATACCCTTGCGCACTTTCGGTCGCAACTGGGTCGCACTGCATCGCTCACCTTTATTGTCGGCACAGACACATTGCAGCACTTTCACCGCTGGCGGGATTGGCAGCAAATCCTTGAGTTGGCGAACCTTGCAGTGATGGTCAGGCCCGATGAAACAGCTGAATTGGCTGCCGCGGACGAGGTCGCCGAGTGGCTCGCGCAGCATCGAGGACCGGCCGACGCCCTCAATCAATCAACCGCCGGCGTGTGCACGTGGATATCCCAAACGCCACTCGCTGTCTCCTCAACCGCCATTCGCGAGACGATTGCCGCGGGTAAAAGTTGCCGGTTTCTCCTGCCGGAGGCCGTTATCAAGTATATTGTCGACCATGATCTTTATATCCACTGAACCAGCTACCCAGCGAGGGAGTTTGTGACCGAAACCCAGCCACCCGAGGGCGAAGCGCTTTCTGAGTTGATCCTTGATGCGCTCGATGACCTAAAAGCCGTCGACCCTGTTGTAATTGATGTTCGCCCACTCACGTCAGTTATGGACTACCTGGTGATCGCGAGCGGCACCTCAACCCGTCACGTGAAGTCCCTCGCAGACAATGTGCAAGTCAAAGCGAAAGCCCAAGGTGCGCGGCCGATTGGTATGGAGGGCGAGACGGTCGGGGAGTGGGTGCTGGTGGACTTTGGCGACGTGGTTGTTCACGTGATGCAGCCCGCCACGCGGGGTTTTTATGACCTCGAGCGTCTTTGGACGGCCCCGCCCGCAGCTGACTGATGCGCATTCGTGTGTTGGCGGTGGGAACGCGGATGCCTGCCTGGGTCAACGAAGGCGTGGCCGAGTATCACAAGCGATTACCCCGAGAATTTCAGGTCGATTGGCGCGAAATTTCCCCAGCAAAGCGTCAGGGCGATTCGCCTGCTCGACTGATGGCCAGCGAGGCGGATGCGATCACTCGTCAACTCAAATCCGGCGACAGCCTTGTGGCGCTCGACGTAGCGGGTAAGGCCGTCAGCACCGAGGATATGGCGGCAAACTTCAGGGACTGGGAAATGACCGGCCGGAGTGCCGCTATCGTTATAGGGGGCCCTGACGGTCTCGCGCCCGAATTGCTGTCGCGGGCTGATCGACGCTGGTCCTTTGGAAAAATAACCCTGCCGCATCCGCTGGTGCGCGTTATTTTGGCAGAGCAGCTGTATCGAGCTTGGTCCATTAATGCCAATCATCCCTACCACAGAGCTTAGCTGATGCCGGCATCTCGAGATGCGTTGCGCGACACCGGACAGGAAGCGGCGATCAATGCCGAGCGCGTCCTGGTGGCTGTGTTGATCGTGGTCGTGGCGCTCAGTGTCTTGTTGTATCGCTACTACACGTTGCAGATTGTCGACTACGACCGCTTTTTGACTCAGTCAGAGCGCAATCGTGTTCGGCTTGAGCCGGTGCCTCCTAAGCGTGGCCTGATTTACGACCGCCAGGGTCGACTGCTCGCCACAAACGAGCCTACCCATGTACTCAGCATCGTTGTAGAGCGCGCGGGCAAGGTTGATCAGGTGATCGACCAGCTCCAAGAACTTATCAAGATTATGCCCGAGGATGTCGAGCGATTTGAGGCTCGAAGAGCCCGCCGACGACCCTATGACGCGGTTCCCCTGAAGCTCCAGCTTACCGATGAGGAGATTGCGCTCATCGGCGTCAATCGACATGAGTTGCCCGGCGTTACTATCGAAGCGCAGCTGACCCGCCACTATCCCCACGGGGATCTGCTCAGTCATGTGGTTGGCTATGTGGGTCGTATCAACGAACAGGAAGCGGCGGACATCGACGAAGCCAGTTACCGCGGGACATTACACATTGGCAAAGTGGGTATCGAGCGTCGCTATGAGTCGGTACTGCACGGCACAGTGGGCTATCAGAACGTGGAGACAAACGCTCATGGGCGGGTCCTGCGTATTCTCGATCGTCAGCCTCCGGTGGATGGCGCAAACCTGCAGCTGTACTTAGATTTGGATTTACAGCGCGCTGCGGTGGAGGCCCTCGGCGAGCAGCGTGGCGCAGTCGTCGCCATTGACCCCCAAAATGGCGGTGTACTGGCGTTGGTTTCCAATCCCGGTTTTGATGCCAATTTATTCGTCAACGGCATTGGCCGGGCGGATTACAACGGGCTGCGTAACTCCCCCGATACGCCGCTGCTCAATCGCGCTGTGCAGGGACAATATCCGCCGGGTTCAACGGTAAAGCCGATGCTCGGACTTGCCGGACTCGAGTTGGGTTTGGTGACGCCTGAGACGGCGATTAAAGACCCGGGCTGGTATCAGTTGCCGGGGAGCTCTCGGCGCTACCGGGACTGGATTCTTAGTATTCGTGGCACGGGCCACGCCCCCGAGGTTGATCTGCGGATGGCCATCGCAGAGTCCTGTGACGTTTACTATTACGATCTGGCTCGCCGCATGGGAATCGATACGCTCGCGGCGTCCCTGGCCCCCTTTGGTATTGGCGAGCGCACCGGAGTGGATATTACTAGCGAGCAACCGGGCATTCTGCCAAGTACCGCATGGAAGCGCTCGCGTTTGGGTCAGCCCTGGTATCCCGGCGAAACCCTGAGCGTTGGCATTGGTCAGGGCTATATGCTGGCCACCCCCGTTCAACTGGCCCAGGCGGCCATGGTGTTGGCTAACAGAGGCGCGAGTTTTGTGCCATCGATCGTGCGGCGCATCGGAGACCTGCCCGTGGGCGGCGAGTCTCGTCCGGCGGTAGAGGGCAGCGACGATCACTGGAGTGCCGTGATCGCCGGCATGATGGATGTGGTGCACACTCGTCAGGGCACAGCGGCGAAAATCGGCCGCGACCTTCCCTACACCATTGCGGGAAAGACGGGTACGTCTCAGGTCATAGGGATAGCCCAAGACGCGGTTTACGATGAGGAGGCCATTTCGGAGCGCCATCGCAATCACGGGCTCTTTATCGCTTTTGCGCCGGTTGACCGCCCCAAAATAGCGATCGCGGTGTTGGCTGAGAATGGTGGCGGTAGTAGCGCCGCTTACCCGGTAGCACGTCAGGTAATGGATGCCTGGCTGTTGCGAGATGATGACGATGTCTGACTACACCCGCGTACTTGAAAACAGCAACCGAGACTTCAGCCGGCGGGCAACAATCGCCCAGTTTTTGCATTTGGATCTCTTGTTGCTTGCGCCGCTTTTACTGCTGATGTTCAGCGGTCTGGTGATACTTTATTCCGCCTCTGATGGCAGTTGGGACACGGTGATGCGTCAGGGGCGCAACCAGATTATTGGTCTGCTGGCCATGTTGGCGGCGGCGCAAGTCAGCGTGAACACCTACCGGCGTTGGTCGCCCGTGTTTTATGTGATCGGCCTGTGTTTGTTAATTGCCGTACCCTTGTTTGGTGTGGGCGCCAAAGGCGCTCAACGTTGGCTGAGCTTGGGCGTGGTGCGTTTTCAACCCTCGGAACTCATGAAGCTGGCCATGCCGCTCATGGCGGCGTGGTGGTATACCCGGTTCTCGATCCCGCCGCGACCACTGCCGTTGCTAGGCTCCCTCGGTATTGTGCTGTTGCCAGCAGCGCTGATTGTTATTCAGCCTGATCTCGGCACCTCGCTGCTGGTTGCTGCCAGCGGGCTGTTTGTTGTGTTTATGGCGGGGATTAGCTGGCTCTATATCGGGGGCGCGATCGTAATTTTTATCGCCTCGGCGTGGCCCGCCTGGCTGTTTCTCCTGAAGGATTACCAGAAACAGCGAGTGCTCACGCTACTGGATCCCGAGTCTGACAAACTTGGGGCGGGCTGGAATATCATTCAGTCGAAGACCGCCATAGGCTCAGGGGGTTGGCGGGGCAAGGGTTGGCTTGAGGGCACCCAGTCGCACTTGGATTTTCTGCCAGAAAGCCAAACTGATTTCATCATTGCTGTGTTGGCCGAGGAGTTTGGCTTGCGCGGCGTGTTGGTATTGCTGTTGTTATACCTGTTGATCTTGTTACGGGGTTTCTGGATTGGCCTGCGCGCGCAGTCAGGATTCGGTCGTCTATTGGCATCGGCGATCACGCTGACGTTTTTCGTCTATGTGTTTGTGAACATGGGTATGGTTGCGGGGATTTTGCCGGTGGTGGGGGTGCCATTGCCGTTGGTGAGTTTCGGTGGCACGTCGATGGTCACTTTGATGCTGGGGTTTGGCGTGCTGATGGCAGTTAGCACAGAGCGGCGCATCATCTCGGGCTGAGCGCTAGGTCTGAACGTTAGGGCTGAGCGTTAGGGCGGGGCGCTAGATCTTGGCACTAGCGCTTTCCGTTAGTGAAACTTATTGCGATTTTGGAGTTCTTAGACACATGCGACACAGTATTGTTCGACCCATCCTGCCGCTACTCTTGTCAGCCGCAGCTGTGATATCAGCCCAAGCAGGGGATTACACCCAGTCCGATGCGGCAAGTGCCGTGATCGACGCGGCCGTCGCTGAGGGGGTCGATGCCGACTGGGCTGAGACGGTAGTTGGCGCTGCCGAGCGCAAGCAAAGCATTCTGGATGCGATTGCGCGACCCGCTGAGAAGACCAAGCCCTGGCATGAGTATCGTGAAATCTTCATTACCGACAAGCGGATTGCCGGCGGGGTGGCCTTTGCTCAGGAACATGCCGCAACCCTCGCCGATGTGTCTTCGCGCACCGGTGTGCCAGCTGAAGTCATCGTTGCGATTATCGGCGTCGAGACCTTTTATGGGCGGATTACCGGCAGCTATCGAGTCGTTGATGCCCTTGCCACACTCGCTTTTGATTACCCCAAGCGCTCTCCGTTTTTCACCAGTGAGCTGGAGAACTTTCTGGTGCTCGCCTACGAGTCGGGTAAGGACCCCCTCTCGCTGAAGGGCTCTTATGCGGGTGCAATGGGTTTCGGCCAATTTATGCCCTCTAGCTATCGTGCTTACGCCCGAGACTATGACGGCGATGGCATCGCCGATATCTGGGATAACCCCAACGATGCGATCTACAGCGTTGCCAATTACTTTGTAGAACACGGCTGGCAGCCTGGCGCGTCTGTCGTGGTAGCGGCCAACGGCGACGAGGCTCCCGAAAGCCTGTTCGAGGGCGGCTTGAAGCCGCGATTCACCGTAGGCGAAATGGCGGCTCAGGGCTTTGCGCCACTTGAGGCCACTGACGTCAATCTGAAAGCGACGGCCCTTTCACTCGAAGGTAAAGCCGGCCCCGAATATTGGTTAGCCCTTGAGAATTTTTATGTGATCACCCGCTACAACCACAGCGCGATGTACGCGCTGAGCGTTTGGCAATTGAGTCAGGGCATTGCTGCGGCATTGGCCGATGTCTGACCTGCGTCATGTTGTTTCGACGGCGCTGACTGTTGTCACGTTGTTGCTCGGGGGTTGTGGAGACACGGTGCGTGTTGCCGACAGCACGCCACCGCCCATTGACCCCGCGGCAATTTCCGATGCGGTGCCGCGCCCCGATCCGATCCTCGCTGCCGGTAACAAAAGTCAGTACACGGTAAACGGCGTGACTTATCAGGTCATGCCCAGTGCCGCCGGCTATACTGAAGAAGGCATTGCTTCTTGGTATGGGCTGAAGTTTCACGGGCGAAAAACATCAAACGGAGAGCGGTTTAATGTGTATGGCCCAACAGCTGCTCACAAAACCTTGCCGATCCCCAGCTACGTACGCGTCACCAATCTTAGTAATGGCCAATCTATGGTGCTGCGGGTCAACGATCGAGGCCCGTTTCACAGTGAACGCATTATCGACTTGTCATACGGCGCGGCCCTCAAGCTGGGTTTTGCCGATCAGGGCACAGCGCGGGTGCGCGTCGAGGCACTGACCGTGACGGGCAGTGATGATCGACGGGGCAACCCTTCGGGGGCATACCGCAACTTACAGCTTGGCGCCTTTAGTGACGCGGGCGCTGCAGCAAATCTGGCGGCACGCGCCGAGGCGGTGTTGTCGGTCCCGCTGAATGTGACTGAAGTGGAAACCGGCGCTGGTCGCCTGTTTCGTTTGCGGGCGGGGCCCTTTGCCAGTGAATCAGCCCTGCGCGCGGCACGGGACGACCTGGTCGGTGCAGGACTCCCAGCCGGACAGCCGCTGCCGTGAACTTTCGACCTCACCATTTCTGCTACTGCCGCGAGCCTGATACCATCTGCCGCCTTAAATCCCCCGTAATGAGGAACCCGATGCTGCGTTTCACCCTACTGCTATTGTTGAGTACGTCCCTGTTGAGCACCCCGGGACTCGCAGCGTCTGTTGTCCCTGCACCACCGTCGATTAACGCCGACGCTTACTTATTGATGGATTTTGATACCGGGGAGTTGCTGGTAGAGCACAACGCCGATGAACGTCTTCCCCCCGCGAGTCTGACCAAACTCATGACGGCTTATATTCTGGCGGAGGAGGTTGATGAGGGCCGTCTGACGCTGAACGATGTGGTGCCCGTCAGTCGCAACGCCTGGTCGCAGAACCCCACGTTCCGCGGCTCCTCGCTAATGTGGATTGAGCCGGGTAAAGAGGTGACTATTGGACAGCTTGAGCAAGGCATTGTCATTTCCTCGGGAAACGACGCAACCGTTGCGGTTGCCGAACACATCGCCGGCAGCGAGGAAGCTTTCAAGGGCATGATGAATACCTATGCCGGCCAGCTAGGCATGACCGCAACGCATTTTGAGAATTCCCACGGACTGCCGCATCCCGATCACCTGACCACCGCAAGAGATCTCGCGGTTCTGGCGGCGGCGACTATTCGCAATCACCCGGATCGCTATGAGGTGTATAAGCAGAAGTCTTACACCTATAACGACATCACCCAATATAACCGCAACCACCTGCTTCGCGAGGACCCCACCGTGGATGGCTTGAAAACGGGATATACCAGCGTCGCGGGTTACGGCTTAGTGGCGTCCGCGAAGCGAGAGGGTATGCGGCTGATTTCGGTGGTGCTGGGCAGTAAAAGTACGCGCTCGCGCAAAGCCGAGACACGGTCGCTGCTCAACTATGGCTTCCGATTTTACCAAACGATTCAACCCGTCATGGTAGAGGCGCCGTTGGGTCAGGCGCGCGTATGGAAGGGCGTTACCAAGAGCGTCGATGGCGGTCTCATCGAGCCGGTTCGAATGACCATTCCTCGCACGAATGCCGAACCCGATGTCATTGTGAGCTTTACCGAACCCTTGGAAGCCCCAATCGCCCGCGGTGATGCGCTGGGCCAAATCAAGGTCATACTCGACGGTGAGGTATTGCTAGAAAGGCCATTGCTTGCCCTCGGCGACGTGCCAGAGGCAGGTTTCTTTGCTAGGTTATGGGACGGCTTTATGCTCTGGCTTTCGTCACTGTTTGCCTGAGCTGATTAGGATCGCGATATCGCTATGACACAACCCGAACCACCCAAGATCGAATTTCCCTGTGATTATCCGATTAAGGTTCTTGGTCGGGCCTGCGAGGCGCTTCAGCCTACCGTCGTCGAAATTTTTGAGCAGCATGCGCCGGGTTTCAATGCCGAAACCCTCAAAGTGAATGCTTCTAGCGGCGGCACGTTTATCTCCATTACAATCACTATTGAGGCCACAGGTCCCGACCAATTAGCGACGCTGCATCAAGCGTTAATGGCGACGGGACTGGTCTCCATGGTTATCTGATAATCGTGGAGATTCGTCATCTTGGGTCTGTCGAGTATCTGCCAACGTTTGAGGCGATGAAACGCTTCACCCAAGAGCGCGACGAGTCAACTCCCGATGAGCTCTGGCTACTGCAACATCCGCCGGTTTTCACTCAGGGAATTTCCGGCAAGGCAGAGCACCTGCTAGCGCCCGGTGACATCCCGGTGGTTCAGATTGACCGGGGCGGCCAAGTCACTTATCACGGACCCGGGCAGTGGGTGGTTTATATTCTGTGTGATTTGCGTCGCGCGGGTATGACCGTCCGCCAGTTAGTGTCAGCGATTGAGAGGGCGGTTGTCTCCGTCCTGGCAGAAAGTGGTATTGCGTCGGCGCCGGACCCGAAGGCGCCCGGTGTCTACGTGGACGGCCGCAAGATTGCTTCTCTGGGGCTTAAAGTGAGTCGAGGGTGCACTTATCACGGTGTGGCACTTAATGTTGATATGGATCTTGAGCCCTTTCAAAGAATCAATCCTTGCGGGTACACGGGCCTCGAGGTGATATCCATGGCGACCTTATTGGGTGATAGCTGCCCCTCGGCGGCTACGGTGGGCGAGCAATTGGTTCAGCACCTTGCCAGAGGACTAAACGGCAATGCTTAGTCTCGAATTCAATGCCGAAGGACTCGATCGCGTGCAGTTGATTCATGGGAGCCTGAGAGGATTCCACTTCGCCTAATGGTTGTGGGATCCAGACACTAGCTGCCTCTTGGCGTGGGTGGTGGCATAATCCCCGCCCCAACAGGAGCCACCATGACCGATACGCAACATTCAGGTCCAGAACTGCAGCGGGAAATTGCCGCCCGACGGACATTTGCCATCATTTCCCACCCGGATGCCGGTAAAACGACAATTACCGAAAAGTTACTGCTTTTGGGTTCTGCTATTCAGGTGGCGGGCTCGGTAAAAGGCAAGCGCGGGCCTCACGCCACGTCAGATTGGATGTCGCTGGAGCAGGAGCGCGGTATTTCCGTGACCTCGTCGGTGATGCAGTTTCCCTATCGGGAACGGACGGTTAATTTGCTCGATACCCCGGGACACGAAGATTTCTCGGAGGATACTTATCGAACATTAACGGCCGTGGACTCCGCACTCATGGTGATTGACGGTGCCAAGGGCGTGGAAGACCGTACGATTAAACTGATGAATGTTTGTCGGCTCCGGGATACGCCCATTGTGAGTTTCGTGAATAAGCTCGACCGGGATATTCGCGATCCCATTGAGCTACTCGACGAAATTGAATCGGTGCTGGGGATCGCGGGAGCGCCAATCAACTGGCCCGTGGGCATGGGTAAATTTTTAAAAGGCGTCTATAACCTCTACACCGATACATTCCACCTCTATACCCCCGGTGGCGGGGCGATTCTGCCCCCGGACGCGCGGATTGAGGGGCTCGATTCTGACGCCGCGAAGGCGCTGCTGGACGACGAATACGAAGCGTTTTGCGAGGAGATCGAGTTAGTGCGCGGCGCCAGTCATGAGTTTGATCATGATGAGTTTCTTGCCGGACGGCTCACACCGGTATTTTTCGGCACGGCACTGGGTAACTTTGGCGTACGCGAAATGCTGGATGACTTTGTTCAGTGGGCGCCAGAGCCACTGCCACGAGCCACTCAGGGTCGCGAAGTCGATGCATTTGAACCGGCGTTTTCGGGTTTTGTGTTTAAGATTCAGGCCAATATGGACCCCAAGCACCGCGATAGGATTGCTTTCGTCCGGGTATGCTCGGGCAGCTACACCAAGGGCATGAAAATGCGCCATGTCCGTGTTGGCAAGGATATTAAAATCGCCGATGCAGTGACCTTTAAAGCAGGCGAGCGGGCACTGGTCGAAGAGGCGGTCTCGGGTGACATTATCGGTTTGTACAATCACGGCACCATTCAGATTGGCGATACCTTTTCACACGGTGAGGAGCTGCAGTTCACTGGCATTCCTCACTTCGCTCCGGAGCTGTTTCGCCGCATTCGCCTGAAAGATCCCATGAAGCTTAAAGCCCTGCAAAAGGGCTTGCAGCAGTTGTCCGAAGAGGGCTCGACCCAGGTTTTCTCGCCGTTAACGTCCACCGATTTGATTGTCGGCGCGGTAGGGCAGCTTCAGTTTGACGTGGTTGCTTATCGGCTCCGGGATGAATACAAAGTCGAAGCGCTTTACGAGCCGGTGAACGTTTACACCGCCCGCTGGGTAGTCGCCGATGACCCCCGTAAGCTCGAAGAGTTTCGGAAAAAAGCGGCGGAGAATTTATCGGAAGACGGCGGAGGGTATCTCACCTATTTGGCCCCCACCCGCGTCAATCTGTCGCTGATGGAAGAGCGGTGGCCCGATATTGAGTTTCGAGCCACCCGAGAGCACTGATCCAGGGGTGTCTGCTAGGGATTAAATCAGCGCTTCGATGTCTTTCGCGATAGCGGCGGGCTTGGTCTGGCTGCCGTAGCGCTTGATCACATTACCCTGACGATCGACCAAGAACTTCGTGAAGTTCCACTTAATTGCGCTGGTGCCCAAGACGCCGGACGCCTGCTTTTTCAGCCAGGCATATAGAGGGTGAGTATCACCGCCATTGACGTCAATCTTGGCGAAAATGGGAAAGGTAGTGCTGAAGTTCATGGTGCAGAATTCAACAATTTCCTCTTCGCTACCCGGCTCTTGCCCGCCAAACTGATTGCAAGGGAATGCGAGTACATCAAAGCCCTGATCTTTGTATTGGCCCTGCAGCGCTTCGAGTCCGTCGTATTGGGGAGTGAAGCCGCACTTTGATGCGGTGTTAACGATCAGCAGAACACGATCTTTGTAGTCAGCTAGCTCAACGTCGGTACCGTCGGCGGCTTTAGCCGTGAAGTCATATAGCGTGGTCATTGGAACTCCGTGGGGTGAAAGTCGCTGCAGTATACGCAAGACCGAGCCCGCAGGTTCAGCGTGTCATCGCTGCAATCGTGTCAGTTAGCAATGCTGCTGACAGGGAATTTAGCCGCGCAGATAGCTCTCGATCTCGAAGTCGGTGACTCGCCGCTCAAACTCATCGAGCTCTTGCTGCTTGGTTTTGTAGAACAGCAGCTGGAACTCTTCGCTAAGCGATTGCCCGATGGTTTTGGACTTCGCAAACCGCTCGATCGCAATGCTCATCAAGCTGGGAAGGTCGCCAACATCGTGTTTCATATCCCAAGCGTTGCCCTCGATGGCGGCAGGTGGGGTGAGCTTGTTCTCTATGCCGTGCAGGATGCCAGCCAGTACCACAGCCAGCGTTAGATAAGGATTGGCGTCCGCGCCGGCAACTCGGTGTTCGATGCGCTTGGCGGCGGGGGGTCCTGCGGGTATTCGTAGGGCGCAGGTTCGGTTGTCATAGCCCCAGGTTGGGATGGTGGGCGCATGGTTGCCCACTTGAAAGCGGCGGTAGGCATTGAAGCTCGGCGCGAAGATGAGCATCGCATCGGCCATGAGTTCGAGACTGCCCGCCACAGCATATTTGAGCAGTTCGCTGCCCTCATCACTGCCGTCATTGAACACATTGACACCCCGTTCTTCGAGCAAGCTGCAGTGCACGTGCATGCCGTTGCCTGCCTCATCATCCATGGGCTTGGGCATGAAGCTGGCAATGAGACCAAAGCGACTGGCAACGGTGCGGATAACGCGCTGCATGCGCACTATCTGGTCTGCCATCTCCATCACATCGTCACTGTGAGCCATATTGATTTCGAACTGGGCTGGCGCGGCCTCTTTTACGATCCCCTCATAAGGGAGTCCTTGGGCATCGAAAGACTCCCGCAGAAGTTCGAGCATCTCCCCGTGCCGATCGAGCTCGTCGAGGGCGTACAGATTGCCCCCCAGTGACGCCTGCGCGCTGAGCGCGTCGCGCAGGGGCCGGCCGTGGCCGGGATCCGGCAGGAGGCTAAATTCCAGCTCGGCGGCCATGCAGGGCTTCAAATCTTTTTCGGCAAACTTCGCCACCAAGGCGGCCAGCACCTGGCGCGGATCGCCCATGTAGGGGTCGTTGTTCTCATCAAACATGGTCATGATGAGCTGACCCTGATCGATGCCGCGGGGAGTGAGCACTGGGCGTAATGAATCGTCTACGGCCAAACAATAGCCGTCGATATCGCCGTTGTCATAAGCCAGTTCAGGGATGTCGCGTCCCCAGATATCAAGGCCGAGAGCCGATTTGGGCAGTTTGAGGCCGCTGTCGAGCACCGACTGGATCTTGGTGCGCGGAATCCACTTGCCGCGCGCTACACCATTGCAGTCGGTAATGAGCGCCTCGATCATAGAGACCGCGGGATACGCTTTTAGAAAAAGTTCGACGTCGCGGCGCATAACTCTATGAGAGCCCTTGGCATCAGTTGGCTTAGGAAACAAATCCGAGGACCTTATCCTCTCCCCCAAGAGCGCCTAGGGCAATGCCCCATAAGGGTCAGCCCGCGAGGTTGCCTGCTAAATATTATCGAGAGGGGCGAGACACACCGGGCTTCAGCCCATGTAGATCTTCAGCGGGTCGCCGCCTTGGGCTTCACCGATATAAGGCATGGCGTTGATAAACAGGGAAAACAGGTCGGCCTGGGAGTTGACGTCCAACTTCTTGTAGCTGGACTTCCGGTGGCGGCGCACGGTCTCCAGTGAGATGCCCAGTCGCTCGGCGCTGGTGTCGGCCCCGTAGCCGCGCAACATGAGTTCGAGCACCTCGCGCTCGCGCGAGCTGACATAGTCACTTCCGAAGGAGCGAAACGCTGCATCAATCTGTGCATCCAGTCCGGGCTGGAGCAGGTTCTGGACAACAAAATCATCCCGGTGGCAGTGGCTTTGAATGACCGCGGCAATGGGTTCGGCTAGGGCGTAAAGTAAGTCGTATTCCTGCTGACTAAACTCGCCCATGTCGGGCAAGCGCATGATGCAAAAATTCACCACGCTGCCATCTTCGAGGCGCGTTAAGAAAATGACCTCGTCGATGGTGCCGGTCTCTTCGTAGTAGTTCTTGTAGTAGAAGGAACCCTTGAGCTTGCCGCCCGTTAGTCGATCGAGCCGATAGATGTGGCTGCGGGGGCTGTTCATCGAGATCTGAAAAAACGGGTCTTCTCGGTAGGGCGCTTCAAGATAGCGGTCAATCTGCAGCTCTATCGCCTGGCCGGGAATATCGTGGTCGAGAACCTTGGGCGGCAGGTCACGGTGGTAAAGCCATATCTGCGGGTAGACCACTTTGACCTGATTGCACACCGTCTGAAACAGCTGAGGGAAGAACTGCTCGGAGCCGATCGCTTCGATGGCCTTGGCAAGATCGACATTCCATCGATTGAGTAACTTTAAATCAACCAAGGGACTCTCCGGGTACTAGGTATTGCCAAAGTTTACCTCACCAGTCGAGATTCGTGGTCCGCCAGCGGCCAGCCCATGCCCGGTGAACCTTATCACTGTAGCGCCGCGAACCCAGTGAACCGTTGTAGGCTGCTAGCGCGCGATGTAAGTTACCTTTCTCCCGTTGGAGATAGAACTGAAGAATCCGACAGCCGTAGTTGAGATTGGTGACCGTGTCGATCAGGTTGTCCTTGGGGCGACCGATTTCATTGCGCCAAAAAGGCATGACTTGCATATAGCCGAGGGCGCCAGCGCGGGATACCGCAAACCGATCAAAGCTGCTCTCCACTTCGATGACCGACAATACCAATTCGGGTGGCAAGCGACTTTCGGTAGCTGCATGGTGGATTTGGCGCAGCAGCGCCAACCGCTCGGTCTCCTGATCGATGAACAGTGCCAAACGCGCCTGCATATCAACCAGCCAGACTTCCGCCTCAAAGCGATCTTCAAAGCTGGACGCGCTGTCGATAGTCTCGGTGAGAAACTGACGTAGCGGCCCTCGGTCGCTTTCCGCTGCAGGTGCTGTGCCTGAGGTGGAAAGACCTTGCGACTGAGCGAAAGGCGCTGAGGTACAAACGATCAGCGCTGCAAATATTGCCGCGCCTACCCCGATTTTACGGGCCCGCGCAAACATTAGCCCGACGCGAGCAACGCCTGAATGCGATCAAACACTGCATCAACTGCCACCAGTTCAGTCTCGCCCTCGCGCCGAGTTTGAACTTCTAGTTGGCCCTCGGCCAGCGATCGGTCTCCCAGCGTTACTCGCACCGGAATGCCAACCAACTCCATCTCGGCGAACTTAACCCCTGGTCGCTCGTTGCGATCATCGAGGAATACATCGATGCCTGCGGTAACCAGTTTCTCATACAACGCCTCGGTCGCCGATGCGACGGCCTCCGATTTCCCCATGTTTAGCGGCACAAGCGCAACGCTGAAGGGCGCCATGGAAAGCGGCCAGGTGATGCCGCGCTCATCATGGTTCTGCTCAATTGCAGCGGCGATGACGCGGGTGACGCCAATGCCGTAGCAGCCCATCGACATGGGAACACTCTTGCCATGCTCATCGAGTACCACCGCATTCATCTTTTCACTGTACTCAGTTCCCAGCTGAAAGATGTGCCCAACTTCGATACCGCGCCGAATGTCGAGCTTACCGGTGCCGCAGGGGCTAGAGTCTCCCGCCACAACCTCGCGCAGGTCGGCTGTTTCGGGCTCTGGGCAATCTCTGCCCCAATTCACTCCGCTGAGGTGAAAACCCTCTTCATTGGCGCCACAACAAAAATCACTGAGTTGTGTCGCACTGTGATCAGCGATGACGCGGCAATTGAGTCCCACGGGACCCAGAGAGCCGAAAGTCGCACCGGTCAGAGCCTGCACCTTGTCTTCTGCAGCCATTTGCAGCGGTGTCGCGATACCCGGCAGCTTTTCAGCTTTTATCTCGTTGAGCCGATGGTCACCACGAAGCACTAGCGCGATCAACTCGCCGGTATCGCTCTCAACAAACAGGGTCTTGAGCGTCTGTGTGACGGGAATGGACGTCGCTTCAACCAGGGCCTCGATGGTTTTGATATTGGGCGTAGGGAACTGCTCCATCGCTGCGTTGGCGTCAGCGCGCGCTTCGGCGGGCGGCAGCGCGGCGGCCAGTTCAACGTTAGCGGCGTAATCGCTGCTGTCTGAAAAGGCGATTGCGTCCTCTCCGGAATCCGCGAGTACATGAAACTCGTGGGATTGATCGCCGCCGATTGAGCCGGTATCCGCCTCTACCGGACGAAAATCGAGGCCTAGCCGTTGGAAGATCATGGTGTACGCCGCATGCATTCGCCAGTAAGTGAGGGAGAGAGAATCGTGATCGACATGAAATGAGTAAGCATCTTTCATGATGAACTCCCGGGATCGCATCACCCCGAACCGTGGTCGGATTTCGTCGCGGAATTTGGTTTGAATTTGATAGAAGTTCAAGGGGAGCTGTTTGTAGCTCTTAATCTCGTTGCGCCCCAGCGAGGTGATGACCTCTTCATGGGTTGGCCCCAGGCAGAACTCGCGCTCGTGGCGATCGCTCAGACGCGTGAGCTCAGGGCCATATTTTTCCCAGCGACCGGATTCGCGCCAGAGCTCGGCGGGTTGTACGACCGGCATGCTCAGCTCCAATGCGCCCGCTGCGTTCATTTCCTCACGTACGATTTGTTCGACCTTGCGCAGGACCCGAAGACCCATCGGCATCCAGGTATATATCCCGGCAGCGATACGACGAATCAGCCCGGCGCGCAGCATGAGTTGATGGCTGACAACCTCCGCATCAGAGGGTGTTTCTTTGAGTGTGGCGAGGAGAAATTGGCTGGCGCGCATCGTGGTCGGCTCGATAAACAAGGAAGCGTAGTTTAAGGGTGAAGACCCGCAGCGGGAAGAGATGCGTTGTTAGCACTGAAAATTTTGCATTTAATCTACAAATATCGACGTTTTTTGCATTTTTTTCACAAAAACCCCTTGTTTTATAGGATTTAATCGGGTTGAATCGTAAGAACTGCACGTAGAGCCCTATTTTTGTAGCGTTTTGCGTCGGTTACCCAGTCTCCGTCCCACAACAAAACAGGTGATCTAGACCTATGGCAACCAAAAAAGCAGCAGTGAAGAAAGCACCCGCCAAAAAAGCCGCAGCCAAGAAAAAGGCGCCAGCTAAAAAAGCTCCGGCAAAGGCACCCGCTAAGGCCCCCGCAAAGGTCAAAGCAATCAAAGAGAAAATGACTAAAACTCAGATCGTCGGCACCATCGCTGAGAGCACTGGCCTGACCAAAAAGCAGGTTGGTGATGTTATCGGTGAACTTGAGGGCCTGATCGAGGGCAGCATCAAGAAGCGCGCTGTCGGTGAGTTTACGATTCCTGGCTTGATGAAAGTCACCACCGTGCGTAAGCCTGCGGTCAAGGCACGCAAGGGCATCAACCCATTCACTGGCGAAGAGACCATGTTCAAGGCGAAGCCTGCGAGCACTGCGGTTAAAATTCGTCCGCTGAAGAAGATGAAGGAGTTTGCTAACTCCTAATCATTTCGTGACTGACATGACCAGTCACTGAATGCCGGGGGCCTTAGGTTCCCGGGGCTTACCGGCCTTTACCGGCCGGGGGCTCCCCTTCCGCAAAATTCCTAGCACCGAATCCTCACCACACTGTTACTCGAGCGCCAATATCGGCACTCACCGCGCTTTATTGCCGCCGCACTTTGAGTTACTCTCCGCGCCCTTGTCTTTCATCGTTTTCGGCCTCATATCTTCGTCGGTTAACCGGTGCATGCTTGAGGAGAGAGTCACAGTGCCAATCTACGATTATCAGTGCAGCGACTGTTCGCATACCCTGGAAACTATCCAGAAGATTTCTGACCCCGTACTGACGGAGTGCCCTGCGTGTGGCAAGCCCACGCTGAAAAAGCAGGTGAGTGCCCCGTCGTTTCGGCTGGCAGGGGGCGGGTGGTATGAAACTGACTTTAAAACGGGCAACAAAAAAAACCTCGCGGGTGATTCTGGTACCTCCGGCGGCGGTGAGAGCAAGGATTCGGCCAAGAAAACACCGGCCAAGAAATCAGAGAGCTCGCCAGCCAAATAGCTGGTGTGAGTTCTCAGTAACCTGATTCAGCAAAGCGACGGCGGACACATTATGCGCACCCATTATTGCGGCTCGATACGCGAGTCACACATCGACGAAACCGTAACCCTTTGTGGCTGGGTTGATCGTCGTCGCGACCACGGTGGCGTGATATTCCTCGATATGCGTGATCGCGAGGGGATTGTGCAGGTGGTTTTTGACCCCGATACCGAGGAGCATTTCGAACGCGCAGACAAGGTGCGCCCAGAGTACGTGCTCAAAATCACCGGTCGAGTGCGCTCTCGCGGCGAGGGAACGGTCAATCCCAATATGGCGACAGGCGCGATTGAAGTACTGGGCAAGTCCCTTGAAATTCTCAGTGCTGCCGAGACACCGCCTTTTCAGCTCGATTCCCATACGTCGGTGGGTGAGGATGTCCGACTCAAGCACCGTTACATGGACTTGCGGCGTCCCGCGATGCAGGAGAATCTCATCGCGCGATCCAAAATTACGTACAGCGTGCGCTCGTTCCTTGAAGCCGAAGGCTTCCTCGATATCGAAACGCCGGTTCTGACCCGTGCCACGCCCGAGGGCGCGCGCGACTATTTGGTACCCAGCCGTACCCACCCCGGCGAGTTTTTTGCGCTGCCCCAATCACCCCAGCTGTTTAAGCAGCTTCTGATGGTGTCGGGCTTTGATCGGTACTACCAAATCGCGCGCTGTTTCCGCGATGAAGATCTCCGAGCAGATCGTCAGCCAGAATTCACACAAATTGATATCGAGACATCGTTTCTGACAGAGCAGGACATCATGGGCATTGCTGAGCGCATGGTGCAGGGCCTTCTCAAAGAGCATCTCGATGTCGATTTGGGAACGTTCCCACACATGACCTGGCACGAAGCGATGGATCGCTTTGGTTCTGATAAACCCGATTTACGCGTCGATCTTGAGCTTGTGTCGATCGATGATCTGATGCAGCAAGTCGATTTTAAAGTCTTCAAAGGCCCTGCCGATGATCCGAAGGGCCGCGTTGCTGCGTTGAAGGTGCCCGGCGGCGGTAAGCTGAGTCGTAAAGAAATCGACGACTACACCAAGTTCGTCTCGATTTACGGCGCCCGCGGTTTGGCGTGGATCAAGGTCAATGACCGTGCTGCCGGCCTTGAAGGTCTGCAGTCACCGATCATCAAGTTCATGCCCGAGGCGGTCGTGGAATCCTTGATGCAGCGGCTAGACGCCGCTGATGGCGACATCATCTTCTTCGGCGCGGATAAGCGCTCGGTGGTCAACGAGGCCCTCGGTGCGCTGCGACTGCGTGTCGCCGAAGACCTAGGACTTGTCGTCGAGGGTTGGGCGCCCCTTTGGGTGGTGGACTTCCCAATGTTTGAAGAGACCTCTGACGGGGGCCTGACGCCGCTTCATCACCCCTTTACGGCGCCTGCCTGCGATGTTGAAACATTGAAGAACAACCCCGCTGAAGCTATTTCCCGAGCCTACGACATGGTGCTCAATGGCAGCGAAGTCGGCGGTGGCAGTATCCGTATTCACGATCAAGCCATGCAACAGGCCGTGTTTGGCATTCTGGGCATCGACGATCAGGAAGCTGAGGAAAAGTTTGGCTTCCTATTATCAGCCCTCCGCTACGGCGCCCCGCCCCACGGTGGGATCGCCTTCGGGCTTGATCGTTTGGTGATGCTCATGGTGGGTGGTCAGTCGATTCGCGATGTCATCGCGTTTCCGAAAACCCAGAGCGCGCAGTGTGTGATGACCGATGCCCCCGGCGCGGTATCTGATCAGCAACTCAAGGACTTGAGCATCCGCGTGCGCAAGCCCGAGGCCGCCCCTCAGGGTTAAGCGCTGTGGCCGGTCATAGCAAATGGGCCAACATCAAGCACCGCAAGGCGGCGCAGGACGCCAAGCGCGGCAAGTTATTTACTAAGCTAATCCGAGAACTCACCGTAGCCGCCAAGCAGGGCGGCGGCGTCGTTGAGGATAACCCTCGCCTGCGCGCTGCAGTGGACAAGGCACTGGGTGCGAACATGACTCGCGACACTATCGATCGTGCCATTGCCCGGGGCGCGGGGAACACCGACGCCGATAACATGGAGGAGCTGACCTACGAGGGCTATGCGCCCGGTGGGGTAGCGGTTCTCGTTGAGGCTATGACGGACAATCGCAATCGAACCGTCGCCGATATTCGACACGCCTTTACCAAGCGAGGCGGAAATCTGGGTACTGATGGGTCCGTGGCGTATTTGTTTAATCGCAAAGGCTCCATCAATTTCTCACCCGGCTTTGATGAGGAGCAGATTCTCGAGGTGGCGCTTGACGTCGGTGCTGAAGATGTCGTCAGCCATGAAGATGGCTCGATTGATGTCACCACCGATTGGGAAGAATTCAGCCGTGTAAAAGGCGCGCTATTGAATGCGGGCCTCGAACCCGCCGGAGGCGAGGTCACAATGATGCCCGATACCTTGGTAACCCTCGATGTCGAGGGTGCTCAGTCGGTGCTGGGTCTTGTGGACATGCTCGAAGACCTTGATGACGTGCAAAACGTTTACACCAATGCCGACATTCCAGCGAGTGTCTTTGACGCGCTGTAAACGCCCCAGTTTGGCGCTCGTCATCCTTTGTGTGACGCGGGTCGTGGGTTCGGTCAGAATAGACGCTCATCTGAGTCGCATCAGCTTGGCTCCTAACCATCGGGGGCATTTGAAAGGGCGTTGCTATGACCATTATTTTGGGCATTGATCCAGGATCGCGGAAAACAGGCTTTGGTCTGGTAAACGCCGAGCGCGGTCAGGCGAGTTATCTGAGTAGCGGTATTATCCGGTTGCCGGTGGACGAGCCGCTAGGGCCGCGCCTTGGGGTGCTGTTTGAAGCGCTTAACCAAATCATCGACGAGTTTCAGCCCGAGCAGTTAGTGATTGAGCAGGTTTTTCTGGCGCGCAGTCCCGATGCTGCCTTGAAACTCGGTCACGCGCGGGGTGCTGCGATGGTGACCTGCGTAAGCCGCGGCATGAGCACCCACGAGTATGCGGCGCGGCAGATTAAGCAAGCCGTTGTGGGCACCGGAGGTGCAAGTAAAGAGCAGGTTCAGCATATGGTGAAGACGCTGCTTAAATTACCTGCTGCCCCCAAAGAGGATGCAGCGGATGCGTTAGCCGCAGCTTTGTGCCACGTGCACACCAGCCACGCCTTGAAATCCATTCCCGCGACAGCGAAGAGCCGCGGCCGTTTTCGCTAGGAGTAGTCCATGATTGGCTTTATCAGAGGGAAGCTCGCTGGCAAGCAACCCCCCGAAATTCTGGTTGACGTTGGGGGTGTGGGTTACGAAATCTACGTGCCCATGACGACGCTGTTTCAACTGCCCGAGATTGGCGCAGACGTAACCTTGCTCACCCATTTCGTTGTCCGAGAGGATGCCCAGCAGTTATTCGGTTTCGCGGATGAATCTGACCGGAAGCTGTTTCGGGAGTTGATCAAAGTGAGTGGTGTCGGTCCCAAGTTAGCCCTGACCTTGTTATCGGGTATGGACGCTCGCGAGTTTTCCCAGTGCTTACAGCGGGACGATGTGGCGTCACTGGTCGCCCTGCCGGGGGTCGGTAAGAAGACCGCTGAACGGTTGCTGGTCGAGATGCGCGACAAGGCTGGCAAATGGCTCGAAGAGTTGGTGCCGGCGACGCTGGAGCCGGGCAGACCGGCGCCACCGACCCAGACTGACTACCGCTCCGAAGCTGAGCAGGCTCTCGTGGCTCTCGGCTATAAACTCCCGGAAGCGGCAAAGTGGGTGGCGAGCGTGGATGACGATACGGTTACCTCCTCTGAGGAGTTGATCCGCCGAGCCCTGAAAGCGGCGGCACCCAAGAGCAAGCGTTGAGAGATTTTACGATGGCCGATGGATTTTCGTTCATCAGCACTGACCACCTTGTGACTATCATCAGGTTGCCTGTGGGATACTGTGGCAACTGAGTGGCCAGCTTCTGATGACGACCCGATGACCTATGCGATGACCTATGTGATGACCCATGATTGAAACCGACCGGCTAATAGCATCCGAACCTAAAGGTCCCGCTGACGAACACATCGATCGGGCGGTTCGACCCAAAACCCTTGATGAATACTTGGGTCAGCAGGCAGTGCGCGAGCAAATGTCGATTTTCTTGGCCGCAGCAAAAGGTCGAGGCGAGCCCCTTGATCACACCTTAATTTTTGGCCCGCCCGGGCTCGGTAAGACAACTCTCGCTAGCATCATCGCTCATGAGATGGGCGTTTCGCTCAAGACGACCAGTGGTCCCGTGCTTGAGAAAGCCGGTGATATCGCCGCGTTGATGACAAACCTCGAGCCAGGGGATGTGTTGTTTATCGACGAAATTCACCGACTGAGCCCGTATGTTGAAGAAATTCTGTACCCGGCGATGGAGGATTATCAGCTCGATATTATGATTGGCGACGGCCCTGCCGCCCGCTCGATCAAGTTGGATTTGCCACCTTTTACCCTCGTGGGTGCGACAACACGCGCAGGTCTGCTGACCTCACCGTTACGGGATCGGTTTGGCATCGTGCAGCGCCTTGAGTTCTACGAAGTCGATGACCTTGCTCACATTGTTACTCGCTCTGCGAGATTGCTGGAAATTCCTCTCGAAGAGGGCGGTGCTCGGGAGATGGCGAGGCGATCTAGAGGAACACCCCGTATCGCTAATCGTTTGTTGCGCCGGGTACGGGATTACGCGGAGGTCCGCGCCGACGGTGTCGTGACGTCAGAGGTCGCCCAGCAGGCTCTGGATATGCTCAATGTGGATCAACGGGGTTTTGACCATCTCGATCGGCGCATGCTGTTGATGCTGATAGAAAAGTTTGATGGCGGCCCGGTGGGCGTTGACAGTCTGGCGGCTGCCTTATCTGAGGAGCGGGGCACTCTAGAGGATGTGCTTGAGCCCTATTTGATTCAGCAAGGTTATCTGATTAGAACGCCGCGCGGGCGCATGGTAACTCGTAGCGCCTACGCCCATTTTGGTCTGGCGGCGCCTCAGGCAGCGGGCAGCCTTGATCTTGATCTGACGTCGGGTGACCTGGAGTGACGGCGGAATTTTCCACGCGCATCAGGGTTTATATTGAAGATACCGATGCCGGCGGCATCGTTTACTACGCCAATTATCTGAAGTTTTTTGAGCGGGCGCGCACCGAGTTTATGCGTTCCTGTGGTTATGACAAACCGGCGTTTGTCGGCAGCGACGCCATGTTCGTTGTCTCAGACGTGAACGTAAAGTATCGCCAGACTGCGCGCCTCGACGATGAGCTCGATGTATCGGCGGTAGTCGAGGCAGTGGGTGCGGCGACCATTCGCTTCAGACAGCGAGTGATGCGGGCGGACGCCTTATTAGCCGACGGACTGGTGACAATAGCCCTGGTGAGGGCAAGTGACGGGCGACCTCGGCGCCTCGATAAGGCTATGCGCGAAGCGGTTGCGGGTTAAGCGGCTAAATCCATCTTAAGCGGAGAAGATTGTGGATCAAGAACTGGGCATTCTGGATTTGGTACTGGGTGCAAGTATTACCGTACAGCTGGTTATGCTGGTGCTATTGCTTGCTTCAGTCGTCTCCTGGTACATGATTGTCCAGCGATTGATGCTGTTGCGCAGCACCGATCAGGCACTGGTGGAGTTTGAGGAGCATTTTTGGTCGGGGGTCGATTTGGCCCAGTTGTACCGGGAAGGCAATCAGGCGGTCGCCGATGGTAACCCCCCAACGGGTGTCGAAAGTATTTTTCGCGCTGGCTTTAAAGAGTTTTCGCGCTTGTCACAGCAGTCTGACATTCAGGCAGATGCAATCTTAGAAGGCGCAAGGCGAGCCATGCGTGTTGCTACGCTCAGAGAGAGCGACCGCCTTGAGGCAAATTTGCCTTTCTTGGCGTCGGTGGGCTCGACGAGTCCCTATATCGGTCTGTTTGGTACGGTGTGGGGAATCATGGGTTCGTTTCGCGGTCTCGCTAACGCAACTCAGGCGACACTTGCGACAGTCGCGCCGGGGATTTCCGAGGCGTTGATCGCCACAGCGATGGGTTTGTTTGCAGCCATCCCCGCGGTGCTGGCGTACAACCGGTTTGCCGCGCGCGTGGATAACCTCATTAACCGTTATGATTCTTTCGTCGACGAATTCTCGGGCATTTTGCAGCGACAAACCTATGCCCAGCGGTCGCGTCAGCAGCGAGGCTGAAGATCATGCGCAAACGCCGCGCCGTTGCCGAAATCAATGTGGTGCCCTATATCGATGTGATGTTGGTGCTGCTGATTATTTTTATGGTCACAGCACCCATGCTGATGCAGGGAGTTAAAGTCGATTTACCCGATGCCCCCGCGGAGCCCGTTGAGGATCAGGATAGCGAGCCGCTGATCGTTTCAGTGGATGCTGGTGGTCTCTTGTACCTGAATCTGGGCGCCGATGAGAAACAGGCCCTCGAGTTGGCGACCATACGCCAGCGGGTTGCCGCGGTGTTACGTCGCGATCCCGCGAAGCCTGTGATGGTGTGGGGTGACACTGGAGTCGCTTACGGACGGGTTGTGACGGTCATGACCGCGCTGCAGGAAGCGGGTGCAAAATCTGTGGGACTGGTGACCGAGGAGCCGGCTAAGCTGTGAGCGGCTTGCTTGATCGACTCGCCTGGTTTGGTACGCCGGTGGCAGTTACGGTGTTGTTGCATGCGCTAGTGCTTGCCGCACTGTTGGTACGTTGGTCTAACCCCACCACCATCGAGGCGCGTGCGCCCAAACCGGTGGCAATTCAGGCGAAGCTGGTCAGCGCTGACGACCTGAAGCCCAAGAAGAAACCGGTGGTTCGGCCCCAATCTAAGCCCAAGCCCAAGCCCAAACAAGAGACGCCTCGACCCACGCCCAAACCCGAGCCCAAAGTAAAAACCAAAAAGGCCCCTGAGGTTGTGAAGCCAGAGCCCACGCCGCCCCCCAAAGACGAGCCCGAACCCGCACCCAAGTTGACGCAGGAACAGCTCGCGGTACTCACGCTGCAAGAGATGGAGTCGGCTATTGAGGCCGATCGGCAGAGTCAGGCCGGGCCCAAGGGCACAATGCGTGATACGGTTGCGGCGATTATTCAGCAGGCGGTCATTGGGCGCTGGACGCGACCACCTTCGGCACGAAATGGCATGCGCGCGGTGCTAGAGATCGCCCTGGTGCCGACGGGTGACGTGGTCGGTGTCAGCGTTTTAACGTCCAGTGGCGACACCGCCTTTGATCGCAGCGCCATCAATGCGGTTGAAAAGGCCGCGCGATTTCCAGAAGTTAAGCAGCTTGAGCGAGTGGTCTTTGAGCGAGACTTTCGCCGTTTTCAATTGATATTCCGTCCAGAGGACTTGAGATACTGATGCGTTTTCCAGCCACCGTTGCACTGTTTTTACTCTTTACCATCAGTGGCGCTGCCCAGGCGCAGCTGCAGATAGAAATTACCCAGGGGGTCGACAATCCGACGCCGATCGCCGTGACGCCTTTTGCCTGGCAGGGTGCTGGCACTGCGACCGAAGATGTTGCGACCATTATCGATGCTGATCTGGCACGCAGTGGTCAGTTTGCACCGGTGAGTCGGCAGGACATGCTCAGCTTTCCGTCTCGCGCCTCCGAAATCTATTTTCGAGATTGGCGCGCTATCGGCAGTGACTACGTGCTCATTGGTCGTCTGCAGCCCACCACGCCGGGCAATCTGCGCATCAACTACCAACTGTTTGATACCACTCGCCAGCAGGAAATCGCTCAGGGAGCGATCGATGGCCAGGCCGGTGAGTTACGGATGTTGGCCCACAGGGTTTCCGATGCGGTTTATGAGAAGCTGACGGGTATTCGAGGCGCCTTTGCCACCCGTCTGCTATATGTCTCGGTGACGCGCAATCCTAACGGTAAGGACTTTTATCGGCTGACTCTGGCCGATTCCGACGGTGCGAGGCCCATTGTGTTGCTAGAGAGCCGCGACCCAGTGCTGGCGCCAACCTGGTCTCCTGACGGCAATGAAGTCGCCTATGTTTCTTTTGAGACCACGCGGCCTGCGATTTATCGTCAGAATCTGCGCACAGGCGCGCGGGAGCAGTTGACCAATTTCAAAGGGCTCAATAACTCGCCGGCCTGGTCACCTGATGGCAATTCCATGGCTATGGTGCTGTCCAAAGATGGCAGTCCTGACATCTATCTAATGAATCTCATCAGCAAAAAACTGACCCGATTGACCCAGCACTACGCCATCGACACAGAACCCACCTGGATGCCCGATGGTCGTTCACTGCTGTTTACCTCGGATCGGGGCGGGCGGCCGCAGATTTATCAATACGACCTGCAGTCGGGCAAGATTACCCGAGTCACCTTTGAAGGCCGCTACAACGCCCGCGCGCGGGTTGCTCAAGATGGCCGCAATGTCGCGCTAGTGCATCAATCGGAAGGGCAGTATCACATTGCGGTACACGATTTGGTGAGCGATCGATTGACGGTGCTCACCTCTACAAGCCTTGATGAAAGCCCCAGTATTGCGCCAAATGGCTCGATTGTGCTGTATGCCACCAAGCGAAATGAGCGCAGCATTCTGAGCGCCGTGTCGGTGGATGGTGGGGTGCGTTTTAACCTGCCTGCCCGTGAGGGCGAGGTGCAGGAGCCCGCGTGGTCGCCGTTTCTCGACTAACGCGCACGATCACGCGCCGGATCGCGCGCCCGACCCGGGCCATTTGGCAGCCCATGTCGCAGCTTATGTCGCCCATGTCGCGCCCCATAAAGTGCTCCGAGGCCGCCATTTTAGGCGGTGGATGGGGGATGATCGGGGTGATAATTTTTTTTCGATCTTTCAGCAAAAAGCGCGCGAATGCGATACATTACGCTCTTAAAAACCCTCTTACCCACATAACACAGGAACGACCAATGAAAGTTATGCCCGTTGCCGGTAAATTTGCCTCCGTAGTATTCGCTTCGTTGATACTCGCTGCCTGTTCGGGCAGCGACACAATGGAAGATTCTAATGCTGACGCTGCTGCCGAAGCTGCAGCTGCTGAGGCCGCAGCCCAAGAGCAAGCCGCTCGCGAAGCTCAGGAGCAGGCCGCTGCCGAAGCTGCTGCTGCAGAGCAGCGCCTCAAGGACGCAGCCATGTCTGCGGGCACCGTATTCTACTTTGCCTTTGATAGCTCTGCGCTGACCGACGAAGCCCGTATGGCAGTCGATGCGCACGTTGCGCTACTTCTGACCAACGACAGCAGTGTTCGCCTTGAGGGTCACACCGATGAGCGTGGCACGCGCGAGTACAACCTGGCTCTGGCCGAGCGTCGTGCCAATGCGGTTCGCGATTATATGGTTGCCAATGGTGTGCCAAGCTATCGCATCGAGACCGTCAGCTACGGTGAAGAAAATCCAGTTGCGTTCGGTTCCGGTGAAGCTAACTGGAGTCAAAACCGTCGCGTTGAGCTCAAATAAGGCGGGATTCACTTGACAGGTTCACTGTATAAGCCGGTTGTTTCAGCCGGCTTTTCTTTTTTACTGCTGGCTTCAGCTGCTTCGGCACAGGACTATATTGATGTCGAAGCCGAGCGGGAAGCCGCTCGTCGCAACGCTGGAGCGCCGCCCATTGTTTCGTCGCAGCCGGGCGACGATGCCGCCGCGGTCGGCAACAGTAACGGCGTTAGCAGCGATGGCGTTGATGCTGCTGGAAATACTGGTGTGTACGGACCTACTAGTACCTATAGCGTGCCGGGTATTCAGCCCTATTCGGGTAACACGGTTACAGCGACACCGGTGACGGGTGCTGGTCAGCCGGCGACTGGTAGTGGGGTAAATGTCGGTTCGCTGGTGATTCAGCTTCAGCAACTGCAAGAGGAAGTGCGCAAGCTAAACGGCATTGTCGAAGAGCAGTCTGAGCAAATTCAGCGGCTCAATGAGCAAAGCCTCGAGCGCTACGTGGATATCGACCGTCGACTTTCAGCCATTGGGACAGCATCCCCTCCTGACGGACAAGCTATTGCAGGGTCCGGCGGTGCGGCGACCGGCGATGACGGTAACTTCAGTTTTGGCGGCGCAGATAAGACCCCCAGCAACGGGCTGACATTTGGTGGGGCAGGCGGTAATGCCGCTCAAGCGGCTGAAACCCCTGTGCAACCCGGCGAAGAAGCCGCCTACCAAGGCGCTTATGACCTGGTTAAAGCTCGGCGTTTCGATGATGCCGTGGTGGCGTTTCGAGAGTTTTTGACCGAGTTCCCCTTTGGTCGCTATGCGCCCAACGCCCACTACTGGCTGGGTGAGCTCTATCTTGTGACGGAACCCCCTGACCCTGAGCTAGCGCGCCAAAGTTTTAAGCTGTTGCTCGATCAGTATCCGAATAACCCTAAGGTGCCGGATGCGCTGTATAAGTTGGGTCGCGTACATTTTCTCAAGGGCAATCTTGATCGTTCCAGTGAGTACCTAAATCGGGTGATCAACACCTATGCCGGTCATCCCGCGGCTCAGCTGGCGCAGGATTTTCTTGACCAGAATTTCTGAGGTGAGGTTTGGCTGAATCAGCGAGCCCAAGCCTTCGCATCACCGAAGTCTTTCATTCCCTACAGGGTGAGGCGCGAACGGTGGGACTGCCCACGGTCTTCGTTCGCCTCACTGGCTGCCCCCTGCGCTGTGTGTACTGCGATACCGAGTATGCGTTCTCTGGGGGTATGGTGTTTGCCTTGGAGGAAGTGCTCGAGCAGGTGGCGGCATTCGGCTGTGCCCGGGTCTGTGTCACCGGCGGTGAACCGCTTGCCCAGCCCGAGTGTCTGCCGCTGCTAACGGCGCTCTGCGATGCGGGTTATGCGGTATCGCTGGAGACTAGTGGCGCGATGCCCATTGACGATGTTGATCCGCGGGTCAGTCGCGTTGTCGACCTTAAAACTCCTGACTCCCAGGAGAGCCATCGCAATCGCTGGGAGAACATGGCGGCGCTAACAGCCCATGATCAAGTGAAGTTTGTGGTTTGTAGTCGCTCGGACTACGACTGGGCGCGCTTCAAAATTGACGAGTACAATTTGCTGGGCTTGGTCTCCGATGTGCTGTTCTCTCCATCGCATCAGGTGTTGTCACCTACTGACCTCGCTGAATGGTTGCTGGCGGACCGCTTAGATGCGCGACTGCAGGTGCAATTGCACAAGTTCCTCTGGAATGACGCACCAGGCCACTGATAAACCACTGATGAATCAAGCGAGGTAGCTGCGTGGCAAAGCGCGCGATTATTTTGGCCTCCGGCGGCCTGGACTCTACGACGGTGCTGGCGATGGCGGCGGCGCAGGGGCGAGAGTGCTACACCCTAAGTTTTGATTATGGGCAGCGACATCGAGCTGAGCTTGCGGCATCTGAGCGAGTTGCGGCGAGTATTTCCGGCACCGTGCATAAAGTGGTCGCCCTTGATCTGTCGTCGATCGGTGGCTCGGCACTGACCGACACCGCCATTGATGTGCCCACAGCCCCGACCGAGGGCATCCCCATCACCTATGTCCCTGCCAGAAACACCGTTTTTCTATCAATTGCCATGGGATGGGCTGAGGTGCTCGAGGCTGATGAGATTCATCTTGGGGTCAATGCAGTTGATTACTCGGGTTATCCCGACTGCCGACCGGCGTTTATCGACGCCTTTCAGGCGCTGGCAGCGGTTGCCACGAAAGCGGGTGTTGAAGGCAACCCGGTACAGATCTGCACGCCGATTATTACGATGTCCAAGGCTGACATCATCCGCGCCGGTACCGAGCTGGGCGTCGATTACGCCCTCACAGTGAGCTGTTACCAGGCCGATGACAGTGGCAGGGCATGCGGGATGTGCGACAGCTGCAGGCTGCGCAAAGAGGGCTTTGCGGCGGCGGGCGTTG
Source organism: Luminiphilus sp. (assembly GCA_965657905.1). Classification (GTDB taxonomy): domain Bacteria; phylum Pseudomonadota; class Gammaproteobacteria; order Pseudomonadales; family Halieaceae; genus Luminiphilus. The sequence goes on along the minus strand of CBFHPT010000005.1, from coordinate 106,340 downwards.
AAGATCCCACCCGCTATTACTAGCCTTCAAAGGGCTCAAAAATGAAACGGTCGTCGGCAAAGCTTTTAAATTCTAAAGCGTAGCCGTTGGGGTCCCTGAAAAATAACGTTCGCTGCTCCCCAGGGGTGCCTTGAAAGCGCACGTCGGGCCGAATGATCCAATCGATTCGCGGTTTGCTCTGCGTGACCTGATTGTCATCGACGTCGCTGCTGTGCGCGACATCGTCGTCAGTGGAAAGTAGTCGATTCGACAGCCTATCGAAACTCTCGGGCACTAAAATCACGCCAAAGTGAGGAATCGGCACTTGGTGAGCACCGACCGGGTTAACCATCGTCGGCAGCGTTTTGCCGCCACAGTCATGAAAGACCAGTTGATGGCCGAAGAGATCGAGGTCTATCCACGTGGTGTCGGTACGACCCACATCGCAGCCTAAGACGCCTGTGTAGAAGCTGTGCGTCGCGGCGAGATCGTTGGTTGGCAACGCAAGATGAAATGGCCGTGGCATAAGCGTTCTCGGAAACTCGTTGTTAGATTCTTAACGGATGATGCCACGTTACAGGCGTGCAGGGAAAAAGGGCTTGAACTTCAGCGGGAAATGGGTACGATACGCGGCTCGCATTTGGCGCAGTGCTGCTTAGTAAATCATCGCCAAAATGTGTGCTTCAGTACTACCTCGCACTACGGGGGCCGTTAGCTCAGTCGGTAGAGCAGTTGGCTTTTAACCAATTGGTCGCTGGTTCGAACCCAGCACGGCCCACCATTTTTCCACGTTTTTTTCGTCACCTCTCGCCACTTACCCGATCGGTATCCGCAAACAATTGGTGCCTCGATAAACGGGTTGATTCTTGGGTTAAGAATGGATGACGATTTGCTGGACCAGTCTCGTCGTCGATTGCGTCGGCGCTGAGTATAGGAAACCTTCCGCAGTCCCCTCAGCTGGACACTGCGAACGTCACTTTGGTCGTGTTTGTCCAACTGAGCGGTTCTTGTCGAAATCTAGGTCATGAATCCATTTTCATTGGGAGTGGGGTGAACCCTATGCCCGGTAGCAGATTGAAACGACGTCGACAGTAGATGCCAGTGAGAAATGGAGCTGGCGGGAAATCCCCTGCACTCAGATTTGCTGTAGCCTGCGGTATGTACTCGGAGACAGATTTTCGGATTTTTTGAACAGCCGGGAAAAATATGCCGGATCTTTGAACCCTAGGTAGTAGGCGATTTGGTCTAACGGTTGCTGTGTGTAGGTCAAGCGTCTTTTTGCCTCGGTGATAACTCGGGAGAGAATAATCGACTTTGCGCCAGCTCCGAGACTTTCGCGACAGACTCTATTAAGAGTTGATGTGGATATGTTGAGCGCATCCGCGTATTCCGCCACCCGCCAATGCTCCTTGAAGTGGCTTTCGAGGAGCCTCTTAAACGCAGCAACGGTTTTCAGGTGGGCGGGGGCTACCGCGGTGTCCATTGCCTGATGATCGACTTGCCGCCTTATGGTGACGAGAAGAAGGTTAATTAGGAGCTGCAGGGACAGGGACTTTGCGTCGTTCGCGGCAGTAAATTCATAGCGAATCAGCGAGATGTATTGCTGCAGCAGTTCTCGTTGCTGGTCTTCCGACTTCATGTCAATGACCGCGGTACGTTCAATGATCGGACGTAAATATTCGCCATTATGTCCCTGAGAAGTCGAAGCAAGAGTCTCGTCAGATAGCGTAACTACCACGCCCTGACTGTCGGGCTTGAAACTGAAGCCGTGAACAACGCCCATCGGGATGGTGATCAAGCCACAACCGTTTATGCGGTGGCGACTTTCGTCCAATTCCACCGCGGCTTCACCGTTAAAAACACAAAGAATCTGGAATAGCTTGCCGTGTCTATGGGGCTTGATTACCCAGTTCTGGCCTCTACTGCGTTCGGCTATTTCTTCAATATGTATACCAACGGCAACCGACGAATCCCTTGATTCGCCGTAGAGCCCATAGTTGGGAATGTACTGATTTTTCATTGGGGCTTCCTTGCGCTAAGCAGGTCGGGACGGGTGTCGATGATTGAAAAGTACAAGAAGGTGCAAGTAATGTGAATAGTCTGCCGCCGCTATCCTGTCTATTGTGCTGACTTGTTTTTAACGACCCGTAACCGTGGTGCATGTATGAATACAATTAATACTCAGGTAGCCATTATTGGCGGCGGACCCGCGGGTCTGTTGCTCGGCCAGTTACTGGCCAAAAATGGCATCGATAACGTCATCGTCGAGCGAGTCACGCCTGAGTACGTGCTTGGCAGGATTCGCGCCGGTATTTTGGAAAGCGGGCTTGTTGAGTTGGCGCGCGAGGCTGGTGTGCACGAGCGGATGGACGCTGAGGGTGAGATTCACGAGGGCGTTGAGATTGCCTGTGATGACGAGCGATTTCACATCAACCTTAAAGAGCTCACGGGTGGCGATGTCGTAATGTGCTACGGCCAAACCGAAATCACCCGCGACCTAATGGACGCACGGGCCGCCGCAGGCTTGCAGACCTATTACGAGTCCTCGGACGTTGAGCTCGAGAATGTCACTGGGGACAGCCCCTACGTTACCTTCGTTTCCAAGGGCGAGCGCTATACGTTGCAGTGCGACTACATTGCCGGCTGCGATGGTTTTCATGGTGTCTCCCGGCAGGCGATTCCCAGGGAAAAGCGAACCGAGCACGAGCGTATTTATCCGTTTGGTTGGCTTGGCGTGTTGAGCGATACACCACCGGTGACCGACGAACTTATTTACTGCAAAAGCGAGCGCGGCTTCGCCCTTGCAAGTCGTCGATCAGCGACGCGTTCGCGCTATTACATTCAGGTGCCCCTCGATGACAAGGTCCAGAACTGGTCGGACGATGATTTTTGGGCCGAGCTAAAGCGTCGCTTGCCAGCGGATGTAGCCGCTAACTTGGTGACGGGGCCGAGCATTGAAAAAAGTATCGCGCCACTGCGATCCTTTGTCTGCGAACCTATGCAGTACGGCAAACTCTTCCTGGTCGGCGATGCCGCCCACATTGTTCCGCCCACGGGTGCCAAAGGACTTAATTTGGCAGCTTCCGATGTTTCGACGCTCTATCAGATCCTAGTCAGGGTGTATCAGCATAATGATCTTGAGTGTATCGCGCGCTATTCGGAGGTGGCCCTGCGACGGGTGTGGCACGGGGAGCGATTCTGCTGGTGGCTTTCGAACATGCTCCATGACTTTGGCGAGGAAATGACCATGGGAATGGATCAAGTGACCTTTTCCCGCTTTATGGAGTCCGAGCGTGACTACTACCTTCGGACAGAGGAAGGCCGGCGGGTTATTGCCAAACAGTATGTTGGCATGCCTTACGAGGCGGTCTAGCCTAACGCTGGCCCACCATTTTCCGCGCGTTTTTTCGTCACCTCTCGCCACTAACCCGATCAATATCTGCGAGCACATGCTGCACCAGTGTGTGGAGATTTGAGTCTTTTGGAATGCCCAAGCTATCGGCCAAGCCCGTGTCGAGTGATCCCTGTTGACCAAAAAGCTGTTGCAGTTCTGCATTCGGTTGGTAAGTGATAAGCCATTCTGGTGCGGCGCATTGATTCTGCAAGGCTTCTACCAACAGCGACATAGGGGGGCAGAGCGCCGGCAGATTCACACTGAGACCGCGATCTAGGTTGGAATCCTCTCCGGTGAGGACGTGCGCGATGCCCAGCGCGACGGCATGGAGTGACGCGATCAAGCTGGTGCCATCGGGGGAAATTGGAAGCGTGTAAGGTTCGCCGTTTTTTGCTGCGTAAAAGATCTCGCTCAGAAACGCTGACTTCATGCTCGCGGCATTAGGTGGGCGCCCGACGACCCCGGGTATGCGTAAATTGGTCGCACGGAGGGATCCGCGCCTTGCGAGCGTGGCGATCCACGCCTCCATCATCAATTTGTGAGCGCCGTAGAGTAAATCGGGTTGGGTCGGCGTGTGCTCGTCGATGGTGCTTGGCAGGTTGCCGCCATACACCGCGATGCTGCTGGCAAATACGAGTCGTGGCTGGTTGTTCAGTCTGATGATTCGGTCAATCAATAGGCGTGTTCCCTCAACGTTGACCTTCCATGCCAGCTCGGGGTTCTGCTCGGCGCCGCCACCGGTGACCGTCGCGAGATGTGCTATCGCCTCGACACGCCCCGCCAGACACTGAGTGAGTGCCGCACTGTCGCAAAAATCACCGGTAACCCAAGTGACATGATCACCAGATGAGCCTTCATCGCACTGGTGGTCTAGCGCGATGACGTCATGCTCCTTAAGTAAGCCCAGCAGTTTCCGGCCTATGAACCCATTAGCGCCGGTTACCAGTATTCGCATCTTTTTAAACCCGTTCGCAACGGTTGGGCGGCGAGAATAGACCAGAGGGCATCACGGTTTGATCTCCTCCAAAGGTCGACCGCGGTGCTGGTATGGCCCCATAGATTCTGTGAGCACGAAAATAATGCGACAAACCTGCGTCTCGCTGGAATTACGCCATAAATGGATAGTGCCCCGCTGCACAATGACACTGCCAGGGCCACAGATTTCGACAGCTCCGTCATCCAGTTCCAGTTCGATCTGACCTGACAAGACGATGCCATAGTCGATGCTGTTGGTACGGTGAAAAGGGGAGACTCCGCCGGGCATCATGTCGCAGACGCGAATGACTGAGCCACCCTCAAGTGTGAGGCCGGCGTTTCGATCCCTGCCTTCGGTCTCATCATTGAGATCCACAGGCACTTCGCCAGTGGTCCAGATAGTGCTCATTGCTGCGTCGCCTGACGGAATTATCGTTGGCTCAAGCTCATCGATTGATCGAAACACAGCCCGACCCTCAGCGTTGTGACCCGTGACTACACGCCTTAGCTTCTCCGGCTTTATCATTGTTTGTTTCTCGGTCTATGAAATGACAGAGCACCAATCCTAGTCTGAAGTCGTTGCTGTTGTCACCGATTGGTTAATTCATCATCTATGGTGCACCATTGGAGAAAGCGAGTTTAAGCTGGATTTATTCGATCTGGGACTGCAGACCACGCCGTGCGAAAGCGTGGAACTCGCTTCGAAACTGACATAGGATTCGGGTTCACAAAAACGATTCGCCTCTGCTTAGGCGCAGCTCGCGGATTTTCTGGGAGGCTTGATAGCCATCCATCACCGGCATCTGACAATCCATTATCACGCCATCAAATTCTGCGGATGCCAACCGATCAAGGGCTTCGGCACCATGATTGGCGACCGACACTGTCACCCCCTGCGCTTCGAGAATGCCCAGCACCAACTCTTGGTTGAGCATGTCATCCTCAACTAGAAGCCACTGGCTTCCACGCAAATTACTCGTAGATAAATTTATAGTGGGCGCACCTTTGTCTTAGTCTTAATGGAACCTGTCCTACCAAAGATCATACCGAAGAAAGATGATTATTAAGAAACTGTTTGCACAGCGCTATGGGACATTGGTGTAAACAAGTACTGCCACGGTCAGAGCCGACCCCAGCTTTAAAAGGTTTGTGCGGCGTACAAATAGAATCAACCTGTGTTATTAATTTCCATCGAAACAAATGATTTGGTTTATGCCTTGCTCAATGTTTCTATAGTGGCATAACGTTAATTTGCCCAAGGGGGTATCGATTGAAAGTTCATTCAGTTGTAGCAGGTATCGCGCTTTCGTTGTCGGTCTGTGGTTTTTCGCACAGCGTTGATGCCGAGGCCGAAGAGAAGTCCTCAAACCTATTCATCACCCTTGGCACCAATGGCGGCCCCGAGGGCAGCACCAATCGCGCCCAACCAGCGAATGCCTTAATTGTTGGCGATGACCTTTATCTCGTTGATGTGGGTGACGGTGCGGGCGGCCAACTGGTCAAGGCCGGTTACAGATTGCCGAGTATTAAAGGGATTTTCCTCAGTCACTTACACTTTGATCACACAGGTGGAATGCTGGCGATTTTGGGTCAGCGGATGCAGTTGAATTCACCGGACAAGTTGACCGTATACGGTCCTCCGGGCACCAAGCACCTGATTGAGGGGCTTCTTGCAGCGATGGAGCCGGCTGCTCAGGCGGCCTACGGGATGCCTGGAAGACCCTGGAGAGCAGACGTTTCGGTCGTGGAGCTCGTCGACGAGGCTACCGTTGATCTTCCGGGTCTGAAGGTTACTGCGGCCGAGAATAGTCATTTTAAAAGCCCGGGTGATGGTAGCGCTGAAGAGCTCGCCAAATCCCTTGCGTTCCGTTTTGATCTGGAAGACCGGTCAATCGTATTTACGGGGGATACGGGCCCGAGCGAAGCGGTTGAGCAGCTGGCGAAAAACGCTGACCTGCTGATTATCGAGATGATGGATATTCCGGCTGTGCTTGAGCTGGTCCGGAAGAACAACCCAAACATGCCACCCAGGGCTCTTGCCGGCGTGGAGTGGCACTTTAGGGCGCACCACGTGCTTCCGGAGCAGGTAGGTGTCATTGCCGCTGAGGCTGAAGTGCCCCGCGTTGTGATTACCCATATGGCGCCCAACATCACCTCAGAGGCTCAAGCGCAGGGCTACTCGGCGGAGATAGCCAAGGCGTTTTCGGGCGAGATCGTAATTGCCAATGACCTCGATCAATTCTGACGCGGCGTTATTCGGCCTGTCGGTCTAAGTGCTGATGTCAGTAGTTAAAAGTACTATCTAGCTAAAACTGCTATCTAGCTAGAAGTACTATCTAGAAGTCTGGCTAAAAGCACTATCTTATAAAACGACGAGCCCGGCTGACGCCGGGTTTTTAGTGTATGTGTGGTGTCGCAGTAGCGTGTCGCCGCCCGCAGTGAGCACCCAAGTGCCGATAGTTAGGGAGTCGTAAACTTCGATACCAGAAAGGCGATGATCGCTCCTGCAAACGCTAAGGCTGAGTAGGTGGCGAGGAGGTTGCCCAGGCCGCCAAGTGCCGACTCGATTCCGACAGCAATGATGGGCGCAACAAACTGCCCCAGAAAGAAGGTGCCAGTCCAGATGCCCGTCCCCCGGCCCCGGAACACTGGCGGCAGAATGCCCATGGTCCAGCTCAATAGTGTCGGCAGCATCAAGCCCACTCCAAGGCTGGCACACACAGCGCTGGCGATACTCATGTTGAGTACCGTGCTCATGCTTAAACCCGCATAACCCAAGCCCGTGAGAGACAGTCCGGCGGCCAACAGGGAGGGTCCCGGTGCACTTTTAAATCGACCAAATAGCGCCGCTCCGCCCACATTTCCCATGTTTGTGGCTGCTCCTGCCGCGCCAATGACCGCGGGGGTCACCGCCGCCGTCAGCATAAGAATTGGACCGAGTTTCACAATGATGGTGTAAAAGAGTAGCGATATGCCAAGTGTAATGACCACGAGAGGCAGGATCCGCCGCAACGGGAAGCCGTCGGTTGCAGTTGACACAGCCTTCTCCTGCTTCGACGGCTCAAAGAGCACAAAGGCGCTTAGCAGTGCGATTGGCAATGCCAGCAAATACAGGAGGAATGGTCCTCTGGAGCCCAGCACCTCGCCGAGAATGCCTCCGATAGCCACAAGAATAATGGCCGAGATACTGGCCACGCCTACTTGTATCGCCACCCATTTCTCGCGGCGCTCTCCCTGAAAGTAGTCGCCAATCAACGCCGTCGATACGGTCATAATCGTGGCTTCAGCAATACCTAGAAGAATTCTGGTTCCAATAATGTGCCGAATGTCCTCGAGGAAGAATGGCACGATACCGATCGCAGCATAGAGTACGAAGGCAAGGAGTAGCAGGTTCTTGCGACCTGTTCGATCTGATAGCCAGCCCGCCAACGGCGAGAAAATAGCAACACAGAGCGCTGGTATGGTGATTGCTATGGGTACGAGAACTTCGCTGCCTTCAGTGGTCGCGAACTCCTCCAAAAGAATGGGCAATACCGGCACCAACGATACGATGGCCATGACCGGTAGTACCGCAGCCAACATGAGCACAATGCCCTGTTTCGTGGTTGCCTCGATTGAATCTGGGTTCGTCGACGTGATGTCACTCATAATGCTCTCCCTTTTTAGGCCCTCAATATTGACCTGTCCGGCATTGCTTTTATTTTGGGCTATCTGACGATAACGCTATGTTTCAGGGTTGTTAGTCATTCGACAGCGGTGGTGGTTTAAAGGCAAGTCCCTGTGACTCTAGGTGACGTTGTGCCTCCTGTTCCCGAGCCAATGCCCGCTGTATCGCGGGACGCTCCTCACAGCGCATCGCATGCGCGTTAAAACACGGATAGTCCTCGGTGGGAAATCCGGCACCGGTGACACGCCAGTGCACCCAATACAGATAACCGTCCATGACACTCCAGTTGTCGCCGTACCACCACGGCTGATTCTTAAAACGTGCCTCGATCAGTTCGAAGTACTCCTGCATGGCGTTGCAACCGGCTTCGTGCACGCTGCGTGAGGCATTAGGCGTAGCAAAGAACTGGGGCATCCGAATACGCGTTACGATTGGATGAAGGGTTGATGAAACAAAACTGAGGTCGGCGATCTGTCGCACGCCCTCGAGCTCATCGGCCGCCACAGGCAGTAGTTCCGCTTCTGGAAAACGGCTGTTGAGGTAACTCAAGATGGCGACATTTTCGGTCAGTGCTTCGTCATCAATGATCAGGCAGGGGACCTTGCCTTTGGGATTGAGTTTTCGGTACTCGGGGGACTTGTGCTCGCCCTTCAAGAAGACAACGGTGCGGTAGTCGAACGCCAGCCCAATTTCCTCCAGCGCGATGCAGGGTACGCGAGAGCAGGAGCCGGGGGCAGCATAGAGGGTAATGGCTGGCATAGTGGTCACGATGCTCTTTTGGTGACGCGCTGATCAATGGCGCCGAACAGTACGGTGCCGTCAGCGTTGCGGCTTTCCATGCGGATGGTGTCGCCGAACGCCATAAAGCTAGTGCGGGGTGCGCCCTCGTCCACAATTTCAATACCGCGTCGTTCAGCGATACAGGATGAGCCAATTTCACGGAAGTTGGCGTTTGATACCGTACCCGAGCCAATGATCGTACCTGCGCACAGGTCCCGTGTTGCTGCCGCGTGGGCAACGAGCTCATGAAAGCCCACGTCCATGGCGCCGCCCAAGGCGTTGCCAAACCGTTCGCCATTCCAGTCCACGGTCAGGGGAAGATGAATTCGTCCATCCTGCCATGCATCACCCAATGCGTCGGGTGTGACCGCGAAGCTGGCCATCGAGCACGCGGGTTTTGCTTGAATCCAACCAAACCCTGTTTTCATCTCTGCTGGTGCAAGACGTCGGAGTGACCAGTCATTGATTTGCACCAGCAGCTTGATGTGCTTCATCGCAGCTTCGGCCGTTGTGCCCATTGGCACATCATCGGTGATGACACCGAACTCACCTTCGAAGTCGATGTCATCGTCCTCAGTGAGGAACTCCACATCGTCAGAGGCTGATAGAAAACGGTGTGACATGCCTTGATACATCAGTGGTTTATCCAGCGGAACGGGGTCGATGCCAAAAACTGTTTCCATGAGCGCGCCGTGGCTGCCGAACGCCGAGCCATCCAGCCATTGCCAGGCCCGAGGAAGGGGAGCAAGCAATTGAACGTCATCGATCGGGGAGCCGCTGCCCTGATCGAGGCTTGCTGCAACTGCGCGCAGCGCTGACTCAGCGTCTGTCCAGTGCTCGAGCGCGGTTTGAAGATTGGGTAGGTGAGCCGGCGCAGCCTGATAACGAGAGCCGTCCTCGGAGACGACAACTAAGCTGCCGTCTTTTGTACTATCTGCGATCGTCGCAAGCTTCATTAGGTACTCTCCATTGCTAGAAATTCGTTGCCAGCGCGGGTGCTAGTGTGACCCGTTAAGACACTTCGACCGGGAAACCATGACGGGCAACGATGACGGATGCCCCAAGTCGATCTCGAACGTCAGTCTTCGTCGATGATTGCGACCGCCCGCGTCCAGCCAGCGGATGCGCCTCTTATTTTGTGAGGAAAGCAGGCAATGGTGTAGCCAAAGGGCGGCAGGGCCTCCAGATTGTGAAGCTTTTCGAGGTGGCAGTAGCCTTTTTCGCGCCCCGCTTTATGGCCTTCCCATATTTTGGACGTGTCGCCGGTCTGTGCTACCCGCTCGGCCGTGTAGCTAAACGGCGCATCCCAAGACCAGGCATCTGTGCCCGTTAATTTGATACCTCGATCCAGTAGATACATCGTCGCTTCGTAACCCATACCACAGCCGATATCCACAAAATTGGGATTGCCGACTGCCATGCCCGCAGCGGTATTGACCAGCACTATATCCATGGGTTGAAGGGTATAGCCTATTCGAGCGAGCTCTTGCTCAACATCAGCGGCGGTAACCACGTAGCCATTCTCAAAATGGCGAAAATCGAGTTTCACCCCGGGCCGGAAACACCAGTCTAATGGCACTTCATCGATAGTAATCGCGCGCTCACCATTATCCATAGTCGGATGAAAGTGCCAGGGTGCGTCGAGGTGGGTACCGTTGTGAGTCGTTAACGTAACGGTTTCCGCCGCCGCAAAACCTTCGCCGCCCGGAAAGTCTTCAGCGGTGACCCCTGGGAAAAAATGATTGGCGTCAGGAACGGTTTCCGCGTGTTCCTGGTAGGTGATTTTTGGGCGCATGAACGGAGGATCTGTGATCACATCGTTTTCGAGATAAATAGACAAGTCGACAAAACGGCGAGCCATGTTTGTTTCCTCCATAAAGGATGCTTCTGCACGCTGCCCGAATATGCTCTCTTTAGTGTGGCCAGCTTTGGTTGTTACTTACCGCGACCAGCGTCGGGCCACAGGGTTTCGGTGGTCTTTATCCGCGACGGTGTTGGCTCTTTTACGAGTGGATCTTTAGCCGCCAAAAACGCACTGTAAGTCAAAATTTTTAATTATAGAAAGTGATTGTATTTATAGATTTTCATAACATAAATCTATCGTATGTTGGGGTCGCCTTTGCAGTGAGAGCCAATTTCCTCGCAAGGAGTTTAAGGGACTATCTCAATAGGGCTTATCTCAATAGGGCTTATCTCAATAGGGCATACCTTGATACGGCCTATCTCAATAGAACCTATCGCAATAGGAGCTGCTTCCAAAACAAGCAGCGGCACAAGTTCTCATTAGCCTGTCATTTTTCTACTTTGGATACATGGCTGTTTATGAGTTGACAAGTCAACTAGCAGTGAGCAACACTTTAGTTGACTTATCAACTCAAGTGCATGGGTGGGTTGCTCGGAAGTCGCGGTGGGTTTAATCCTCAACCGCTGAAACCTGGCAACATCTCTGATTTGGTACCCCATGCTAAAACACCAAAAGGCAACTGCAGCCTTAGAGGAAGTTAAATGACCACCACCGAAGACGTCACCATGATTGAGGGTCATCGCAAGATCACTCCCGCTCCCGGCGTCCCAGTCTGGGACGTGGACCCCTACGACGAATCCATCCTGCGCGACCCGGAAGATTACTACCGAGAATTGCGTGCCCAAGGAGAGGTCGTCTATATCCCTAAATACAGCGTGCTGGCCATGGGGCGCTTTGAGACGACCCGCAAGGTATTTTCGGATCACGAGAACTTCGTGTCCTCCCGTGGCGTTGGCCTGAGTGATTTCAAATTGGATGATCCCTGGCGGGCACCGTCGATCATTCTCGAAGTCGACCCCCCCGAGCACACGAAGACCCGAAAGGTGATGTCCCGCGTGTTGTCGCCGAAAGTGGTGAAGACCTTTAGCGAGCTCTTCGAGCAAACCGCTGAAAAGTTGGTGGATGAGCTGGTTCAGAAGGGCACGATTGAAGCGGTCACGGAAATGGCAGAGACGTTTCCCACCACAGTGTTCCCCATTGCCGTCGGCATGACCGAAACCAACGCCCGATATCTGGTGGATTACGGCGCCATGGTATTCAACGGTGTCGGGCCGGATAATAAGTTGCGCCGTGAGTCCATGAAAAATGCGGCCGAAATCGTTCCATGGATAACGGGTGTTTGCCAGCGTGCTCTGTTGTCGGAAGACGGCCTCGGCGCTATGGTCTTTGCCTGCGCCGACGAAGGCCAGATTACCGAAGAAGAGGCCGCGATGTTGGTGCGCTCGTTCCTTTCCGCTGGCGTTGACACGACCGTTACGGGTATTGGGAATGCGCTGATGTGTTTCTCCCAAAATCCTGATCAGTGGCAGGCACTGAAGGAGAATCCGAAACTTGCGCGGCCGGCTTTCGAAGAGGTCTTGCGTTATACCTCTCCGGTCCATACGTTTGGGCGCACTGCCGGTCGCGCGACGGAAGTCGCCGGCTTCCCGGTAGAAGAGGACACCAAGGTGCTTTGCGTTCTCGGTGCAGCCAACATGGATCCGGCTAAATGGGGCGACCCCGAAAAATTCCGCATCGACCGCAAGACCGTTGGCCATGTGGCTTTTGGTGCGGGGATTCATGGCTGTGTTGGTCAGAACATCGCAAGAGCCGAACTGGAGGCGATTCTTGGTGCGCTAGTCAAGCGCGTTGATCGGATCGAACCCGCCGGCGAGCCAGTGTGGCGGCCGGGCAATTCAATCCGGGCGCTCGATAAGCTGCCCATTACCTTCATTCCAAAATAAGGAACTTACTATGATCAAAGTGACTTTCATTGCTCACGATGGAACTGAAACCACACTCGAAGGCGATGTGGGTGAAAGTGTGATGAGTTTGGCTATCGCTGAGGGGCTCGACGGAATCCTTGCGGAGTGCGGCGGGTCAATGATGTGTGCGACCTGTCACTGCTATGTCGACGAACACTGGGCGAGCAAGACCGGCGAGCGTATGGACGGTGAGGAAGACATGTTGGAGAGCGCGGCTTGCGAGGTCACTGACTTGTCGCGCCTGTCCTGCCAAATCAAACTGAGCGAGGATATCGACGGCTTGGTCGTGCGGCTGCCAGAGGAGCAGGTGTGACGGTAAGTCCCGAACTCGGGGGGCGCGTCGTCATTGTTGGCGCAGGGCAGGGTGGTCTGCAGGCCGCCATGTCGTTGCGTCAGGACGAGTTTGCCGGTCCGATTACGCTGATCGGCGCGGAGGCCGGCCTGCCCTACCAACGCCCGCCGCTTTCTAAGGCGTATCTCAAAGACGGTGTCGCCGAGAAACTCAACCTTCGGCCCGAGGGCTTCTTCGAGAAGAAGGACATTACGCTGCGCTCCGGCACTTGGGTTAGCGCTATCGACCGTGACGCGCAGATGGTCAGTCTCGGCGACGAGCAGGTGCTCTACGATCACCTTATTCTTGCCACGGGTACTCGCAACCTTGTTCCACCTATCGCTGGGGTACAGCATGCCATTGGTTTGCGCACCCTTGAGGATGCTCGCGCCCTGCGAGCTTCGCTGGAACAACCCACCCGAGTTGCCGTCATCGGTGGTGGATTTATCGGTCTCGAGTTCGCTGCGGTCGCGCGCTCTCTGGGTCACGAAGTGACCTTGGCAGAAGCTGCGCCACGCCTGATGGCCCGCGCCGTTTCTGAGGAGATGTCCGAGCGTTTTCGAAGCAAGCACGAAGAGATTGGCACAAAACTCTATCTTGGTAATGGTGTAACAGAAGTCACTGAAGAGGGTGTCGTGCTTGCCGACGGCACAACGATTGTGGCCGATAAGGTACTTCTCGCCGCTGGTGTCCGCCCTAACATCGAGCTGGCTGAGGCCGCAGGACTTGAAACCGGCAATGGCATTGTTGTGGACGAGACCCTGCGCACTGCGGATCCTCGGATCTTCGCGTTGGGTGATTGCTGCGCTTTTCCAGATCCGCGCACGGGTGCAATGATTCGACTTGAGAGCGTACAGGCCGCCACCGACCATGCCCGCTGCATCGCCAAAGCGATTACGAGCGGGGAGCGGCAGCGTTATTCAGCGGTGCCATGGTTCTGGTCCGATCAGGCGGATTGGAAGCTGCAGATCGCCGGTCTAGCAAAGCCCGACGATACCTGCGTCTTGGTGGGTGATAACACAGTTTTGCGTTTTTCCACCCAAGGTCTGACCGCGGTTGAAACCATCAACGACGCGAAGACCCATATGAAGGCGCGCAAACTGCTTGCTCAAGAAGTCTTGCCGAGCCGCGATCTTCTAGAGCAAAAAAATTATGATCTGACAGCTGTGTGAGAACTCCAAATCCAGCAATTCATATTTCGAGACTGACGGGTGCCGCACTTGGAACATCATCACACTGACCTTGATTCGACCATCCTTCGCGACGGCATTGAGGTTATTGACATCGATCGCTATGCGCCGTTCCTCTTAAACGCTGTCGGTTCCGCATGGCAGCGTAAGACCTCTGCTATCTATCGCCGCGAGTTCGGTTTCGGCATCAACGAATGGCGCGTCATGTCGATGCTCAACATTGAGCCTGGAACAACCGCGGGGCGTATCTGCGAGGTGCTGCGCCTCGATAAAGGCGCGGTTAGTCGCTCGCTGCAAAACCTTGAGCAGTTAGGGCTTGTCTGCTTCGAGGCCTTCCCCACTGACACCCGCAAGCGTTGGTGGACGCTGTCCGATGAGGGTCAAGCAGTGCACGCTCAAGTTTTAAGAATTGCCCTAGACTGTGAGCATCAGATGATGGCCAAGGTCACACAGGAAGATAGAGCAGTTTTTTTGAGAGTAATGAAGCAGATGCTTGATAACTTGAGCGACTGAGAGGCCGAAGTAAGAGCGCCTCACTGAAGTTGGCCCCATTACACTGAACCACATTCCGCTGAGTCCTCGAAGGCAGCGCATTGTGTCGTCCGCGATGTAAGGGCAACGGCCAGTCCCTTGGGCGTAACGACCGTGTTTTACTGCGCCAAAAAAAAGGCCTTGCTCAGTATTTCAAAGCAAGGCCCAGTCGGTCTTTGTGGTTTAGGCGATTAGAAATTCGCGACTAAACGAAGTCCGTATTGCTGTGGTGGGTTCCAAATTCCGTAGGTGAGACCACGGTTGCTGACGTTGGTGTTCACAAGAAAACGCTCGTCGGTCGCGTTTCTCACGAATGCCGACACTGACCAGCCACCTTCAGTTTCGAGCAGCGTCGCATCGAGGTTCAGCATGGTGTATGCATCTGACTCGGTGGCGTCCAGGAACAGGAAGTTAGTTTGCTGCTCTGCTCTGTGTGAAACCATTGCGGTCAACGACAGATCGTAATTGCCGAAGTGCAAGACATGGTTGAGGTTCAGGTCAGCGCCGAAATCAGGCGAGTAAAGCAGATCCTGGCCGGAACAATCGTAGGTTTCGACAACACTTCCGCCATTCGACTCACAACCGAAGCGACCTGCACCGGGATCGGAGATCAAGCTGAGCTTGTCGTAGGTTGCATCTAGGAACTGCAGATTCAAACCAATCGTCGTGTCGGCCGTGGCCGCCCAAATCATGTCAAGATCCAAGCCTTGGATGGTTGCGTCGGCATTCGCAATGGGGAACGCTGATGCGCCTTCGAGGGTGGTGAAGTAGGTGACTTGCTGGCCCTGATAATCCCACAGGAACAACTCCGCGTTGACCTGTAGCGTGTTGTCAAAGAATCGATTCTTAGAGCCAATAGTGAAGGCATCGATGTACTCAGGATCGTAAGTCGGTGCGGCGAGGCTAAGGTCAACACCCCCCGCTCGATAGCCGTTTTCGAACGTCGCATACAAGAGGTTATCGTCAGCCCAGTCCCACTCGACGCCGAATCTGTAGGTTGTTTCGCTGTAACTCAGGTCTGAGGACAACTCACCATCACCGACGTTCACGATAGACCCGAGTGTCGGAGAAATACCACCGGGAATGGTTAAATCATATGATGGTGGCCGGCCTCGACCGGGGATGTCTGCTTCTGAATCGGGATCGATCAGACCGTTATCAACAAAGTACTGGATAAACTCGTCGCGATCGCTTGTGATCGGATGAGCTGGCATAGCGGGCGAGGCGCAACCGTTGGCAAAGCTGAGGGGTGGTGTGAGGAAGTTGCCCGAGAACGGTGCACCACCGCAGAACGTGATGAAGGTATCGCTGATGCCATTGGCGAACTTGTTATCTTCGGTGTAGCGAGCGCCCGCGTTCAGACGGAAGTTCTCGGTAACCTCAAAGGTAACCTGACCAAAGATGGCTGAGCTGTCGCCGCCGTTGTCGTAGTTCTGAATTGGTGAGGCGTAGTTCTGAGCAAACACGGTCGAAGTGCTAATTTCTTCATCGATGTAGAACGCGCCCACAATACCGTTAAGGGGGCCATCGAGATCGGTGGCAAAGCGCACTTCAAACGAGGTTTGTTCGTTTTCTTCACTGGTTTTAGCAGGCGCGAAACCTGGGCCCGCAAACTGATAGTCCTGCTCTGACTCTCGATAAGCTGGAAGGAACGTCAACGTACCAGCGTCAGTCTCGTAGTTGATCTCGGCCATATACCCGGTCCAGCTAACATCCTGGTAGAGCTCGTCTTCATCAATGGGCTGGAAGAATGCAAACGAAGGCGTGTGCAGAGTTTGCTGCCGAATCGCATTTGCACCATCGTCAGTAGGGCCGCTGAAAGCCGGTAGGCCTGACGGGGTGTAATCGTTAATCGCCCCCGCCGGTGGGTTGGCGAAGGTGCCGATCAGGTCGCCGCCAGGGCCCTGGTTGTCAATTTGAGTGTAGTCAGCTGCCACTCGGATCGATAATTTATCGTTGGGCTGGAACAACACCTGGCCGCGTAGGCTGTAGGCATCTTGATCATTGGAGCCATCGTCGGAGAAGCCATCACGCTCTAACTTGTTACCAGCAATCCGTACGGCGACGTTCTCGGAGACCGCAAAGTTTGCCGCTCCCTGAAGGCCGATCTTGGAGTAGTTGCCAGCTTCGCCCTGAATGTAGCCGGAGTTCTCGCCCAGAATGGGTTTGTTGGGGATGTAGTTAACAACGCCGCCAGTCGCGTTTCTTCCATACAGCGTGCCCTGAGGGCCTTTTAACAACTCCACCCGCTCTAGATCATACATGCCCTGTCCGGCAGCGCCGCTGGAGCGCCCCAGGTAGATGCCGTCAATGTTTTGCGCGACCGCTGAGTCAGTCAGCGGGTTGACTGTTAGCGCACCAACCCCGCGGACGAATAAGCTGGTCAATGGCCCGCCTCCAGCACTGACACCGAGTGCAGGCGAGAGCAAACCCAGATCTTGGGCAGACTCCATGCCTGACTGTGTGAGTAGATCTTGACTAAAGCTTTGTATTGGAACCGCTGCATCCTGCATTGACTGCTCGCGGCGCTGGGCGGTGACAATTACCTCCTCAAGGCCGGCGTTTCCGGTTGCTGTTGCGCCTTCGCTCTCTTGGGCTGCCGCGGTTGGTAAGCCAAGCATCAGGGAGAGTGCGGTTACGCTGGACACGGTAAGGACTGGTTTGACCATGGAGAAACTCCTTATAGTTATTGAGTGCATATGCATTGATTTATGGGAGCACTCTAGACTTGTTTATGGTCATCGGTAAAATTTATTATTTTTATCGATCATCATAGAAAATTAATATGATTTTGTTTTGAAAAATCCGCTTGGCGAAATCATGACTTTTATTGCTAGTGCAGGGTTGGACGCTCGACCTAAGTATCGTGTTTGCTACGTGGATTGTTTAAGCTGGTTGATGAACCAGCGTAAGCCCTCATCATTCTGGCGAGATTTCTGAAACTGAATCACCTCTCGCATCACTGGGAATTCGAAGGGCATTTCCGAGACGGCGATTGGAAGACGTGCTGCATACATCTTCGCGAGTCGTTGGTGCATCACTGTGACCCTGCCGGTGTTTATCACCATCTCGGGAGCGGTCAAAAACGATGACACCCGCATGTCAATTCGACGTTGTTCATGGTGTTTGCGCAAACGCGTCTCGGCAAAAGAAGTTCGCGCCTGGCGGCCAATCTCCACAACGACGTGCCCAGCCGCAAAAAAATCCTCAGTGCTGATCTTCCGCTTCTTAAAAACCGGATTGTTTGCGCACCCCGCCACGACATACTTTTCTTCGAATAGCAGTTCGGTTGGATGGTCGGGTGAGGCGTGCTCTTCCGGGGTAATGAACAAATCAAGTTCACCTTGGTTGAGTTGCTGCATGGATTGCTCAGAGGGCTGAATGCAATCCATGGTGATACCAGGGGCAAATTGATCTAGACGTTGATTGAGTTTGGGGAAGAGAACGGCCAAAAGGAAGTCTGATGTTGCAATCTGAAAACGCCGTTGGGATGTCGCGGGGTCGAAGTGACTTCCCTCAGTCACCAGCACATCAATGTCTCGGAGCAGTTGTTTGATGGGCTCCTTCATTCTCAGGGCGCCAGCGGTGGGAATCATACTTTTGCCCTGCTGTTGAAGAATGGGCTCCCCAAAGTGTTCCCGTAGTCTTGAAAGCGCGGCGCTCATCGCGGGCTGACTCACGTTTACGCGGTCAGCTGCGCGGGTAACACTTTGCTCATCCAGCAGTGCATCGAGCGCTACGAGCAAGTTGAGGTCTAAGTTATTGAATCGCATGGGAGTGCCTATAAATAAAAAATATGATTCTTCATCAATACAAGCAATTTTTATTATCGTTGGTCAAGTGCCATTATTTTGCTGTCAGAGGCGCAAACGTATTTTTAGCTGTTACTGAACCCGTTTGTCGGTATTTGAGATCGGCAGGGCTGGAATGTTCATTTGAGGAAAATCAATGTTTAAGTACTTTCCAACTAACTATGTGTGGAACCTGTCGGTCGATTTGGCGATTGAAATGGGCGCCCGAATCGGTGAGATCGAGGAGATGTGCGCGCCGCTGCAAGAGGCAGCCAAGCAACCCGATGCCGCTGGTACTAAAGCTTTTCGCGAGGCCTGGTCCACCATGGCTGACAAGCTCTGCGCACTTGCCGAAGAGGACGAGGCCAATGGTCGGCTGCTGTCTGCGGGCGAGAAGTACAACCGGGCAGCCTCGTATTTGATTACCTGTGAGCGGCTCCAGGCACACGATGCACCGGGGCGACTCGACCTTTATCGTCGTGAACTCGCACTTTTCCAGAAAGGCATCGAGCTGTCTGGCGAGAATTGCGAGCGCGTTGAAATTCCCTACGAAGGCAAACACATTGCGGGTTTGTTTGTGCAGGCCGAAGGTGTTTCTGGTCCCGCGCCAATCCTGGTGCAGGTCAATGGCTTGGATTCGACAAAGGAATTGAAGTACCGAGTTGGACTGCCCGCGTGGCTTGCCCGTCGCGGAATCTCCTCTTTAATTATCGATCAGCCGGGCACCGGCGAGGCCCTGCGACTGCAGCAGTTTCATGCGCGTTACGACAGCGAGCACTGGGCTAGCCCGGTGGTCGATTGGCTTGAACAGCGGGACGACGTCGATCCAAAGCGCATTGGTTTGGAGGGTGTCTCACTTGGCGGCTATTTCTGCCCGCGGGCGGTGGCCTTTGAGCCACGGTTTGCCTGTGGCGTTTGCTGGGGAGCAAACCATGATTGGCGCGATGTTCAAAAGCGGCGGCTTGAGAAAGAAGGCGACTTCCCCGTGCCTCATTACTGGGCTCACGTCTGTTGGGTCTGGGGTGCGAAGGACATGGACGAGTTTATGATGATTGCTGAAGACGTTCATCTCGATGGTGTTGTCGAAAAAATTAAGGTGCCGTTTCTTGTGACGCACGGATCAAAAGACTCGCAGATTCCCTTGAAGTGGGCCGAGCGCACTTACGAGCAGCTTGAGAACAGCCCCAAGCGGGAGTTAAAGATTTTTACTGAGCGCGAAGGTGGGGTTCAGCACTCCAGTTTCGATAACAGTATCAATGCCGGCCAATACATTGCCGATTGGGTAGCGGAAACACTCGGCGGCAGAACCGCACTCTGAGTTGGAGAATAAGAAAATGAACATTATTGGACCAGATCTACTGATATTCGGGGTTGATAACCTCGATGACTGTAAACAGTTTGTGACCGATTACGGGCTCGAGGAAAAAGACGGGAATCGCTTTGAATCTCTCGACGGCACCGGTATCCAGATCGTTTCAAAAGACGACCCGTCGCTTCCGCCCCCACTGCATACAGGTAGTACGCTGCGCAAAACGATTTACGGTGTGGCTGACCAAGCGGCACTCGATGCGATTGAATCCGAGTTGAGCAAGGATCGTGAAGTGAGAAAGCTCGACGACGGCTCTCTCGAAGCGCAGGACGACTTGGGTTTCGTACTGGGCTTCCAGGTTACTGTGCGCAAGTCACTGTCGCTTGATGTTGAGACGATCAACGCCCCTGGGGCCCCGTCACAGCGAGCCGTTAATGCTATTGGTGTGGTTGATGGCGCGACCCCCAAGCCCAGAAGTTTGTCGCACATTGTGTACTTTGTCCCTGACTTCGCAAAAGCTGAGGCCTTCTACAGCGAGCGTTTGGGTTTTGTGACTACAGACCGGTTTCAGAATGTTGGGCCGTTTATGCGTCCAGCAGGTACTGACGATCACCACACTCTGTTCTTCATTCAGACGCCGCCCCATATGCAGGGGATCGAGCACTTCACATTCCACATGGGTGGTCCGACCGAAGTGATGCAGGCGGGCACAAATATGGTGAACAAGGGCTATCAAAGCTTCTGGGGGCCAGGTCGCCACCTGTTTGGGTCCAATTGGTTCTGGTATTTCAAAAGCCCCTTTGGTTGCAATATGGAGTTCGATGCGGATATGGATCTGCACGACGACAGTTGGGTTGCCCGTGAGGCCCCATCGGGAGCGGATACGTCACAGGCCTTCCTGCTGGATTATCGCGAGAAGTGGGCGCCCATGGGTGGACCGCCCCCCGGGAAGTAATCGTGCAGGCCCCGCTGCAGCTTTGCTATCTGGATGACGTTCCGGAGGAGGGTGCGCGGGGTTTTGACCCAAAAGGCGATGGCCGCGACAGCATTTTTGTGGTGCGCCGAGGGGGCGCTGTGTTCGTATATCAAGACGCATGTCCCCATTACCTCGGTGCCACTTCGCTACCGTGGCGAAAGAATGCGTATTTGGATGCTGACGGGCAATTTATTGTGTGTGCTGCTCATGGTGCAGCATTCGAAATTGAAACCGGACGCTGTGTGCACGGGCCCTGTCTGGGAGAGTCGTTAACCGGTGTTAGCTTTCACGTAGCGGAAGACAACGCTATTTTAATATCAACCACAGAATGATAAGCGGTATATCCATAAGCCGTGCCAGGGAGGCAGTATGCAACAGCAAAGAATTTTGATTATCGGTGGTGGCATCGGTGGTTTGACCACTGCGATTGCGTTGGGCAAGTACGACCATACCGTGACCATTATCGAAAAAGATCCGAATTGGGCAGTCTACGGCGTGGGTATCATCCAGCAGTCTAATGTTATTCGAGCAATGCAGCAGCTGGAGATTCTTGATGATTATCTCGAAGCTGGCTTTGGCTACGATGGCATTGAAGTGTACATCCCGACCGGTGAGCGCGTTGCTCAGATTCCTTCGCCCAAGCTGGTTGAAGGCAAACCGGCCAATGTCGGTATTGGCCGCCCTGCACTACATAAAGTATTGGGTGATCGGGCAATTGCGGCGGGCGCTGATATTCGCCTCGGCGTTGTTGCCGATGCCATCGACGACGTCGGCGATGTCGTGCAAGTTACTTTTTCTGACGGTCGGCAGGAAGGGTTTGATCTGGTCATCGCAGCGGACGGCGTTTACTCAAGTACGCGAAAAACGCTCTTCAAAGAAGCGCCGGCGCCCGAGTTTACGGGTCAGTCAGTCTGGCGTTACAACTTCCAACGGCCGGACGACATTAACTGTCTTCATGTGTATGAGGGGCGCACGGGACTTGGGCTCGTGCCGCTTTCAGATGGCTTGATGTATATGTATTTGACGACTGCCGAGCCCGATAACACCCGTTATCCGATAGAGGGGATCGCGGCGGCCATGCGTGACAAGATTCCGCGCACCTCGCCGCGTATTGCTGAACTGGCAGAGCAGGTTACCGATGATGCGGGCGTGGTCTATCGACCCCTCGAGGGTATGTTCGTCGATGGTGACTGGCACCGAGGCCGCGTTGCGATGCTCGGTGACGCAGTTCATGCCACGACCCCGCATCTTGGTCAGGGAGCCGGAATGGCCATTGAGGATGCGATCGTCATCGCCGAAGAAATCGACCGCGCTGAGACCGTTGAACAAGCTTTTTCTGCTTATCAAAGCCGGCGTTATGCGCGCTGCAAATACATCGTTGATGCATCACTGGCGATTTGCCGCGGGCAGTTGGGGCTCGCGCCACCACCCGATCAGGTGCAGGTCTCTAAAGATATGTTCCTAAAGGTTGCTGAGCCAATCTAAAACTGATGCTGAATTGAAAGGCGCGCCCGCCTTCGGACCGAGGAAGGCCGGCGGGTTGTCGCCGAGAGGTATATTGGCATGCCTTGCGAGGCCGTCTTGCCAACCGCTGGCACGCCTTGCGCTGTATTTCATTGCAGTGCTTATGCTTGCGATCTCAACCGGTCGAGAAAGTGTTGCTGAACCAGGGTTGGTTGCCAGCCTTTGCGCAGTGTGAATCCGATTTCGCGGCTAGCATCCGTAAGCCTTAGTGGGCTGACTTTAAGTGCTCCGAGCCGCACATCAACCTCCACTTGTCGCGCTGAAAGCAGAGCCGCTCGATTGCTGTCTATTAGCAGACTTCGTGTGGCAGCAAGGGAGCTGCACTCAATTACGTGTTCGGGTGGCGATACACCATTATTTTCAAAAAATTGGGTGAACGACTCCCGCGCAGGCGTATCTTGGCGGGGCGCTATCCAGTCAAGCCTGCGAAGCTCTTCTGCGCTCATGCTGGGGGCACTCGCCAGCGGGTGCCCGGGTCGGACGACGATGCTGAGAAAGTCCCGAAAAAGTGGCGTCTGAACGATCTCGTTACTGGGTTGAGGAAAGCGCAGAGCGCCGACGATGACATCGAGGTTGCCGTGTAGCAGCGCGTGCAGCTGCTCGTCGTAAGGACCATCGATGATGCTGACCCGGGCTTCCGGAAAGTGCTTGAGCAAGCCGGTCACTGCTTGCGGCACGATTTGAGTTCTTGCCAGGGGTAGACAGCCGACTCGGAGTTGTCCGGTCATTTGACCAAGATGTTCTTGTACCTCTTCAAGCCCCTGAGAGATTTCGGAGAGGAATAGAGCTACCTGTCGTGCTACCTGTTTCGCCAGCCAGCCGGCCTCAACGCCCGATGGTGATTTTGTTAAAAACTTATAGCCGCAGATGGTTTCTGCATCTTTCACAGCGCGATGAACGGTGGGCTGTGACAGCCGTAAGCGCCGTGCTGCAACAGAATAGTTACCGTGCTCGACGACAGTCATCAAAGCGCGCAATTGCGTGGTGGTTAATGACCGATGAATAGGTCCTCGGGTTGTGGCGCGACCAGTGCGGGCGAGAAGATTATCTACCCGTTGAAGACAATGCAGCGCCGTCTGCGCTCTTATGAGGAATATCTTGCCGTCTTCAGTGGCGGTAAGGCCATCATGAGAGCGTTCAAATACATCAAAGCCTAAGTCGCGCTCAAGTTTGCGCAGGCCCTGTGTGATCGCCGATTGAGAAAGGTGCACCGTTTCGGTCGTACGACTAATCGAGCCGAGACGCTGGATCTCGAGCGCGGCTTCCAGATGACGCAAATTTAAGATTGGAGGCATTGGATTTTCGAATTCTAAATGTATCTATAGCAAAAACTTATACTAACTGATGCCATTTGAACATCCCCGACTGTGGTGAGGCGAGTACCATAGTGGAAACTCATAGTTTCCGAGAATTAAACGATGCCTGTATGTGTAACCGATATTGAGCGCGTGTCCGAAGAGGTTGTTGCCGCGTTTCAGGGTGCTGAATCGGCCACCGTCCATGAGGCCCAGGGACGTAAAGGTCTACTTGCGGCGTATATGCGACCGATCTATCGACCCGCAGCCGTAGCGGGAACGGCGGTGACCTGCGAAGTAGCGCCTA
The DNA here is from genome assembly GCA_965657905.1 of Luminiphilus sp. Lineage (GTDB taxonomy): Bacteria > Pseudomonadota > Gammaproteobacteria > Pseudomonadales > Halieaceae > Luminiphilus. Next base: position 82,523 of record CBFHPT010000005.1, on the reverse strand, counting down.
ACGATAATTGGATGCTGCATGTCGCTGTCGAGCAGTGTCGTCCGGGCGATATTCTGATGGTCGCACCGACGAGTCCCTGCACCGACGGATTTTTTGGTGACCTTCTAGCGACCTCGCTGAAGGCGCGCGGCGTTAGGGGGTTGGTTATTGATGCAGGTGTCAGAGATATCGCAACCCTGACCGACATGCAGTTTCCGGTCTGGTCGCGAGCGGTTCATGGTCAGGGCTGCGTCAAAGAGACGGTGTGCAACGTGAATGTCCCCATCGTCTGTGCAGGTGCTCTGATTCATCCGGGGGATTTGATTGTTGCCGATGACGACGGTGTGGTTGTCGTGCGTCGTGCCGAAGCGGCCGAGGTGGATGCCAAGGTTAAGCAGCGATTGGCCAATGAGGAATCTAAGCGGGAGCGTCTCGCCAACGGCGAACTTGGGCTGGATATCTACAATATGCGGGGCCGCCTTGCTGAAAAGGGTCTGCGCTATGTGAAGACTCTCGAGGAAGTCTGACTCGTGCAGTGCGCTATTCCCTGCATGGTTTTTCGCGGCGGCACGTCAAAGGGCCTGTATTTTCACGCCGCCGATCTGCCCAGCGATCACGCCGAACGGGGTCAGCTGTTGTTAGCCGCAATGGGTTCGCCCGATGATCGTCAGATCGATGGCATGGGCGGTGCTCACCCGCTGACCAGCAAAGTGGCCATCGTAAGCCAATCAGATCACCCTAATATCGATGTTGATTATCTGTTTCTGCAGGTGCGCGTGGACCGCGCCGAAGTGAGTGACTCACAGAACTGCGGCAACATTCTTGCCGGTGTGGGTCCCTTTGCCATTGAATCGGGTTTAGTTGCTGTTGCTGGCGACACCACCGACGTGCGTATTCGCATGGTCAACACGGACGCCACGGCGATTGTGCGAGTACAGACTCCTGGCGGGCAGGTGAGCTATGAGGGGGATACCCGAATCGATGGTGTGCCGGGGGCGGCAGCACCGGTGCCCATTGATTTTCAGGATATTGCAGGCTCGAGCTGTGGTGCTTTATTGCCCACCGGCAAGCTAATTGACGTTGTAAGCGATACCGACGTCACGTGCATTGATAATGGCATGCCCGTTGTTGTGTTGAAGGCGAGCGACTTTGGTCTCACGGGCAACGAGTCACCCGAGGCCCTCGAAAGCAATGCGCCTCTCAAGGAGCGCATTGAAGCCATTCGTCTCCAGGCCGGTAAGCTCATGAACTTGGGTGATGTTGGCAACAAAACGGTGCCAAAGATGTGCTTGATTTCACCACCCACTGCGGGTGGCACCGTGAACACCCGAACATTTATTCCCCACAGGGTGCACGAGGCGATTGGCGTGCTTGGGTCAGTGAGTGTCGCGACAGTGTGTGCCATGCCGGGTACGGTTGCGGCGGAGGTGATAAATACCTCGGCTGTCGCTGCACAACCATCCCTTGATATCGAGCATCCGACGGGTTTCTTCTCGGTTGAGCTCGGCGTGTCATTCCCGGCTAATAGCTCCGTACCTGAAGTACACCGTGCCGCTTTACTGCGAACCGCCCGCTTGTTGATGCGCGGTGACGTTTTTGTGCCCGAGTCGGCATCAGTATCAGGAGATCATCGTGGCGATTGAGTGTGTGGGCATTATCGGTTTTGGCGAAGTCGGTCGAATCTTGGTTGACGACCTGCTTGAGCATTCAGAGGTGCAGGTCCGTATTTGGGATCGTCAGTTCGAGAATGACAGTAGTTCAGCGGCAAGGGCTGCGCGGGCTTTGGAGTCGGAGCCGCGGGTATCGGTTGCACACAATGGCATAAGCGTCGTGCGAACATGTCAACTCGTATTGTCGGCAGTAACCGCCGATCAAGCGGTTAGCGCTGCGCGATCGGTTACGGAAGGACTTGAGTTTGATGCGTTATTCATTGACCTCAACTCGGTATCTCCGGGAACCAAGCTCGAAATCTCTGGATTGGTTACCGGAGCAGGCGCGCGCTTTGTAGAGGCTGCGGTGATGTCACCGATTCTCCCTGCACGGGTTGCCTCTCCAATTTTGCTGTCTGGGCCCAACGCCGCTGCTTTTGCTGAGTCGGGCAGACAGCTTGGCTTTAGCAACATGCGCGTTGTGTCAGAGGACTTGGGTGTGGCGTCGGCCACCAAGATGTGCCGTAGCGTGATTGTTAAAGGTATGGAAGCCCTGGTTACCGAATCGTTGCTCAGTGCGCGGCACTACGGTGTCGAGGCGGCGGTGCTCGAATCCCTCGACAACCTGTTTCCGGGCCCAGAGTGGCGTCAGCACGCCCGTTATTTGATTTCTAGAACACTACAGCACGGTGAACGCCGTGCGGCGGAGATGCTCGAGGCCGCGCGAACTGTAGAGGAGGCCGGCTATAACGGCTGGATGTGCAATGCCACGGTGATGCGTCAGGCGTGGGCTCCTCAGTTCAGTCAAGCACTTGGAGAAGAGTCGCTGGAGGGCATTCTGGATGCCATCAGCAGTGAGTTCGTTAACAAACAATCAGAGGTTGCCTGATGATTATCGACTGTCATGGTCACTACACTACTGCGCCAGAAGCCCATCAGGTATTTCGTGATGCGCAACTCGAAGCCCATAAAGCAGGAAAGCCGCTGCCGGATCTGCCGACTATCAGCGATGATCAGATCCGTGACAGCATCGAGAACAATCAGCTGCGTTTGCTGAGAGAGCGTGGCGCCGACATGACCATATTCTCGCCACGGGCTTCGGCGATGGCGCACCATCTTGGCGATCGAGCGGTGTCCGAGCAGTGGACGATGGCCTGCAACAACTTGATCAAACGCGTTGTTGATCTGTATCCCGAGTACTTCATCGGTGTCTGTCAACTTCCCCAGTCACCGGGCGTTTCGATTGAGCATTCGGTTGCTGAGCTTGAGCGAACTGTTCTTGAGTGTGGCTTTGTGGGCTGCAACCTCAATCCAGACCCTTCAGGTGGTCATTGGACATCGGCGCCGCTGACCGATCGAAGCTGGTACCCGTTCTTCGAAAAAATGGTTGAACTAGATGTGCCCGCGATGATCCATGTGTCGGGCTCTTGTAATCACAATTTTCATGCCACCGGCGCGCACTATATTAACGCCGACACCACGGCATTCATGCAGTTCATTCAAGGTGACTTGTTTAAGGATTTTCCTGATTTACGCTTCATCATTCCCCATGGTGGCGGTGCAGTGCCGTATCACTGGGGGCGTTATCGCGGTCTGGCAGGCATGCTCAAGCAGCCTCCGCTGGCCGAACACGTAATGAAAAATGTTTACTTTGACACCTGTGTTTACCATCAGCCCGGTATCGACCTGCTATTTCGTGTTATCGACATTGATAACATTTTGTTTGGATCCGAGATGGTGGGTGCTGTGCGCGGCATTGATCCAGAAACCGGCCAATACTTCGATGACACAAAACGCTACGTCGATGCGCTAGAGCTGTCAGAGACTGATCGTAATAAGGTGTACGAGGGTAATGCCCGACGGGTGTATCCACGCTTAGACGCGGCGCTCACTGCGATGGGTAAATAAGCTATGAGCGAATTTACTATGGATTTTGGCTGGCGCGTCTACCACCCCAACCCCAGTAAGCCACGTTTCGTGGCGCCTCCAGGTGCCGTGGATGCCCACTGCCATGTATTTGGCCCCGGGGATACATTTCCGTACGCGCCGGAGCGTAAGTACACCCCTTGTGATGGCCCCAAAGAGAAACTTTGGGCGCTTCGCGATCACTTGGGACTGAGTCGCAATGTGATTGTGCAGGCAACCTGCCACGGTGCCGACAACCGTGCATTAGTAGACGCGCTGGAAGATTCAGGCGGGTTGGCTCGCGGCGTTGCAACGGTGCGCAAAGACGTGACCACAGAGGAGTTGCAGCGGCTTCACGATGCGGGTGTTCGAGGCGTTCGGTTTAATTTTGTAAAGCGCTTGGTGGACAAGCTACCCTTTGATTCTCTCGAACAGATCTCTCAGAAAATCGCGCCCTTCGGTTGGCACGTGGTGATCTATTTTGAGGCCCCCGAGTTACCGCAACTTTACGAATTTTTTGCATCGCTACCCACCGATGTCGTTGTTGATCACATGGGTAGGCCCGATATCAGTAAGCCAATTGATGGTGAGGAGTTCTCGTTGTTTCTGCGGCTGCTAGAAGAGAATGAAAATTTTTGGTGCAAAGTGAGCTGTCCGGAGCGCCTGACTCAGCAAGCCTCCTACAGCTACGACGATGTGGTGCCATTTGCCCGTCATGTTGTCGAGACGTTCCCGGATCGCGTGTTGTGGGGTACTGACTGGCCTCACCCCAACATGCTTTCCCACACGCCGGACGAAGGCGTGCTTCTAGACTTTGTGCCAAGAATTGCGACGACCGCTGAGTATCAGCAGAAGCTACTGGTCGATAACCCCATGCGGCTGTATTGGCCTGAGCAGGTGTCAGCGTAAGGAAGTTCGGGCATAAAGAGCTTAGATTCAACGAATTAGGAGCAATGAAACAATGAAAGTACTGCTTTCAGGCCCTGGCGCCTTTGGTATCAAGCATCTTGATGGCATTAAGAATATCGAGGGTGTTGAGGTTGTATCGCTTGTGGGCCGCACCCTCGAAAAAACCCAGGATGTCGCCCAGCAATATGGTATCGACCACGTATCGGTAGATCTTGAAACTGCACTCGCTGAGACAGCGGCGGACGCCGTTATCCTATGCACGCCCACCCAGCAACACGCAAAAGAGTCGATCCAATGTATGCGAGCGGGTAAGCATGTGCAGGTGGAAATTCCACTTGCCGATACTTGGGCCGATGCAGAGGCGGTGATGCAGACTCAGAAAGAGACGGGGCTGACCTGCATGGTGGGCCATACGCGGCGGTTTAATCCCTCGCACCAGTGGGTTCACCAGCGCATCACAGCAGGCGAGCTGAACGTTCAACAGATGGACGTACAGACCTATTTTTTCCGTCGTAAGAACATCAATGCTAAAGGAGAGGCCCGCAGTTGGACTGATCACCTGTTATGGCACCACGCGGCTCACACGGTTGATTTGTTTGCCTATCAGGCCGGATCGCCCATTGTAAAAGCCAACGCAATTCAGGGGCCGACCCACCCAGAGCTCGGTATCGCGCTGGATATGTCCATTCAGATGCAGGCTGAAAACGGCGCCATTTGCACCCTGTCGCTGTCCTTTAACAACGATGGGCCACTGGGAACCTTCTTCCGATACATTTGTGACAACGGCACCTACATTGCCCGTTACGATGATCTTGTTGATGGGCGCGAGCAGGTTGTCGATGTGTCGGCGGTAGACGTTTCTATGAACGGTATCGAACTACAGGACCGCGAATTTTTTACCGCCATTGCCCAGGGCAGAGAGCCGAATTCCAGTGTCGCCAAAGTGCTGCCTTGCTACAAGGTTCTTCATGATCTGGAACAACAGTTAGTAGGTTGAAGCCAGTGACGATGACTCAACGCAGCATAAACGCCCAAAACGTCGGAGCTATTGGTCTGGGGTGTATGAATCTCAGCCACGCCTATGGACATCCGCCGGAAAAGCGCGACGCGATTCACTTACTGCATCACGCTTATGATATCGGTGTGCGGCATTTCGATACGGCAGCGCTCTATGGTTTCGGGAGTAATGAGCAGCTCGTCGGGGAAGCGCTCAGCCATCGTCGCGGCGACATCTTCCTCGCAAGCAAATGTGGCATGACCGGTGTCGACGGCAAGCGAGTGATTGATGGTCGGCCGGAGACACTGGTAAAGACTCTGGAGCAGTCTTTGAAGAGCCTTAAGACTGACCACCTCGACCTTTATTACCTGCATCGCTGGGACAAGTCTGTACCGGTGGAGGAGAGCGTAGGGGCACTTTCAAAAATGGTAGAGCAGGGCAAAATTGCCGCGATCGGCCTGTCTGAAGTCTCGGCAGAAACCCTGCGTAAAGCTCATTCAGTTCACCCAATTTCAGCGGTGCAAACCGAGTACTCGCTGTGGACGCGCAACGCAGAGATTGCCGTTTTAGACGCGTGCCTCGAATTAAATGTGGCATTTGTCGCCTTTAGTCCCTTGGCGCGAGGCTTTCTAAGTGGTGGCGTGGGTGACACATCGGCGATGGCCGAGAAAGATATCCGACGCGGTATGCCGCGTTTTCAGGCGCCAAATTATGAGCGGAACCAGGGTTTATTTGATGAGTTAACACAGCTCGCGGACGAGGCAGGGTGTACACCGGGTCAGCTTGCGCTGGTTTGGCTGCTGCAGCAGGGCGAACACATTATTCCGATTCCCGGCACTCGAACTGTTGCACACCTAGAAGAAAATATGGCGGCAGGTCAGTTAGACCTTGCTCCCGCCATCCTTGAGCGAGCGTCTGAACTGATCAATGAGCAGTCTGTGACAGGATCACGTTATCCGGCGGCGACGCAGGCTGAGATCGACACCGAGGAGTTTGAGTAAATGACCTGGAAGAAGCACGACTATGACGACATCCCGGGTAGCTACGTGTTCGACGGCCAGCGCGCACATAATTCCTATGCACTCAACAAACTCTTTTATTCGTTCAACGAAGAGCGGTGTCGTAAAGCGTTTGATGCTGACCCGGAAGCCTATTGCGAGAAGTTTGGATTAACCGACGAACAGAAAGCGCTGGTTGTTAATCAGGACTTTTTAGGGGTGCTTCGATCCGGCGCAAATATCTACTTCATGGCGAAATTCGCGATTCCCCGCGGCATGAGCGTGCAGGACGCGGGTGCTGCTTTCCAAGGGGTGACCGGCGATGAATTTAAACAGAAGCTTCTCGATAAGCGGGAAGGGCTCGTAGAGCGACTCGAAAAGGAAGGTGGATACTGGAATGGCTGAAATTATTGGTGGCATCACCACTTCACACATTCCAGCGGTTGGGAATGCGATTAGCGACGGCGTGACCCAAGAGCACTACTGGAAGCGATTCTTCGATGGCTACGGGCCTGTCAAGGACTGGCTGGCCGAGAAGCAGCCCGACCTTATCGTTGTGGTTTACAACGACCATGGTCTTAACTTCTTTCTGGATAAGATGCCCGCATTTGCTATTGGCTGCGCCGACGAATACCAGAATGCGGATGAAGGCTGGGGATTGAAGCCTGCCTCGCCGTTTACCGGTGATGCAGCGTTTTCATGGCATGTTGCTGAGTCGCTTATTGGTCAGGAATTCGACATGTGTACCTGTCAGGAAATGCTGGTGGATCACGGCTTTGTGAATCCGATGCGCGTCCTGTTTGGTGATCACGAAGTTTGGCCGATCAAATCAATTCCGCTCGCTGTCAACACGGTCCAGCACCCGCTACCAAGTGCTCGCCGATGCTACAAGCTTGGGCAGGCGTTGAAGGTGGCTATTGAGTCCTATCCGGAAGACATGAAAGTGGTGATTGCTGGTACTGGCGGTATGTCGCATCAGTTGCAGGGCGAAAGGGCTGGCCTTATCAATGTTGACTACGATCTCGAGTGCATTGAGAGCATCATTAATGATCCCGATTGGTTTGCGGATCAAAGCACGGCATCAATTATCGAATTGGCGGGTACCGAGGGAATTGAAACCATTATGTGGTTAGTGATGCGCGGTGCGCTGGGCGACAAGGTGAATTGCTTACACAAGCATTACCATGCGCCGATCTCTAATACCGGCGCCGGGGTGCTTTTGCTAGAGGGCGCCGAGTGAGCCCAACTGCTCAATGTCTCGCGACATCGGTTATATCGATGCGAAGTTGTCGGTCGCCGGTGCATGCCGCGCGAAGACGAATGGACACTCTGAGCAGAGTTAGCTGCGCTGATCCATTTATTTTTCTTCAGTGGATATCTACTTCTCTTGATTAGTGCGTTTAAAACCCGTCGTTAAACTTCGAAACCTCAACCGTTGGTGTCAGATAGATGAGAACAGATCAAGCCTACAGCGATATTCCCGGCACATACGTGCTCGACCCGCAACATTCCATGGCGGGTTATCACCTTAATATGTTCTGTATGTCGCTCAATAAAATTGAGAATCGCGAGCGGTTTCGCGAGGACGAAGAGTCATACCTCGATCAATTTCCGATGACGTCGGAGCAACGACGAGCGGTGCTGGATCGGGATTGGGTGGGGATGCTGCGCTTGGGGGGCAACATCTATTACACCTTTAAAATTGCGATTTTTGATGGGCTGAATATGCAGGAAGTCGGCGCGCTCATGAGCGGTGTTGAGGCTGCGGAATTTCAGAAAATGATGATTGATGGTGGCCGTCCTATCGATGGCAATCGATTTACGTCGGAGTGGGAAAACAATGGCTGATCTATTCGCTGGTATTGGTACCTCGCACGTGCCCGGAATTGGTGCCGCGGTCGACCACAAAAAAACCCAAAATGACTATTGGAAGCCTCTGTTTGACGGCTACGAGCCGGTTCGCGAGTGGCTGGCTAGGGAGTCGCCGGACGTTGTCATCATTGTTTACAACGACCATGCATCAGCATTTTCTCTTGAGCTGATCCCAACGTTTGCTCTGGGTGTGGCCCCAAAGTTTGAACCTGCTGACGAGGGCTACGGCCCGCGCAAGGTGCCCGCGGTCGAAGGGCATCCTGAGCTAGCTTGGCACCTTGCGGAGTCGCTGATTCTCGATGAATTCGATATGACCATCGTCAATGAGATGCCCGTTGATCATGGTCTAACGGTACCTTTGTCTATCACCTGTGGTGAGCCAGAAGCGTGGCCATGCAAGGTGATACCGTTATGTGTCAATGTTATTCAGTATCCCCAGCCTACCGGTAATCGCTGTTATCAGTTGGGCAAGGCAATCCGTAAGGCGGTCGATTCCTTCGACCAAAATCTTAAGGTTGCCATCTTTGGTACGGGCGGAATGTCACATCAACTTCAAGGGGAGCGTGCGGGTTTGGTAAACGCAGAATTTGATATTGCATTTCTCGATGACTTGACCCGCGACGTCGATCGTCTCGTGAAAATCCCTCATGTGGAGTATCTCAGAGAGGCGGGTTCTGAAGGCGCAGAGTTGGTGATGTGGTTGATTATGCGCGGTGCCCTCGATGATGATGCCAAAGAGGTTTATCGTCACTTCCACGTGCCGGCGTCCAACACCGCAGCAGGACTGATTATTCTGGAGAACTCCTGAGAAAACGGACGCTTTTAGCTTAGCCTAGCTTAGCTTGAGCGCGAGAGTTCAAATCTTGAGGTTTCTTAACCCGTAAAGTTATTCAGCGAAGAATAGCGTGACGGGTGGAGAGGATGTCTCTCCCACAATTAAATAAAAAGAGCCGACATCATGGGTTTATGGACTGAAATTATTGCAGACGATGGGCACGCGCAATCGGCCTATTGGGCGCCGGTAACCGAGACGGGTGCAGGTGCAGAAGCACCGGGCATTGTTCTGCTACAGGAAATATTCGGAATTACTCCTGCGCTTCGTGAGCTTGCCAATGTATTTCAGGCTCAGGGGTATAACGTGGTCGTGCCAGCGCTCTACGACCGAATTCAGCCCAATTGCGTCATTGATTACGATGATACCGATCAAGCTCGCGCAATGAAAAATCAACTTCAAAACCCCGTGCTCGAGGCCGATATCAGAGCAGCGATTGCACATGCTGATAGCGGACAGGGTGTCGCGCTTGTCGGCTACTGCTGGGGAGGTGGTTTGGCATACTGGGCCGCGCAGAATTGCCGCGTGCAAGCGGTAGTCAGCTATTACGGCACCAATGTCGCTAAGTATTGTGAGGATGCGCCACCCAGCGCGCCATGCCAGTTTCACCTTGGCGTCGATGATCCAATGATCGATGCCGATGCTCGAGAGGTGATCAGTAACAGCTGCCGATCAATCGATCAGTACTTCGAGTACGAGGGCGCCGGGCATGCATTTGTCAACGCCTCTCGACCGAGCTACCGGCAGGAGCAGGCGTATTTGGCGAAGCAGCGCACGCTTACTTTTCTGAGCAACGCGTTTCGCAGTTATGCCACTCAGTAGAGCGTCGTGTAATCCAGCGTTTCTTGTTACGGCCGCTTGCACGGCTTCGGCAATCGATGTGTTTCCATCGATGGGGTTTGAATTGGGTGTAACTACGTTCTAAAGCGAGAACATAGTGTTCGCTAATTCGCGTTTCTGTTGGTCAGGAAGGTTTGGCAAGATCAAACAGGGCGGGAGTAAAGCTGCTGGTATTGAGCTGTACATGTTTTTTTATTTTACATTGAGGTCACAGAACCAATGAATGTGAGCATGCGTTTCCTGATGTTGATACTTGTGGTCGCTGTTGCTGCGTCATGTTCGGTCGAGACTCAACGGGGTGATCAGAAGCCCGCGGCCAATCAGGATATTTCCGTCGATCGACGTCCTAATATCTTGCTTGTCGTCGCCGACGACATGGGGTTTTCAGATATCGAGCCTTTTGGCGCAGAAATTGAAACGCCAACAATAAGTCGACTTGCTAAGAGTGGTGTTGCGTTCACGAACTTCTACGCGGCACCAACGTGCTCGCCGTCCCGAGCAATGCTGATGACGGGTATGGATAACCATATCGCCGGCATAGGAAACATGGCAGAGACTGTCGCAGACAACCAGCTGGGATTACCTGGCTATGAGGGCCATCTTAGACGGGAGGTGCCAACGATCGCCGAACGTCTTTCCGAGCAAGGTTACCGGACGGTGATGGCGGGCAAGTGGCACCTTGGAATGGAGCGAGATCTTAGTCCGGGCGCGCGGGGTTTCGACCACGCCTTCAGTTTCGGTTTTGGAGGGGGGAGTCATTATTCGGACCGTGTGGGGCCGGACGCCCACCGGCCCCGACTGCTTTATCGCAAGAATGGTGAGTTAAACCCCGAGCTTGAGGATGACTTCTACTCGAGTACGAATTTTGTTTCTGAGTTGATTGAGGGGCTCGAGGTCACGGCGAGCACTGACAAGCCTTTCTTCGCTTATCTGGCCTTTAGCGCTCCGCATTGGCCATTGCAGCTTCCCAAGAATCATGTCAATCAGTTGGCAGGTTTCTACGATCAAGGGTACGACGAACTACGAGCAGCGCGACTGTCACGCCAGCGGGCCTTGGGTCTGATCGAAACTGATGCCAGCGTCGCACCACGTCCCAACGGTGTACCCCCCTGGGACCAACTCGATGACGATGCCCAACGGCGATCTGCCCGCGTGATGGAGATCTATGCTGGCATGATTCAGGTGATGGATCAGGAGATCGCGCGAGTCCTTGCGTACCTTGAGGACAAAGCTTTGGCGGAGAATACCGTCATTATCTTTATTTCTGATAATGGCCCCGACAGTTGGGATACCGAGCATGCGCCTCCGCCTGTGCGCGACCATGCTGCGACGTTTGATAACGCCCTAGAGAATATGGGTAAGCCAGGATCGTTTACATTGTTCGATCGCGGCTGGGGATGGGTGAGTGGTACACCGTTTCGCGGCTACAAGGGCTCAACCTTCGAAGGTGGTATCCGCGTGCCCGCGATTATTTCCTCGGCGCACATCGAGAACCCCGGGCGCTTCTCCCGCGAAACGATCAGCATTACTGATTTTGCCCCGACAATCATGGAACTCGCTGGCATCAGTGCGCGCGCTGGTGAATTTACCGGACGTAGCATTGCCGCGGTCATGTCGGATAAGACGGACTCTACGAGTGACGACGATCAATACCTAGGAGTCGAGATATGGGGGCATCGTGCTATCAAGGTCGATGACTGGAAGGCCGTTCGGGTGCCCAAGCCCCCTGGAGATGACCAATGGATGCTGTTTGATCTGGTTGCCGATCCGGGTGAGCAAAATGATCTTGCGAACGCTCTCCCAGAGCAACTTGAGGTGCTCAAGCAGGCATGGGAAAGGTATGTCGAGGCCAACAATGTGGTGTTGCCAGAGGGACCGTTCCGCATTCGACCGGCTGAGCCGCTGCCAACTGACTAACCTCTTTTCAACGCTGTTGGTCTATAGGGTCTTGCTGGATAACTGCATTGAAGTCATCAGGCAGTGGCTCATCGCTGATCAGCAACTTAATCACATTGCGCCCCTCTGGAAGAATGACACCCGTAGATTCGGCGTATTGCTGCCACAGCTCCGCGAGTTCAGCCAACTTCTTCGTATGCTCACTTGCCAGGTTTTGGTGTTCGAACGGATCCTCGTCCAGCTTATAGAGTTCCCAGTTTTCATTTCCAGCAGGGTTAAGCAGAAACACTGCTTTCCAGGGTGCGTGATACAACGCGCGATCGCCTGCTAGCTCCCAGCCTTGGATTTCGCCAGTTGGCTGAATCGGCGAGTTGCTCAACGTTGCAGGAAGAATGCTGTGGCCGCCTAGTGGCAGTGAGCTATCACCATTCGGCGCCGTCGAAGGATAGGGTGCGTTAGCGGCGTCCAGCAGCGTAGGGACGATGTCCAAGACAGATGCGTAGTGATGATTAAGTGAGGTGGCTTGCTGGAGATAGCCGCCTCCCACGATTAACGGAACCCTGATGCCGCCCTCTGAGGTAGTATGTTTAAAGTGTCGAAATGGTGTGTTGCTGACTTCCGCCCACGCCGGGCCATAGGCGACCCAAGAGCCTTTTCTACCCATGTTCTTGAGCGAATTGTCGACTTCCTTACCTGCGACGCGAAGCTGTTTCGCGAGTTTCTTAGCGCCAAGTTTTACGATATTAGTGGCCATGCCGGTTTTCGCAGCGCCGTTGTCAGACATAAATATGATCAACGTGTTGCTGTATTGCCCGGTGGTTTTCAGGTGACGAATAACCCGCTCGATGTTTTGGTCCATGTTATCGACCATCGCGGCATAGACTTCCATTGCTCGGGCTTGGATCTGCTGTTCGCTGTGCGAAAGTGCCGCCCAACGGTGCTCGAGATTGACCATTCGAGACGGGGGCGGGCTGTCAGCGATAAGGCCTTTTTGCCGCATAGCGTTGAGACGTTGACGTTGGATTGGCGCGTATCCCGCATCGTATTTCGACGCATACTTATCGATCACGTCGTCGGGCGCCTGGAGTGCGTAATGGGGCGCGTTGAAGGACAGATAAGCAAAGAACGGTTTGCTGGGTTCATGCTCATTTATAAACCCTAGCATCGCGTCGGTAATTGCATTACTAGAGAAGAAGTCATCGGGCACGCTTTCAGCGAGCTTGCCGTCAAGAATAGGTTTTGTCGTAATTGCGAAGTGGTCGGTGTTACCCGCGGTAAAATCGAAGCTGCGATCAAATCCACGTGTAGTTGGTGAGCTCCTGTCGCCCGTGGCCAAGTGCCACTTTCCCGAAAAGAGCGTGGTATACCCAGCCGGCTTAAGCACTTCAGCCACCGTGCTTACACGTTGGTTAAGAAACCCCTCATAGCCTGGCTTCCCGCGTTGATTCGGGGCTCCGACTTTGGGAAAGGAGCCCAAGCCAGTCAGGTGATGGTCATGCCCGGTTAAGAGCTGTGCGCGTGTCATTGCACACGCGGGCGTTACATGAAAATTACTAAACGTCGTGCCGGCTGCGGCCAAATCATCAATAGCGGGAGTCTCGATTTCTCCACCGAAAGCGCCGACATCTGAATAGCCAAGATCGTCGGCGACGATAAGCAGGATGTTGGGTGCTACTTGTTGACCGCTTGCCTGCGTTGAGACATTTGCTTGGCTGCTGTCGGCGGTGCTGATGAGCGGAGGTGCAGCAAACGCCGACAGCGGAGAAACTGCAGAAAATACAGAAAGTGCCGTGAGAGAAATCAATGGTCTGGTCATCTACATCCACAGCATGTCAAAGGAGTAAACGGAGTACCGTGGGCTGCGTAGAGCCCACGGTTTTCGGCGCCTGATTTGATACTAGTGCGCCAGAGGTGGGCGTCATAGCCCTGTCTTAGTGTTTTACTGTGCTTCGTCTGGGTAACGCCCCAAGGCCAAGAACATCGCAATGCAGACCACAAGCACGCCGATCGCCGCAGAGAGTATTGTCGCGTAGCCACCTGTCGCTTGAGCAACGGCGCCGAAAATGGGTGGCGAAATACCGGCGCCCACCGTGAAGAAAGCAATGATGGCGCCGAAGATTTCGGGGTAATGATCAGGGCCGAAAAATCTACTCGTGAGATAGGCCAGTAAGTCTAGCTCCGCGCCAGCGGCCAGTCCCATCAAGATCGCAATAACAATGGCTGTTGACGCGCTCACGTCCCCCCTAACCAGAAGCACCAGCGCGAGCGTTGGTAACAGAAAAAACACTGCGGCAACCCCAGGCGCCCAGAATTTATCAACGAGTATGCCGACAAGGAGACGACCCACAATTACAGTGATTCCCAAAACAGACGCGATTCCGGCTATGGCGCTGCGATCAAAACCCTGTTCGCCCATGATGCGCGGAAAGTTAGAGAGAAAGCCGACAACCACAATGACGGTGAGGAACAGAACCGTTCCCAATAACCAGAAGCGCGGGGTTTTCATTGCCTCGGAGCGGGTCATGCCCCACTTACGGGGTATGATTGCGGCTTGGGCTTCAGGGTTAGCGCCTTCTTGAGCCTTATTCTCTTTAAACAATGCAATCACGATAGGCAGTGATATCAGCATGGCAGCGAATCCGACGCCCTGGTAAGCCGCCCTCCAGCCGTAATCAGAGATCATCATCTCTACAAAGGGTGGCAGTAAAAAAGCGCCGATACCGGTGCCTGTCATGGTAATACCGATGGCTTTACCCTTGTGTTTCTCGAACCACCCATTGAGTACGCCTGTCCATACAATTGGAAGCGAGCCTGCCCCCAGAAAAGCGAGGGCAGCCCAGCTGAGATACCAGAGCGTGAGTGATCCCGTGTTAAAGGACAGCGCGACGTAGGCCAGAGAGTGCCCAATGAGTCCAACGATGCCCACGGTTCTGAGTCCGTAGCCTTTAACAAGGGAGCCGACTAATGGACCTGTGATAAGCCCGAGACACATCATCACGGTGAAGCTGAGGAAAAACTGAGGGGGGCTCCATCCGAACTCGGCGGTAACCGGGCCCACAAAAAACCCCTGTGAGTAGTTTGTGAGAGTGAAAATGCCGCACATGGTTCCGACCGTGGCGGCGACCAGCGGCTTCCAGCCCTGAGAAAATTCGTTCATTGTTACCTACCTCTTGTTGTAGTTATTTTCGCGTTCGTCTTATCTTAATCGTGTAGACAGACAGCGCTGGTGACTAGTCAGCATTTCCAAGAATTGTCATGCCGTAGTTAGTGTTTGATGCTGGGCAGTGAGTGAAGCGATAAATCTCGTTCACCTGTTCTGATAAGTCGCCCCGCATGATGAGCCACATCACAGTCTCTATCCCCTCCGAACCCGTCTCGCGCAACCATGTGGTGTGATCGATTTTGGCCGTAGGCATAGGATCTGCGGTGATCGTACTTAGCAACCAGTGATCAAACTGTTCGTTGACTACGCTTCCACGCTCCCCCTGAAGCTTCTGACGCGAATCGCCAGCGGTGTTCGCCCGACCGGCGGACTTGATGTTAGTGACGAGATAAGTTGCAGAGAATGCACAATCACTGCATATAATTGGATAAATCAGACGCTGGTGGGGGCGTTGTGCCGATTTCTGAAGTACCGAGTTACTACTTATATGGCGAAGAAAAGCCCGCGGGTAACGTACAGTTGGTTCACTGTCAGGCCCTATTCTCCCGAATTTCAGAACAAAACTGGGAGATCAGACCTCATCGGCATAATCAGTTATGGCAGTTATTCCTCCTCGACGAAGGGGAAATTGACGCCGTGCTCGAGTTCGAGAGGCTTACACTTATCGGACCCTGTGTTGTTGTTGTGCCAGTGGGTAAGGTGCATGGCTTTAGCTACGGGGCACGTGCCCGGGGCACCATGATCTCTGTTGCGGATGGTTTTCTTCGAGGCGTCTTGGCTGACGGGGGATTAGGTGCTCTGCCTCATCGTTCCGATGGGATTCAAATCATTACGCTGACGGGGGCTGACGGGGCGCACGCTTGGCTACTCGAATTGTTTGGCGCAATCGAGACCGAGGCCTCCCAGCGCGGAGCGGGTTTCCGACAAGCCCTCGGTGCCCTCATGCAACTCTTGTTCGTGCAGTTAGATCGCATTGATCCGCCAAAGGGCGAGTTGAAGTCGATGGATGATCAGGGGAGGTGTTTCGAAAACTTTCGAGGATTGGTCGCTAGCAATATGACAAATCACCTGCCAGTTGCCGACTACTGCCAACAATTGGGGATTGGCGAGCGTAGGCTGAACAGAATTTGTCGTGCGGTAGTGGGCGATAGTCCCCTCGGCTATATTCATCGTCAGTTAGTGGAGGAGGCCAAGCGCTATCTCGTTCATACCGCCATGCCGATTACTAATATCGGTTATGAACTAGGGTTTGAGGACAGCGCATATTTCTCGAGGTTCTTCAAAAAACGTGTCGGGAAGTCTCCATCCGCCTTTGCATCACAGCATCGAATTTAGCCCGCTCCCAGTTGGTATTGAAGGTGGTAATAGCTTACCCAGTTGGGTTTTAGGACAGACAAATTACTTAGCGTAAATTGAGCTCAGGCATTCTTTCTTGCAGACGCTGGTCCCAGGGCGGTAGCTCGCCGTATTTTCGTCGAAGAAAATTAACAAAAATTCGCACCTTCATAGGCACATACTGTGAGTGACGATAGTAGGCGCGCAGTGACGTATTACGAACATTGTAGTCAGTCATTAACGGCACCAGTTCTCCTGACATGACTTCTTTTTCAATGAAGAACACGGGCATCATTGAAATACAGTCACCCCCCGTTACTGCAGCATGGAGCATCCATATGTTGTTCGCCAGTATTACGGGCTCGATTGGAATCTCAGTCGTTTGCCCTTGTTTTATCAGATTCACTTTGAGCTCGGGCGTTACGTAGTTGTTGAGCGCAAATCGGTGATCGACGAGTTCGTCTGGTGTTGTCGGAATACCGAATTTTTCGATGTAGCTTGGACTCGCAACCAACAGGCGGCGAACCGGCATAATCTCGGTTGCTTCCAGAACCCCCGTGGGCGGACTTCCGGTTTGCACACACACATCGAAACCTTCGTTGACGGGGTCACAAAATCGGTCGTGCTGTTGAAAGTCGATGCTGAGGCCCGGATGGTCCCGAGCGAACTCACACAAGTCCTGAGCGAGGCAGGTGGCGGTGAACGACGATATACAGCTAACACGGAATTTGCCTGTTAGCCCCCATTCCATTGTGCTCACTGCCGACTTCGCGCTGTCCAAATCCCCAACGATTCGCACGCAACGCTCGTAAAAGCTGGCTCCCGTATCGGTGAGCGACATTTTTCGAGTGGAGCGCTGAAGTAGCTCCATTTCCATGTGTGACTCAAGCTGGTTTATGCGCTTTGTGATCACCGATTTGGCAATGCCTTCTTGCCGTGCCGCCTCGGCAAAACTACCTGCATCAACAACTTTTATAAATGATCTGATGGATTTGAGTTCGTCCATTTTTATTGTTCTCGTTACGCGAATGTTGTGTGATCAAAACTCACTATTGTTTGCAGTTTGTAGTCTTTCTACTATCAGACCGAGCTTTAAGCAAGCATGGCTCCACCTAAAGCAAAAAACATAACGATAATTCGAGGGTCTATTAATGGTGCAATTAAGACGGGGGTTTTTTCGTCGAGCTGCATCATCACGACTTTTTGTCATGCGTACACCTCGGGAAGGTGTTCAACGGCATGGAGGTCTTTTGATTGCGACTAGCGCTCTGAGGGCAACCTGATGGGCATCGTTACGCCAACAAATGAGGAAGTACTCGCCTTCCAGGGAGTTCACCTTTACCACAGCGGCATCTCCAACTGTTCCATGCGTGTTCGTATGGTGCTGGAAGAGAAGGGGGTGCCGTGGGAAAGCCATCATTTCAATTTGTTGGCCAAGGAGCACATCACGCCTGAGTATTTCGGTATCAACCCTAACGGGTTGGTTCCGACGCTAGTCCACGATGGTGTGGTGATCATCGAGTCTGACGACATTGTTGATTATCTGGACGATACGTTTCCCTCGCCCGCGTTAAAACCTGACGACGAAGCAGATCGGGCAACTATGTACTACTGGTTGCGAAAGGCCGTTGAGATCCATGTGAAAGCGGTCAAGACGTATATCTATGCTAAGCGCGTGGGTAAGAACATGGCCCACGATAGCGAGGAAGATGAACGGTATCGTAATTTGCAGGCGAATCCTGAGTTGTTGGAGTTTCATCGGCGGAGTACGACCACCGGATTTTCGCCGGCGGAAGTGGACGGTGCGTCGGGCATCCTCCATGAATGTTTCAAAACGTTGGACACGACGCTGGCAAACGGCCAATGGATCGCGGGGAACCAATATTCATTGGCCGACATAGCGTGGATACCATTGCATTTCACTCTTGAACGCTTGGCCGGCTTTTCTTTTGAGCAGTACGCCAATTTGCATGATTGGGCAGAGCGTCTTGCTGCCCGTGAAAGTTTTAAAAAAGGGGTTATTGATTATTGGCCCTCTGACATGGGAGTAACACGTTAAATGCTTGAGCTATATCACCATGGTTCGTCGGTTTGCGCGGCGAAGGTTCGATTTGCACTGGCCGAGAAAGGTGTGGAGGTCGATAAATCTCACTACATCGATATTCTTGCGGGTGAACAGTTCACCGATGAGTACCGGGCTATTAACCCAAAGGCTGTGGTGCCGTCGTTAGTTCATGACGGCAAGGTTCTCAACGAGTCCACCGTAATCTGCGAGTACGTCGATGATGAATTCACTGGGCCGCATCTCATTCCGGATGACCCCTATGGCCGCGCGCAGATGCGCATGTGGACCAAAGCTGTTGATGAGCAGCTTCACCCAGCGTGTGGTGAGCTTACGTTTGTATGCTGCCACCGGCACATCGTGCTGCGGTTGCCCCCTGAGAAACTTGATGAGTTTCTCCAAAGCACGCCTGACCAGTCGGTAACCTCCAAATGGAAAGCGCGTAAGCAGGAGATCGTTCGCCAAGGGTTCAATGCACCGGGTATCGAAGACACGATTCGCCTGTATTACAACTACTTGGAAAAGATGAACGAAGCGCTAGCCCATCACGAATGGCTAGCGGGCGACACTTTTTCGCTCGCGGATGTCGGCCTCGCACCCTATGTAAACAGACTGGATATGTTAAGCATGTCAGGAATGTGGGTAGGTCGCTTGCACGAGGTGGAGCGTTGGTTTGAGGCGATCAAGGCACGACCACGATTCAAGGAGGCGTTTCTGGATTGGTGTCCAGAAAAGCTCACTGACGATCTCAAAACATTTGGCGAGCAGAGCTGGCCGGAAGTAAAAACCATTATTGGTATCTAGACGCAAAAGGGATTTTTAATCATGGATAGACTCACGGGAAAGGTTGCGGTAGTGACGGGCGCCGCTCAGGGTATCGGCGCGGCCTATGCGAAAGGATTGGCCTCTGAAGGCGCCCGGGTCGTGGTGTGTGATCTCGCCGATCCGTCGGCTGTCGTTGATGAAATTAACGCTTCTGGCGGTGAAGCTATGGGAGTCGTGGCTGACGTTACCGATGATGAGTCCTTGAATAAGCTTGTCGCCGAAACCGAGGCACATTTCGGTCCGATCGAAATTCTGATCAACAACGCCGCCATTTTCGCATCGATACAGTTTAAGCCGTTCACGGAGCTCAGTAACGAAGAGTGGGATGCGGTGATGAAGGTAAATGCCCGCGGCCCCTTTCAGGCGACGAAGGCAGTTGTGCCCAGCATGAAGAAGAACGGGCGCGGAAAAATCATCAATATCTCCTCGGGGACATTCTTACGAGGCGCGCCCATGTTCTGCCATTACGTGGCATCTAAAGGTGCGGTTGTGGGACAGACCCGTGCGCTGGCGCGGGAGCTGGGATCTAGCAATGTGTACGTCAATTGCATCATGGTCGGGTTGACCGAAAGCGAGGGTGTGGCCGCGAGCAAGCAGTACGACGGGGCACGTTCCGCAACTCAGAACATGCGCATCATTCAACGTGACATGGTCCCCGATGATCTTCTTGGCACGATGTACTTTTTAGCCAGCGAAGACAGCGATTTTATCTCGGGCCAATGCGTCAATGTCGATGGCGGCGCATTGTCTTACTAAACAGGAGCAGTACATCGTGGCTACACCACCGAACGACGTCTTTGGTCATTGGATCAACAACGAAACCTGCGCTTCAGCTGATGGCGCTACATTCATAGTAGTCAATCCAATTGATGACAGTCCTTTCGCGGAGGTTTCTGACGGTTCACCTGCGGAAATGGATAGAGCGGTCAGCGCCGCCCACGAAGCATTCCAGTCCTATCGACAGACGTCCGTCAACGATCGCGAGGCATGGTTGGCCCGGGCCGCTGCATTGTTGGAAGAGCGGCGGGACGAGTTCGTGAGTCTTCTGATTGACGAGGCGGGATCAACCTTCACTAAAGCGCAGTTTGAGACCGGCAAAGCGGTAAGTTTTATTCGCGCAGCGATTGGGATGGTGCGTCGTGTTAGCGGCGAGACGCTACCCAGCGACTACCCCGGGCGGCTCAGTCTGACTTGGCGAGAGCCACGAGGCGTTGTCGCGGTTATTACGCCGTTTAATGTCCCGCTCATCAAAGCCAGTCGGCTGTGCGCCAATGCTTTGGCTACAGGCAGCTCGGTGGTTTTGTTGCCCTCCGAGCATACGCCGGTCATTGCATTGAAATTTGCCCAGTTACTGTCGGAGGCGGGTTTTCCACCGGGTACTGTCAACGTCGTTGCTGGCGATGGTTACAAGATAGGTGACTCACTTGTGACTCATCCATTGGTGAAGTCGGTCACTTTCACCGGTTCGACGGTTGTGGGTAAACATATTCAGCAGCTCTGCGCGAAGGACAACAAACACGTGACCTTAGAGCTGGGTGGTAAGAATCCGTTAGTAATACTCGATGACGCGAACCTCACCGATGCCGTTCAGGGCGCGGTCCGCGGAATGTTCATGCATCAGGGACAAGCGTGTATCAGTTCGAGCCGAATTTATGTGCAAAAAGGCGTCTATCCCCAGTTTATCAATGCTTACAAAGCAGTGGTCTCAAAATTGGGTATGGGCGAGATGCGCGACCCGGGAACAATAATCGGGCCCATCATCAGCGACAGACAGCGAGCGCGTATTAAGCAGCACATCAGTGATGCGCAGGAAAAAGGCGCCAAAATACTTGTTGGTGGAAACTGGCAGGGTAATCGTTGTGAGCCGACAGTGCTGGTCAACGTCACGGAAGAAATGGAATGCTTTGCTGAGGAGACATTCGGCCCGCTTGTCAGCATCTATCAGGTCGAGAACATCGATGAGGCGTTAAAAGCGGCAAACAATTCCCGCTATGGCCTCAGCGCGGCCATTTACACCAATGACCTCAATACGGCTCTGCGCTACGCGAAAGAAATTAAGTCAGGAATGGTGCATATCAATGGTCCTTCTATCACTGACGAGGCGCACGTGCCCTTCGGTGGTGTCGGTGACAGTGGCTTTGGCCGAGAAGGGACTGAAGCGGATATCGATGCGCTCACTGATTTGAAATGGGTGACAGTGCAGATGGGTTCTTGAAGGGTAGAAACTGATGGACGCATGGCGTCGGACTGGGGGGGAGATCCCCGAAATTGAGTTCAAGCTGCTCAATGGTGAAACTTGGCGAAGTCGCGACGAGGTGACCGGTCGATTTACCTTGCTGAATATTTATCGAGGTAAGTGGTGTCATCAATGTGTTCGACATCTTACGGAACTCGATGGGCTTCTTCACGCGTTCAGTGAGCGGCAGGTGTCGGTGGTGGCGGTAAGTGCCGATACACGTGAGCGGGCGGAGGAGTTTTCTGAGAGGTTGGATATCCGTCATCTTCGAGTCGGCTATGAAATGCCTTTGGATAAAGCTCGAGAACTGGGCGTGTTCATTTCGTCACAGGCGAAGGAAGAGGAGATGCCGCTGTTCTGCGAGCCAGCGCATTTTCTGATTGGCGCTAATCACCGAATTTTTGCGGCATGGATTTCGTCGTGTGCATTTGCGCGCACAAGCCCCCAGGGAATTCTTGATTACGTGGACTTCATCGGGGACAAGGTGAATAAGACCCCCAGAGGTTCCGCCTAAGGCTTTCGGCGCTAGGCCTTGTTAGAAAAGCATTTAAGTTTCCGTCACCTCGCTTCGTTTAACGATTTGGTGAGCATCTTCAGTGAGACCGATCTGCCAATACCCGCTGCCATAAAAATGGCTTCTTTCGATGTTCATTTCACTCTTGAAATAGCGACGCAACCGTCTGATGCAGCCGGACTCGCCTGCAATCCATACGGCCACCTGTCCGTCGGGTAAAGAAATCGCGGATACGGCCTGATACAGCACATCGTTTGGTTGGTCGGGATGTGGGTTTAGAACCCAGCGAACCTCGATGCCATCGGGTGTTGCAATGTCCCTTTGGTCTTCTGGGCTAACAATTTCAAAAACGACGATGCCCTTTGTGTCGCTTGGTAGCCGTTCTAAATTTGCTTCCAGCGCCGGCATTGCACTCATGTCGCCAGCGAGAAGCACCCAGTTACTATCGGTATTGACGAGCTTAGGCGAGGAGGGCCCCTTGAATACGATGGTGTCTCCCGGCGCGGCATTAGTGGCCCAGCTGGACGCTGGACCAGGCTGGTCGTGAATGAAAAAATCGATGTCGAGTTCTTTATGGGCTTTCCGAAAACGCCTAACAGTATACGTTCGGGATATCGCGCCACCCAATCCATCTTCGAGTACCAGTTTACAGTTGGCAGACTCGCTACCTTCGGGAAAGTCTGCCAGATCATCACCGGTGAGTGTGACGCGCAACAGGTGTGGCGTAACCCAGGCCTTTGCCGCAACTATAAGGTTGCGTGGTGTCGGTTTAGGCATCGTGCTTAATCACCTCACAGTTGAGCGTAGGCAGCTCTTGGGCTTTGGCGGCATCGCAGTAGAAGACGGCGTCTACCCGGTGGTTTTCACACAGCGCGGCAAGTTCTGCTGGGTATCGCAGTTCGGCCCTGCCGATTTTCGTACGGTGATTCCACGGCTCTTCGTCGATGAAGAACAGCACGTCATATTCTCGCTCGCGTTCAAGGCGACGATACAGATTATATTCGGCGCTTCCTGCGCCCAAAATGATGGCGCGCTTGCGTTGGGATCGCAGTCGCCGAAGCACCCCAAAGATCTTTGCAAAAGCGGTCATTCAACTCCGTCTAGCGAGTGGCGGGATAGGCGAATTCACTGTTTAAGAGAGCGGCTATTATAGGCCTGCTGGAACTACCCAGCGTTCACGATTCGAGAATAGTGAGAGCTCGCTGGAGATTATTATCATTAATCCTTCAAACAATTAAAGTCGCTTGCAAGATGCCCAAAGCTCTGACTAGCACGTGGCATGGAAAGACCATAATTCTAATCAAACAATAGGTAGAGGCGACACAATGAGCCCGATTCACGCAAAGAGATCCGTACTGGCATGCGCAATTCTCGCAGCCACTTTCACACAGCAATCTGCATTCGCTGCCCTGGAAGAAGTCGTTATTACAGCGCAGAAGCGATCTGAGTCGCTACAGGATGTGCCGGTAGCTGTCAGTGCTTTTACCGGTGAAACCATGGAAACCCTGGGAATCACTAACGCCAGCGAGTTGGTTGCCATCACTCCGGGTCTTTCGGTGCAGAATCAGGCGGGATCTAATCGCAATTACTTTTTACGCGGTGTCGGTACAGCAGACGTTCACCTGACAGCGGCTTCTGCCGTTGGTCAGTATTTTGATGGCATAACGCTCACCAGTGGTTTTTATGCGCGCGCTGCTCTCTACGACATGGAGCGGGTTGAGGTGTTAAAAGGGCCTCAAAACACACTGTTTGGTCTCAATACGACCGGCGGTGCGGTTAACTACATCAGCAACAAGCCCGAGCTTGGTGCAGGCACTCATGGCTCAGCGAGAGTGCGTGTCGGTAATTACAACCACATGGAAATTGATGGTGCGGTCGGTTTTGACATCACCGATTCCCTCGCGGGGCGTGTCGCCTTTCAAAGCATCAACGATGACGGTGCGTTCACGTCTATGAGTGATGGCAGAAATTATGGTGATGATGATCTGAAGAATATCCGAGCGACGTTCCTTTGGGCGCCTTCCGATGTCTCGACAGTGACCTTCAATGTCCATGGGATGAAATCCGAGAACAACAGTACGGCAATCCGCGCGGTCGGTACGCGGTCAGCTGACGGTTCCGGTGGTCTTTGCTCGGAGGCACCTCTGGGTGTGGTCGATTTTGGGCAAAGCACAAGTTGTCTGAGTCGTGATGGCGGCGGTACCGGTGAGCCAGCCGGAAATCCGTCAACCAATGACTGGACTAAAAACACTCAGGATATTGGTTTTGAAGACTTGGAAACCATGGGCGGCTACCTGAAGTTTGACTACGAACTACCCTGGGCTACTTTCAACTCCATCACGTCCTATGACAATCTGCAGTTCCGCAACGCCAACGATAATGATGGTGGACCTACGCTGGGTCTTCAGTCTTATCAGGAAGACGATCGTGACACCTTCCAACAGGAATTTCGTCTGGTCTCTAGTGCTGAGGAGGAGTTTCGTTGGATAGCGGGCGTTTACTATCTCGATGACGACGCTGAGTCCTACACGGGCTTACGAGGTGCGCGTGGTGCGTTCCGCAACGGGGTTGAGATTCCTAATATTCAGCTCGATCACACCAAGACCAATCTGGGTGTTTATTTCCAAGGGGAGTACGATCTCTCAGAAACACTAACACTGACGGCAGGAATTCGATGGTCTGATGAAGAGATTGAGGGAGATTATCTGCCATCGTCACCAAACGTGGCGGGAGCCCCCACTTCGAACCTGTACTTTAAAGATGAAGTTGACGCGCTGGTGCGTGCTCAGAACCCCGGTGGTCCCGACTATGACGACAATGGTTATGAGATAGCGCGACAGGTTACCCAGAATCTTAATAACGACGACATCGGTTACACCGTAAAGCTGGATTGGGCTGTGTCTGACAATTCAATGCTGTACGTGAGTAACTCCCTGGGCTTTAAAGGGTCGGCACTCGATATTCGACCCGTTTACGCGCTGGTTCCGATTCCCAACGTTGAGTCCGGGCTTGAGGAAACTCGCTTGGAACCAGAGTCATTGGAAGTGTGGGAGATCGGCTATAAAGGTAGCGCCTGGGACCGTCGCGTAGAGTTTGACGCTGCGGCATTCCACTACACCTACGAGAACCTTCAGCAGTTCGTCACAGGCCGTGGTATCCCGATTTTGGATAATGCGCCGGAGTCAGAAATCACCGGTTTCGACGCCAATATTCGATACGGCGGTGACAACGGCTTGTACTTGCAGGCCGGTATATCTTTGTTGGATACGGAAGTTACCGACGCGGAAGATAGCGAATTTGTAGAAGGCGCAGAGCTTGCCAACTCTCCCGACCTGTCGTTCAACGTACTCGCCCAGCAGGAGTTCACACTCGATAATGGGAGCTACTTGACCCTTACTGCGAACGTCTCTCATACCGGAGACCAAGTGAAAGTGACTCAAACAAGCGGTCTAACTGAAGTGACAGATCAGCTGACGCAGGAGGCGTTTACGCTTCTGAGTGCCAACGTGGCCTATCGGTTCGGAAACGAGCAGCAGTACAACGTGTCACTTTATGGCAATAACCTCACGGGTGAGGAATTCTGCGGCGCGATACTGATCAATGACGGCAACAACATTCTGAACAACGCTACCAACCCGAGGGGTGATATCCATATGAATGTCCTGTGCCGCGTTACCAACGCGTCAACTCGGACCTATGGTGTTTCGTTCGGTCTAGACTTCTAATGGTGATCCTACCGGGGCTAAGCGCTTGAATAGCGCCCAGCCCCGGGCATTTTTTTGTTTTACGAGTTGTTGCTTGGAAATCCTTAATGATGAACGTGTTGATGTTGATTCAGCGGCTTTGCGCACTGGCTTTCCTTCTGAGCTGCGGTTCATTGGTAGCCGAAACCGAGATTTTAGAGATACTAGAACAGCGCAACGCTGAGTTCGAAAAAGAGATCATTCAAGTTTCCGACAGGGTCTATGTGGCGGTGGGCTATGCGGTATCGCCAGTTAGCATGATTGTTGGCGAGCAGGGCGTGGTCATCATCGATACTGGTATCGATACGGTCAGTGGCGCTGAAATTCGCGAGGATTTTCGTGAGATCAGTGACAAGCCGATCTCTGCAATCATAATCACTCACGGACATCCAGATCACCTTGGTGGTCTTGCTGCGTTCGTCGACTCTGACAACGTGCCGGTATGGGTGCGCGAGGGATTTCAGGATGAGCCCAATACCTTGCGGGAGGCGGGTATCAGACAGCAGCGCAAGCGCGGTGCGATGCAGGCCGGCTTTATGCTCGAGCCAGAGCAGCGCATCAATAATGGCATTGCTAAACCCTACTGGCCAAACCAAGGCGGTGCGGTTTTCGAATCGGCATATGGCGCAAAGCCGACGCATTTTGCGACCGGTGATCGCACGCGTCTTTCACTTGCCGGGGTAGATCTTGAGCTTGTCGCTGCCGATGGCGAGACGAAGGATGGGTTGTATGTGTGGTATCCCGCTGAGCAGGTCGTGTTCTCCGGTGACAACTTTTATAAGTCCTGGCCCAACCTGTATCCGATCAGAGGGTCGGGTTATCGCGACGTGCATAGTTGGGCAGAGACAATCGACGCCATGCTCAATGAACAGCCCTCGGTACTCGTTGGGGGACACACGCGACCGATCGTTGGTATTAACGAAGTTGGTGAGACGCTGGCGAATTATCGAGACGCGATACGATTCATCTTTGACAAAACCGTTGAGGGTATTAACAAGGGATTAACTCCTAATCAATTGGTTGCATACGTCAAACTTCCAGAAAAGTATCTTGAGTTGGATTACCTTCGCCCGTACTACGGGAATCCGGAATGGGCCATTCGGTCGATTTTTTCCGGTTATTTGGGATGGTTTGATGGCAACGCAACTAATCTGTTTCCGTTAAGTGACCCCGAAGAGGCGAAGCGAGTTGCGGCATTGGCTGGCGGCTTGGCTGAGTTACACGTTCAATCGGATAAGGCTTTGGAAGCGGGAGATTATCAGTGGGTGCTCAAGCTTTCTGATTACATTCTAGCACTGGAGCCTGACTCTTCTGACGCTAAATTACGAAAAGCTGATGCGATGACGGCACTGGGGAATCAGGTATTCACCACTACGGCTAGAAACTACTATTTCAGTAGCGCAAAATTGCTGCGAGAGAGTGCAGCGAAGTAGTTTTTGCTCACACCTGAAAGACTGTGGCGAGCTAGTTTAGCCGTGATCCAGCGCCCTTGAGAGAATCGCATCGGTAGCCGCATAGGTCGAGACCGCAAAGGGTACGCAATACGTTAGGGGTATCTTCCAATAGAGTTCGGGTGAAAAGTCTCCGGCCAGTATTAGATTGCCCCGACGGCAATTCGTAACGCTTCAGAGGCCATCAATAGTGAACGCATTTGGTTTACCTCGTTCTCGTATCTCTCGCGGGAATCCCGCGGGAGTAGGGTGATACCCCGGCGCGCTACGTCTTAGTGACGCGCGTCGCTTTCGACTACACCATCGCGCAAACGCACGGTCCGATGAGCATGCTTCGCAATTTCATCTTCATGGGTAACCAATATGATGGTTTGCCCAGCCTCGTGGAGATCATTGAACATCGCCATAATCTCCTCGCCGGTGCGCGAGTCCAGGTTACCCGTGGGCTCATCCGCCAGAATGATTGATGGGTTGAATACCAGCGCTCGTGCGATTGCCACCCGTTGTCGCTGGCCGCCCGAGAGCTCGTTGGGTCGGTGGCTGATACGATCGCCCAGGCTGACTTTCTCAAGCGCATTGGCCGCCATATCCCGACGCTGGTTGCGCGGCACGCCTCCGTAGATGAGGGGTAGCTCTACGTTGTGCAAAATATTGGCGCGCAAGATCAAGTTAAAGGTCTGAAACACAAAACCGATCATGCGGTTTCGAATGTCCGCCAGTTCCCCTTCGTCTTTATCGGCGACTGATTCACCTGCCAGCGAGACCCCACTCAACGCGCGAATAATTTCCTCGCCCATCTTGTAGGTTTTATGGATATCTCGAAAGGCGAGAACCACGGGTTGGTTATCGTCGCGCGCACTGGCCACGGGGGAAGCCTCAGTCATCGCCTTCAGTTTCCAGGGTCACCGCGCCGCCATTTTGAATGTCCGTTGAAATGGCGCGATATGAGCCGGTGACAACCATTTCGCCCGCATCAATACCCGACACGACCTCAATTAGATCGCGGCTTTGAATGCCTGTTTCCACTTGGCGCACAAAGGCTTTTCCGCCCTCGACCACGAAGACCACCTGAACGAAACCATCGTCATCGGCGGTGAAGCGTTCTTCGGCATCCTCGACGGTTTCGTTGGGTAGGGTCAGCTGATCAATCGTGCGTACCGCCACGCTCTGGATCGGCACACCAATCGCATCAACTTGGGTCTTGGTCGAAATGTCGGCGCTGGCAGTCATGCCCGGTCGAAGTCGCTCGGTATCGCTGCTGATGGAGATTTTGACCTCGAATTCAATCTTCTGATTGTTGGCGCCCGCCTGTTGTTCGTTGGCGGTGTTGGATATCTTGTAGACTTCGCCCTTAAGTTTTTCACCGAACAGTGCATCCACCTCGATGCTAGCGGCTTGCCCCAGCGCCACTTGAACAATGTCGTTCTCATCGACGTTGACCTGCGCTTCCATTTCAGTGAGATCCGCAACCACTAGAATCATGTCTTCCTGAAACTGCGAGCCAATTGCGATTTCGCCCACTTCTTTATCGAGATCAGAAATCGTACCGGTCATCGGAGCGAAGATGCGCGTCGTGGCCAGCGCGTCTTCGGACTGACGCAGTGCGGCGCGCTTGCTCGACCTGCTGAAGGCTGGCCTCATGGCGTGCGGCTTCAACCTCATAGGCGGCAGTTTCGGTATCAAGTGTCGCGGTTGATTCGAGTTTCTGTGCGACAAGATTTCGGGTGCGATCGAGATCTTTACGCGTGAGTGTCAGATTTTGGGAAACGAGATTGGCATTGGCCTGCGCTGATCGTACATTGGCTTGAGCGCTTTGAACGGCGGCCTCAAAGTTGTCACGGTCGAGTTCGATGAGGAGTTGGCCTTTTTCAACAAGCTCGCCTTCCTCAACATGGATTGCGGTAATGCGTGCGCTGACGTCCGCGCTAATTCGCACCTAAGTTTTGGGCTGGATGCGCCCGGTCGCGTTGACGGTTTGCACGATGGTATGGGTGCCGACAGTCTCGGCCTCAACGGCCAGCGGCTTTTCATCCTTGTTACTGGCCGACATGGTCGCAAACACGCCGATCCCGATTGCGACGATTGCTCCAGCAGGCAGTGCTAGCTTCTTCATGTTGCTCCCCAGATAGTTGGTGAATATTTCAGTGAATATTAATCCGCACTTTTTGTGTGGCCTTGAGTATAGGCGTCTAAATTTAGTTTTTGGGAACTGTTCCTGTGTAACCTTTCATAGTTATGCCTGATGCCATGTCCGTACTGATTCTGCACTGTCACCCACAGGTGTACAGATCATTTCCGACCAATTGGTCAAAGGACACCTCTGAGCAGTTGATCGGGTGTGTTATTCGGTCTACGCCGCGCGGCCTTTCATCAATTCTGTTCAGATGTATTCGATTCAGGCCTAAACGCTCAACTGTTGCTATTACGTGGTACACCGGTGTTGCAGTCTTGGCGATGATGAGTGAAACAGGTGATTGGTGTGCCCACAGATTCAGTTCGACACCTATGGCTTAGGAACTCGGCGGATGATCGGCTCCGGGCGGGTTGGCGGATACTGGGTTTTCTACTGTTGTTTTACAGCCTTGCGCTGCCGCTGGTCTTTGGGCTGCAGGCATTGTTGGACTTTGGTAAGCGTTCTCCCTGGGTCATTGTGCTTATCGCGCTTTCTGCCTCTGTCGCTGTACTCCTCGCAAGACGCCACCTCGACAAACGTTCGATCTCGTCGCTGGGGCTCACCCTAAACCGAACGGCTGTGGTCGATACTGTGTTTGGCTTCTTTCTAAGCGGCATTATGGCGAGCGCAGTTTTTGCCCTGATGGTATCGCTCGGCTACTTGCAAGATGTGACGCTAGGTACCCTTGGCGGCGCCGGCGTCTACGCGTTACTCAGCTCACTGATGTTGATGTCACTCGTTGGGTTGTGGGAGGAGTTGGTATTTCGCGGGTACATCCTGCAGAACATGGGTGAAGGCTTGGGTATGCCCGTAGCCGTTGTCCTGTCTGCTGTATGCGTTTGTTCATGGGTTTAATCCCAGTGCCACTGCGTTATCAACGAGCATTATCGCCGTGTTCGGTTTTTTGCGGATCTACGGTTATCTGTGTACCGGTCAACTGTGGCTGTCTATTGGTATGCACACGGGCTGGAATTTTTTTCAGGCAACGGTATTTGGTTACGCGGCCAGCGGTCACTCGGAAGATTGGACCTTGTTCAGCCATGAACCCAATGCTGAAGCCTGGCTCTCGGGGGGCGATTTTGGTCCCGAAGGCAGCATTTTAGTGTTACCAGTACTCGCTTTCGCTGTGACAGCGATGTGGCTTTGGTCAGGTACGCGCCGCCAATCTATCGCAGCATCGGGAGCCTGAGACCTTCGTTATCGTTTCTGCGTGGTGCGCTTAAGAGCTGTTAAGCTCCGACGTATCCGTTGTGAACGCCAAGAGACTGTCTGCTGTGAATAACTCGATTCGCGTGACCCTGGCTTGTTTTCTCGCGTATTTCATTATGTCTGGCATGCTGGCGCCGATCGGGATTATTTTGCCACCGCTTGCGGACTATCTCGGACAGCCTGTAGAGGCGGTCGCGCCCTTATTTAGCTGGCTGACGCTTGGCATTCTAGTGGGCTCCGCGCTGGCACTGGTTGCCTTTGATCTGCTGGGAATTCGTCATTGGCTGCTCATTATTTATGTGCTGATTGCAGGCAGCTTGCTGCTGCTGCGAGCTACCGATGCGTTGTTGGTTATTCAGCTCGCTCTGGGCGTGGTCGGTGTCGGTTGCGGTATTGGTTTGGCGGGAGCTGCCAGCACCATTGCACAGCTGTATGCGGAGGATAAACGCGCCTCTATGCTGGTGATCACCGACGCATCGTTCAGCGTGGCAGGGATCGCGATCTCGGCTTTGGCGGTTGCCCTGGTAGGCGCAGGACTGCATTGGGCATCGCCGTATTTGGCGGTCGCCGCCGTTGCGGTGTTATTGGTCGGTCTGGTGGCGGTCTCGACGTTTCCTAGTTATCGCGCAGAGGCTTCGCTTGCCGAGGTCGACCGCACCCGTTGGCCGCTGCCGGTTTGGTTATGCATCGCTGCACTGTTTCTCTTCACGCTGGGCCAGTACTCGTTGTTGTGGTGGCTGCCCACTCACTTAGAGACTGCACTGAACGTGCCTCGTGAGTCTGCGGGGGAGGTGGTCGCGCGTTTCTGGACGGGCATGTTGCTGGCGCAGTTTCTTGTTGCTTGGTGGGTATTTCGTATTGGTGCCCGCAATTTGGTGCTGCTCTCAGTCAGTGGCGCGTTTCTCGGATCTATCCCCCTTTGGCTGGTGACCGATATCCAGATCTTGCCGTGGTTGTCCCTCGCTTGGGGCCTCGCTAATCTCGGGCTGCTCAAAGTAGTGATTGCGTTCGCGACACTGACGGTGAGTCGACCTTCGCCTCGGCTCGTTGCTGCGCTGTTGTTTGGCGCCACGTCTGGTACGGCGGTAAGTCCCGTTGTCACAAGCGCCGTGGCGTCATTCGCTGGTGCTCGGGCAGTACTGCAGTTTGGTTCAATGTGTTTTGGTGTACTGGCACTGATGATTTTGATTGCTTGGATTTGGGATCGTCAGAGGACGGATGGAGAGGGTACTCGCCCTCAACCCGCCGGCAATTAGGCGAGCTTGGGCTCGGGCTCGGGCTCGGGCTCGGGCTTGGACATGAATCACTGCCAAGCGTGGTGTTGGCGGAATCCGTTATGACATACAGGGGAAGGAGCTAGGTCATGCAAGTGGCGTTAGTGGACATGACTGGGGAGACAGTTGCCGAGGATTTCGGTCGTGCCATACATGACACGGGTTTTGCCGTGCTGCGCAATGCGCCCATCTCCGCCGAGCGTTTGACGCGGATGAGCGCGGACTGGTTGTCCTTTTTCCTTGACGGGCCAAAGTGGGATTACCTCGCAGTAGAAATGTCCTCGGGGAACACCAGCGGCTACATTCCCCCAGATGTTTCTGAGACCGCGGTGGGTCATACCATTAAGGATCTGAAAGAGTTTTTCCACGTTCATCCGGAAACGGTTTTGCCTGCCGCACTCGATGGCGACACTCGGGCGCATATGGCGGATACGTTTACTTTGGCGAAGACGCTGCTGGCCTGGCTCGATCAACACTGCAAAGAAGCGCTCACGCCGCCTCTGCGCGGTAAGCTTGCCGATAGTCTCTGTGCAGACGCGAGTCTGTTGCGGGTGCTCCACTACCCACCGCTTGAGGGCGACGAGCCAGAGAACGCAGTTCGCGCAGCGGCCCATGAAGATATCAATCTCATCACTTTGCTGCCTGTGTCGCTGCAGTCTGGCTTACAGGTGCGTACTCGCGATGGCCAGTGGCAGGAAGTTCCCGGTAAGCCGGGTGACATCGTGGTGAACGCGGGGGATATGCTTCAGGAAGCAACCGGGGGTTACTTGCCGTCCACGACCCACCGAGTGGTCAATCCGGCAGCGCCGGAAGACAACTGTTCGCGGATTGCCATTCCTTACTTCATGGCTCCCGCCCTCGATATACGTCTGTCCAATCGCTATACCGCAGGCAGTTATCTAAAAGAGCGATTGGATCTACTGGCCCGCTAGCGCAAGGGTTTTCAGATAGAGTTCGCGGACGCCAGCGCCGTCAACATCAGTACAGACGTGGACTGACGGGCGCTTGGTCCAGGCATCGATGGCATATCGTTCGGGCGCTTCACCCAAGATCGTTTGTCCCATAGCAACCCCTTCGGTTGCGACTCGCACCGGTCCGCTGCGGGTGTGATACAGATGGGGCGCCAGAAAGTAGGCTACCGCGGAGGCGTCATGGATTGGGCACTGTCGAAGCCCACTGATGCCCTCATAAAAGTTGAAGTAGTAACGTGTGATATCAAAGATGAGCTGCCCGGCATCGCCGGCGCTCTGATGCAGCTCGTTGATAAATGACTCGTCCATGAGGGTGTCATGGGTCACATCGAGTCCAACCATGGTGCAATGAATGCCGCTGCCAAGGACGCGATCGGCAGCGAGGGGGTCACCGCCCATGTTTGCTTCAGCGACAGGCGATACATTGCCGCGATGATCCCCCGTCATGAACACACCACCCATGACGATGAGTTCTTTGAGCAGCTTGGGCAACTCGGGACAACTTTCTAAGGCTAGCGCTATGTTACTCAGTCTGCCGACGGCTATGACGGTGATCTCTCCGGGGTTTTCTCGGGCGAGTTTGATAATCGCTTCGGCTGCGCTGGGGCTACCTGAATCGGATTGGTCGATGAGATTGTTAGGCAGAGGAATATCGCCCAAGCCGTTTTTGCCATGCACAAAATCGGGATACCCACTGCCGAGCGCTGGGCCGATGGGCCCCGAAGTCCCTCGAAATACGGGCGCATCGATGTTGAAGCGTTGGCACATGTAGAGCGCATTGCGCGTGGTGTGCTCGATACTGGCGTTACCCGAGACGGTGGTGATGGCTTCGAGCTGGATAGTCTCGGCGTAGTGCAGAAACAGCAGCGCCATTGCATCATCGATACCAATGTCGGTGTCAAAAATAACGCGCTTCATGCTGACCTTCCGCTGCCGTTAAAAATCAAGTTCATGGTCACAGCACTCACTGCACCCAGCGTAATCGGGTTGTTGAGAATGTCGGCGACTTCCTTGGGCAAGACCGAAAAGTAGATCGGGTTGGCGACAACCAGCATAGCCGCTCCAAGACTAATGCCGACCGTCAGCACGTTACCCGTGTGCTCGAAATCCACGCGCTGAAGGGTTTGGATGCCAGTCGCCGCAATGCTACCGAACAACACCAGACCGCAACCTCCAAGAACCGGTGTTGGGATGTTGGCAACGAGTACCGCGGCTTTGGGTGCCAAGCTCAGACCTATGAGCATGACGCCCGTGACGGCGACCACATAGCGGCTTCGGATGCCCGATACGCGGATAACGCCAATGTTTTGCGAGAATGTCGTGAACGGAAAAGCATTGATCATGCCGCCAATGAGCGTGCCCATTCCCTCGGCTCGTAAGCCCGCTGCTAAGCGTTTCTGGTCGACCTCCTGCTCGCACACTTCGCCGACCGCGAGATAATCACCGGTGGACTCCACCATTGTCACCAGCATGGTCACGGTCATTGCAGCACACGCTGCAACGGTAAATGTCGGCGGACCGAAGGCAAAAGGCACAGGGATGCTGAACCAGCCGGCATCGGAGAGACCGCTGAAATCTGAGAAACCGAGTAGTGCACCAATGACTCCGCCGACGACGAGGCCAAGTAGAATAGAGATCCGTGACAGGAAGTTTCCCCCGTAGCGGATTGCCAGCAGCACAATGAGGAGCGTGCCCAAGCCCAGTGTCAGTTCGGTGCTGCTGGTTTCCTGTGCCCCAAAGCCTCGCCCCCCCGCAAGCCACATCACAGCGACAGGTAGAAGACTCACGCCAATGACCGTAATTACGGTGCCGGTGACCAGCGGCGGAAAGAAGCGCAGGAGCTTGCTCCATGATCCGGCGAGCAGGAGGCAGATCAGTCCTGCTACCATGGTGCCGCCGAACATGGCTGTCAGGTCGCCATCCTTACCAATGGCAATTAGCGGTGGTATGACCGCGACGGTTGTCCCTTGTACCACCGGTAGTCGTGTACCAATGGGTAGGCCCGGCACGCCGAGGCATTGGATGAGGGTGGCGATACCCGACCCCAATAGCCCTGCTGCGAGCAGGTAGGTTGTTTGCTCCTCGGGCCAGCCGAGCGCCGACGCCAACACCAGCGGCGCAATGATGATACTGGCGTAGGCAGCGAGAAGTTGCTGAAAGCCGAGCGGAATGCTCCAGCGCAGCGGGAGCCATTCATCCACTGGATGGGCCTGTTGTTCATCCTGCATAGTTAAACTCCAGACAAACTCCGGTTAAACTCCGCTGCGCTGTCGTAGGGCCGATGCTCGTTCGCGCAATTCTTTGAGGAGGGCGTCGATATCGACGCCGATTAGCTGGCGATTTTCGACCACGACGTTGCCGTCAACAATGGTATGAATGACATCATCGGCGCGGCTTGAGTACACCAGTGCTGAACCCGCGTCGTATCGTGGCGCACAGTGCAGTCGGTTGATATCGACCACAATAAGATCGGCGAGCATGCCTGCCCGAAGGCAACCCGCATCCGTTAAATGCATAGCTTGGGCGGCGCCTCGGGTTGCCATGGTGAGCATCTCATCAACCGAAAGTAGTTCCGGATCAAGGTGATGGTTTTTATGGGTGATCGCACCAAATTTCATCTCTTGAAACATGTCCAGCGTATTGTGGCTGGCAGGACCATCGGTTGCGAGACCCACAGTGACCCCTGCATCCCGTAAACCTTTAATAGGCATGATCCCCGAGCATAGCTTCGCATTACTGATCGGACAGTGGGCCACTTTTGCCTGGTGGTCAGCCAGCAGTGATATATCCGCCTCGGTCAGTGTCGTGCAGTGAGCAGCGGTGAGATTTGACGACAGCAGATCGAGTGATGCCAGCCAGCCGGTAGGGGTAAGTCCGTAATTGTCGTTTACAAACTGGTGCTCCTGCTTACCCTCAGATAAATGGGTATGAATACTCAGGTCGTATTCCATAGCCACATCACGACACAGCGCCCAGAGTTGTTCGGTGCAGGAATAGGTAGCGTGGGGCGATAGGGCAACGCGCAACCTGCCGTCCTGGGTGTTGTGGTGGGCTGCAACAATGTCCCCGAAGTGCTCAAGCGTTTTGTATGACCAGTCTTTGATGCTTGCATAAAGACCGATATCGGCAAAACCGTAGCCCAAGGTTGCCCGTAGCGGTATCGCGCTAAGTGCGTCGATCTCGGGCGACACCGAATAGGCATCGAAGTGTTCGTTAAAGCTGGTTATACCGCCAAGTGCCATCTCCGCAAGACCCGCGAGACTAGCGAGTCGCAGGGTCTCGTGATCGAAATTCTCTTTAAGACGCCACATGCTCTGGAGCCACTCAAAGAGCTTCGCGTCTTCGTTTAGGCCGCGAAGTAAGATGTTTGAGCCGATATGGGTATGGCAGTTGCTGAATCCCGGCATGACAATCTGGTCGGTCGCGACAATTGTCTTAGTCGCTGTGTAAGGACCAATGGCCTCAGTGCTGTCGACGGCAACAATCCGATTGCCGCTAATCAGCACTGTTCCCTCAGCAATGCTGCCGGCGTCGGATTGGGTCAGAACCTCCCCGCCGACGACTGCCAGATCAACAGACAGCATCTCTCTAGCCGCTCAGGGGTGGTTGAGGTGTCATAGCGCACTCCGTGAGTTGCTG
The DNA here is from genome assembly GCA_965657905.1 of Luminiphilus sp. GTDB lineage: Bacteria > Pseudomonadota > Gammaproteobacteria > Pseudomonadales > Halieaceae > Luminiphilus. The sequence goes on along the minus strand of CBFHPT010000005.1, from coordinate 46,051 downwards.
TATGCTTAACATGGTGGCGTCGGTCCGTTGGTCGATTAATAAGCGCGCCGCACTGTCGTCCCAGTAGCGCTACTTAGCTGCGCAACGAACGAGATTTTTGGTCATGCCAGTGTCGTCGGATACTTGAATACTATCCCGCACGGCTGATACACACTATCTCTAACGAATAAGTGTTTCGCTTATTAAGTGTCCAGGATATACAACATCACCTCTTCTGGATCGTTGGGGATGCGGGTCATGGTGCTGAACACAAAACCAAGGCGCTCCAATAACTTTCTCGATCGGTCATTGGCGGGCAGGGTGATTGCGTTTAAACGGCGAAGGCCGAAGCGGGTGACGGCTGCCTCCTTTATGCACAGAGCCGCCTCGTAGGCATAGCCCTGTCCTTCATGCTCGGGCAGAAACGCAAAACCAAGATCGACACCATCTACCCCTTCTCGGTCGTAGAGGCCGCAGCTGCCGAGCTTCTGCCCGTCTGTTTGTCGGGTGACGGTGTAGTTGGAGTATCCGAGTCGCTCTAGCTGAGGATGCATTTTTTCGCGGATAAATGTCGCCGCCGCCTCACGTGTCCGGATCTTGCGATCACCAATAAATTTGAGCCACTTGGGTGAGTTCATCAACGCCAGAATAAAATCCGCATCGGTTTCTTGCGTGGGGCGCAAAAACAGACGGTCGGTTTCAAAACTTGCGGGTCGCTGAGTCACGTCATTGCTCTGGATCGAGGCACGGGGTTAACAGGGTTGCTGAGTATGTCATGACGAAGCGCGTCGGTGTTTTGTTGATGCCATCTGCTCAAAACCAGTTCAAGCCACCGCGAGTCACCGAATCACTACCCGTCCAGTGGCCGCACGCTCAGTCGAAACATGGCTGAGCCGAAGCATTGTATTTTGTCAGTGCTGGCCGGCGCCCGGTATCTGACCCTACGCTGTTCAGTTAGGGCTTTTGGTAGTTCGTTTAAACTCCGATCTTCCAGGCCTCGAATTCCGCGGTCGTGGCGTAAGAGGTTTGCGTGCCTTTTCCGGTCACGCTATGCGAGGCATATTGCACCGCGCTACCGATAGCATCGGCTACTTCAACGCCTCTAGCCAGTTCTGCCGCAAAGCATCCGATAAAGGCGTCTCCGGCGCCGGTTGTGTCGACCGCGGCGACTGTCGGTGCTGTAACGTGAAGACGTTCTTCGCCGTTCATCCACAGCGCGCCCTTATCACCAAGGGTCACAATCAGGTTTTTGAGTCCTTTCGCTAGCAACGTTGCGGCGGCAGCGATGATGTCACTCTCGGTGGCAACGGGCATCCCCGTCAAAATCTCAAGCTCGGTCTCGTTAGGCACAAAGTAATCGCAGCGGCAGGCATAGTCGATATCCAATTCCGTACTTGCTGGGGCAGGGTTCAGTAGTACCGGGATACCATTGTCGTTACCAAAGTCGATAGCGGCATAAACGGTCTCTAAGGGAATCTCCAATTGCAGGATGATCATCTGGCACTCGAGAAGCGACGCTTTCGCTGCGTCAATATCGGCGGGTGACAGATGCATGTTGGCACCCGGGATAATCAGGATACGATTTTGAGAGTCGGCATCGACCCAGATCGGCGCCACGCCGCTGGAGACGCCGGGCACTTTCTTAATGAAGTCGGTACTGACGCCGTAGTTTTTAAAATTATTGAGCGTATTATCCGCAAAGGCATCGTCGCCGACGCGACCCATCATAAGAACGTCAGCGCCCATTTTTGAGGCGGCAATTGCCTGATTGGCCCCCTTACCCCCACACCCCATAGCAAACTCGTTGGCAATCAGCGTTTCCCCGGCCTTGGGTATGGTGTCGGTGTAGGCGATGAGGTCAACCATGCAGGAACCAATGACGGCAATTTTCATATTCAGTTTTCCCCTTTGTTTTTCGAGTGTTATACGCGGGTTGTGTGAGCCGAGCGCTAATTTAGGTCGAAGATTGGCTTTTTGAGTAGGCCTCAGTGTAGCCTACCTCGCTCCTCTTGCAGATACCGGATATGCGCGATGTCCCCACAGATTTTTGATAACGCAGCCCTTGCGAGCGCGATCGATCACACACTGTTGAAACCCGACGCCACTGCAGTAGCCATCGAGCAGTTGTGTGCCGAGGCGCGCGAGTATCAGTTTGCGACGGTGTGTGTGAATAGCCTATGGGTTCCACTGGCCAGTGAGTTGCTCTCGGGCTCAGGAGTCGGGTGCTGCAGCGTTGTAGGCTTTCCCTTGGGCGCTTCTTTGCCGTCAGCTGCAGCAGATGAGGCCGCATTAGCCATGAAAGCGGGCGCCTCAGAAATTGATATGGTGATGTCGATTGGCCAGGCCCTAAGCGGAGACTGGCGAGCAGTCGAGGCGGGCATCGGCGCAGTGCTGTCGACTTGTGGTCAGGTTCCTCTTAAGGTCATTTTAGAAACCTGCCTGCTTGGTGATGAGGACAAGCGCCGTGCCTGTGAAATTTGCCGAGACCTTGGCGTCGCGTTCGTAAAAACCTCCACGGGCTTCAGCACGGGCGGGGCGACAATCGACGACGTGACTCTGATGCGCTCAACCGTAGGTAATTCTGTAGGGGTAAAGGCATCGGGCGGCATTCGCGATCGCGAGACTGCCATCGCAATGCTCACAGCCGGTGCTAACCGGCTGGGATGCAGTGCGGGTGTTGCGATTGTGACCGGGGGCAAGGGGTCAGCAGACTACTGACACCTTGGGTTACGCCGCCTGATTAAGCGCTCTTCACAGGCTGTGCGCGCCGATTATCGCGAGAAAACGATCAACCCAAGGCCTACGATAAACAGTGCGAACATGGCGGCAATCATGCCCGACGTACCGGCGGGTGCCTCCTTGAACTCTTTCCAGATAAACACGCCCCAGAAGGCTGCGACCATGGTGGCACCTTGACCCAACCCGTAGGAAATTGCGGGTCCGGCGGCCCCTGACGCGATGAAACTGAATGAGAAGCCAACGCACCAGATGGCGCCACCGAGAATGCCAACCAAATGGAGGCGCGGTGTGCCTTTGCTGAAGTACTCACCGATGGGCGCAACCTCGCCGGAAATGGGCTTGTACTGCAGTGGAATTAACCAAATGATGTTGGAAACCAGCAGGCCGGTAGCGAACACAACACCTGCACTGTAGGGCGTCATCAGGCCGGCTTCTGGGTTGGCAAAGTCGAAGGACATGGACGCGGCGACGAATCGATAGAAGAAGCCCATCGCGACACCGGCGATTACTGAGATGAGCAGCCCTTTGCCGACTGAACGATTGCCGTCTTGGGGCAATCGACTGTAGATCAGCGCGCACACGATAATGGCGAGCGTGACCAAGCCGACGCCTGAGAACAGGAAGGTGGCGTTACCCACTGGCTCAGCCATGTAGTTCGATACCACGCCAATCACCAGCGCGAGTCCGATAGCGACCGGAAAGGCCACTGCCATGCCCGCGATTTCAATGGCTACAACGAGCAGGATATTGGCGAGGTTGAACACCACACCACCAATTAGTGCTGAGTGTATGGCTTCAGTGTTCGCCTGCGTAATGTCAGGAATAAAAGCCCTGCCCTCGTCACCGGTACTGCCGATGGTAAAAGCAAACAGCAGCGTGAGTAACAGCACGCCGAGGGAATAGTCCCAGTAGAACAACTGGAACTGCCACTCACCGGTGGCGAGCTTCTGGGTATTTGCCCAGGAGCCCCAGCACAACATGGTGATGAAACACATCGCGACGGCAATGGTGTACGACTCAACAATCAGCATAGGTGACTCTCGTTTTTATTGGGATGGACAACATGATCATCTGCTGGACGCTAAGTTACAAGGACCTTGTGGTCCGGACGGAGCTCAGTGCTGGCTGTCGGCTGCGACACGCCAAATCGTTTTACCCGCATCGTCGGCGACCAGTATGGCGCCATTGGCATCGACTGCGACGCCCACCGGCCTGCCGTAAGCTTCGCCGTCGGCACTCAGGAAACCGGTCAGTACATCTTGTGGGTTGCCTGCGGGTTGCCCATCGACAAACGGTACCGCGATTACTTTGTAGCCACTGGGGGGCTCGCGGTTCCAGGATCCATGTTGGCCGATAATGGCAGCACCCGTCGCTGACGCGATCGCGCTATGGTCATAAAAAGCGAGCCCGAGAGATGCAGTGTGAGCGCCCAGTGCATAGTCGGGTGCGCGGGCGGTTGCGACGAGTTCAGGCTGCTGAGGGCTGACCCGCGTGTCGACGGTGTCGCCCCAGTAGCTGTAGGGCCATCCGTAAAAACCCCCATCAACCACCGCGGTCAGGTAGTCGGGAACCAGCTGATTGCCCAACTCGTCGCGTTCGTTAACGACCGTCCAAAGCTGGCCTGATTCAGGTTCCCAGCCCATTCCAACGGGGTTACGCAGACCACTGGCAAAGACTCGGGTATCGCCGCTATCGGCATCAATTTCAAGGATGGCGGCGCGGTTGATTTCCGCCTCCATGCCGTTCTCGCCAATATTACTGTTCGACCCGACAGCTACGTACAGCTTGCTGCCATCCTCCGATGCAATCAGATTTTTTGTCCAGTGATGATTCATCGTTTTGCCCGGCAATTCAGCGATGAACTCACCGGGTTCAGTGATGGCATCGACTCCTGTCTGATAATCGAAGCGCAGCAGTGCATCTGCATTGGCGACGTAAAGGTGTTCATCGACCAGCGCCATTCCAAAGGGGGAGTGCAGGCCACTTAGAAAAGGCTTTTGTATATCGGCACGGCCATCACCGTCGGTATCTCGCAGCAGGGTGATTTTATCGGGACTCGGCACGCTACCACCGGCATAGGCCATCATCTTTTCTCCGAGCCAACCTTTGATGCCTGAGAAGCCGGCTTTGCCCTCGGGTTTGTTTGCTTCGGCCACCAGTATGTCGCTGTTTGGCAACACCAATAGCCATCGGGGATGCTCCAGCCCCCGGGCGAACGCATTCACTACCAGGCCTTCAGCGGCAATGGGTAGGCGGTCATCGGGCCAGCCTGTTGCCTTTGCTAACGCAACGGTTGGTAACAAGCTATTCGATGGCTCTGCTAGCTGGGGTTGGGGTCCGAATTCATTTTCGGTTGGCAGCGGTGCGTTGTCATTCGCACAACCGGAAAGGGCAGAGGCCGCCAACAGAATGGTAAGCATCGAAGTTTTCATACAGTCGTTCTCGCTGTCTCAAGCATATCAAAAAGGGTTTATCTAGGACGATCGGCGACGAGCTGATTGCTGCGTTGGGTCTGCTTTTTGGTGGCAGCAAAGACCGAGAGCGCCGCGTCCGTCGTGCCGTTTTCCCCAAGCATAACAAGCTGCTCGTAATACCAATACTGCGTGGCGAAAGTGCCAAGTGTGCGCATCAATTTGAACACCTCAAGCCACTTAAGCCAGCTTGGCAATAGTGAGAGCTGCTGTTCATAGCGGGGAAGCTCAGCCGTCCCTGAAAGCAACTGATTGGGCGCGTCGGTGATCACGCACATGGGTCTCCCAATACCGATCATGTCGGCGCTGCCGGACGTTAGCGCTTCTTCCATGGCATCGAGTCGACGCAGACCGCCGGTCACCATAAGCGGAATTTTGAGTTGTGACCGCATTGCCTGCGCAAAGTCGACAAAATACGCCTCGCGCGCCCGCGTTGACTGGGCGACTGCCTGCTCGGCAACCGGCTCAATGCCTTCCAGATTCAGTAGCTTGGGTTGCTCATAGGTGCCCCCCGAGATTTCGATCATGTCGACGGAGGCTGCTTGCAGCCACTTTGCGACCTGCAGGCTGTCCTCAAAACCAAAGCCGCCCCGCTGAAAATCCGCGCTATTCAGCTTAACAGCGACTGGAAAGTCCTCACCCACGGCTGCGCGGACCGCTTTCACTGATTCCAGCAAAATTCGCGCACGATTTTCAAGGCTCCCGCCCCACGTATCGGTGCGGGTGTTGCTGCGTGGGCTCAGAAACTGCGATAACAAATAACCGTGTGCGGCATGGAGTTGAACGCCGGTAAAGCCCGCTTCTTTGAGTACTCGGGCGCAGCGCGCAAATCCTGAGATCACGTCTTGAATGTCATCCTCGGTCATGGGAAAGGGCTCGCCAAACTGGCCGCCTGGCAGGCCCAGTTTGACCGCAGAGGGCGCCTTGGGATGGGGATTCACCACTTTTTGACATTGACGTCCCGCGTGGGAAATCTGCGCCCAAAACTGGTTGCCATTGCGTGTGCCTGCCTCTGCCCATGTGCTCAGCGCGGACCGCATGGCGTCGTCTGGTTCCCGATCGACAATCACATTGCCCGGACGTTCAAGATGGTCCGCATCAATTTGAACATTTCCCGACAGGAGAATACCCGCGCCACCGTCACTCCAAAGGCCGTAGAGATTGATCAGTGCGTCAGTGGGCACGCCGGCTGCGCTAGCGAGCCCCTCGGTCATCGCGGCCTTACAGATACGGTTCGGGACAACAGTGCCGCAAGGCAGCGTGAGTGGTTGCTCGATCATAGTGCGCTCCGGATATTCGATGATTATATAGGGTGTTTGTGATACTGCCCGAGCAATGCTTTTGCAATTGCGAGCAGCGAGCCAGCCGTTGCTGTCAGTGCCGCCGGTAGCACCTTTTCAAAACATTTTGTGTTGTCCCAATGCGGGTGCCGCATGGGGATCGTCTGCAATTTCCTGGTAAAAATCTGACAGCGTGATGCTACCCGTCTCGGGTGTGGCAGTCGCAGAGTAACACTGCTCTGCTTCGTCCCAAACCAGCATTGACTCGGTCGCGTAGTAGCTTCCGATACGGGCAAACTCGGCTTTGTCGCGACACCACCTGGAAAAAACACCTAGCGGTTTTAGCACTCCAATAACGATGTCAAAAATCATCGGCGATACGCGCCGTATTTTCGGTGGTTTCCCTAGGGCGTCAGCAAGTAAGCGTGCCTGATCCATCGGCGTCAGGGCAGGGCCGGGGCCGCCAATGGGCAAAATGCTATTAACTGCATTGGGGTCTTCGAGGCGATCGAGCATAAAAGCCGCGAGATCTTCTCGAGCAATCGGTTTGCACGCGGTTCGCAGGCCATCGCCGAATACCAAAAAAGGCTTACCCTGACGAACCCGCTCAGCCTGGCCTCCGAGGGACTTAAAAAACGCTGTGGGTCGTACGATGGTAGCGTCTAGCTCGCAGTCGAGGAGTTCCCGTTCAAAGCGAAGCTTCTGACGTTGGAACTCCAGTTTGGGCTTTTGTACGCAGATGGCAGATAGCAGCAGAAAGCTTCTTGGCTTTAGAGCTTTGGCGGCTTCGAGCAGCGCGTGATTGGCGCCGTATTCAACGTCAACGGCGTCCTGAATGCCGCCGCCCCGGCTGGCCAAGCAGGAGATCACATAATCAACAGGCCCGAGGGTGTCGTACCACCGAGGTTGGTTTGCTATTTCACTGTTAGGGTCGTCGCAAAGGTCACCAGGGTCTTCGCGAAGGTCATCGTTAGGGTGGTCGCGCAGGTCATCGCTAGCTACGTCGTTAAACCCGTTACCACGCCCATTGCGGAACTCGCCACTTAAATCGATGTTTAGCTGAGTCAGTCGCGGGTGGTTCACGTCAGCGATGGCGGAGTCGTCTCGCACCAGGGCGACCACCGCGTAATTGCGCGCCAGCAGCGTCTGCAGGACTGCCTGACCGATGTACCCACTGGCGCCTGCGAGCAGTACGCGCATGTCATTGCCTCCGATGAATGAAAGTGTCTGTTTTATTCGGTAGCACTCTCGCTTTTCGGGATAAATTCTCTCACAGATCGAAAGGCAGGGCGGCTAGTCATCGCATTATGAATTCGCGCTGTTGACTGATCTTGCGCTGTCACCACTGTTCGTTTGCTACTAAACTACGAGTCGTTCTAATCACTCTACTGGAATAACTTATGGGTCGCGCCTACCAAAACCGAAAGCTGTCGATGGCGAAGACGGCGGCGATGAAAACCTCGGTGTACTCGCGGTACAGCCGGGAAATTTATGTTGCTGCCAAGGGCGGCGGTACTGACCCCGCCGCCAACTTGTCACTTCGCTCATTGATCGATCGTGCAAAAAAAGATCAGGTGCCTTCACACGTCATTGATAAAGCGCTCGACAAAGCAAACTCCGGCGTGGGCGAGGACTATCAGGTCGCGCGCTACGAGGGCTTTGGCCCAGGCGGCGCAATGGTTCTGGTGGACTGCCTGACTGATAATCCCAATCGCACCATTGGCGAGGTGCGACCGGCCTTCACGAAAGGCAAAGGTAAGTTCGGTTCTCCCGGGACTGTCTCGCACATGTTTGATCACGCTGCGGTATTTGTGTTCCCAGGTGATGAGGACGAGGTGCTTGAAACGCTGCTGATGGCCGACGTTGATGTGACCGAAGTGGAAACTGATGATGGGATGCTGACAGTAATGGCACCCAACACTGAATTTGCCAAGACCCGCAATGCATTGACGGAAAGTTATCCTGATATTGATTTTGAAGTGGACGAGATTCAGTTTGTACCCAAGGGCGAGACGGTACTTTCAGCCGAGGATGCCGAGCAGTTCGAGAAAATGCTTGATCTGCTCGATGCCTGTGAAGATGTCCAAAACGTGTACCACGACGTGAAGCTTTAGTGATGTTGATTCAGAGGTATCGGCAGCGTCTATGAATCTGCAACAGCGGCGACATTGGCTTTTGCGATGTTAGGCGCCGCTTTTTTGTAGAAAACCATCCCCATCCTGACAGGGAATACACCGTGAGTGAGACCAGCGTTTCCAAACTCAGTGCTGAAGAAACACGCTCAATACTCACGCCCTGTGCATTCAAACTCGACAAGTCATTGTTTGGTTTGCCGCTGGCAGTGCCATTGCGTCGTGGAGTTGCGATGGCCATTGATCTGGTTTTGGTTGCGTTGTTGAGCGCCACCTCCTCGGAGTTACTGGCGTTTGTTATTGCGATTGCTCTAATTCGCTACGGTACCAAGCAGTATCTTCCCGCCGAGAGCGGGGGGAAAGGCCGTAAGCGCCGTATCCTTTTACGCTGGCTCGGCATGTTGGTCGCATTCATTTTATTACTGAATATTCTCTCAAGCGTGCTGCCGTTGCTGTCGCCACCCGACGAGGGTGCTGAGGTTGGTGGATTCGACGGAGAAGTGGCGTTTGACGCCATGGACATGGGCGTCGAGGACAGCATAGCGTTGGGCTTAATCACCTATTCTACGATTGCGGAAGTTGAAGGCAGCGATTGCGCGTCCCTAGACTGTTGGCGGGAGACGCTGCGACGACCCGTTGCTGAAATTTTTATGACAAATCTGCCAAGGGAGGAGGCTACGGATCTGGCATGGCAATTCGTTGAAGCGACGCAATTAGGTGCTGACGACCAACAGGCTTTGATTGAATCGCTACTGCCCCCCAATGAGTCCGAAGCGGCCGTGGTCGTAGCTTCTAGCGATATTGCAAAATCCACTGACGCAGATGATGCGAGCGGCGTCGAGTTTGCGTTGAACAGCGATGGCATGGATGTTTCTCAGACGTCTAATGACGATGACGAAAACCTTGAAGTTTTGCCAGAGCAGCGGTCAACGAGTTACTCAATCACTCAGTACATCCGCGGCATTATTGAAGATTTAGGGCTTGGTTTTGGCTGGGCCGCGTTTTACTTCACCATGCTGACATCGGTTTGGCACGGTCAGACGGTGGGTAAAAAGCTGACGCGTATTCGCGTTGTGCAACTCAATGGCACACCCATTGGGCTGTGGGACAGTTTCAGTCGTTATGGCGGCTACGGTGCCGGTTTGGCGACCGGGCTGCTGGGTTTTCTGCAAATTTATTGGGATCCCAATCGCCAGGCGATGCACGACAAGATTTCCGCCACCATCGTTGTTGACCTACGAAAAACGCAGGTTGCTCTGGATTTTGCGACGCAGGATGCAAGTGACGTTTGATCAATCGTCTTCGGTGCCGCTGCGCTATCTGTTTGAAAAGGTGGTGCCCGGGGTGACTGTGGGCTGGGGGTTAATCGAATCACTGCAATTCCCCCTGCACTCTGAGGAGGCCGCGTTCATCAATCATGCGGTGGATAAGCGCCAGCGAGAATTTACCGCAGCGCGCGCGCTAGCCCGTCAGCTTTTTACAGTCGCGAATGATGGCCAGTTGTCGGCGCATCGAGATTGGCCGCTAATTAACGGTGACGATCGTGCACCCCATTGGCCTGCCGGTATCTGCGGCAGTATTTCCCATACCGACGCATCCTGCGGTGTTGCAATTGCTACCACATCGACAGCGATATCAGTTGGTTTGGATATCGAAGCCCTAGGGCGACTGAAGCATTCACTCTGGAAGCAATTGTTTACCGCGCGCGAAATTGAATTGTTGAGGGAATTAAGTCCTAGCGACCAGGACGTTGCGGCAACCAGCATTTTTTCGGCCAAGGAAAGTTTTTACAAATACCAGTATCCATTGACGGGCAAATGGGTTGGATTTCGCGATGCCGAGGTAACGCTTTTGAAAGGGAATCGATTCAATGTGTCGCTAGTCACCGAGATAGCGGGGGTCCCGACACCGGTTATGGGGCACCTTGCACACCCTGACTGCAACACTGTTGCCGCATTAACCGCTGCCAGTGTTGTGGGCACTTCCGGTTAGCCTTTCGGCGCTGCCACCAATGCCAGATGTTTTATTCAACCTGTCCTTTGGGCAGATGATCTTTGTGGCAACGGGGGTGCTATTTGCGGCCGTTATGCGCTCATTCTCAGGTTTTGGCTTTGCGCTCATGGCCGTGCCCGTGTTCTCGCTGTTTCTCATTCCTGGGGACGCGGTGGTTCTGAGTGCCATGCTGACGTTGCTGGTCAGTCTGATGACATACAAGACCTGGTGGCAGGGGTATTCGCCGGGCGTGTTGCTTCCGATGATTTTGGGCTCTGTGATGGGTACTGGGGTGGGGGTTTATTTTCTAACCGGCTTATCGGCAGAGGATTTCCAGTTATGGATAGGTATTTCGGTCATTTTGGCCTGTCTGCTGCTGGCACGATTTAAGCCTCGGCACACCTCAAGTTCACCATCGTTATCGGCTGCTACGGGGGTTTGTTCGGGCCTCATGAACGGTGCGTTTGCGATACCGGGCCCACCAGTCATCGTCTTTGTTATGGCGACCATGCCTGATCCTGCCAAGAGCCGCGCGTTCTTGATGGCCTTCTTTCTGGCGTCTAACGCGATTTCCCTGTGTTTGTTTGGCGTCGCCGGGCTCGTTACTGCTACACCCGTCTACCTGCTACTTGTGGCGTTTCCTGTGATGTTGATTGGCGATCGTGTGGGAGCCTGGTTGTTCGTGAGGGTGGGTGGTACAGCCTATCGACCAGTGGCCTTGCTGGTGAGTCTTCTGGTGGGGGCTGCGCTGGTAGCCAAAGCATTGATTGGCTGAATCCCGCTGACGGCGCGCTGTCTCATGGCCCGTGGTTTGGCGCCATCGCTGCCGGGTTTAAGTTCAAAGCAGGTCAATTCTGATGAGCGTGTTCAATTTGGTTGGCAAAAAAAACCCGCCGTAATGGCGGGTTCTCGCTGATCCGACCGGTGCCGTCGACACGATATCGTTACGCCGGGGGAAATCCGACGCCGTCAGTGAAGACGGCGTTCAATGGATCAGAGGTCGATGTCGACTGCGTAAGAAACGTAGAAACGTGGATCTGAGTTCTGGTAAGGAACTTCAGCCGCGATGCCGCCTGCGTCAGTATCGGAAACGGTGAATGCAAATCCACCCTTCGATACGCTGATGCTTGCGTCGTAGTAGCCGTCGTCAGTGCCGTTAAATGCTTCAGCAAAGTCACCGTCGTGGAAGCCTACGTGTACATCAAGACCTACATCGTTGCCGAGGTCAAAGGAGTAATCCAGTGATGCGTAGTAAGTTGAACCGAAGTCAAAGTCCTGATCAGGCGTAGGGTCTGCCTGAGTATTAGCCAGAACGTAAACTGTTGCGCTCAAACCACCGAGGCCAACGCTTGCGTAGACTTCGCCGAAGTCGAAGTTAGCTTCGCCGTCATAGTTGTAGTACAGGTAGCCAACGTCCCAGCTGATGTCGCCAGTTTCAAAAGCGAAGCCCGCATAGACGTCGTGCTCGTACGAGTAAGCATCGCCAGCGCCGTAGTTTACATTCGATACCCAGGTACCCATGTAAAAGCCGCTGTCTGATGCGTAGTCAATTCCGCCCTGTACCGCAGCTTCGTTTTCAGTCTGTGTAAGACCACGCCAAACGTAGTTGCTGGTCATGGCAGCGTTTGCGCTCCAATCACCTGCTTGGGCAGGTACTACCATCGCGCAGCCGGCAATAGCGGTTGCTGCGGCGAGGGCTTTGATGGTGCGCCGATTGTTCTGCTGAGTTTGCATAGTGGATCCTCTAATCAACATGTCGTGGATGTAAGGTGCGTTGTTGTGGCGCCTACTTTGGACACCTGAGATCACGCCCAATCAGAATTTAGCAATAAGCGGGCCAAATCACGTAACTAGTTGGTTTTATTAAGAAACGTGGGGAAGTATGGGACTATTACCAGAGATGCAGCCGATTTCTCGGTTCGCGATGCCTCTTATTGGTGCGCTTTTTTGGCCGTTCGGCACCAAAACAGGACGCGCTAAATCAGTTATTTATTGCGGTGGGTGTGCGACTATATTCCGCTTCAGTGAGTAACCTGTGCAGACAGTAATTTTTCTTTGACGACAGTAAGGAGACGATTATGCGACCCCTATTTTTGGGCCTTGTTATGCGCCTAAGTGCCAGTGTGTTGGGGTTATCTCTGATGACCGCGGCAGCCCAGGCAGACGATGAGCGTTGTGCTGATGTGGTCGAGGCCACGGTCGCCGAGGCTAAAGCGGGTGCTGGGAGTGCCTGGAGCCCCGAAACTGAGAGCCTTGTTCGCCAAACTGCCGGCGCTGCCTGCATCAAGGCGCAATCAGGCCGTTATGAAGCTCCGCCGGCGGCTGCAGCCCCAATGACTACTGACTCTGCCATTGCTGAAGAGAGCGTCAGTGCATCGTCCACCGAGGGTGCTTCTCCAGCGCAAGCGACCGCCGAGAAAACTGCCGCGCCTGATGCGGATGAAGAGGGCACCACTGTCGGTGGCATCACCTTTAAGCCAATGTCGGGGAATCCCAATAAAAAGTCGTTTGAGCGAAAGCGCGCGACTGACTGATACCTGCCGTTGTTGTGTTTGCAGCCCCATGCACCCTCGAGGCGTGGGGTGTTTACGCTAATTAAATAGGTTGCTGTTTGCGAGGTTTTTGGAATATGCTTATTCGTTAAGGCGATATAGCGTCGTTAAGGCCCCGCGTGAGTGTTTGGCATGGGGCGACAAAAGCATAATTTCGGGAGAGCAACATGCAACAACAAGCGATTATTTCTTGGAAAGTCGCGGGCATCGCCCTCGGCCTTCTACTCACCCTAGCCACTTTCCTGGTCAAGCCGTTGGGCGTGTCGACTCAATTTGTAGTCACTGACGCGGTCGTCGCGCACCAAGTCGCGCCAGCCGCCACTGAACAAAATACCTACCTGAGCAAATATGGGGAAAGCGAAGGTTGGGGTTTTGGTTACGGTTGGATGCTGGTCTTTGGGATGTTTGCCGGTGGCCTGATTACGTCTCGAATGCTTCGAGCTCGACAGCCAGAGGCTGACAAGGGCTCCATGCCACCTATGTGGAAAGCAATGTTTGGAGCCTCGCAGAGCAAGCGTCTTGCTGCTGCTTTTGGCGGTGGCGTGCTGCTGCTGTTTGGCGCTCGACTCGCCGGCGGGTGCACCAGTGGACACATGATCAGTGGTATCTCGCAGTTAGCGATCAGTTCGTTTGTGTTTGGCATCTTCACCTTTGGTTCGGCGATTATTGCCGCGCATCTTCTCTACCGAAAGCGGGGTTAAGGTCATGGAAACATTAGTGATTGGATTTCTAATTGGCTGCGCTTTTGGTGCCATTCTCTACATGGGTGGCGCTACTAGCTATCGCCGAATTCTCGGCACTTTATTGCTCAAAGATATGTGGATCATCAAGCTGATGTGCACGGCGATCGGTGTCGGCACGCTGGGTATCTACCTGTTGGATTTCAACGGTCTTGCCAACCTGAGTGTCAAGCCTGCCTATGTTGGCGGCGTCGCGGTTGGGGGCATCATTTTTGGCATTGGATGGGCGGTATCGGGTTATTGCCCGGGTACCTGTGTGGTTGGCGCCTCGGAGGGTAAATCAGACGCGATATTTACCGTGCTCGGCGGTTTGGCGGGAGCTCTGTTGTTCTCCCTTGCATTTCCCTATCTCGAAAGCGCGCTCATTGAGCCACTGAATTTCGGCAAGGTGACGCTTGAGTCGCTCACCGGCGTCAGCGGAATTTACCTCGCCATTCCAATGAGCCTCATGTTGTTGGGTCTTGCATTCTTTGTACTGAAAGACCGTTACGAGTAATGGGCCTTGTTGATATGTATTAGATGTTAGGTGCTCGCTTGCAGTAGCGAGCAAAAAAAAGCCCGGCAGCTTGCGCTACCGGGCTTTTTTTGTGGCTCAGGTTCAGTCTGAAGGGCAGCAACAAATCAATGCCACAAACAGCTCCCGAGATGGTTTTGTTGCTGTCAGCGTGCCGCCATACCCGAGCGCGGCATGCTCACTGCTTCAAGATCGAAGCGATCACTAGTCATGACCTTGGTCCAGGCACCAACGAAGTCAGCGATAAATTTCGCTTCGCCGTCAGAGGATCCGTAGACCTCTGCCACTGCTCGCAGTTCTGCGCTTGAGCCGAACATCAGATCGACCGGTGTAGCACTCCACTTGCGCACGCCAGTTTCACGATCAACGCCCACGTACAGACCCTCCGTCTCGCTGGAAGGGGACCAGGTGGTCGACATGTCCAGCAGGTTGACATAGAAGTCATTGCTCAAGGTTCCAGGGCGTTCGGTGAGTACGCCGTGATCGGCACCACCGACGTTGGCATCCAGCGCCCGCAGACCACCCACTAACGCGGTCATTTCTGGCACGTTCAGATCGAGCAAGTTTGCCTTATCGATCATGGCCTGCACTGGCGGCAGGTACGTACGGTCAATGTCGTAGTAGTTGCGGAAGCCATCGGCGGTAGGTTCGAGCTCATTAAATGCTGCGACATCAGTTTGCTCTGCGCTCGCATCCATGCGTCCCGGCACAAACGGCACGTTAATGTCATGGCCCGCCTCTGCGGCGGCGCTTTCAATCGCCGCTGCCCCGCCAAGTACGATGATATCTGCCAGTGACACCTCTTTGTCGCCCGACTGAGCTTCGTTGAAGTTCTCCTGCACCATCGCGAGGCGTTTGATGACGTCAGCCAGCTCCTCGGGGTTGTTGACCGGCCAGGCGTTCATTGGCGCAAGTCGGATACGTGCCCCGTTAGCACCACCACGCATGTCGCTCTCGCGATAGGAAGCAGCAGACGACCACGCTGTGCGGACAAGCTCAGGCACAGACAGTCCGGTTTCGAGAATGGCTGCTTTGATCTTCTCTGCGTCGGCAGCTGTGATCAGTTCGTGATCCACTTCAGGAATGGGATCCTGCCAAAGCAAGACCTCTTCGGGTACGTCGGTGCCCACATAGCGCGCACGGGGTCCCATATCGCGATGGGTGAGCTTGAACCATGCACGCGCAAAGGCATCTTCAAATTCCGCGGGATTTTTCAGAAAGCGCTCGGAAATTTCCCGGTAGGCTGGATCAGCTTTCAACGCGAGATCGGTCGTGAACATGATGGGCTGGTGCTTGACTCCCGCAATGTGTGCGTCAGGCACCGTATTGGCTGCACCGTTGTCCTTGGGCACCCACTGCGTCGCGCCTGCTGGGCTCTCGGTCATCTCCCACTCGTAGCCGAATAGGTTGCCCAGGTACATCATGCTCCACTGGGTAGGTGTTGCGGTCCAAGCGCCTTCCAAGCCACTGGTGATCGTGTCTTCGGAATGACCCTTGCCACAGCTGTTGTTCCAGCCGACACCTTGATCTTGTAATGGGCCGGCTGCGGGCTCTACACCCACACAATCGGCGGGTTTGCGAGCACCGTGCGCTTTACCGAAGCTATGGCCGCCGGCAATAAGCGCAACGGTTTCAGCGTCGTTCATCGCCATGCGCCCAAAGGTCTCACGAATATCGTGAGCGGCTAACGCCGGATCTGGATTGCCGTTGGGGCCTTCTGGATTGACGTAAATCAAACCCATTTGTACCGCCGCTAGGGGATTGGCGAGTTTGCGGTCGCCGCTATAACGCTCGTCGGCGAGCATTGCCTGCTCGGGTCCCCAGTAGACAACATCGGGCTCCCAGTCGTCCTCTCGACCGCCGGCAAATCCGAAGGTTTCAAAGCCCATGTCTTCCATGGCAACAGTGCCTGCGAGCACCATCAGATCTGCCCAGCTGATTTTGCTGCCGTACTTGGCCTTGAGTGGCCATAAGAGCCGACGTGCTTTGTCGAGGTTGGCGTTATCGGGCCAGCTATTTAAGGGTTCAAACCGCTGCTGCCCACCACCGGCTCCGCCGCGACCGTCGGCCTGCCGGTAAGTGCCGGCGCTGTGCCATGCCATGCGAATAAAAAATGGACCGTAGTGGCCGTAATCCGCGGGCCACCAATCCTGCGAGTCGGTCAAAATACTGCGTAGGTCAGTTTTAACGGTGTCAAGGTCGAGGGTGGCGAACTCCGCCGCGTAGTTGAAGTCCTCACCGTACGGGTTGGACTCGGGTGAGTGCTGGCGCAGGGGCGACAGGTCAATCCGCTCGGGCCACCAAAACTTTGGGGGTTTGGCAAAGGTGTTTTCAGCCTGTACCGGCAGCGACATGGCGGATGCCATAGCGACCGCTGCGATCAGGATTTTCTTTTGTCTAAACATTTCGATCTTCTCCTTCGAGGAACGAGTTATTCGGTGATACGAATTCACGGAGGGATTGGGCATCACGCCGTGTGCCCTACTAACAATAGGCCTCTAGCGAGGGCTTATCCAATTGAATAACTCGCCAAACCAAATCGTAAAAAGCGATTGGTTAGGAGTCTTTCATTGCAAAAATCTCAAACAAAGCTCGTCGAGAAGCCAATCAGGCTCCAATTGGGTTTTTGTCCTAACATCAGTGCTTCAGCCCTTGTGGGTATGTGTCTCGTTGGTCGTCATGAAAATTATCGTCCTGAAGCTGGTCTTAATGAGGCTGGTCTTTTTGAAGTCGCGCGATATGAAAATGGCCGTCATGAAAGCACCCTGCAAGAAATCTGGGAGACCCGACTAATGTCGTAATGACAGCCGTATCCCGCCGAGTAGACTGTTTACAAAATCAAAAGAATCGAGAGACGCCCCGATGACCTATCAAGCCGAGTTTGATCAATCCATAGCGGATCCCGAGGGGTTTTGGCTCGAGCGGACGGGCTTGATCGACTGGGTTAAGGCGCCGACAACGGGCCTGGCCTGCGATGAGCAGGGTATCGAGCGCTGGTTTCCCGATGGCGTGCTAAACACCTGTTACAACGCCGTCGATCGACACCTCGCTGCTGGTCGCGGCAGTCAAGTTGCCGTGTATTACGACTCCCCGGTAACCGACACCCAGTTCGCCCTGACTTACGACGACCTATTAAATGAAGTCTCCCGGTGCGCGGGCGGCTTGCGGAATTTAGGGGTCGCAAAGGGCGACCGAGTGGTAATTTACATGCCGATGGTGCCCGAAGCCTTAGTCGCAATGTTGGCTTGCGCGCGCTTAGGCGCCATTCATTCGGTGGTATTTGGCGGGTTTTCTGCCAGTGAGCTTGCCGTTCGCCTGAGTGATGCGGCGCCGCGGGTGGTGGTCACAGCGACCTGCGGGATCGAAGTCGATCGGGTCATCGACTACATGCCGATCGTCAATGAGGCGCTGGCCATCACGACCGCGCCATGCCAATCGGTCGTTGTGCTGGAGCGACCACAAGCGCCGTACCAACTGGCGCAGGGCAGAGATTTGAGTTGGGCGCAGATGATGGCGGATGCCGAGCCAGCAGACTGCGTCCCCGTGAGGGCCACTGACCCACTCTACATTTTGTATACCTCGGGCACGACCGGTAAACCCAAAGGTGTGGTGCGCGATAATGGTGGGCACGCGGTCGCGCTTACTTGGTCGATGAAAGCGGTTTATGACGTTAATCCTGGCGACGTGTACTGGGCGGCAAGCGACGTCGGGTGGGTGGTTGGACATTCTTACATTGTTTATGCGCCGCTCTTCGCGGGCTGTTCAACCGTGCTTTACGAGGGCAAGCCCATTCGAACCCCCGACTCGGGTGCTTTTTGGCGAGTCGTAAGCGACTACCAAGTGAAGGTGCTCTTCGCCGCGCCGACTGCCTTCCGCGCCATACGCAAGGAAGATCCTTCGGGCGAGGGCTTCCGTCGCCACGACACGAGCTCCCTAAAAGCGCTGTACCTAGCTGGAGAGCGACTCGATCCGCCCACCTACCATTGGCTCGAAGAGCTCACGGGGTTGCCCGTCGTAGATCACTGGTGGCAGACCGAAACCGGCTGGGCAATCACCTGTAATCCCCGTGGCATTGAGTCTTTTCTGCCCAAAGCGGGTTCGTCCACACTGCCGACCCCCGGATTTAAAATCGAAATTCTTGACCCCGCGGGAGAGCAAGTTGCACCCAATACCCAAGGTGCTGTCGTTTTAAAGCGACCACTGCCCCCGGCATGCCTGCCCACAATTTGGGGCAGCCACGAGCGGTTCGAGGAGGCGTATTTGAATCCCTACCCGGGTTACTACCTAACCGGCGATGGCGGTTATCTCGACGCCGATGGCTATGTGTTTGTGATGGGCCGCACGGATGATGTGATTAATGTCGCCGGCCATCGCCTGTCGACTGGGGAGATGGAGGAAGTGGTTGCCGATCATCGCGCCGTTGCCGAGTGTGCGGTGATCGGGGTCCACGATGAATTGAAAGGTCAGCTACCGATGGGACTGGTTGTGCTCAAGGATGATGCCGAGGATGACCACACAGTACTCGAGCGGGAACTCATTGCTGCGGTACGTTCGGCGATTGGGCCCCTGGCCTGCTTTCAGCGAGCCATGGTGGTAGAGCGGCTTCCTAAAACCCGCTCGGGTAAAATCCTGCGCGCGACTTTACGTAAGATTGCTGACGGCGAGTCTTACTCGGTGCCCTCGACTATCGAAGATCCATCGGTGCTGGAGGAGATTGCCGCTAGGTTTTAGTTGGTTCGCAGCGGCGATGTTTTCCAGTCAGCGGCGAGGACGCTTGTTTGAACTCTTCCCAGTTGGAATCGGGGTCGGCCGCTGACTGATTTGCCCGCATTGGTGCCGCAATTTTAGGAGTCGGTGCTAATGTTTCCACGCTGCTTTGAGTGGTGAGGACTAAAATCGGTTTTTGTAGTGGTGATCGGGGAGTTCACGGAGGCGTTTGACGAGGGTAATGCCGTCCATATTGGGCATATTGACGTCGGTGATAACAACGTCGGCGATGTACTCGCGTGCGACATCGAGTGCCTCGACGCCGTCACAGGCTAACTTAGTCTCGAAGCCGGCTTCCGTCAGTGTTTGGCTGACCATTTGCCGCATAGACTTCGAATCGTCTACCGCCAAAATCTTTACCATTGTCTCCCCCTAGACGGTACAGATGACAAGAACATGACGCAGCGCTATTACTTTTTGCGCTCTGGTAATGCCCATCGCACTTTGCAACATAAAAGCACCCTGTAAGTAACGATTCAAGTCCAATTTACGTCATTGGCGTTCTGCGGGGTTTAAGCCACCGAGGCCTCGAGAGTTTCTCTCTATTGTTGTTCGTCATAGAGGTTAGCGGCCAGTCCGGAACACTCTTGAGCGCTATTGTTTTTCGACATAAAGGTTAGCTGTCAGTCCGGAACATACTTGAGCGTTAAGAAAACATACTGTATGTTCAAATCGCGTCAGGTTGTGGTAACTGACCCCTTTTAATGTTGGCTTTTGGCTGCAGGCTGTGCAGTTAATTGCGCCAATTCTTTCCGTTAGAAAACAGGGATTTTTAGCCATGGATCTTGGTATCTCGACCCGAGTAGCTCCACTGTTAGAGCAGGTTCGCGCCTACATTACCGATCACGTCATGCCCGTTGAGCCTGAGTTTTTTGAAGAAGTCCGCAAGGGTAGCCCCTGGGAGTACACCGACCGACAAACCGAAATTCTCGAGGGCTTAAAAGCAGGTGCAAGGGAACGCGGGCTTTGGAATTTTTTCCTCACCGGTGAAAAAGGCTCTGGCCTGAACACGGTCGAATACGCGTACCTGGCGGAAGAAATGGGTAAATGCCATCTTGGCGCCGAGGTGTTCAACTGTTCTGCACCCGATACCGGCAACATGGAAGTCCTGCACAAATACGGCAGCGAAGCCCAAAAACAGACTTGGCTTGAGCCGCTGTTAAACGGCGAGTTTCGGTCGTGTTTTGGTATGACCGAGCCGGGGGTGGCCTCCTCGGACGCAACCAATATCTCTACTCAAGCAGTGTTAGACGGCGACGAGTGGGTGATTAATGGTGAGAAACACTGGATTTCGGGTGCCGGTGATCCCCGCTGTAAAGTCATGATCTGTATGGTCAAGACCAGCCCTGATGCCCCCAAGCACCAGCAACAATCACAAATTTTAGTACCCATGGACGCCCCCGGCCTTGAAATTCTGCGCGCTCTGACCGTCTTTAATATGGATGATGCGCCTCACGGCCATATGCATCTGCGCCTGAACAATGTGCGAGTACCCAAAGACAATATCATTTTGGGCGAGGGGCGTGGTTTCGAAATTTCACAGGGACGCTTGGGCCCAGGTCGAATTCACCACTGCATGCGTTCGATTGGCGCTGCCGAGAAGGCATTGACGCTATTGTGCGAGCGCGCAGTGAGCCGCGAGGCCTTTGGTCGGCCACTCGCCAAGCTCGGTGGAAATGTCGACATCATCGCCGATGCGCGCATGTCGATCGAACAGGCGCGTCTTCTGACCCTGAAAACTGCATGGCTAATGGACAACGTTGATGTTAAAGAAGCCCGTGTCTGGATTTCTATGATTAAGACAGTGGTACCCAACATGACCTTAAAAGTGGTCGACGAAGCGATTCAAATGCACGGTGGTTTGGGTATATCTCAGGACTTCCCGCTTGCTGCCATGTGGTCGGGTCAGCGCACGCTGCGACTCGCCGATGGCCCTGATGCTGTTCACCGAATGGTGGTGGGGCGCCATGAGCTCAAGAAATATGTCGCCGACACAAAAGGGCCGGCGGCCACTTTTCGTGACGGTTAGCAGTTAACCAATAATCCCAAACAAGGACTATGTTATGGCTATGAAACTTGTTCCCGCCGAGGAGTTGCTCGGCATGGCAGGTACAAAGATCGGTGTGAGCGATTGGCTAACGATTGAGCAGGACCGCATCAATGCTTTCGCAGACTGCACCGAGGACCATCAGTTCATCCACATCGATGAAGAGGCAGCTGCGAAGACGCCTTTTGGCGGCACCATCGCCCACGGCTTTCTGACTCTGTCGATGTTAGTGAAGCTTTGTGAGGATTTGTCGGTTCAGCCCGAAGGCATCCTCATGGGAGTCAACTACGGCATGAATAAAGTACGATTTCTCGCCCCTGTTCGTGCAGGCAAGCGGGTTCGTGCCCACGTAGAAATCGCTGCAGTCGAGCAAAAGGACGCCAATCGCATCCTGGTCACGCAAAACATCACGGTGGAGATTGAGGGCGAAGAAACCCCTGCGCTCATCGCTGAGTGGCTGGGCATGAGCTTTATCGGTTAATTGCGCCCCATTAGGCGAGCGCAAAAGACAGGACAGGAGTAGAAACGATGACAATTCGGTATGACGGTAAGGTAGCGATTGTGACGGGTGCTGGTAATGGGCTTGGTCGCAGTCATGCGATTGAGCTTGCCAAGCGCGGCGCCAAGGTAGTGGTCAACGATTTGGGCGGCTCAGTGGACGGCCAGGGTGCCAACAGCGAGAGCTCGCTCAAAGTCGTTGCGGAGATCGAGGCGCTCGGTGGAGAAGCGATGGCGCATCCGGCCAACGTTGCCAACTTTGAGCAGGTTCAGGACATGGTGCAGCAGACCATGGATAAGTGGGGCCGTGTTGATATTCTGGTGAACAACGCCGGTATTTTGCGCGATAAAAGCTTTAGCAAAGGCACCATGGAAGACTTCAAGCTGGTTCTAGACGTGCACCTAATGGGCACCGTTTACTGTACCAAGGCTGTGTGGGAAATCATGAAGGCGCAGGAATACGGCCGAATCGTGGTCACCACGTCGTCTAGCGGCTTGTATGGCAACTTTGGGCAGACCAACTACGGTGCAGCCAAGTTGGGCGTTGTTGGCTTGATGAATACGCTGGCTCAAGAAGGCGCCAAGTACAACATTCGCACCAATGCGCTGGCGCCCACGGCGGGCACTCGAATGACTGAAGGCCTAATTCCCGAGCAGGCCTTTGCGCTGCTGACCCCCAAAACTGTGACACCTGCGGTGCTGTTCCTCGTTTCGGAAGATGCGCCAACACGCACTGTGCTGGCCGCGGGTGCCGGCTCATTTGCCGTCGCAAAAATCGTGGAGAGCGATGGCATGTGGCTGCCCGATGAAGAGTTGAACCCCGAGGGTATCGCCGCCCATTGGGATCAAATTTCAACCGGTGGCGAGAAAGCCTTGCAAGCCGGATTCGAGCAAACATTTAAGATGGTTGGCAAAGCCGCCGAGGGCAAAGGTATCAAGCTCGAAGGTTGATTAAACGAGGCAGTAGCTGAGGCTGCCACCCACCGCATTTAACTAAGTGGCTATTAATGAAGTGGCTATGCGCTAAGGCATACCCACCGAGAGGAGAACAAGGATGAAAGAAGCCGTTATTGTTTCGACTGCACGCACCCCGATCGGCAAAGCCTACCGAGGAAGCTTCAACAACACGCCGTCACCGACGCTGGGTGGCCACGCAATCAGCGCCGCTGTTGAGCGCGCGGGTATCGACCCCGGTATGGTTGATGATTGCATCATGGGCTGCGCGCTAACTCAGGGCACCCAATCAATGAACATCGGTCGCAACGCGGCACTGCGTGGTGGGCTTCCGGTCACTGTGTCGGGTATGACCATTGATCGCCAGTGCTCTTCTGGCTTGATGGCTGTTGCGACTGCCGCCAAGCAGGTTCTTCACGACGGGATGGATGTGGTCGTCGGTGGTGGTGTTGACTCTATTTCCCTCGTCCAGAACGAACACATGAACGTCCATCGTATTGTCGACGAGTCGCTCATCGCGATGCACAAAGATATTTACATGCCAATGCTGCAGACCGCCGAAGTGGTCGCCAGTCGCTACGGCATTTCCCGCGATGTCATGGATGAGTACGGTCTGCAATCACAGAACCGCGTTGCTGCAGCGTATGAGGCAGGAGTCTTCGACGATGAAATCGTGCCTGTCACCGCAAACCGAATTGTTTGGGACAAGGAAACCGGTGAACAGTCGGAAGCCGAAGTAACGGTTAGCCGTGATGAAGGTGTTCGAGCTTCGACCCTTGAGGGCGTGAAAGGTCTCAAGACCGTGGTTGAGGGCGGCACGATTACGGCGGGCAATGCGTCTCAGCTGTCTGACGGTGCAGCAGCACAGGTTGTGATGGAGGCTTCGCTGGCCGAGAAAATGGGCCTTCAGCCGCTGGGTGCCTACCGCGGTATGGCGGTAGCCGGTTGCGAGCCTGATGAAATGGGCATTGGCCCCGTGTTTGCGGTGCCAAAGCTCCTCAAGCAAGCTGGTCTTAGCATCGACGACATCGGCCTGTGGGAGTTAAATGAAGCGTTCGCGGTGCAGGTGCTGTATTGCCGGGATAAGTTGGGCATCGACAACGAAAAGCTCAACGTCAACGGCGGCGCAATTGCTATCGGGCATCCCTACGGTATGAGCGGTTCGCGCATGATCGGCCACGCGCTGTTGGAAGGTAAGCGCAGGGGCGTTAAGTATGTTGTGGTCACCATGTGCGTCGGCGGCGGTATGGGTGCTGCTGGCCTGTTCGAGGTCTTTTAAGCATGGCAAAGGCACTGGTATGTCGCGAGCACGGGTTACCCGACAAGCTCGAATTGGTTGACGACTGGGCTGTTCCCGAACTGGGCCCCAGTGATGTGTTGATTCGAGTTAAAGCAGCAGGGCTTAACTTTCCCGATGTGTTGATTATTCAGGGTAGATATCAGTTCCAACCCGAACTTCCCTTTGTGCCCGGCGGTGAATGCGCCGGTGTTGTTGAGGCGGTAGGTAGCGGCGTCACCCGATTCAAAGTGGGAGACGAGGTGCTGCATATGGGTGGTTCGGGGGGCTTCAGTGCTCAAGTGGTTGCCAACGAGCACGCGCTCATTGGCAAGCCCGCTGCGCTGACCATGACCGAAGCGGCTGGCGTCAGCATGACGTACTTTACGTCCTATCACGCGTTGGTACAGCGGGCCCAAATTCAGCCGGGTGAAACCCTGTTGGTGCTGGGTGCGGCTGGGGGTGTCGGGAGCACGGCGGTTGAGCTGGGTAAGGCTCTGGGTGCCAAAGTCATCGCGGCCGCAAGCAGCGACGAGAAGCTGGAGCTTTGTAAGCAGCTTGGCGCCGACGAGGTGATCAATTATTCCAACGAAGATCTGAAGACCCGAGTTAAAGAACTCACAGAGGGTCGTGGGGTCGATGTTGTCTACGATCCTGTCGGCGGTGATTTCAGCGAGGCGGCAATTCGAGGTATGGCGTGGAATGGTCGCTTCCTGGTCGTTGGGTTCGCAAGCGGTCCTATTCCAAAGATCCCACTCAATCTGACCTTGCTCAAAGGATGCTCGATTGTGGGCGTTTTTTGGGGGCGATTTATCGCTGAAGAACCCGAGGCCCAGCAAGCCAACGCGGACATGCTGTGGCAGTGGTTTGAGGAAGGTAAGATTAAACCCGTGGTTACCGATGTTTTTCCCATTGAGGAATATGCGGCCGGCTACAGCGCCATGATGGAGCGACGGGCCCGTGGCAAGGTGATCTTTACGTTCGAATGAATGCCTTTAATTTCAATACGGTGCCCGAAGTGGCGGTGGGTGCAGGGCTTGCCTGTCACTTAGGGCCGTTTTGTCATCGCCTTGAAATGCGCAAACCCCTATTGGTCACCGATGCTGGGCTGGTCGGGCTCGGGCTAATCAGCCCCGTTGTGGATGCGCTGGCGGGACACTGTGATGCGGTTGCAGTGTTCGATGGGGTCGCAGCTGACCCTTCAGAGGCCGTGGTCGAGGCCGCCTATGAGAGTTTGCTATCGAAGGGCTGTGACGGCGTTATTGCTGTCGGCGGTGGCAGTTCGATGGATGTCGCCAAGGTCATCGCTGTGTTGGCCACCGGTAAGCAGTCTCTTGGCGAGATGTACGGCGTTGATCGGGTTGCTGGGGGCCGGTTGCCACTCATTTTGGTGCCAACAACAGCGGGTACCGGGTCGGAAGTGACCCCGGTTGCAGTCATTACCACGGGAGCGACGACGAAAGCGGGCGTTAGCTCTAGTGTGTTGTTGCCCGATGTTGCTGTTCTTGATGCTTCACTCACGTTGGGATTGCCGCCCGCCGCAACAGCGATGACGGGCATCGACGCGATGGTGCACGCCATTGAGGCTTGCACGTCTAAAATTCGCAAGAATCCTATCTCCGATGCCTTGGCGCTGCGCGCACTCCGTTTGCTGTCGGCAAATATCCGCACGGTGCTGAAAGATGGCAGCAATCTCGCCGCCCGCGAGGCGATGCTGTTGGGCTCGATGTTTGCGGGTCAGGCATTTGCTAACGCACCGGTCGCTGCGGTGCACGCGCTTGCGTATCCGCTCGGTGGTCACTACCACATCCCCCATGGCCTGAGTAACTCGCTGATGTTACCCGCGGTTCTGGCGTTCAACGCGCCCGCAGCCGGCGTACTGTATGCCGAGTTGGCGCGCGAGCTACCGGGTGATGTGAGGCCGACTGCCGAGGGCTTGATCGGCTGGTGTGAGGCACTGATTGCTGATTCGGGCTTGCCCGCTACCTTGCGAGCCGCTGACGTTCCCGAGGCCGACCTACCCATGCTTGCAGCAGATGCCATGAAGCAGCAGCGGTTGCTGATTAACAACCCGGTGCCGGTAGATGAAGCCGCGGCGCGGGGTTTGTATGAAGCCGCCTGGGCGGGCACGCGATGAGCCGTCCGCGTCCGGCAGGTCGAGATACGTTTTCTCTGTTTTACGATTTGCCCACTCGTTGGGCCGATAACGACGTTTACGGTCACGTGAATAACGTAGCGTACTACGCTTGGTTCGATACCGCGGTCAACCGCTATCTAATTGAGGAAGGTGGCTTCCGCCCCGGTAACGATCCGGTTGTTGGGTTCGTTGTCGCCTCATCCTGTGACTATTTTGCGCCTGTCACCCATCCAGCGGCTTTACAGCTCGGTCTTCGCATCGTTCGCCTCGGCAGCAAGTCGGTGACGTGGGAGGTTGGGGTCTTTCTGGATGGTGATGACGAAAGTCGAGCGACAGGGCGGTTCACCCATGCGTTTGTCGAGCATGCAAGTAATACATCGGCACCTATTCCACCCGCAATCCGCGCGGCGTTAGAGCGCCTGATCGTCTAAACGGTTGAATACAAAGCCGTTTGGGAAGTCGTCCAAGCAGTCGTTTAAACTTGTATTAGGGCGGTCATCTAAATAGTTTTAACAACGCTTTTTTGCAGCCCGTTGTTGCAGCAGTGACGGTATGAGAACGAGGAGGATTGCCGCTGCTGCAGCCAGCGATGCAAGAGCGGGGTTTATGGTGTAGAGGTAGCCGCACAACAAAGGTCCGAGCACGAATGCAGCTGCAGGGCCTGCCGTAATCAAGCCAGCCACGCCCCCC
Organism: Luminiphilus sp.; assembly: GCA_965657905.1. Classification (GTDB taxonomy): domain Bacteria; phylum Pseudomonadota; class Gammaproteobacteria; order Pseudomonadales; family Halieaceae; genus Luminiphilus. Next base: position 19,283 of record CBFHPT010000005.1, on the reverse strand, counting down.
TGTTCGTCAGGTTCAACGGCCATCGAGGCAGCGGCCGACACCGCCGGTGCCACCAATCCCAACCCCGACCCCATCACGCCCATCGACAGGGCGATCAGCACGAGATGTTGCGCGGCGGTTACCCCCAAAATGCCGATTACCATGAGCGAAAGGCCAATACGCATTAAGTTGATTGGCGGACCTGAATAGCGCTGGGCGACCGTCATTTGCATCAGGAACATCATGCTTGCTGACGCCATGATGCAGATGCCGGTGTACTGTGCGGTTTTAGTGCTATTGAGTTCGAGCATATCCTGCAGTCGGAATCCAAGGGTCTGTTGGATGCCCGAAAGCCCGACAAACGCGGCGAAGGAGCAGGCAATAAAAAGTCGGATGCGGGGGTCCGTTACCTTGAGCCGTTTGGCTGGTCGGGCGCCGTGGGCTGTGGCGGCAGAGCGCGGCAAAAAAAGGGCGATCACCACCGCTGCAATGCACGCTAGAACCGATGCGAAATACAGTGGTAGCAAAAGCCCGTACCCGGCGAGAGCGCCTGCGAGGACCGGGCCAATAATCCACCCAAAACTACTGGCACTGCCAAGACGCGCCATGACCCGCGTGCGGTTGGTGCGATCCGTGAAGTCCGCGGCGTAAGCCGTGGCGCTAGGATTAGTTGCCGACATTGTGATGCCCTGGCAGCAGCGGACAAGCAGGGCGACGGCAAACAGTGGGGCGCCAAGTAACATGCCGCTTAGTCCCGCTTCAAACGTGAGTGCGAAGAGCAGGTTGCCGACGGTGTAGGCCATCAGTCCAAAGACAAGAATCGGCTTTCTTCCAAAGCGGTCTGAAATTCGACCCCACAGGGCTGAGCTGAGTGCGAAGCCTAAGGCCGAGGTCGAAATGATGCTAATAATCTCGATCTCGCTCAGTCCTACGTCACGACCGAGGGGTGGCAAAATTGCAAAAATGAATGACTGTCCGATCGCGGTGACCAATAGCGCACCCACGAGCAGTGCCAGTTGAGAACCTTTTAAGTTCTGTGGCGCAGAGCGGGTTGCTGTGGGTCGTGCCGGGATGTCCATGGAGTGCTCGGCTGGTGATTTGAGTGGGCGGTGTATATGGGTGACGAAAATGGGTGGTCACAACAGGCAACAAAAGCCTGCGTCTAAATCGTGTGCCCAGAACGCGTGGCTAGAATGGGCGGCAGGGAACGCATCCTAGTCGCAGAGCTAGGATAACTCAATCGGTGTGTGCCAACGACAGCCAAAGAAGGTTCGTGAGGGAGGCAAGGCGATTGCTCACCTTAACTTTGGCCCGGTCGACGAGTAGCAGCGTAACAAAAATCTGTTCAGATTTTGTTCAAACTTGACTCACTGAGCTATGTAAACCTAGACAGCAAGAGGCCGTTTGCCTATTATATGGACCCAGCCTGCGAGAACGATTTGCGCGCTGCCAAAGCCCAATCTGGCTCTGAAAGCGCAGCCGTTCACGAAACATTCCCGCCCTACAGGATAGCTGTCGATTCAGGCGGCTGGCGAATAAGCACGCCTTATATCCCGCCGGGCAATATCAGACTGGGAGGTCACTGTGCATACACCCGCTATCCTCGTGCTCGAAGATGGCACCCTGTTTCACGGCCTGTCGATAGGGTCAGAAGGTGAGACGGTTGGTGAAGTCGTTTTCAATACCGCAATGACCGGCTATCAGGAAATTCTGACCGATCCGTCATATGCACGCCAGATAGTGACCCTCACGTATCCCCATATCGGCAATACAGGTACTAACGCCGAGGACGAAGAGTCGGATGGGGTTAGGTCTGCAGGGCTGATCATTCGCGATCTGCCGCTGGTGGCAAGCAATTATCGATCCGAGCGCAGCCTCTCGGATTACCTCGCCGCCAATGGCACCGTCGCAATCGCAGATATCGATACCCGAAAATTGACCAGAATCCTCCGCGATAAAGGTGCCCAGTCTGGGTGCATCATGGCAGGTGAGAATTTAGATGAGTCTCGGGCGCTCGAATTGGCCCGCGGGTTTCCGGGTCTGAAAGGCATGGATCTGGCCCGAGAGGTGACGACAGATCAACCCTATCCCTGGTGTGAGGGTAGTTGGCAGTGGAACGTGGGTCATGAGGAAGTTAGTGACTTTCGCTACAAAGTCGTCGCCCTCGACTTCGGCGTTAAGCGCAATATTCTGCGCATGTTGGTCGACCGCGGATGCGACGTGACGGTAATGCCCGCTCAGTCGGACATGTCTTCGGTCATGGCACACGCACCCGATGGGGTATTTCTATCAAATGGCCCCGGCGATCCCGAGCCTTGTACGTATGCGATCGAATTGGCGCGCGAGGTGATGGTGCAGGGTATTCCTTTGTTTGGCATCTGTTTGGGGCACCAGATTCTGGCCCTGGCCAGCGGTGCCACGAGTGAAAAGATGAAGTTTGGTCACCATGGTGCTAACCATCCGGTACAGAAACTCGCTGACGGAACGGTGATGGTCACGAGTCAGAACCATGGCTTTACCGTCGCTGAGGCGAGCCTGCCCGCGCATCTCACCGTCACTCATCGGTCGCTGTTTGATGGCACGTTGCAGGGTATTGCGCGTACTGATGTGCCTGCATACAGCTTCCAGGGCCACCCGGAAGCGAGCCCTGGACCTCGCGAAGCGGGGCAATTGTTCGATCCTTTCATTGAAGCCATGGCCGCTAACCGCGCCAGCTGACCCGGAGAACTGCAATGCCAAAACGGACTGATATCGAGAGCATCCTAATACTCGGTGCAGGCCCCATTGTCATCGGGCAGGCCTGTGAGTTTGATTACTCCGGCGCCCAAGCCTGTAAGGCGCTGAGGGAAGAGGGCTACCGTGTAATTCTGGTCAACTCTAACCCGGCGACAATCATGACCGACCCCGCCATGGCGGATGCGACCTACATCGAGCCGGTTGAGTGGCAAACGGTCGCGCGCATTATTGAGCGGGAGCGCCCGGACGCGATCCTGCCGACAATGGGTGGACAGACTGCCTTGAATTGCGCACTGACTCTCGATGCCAAAGGCGTACTCGCTAAGTACAACGTTGAAATGATCGGCGCCACCAAAGAGGCCATTGATAAAGCTGAAGATCGAGACCTTTTTGATCAGGCCATGAAGCGCATCGGCCTGGAAACACCCAATGCCTCTTTAGCTCACAGTATGGAGGAAGCCTTTGCTGTACTCGAAGACGTCGGTTTCCCCTGCATTATTCGACCGTCGTTCACCATGGGCGGCTCGGGTGGCGGCATTGCCTATAACCGAGATGAATTCGAGGAGATTTGTACCCGCGGCCTCGACTTGTCACCGACCAATGAACTGCTCATCGATGAGTCGTTGATTGGCTGGAAAGAATACGAGATGGAAGTTGTCAGGGATAAAAACGACAACTGCATCATTATTTGCGCCATCGAAAACTTCGATGCCATGGGTGTGCACACGGGTGACTCGATCACGGTAGCCCCCGCGCAAACCCTGACCGACAAAGAATACCAAATAATGCGCGACGCCTCGCTAGCGGTGCTCCGTGAAATTGGCGTAGAAACGGGCGGCTCCAACGTCCAATTCGGCCAGTGTCCGGATACCGGGCGTATGGTCGTTATTGAAATGAACCCTCGGGTATCCCGCTCCTCGGCATTGGCCTCGAAAGCGACCGGTTTTCCAATTGCCAAAGTCGCCGCAAAACTCGCGGTCGGCTACACCCTCGATGAACTCGATAACGACATTACGGGTGGCAAAACACCAGCCTCCTTCGAGCCCTCCATTGATTACGTTGTCACCAAAATACCGCGCTTTGCCTTTGAGAAGTTCGCAACCGCCGATGCGCGACTCACCACGCAAATGAAGTCGGTGGGCGAGGTGATGGCAATTGGGCGCACTTTTCAGGAGTCGGTACAGAAAGCACTGCGCGGCTTGGAAGTTGGCTCCGCCGGCTTTGAGCCCAAACTTGAGGTCACCGACGCCGATTCTAGAGCTGAACTCGTTGACAGCCTGACTAATCCTGGCGCCGATCGGCTCTGGTATGTGGCGGACGCCTTCCGTGCCGGTTTGTCTCTCGAGGAAGTTGCCAGCTACTCGGGCATTGACCCTTGGTTTCTCGTGCAGATCGAGGATCTTGTGCAACACGAAGCGGGCCTTCTCAGGCGCGGTATCGATACCATTGAATTTGCGGAGATGCGCCGCCTGAAGCGCAAAGGCTTTGCCGATGCGCGCCTGGCGACGTTACTGGGCACCACCGAAACCGCAGTGCGAGCCCACCGACACCAACTGGGTATCCGTCCGGTGTACAAGCGCGTTGATACCTGTGCTGCTGAGTTTTCGACGTCCACGGCCTATATGTACTCGACTTACGAAGAGGAGTGCGAGGCTGCACCTAGCGACGCGAAAAAGATCGTTGTACTCGGGGGGGGACCTAACCGGATCGGACAGGGAATCGAGTTCGATTACTGCTGCGTTCACGCTGCCCTGGCAATGCGTGAGGATGGCTATGAGACCATCATGGTCAACTGTAACCCCGAGACGGTTTCCACCGACTACGACACCTCTGATCGACTCTACTTTGAGCCGGTAACCCTTGAAGATGTGCTCGAAATTATTGATTTGGAGAAACCCGAGGGCGTCATCGTCCAGTTTGGCGGCCAGACCCCATTGAAGTTAGCGCGCGCCCTCGAAATGGCGGGCGTTCCCATCATCGGAACGACCCCCGATCAGATTGATCGCGCCGAGGACCGTGAGCGCTTCCAGCAGATGATTCAGAAGCTCGATCTGCGTCAACCGGATAACACCACTGTCCGTAGCGTCGATGAGGCGGTTGAAGCGGCATCGCGCATTGGCTACCCGTTGGTCGTACGCCCTTCGTATGTACTGGGTGGCCGAGCCATGGAAATCGTCTATCGACAAGACGATCTGCTGCGCTACATGCGAGACGCGGTCCGCGTATCCGATGACTCGCCCGTGCTGCTCGACAGCTTTTTGAGCGCCGCCATCGAAGTGGATATCGACGCGGTCAGTGACGGTGAAACCGTTGTGATCGGTGCCATCATGCAGCACATTGAGCAAGCGGGGGTCCACTCGGGAGACTCGGCCTGCTCGTTGCCGCCGTATAGTTTGGAAGCCGATGTGCAGGACAAAATGCGCGATGTCGTGAAAGCCATGGCGCTCGAGCTGGGTGTTTGTGGACTCATGAACGTGCAGCTTGCCTACCAAGACGATGAAATCTACGTGATTGAGGTCAATCCCCGTGCGTCGCGCACAGTGCCCTTTGTGTCTAAAGCGGTAGGTGTGTCATTAGCTAAGATTGCTGCGCGCTGCATGGCGGGGCAATCCCTCGCGAGCCAAGGAGTCACCAGCGAAGTGGTGCCTCCTTATTACTCGGTGAAAGAAGCTGTGCTGCCGTTTAACAAGTTCCCGGGTATTGATCCGATTTTGGGTCCAGAAATGAAGTCCACCGGCGAAGTCATGGGTACCGGTGATACCTTTGCTGCCGCTTTTGCGCGAGCCCAGTTGGGTGCTGGCGATATACCCCCCGAGTCGGGGATGGCACTGTTAAGCGTGCGTGATGTGGACAAGCCAGCCGCTGTCGAAATTGGTAAGCGTTTAGTAGCCCGCGGGTTTACTCTGGCAGCAACCGGCGGGACTGCCGATGCCATCGAAGCAGCGGGCCTTGCCGTTCGCCGGGTCAACAAAGTGCGCGAGGGCCGTCCTCATATTGTCGATCTGATAAAAAATGACGAGGCGAGTATCATTGTTAATACGACCGAAGGTCGCACGGCAATTCTCGATTCCGCACCGATTCGCGCCAGCGCGGAGCAACATAATGTGTTTTACACAACGACGTTAGCCGCGGCTGAAGCTGTCTGTATGGCTTTGGAACAGGAAGAGGATGTGACGGTGCGACGACTACAGGATCTACACGAGAGTATTGGCCAATGAATAAGGTTCCTATGACGGTCGCCGGTGAGCGCACGCTTCGCGAAGAGTTGGATCGTCTCAAAAAAGTTGATCGGCCGCGCATCGTTCAGGCCATTGCCGAGGCTCGCGAGCACGGCGACTTGAAGGAGAACGCCGAGTATCATGCAGCGCGCGAGCAGCAGAGCTTCGCTGAGGGTCGTATACAAGAAATCGAACATAAGTTGTCCCACGCGCAGGTGATTGATGTCACTCAGATCAACCACAGCGGACGAGTGATTTTTGGGACTACTGTCGATTTAATCAATGTTGAGGATGACGCGACCGTCACTTATCGAATCGTTGGTGAAGATGAGGCTGATGTTAAGAAAAACTTGATCTCGGTGAGTTCACCGATCGCCCGTGCTTTAGTCGGTAAGAGCGAAGGCGACGAGGTTGTCGTGCGAGCCCCGGGTGGCGATATCCACTACGAAATCGACCAGGTTCGGCATCTCTAGCAGCCTTGCTCGTATTGCAAGCAATTCTCATTCCCGTTAACCTGCGGCTCCGTTTTAAGCCGTCGAATCATGAATGCTCATCTCCTAACCCGCCCACTTTGGTCTCTCGCCGCCGGTGAAGAGTGCTCGGTCGTTGGGTTTGATGATGCCCTGGCGGAGCCCTATCGGGTGCGATTGATGGAGTTTGGCTTCCATCCCGGTGAGACCGTGTCCTGCCTGCTCACCCCTGGCATGGGCGCGCCCCGCGTGTACCGCGTCTCTAACACGGTGTTTTCCTTAGACGGTGATATAGCCCGCCACGTGCTAGTGCGCCAGACGCTTCAGCCTGTCGAGCAAGCGCAATGAATCGAGTGCTTTTGATCGGTAGTCCGAACTCCGGAAAAAGTTCGCTGTTCAACCGTCTGACAGGTCTCAATCACAAGGTGGCCAACTTCCCGGGCATCACTGTGGATGTGTCTACCGGACCCTTGGCCAAAATGCCCGATGTGGAGTTAGTGGACTTCCCTGGCACCTATTCGCTTCAGCCGATTTCCGCCGAGGAGTCCGTGGCGGTCGATTATTTTCAGCGCGCATTGGCCGACCCTGAGGTGCGGCACGTGCTGTGCGTCATTGATGCAACGCGCTTGGAGAAAAGCCTCTACTTTACGTTGCAGGTCACCCGGGAGTGTCAGCGACACGGCAAGCCGATCACCGTGCTCGCCAACATGTCGGATGTGATTGCGGCGAATAATTTGACCTTTGATGCCGAGGGTCTAGCTGAAGAGATCGGAGCACCTGTGATCATGGTGTCTGCTCGCGACGGCAGAGGATTGTCCGCGGCGACTGATCGCCTGGGGCAGGCGCTTATCTCTGAAAACCATACCGTTGGTCGCTGGACTGATACCCCCGACGCGCTGTTGAGAGGCACTGCTCATCAAATGGCGCACAAGTACGGACCGCGCGGCGATGTCCTTGTGCAGCACCAGACGCGACTGGACAGTTTTTTTCTTGGAACCGTTACCGGCGGCTTTTCCTTTTTCGCAATCATGCTGGTTTTATTTCAGTCAATCTTCACGTGGTCCGCGCCAGTCATGGATGGCGTGGAGTCCTTGGTGGCCGCTGTCGGCAATGCCGTGGTGCCTCTGATCGGCAATCAGGTGTTGGCTGACTTCACCGCGGATGCATTGTTTGGCGGTATTGGCGCGTTTTTGGTGTTTGTGCCTCAGATATTTGTGCTGACACTGGTAATCGGTGTGCTCGAGGATACGGGTTATCTGGCACGGGCGGCGCTGATTTGTCACCGTCCTCTGAAATTCTTCGGACTGACGGGCAAGAGTTTTATTCCCATGTTATCGGGGGTGGCCTGCGCCATTCCAGCGATCTACGCTGCGCGCGCAGTAGACTCGCCTCGTCAGCGCTTGATGACATATTTGGCCATACCATTGATGCCATGTTCGGCGCGCTTGCCTGTTTATGCCCTGCTTATCGCGACCTTTATACCCGATGAAACGGTCTTTTTTGGGTTGTTGGGCTGGCAGGGTCTGGCAATGTTCATCATCTACTTTTTCGGTATGTTCTGTGGGCTTGTTGTCACGGGCATCATCAGCAGACTCTCGAAAGTTGTTCAGCAGGATTTGCCGTTCGTGTTGGAGCTGCCGCCCTACAGAATCCCTTCGCTCCGCCCGATTTTCCGTAATGCCCTCAACCGCAGTCGCCACTTCGTTACCAAAGCGGGTCAGGTAATTCTTGCGGTCACGGTGGTCGTTTGGGTGCTGGGCTATTTCCCTAACTACGGGACCGATCTAGGGGGCAGCTGGTTAGGTTATCTCGGCAGGCTGATTGAGCCGGTCTTCGCGCCGATTGGGCTCGATTGGCGTTACGGGGTGGCGATCATCAGCTCATTCCTCGCCCGTGAAGTGTTTGTGGGCACTCTCGGTACAATATTTGGTATCGAGGGCGCGGAAGACAATATGGTGCCGCTGATCGATCAGATTCAGGCGAGTGGTTTGCCCCTGGGGTCAGGCTTGGCGTTGCTGGTGTTTTTTGCGGTTGCATTGCAGTGTGTTTCAACCGTCGCCATTTTGGCGCGAGAGGCCTCGTCGCCTGGCATTGCGATCAAAATGTTGGTGGGTTACCTGCTGGCTGCCTACCTCTTAGCACTGTTGGTTTTCAACGTTACAGCGCTGTTTGCGTAACGGCTAATGTCGGCTCGGCGGGCGCGTTAATCCTCGCGCTCGTGTTGAAAAAGCTTCATTTCGGTTAGCACCAGCCGCGCCGCGAGCTTCAATACCAGGCTGTGATGCTGGGAGCGTAAGCCATCGACGCCCTCGGCGATCTGCCACTGCAGCCGCTCGGCTTCTTCGGGAGTGATCGCTGTCGGTAAATCAACCCGGAAACTAAAATCCGACGCGTCATCAAGCTCTGCGTAGACCGATGTGAGTGCATCAAGCGCAAATTGGATGAGCGCATCGTCAGCGCCTTTGGCCGTGAGCATGCGGCGGAGCTCCCGTTCCAGAAATGCGAAGGCTCGCGCTTCCTGGGACGGAAATTCTAGGACGTCAGCCATTGGAAGCGATTACAGTGGTCGCTGCAGGTTAGACTTGCGCGGGTCGGGTTTTGCGCTTCGACGCAGCAGCGTGGCGGTATTGCCAATGCGCTGCACCAGGATCGCTCCTGCGCTGACGCACAGTTCGTCGACTAGCGCGTCCCTGAGGTCGCGATCTCCGACTGCCACCTTGATTTTTATCAATTCATGGTCGCTTAAGGCGCGTTCGAACTCCGCGCGCACACCGTCGCTTAGACCGGATCCGGCCACAGTAACAACGGGGTGTAATTTGTGTGCCAGTGCTCGAAATTGCTTGAGTTCTGCATTCGTGAGTTTGGCTTTTGATTTTGGGGAGTCGTGCGACATGGCTTCAATCAGTAGACTGGGCAGTCCAGTGTACTTCACCTCGTATGGCAGAGTCCTTGCTCATGGTTAAAAAACGTTCGTCGAGCCGCGCATGGCTGAAAGAGCACCGCGATGATCCTTACGTTCAGCGCGCCCAAAAAGAAGGCTATCGTTCGCGAGCCTGCTACAAGCTTATGGAGCTTAACGATCGGGACAGACTGATTAAGCCCGGGATGACGGTGCTTGACCTTGGCTCGGCACCCGGTGGCTGGTCGCAGGTTGCGGCGGAGCTGGTCGGGCATCACGGTCGTACTATCGCCAGCGATATTTTACCGATGGATAGTATTGCGGGGGTTGAGTTTATCGAGGGCGACTTTACCGAAGACGAGGTCTTCGACAGTATTTTGGCCGCAATTGGCGAGCAGCCGGTGGACCTTGTGCTGTCAGATATGGCGCCCAACATGAGTGGACTCAATGCGGTGGACCAGCCGAGAGCGATGTATCTTGTCGAACTCGCGCTCGATTTGGCGACCCGAGTGTTGCCCCCCGGCGGTCGTTTTGTCGCAAAAGTGTTTCATGGTGAGGGCTTCGAGGAGCTGATGCGCGAATGTCGAACCCGGTTCGGGAAAGTGCTCACCCGTAAGCCAGAAGCGTCTCGACCGCGTTCACGAGAAGTGTATTTAGTTGCCAGTGAGTTTAAGGATGGCGAACAAGCTGCGCGTTGAATTTGATTCGTTTCGTACAAAAAATTGCACTAGATTCGGTTTAAAGCGGCCACTTTTGGGCTAATTCGCTCCCGTAATCGGGTCGATGACTTGAAATTTGTGACCAAAAGCAGCACCTAGTCCGTAGATACCTAGGAATGTGCACGAGATCCGAGCCCTCAGCCGGCAAGCGGCGTTTGAGGGCCAATTAGCGACGGCGCTGAATCACCCTGCCTGTCGCGCTATACTATGCGGCCCCGTGAAAAAAAACATGGCGCCTAAGAGGAACGCATTTTGAACAATATGGCGAAAAATTTACTGCTCTGGTTGGTCATCGCCGCAGTGCTGCTGTCAGTGTTTAACAACTTCAGCATGCAGGGAGCAGCTGAAGAGGTTGGCTATTCCGAGTTTATTCAGGAAATCCAAAACGATCGTGTGAGAAAGGTCGTGGTTGATGGCCTGACCATCACCGCCGAGCGTTATGACGGTTCATCCTTTGAAACCGTGCGCCCGATGGTCGAGGATCCCAAGCTCATGGATGATCTGCTGAGTCACGACGTCGTGGTCGAGGGCCGCAAGCCCGAGCAGCAGAGCGTCTGGACGCAGTTGCTAGTCGCCAGTTTCCCCATTCTGATTATTATCGCCGTGTTCATGTTTTTCATGCGCCAGATGCAAGGCGGTGGCGGGGGCCGCGGCGGGCCAATGAGTTTCGGTAAGAGCAAGGCCAAGTTACTGGGCGAAGATCAGATTACAACCACATTCGCCGATGTGGCGGGCGTCGAAGAAGCGAAAGAAGACGTTCAGGAGTTAGTAGAATTTCTGCGCGACCCTAGCCGATTCCAAAAACTCGGTGGCCGCATTCCTCGGGGCGTTCTGATGGCGGGTCAGCCGGGTACCGGTAAGACTTTGCTTGCCAAGGCGATCGCGGGCGAGGCAAAGGTGCCGTTTTTCTCAATCTCGGGCTCTGACTTTGTCGAGATGTTTGTGGGTGTGGGTGCATCTCGCGTCCGGGACATGTTTGAGCAGGCGAAAAAGCAGTCGCCCTGCATCATATTCATTGACGAGATCGATGCGGTCGGGCGTCATCGCGGTGCTGGACTGGGTGGTGGTCACGATGAGCGCGAGCAGACCCTCAACCAGTTGCTGGTAGAGATGGATGGCTTTGAAGTGAACGACGGCGTCATCGTGATTGCGGCGACTAACCGTCCCGATGTTCTCGATCCCGCGTTGTTGCGTCCGGGTCGTTTCGACCGCCAAGTTGTCGTCGGTCTTCCCGATATTCGCGGGCGAGAGCAGATTCTCAAAGTGCACATGCGCAAAGTGCCGCTGGGTGAAGATGTTGAGCCCTCGAAAATTGCGCGCGGTACTCCGGGTTTTTCCGGCGCAGATTTGGCCAACCTAGTGAACGAGGCTGCGTTGTTCGCGGCTCGTGCCGGCGTGCGCATGGTCGGTATGCAGCAGTTTGAGCTGGCGAAAGACAAAATCATGATGGGTGCCGAGCGCCGGTCGATGGTGATGTCAGACAAAGAGAAGCTCAACACGGCTTATCACGAAGCTGGGCATGCCATTGTGGGACGTGTGATGCCCGAGCATGACCCGGTTTATAAGGTCTCGATTATTCCCCGCGGTCGCGCGCTTGGCGTCACAATGTTTCTTCCTGAGGAAGATCGTTATAGCCATAGCCGCCGACACATCATCAGCCAGATTACGAGTCTGTTTGGCGGACGCGTTGCCGAGGAGATCACCTTGGGTCCCGAAGGTATCACCACGGGTGCGTCCAACGATATTCAGCGAGCCACGGAGATGGCGCGCAATATGGTGACGAAGTGGGGTCTCTCTCCAATGGGGCCGCTGATGTACGAGGAAGGCGGTGAAGAAGTATTCCTTGGGCGATCAGCGGGCCAGCCGACCAAAGCCATTTCAGATGAAACGTCGCGGGCTATCGACCAAGAAGTCCGTAAAATCATTGATGACTGCTACAGTCATGCTCAGACCATTCTGGAAGAGAATCGCGGCAAGCTTGATGTGATGGCTGAGGCGCTGATGCAGTATGAGACCATCGATGCTGATCAGATTACCGATATTATGGAAGACAAGCCGCCACGCCCTCCTTCGGGGTGGAGCGATAGTGGTTCAGATAAACCGGGTAGTGGTGGGCAGGCAGCTGCCTCAGAGGAGCCCAGCAGTCCGATCGGTGGTCCCGCAGGAGAGCACTGATACGTTCGGTTACTCCTAATGGCAATTGAATCTCCTACCGGCGCAGTGATTCACTGCGCCGGTCGCGTTTTAGACCTCCGACAACCGAAAGTGATGGGCGTGCTGAATGTCACCCCCGACTCGTTTTCGGACGGCGGCGAATTGTTGAAAGACGCCCAGTTAGACGTGGACGCCTTGTGTCGTCGCGCCGAGGGTATGGTGGCCGCGGGCGCCGCCGTACTCGATATCGGCGGTGAGTCAACTCGTCCAGGGGCAGACGTCGTTAGTGAATCTGAAGAGTGCGACCGTGTTCTTTCGGCACTAGCAGTTTTAGTCGAACGCTTCGATGTTGTGATCTCTCTTGATACCAGCACGCCCGTGATAATGACCGAGGGCGCCCGCCTCGGCGCTGGAATGATCAATGATGTGCGTGCGCTGACCCGTGAAGGAGCGCTTGCTGCTGCCGCTCAAGCCGCATTGCCTGTCTGTTTGATGCACATGCAAGGTGAGCCCCAAACCATGCAGAGCAGCCCCTGTTATGAGAACGTTGCTGCCGATGTTGCCGCATTCTTGCGCGAGCGACAGGGTGCCGCGGTGGCTGCAGGTATACTCCCGTCGCAGATTCTCTTCGACCCCGGATTTGGATTTGGTAAAACCCTCGCCCACAATTTTGAATTGCTCCGGCGTATCCCTGAGATTTGTGCGATTGGTCCGCCAGTGCTGGCCGGATTGTCCCGAAAATCGATGATTGCGAAAGTCATTCCCCGGGAGAGCCTAGATCGTTTGTCGGGAAGTTTGGCGTTGGCAGTAATGGCAGCAATGGGTGGAGCGAGATTACTTCGTGTGCACGACGTTCAGGAAACGGTCGATGCGCTGGCTATGGTGACAGCATTGGAAACAATAACCTCATGAAGAAGCAGTACTTTGGCACCGATGGCATTCGCGGCACGGTTGGAGAGGGACCCATTACCCCTGATTTTATGCTCAAACTTGGCTGGGCGTGCGGTCGGGTTTTTACCCGTGAATGGGACGGGTATCCGACAGTCATCATTGGAAAAGACACGCGAGTATCGGGCTATATGTTTGAGTCCGCGCTCGAGGCAGGCCTGGTGGCCGCAGGGGTTAATGTAAAGCTCCTCGGTCCCATGCCTACTCCGGCCGTGGCTCTAATGACCCGCACCCAGAACGCAGCTGCTGGGATTGTGATCAGTGCCTCCCATAACCCGTTTTATGACAACGGCATTAAGTTTTTCTCCGATCAGGGCGCCAAGCTGCCGGATGAAATCGAGCTGGCCATCGAGGCCGCTATCGATGAGCCCCTCACCACGGCTAATTCGCGGGATCTCGGCAAAGCGACACGGGTCGTTGATGCGGCGGGGCGCTACATCGAGTTTTGTAAGTCAACGTTTCCTGAAAAGCTCAGCTTGCGCGGGTTAAAGATCGTGCTCGACTGTGCCAACGGCGCTACTTATCACATTGCGCCCGCGGTGTTTTCCGAGTTGGGCGCCAGTGTCGAGGTCATTGGTGCGAGCCCGGATGGTTACAACATTAACAACGAGGTTGGTTCGACGGCACCCGCTGCTTTGCAGGCCGCAGTAGCGAGCCATGGGGCTGACTTGGGCATTGCATTTGATGGTGACGGCGATCGTGTCCTGTTTGTGGACGCAGACGGTTCCTTGGTCGATGGGGACGAGCTGCTATACATCATGGCGATGCATCGCATCGCGTTGGGTAAGTCTGACGCGGGGGTTGTCGGTACGTTGATGTCGAATATGGGCCTCGAGTTGGCACTTGCTGAGCATGGTGTACGACTCGCGCGGGCCAAGGTCGGAGATCGTTATGTGCGAGAGGTGATGCGCGCTGAGGGCTGGTGTCTCGGTGGCGAGTCGTCGGGGCATTTGATTTGCAGCGATGTGACAACGACCGGCGACGGCATTGTTTCCGCGCTACAAGTGCTTGTGGCGATTGTTCACAGCGGTAAGTCACTCAGTCAGTTGCGCGGGGGTATGGACAAGCTGCCCCAGGTCTTGGTTAATGTGCCGATATCCAGTGGGGTGTCACTCGCCGACTCGCCGGCGGTTGCTGAGGCGAAGGCAGAGGTCGAGGCAGCGCTGAACGGACGCGGTCGATTGTTGCTGCGACCCTCAGGGACTGAGCCAGTCATTCGTGTCATGGTTGAAGGTGACAACGGGGACGAAATTCAGCGCCTGGCACAGCGAGTCGCGGATGCCATTGCGAATGCCGCCTGACGCGGGTCGTTGCCAGCTATTCGAGGCCATTAAGAGGCCTGCCGGCAATCCTTGCAGTGAACGAGGCCTTTGGGTAGACTCGCGCGCCTGTTTTGAGGGGTTTCCTAGGCCATGAAGCCTTTGGTAATAGCCAACTGGAAAATGAACGGTGCGTTGCCGGCCATAGAAGGTTTCGCTGAGCAGTGGTTGTCGCTGGATGAGCTCGATTCGGCTGCGGTGACGACAGTGCTATGCCCTCCGTTCCCGTACCTGTCGGCGATTAAGTCGTCGTTGCCGGAGATGGAGTTAGGCGCCCAGGATTGTTCATCCCACGACGCGGGTGCTTATACCGGCGAGGTGGGTGCGGACATGGCGGTAGAAGTGGGCTGTGACTGGGTGATTTTGGGTCATTCGGAACGTCGGCAGTATCACGGCGAGACCGATGCACTGGTTGCGGAGAAAGTCGCCAGAGCGCAGGCAGCGGGCCTGACGGCCATTGTTTGTGTGGGCGAGCACCTGTCTCAGCGTGAAGAAGGGAGCCACGAGAAAGTGGTTGCTGCTCAGTTGGAAGGTTCGCTAGACGGCGCTGACCCGAAAGGTCTGGTTGTCGCTTACGAGCCAGTTTGGGCCATCGGCACGGGCGTCTCGGCGAGTGCGGAGCAGGCCAACGAGATGCATCGTTGGATTCGCGGTTGTTTGCACAACAAGTTTGCAGACGCCGCGGCACAGATAGCAGTGATTTATGGGGGCAGTGTTAAGCCCGACTCGGCAGGTGAATTGTTTGCCTGCGATATGATTAACGGAGCGCTTGTTGGCGGCGCGTCTTTGAAGGCAGAAAGCTTTCATGGAATTGCGAAAGCCGCGGCAGACTCCGGGAGGACGTAGTGGAACAAATTATTTTGGTCGTGCATTTGCTGGTAGCGCTTGCGATCATCGGCCTTATTCTGATGCAGCGGGGCAAAGGCTCTGACATTGGCGCGTCGTTTGGCGGTGGTGCATCACAGACGTTGTTTGGTAGCGCGGGTAATGCCAACGTATTGACTAAGTCGACTGCTTGGTTGGTTGTCGCTTTCTTCAGCACCAGCTTTGGCTTGGCTGTTATTGCAGACAGCCGCACTGCAGACGATGATGATCTGGGTTTTGAATTGCCCGTCGAAACTTTTCAGCAGGCACAAGAGCCCGAGCTGACTTTACCTCAAGGTGATTTGCCCGAGGTTTCGCCTGAATCAGTTGAGCCCCAGGCTATGAGTGATTTGCCCGCGACAGATGATGCGGGCATTGACCTCAACAGAGAATTACCCGAGGGTTAACATATACGCGGAAGTGGTGGAATTGGTAGACACGCTATCTTGAGGGGGTAGTGGCCTATGGCTGTGCGGGTTCAAGTCCCGCCTTCCGCACCAGTATTTGAGGGTCAGATTAATATAAGGCATTGATTTTATTACGAACTGCAAAATATTATTGCGCTATTCTAAGCGTCCCATAGATACTTTATGGAGTGGGGGCCTCCTAGTGAAGGAGTTTCAAATGAAAATTGAGGTTCTACATAACTTCTAGTGCCTCTTATAGGCACACTTTTTCAAAGTCCAAGGTCCGCTTCAGCGCTTGCTCCAATACCAGAACGACCTCGCGAGCCCGATTGATCATAAAAAAATGATCCCCATTAATGGATGCGTGCGCGTGGCTACTGCTGGTGTACAACGCCCAATCGGCAGCATCCTGCTCAGCTAAAAAGGGGTCAGTTGAACCTGATAGCGTCAAAATGGGCGCTTGAATCGGGCCCAGATTCTCAAGGCGTCTCTGCTCAGCCAAACAAAAATCGGCACGAAGCATCGGTTCAAATAGCTCCATCAGTTCCTCCGAGGCGATCACCTCTGGAGCGGTTCCGCCAAGCATCAACAGTTCTTCACGAAAAGCATTTTGCGGCAGATGATGGATGTTTTTTCGGCGCGAGGGTAAATGAGGCGCTTGTCGGGCGCTGAGACACACGCACATAGGCGCAACCCCTGCCGCCTCCAAAACCTGTGCTGTTTTAAAGGCTATATCGGCACCCATCGAATGCCCAAAGAGCGCATAGCGGGCAGGTTGTCTCGCCAGGATTGCGTCAGCCAATTGCTGACTCATGTCAATCACACTGTGCAGCGGCGGCTCGCCAAATCGCGAGCCTCGTCCAGGGTACTCAACGCCTGTAATCTGGAGCGTTCGGCTGTGACTTGGCCAGGCTCCAAAATTCATGGCATTCCCGCCAGCAAATGGGAGGCAGAATACCTCAATCGATGTTGGGCACGCCGGACGCCCGCCGAATGGCACAAACCAAGCCGATCGAATCTCACTCATCATGATGAAGGACCACTGTGAAACTTTAAAAAATAGGTTTTGCAGGTGCAATCGCCATTCACCGACAGCGCTGAGGTCGCGCCCCCGAAGTGCATGCGCAACTACCCTTGATCCGCGCCCAGCACACCGATCTCAATCTCGGTGGGTTCACGATGCACCTTCGAATCTCAACGTCCCCATTGCAGCCCCTTTGGCGGTTAACAGCCTTGCCACAGAAGCGCCCCGCGTTCCCACTATAGCTCTCGCAATAACGCCCATCTAGGCGCCGACGTTAACATCGCAGTCACCACGTTATCTATATCTGTTGCCAAAACCAGCACATCGAGCCTCGCCGGACATTGCTGATGTCGGGCTAGCAACTCTCGGTCCAGCAGGCCTTTGTAATGCGGCACATTGCACTACCGCCTTCCCGCAGCTAAGAAGGGGTTCCGATGGGCATCGAAGGGCTGCCTGAGGGCCCGCTCGCGATGCTGTGTGGCCAGCAAGCCCGTCGGGATCAACTGAGCGGTGATGGATTGTCCATTCGCTCAAGTGTTCCGATCAGCAACGAGTCTGGTCAGGAATGTCTAATCAATTACGTTGATGACCGGTGCAGGCCCGAGATTTTGTTTACACGCTTTGTGCCAGTGGCTAAACTCATGCGGCAAGTTGAATAGACGTGCGATGGCTGGTTGCCTCGCTGAGAACGTCCGTTCAATGCCGAGTGCTGGTTGGGATGAGAGTATGAAGGGATCCATGTTCATAGCTGTGCTACTGACTAGCGTTCTGGCTGCCCTACCGGCAGTATCCCAACGTGAGGGTGTAAGCGACACGATTAATACGCCACCCAATATTGGCTCAGGAGGGAAACATGCGGAGCTGAACGGGCCAGGGAAGCTTAGCTTTTTAACCCCGGATCCAAACAAGGAGCATGTCCCATCAGCCATCGCATTCACCGAGAGTCTCCGCATCAAGACCAACGCCGACGGAACCTGGCAGGTTGACCAGCGACAGCTAGCCGACGGTTTTCTTGCATACACATCGAGCGGCGAGTTGATTAGGGTCTTTCTTGAGCCCTCAAAGAACGAGAATGGCGAGATGAGTGTTGCACCTAAGTGGCGGCTGGTCGATGAGACGCTGGGCTCGATAGTAATTTCTGACGGTGAATTGGCCGCGGTCCGAAGTGGCGACGGTTACACCGAGTGTCTAAAGTCAATGCGGCTAAACAATTTCACGGATTTTTTTATCAAAGATATGGTCCTCAGCATCCGTGTGGATCGACCAGGGCAAGCGGAGAGAAGGCTTCTAGTGTCAGCCTCAGGGGTAGCCGAGCAAGATTATATCTCTATAGAAGTTCCTGGCATTGTTACAACAGCCGAGTGCGTTGACTTGGTTTATTCGGTCGAAGTGAGACAGTGCACTTTAAGAAATGGCATTCCCTGCAGCGTGGCCGTCAGTACCCAAGACAATGGCAGCAGCTGATATGAGCGTTGCCAAACATATCTTCCGTACGCTATTCATGTTGCCTGCCCTTGGTCCGACGCTGGTGCTGGCTCAAGCCGCTGTTTTATCAAACCCGAAGGGATTTTCAGCACCCACCGGTTTCTCTCTGGGTTCTGCGCGGGTTTTCATCGACAACACGCTGAAAACCGAACTCACTGACAATGAAAAGTACGAGGCCGACGCAACCGCGCAGGATGGCAATCGCTCCACTGCCAGTCTGAACCTCTCGGCTCAAGGCAAGTCTGGAGACACCTCTTACTACGCATCGTTTGGAGCAAGCTATTACTACGAGTCAGATAAGTCCGGTGATAATGATAGTAACACTGCGTTCCCGATTGGAGCGGGCTTGACCCATTTCTTCAATGCAAACGACACGGTGTCGCTCACAGGTAGCCGGTACTGGTCCAACGAGAGTTTTTCCCCTGTCGCCGGTGCCAGTCCATACGACCTGCAAGTCATGACGAGCAATGTTGGCGCCAACAGTACAGTCAAACTTGGTAACTATCTGCTCAAAGCTGATGGCGCCTGGACCGGCGCGGACTACCAATATAAGCCGTCCGAGGACGCGACTATAGATGTGAAACGCGATCAGTATGACTACAACGCGTCCATAGGAAAGCAATACGCTAACAGCTTGGTCAGCATCGGAGTCGGCGGAATTACCTCGACCGGCGAGACCGCCGGCGGTGTTGATGTGGACTCTCAGCAAATCCAAGTGGGCCTCTCAGCTGAAGGCGCCTTTGACGCGTTCGGTTATGCGGCGAACCTGGTGTATGGGCTCATTCGCTATGATGTAGATAGCATCGAAAACCAGCATGCGGTCTTGGGAGAGATCGACGCGTCTTATCAGGTCGCGCCGACTATCTTGTTTCGTGCTGAGTTCGACCGAACCTTCGCAAACAGCATCCTCACCGACGAACCTGGCTACATCACCACCGCGGCTGCTTTGTCTGGACAGTACGATTTTTCGCAGCACACATTCATCCGATCGAAACTGGCCTATGAGCATACTGAGGTCTTATCCACGAAACAGGATTACACCAAGCCATCATTTAGCGTTA
>CBFHPT010000004.1:0-238539 GCA_965657905.1 Luminiphilus sp. | reverse complement strand
CTCATACAACCTCACTTGCTCCCACAAACGACAAAGCCCGCACAAGGCGGGCTCTGTCGTTTATGGCGGAGAAGGAGGGATTCGAACCCTCGAACGGTTGCCCGTTACACACTTTCCAGGCGTGCGCCTTCGACCACTCGGCCACCTCTCCGTTTTGAGGCGCGGAGCCTATCACAGAAGGCTCAATCTCTCCAAGCAGAACAGGATAACCAATCGGTCAGAGCGAGGTGCCCAGCGTGATCGACAGGTGATAATCCTCGCCTGACTGGGGTCCATTCAAATCAAGATACAGGGGCTCGCTGTATTCGAGCCGTGTGAACCAGCCCTCTGCCCCCAGATCAATTTGGACAAATAGCGCAAGGTCAACTTGGGAACCCCCAAAGGCTTCGGGATTAACCACTGGCGCTGGATAAGGGAATTGGGGGTTAGGTACGCTCAACTCCTCATCTTCGCCACTGATCGTATCCTGCCACTTATAGTCCAATCGGATACCTGGATCGATCCAGCCCAAAGATTGAAAGCTCAACCACACCCCTGCCCCAAACTTATTGCCCAGCCTGTAATTTCGATCATTCTCGTCCAATCGCAGGGTACCCCTAACGTCGGCCCCCCAATTAATAGACTGACCGTACTTCTCGAAAATTAGCGCCATGGGTGTATCCCAGGTACCACTGCCCAACTGCATCGAATACGGCAATTGCTGGTCGCCCGCAGATCGCGGTGTATCACCCTGCTCATCAATCGAGCCTGTGGGCATACTGACGCCGCCGGCGACTCTGACTACACTGTTGACGGTACGGTGTAGGACGTAGTCCGCGATCACGACGATGTCGCCTATCCCGCTAGAGGTGATATTGAAAGCGTCGTAGCCAGGGACAATCGAAATGTGGTCGGTGCTCTGGGTGATAAATGGCATCGACGCGCGCACGGTGAGGTCAGCACCCACGTCATACCCGACCAGAATGCCGTGCACTTCTTGCTGAATCTCCGTAGGAACCACCGGATAGTTCTGGTCCGTGCGCTCCTCACCTGGTCGCCAGAGCACTTCCTCGTAGGTCCGACTTTGAGTGCCATCAAAGTATTCGTTAAAAAACGACGTGGCATAGCGGTAAGACAAATGCCAGCGTTTTTCTCGAATTGCAGAATCGCCGTCTGAAAGCACGTTGGCGGCAAACAAATCTTCCATCGATACCTCGATGAGATCTGTGGGTACCGTTTGCGCACGTGCTGACTCCATGGCGAGCGAGAAACTTACCAGAGCCGCGAGCACAGTAAGCCACCAGAAGGTTGCCAGCCGCCCATCACTAGCGCCTTTAGCTTCGAAGGACCATGTCATACCTGTATCTCTTGTCTCGTTCATAGATCCAAACATCCAGAAGAACCAGTTATAAAACTAGGCGTTGATGCGGCAAACCATCTAACGCCAAACAAGTAGGTCGTTAGCCGGACGCAGTTTATTGCTGAGCACCGCTTGCAACTTATCAAGATCAATCGGCTTGGTCACATAATCATCCATGCCCTCTGCCATGTAACGCTCGCGATCTCCTGTCATCGCATGTGCAGAAAGTCCAACTATCGCACAATGTGGGCTTTTTCCCTGTTCATGCTGTAACGCCCTGATCGCCCGAGTCGCCTCAACGCCATCGAGTACGGGCATTTGAATATCCATCAATACCAAATCGTAGGGGTTTTCCTTGAACGCATTTACCGCCTCGCGACCATTAGACACGATGTCAGGTTTAACATTTAATTTTCTGAGTAATTCATTGATTATAAACTGATTTACTTCAGAGTCTTCCACAACTAAGACCCTCCCATCCCAGGTTTGACGAGGCTGACCAGTAGACTTTCGTGATGAAGGCTCATCGACGTTCATCGATGCTGCAGACTGAGGCTCAGGGCCTTTTAGAGCTGCGGGCGCCTCGCCCCGTTGGGTGTCTAGT
Source organism: Luminiphilus sp. (assembly GCA_965657905.1). Classification (GTDB taxonomy): domain Bacteria; phylum Pseudomonadota; class Gammaproteobacteria; order Pseudomonadales; family Halieaceae; genus Luminiphilus. The sequence continues at coordinate 236,596 of CBFHPT010000004.1, read as the reverse complement.
GCCGCCTGAAATGGGTTGTCAGGTGCCTCAGACGCTGGCGCACTTGCTGAAAGGAAAGGATTAACAACCTCGGTTTTAAGAGGAAGCTCCAACCAAAAGTTAGATCCGACCTGAGGTGTGCTTGAGAATCCGATTGAGCCGTTCATGAGCAATGACAGCTGCTTACAGATGGCCAGACCCAAGCCTGTACCACCAAACTGTCGAGTCGACGTGCCATCGGCTTGGAAGAACTCCTGAAAAATGCTGCTCTGCTGAGCGGTATCAATACCGATCCCAGTATCTGCAACGTCGAAGCGAATGTACTGCGCCGCGCTGTCGCCAATGACATTTACTTCCAATCTGACTTCACCCTCTTCGGTGAACTTAATCGCGTTGCCGACCAAATTGATCAAAATCTGACGCAACCGACCCGAGTCCCCAAGAATACGATCAATACCCTTTGGGGCAGTACTCACAAACAGCTGAATACCTCTATCTCTCGCCGGCCGCTCAAAAAAGGCCTCGATCGATAGCAGCACCTCGGAAAGCAAGAACGGCGCCTGGTGGATCTCTAATCGCCCTGCTTCAATCTTGGTAAAATCGAGAATGTCGTCGATGATCATCAGCAAAGAATTGCCAGAGCGCTCAATAGTGTCAAAGTACAGGCGCTGCTGATCAGACAGATTGGTCTGTTTCAACAGAGATGTCATTCCGATCACGCCGTTCATCGGTGTTCGTATTTCATGTGACATATTTGCCAAGAAACTGGATTTTGATCGGGTCGCAGCCTCAGCTCCATCACGCGCATTCTTCAGCTCGACAATGACCTTTTGGAGCTGCAGTTCTCGGTCCTCGATGCGGCTGAGCATTTGATTGAAACTTGCGCCGAGGAGACCAATTTCGTTATCACCAGTGTGCGCGGCACGCCGGGAATAATCTTCGTCTGCCGATACCCCAATCATCAGTTGTGACAATGAGCGCAGCGGGCCCACTATCCGTCGATTAAGTCGCTCGGCCATCACAAATGCGCCTAGGGTGCCGATTAACCAACTCACAAGACCCAGCCACCACCCCGACATTGCATGAGCGTAGGCTGGCCAAATATCGACGATTAAAATCAATTCCGCAATCTGGGTTTTGCCCAGCACAATCGGCTCGCGAACGACTCGGCCGTGAGCGTAAGCTTCTGTAGCTGCGCTCACACTCGAGGCGCCCGCCAGCGATGAAAACTGACTGCGTTCATCGCGATACCCAGCAAACTGACCGCCGTCTGGCAGCAAGAGTTGCGCCCATATCACCTCCCGGGAGGCATCGAGGGATTCGAGCAGTTCAATAGCGCTACCCGCATCCTGAAAGGCGATTGCTGCGGTCAGATTGCTGCCTAACACACTGGCGAGCGTGCGCCCTTGCTGCTCAGTCAGGGCTATCTCGCTCCTTACGGAAAGCAGGAGCGTGCCGAGTAACACTAACCCCACAACCGCGCCGGTAATACCCGCGGTGAGCAGCGAGACCTGCTGGCCAATACTGAAATTGCGCTTAATCATCAGAGCCCCCGACGACGCGCGATAAACTTAACAACTTGCTGCTTGCCATAAATCCAGCTGATTCGAGGACATTTCTGTTAATCACCAAACCGACACGAGAGGAAAGCCGCTCCAACTCAACCATGCCACCCGAGACTGCGAAACCTCGCTTATCGCTAATTGTCAGCACAGGGCGATCCATGGCGATTGCACTTTCCTCCGAGAGGGCTTGTCCACGAGTCATGAGCAAAGCATCACAGCGCCCTGCATCAGGATTATCCGAGGTAATTAACTCGATGGATCGCACCCGCGACTTACCCGCGGCAGCGAGTTGCGACAGTGCCGTGCTGATGGCGTCAGCTTGAAGCACACACACAACTTCGGGTGAAAGCCCATCGGGCCAGCGAATAAAATTGAAAAGATGGCTAACGAAAGCGGCTTTGACTTCCGCTTCGGAAAACCCGGCCCGCTCTGATGTCGACTGGGCAGTGGCGAGGGGCGAATAGCTCATTACCACAAAGATTGCCGAGAAAAGAACTGCTGAGACTGCTGCAGAGACTGCAGCATAGAGTGGGGTCGATAGTGCTACGGGAAGCATCCCGACAGATCCACCGCTCGCAAAGAAACGCATCATTACTGACGAGCCATCCGGTCTGCGGGCGGCGTGAACAACTGAGTAGAACGCCAGGGGGTGATATCGATGCCTCCACGCCGCTGATAGAACGCAACGACTGTCAGATGAGGTGGCGCAAGTTGCCGCCACAATTCCCCGAATATACGCTCTACGCACTGCTCGTGAAAGTCAGCGTGCTCGCGGAAACTTGCAATGTAGGTGCCCAGCGCGGCCTCGTTAATTGTCGCTCCCCGGCAATCAACCCACAACGTTCCCCAATCAGGCTGCCCGGTAACAGGACACAGGGAGCGCAATCGATGACTGACCAGGGTCGGCTGACCAGCACCATCACCCTTCAGGTTGGGCGCCCGCAGCTCGTTGTCGTCGCCAGAGCTCTCATTAGCCACGCCCAAGACATCGACAGTAAGGGCGTCTATCAGCCGACCCTCGGGCTCAGCGGTGATATCAGCGAGCTGATCCGGCGCATACAAAGACAGGCTCACCTGCCCTCCAATAACGCGCTCAAGGTCACCGACGATACAGGCGACGGCCGATTCTGACGTTTCAAACCGGTGGAAGTTCAATGAATTGAAGTACAGTTTTAAGGACTTCGACTCTACGGTTGCGATTGAATCTGCTGGGAGTGTGAGCACCCCAACATACTGCTGTGGCTGGGACTGTGCATCGAGCCATGAGAGTTCGTAGAGATGCCAAACATCTCCCCCACGCATTATGTCAACCACCCCGGCGGGAAGGCCCTGCCGTGCCGGCTCCCGCGGGATTGGCTCCAGAATATCAGGCGAATACGTCTTAGGCGCCGCAACAATTTCTCCAAGCACGCGAGACATAATCGACCTAGCTGCGCAGACGCTTGCCGGAGTTAAGCAGGTGCATGCTGTAGGCATACGCAACAATTACAAAGCCACCAATCATGACGAATGCAACTGTGATGTTGACATCACTGACACCCAACATGCCGTAGCGAAACGCGTTTACGACGTAAACCAGAGGGTTAATCTGAGATACGTTCGCCCAAAACGGCGGCAATAGTTCGAGTGAATAAAAAACTCCACCCAGATAGGTCAGAGGCGTTAACACAAACGTGGGTACGATATTGACGTCGTCGAATGTATTCGCGAACACCGCATTGATGAACCCACCTAGCGCAAAAAGCACTGAGGTCAGAACCACCACGGCAATGACAATAAAGAAATTGTGGATGTGCATACTGGTAAAGAACAGCGAAACGAGGGTAACGATAATCGCAACCAGCAACCCTCGCGTGACACCCCCAAACACATAGCCCCAAAGAATCACGTAGTTGGGTACCGGCGAGACCAACAGCTCTTCAATACTGTTATTAAACTTCGCACCAAAGAAAGAGCCGACAACGTTGGCATAAGAGTTAGTGACAATTGCCATCATAACCAACCCTGGCACCACGAACTCCATGTAACTTCGACCGCCCATCTCCCCAATACGGGACCCGATAAGGTTGCCAAAAATGACGTAATACAACGACATGGTAATCGCACTCGGCAGCAGCGTTTGCGTCCAGATACGCATGTACCGGCGGACCTCTTTGCGCAAGATGGTAAGAAACGCGATGTATTGCTCGTGAATGCTCATGAGGACTCCTCCAGCAGATTGACAAACATCTGCTCGAGGCGGTTGGCCTGATTCCGCATGCTCACCACTTTGATGCCCTGTGTGTGTAGCTTATCGAATGCCTCCGCAAGATCCTGGCCTTTGTCGACCGCCAACTCAATGCTGTGATCATCTTTTCGAGTTACAAAAAATCCATCGACCTTGACCTCGGCAGGCAACGGGCCCACGCAATCCAGCACGAAAATCTCCTGATTCAATTCGCGTACCAAATCGCGAATGGACGCATTTCTCACAATTTTCCCGTGATTGATAATGGCTAGATTGCGGCACAAGGCCTCAGCTTCCTCTAAGTAATGGGTGGTTAAGATAATCGTGGTACCCGACTCATTAATTTCCTTCAAAAAAGCGTACATGGACCGACGCATCTCAATGTCGACACCAGCAGTCGGCTCGTCGAGTATCAGGAGCTTGGGCGCATGAACCAAAGCGCGGGCAATCATCAGTCGGCGCTTCATACCACCCGATAAATTGCGCGCCGGCGTGCTCCGTTTATGCGCCAGCCCGAGGCTCTTCAAAAAATGATCGGAACGCTCGCGGGCTATTGCATGGGGAATACCGTAATAGCCCGCCTGATTGGTGAGGATATCCTCGACTTTTTCGAAAATATTAAAATTGAACTCCTGAGGCACAATACCTAGGAAGCGCTTGGCCGCTGGAAAGTCATCATCGATGTCTACCCCATGCACGCAGACTTTTCCGGCCGTCTTTGCGACCAAGGAAGAGATAACGCCAATCGTCGTCGACTTCCCTGCCCCGTTAGGACCCAATAGCGCGAAAAAATCACCTTCATGCACCTCAAGATCGATACCCTTGAGCGCCTGAAAGCCGTTCTCGTAGGTTTTCTCGAGCCCTGAGATAGTAAGCGCTGGGGCCATCCAATTCTCCTTATAACGAAAAGCAGGCAGTCTACCGAATCCCAAGGCCTCCAGCGAGTAAATCCTAACATCGGGGTTGACGTCTCGCGGCCGCGACACTAATATGCGCGCCTCTGTTCGCAGAGACTATGCGTCCCCTTCGTCTAGTGGCCTAGGACACCGCCCTTTCACGGCGGGAACAGGGGTTCGAACCCCCTAGGGGACGCCACTTTTGCGATCAGATAGCTGTTTACCCCATTCGACCGGGTTAGTTGTCTTAAAAACGGGCAGCGATTATATTGTCGAAGTAAAAACAGCGGCACCGAGCGGGTGTAGCTCAGTTGGTAGAGCGCAACCTTGCCAAGGTTGAGGTCACGAGTTCGAACCTCGTTACCCGCTCCATATAGCAGCGTCTCAGACGTCAAAAAGGCCACCTTCGGGTGGCCTTTTTCGTTTTTCACGTAGCTGACAACAGACGGAAGGCAAGCTGACAAGCGAGGTATGACTCGCAGATGACCAGATACCACCCGAATCGAGTACCGCGAACCAGGTTCAATCCGAAACGAGCTTCACCCCGAGCTCACTTATCAGCTCCATCGAGACTGATCGACAAACTGTTGATGCAGTAACGTAATCCAGTATCGGTGGGTCCATCGGGAAAAACGTGACCGAGATGACCACCACATTTTCGGCAGGTTACTTCGGTGCGAATCATCCCGTGACTTGTATCGCGCACTTCCTCAATAGCCGTTGACTCGAGGGGCTGATCAAAGCTGGGCCATCCGCAACCTGCATCGAATTTTTTATCAGACTCGAACAAAGGCTCGCCACAGGCGCGACAGCGGTAGATCCCCGCATCGTCACAGTCCCAGTATTCGCCAGTGAAGGCGCGCTCGGTGCCCTTCTTTCTTAAAACGTGGAATTCATCGGCTGAAAGGTGCTCTCGCCAGTACGCATCATCCTTTTTGTCGTCGTTCATCATGTGTCTCTCTAATGCTCTGCCAAATGTATGTTTAATGTTTGCGCCAACTGACGGTGTGCAGCCGTGGGCTTTTTATCTCCGCACTGGTACGTGCGTCCACTCAACTCCGATCGCAGGGGATACTCTCGGCGCAGACGATCAAAATCATCCGCTGCGACATTCGGGGTCGCCACTGCGCGCAGCATGTCGTCATCCCGTGCGATGTCATAGGACTCAACCAACAGCGTGCGCAGCCACTCGGCAGGCGGCTCGGCCAACGAATCGCAACGCTCGAGGCTCGCGACCTGCTTATCAGGCGTAGGCAAGATCACGCGACCGTTTAGCGCGCCTGTGATTTCGGTTTGGGCTGGGTGGTTGGCATTCGCCAGAAAACCCTGCAGTGACGCGATCAACTGATCGGTCGCCCGGCGCTTGGCCTCGCGCGAATAGCCCGCAATGTGCGGCGTCCCAATGAGTGTGCCTGCTAGCAGCACCCGATCAATGTTGGGTTCCTCGGGCCAGGTATCAAGTGCCAATTGCCAGCCCCGTCTTAGCAACCAGTCGAGGGCTTCCCGCGTGACCAGTCCGCCCCGCCCGGCGTTGATCAGCAACGGGGCAGTTGTTCCATGCTTCGATGATGTGTCAGCCGCCTCACATACCGCTGCATTGATTAAACCGCGGCTCGGAAATGGCGCCGCGTCATGCAGTGCCGCATGCAAAGTCACAATGGGACAGGCAACGGCGTCCACTAACGCCTGCACCCGCCATTGTTCAGGTATGTCCTTTCGATAGGGGTCCCATATGCGAAGGTTAGCGCCGAGGCCGGCAAGCAGCTTCGCAACGCGCTGTCCCACATGCCCAAAACCAACCACCCCTACCACTGCGCCATTGAGGACCCTGTTGAGGTGGCCGGTGTGCGCAAGCACGGTCAGTACGTATTCAGCAACCGCCTGGGCATTCGCCCCCGGCGCTGACGCAAAGCCAATGCCCAAATTGGTCAGGCCATCAATATCCACATGCTCGGTGCCCGCGGTAGCGCTACCAACGAATGTCACCGGCGTTCCGATAACCAGTTCCCGTGAGACCTGGGTTACCGAGCGCACAAGCAGCACATCAGCGTCCAATAGATGAGCACGCGTAACCGCTCTTCCTGGCAGACGACAAACAGATTGCGCCAATCTCTCAAGATCGGGCGTGATCTCAAGGTTCTCATCGCAAACAAAGCGTAAGCCTGTCACAGGCGGCATGCTCGGCTGCGTGCAGCCACAGAAGTCGTGCCCCCGACAAGGTCGCCTTGTTGCTGGGCCCTTGATTGTGCAGCCAACTCACAACAACCTCGATAGAACTGACCTGCTCGCCCACGAGCACCCACGGACAAGAGTGCTCTGTAGTAATCGAACACCCGTTGATTAAACTCTGCTAGAGAACTCTCGGAGAGTTGAAGTGACAGGTTATCTATACTGGGTTTGAAATCGAGTCCCAGCGCCTCACAGAACCATTTTTCGAGCGCTTGCGGTCGAGCTTCTACAGCAAAAAAAGCCTGCTGCTGTTTTACGTCACGATCATCGGGCGAGTACCAGTAGCCATAATCTGGCAAACCTCTTCGGGCTTTACCCGCCACGCACCAATGGGCAACTTCATGTAACGCGCTGCGCACATAGTCTAAGCGATAGAAGATCACCGCGGGCTCGGCCTCTGAGCAAGGGCGATAAAAGGGCTCATCAGCGCCACCCTGTAGTCGGGTATTTTCTGACGCGCCAAATACCGTATAAAAGAGCGCCTCGAGAGCCTTTGCGTCCATTGCGGGGGCTACTCCCTCACTGGGGGCGCACGCCCCATGAGAGCCGGTGTCACTGACTAAGATCATGGTTTTCAATCAGCGCCCTGCAGCGCCCCGTCACTTGCCACACTTACGTATGACGTAGAAAAAATGCTCCTCAGCGATCTCGGCCACAAGCATTTCATGACCGAGAAAACGACAAAAATTGCCCACGTCCCGCTCAGTCGAAGGGTCAGTCGCTAACAAACTCACCGCTTGCCCTGCGTCAACACGACGCATTGCCGCGTGCAGCATCATCACCGGCTCTGGGCAGCGCAGACCCTGCGCGTCGATCGCTTCCTGCACGTCGAGTTCTTCAGGCGTACTGTCGTTGTTGCTCTGGTCACCCATGGTGGCTCACATCAGGACGCAGGCTTCACAAATTTCAGCGTCATCCGATCACTCTCGCCAATCGCCAGATACTTGTCTTTGTCGACTTCGCCGTTACGCAATGATGGTGGCAGCGTCCAAACCCCTTTGGGGTAGTTCTTGGTATCAAGCGCATTCGCGTTGATCTCGCTCTTCTCAACCAGCTCAAGACCAGCGAGCTCGGCAAGTTCTATGACTTTTTCCTCGGTAACGTAGCCCGTTTTCTTCATGGTCTCCGCGTCTGTGCCCGGTGCAGCGCGATGCTGGACAACGCCAAAAACACCCCCTGGCTTCAATGCATCAAAAATTGCCGACAAGAAAGCCTCTGCTTGATTCATTCGCATCCATGAATGCACGTTTCGGAAAGCAACCGCCAAGTCGACGCTGTTGGGCATAGCGGGAGTTACTTCGACTGGGGGCTGCAAATAACTCACGACCACCTCGCGATAGACATCGGGGGTTTCGCCTAACTTCTTCAAGAATCCACCCAAAGAGCCCCGCGCATAATCACCACCATTAGGCTGGTAGTGCGCCGCGATCAAAGTGCCGTCACCCAATAACAGCGGTGCCAAGACCTCCGTATACCAACCGCCGCCGGGGGACACTTCCATGACTGTCATCCCCGGCTGGATACCGAAAAACTCGAGGGTTTCCTGAGGGTGCCGAGCACCGTTGCGATCGGCATTGCCTGCCTTTCGATGCTCGCCAGTCAGTGCCGTTGTCCAGTCCAATGCTGCGCTTGCCGAGGTCGCAAATATTGGTGAGGTGATAAGCGTGGTCGCAATCAAAAGGCTTCGATAGAACCCCATGGGTAAATCTCCTGTGGTTAGTGTGGGCAGCGTTCGTGCGCAAACGGTACTATAGCCACTTTCTGACTTGTAGAGCGAGAAACATGCCCCACCGTTACGTAGTCACCTTCATCGGCGATGATCGCACTGGCATTGTCGAACAATTAGCGTCAAATATTGAGCAAGTTGGTGGCAACTGGCTAGAAAGTCAGTTGAGTCAGCTCGAGGGAAAGTTTGCCGGATTAATTCTGATCGATCTGAATCCTGACAGTGCATCAACGTTGGAATCTGCCCTTGCAGAACTGCCGGGTGGCAACTGGAGTGTGCGAGTAACACCTGCAGGCAATTCATCGGCGAGGCAGGACTGCAATCTGGCGTTAACGATCGTAGGGCCCGATCGGCCAGGCATCGTCCGTGAGGTTTCTCGCGCCCTTGCCGATGCAGCGATCAACGTTGTGACCATGGAATCACGGGTTGCGAGTGCGCCCTTTACCGGGGAGCCCATGTTCCACGCGTCGATCAATGCCTGCCACGCCGACAACGTTACCCTGTCGGAACTGGAGGCGCGCCTCGATGCAATCGCCGACGCAATGACCTTGGACATTGACACAGCCTATTAAGGCGCGTTGTTAGTCTGAGTTCGTTGCTAATGTGTGTTCGTTGTTTCGAGCGAGTTATTTCAAGCCCGCCGTTTTCCTGGAGCTAGTCCTTCTCTCGCCGGCGAAGCCATCCCATTGCGAAGCCTGCGATCGCTGCCAGAGCGATGAGCATAACGACGCCAACAACAACCTCACCAAGCAGACGCCAAAGATTTGCCGCAGGCACACCGACGATATCCACGGCGCCCCAAAACAACGCAATACATGCGACAAACCCCAGCACACCCGTGCGCAGGCGCCTGCGCAACTTTCGCTTGATCACAGCTGGGGTGCTTGGCCCGGCACAATCGGTGTGGCGCTCACGACATCACCATTCTGGGCTCGATGTCGCAACGCATGATCCATCAATACGATCGCTAGCATGGCTTCCGCTATCGGCACTGCCCGTATACCTACGCAGGGGTCGTGGCGGCCAGTGGTCACAATCTCGACGGGTTGCGCGTCAAGGTCAACGCTGTTTCCCGGCAAGCGAAGGCTAGAAGTCGGTTTTAGCGCAATACTTGCGGTAATCGCCTGACCGCTGGAAATACCGCCGAGAACACCGCCGGCATTGTTACTGGTAAATCCGGCTGGGGTCATTTCATCACGATGCTCTGAGCCATACTGTTCGACACTGGCAAAGCCCGCTCCGATCTCAACGCCTTTCACCGCGTTGATACTCATTAGTGCACCGGCAATATCAGCATCAAGGCGATCGAAAACAGGTTCTCCCCAACCCGGTGGCACGCCGTCGGCAACCACGGTGATACGCGCGCCTATTGAGTCGCCGCGTTTATTGAGCGCCTGCATGAAACTTTCGAGCTCGGGCACCAGAGCTGGGTCGCCGCAAAAAAAAGGGTTGGTCTCAACCTGATCCCAGTCGTGTTGCGCGGGCTTCAGAGGGCCCAGCTGGGACAGATAAGCGCGCACCCTGATACCGAAACGTGCGGACAACCATTTCTTGGCAATTGCCCCTGCGGCAACCCGCATGGCCGTTTCTCGCGCCGAAGACCTACCTCCGCCACGATAATCACGAACACCGTACTTCTGTTGGTAGGTGTAATCCGCATGTGCGGGACGAAACTGGTCTTTGATCTTACCGTAGTCTTTTGAGCGCTGATCGGTATTGCGAATAATCAAGCCTATTGGTGTGCCGGTTGTTTTTCCCTCGAACACTCCGGAGAGAATCTCAACTTCATCCCCCTCCCGCCGCTGAGTGGTGTAGCGTGATTGACCAGGCTTTCGGCGATCAAGATCAACCTGAAGATCCTCTGAGGACAACGGCAACCCCGGTGGGCAGCCGTCAACTATCGCACCGAGTCCAGGACCATGACTCTCACCGAAAGTGGTCACAACAAAAGATTTTCCTACCGAATTACCCGACATAAATGGCGCCTCCTGCGTCCATTATACCCGCTTACAACATGCGCCCGGTTTGTTTACGACCTGGAATTGGCCGATAAAAGTGCCAGCAGGGCTGACGTTTCGAGGACGCATACCCCGTGTCCGCCCGATTCAAACTGCAGCCACACAAAATCGTGCTTGGGATAACTCGCCTCGAGAGCGCTCCAACTGTTTCCGACCTCTAAGAACAGCACACCCTCATCGGTCAACACGTCCGCCGCCTGTCGAAGAATTTGATGTACTAAATCTAGCCCGTCATCCCCCGCTGCAAGCGCGAGCCGCGGCTCATGATGGTATTCAGGTGGGAGATCCGACATGTCTTCGGCATCAACGTAGGGTGGATTCGCTAAGATAACGTTCGCTGACCTCGGGGCCAGCGATGAAAGCAAATCGCCCTGCACAATGGCAGCGTTTGTACACTGATGCTTTGTCAGGTTCTGCGCTGCGAGTTCAAGCGCGCCGGTGTCGATATCTAGCAGCAGCACCTCGGCATCTGGATATGCCCAGGCTGCTAGCAGGCCCAGACTGCCTCCGCCGCAACACAGATCCACTATTCGTCGAGGCGCCATGCCTCGCCACCAGGGCGCGAAGCCGGTTTCGATCGCCGCCATGAGCGGTGATCGCGGCACAAGTGCCCGGGAGTCGGACACGAACTCCAAGGGGCCAAGCCACGCACGCCCAATGATATAGGCGACGGGTTTCCGCTCGACGGTGCGCTGATCGACATACGTGGCCAACCGTGCCAAAGCGTCCTCGGGAATGTCTTGTTCGAGGATGTCGCTGCCAGTGTCTACGGGCATTCCCGCGGCAGCCAACACCAGCGCCACCGCCTCGTCATGGGCGGACTCGTACCCATGGCCGCACCAGACACACGCCTGAATGAGGGCCTGCTCGGTGGCCTTGAGTCCTTCGCGAAAAGTTGTCACTTACATCCTCAGTCGGCAAATGGCGCATGCTACCATTTGCAAAATTTTGGAGACTAGCTATGGAACAGCATTGGCGCGGCATCATCGAGAATGTTGGCGAAGACCCCCAGCGGGCGGGATTAAAGGACACCCCGAAACGGGCTGCCAAAGCGTTTGAGTTTCTGACTCGGGGCTATCACCAAGACCTAGACACCATCATCAATGACGCGTTGTTTCCCTCGGATTCCAGTGAGATGGTACTGGTGCAAGACATCGAGATGTATTCGTTATGCGAGCACCATCTCCTGCCATTTGTCGGCCGCTGCCATGTTGCCTATATCCCCCAAGGCCAGGTACTCGGGTTGTCTAAGGTGGCGCGGGTGGTCGACATGTTCGCTCGGCGACTTCAAATTCAGGAGCAGTTGACGGTGCAGATTGCTGAAAGCATCGCTAATGTCACCGGCGCGCTTGGGGTGGGCGTCATCGTTGAAGCTGAGCATATGTGCATGATGATGCGCGGCGTCGAAAAACAGAACTCCGTTACGAAAACGTCTTCGATGCTCGGATCTTTTCGGGATGACGCGCGTACCCGTGATGAGTTTTTATCCCTGTTAAAAATGGGCACTCTTCGCTAGCTACGGGGTTGGGGTTAGCGTCACCACATCCAAATGAAGGTATTGGCGGTCAGCAGTACGTGCCGCGCTAAAGAGCGTCACCCAGGTTCCGTCCAGCATTTCGTAGGCGACATAGCGCATGAATTCATCGCGACCATATAAGAGTCTCTCTCCGTAGACTCTGCTGGCCCATTCGGAGGCATTGCCGCAGCTGCGCTGACTGCATTCCCAGCGTTGCGTAGCGTTCGCTGAAATCAGTTCTTCAGCGAGCTCAAACATCTCTAACACCGGCAGACCCTTTACCTGCCAGGTCGTACGCTCAATGGAGCCGACTACCGGCTCGAACGCGCTAAGACGCCAGATGCCGCTTATTTTTTTCATGGCGCCTAGCGGCACCAGAAACGGCTCAGCAGCCTCAGTTCGGCGGCCGTACTCGCCTGTGCTCCAGTGGCCACCAATCTCGGTTCGCAACGTTTTTGCTTCGCTGGCCAAGCCTGCTGTCGATATCGACATGGACACCATAACGGCCAAAAAAAGCCCTATGGCCGAAAGTAATGTTCGTACACTGGCATTGCTCATTGTCACACTCACTGACCGTTGTCGAGGAACTGGTTGATACGCTGAGCAACCAAGTTTGCAGATCCTTCCTCCATGTGTAAGTGATGGGATCCAGCGATAGTAGTGCTTTTGAAGTCCTGAACCACCGAACCCGCTTGCTCGAGCATGGCGCGTGCAATCGTTTCGTCCGCAAGCAAACCGGATTCGGCCACCACCGCGAGCATCGGCGCAGTGATAGAAGCGTAAAGATCAAGCCGATGACTTTCGTCAAACCACAACGCAGAGGCACCAAATAGCCGTGGGTCATTGCGTAGCCGGTAACCGGCTTCACCCTGCTCCAGCGCGCGATCAACGATATCAATGGCACTGGCATCGCTGAATCCATATTGCTGACGTCGTTCGATGAATTCGTCCACAGAAGCAAAGTAACGGTCTCCACGGCCACGGTACTTTTGACGCTCGCGTACGAATTTGCGCAGATTTTCCGCCGCATTGCGGTTATCCATGTATGCAGTTAGAAAGCCATCGATCACCACGAGGTGCTGGCAGTGCTCCTGTAGGACTGACGCCAACAATATTGCGATAGCAGCACCTCGGCTGTGCCCAATCAAACTCACCGACGGCGCATCGAGGCTCTCGAGGATACTGACCAACTGGGGCACGTCATCCCAGAGGTTATAGGTGGCGTCAGGACCACGATGAGAGCTCAACCCATGGCCTGACAGGTCCAGAGCAATCACCTGATAGCCATGGAGCAACGGCCCTAGCCGGTGAAATGACAAAGCGTTATCGAGCCATCCGTGCAGAGCCAGAACGACAGGCAAGCCGGGCTCGCCCCAGCTAAGCCCCGCGTAGGTGAGGCCGTCCACCTCGAACGACACCTCAATCGGTGCAGTTCCAGGCTCAGAGGTCAAAAATAGACTCCCGAGCACCCACTAGGGCTGCCCCACCCCGGCTTGGCACGGCGACGTCGAGGGTAGCCCAGCCCCCTGGCAGCAGCGGCTCTACCTGATCATCATCTAACCAGTACCAGATCAGCTGTGACACGAACGGCTGGTGCGAAACCATCAGTAAATGCGGCTCCTCCTCGTCCAAAAAAGTCTCGGGCTGGTGTATGTCGGCGCTGAGCGCGAGCCCTTGGCAAACCGCTGGTTCAACTCCGAGGGCAGACCCTAGGATGTGGGCGGTCTGCGTGGTGCGAACCAGCGGGCTGTGGCGACACCCTGAAACAGAAGTCAGTGAGGCATCGGATAACCAGGCTCTGAAAGCTTCAGCGGCCTGGCGAACCGTGCGGTCACCTCGTACCGTCAATGCCCGGTCTTCGTCGCGCGGAGCCGAGCCGGCCTCGCCATGCCGCCAGACCGTTACCAGCATGCTCAGCTCGCGCTCATATCAAGCAAGAGTTTGTTAAGGCGGCTCACGTAGCTTGCGGGATCCTCCAGCGGCGTACCCTCAGCCAACATCGCCTGATCCATTAAGATCAGGGTTAGATCGCCAAATCGCTCCTCATCAGCTTCACTGTCCAAGCGCTGGATCAACGGATGGCTCGGGTTAATTTCCAGTGTTGGCTTGGATTCGGGCACTGCTTGGCCTGCCGCCTCAAGAATGCGCTTCATTTGGGCGCCCATATCATGTTCGCCAACAACCAAACACGCCGGAGACTCCGTCAGGCGAACGGTAGGACGTACATCGCTGACCTGCTCTCCCAAGACGCTTTTCATTCGCTCGACCAATGACTCGCTATCTTTTTTCGCCTGTTCGAGAGCTTCCTTCTCTTCTTCGGTATCCGCTTCAAGGTCTAGAGTGCCTCGAGTGACATCCTTCAATTGCTTGCCATCAAACTCCATGAGATGGCTCATTAGCCATTCATCAACTCGATCTGACAGCAGCAGAACCTCTATGCCCTTTTTCCGGAAGACCTCCAGATGAGGACTGTTCTTGGCAGTGGCGTGATTGTCACCAACCACATACCAGATCGCATCCTGACCCTCTTTCATCCGCTCAATATAGTCAGTGATGCCCACGGTTTGCTCGGGCGCATCGCTCTGGGTCGAGGAAAAACGCAGCAGCTTGGCAATCTTTTCACGATTGGCGAAGTCCTCAGCAGGCCCTTCTTTGAGAACCTCGCCAAACACATCCCAAAAGGTTTGGTATTGCTCGGGTTCGTTGTTAGCCATTTTCTGCAGCATATCGAGCACACGCTTCGTCATTGCGCTCTTCATTGCGTCGACATTAGGGTTTTGCTGCAAAATTTCCCGCGAGACGTTTAGCGGTAGATCACTCGAATCCAAAACACCTTTGACGAAGCGTAAATAGAGCGGAAGGAACTGCTCAGCGTCGTCCATAATAAACGTGCGCTGAACGTACAGCTTGAGCCCCCGGACACCCTCTCGATTCCAGAGATCAAAGGGCGCCTTGGCAGGAATGTACAGTAGCGACGTGTACTCAAGCTTGCCCTCGACCCGATTGTGGCTCCAAGTCATTGGATCCTCGAAGTCATGGGAAACATGCTTGTAAAACTCGCGATATTCGTCGTCGGAAACCTCCGAACGGCTGCGAGTCCACAGGGCTTTAGCTTCGTTCACGGCCTCCCATTCAGATGCTGCGTCCGTCGCTTCAGAAACCTCCGCCTCATCGTCGTCGGTGGGTTCCTGGGGCTTTGGCATCATCACAGGTACCGAGATGTGATCGGAGTATTTTTTGATGACGCTACGCACGCGGTAGTCAGCAGCAAACTCATCCGCATCTTCTTTCAAATGCAGAATAATCGTTGTTCCGGCCTCAGAGCGGCTCGCAGTGCCAATCGAGAACTCCGCCTCACCTTCGCTCTCCCAATGGGTCGCATCGTCCTCAGCACTGCCCGCTTTTCGGGTGATCACTTCGACCCGATCGGCAACGATAAACGATGAGTAAAAACCAACGCCAAATTGACCGATGAGCTGGCTGTCTTTTCGGTCGTCGCCGCTGAGCTGCTCAAGAAATGATGCAGTACCCGATTTTGCGATCGTGCCAAGGTTCTCAATCACCTCGTCCCGGGTCATGCCAATGCCGTTATCGTCAATTGTCACGGTTTTCGCATCACCATCGACGGCAACCCGAATTCGGTAATCCCCAAGCCCTTCACCGACGGTGGCGTCTTTGATGACGGCGAATCGATGCTTATCGATGGCATCTGACGCATTCGATATTAGCTCGCGCAGAAAAATCTCTCTGTTTGAATACAAAGAGTGAATCATCAAGTGAAGCAATTTTTTGGCTTCGGTCTGGAAACCCAAGGTCTCTCGCGTCGCGGCGGTCATAACAGTATCCTTACAAGGTAATTACGTCGTGCATTGGATATGGCGATGATCCCTGACATTTCAAGCAGTCTGGGGCAGACAGATAAAAGAACGGCCACAGATGTGGCCGTTCTCTCGTCTTCAAACCAATCCGACCGGGCTACTCATAACAAGCGTCCTATGGTCGGCGGCAGGTGACTACCAACCGGTGATTTCGCCCAACGCGTTGCCAATCTCAGCGAGCGAGCGCACGGTCTTCACCCCAGCATCCTCCAAAGCAGCAAACTTTTCATCGGCAGTGCCTTTACCACCCGAGATGATGGCACCTGCATGCCCCATCCGCTTACCTTTGGGTGCTGTGACCCCGGCAATATAGGAAACCACTGGTTTGGTAACGTTGGCTTTGATGTACGCCGCAGCTTCTTCCTCTGCGGTTCCGCCGATCTCACCAATCATCACGATCGCTTCAGTTTGAGGGTCGTTCTGGAACATTTCCAGAATATCGATGAAGTTTGACCCGGGAATCGGATCACCCCCGATTCCTACGCAGGTAGACTGCCCATAACCGGCATCGGTGGTTTGCTTAACGGCCTCATAGGTCAGTGTCCCCGACCGAGAAACAATACCGACTTTGCCAGGCTTGTGGATATGGCCTGGCATGATGCCAATCTTGCATTCACCGGGTGTAATTACGCCGGGGCAGTTAGGCCCCACCAGACGCACGCCGAGTTCATCGCATTTAACCTTGGCATCGAGCATGTCGAGGGTAGGAATCCCCTCGGTGATGCAGACGATCAGCTTGATTCCACCGTTGGCAGCCTCGAGGATTGAGTCCTTGCAGAACGCCGCTGGCACGTAAATAACGGACGCGTCAGCCCCGGTTTCTGCAACCGCCTCGGCGACCGTATTGAAAACCGGCAAGCCAAGATGCTCCTGTCCGCCCTTACCGGGGGTAACGCCGCCCACCATTTTCGTGCCGTAAGCGATGGCCTGCTCAGAATGGAAAGTGCCCTGAGATCCAGTGAAGCCCTGGCAAATAACCTTGGTGTCTTTATTAATCAGAACGCTCACTTGGCACCTCCTGCTGCAGCAACAACCTGTTCGGCTGCATCGGTCAAACTGGTTGCCGCAATGATGTTAAGACCCGAATCAGCCAGCACTTTCTGGCCCAATTCAGCGTTGTTACCCTCTAAGCGCACAACCACGGGCACATCGACACCGACTTCTTCAACAGCGCCAATCACGCCCTCAGCGATCAAATCGCAGCGCACAATGCCGCCAAAAATATTAATGAGAACCGCTTTGACATTGTCGTCGGAGAGGATGATTTTAAACGCCTCGGTGACGCGTTCTTTGGTGGCACCGCCGCCGACATCGAGGAAGTTTGCGGGTGAACCGCCGTGCAGCTTAACGATGTCCATAGTCCCCATGGCGAGACCGGCACCGTTGACCATGCATCCGATCGTGCCATCGAGCGCAACGTAATTCAGTTCCCACTGTGCGGCGTGAGCCTCACGCTCGTCTTCCTGTGAGGGATCATGCATCTTCTGCAAATCTGCGTGGCGATATAGCGCGTTGGAATCAACAACGACCTTAGCGTCAAGACAGTGAAGATTGCCTTCATCAGTAATTACCAGCGGATTCACCTCGATCAACGCGAGATCCTTATCTTTGAACAGATTCGCAAGGCCGGTAAATATTTTTACAAACTGCTTGACCTGAACCCCGCTCAGGCCCAATCGGAAGGCGAGATCGCGACCCTGATAAGGCTGAGGTCCGACTAGCGGGTCAATCTCGGCTTTGAGAATTTTTTCAGGGGTTTCGTGGGCAACCTTCTCAATCTCGACACCGCCCTCGGTGGACGCCATGAAGACGATCCGCTGGGTTGCGCGATCCAGTACTGCGCCAAGATAGAGTTCTTCTGCGATGTCAGTACAGGTCTCAACCAAAATTTTTGAAACAGGCTGGCCACCCTCATCGGTCTGGTAAGTAACCAAATTTTTGCCTAGCCAATTGCTAGCAAAGTCCCGGATCTCGTCAGCGGTTTTAACCAGCTTTACGCCGCCAGCCTTTCCCCGTCCGCCAGCGTGAACCTGGGCTTTGACCACCCACATATCACCGCCAATCGTCTCGGCGGCTTTGACAGCCTCGTCTGGTGTGTCAACGGCATAGCCGGTGGAAACCGGCAGGCCGTACTCAGCAAACAGGGCCTTACCCTGGTACTCGTGAAGATTCATATCCTGTCCCGTTGTTGGTTAGTCGATACGATACTGGGGTGCGCCGAATCCCCGGGCTTTCAGGCGCTTGTCCAATGCGCTCTTGTGCCTAGCGCTTCTTGCGATTTGCCATGTGAATGGCGTGTCCATCGACCGCTAAGGCGGCCTCGTGTACGGCTTCTGACAATGTCGGATGACCGAACACCATTAACTGGATGTCTTCAGCGCTGGAGCCAAACTCCATCGCGATGACCATTTGTTGAACCAAATCTGCTGCAGACGGGCCAACACAGTGAGCACCGAGAATACGATCCGTCTTGGCATCCGCTAAGATCTTGACCATCCCGTCCGTATCACCTGAAGCAAGCGCCCGCCCGATCGCCGTGAATGGGAAGGTACCGGCCTTGTACTCAACCCCTTCCGCTTTAAGCTCCTGCTCGGTCTTGCCGACCGCAGCGACCTCAGGGTGGGTATAAATGATGGAAGGGATGCACTCGTAATTGAGTTGCACAGGCTTGCCGTGCATCCGCTCAGCGACCATCACGCCTTCCTCAGACCCTTTATGAGCCAGCATCGGTCCGCGCACGATGTCGCCTACGGCCCACACACCGGGTGCTTCGGTAGCACAGAAATCATTGACGTAAATGAAGCCGCGCTCATCGAGGGTCACACCCGCATCTGGGCCCAGCAGTGCGTCGGTGCGCGGACGTCGACCCACCGATACGATCAGGCGGTCAAACACTTCTTGATGTGTGTCATCCCCCGACTGATAAGTGACATGTACCTTGCCATCTTTCACTTCGGTACCCGTGACCCGGGCACCCATGCGAACTTCAAGCCCCTGCTTTTTAAAGATCTTATGAGATTCTTTTGCGATCTGCTGATCCATCGCCGGCAAAAAGGTATCGAGGGCCTCGAGAAGAACCACCTCAGAACCTAATCGTCCCCAAACGCTACCGAGTTCAAGACCGATCACGCCAGCACCGATCACGCCAAGTCGCCCTGGCACTTCAGCAAACTCCAAAGCGCCTGTCGAATCAACAATGTATTCGTTATCAACTGGGGCCGGGGGGATATTAATCGGCTCCGAACCCGCAGCCAGAACAACGTTCGCTGCGTCGTAACTACTACTATTTCCGTCGAGGTCGATAACCTCGACTTTACGATTTCCGTGCAGCACACCGCGGCCCTGGATGACATCAACCCCATTGTGCTTAAGCAGGCCGGCTACTCCACCCGTGAGTTGAGATACGATTTTTTCTTTCCGCTTCATCATCGCGGGAATATCGATTCCCGGCGCGCTGACTGTAATGCCGTGTTCAGCAAAATGTTCAGCGGCCTCAACATACTTATGGGAGCTATCCAGCAATGCTTTAGATGGAATGCAACCCACGTTCAAACAGGTACCGCCAAACACCGGTTTGTTTTTCTCGTCCGCCCACATTTCAACGACTGCGGTATTCAAGCCGAGTTGGGCAGCTCGAATGGCGCAGACATAGCCTGCAGGCCCCGAGCCAATAACAATGACATCATACTGTTGCGACATGCTTGTTTCTCCGTTGGGCGCGTGCTTAAAGTTGCAGAAGGATTCGCGCGGGGTCTTCGATGAGTCCTTTGACGGTAACCAGGAACTGCACTGCGGTTTTGCCATCAATCAATCGATGGTCATAGGACAGTGCCAGATACATCATCGGCTGGATGACCACTTGCCCGTCGATAGCAACCGGTCGCTCCTGAATGGTATGCATCCCCAAAATGCCCGTTTGAGGCGGGTTCAAAATCGGAGTCGATAACAAGGAACCAAACACACCACCGTTCGAAACGGTGAATGTGCCACCCGTCATATCATCAATGGTGAGTTTTTTATCGCGGGCCTTTAGGCCCAGATCGCGAATGGCCGCCTCTACATCGGCGATGCTCATAAAGTCAGCATCGCGAAGGACCGGGACCACTAATCCATCATTGGTCGACACCGCAACACCGATGTCCTGATAGCCGTGATAGACCACGTCATTTCCGTCAATGGATGCATTTACCTCGGGGAATCGTTTGAGGGCCTCACAGCAGGCCTTCACAAAAAAGCCCATAAAGCCCAGCCTCGTGCCGTTATGCGTCTTCTCAAACTGCTCTTTATATTGTTTGCGAAGCTTCATTAACGGCGCCATATTGACTTCGTTAAAGGTCGTCAGCATCGCTGTCTGCTGGCTGGCATCAAGCAAGCGCTCGGCAATGCGTGCGCGCATACGCGTCATGGGTACGCGCTTCTCGACCCGCTCGCCCGAGGGAGCAGGTGCTTCTACCGCCGCCAGCGCAGCGGCCGGTGCCGACGCAGTCGGCTTACTTTCAATGAACGCGAGTACGTCTTCTTTGGTTATGCGCCCACCCTTACCAGAGCCTGTAATTTGGGCGGGATCCAGTTTGTGCTGCTCCAGCAACTGTCTCACCGCAGGTCCCATCGGCGAATCGTCGCCAGCGTCTTCAGACCCAGCCACAGGGTCAGCAGGTTGCTCGGTCTTTGCTGGCGAGGCGCTCGCAGCACCGGGTTCCAATTCCGCAAGCAATGCCTCGCTAAGAATCGTTTCTCCTTCGGCCGCAGCTATCTTCACCAGCGTGCCCGATTCAGGTGCCACCACTTCCATGACGACTTTATCAGTCTCAATTTCAACCAACAGTTCGTCACGTTGAACAGTGTCTCCCTCAGACTTGTGCCAAGTTGCGACTTCACCGTCTGCAACCGATTCGGGAAATGCCGGTGCTTTGATCTCTATGGCCATGATTCCTTTCCTACCGTTGGCTGACTTCAGTTACCCCAGGGCATAGGTCCGAGGGCTTCGTTGATAAATTGCTCCTGCTCTCGCAGGTGCAGCGCCGTGTAGCCCGCTGAGACCGAGGCCGACGCCTCGCGACCCGCGTAGCGGAGATACACGTCTACTTTATGTCGCTGAATAACCCGACGCATGTGATGCTGACTTGCATACCACGCCCCCTGGTTCATGGGCTCTTCCTGACACCAAATAGAATCTTCAATATTGGGGTAGCGGCTTATGACCTCGGCCAAATCATTCTCGGGAAATGGATAGATCTGCTCGAGACGAATCAAGGCTATATCCTCGATGCCCCGCTCGCGCCGGGCTGCTCGCAGATCGTAAAAGACCTTGCCTGAGCACATGATGACGCGCTTAACCTTCAATGGATCGAGGTCATCGGTCTCATCTAGCACCGTGTGGAAATGACCATCGGCTAGGTCTTCAAGCGTCGATGTCGCCTCTTTATGTCGCAGCAGGCTTTTTGGAGACATCACTACCAGTGGCTTGCGAAGCGGCCTGATAGCCTGCCGCCTAAGCATATGGAACACTTGCGCCGGGGTGGTTGGAATACAAACTTGAATATTGTGCTCAGCACACAGCTGAAGGTAGCGTTCAAGACGCGCTGATGAGTGCTCCGGGCCCTGCCCTTCGTAGCCGTGGGGTAATAGCATGGTCAGGCCGCAGAGACGCGCCCATTTGTGTTCTCCACTGGTAATAAACTGATCGATTACCACCTGCGCGCCGTTTGCAAAGTCACCAAATTGTGCCTCCCAAATCACTAGCCCTTCGGGTGCGGTTGTCGCATAACCGTACTCGAACGCCAGTACGGCCTCTTCGGAAAGCAGCGAATCAAAAATTCGGAACGGGGCCTGATCTTCACTCAGGTGTTCCAAGGGCACATAGGCTTCTTCAACTTTTTGATTGTGCAGCACGACGTGACGGTGCGAGAACGTGCCTCGACCAATATCTTGCCCAGTCATACGAACCGGATAGCCCGCATCAAGTAAGGTTGCGTAGGCCATGGTCTCGGCAAAACCCCAGTTTATCTCCAGCGCGCCGGCACCCATTTTGCGACGGTCTTCGAGGATTTTATTAACCTGACGCTGGACGGTTAGTCCCTCGTGTGTCCTGTTGGCCGCCTCCGCTAGAGACTTCAGCCTTGCCATGGGTACTGTGGTGTCGCAATCGGTGGTCCAGCTGTGTCCCAGATATGGAGACCAATCAACAAACAGCTCTGAGTTGGGCTGCATCACCAAGGAACTCACCAACGGTTCGCCGCGATCGAGTGATTCACGGTAACCCTCGACCAGCGCCTCGTCTTCCTGCTCAGAGAGAACGCCCTCGCTGATAAGCCGATTAGCGTAGAGGTCCCGGGTCGAGGGGTGGCTCTTAATTTTCTTGTACATGAGCGGTTGGGTCACCGAGGGCTCATCCGCCTCGTTGTGGCCTCGTCGTCGGTAACACACCAAATCGACTACCACGTCGCACTTAAAGGTGTTTCGGAAATCAACCGCGAGCTGGGTGACAAAAACCACCGCCTCTGGATCATCGGCGTTGACATGAAAAATCGGTGCCTGGACCATTTTAGCTACGTCGGTGCAATACTCCGTAGAGCGGGCATCGTCTCGCCGATTGGTCGTGAATCCAACCTGGTTATTGATCACGATATGCAGCGTGCCGCCAGTTTTATAAGCGCGGGTCTGCGACATCTGCAGTGTTTCCATTACGACGCCCTGTCCCGCAAATGCGGCATCGCCGTGAAGTACTATGGGAACAACCGTATCGCCAACCGGATCCTTGCGTCGGTCTTGACGCGCGCGAACAGAACCCTCCACCACTGGAGCAACAATCTCAAGGTGCGAGGGGTTAAACGCCAGTGCCAGATGCACCTCGCCGCCCGGCGTCATCACATTCGAAGAAAAACCCTGGTGGTACTTCACATCGCCGGAATTCTCGAAGTTCACCCGGCCCTCGAACTCATCAAAGAGATCAGCGGGGTTTTTACCCAGAATGTTCACCAACACGTTGAGACGGCCTCGGTGAGCCATACCGATGACGATCTCTTTTGCCCCGTAGCCACCAATCCGCTGAATGGCTTCAGACATCATTGGGATAAGGCTTTCGCCCCCTTCTAGGCCAAAGCGTTTAGTGCCCGGATATTTAGAACCCAGGGACTTCTCTAATCCCTCGGCCTTGATGAGGCGGCGAAGTATCTCCATCCGCTGGTCCCGCGTCATCTCGGGAGCAGAACGCACGGACTCCATTCGGCTCATAATCCAGTGGCGTTGTTCGGTATCCACGATGTGCATGAACTCTGCACCAACCGTGTGGCAATACGTTCTCTCTAAGGCATCAAGGATATCTTTTAAGGTCGCGTCGCCGGCTCCGTAGTAAAGAGATCCAACTTGGAAAACCGTGTCGAAATCGGCCTCAGACAATTGATGGAAGCCCAGTTCTAAATCGGGTACTTCATCGCGAACCGCAAGCCCCAACGGATCAAGGGTCGCCTTCTGGTGGCCACGCTGGCGGTAAGCGGAAATCATCTGCACGACTCGAACCTGCTTGCGCTCATACTCAGTGGCCTGAGAATCGTGCGCTACGGTCGCCTCGGTGCGAACACGCATTTTGCTGATCTTGGCAAACTGATCCCGCACCACTGAATGGGGCACATCGTGCAAGCTCGACATTTGAGTCTCGACTTTTGGTAGTCGATCAAAATAGTCGCGCCACTCGGGGCTAATGCTGTTTGGGTCAGCGAGATACTGTTCGTACAACAGCTCGATGTAGTCGGCGTTGGTGCCGGCAATATGGGAACTGCTCCAGAGTTCGAGCATTCCAGGAAGGTTGGAGGCGTGCGTCATAGCTGACCTCAAATAGCGTTAACCATTAAAAATTAGTCCTACACGCTGCACCACGAGACAGGCACTTGTTCTCATCAGTGGCGATGGGCCGCGCGGGAAACGGACTACAGTGTACTTGCTTGAGCAAAGGCTTTGTACCTTTATGCCCCACTGTTTCAGCGACAATCGCCGAAAATGCATGTGTTTTTATCACACAATATCTTAAAAGAATAAGGCCCATAACTTTGCGCTATGCAATTACCTTGCGCACAAAAAAGGGGCGCCTCAGCGCCCCCTTCGCAACCTCGGCCAGCTACAGCAGGCCTCAGGTTGCTCGGTTAAGCAGCATGGTACGAATGTGGCCGATGGCTTTCGTTGGATTGAGTCCCTTGGGACACACATTCACGCAGTTCTGGATACCATGACAGCGGAAAACGCTGAAGGGATCATCGAGCTTGGCAAGGCGCTCATCAGTGGCAGTATCTCGACTGTCAGCAAGGAAACGATAGGCCTGCAACAATCCCGCGGGACCCACGAAGCGATCGGGATTCCACCAGAACGACGGGCAGCTCGTTGAACAACATGCGCACAAAATACACTCGTAGAGCCCATCGAGTTTCTCGCGCTCTTCGGGAGATTGAAGACGCTCGATGGCAGGCGCTGGCGAATTGTTCTGCAGGTACGGCTGAATCTTTTCATACTGAGCGTAAAACAGGCTCATATCCACCACCAGATCGCGGACAACGGGTAAGCCTGGCAAAGGACGAATCACCAGCTTGCCGTTCTTGACGGTCTCAGACAGTGCCGTAATACAAGCGAGTCCGTTTTTGCCGTTGATGTTGAGGCCATCGGAACCACACACCCCTTCGCGGCAGCTGCGTCGGTAAGTGACACTGCTGTCTTCATCCGCTTTGATCTGTTCCAAGACGTCTAGGACCATGACGTCCCTGCCCCCGGTATCAACCTGAAAGTCCTGCATGTAGGGCGCGCTATCCACTTCCGGGTTATAGCGATAAATGCTGACCTGCAACATTCTGTGATCTCCTGACAACGGTTGTTCTTTTTGGACGATTAATAGGTACGAATTTTAGGCTGGAACGTTTCAACAGTGTTCGGCGTGAAGTTGACCCCACGTCGACCCACTTTCTTGCCCTCTCGATGATACAGAGAGTGGCACAGCCAATTTTCATCATCTCGCTCGGTAAAGTCTTCACGTGCATGGGCGCCGCGAGTTTCAGTGCGGGCTTCCGCAACGATAGCGGTTGCCTCAGCGGTTTCAAATAGGTTCTGCAACTCCAAACATTCGATCCGAGCGGTGTTAAATGCCTGTGACTTATCTTCAAGGGCGACGTTTTCAACCCGCTCTCGCAGATCAGCCAGTTTGGCGATACCGTCCTTCATGAAGTCCCCTTTGCGGAACACTCCAAAGTGATTCTGCATAATGCCCTGCAGTTCTTTGCGCAGTGCAGAAACGTTTTCACCGGACTTGCGCTCATTCAGTGCAGTCAATTGCGCAGTCGCCGCATCGAGGTCAGACGGGCTTGCATCGCGCAGCTCGATACCATCGCGCAAAGCGCTTTCGATAAACAACCCGGAAGCTCGGCCAAACACCACCAGGTCAAGGAGTGAGTTACCCCCTAAGCGGTTTGCGCCATGCACTGAAACACAGGCGACTTCGCCGCAGGCATACAGCCCAGGAATGATCTCGTCATTGCCTTGTGCATCAACCGTTAAGCACTGCCCGTGAACATTGGTTGGTATGCCCCCCATCATGTAATGGCAGGTAGGCACAACGGGAATCGGCTCCTTCACCGGATCTACATGAGCAAAGGTTCGGCTTAGCTCGCAGATTCCAGGCAAGCGGGACTCGAGGACTTCCTCACCTAAGTGATCAAGCTTCAACTTAACGTGATCTCCGTCAGGGCCGCAGCCGCGCCCCTCAAGAACCTCAAGAACCATCGAGCGCGCGACAACATCTCGCCCCGCTAAGTCCTTGGCATTGGGCGCATAACGCTCCATGAAGCGCTCGCCATCTTTGTTTATCAAGTAGCCGCCCTCACCTCGACAACCCTCGGTCACCAAGGTACCGGCACCCCAGATACCCGTGGGGTGGAACTGCCACATCTCCATGTCCTGCACAGGCACGCCTGCTCGCAAGGCCATACCTACACCGTCGCCGGTGTTGATGTGCGCATTTGTAGTCGACGCATAAATGCGGCCGGCACCCCCGGTGGCAAATACCGTCGCTTTCGACTTTACGTAAACGGTCTCACCGGTTTCAATGCAGATTGCGATAACACCCACGACCGCACCGTCCTGGTTTTTCACCAGCTCGGTAGCGAACCACTCATTGAAAAACACGGTCTCGTTTTTGACGTTGTTCTGATAGAGCGTGTGCAACAGAGCGTGCCCAGTTCGATCGGCTGCGGCACAAGTTCGCGCAGCTTGTCCACCCTCACCATAGTTTTTTGACTGTCCGCCGAAAGGCCGCTGGTAGATACGCCCTTCCTCGGTCCGGGAAAACGGCAAGCCCATGTGCTCGAGCTCAAAGATTGCTTCCGGGCCAACTGAACACATGTACTCAATAGCGTCTTGATCGCCGATGTAATCGGAGCCTTTCACAGTGTCATACATGTGCCAGCGCCAATCGTCATTGGGATCGGAGCTCGCGATCGCGCAGGTGATACCGCCCTGTGCCGAGACCGTGTGTGACCGCGTTGGAAATACTTTGGAAATGACCGCGGTCTTGTAGCCCGACTGCGCTAACTGCAACGCAGCACGCATACCTGCGCCGCCGCCCCCCACAATAACACTGTCAAAAGAAATTGTTCTCATTGATGCCTCCGAAAGAGCGCTTTGCGCGACCTTGTT
This sequence comes from Luminiphilus sp., assembly GCA_965657905.1. GTDB lineage: Bacteria > Pseudomonadota > Gammaproteobacteria > Pseudomonadales > Halieaceae > Luminiphilus. Next base: position 209,891 of record CBFHPT010000004.1, on the reverse strand, counting down.
ATAACGCAGTTTCGCTGGAAACCAAGCTGTCTATGAAATCAGGCCCATACAATCTGAATGACCCACAGTAAATACACGACAAGCGCCAGCACACTGCCGATTTGGCAGAACCGACGCAGGGAGTTACCGCGGGGGCCCAGCATACGCTCGGTCAAATAATCCGTGAATACGGCCCAAAGCCCTATCCAGGCGTGGGCGGCAAACGACAGCGCTGCCATCAAGGTAAAAATGCGCATGCCGGTCGTCTCGTGCATCGCCTTCCAGGCATCGTAGTCAACGCCAGTCAGCAAAGTGCCGCCAACGCACAGGAAATAGGCCAGCAAGATAACAGCAGAAACACGCTGGATTAACCAGTCCGAAAGGCCTGACCGGCTGAAACTCGTAACCTGAGTTACCATAGCAACACTCCCCAAATTGCTGCGAGCACAATCGCCAAGGCAATGACGATACGAGCGCCCAGAACACCACCGTCCATGGTCTCTCCGACGCCGAAGTCCATAATGATGTGTTTCACGCCAGACAGCGCGTGATAGCTAAGTCCTGTCGCAATAGCCCACATCACCAGTGTTGCCAGCGGGCCAGAGAGCACTTCACCAAGTGCCTGAAAGCTTTCTTCTGAGCTCAAACTTGTATCCAGCGCCCAAATCAGCAGTCCACTGATAAGGAACAAGAAAACACCGGATAAACGGTGAGTAATTGAGACGTAGGCGGTGATGGGCAACTTCATAGAACCGATGTCGAGGTTGACCGGGCGCTTGTCCTTGCTAACCATTGGTTTCACAGGCGATATCCATTGTTGCGTGACGAGGGACGGCTACGATGCAGCCGGGGCGCGAGTATAAGGCGCGAAATCGATCATGACAATTTTTCCGCTGATCCTCTTATCAGTTGCTTTCGCTACCCAGATGGCGGAAAGGCGCTACAATCGTTGGCGAAAAATTGACACGACGGGGGTGTCCCATTAGTTTTGGCGCTCCCTGCAACTCCCTTTCAGGATAGTTCCCATGACTGACAAGAAAGCGACCCTCTCAATTGACCACGGTAACGGTACCGTCGACAACCTTGACCTACCGGTATTGGAGGGCACGATTGGCCCCGACGTCGTCAACGTCGGGTCGTTGACACCCAATGGTTACTTCACATACGACCCTGGCTTTACGTCAACCGCCTCATGCGAGTCAAAAATCACTTACATCGACGGTGATCAGGGCATTTTGCTGCATCGCGGCTACCCCATCGAGCAGCTGGCAGAGCACTCGGACTATCTGGAAACCTGCTATCTCCTGCTCTACGGAGAGCTGCCCTCGGCAGAAGATAAGCAGGAGTTTGTGTCAACCGTTCACATGCACACCATGGTGCACGAACAGATCCGCACCTTCTTCAATGGCTTCCGGCGCGACGCGCACCCTATGGCGATTATGTGCGGAGTTGTGGGTGCGCTGTCAGCGTTCTATCACGATTCAACAGACATTTCGGACCCCCGCCATCGTAAAATCGCGGCCTACAGATTGATCGCGAAAATGCCGACTATTGCGGCGATGAGTTACAAGTTCTCGATTGGCCAGCCCTTTATGTATCCCGACAACAACCTCGATTACTCGGCCAACTTCCTGCACATGATGTTCGGTAACCCCTGTGAAGAAAGCAAAGTGTCTCCAACGATTGCGAAAGCAATGGACCGAATCTTTTTGCTGCATGCGGACCACGAGCAGAACGCATCGACTTCAACGGTGCGACTCGCCGGGTCATCACAGGCCAACCCCTTCGCATGCATCGCAGCTGGCATCGCTGCCCTTTGGGGGCCGTCCCACGGTGGCGCCAACGAAGCTGTGGTGAAGATGCTCGAGGAGATCGGCGATGTCTCGCAGATCGACAAGTATGTCGCCAAAGCGAAAGATAAAGATGACCCCTTCCGCCTGATGGGCTTCGGGCATCGGGTGTACAAGAACTTTGATCCCCGCGCAAAGGTGATGAAACAGGCTGCCGATGAGGTACTTGCGGAGCTCGGTATTGAAGACGAGATGCTTGAAATTGCGAAGCGTCTCGAAGAGATCGCGCTTCAGGACCCCTATTTCATTGAGAAAAAACTCTACCCCAATGTCGATTTTTACTCGGGCATTATCTTGAAGGCTCTGGGTATTCCTACATCAATGTTCACGGTCATCTTCGCAGTTGGACGCACCGTTGGCTGGATAGCACACTGGAATGAAATGATTTCGGGCAGCTACCGAATCGGCCGTCCGCGCCAGCTATACACCGGTTACGCGGCTCGGGATTACGTCGACGTCGACAAGCGCTGAGGTGAGTGAGCGGAGCATAAAACCATGACCCACTCGGGCGTAGTGATTACTGGCACAGGGCTATATACCCCTGAAGAGTCAGTTAGTAATGAAGAACTCGTCACCGCATTTAACGCGTGGGTCGATGGCTATAACTGCGAGCATGCAGCCGCGATTGATGCCGGTGAGGTAGAAGCAAAGGTTCATTCATCTGCTGAGTTCATCGAGAAGGCGTCTGGCATCAAATCTCGCTACGTGCTGAACAAGACAGGAATTATCGATCCTGAGCTTATGACGCCGGCGATACCCGAGCGCCCTAACGAACAGATCTCGGTCATGGCAGAGATCGCGGTCTCGGCAGCCAAGGAAGCACTAGAGCGCGCTGGCATTACGGCCTCTGACGTCGATGCGGTGATCGTCGCTGCGTCAAATATGCAGCGCGCCTACCCTGCAATGGCTGTGGAGGTTCAGGATGCCTTGGGCGCCAAGGGTTACGCCTTTGATATGAACGTGGCCTGCTCGTCGGCAACCTTTGGCATCCAGCAAGCGCGAGACGCCATCCGCTCAGGCAGCGCACAACGTGTCTTGATGGTTAACCCTGAAATCTGTACTGGCCACTTGAATTTCCGCGATCGTGACTCTCACTTTATTTTTGGCGACGTTGCAACAGCGGTTGTGGTCGAGGCACAAAAAGTTGCCCAAACTGAGGAGGCTTACGAAATCCTCGATACGCGACTGCAAACACTGTTCTCGAACAACATCCGAAACAACTTTGGCTTCCTCAATCGTACCGATGCGTCGGGCATCGGTAGTGTCGATAAACTATTCGTTCAAGAGGGGCGCAAGGTCTTTAAAGAGGTTTGCCCAGCAGTCGCCCAGCAAATCACTGAACAGCTCGCGGATCTTAATATCGACCCCGATGAACTCAGTCGTCTGTGGCTCCACCAAGCCAACCGCAACATGAATGACCTCATCGCCCGTAAAGTTTTGGGGCGCGACCCCAGTGACGCCGAGTCACCCACAATTCTTGACGAATATGCCAACACCTCCTCTGCCGGCTCTATCATCGCGTTTCATAAATTCCGCGAAGACTTGCTCAGCGGCGACCTCGGAGTGCTCTGCTCCTTTGGTGCTGGCTACAGCATTGGCAGCGTTGTCCTTCGACACGTTTAATTACACGTCGTAGCAATCGTGATAACGCCTCTGCTCCCACGCAGCAGGTGACAGTGCTTATCAGAGCTGGCCCTCAGAAGGCGCTGAGTGATCGGGGCTCACCCAGCGGTCAGATCTAGAGGCCACTTCAGTTGCTAATTCGAAAAGCTAGCTTAGGAGGCTATTGCGAAGAGCTATTTCGAAAAGCTAGTTTGAAAGAAACCGCCCCAAAATATCGACCAGGGTTTCACAGTGTGGACGAGTACCCACAGTGATGCGCAAATGGTCGGCAATTCGTGGCTTATCCCAGCGGCGAACCAAGATTTTTTCCTGACGCAGGTGATCAAACAGTGTTTTGCCTGACACCGAAGAATGCCGGGCAAAAACAAAATTTGCTTGCGACTGACAAACATCAAAACCTAAAGACTCCAGCGCAGTCGTCAACCACTCTCGACTGGCGATCACCTCCGCGCTAGCAGCCTCAAACCACGCAGTGTCGGCGATTGCAGCAGCTGCACCAGCCTGCGCGAAGGCATCGAGGGGGTAACTGTTAAACGAGTCTTTGACTCTCACTAAGCCTTCGATTAACGCGGGAGAACCGAGCGCGTAGCCGACGCGCAGACCCGCTAGCGCATGAGATTTTGATAAGCTGCGTGTCACCAATACATTGGGATACTCGTTAATGAGTGCCACCGCCGATGAGGCGCCGAATCCAAAGTAAGCCTCGTCGACCACCACAAGCCGGTTGCCATCAGACGCCGCCAGCCGTCGAAGGTCGTCGATATCCAGCGCTATACCCGTGGGCGCATTGGGGTTGGCAATCAACACGGGGCCGTCGAACGCACATAACGCAGCCACATCGAGGGTAAAAGCGTCGGTCAGTGGCACTGTGCAGCATTGGATGCCATACAGGGACGCCCAGACAGGATAAAAGCTGTAGGTGATATCAGGGACAACAAAAGCATCCCGTGCGCTGATCAAGCCCTGAAAGACGTGTGCGAGGACCTCATCGGATCCGTTCCCAACAAACACTTGATCGACTTCAAGCTGCTCAACTCGGGCGATGGTTGACCGGAGGCTGCTACTTTCCGGGTCCGGGTAGCGCCTGAGGGCGTCACTGGTCACGTTGGCTAGAGCCGTCAGTACTGACTCGGCCGGCGCCTCGGGGTGTTCATTGGTGTTGAGTTTAATGAGGTTGTCGACTTTCGGTTGCTCACCCGGAACATAGGGTGAGAGTTCGCGCGCTATCCGACTCCAAAACTGACTCATGTCTGTGGTTCCAACCGGCTGAGAATGTGATGGGGCAAGCATAGCTCAAGGGCTCAACTTGCCAGCAGTGTTTCAGGTTAAGAGTTGACGAAGGCCATCTGTGTCCGTGTGACGCACATCGACGCCGCGCGCGAGGTAGACGACTTGCTCCGCGATGTTACTTGCATGGTCACCAATTCGCTCGAGACTCCGCAGAGCCCATACTCTGTCCATGTAGGCGGCAATCTCATCCGGGTCGGTACGCATCGCTCGCTGCAATTCCAATATGCCACCCTGATAATCATCATCGATATCGCTGTCACTCAAAACTACCCCGATCGCCGCGTTAGCGTCGAGTCGCGCAAAAGCATCCAGTGCACGGTGCAACATGGCAGTCACGTGCGCGCCGACCCGACTCGAGCGCAATGCAGCTGGGTTGCCCGCCGCATGATCCATGAGCTTCACTGCTAGCCGTGCTATTTTAGAGGCTTCATCACCAATACGCTCGAGATCTGTGGTGACTTTTGCGATTGAAATTATCAACCGCAGATCACCCGCTGCCGGTTGGCGACGAGCGAGGATACGAGCGCACTTCTCATCAATGTCCACTTCCATCTGATTTATATCGCGGTCAATCTGGATGACCTCTTCTGCCAGACCGCCATCTTGCTCAGTGAGGCTTTCAGTCGCCAATTCGATTTGTCGCTCGACCTTGCCACCCATTTCAAGGAGATCGTTCTTAATGAGCTCCAACTCACGGTTAAACTGACCCGAAATATGTGGAGTGTTTGTCGTGTAAGTCGCCATAAATTGCGCCGTCGCTCTCCTGTGAGTATCAGCCAAATCGTCCGGTAATGTAGTCTTCCGTCGCACGCTCAGTCGGATTGGTGAACATATGGTCGGTTAATCCAAACTCTATGAGCCGCCCCGCATTCATAAATGCGGTCCAATCTGACACCCGCGCAGCCTGCTGCATATTGTGAGTAACAATGATAATTGTGTAGGCGTGCTTCAGCTCATAAATCAGCTCTTCGATACGCAAGGTGGAGATCGGGTCGAGGGAGGATGCCGGCTCATCCAAGAGTAATACTTCGGGCTCAATCGCGATTGTCCGCGCGATCACCAAACGCTGCTGCTGGCCAAGTGAGAGAATGAGCGCGCTTTCATCGAGTCGATCTTTCACCTCATCCCAAAGTGCCGCTGCCCTCAATGATCGTTCTACCACCTCATCGAGCTCCCGTTTGCGACGTACACCACCAATCCGTGGCCCGTAGGCCACATTGTCATAAATCGTTTTGGGAAAGGGGTTGGGTCGCTGAAACACCATACCCACACGCCGACGCAGGGCGGTCACATCCGTTGATTTAGACAGTACGTTGTTATCGCCGATGGTTATGGATCCCGCATATCGGCAGCCATCGATGGTGTCGTTCATGCGGTTGAAACAACGCAAAAACGTCGATTTTCCACAGCCACTGGGACCGATTATCGAGGTCACCGTGCCCGCGTCGATCGTTAAGTCGATATCGACCAATGCCTTGGGGGCCGTGGGATAACTTAACGAGAGATTTTCAACTCGTACCGCCGGCGCTTCCCGCCGATTAATGGCCGGGTTGTTAGAGGCGAGTATCAGTGCGTCACGATCGCGCATTCAAAGTCCTGAGAGCTTCCTGCAGCGATCGATAAGCCGCTTGCGCAGCAGGATCGCCGTAAGGTTTAGGGTCATAACAACTGCAACTAACAGTAGCGACGCTGCACAAATTAAGCCAAGTCGCCCGTCACCGGTGTTGTCATGCATTGCAGTATCGTAGACATAAAAGCCTAAATGCATGAACTTCCGTTCGAGATGAACAAACGGTGCCTGAAGACTAACAGGCAGCGTTGGCGCGTACTTCACCACCCCGACAAGCATTAACGGAGCGACTTCTCCTGCAGCACGGGCAATCGCCATGATAATACCTGTGAGAACGCTGGGCGCCGCGGCGGGCAACAAGACAAAGAAAATTGTTTCAGCGCGGGTCGCCCCGAGGGCAAGACTGCCCTCCCGAAGCGACTCGGGCAAGCGCGCCAACCCCTCCTCCGCCGATACAATCACGACTGGCAGGGTTAGCATCGCCAAAGTTAGCGATGCCCACAGCAAGCCAGGCGTACCAAAGGTCGGGGTCGGCAGTTGTTCAGCATAGAACAACTCGTCAACCTGTCCACCGACCACATAGACAAAAAACCCCAAACCAAAAACGCCATAGATGATGGACGGTACTCCCGCCATATTCTGAACGCTAATCCGAACAGCGTTGGTATACCAAGAAGTGCCTGCGTATTCTCGCAGGTAAATCGCAACAACAACGCCTAGGGGCGCGACGATTATCGACATCACTATGATCATGATCGAGGTGCCGATGATCGCGGGAATAAGCGGCGCGCTAAAAACATCAGCCTGCCCGCCCGATAGCAAGGTTGTTAAACCAAGCCAAAAACGCCCCAACGCACCATCGCTGCTAACCGGATCGACACTGGTAATACCGAGAGTGGAAATCCAACTACCGCTAAACCACAACAAGACACCAAGAAAGCCGAGCAAGATCAACAGCGACAGGCTCACCATGGCAGCGGTCAACCAGATCATTGCGGTGCTTTGAAGACGCGACCAATCAAGCGCCGCTCCCGGAGGGGAGGACAACGGCGACGTAGGCTCACCGAATCTAGACATGCCTGAAATCACTGGGCGACTCACTCTTCAAACCCGAATTCACGCTGAAAGCGCAGCTTTATGACCTCTGCGAGCGTGTTAAAGAAAAACGTAATCAAGAACAATAAGAACGCGGCCAGAAACAAGATCCGGAAATGGCTGGATGCCACAGCGGATTCTGGTAGCTCAATTGCCAAGGTCGCACTAATGGTGCGCAAACTTGTAAACAGATCGAATTCGCTGATTGGTGCATTACCCGCAACTAACAGCAAGATCATCGTTTCACCAATCGCGCGACCAAAGCCCAACATAATTGCGGCAACAATCCCTGGAAACGCAACAGGTAATACCACATCCCTGAAACTGCCCCAGTGCGTGGCGCCCAATGCCAAACTACCCATTGCCGCCGATCTCGGTACTGCGTGAATGGCATCTTCTGCGACCGTAAAGATCGTGGGAATGACGGCCATACCCAACGCAAGGCCAACCACAATGCCGTTTCGATACTGCACATCAACAACTGCCTCCCGCGCGAGCCAATGCAGCACGGAGCCGCCAAGAAACGCCTGTTCGAACCAGTCCCCAGCTTGGTAGCCAAGCAAGGCCAGCGAAAAAAACACGGGCAACAACACTACTGGTAGCGCGAACAACCACCGGGGCTGATTAGCGAAAATAGGAAAAGCTCGCCAGAAAATGCCTAGCAACGCTATTCCAACGGGCGGCAGCAGAAATAAACCGACGAGCTGCGCCAGCGAGTCGATGACAAATGGACCCAGAAGAATCGCGAATACAGCACCAACGACCACAGTGGGAAACGCTGCTATCAACTCGATAGCCGTTTTGATTCTGTCGCGCAGTCGCTCTGGCATAAAAAAGCCTGTAAACACAGCGGCACCGATGGCTACCGGCAAGGCGACGAGCATCGCCAGTACAGCCGCTCGAAGGGTGCCCATTAGCAGCGGCAAAAAGCTGTACTTACCCTCATAGCCTTCTGCGCCCGCAGCGGGCTGCCATGCGCGAACCGGAGCCTCGTAACCTTCGAAATGCACCCTTCCAAATAGAGTGCTCAATGTGACGGTTCCCTGGGAGACGTCTATTCGCCACGCCTGACGCTCGCCCTCTTTGGACTCCGTTAGAAAACTATCTGGTGCCAACCACTCAGCTGAATTAAACGTCTGATTTTTAGGCAGAGACGCTAACTGCCGCCCGGTTGTCGTATGCCAGAGAGAGCCGTGTCCCTCCCGGTCGATTACCAGAAACCTCTGCCCTGCCGGCGCGGGTGCGATCACGCCAACCCCCGCGGGTATCGAGAACTCGCGCAATTTCTCGAGCGCCGGTTGCGCGCCGACAAATCGGATGTGCACTTGATGAATCACAGAATCCCCTGCGAGCAGATAAGCCCGCTCACCGGGCAGGGAATAGGCTTTAGTGTGTTCGGGCACGACCCCTGACAGATTTTCAGGGGCTACCGAATCTTCAGCGCTGTTACTCAGGGAATAGAGCCAATAATTACCATCGGGATTCATCCCCAGTAACCAACCCGGCGCCGGCAGCAGATCCACAAACGCCACAGAAGGCAAGGCCGGATCAAATCGCAGTGGCGTCACTCGCCATTGATTATCGGCTGCAAACCACTGGCTGAGCGACCCAGTCAGCCCTTTCGACGGGGATACACCCACCCAGAGCCTCTGTGCTGTGGTGTCTCGCCAGGTGATCATCGGATAGTCTGCGGGCAACCAACTTGGGCGCGATGACCGCAACTCCGACAAGCTCGTAGGAACCTCGTCCGCCGCCACCGGCTGGATCGTGGGTTCCGAGAGCAATGGAACGGCGGTCATCATCATTTGCACCAGCATGCCCGCTATCGCCACTAGCACAACAATACTGGTACTCCGTATCAGCAGACTGATACGGCGGTCCTGTCGCTCACGTTTATGCGCCGCAAGCATTTAGCACCCGCTCATATTTGCGATCCGCAGGGGGTGAGCTCTCCCTAGCCACGCTAAATCCCTGCTCGATCAAGATTGCCTGAGCCTCATCTGATTGTAGATAGCCGAGGAAGGCGCACTGCAGCGGACTCGGCACGCTGTCCGGCGACACGGAGAGGTACAGATACAGGCTACGAGACAGCGGATACTCCGGCTGCGCAGCGGTGCTGATGACAGGCTGTCCAAGCACGCCCAGAGCAGCGATGTCGACGACTTTGACCCGATGATCAACCGCTCCCCGGCTGACGTAACCAATAGCCGATGGAACCCGTGCGACGGCGTCGACAATAGCTGAGAAGCCGGGCAGCTCGATGACCCGGGGAGCATAATCACCGCGACACAGGGCGCGATCTTTAAACCGCCCATAACTGCCGCTTAAAGATGTCCGCCCGTAGGCCTCTACCGGCATTTCCGCCAAACGCTTGGAAAATGAGTGTCCTGTGCTTAAACCGACATCCCGCCATCGATTCAACGGGTCTCCACCCCCACATTGACGCGTCGCTGAGTAAATTTGGTCAAGCTGCAGCAGGGTCAAGCTGGTGACTGGATTAGACGGGTTGACAATAACGGCAATGTCATCGCTGCCGACAGGAATAGCGGTAGGCAAAAACCCCTTCACAGCGACAAAACGCTCGAGTTCGGTGTTGTTCATCAAACGCGACATGGCGCCTAGGGAAGCCGTACCTTGTGCTAGCGCCGTTGGCGCAGCGGCAGAGCCGGCCGCCTGAATCTCCACCACAATGTCAGGTCGCGTCTCTCGGAAGGCACCCGACCAAGCAGTTATCAGCCCGGCCATACTGTCGGAACCGGTAATGACCAAAGTCTGCTTGTCAGCAGAGCAAACCGCAGTGCTCAGCAGGCAACACAGCGCCAGGCAGCACGCTTTGTTAATCTTACTCGTGATCAATGTTAGCAATGGGAAACTCAAGAGAAAACGTACTCCCCCTCCCAATTTCACTTCGAATATCGAGTTCAGCGAGATGCGAAGTTGCAACGTGCTTCACGATTGCCAATCCGAGACCAGTACCCCCGATTCGCTGACTCCGGCTCCGATCAACTCTATAGAAGCGCTCGGTCAATCGGGGAATATGCTGCTCTGAGATTCCCACACCAAAGTCAGTCACGCTAAAAATGCCGCGATCCCCCCGCTGCTTCCATTCAATAAGAACCGGGCCATCGTCGCTGTATTTAAGTCCATTGATGACTAGGTTGCTGAGCGCGCTATGTAACTCGGCTCGGTCACCATGAACATAGATGTTTCGCTCGATATCCAAATGCAATTCACGATCGCCGAAGGCGGTCTGTAATTCAGATACCGTTTCGAATGCCAAAGCACCCACATCGATGAGCTCTGTTTTACGTTGGGTTTCCACACTTTCGATCCGCGAAAGCCATAGAAGATCACGCAAAATCGTCTCCATACGGGACGCCTGTTCGCTCATATTCTTCAAAGGCCGAGTAAGAGGAGGACTATCTAATTCGGGAAGCCCTTCCAGAGTATCGATGTAGCCCTTGATAACCGTTAGCGGTGTTCGCAACTCATGGGATACGTTGGCCACAAAGTCCTGTCGCATTTGTTCAAGTTTAAATGTCTCGGAGACATCCCGAACAAAAATCAGCCGGTCCCCTGCCCCAAAACGCGACATTTCGACCTGCAGGCAGCGCTCGCTGTCGTTCGAAGGCAGAATTCTCAAGGGCGTCGAGTGATCTTCCCCAACAAAGTACGCGTGAAACTCGGGCAGACGAATCAAATTCAGTAGTGGCTGCCCACGATCATCGGGAAACCGGATACCCAAAAGAAAATCCGCGGATTCATTGACCCATGCGATGTTCCCGCGGGTATCGACGATGATTGCCGCATCCCGCATTGATGCCAGAGAATCCTGTAGGTAATCGAGGGCCGACTCAAGACGGGACTGGGTCTCGCGGTTACGCCGCTGCAGAAGAAAAACGTTGTCGAAAATACGCCCCCACAGCCCCGAGCCCTCAGGAGGCTCACCTTCGGGGTCGTCAAGCCAACGCTGTACCAAGCGAAGGTGGTGTCCCCAATACACCACGACAGTGAGTAATCCCAAACTCAGACCAATGAACGGCGCACCCAGTGACCATCCAACAGCGCCAGCAGCGGCTATGAGTAGCAGAACACGCCGAGCCTCACGTAGCCAGGCGTTAGATCCGCTCACGCTTCCTCAAGGCCACGGGCTGAAAAGCGGTAACCAGTACCTCGTACAGTTTGAATAAGATCACTGTAGTCGCCCTGGGGGGTTTGCAAGGCTTTGCGCAAGCGGCGGATGTGAACGTCAACAGTGCGCTCCTCAACATAAACGTTCGCGCCCCAAACATGGTCGAGCAATTGATTCCGAGAGTATGCCCGCTCTGGGTGGGACATAAAAAACTGCAGCAAATTAAACTCCGTCGGCCCCATATCCACCGGTCGATTGGCGATAAAAATCCGACGACTTTCTATGTCCAGGGTAAGCTCTTTAACTTGGAGTCTTTCTCCTTGCTCACCCCCAACCGCTCGCCGTAACTGTGCTTTGATGCGCGCGATTAACTCTCTGGGAGCAAAAGGCTTGGTGACGTAATCGTCCGCACCAATCTCCAACCCCTGAATGACATTGTCTTCTGCAGTCTTGGCCGTGAGCATGATTACTGGCAAATCACGGGTTACGTCATTGCGTTTCAAGCGCCGCAACAATTCCAGGCCACTGCCACCAGGCAGCATCCAGTCGAGCAGAATGATGTCGGGCCGTTCATCAACGACCAGTCGGTGGGCATCGAGAATGTTCTCCGCCTCGAGACAATCGAAATCCGCAATTTCCAGCGCCATACGCAACATATCGCGAATCGCGAACTCATCGTCAACAATCAAAACCTTACTGCTGGGCATAGCTACTGGTACCACCTTATTAAGGAAGTCCCAATTAAATGAACAAAAGATGACAGAGAGATGACAAACGTCGCAATCACCACCAATCCCACCAGGATTTGGCCTCTAAATCTTGCACACAGCCCTGTAACTGCGTGTTATAGCGTTGAGCCCGACGCTCAACCTTGCGGGCGACATCAATTAACCATTGTTTCGAGCGATAGGTCTTCCGTGAATAACCCCCGTGCCCTTCGTGATAGGCAAGGTATAGCCTAAAGGCGTCGTCTTTAGGAATTCCATTGGCGCGATAGCTCAGGTCGTTGTACCAGCCGATAAAGTCGATCGCATCGGCAAACTCGTCCCGATCTGCTCCGTAGTTGCCCGAAGCACGTTCATACCGGCGCCAGGTGTCTTCCAATGCCTGTGAATATCCGTATGAATCAGACGGCCGACGCCCGGGAATAAACCCCCAGATCATTTTTCGCGGGGGTTTGGCAGTCGCCACAAAAGTCGACTCCTGATGCATAACTGCCATCATTACCGAAATAGGGACACCCCAGCGCGCCCGAGCACTTTTCGCATCCTCATACCAGCCCGATTTCTCTTCGAAGATCGCGCAGACATCGTCAACGTTAGAGGGAGGCGACGTTGTGCATCCCGCGAGCGCGACGATCAGCAAACCCGCGACCGCGCTGAAATTGGCTAAACGGAACCAGCGACTCATTGGCCTTCTGCCATGCGGACCAAAAATTCGGCTTCATCAATCACGGGCACCTCCAGAGATTGGGCTTTTTTGAGCTTGGATCCAGCGCCTGGACCCGCTAGCAGGCAGGTGGTTTTACCACTAACACTTGACGCAACTTTAGCCCCGAGCGCACGCAGCTTCGATTCGGCTTCATCGCGGGTGAGAGACTCGAGCTTGCCCGTTACCGCCCAAATTTCGCCTGACAAGGGTGCATCACCCACCGGGGCTTTCGGCGCCGGCCAATGGACCCCCCGCTCAACGAGGCGATCGATCGTTCGGCAGTTGGCCGGCTCTTCAAAAAAGCTTCGAATGTGAGCTGCAACAATGGGGCCAACATCATCGACCTCTTCGAGTTGCTCGCGGCTGGCGTTTTTCAGCGCCTCCAAGGTTTCAAAATGCTCGGCGAGTTGGCGGGCTGTGGCCTCACCCACTTCGCGGATACCGATGGCATAAACGAACTTTGGAAAGGTCGTTTCTTTACTTTTTTCAATGGCTTGGAACACATTTCTCGCAGACTTCTCCGCCAGCCGGTCGAGACCTTCGAGGGTCTCCTCGTCCAGCGCATAGAGGTCACTGATATCTGCTATCAACTCTCGATCGATCAGCTGCTCGATAATCTTGTCCCCAAGACCATCTATGTCCATTGCCTTGCGGGATACGAAATGACGCAGCGCAGCCCGCCGTTGCGCGGGGCATATCAAGCCTCCAACACAGCGATAGACCGCCCCTCCTGCCTCTCGCTCGACCTCGGACCCACAAGCGGGACATTGACTGGGAAAGATAATTGCCTCGCTACCCGCCTGCCTGCGGTCGGAAAGCACTGCAACCACCTGGGGAATCACATCTCCCGCACGTCGGATAACGACCGCATCACCGACACGAAGCCCAAGACGCTCAATTTCATCAGCATTGTGTAATGTGGCATTGCTCACGGTTACGCCGCCAACGAAAACAGGCTCCAAGCGGGCCACGGGGGTAATGGCGCCTGTACGACCCACTTGGAACTCAACCTCAAGTACCGTTGTCGTCTCTTCCTGCGCTGGAAACTTGCGCGCTATCGCCCAACGCGGGGCCCGCGACACGAAACCCAACCGTTCTTGCTGCGCGAGATCGTCAACTTTATAAACGATGCCATCGATATCGAACGGCAACCCATCGCGCTTGTCAGCGAGTTGTTGGTAGTACAGTTCACACGCTTCGACACCCGAAACCACTGCCGCGAGTTGAGACGTTGGCAGCCCCCACTGGGCTAGTTGCTCGATAACACCGCTGTGCGTCGGTGGCGCGTCATCAAAACCTTCGGTATAGCCGAGAGAATAGGCGCAAAACTCCAATGGTCGTCGCGCGGTAACGCGAGAGTCGAGCTGCCGAAGACTACCAGCTGCGGCATTCCTGGGATTAACAAATACCTTGTCACCCTGCTCCCGTGCTCGGGCGTTAAGGCGCTCAAAGCCTTCACGCGGCATAAATATTTCACCACGCACCTCCAGTAATGCCGGGAAGTCGTCGCCTCTCAATGTCAGTGGAATCACGTCAATAGTGCGGACGTTCTGAGTAATGTCCTCGCCAGTACGACCGTCGCCACGGGTGGCCGCGCGCACCAAAGTGCCTGCCTCCCAGATGATACTAACGGCGATACCGTCGAGCTTCGGCTCACAACAATAACTAATGGAGCTGACCCCGATACGTTCACCCACCCGCTTGTCAAACGCAGCGAGATCCTCGGCGCTAAAGGCGTTGTCGAGTGAGAGCATTGGTAATCGATGCTCAACCGATGAAAACCCTGCCAGCGGTGCAGCACCCACCCGCTGGGTGGGAGAATCATCGGTTTTTAACGCTGGATGGGCATCCTCAAGGGTACGCAGCCGCACCATTGCCCGGTCATATTCAGCGTCGGGCACGCTGGGAGCGTCATTCTGATGGTACTCGTCACACCAACGCTGTAGTTTTTCTCGAAGCGACTTGATTTCGTCTGCAGCTGTCATTGGGCTCAGCGGTTCCGCTGCTCCGCGACGCGGCGCTCGAGTTCGCGTATTTGCTGTCGCATATGATCGATGCCCTGCCGAGTCACCGCGCTACGAGTTTCGTCGAGTACATCACCACCAAGGTTTCTGGCAACAGTTTTGGCTGTTTCGTACATATAGTCGAAGGCCTTCAGCATGTCCTCAGGGCCTGGCAAGGTGACAAAAAACATCAATCCACGAGTGTACATACTACTCATTTGATCGATATCGAAAACCCCCGGCTTCATCATATTGGCGACACTGAACTGAATCGGACCGCGCCCCGCCTGATGTTCATGTCGATGGAAAAAATCCATATCCCCAAAGCGGAGATCGCAGGCCAGCAATATATGCAAAATATCGGCACCGGAGAAACCCTGCTCGGACCGAGAAACAACATGCAAAACGAAGACGTGAGGGTCGATGCCTCTCGGCAGCTTCGCTTCCGGCTCTACCTCCGGTTCAGGCGCATCGAGTTGATCCAGCCAATCTAAAGTCTCGGGGGTCGCAAGCGCCGCCTCAGATGAAGCGCGGTCATCATCAGAATCACCACCAGTCGCGGAGGGTGTTGCCGCAGCTGGGGACTGAGGTTGGTCTAGCAAATCGTCGTCATGAAGGGCTGAGAACGAGGGCGCATCCATACTGTCACCGCTGAAGCGAACGGCGGCATCGAACGCGTCGTCTTCGAGTTCGAATGGGCCGTCGTCGTCCGACTCTTGGCCAGGTGAGGTGATTGCACTGTCCGAAACAAACCCAGGTGCGAGATCCTCGCGCTGAACAATGCGAGCGCCTCCACTCGGCAACTCTGACAGAAGATTGAAATCATCATCTTCCTCGTCATCACGGGCCCGACTGATCTTGGCGTTGAGACGAACCTCGGCCCGTCGCTCTTTCAAAACCCGACGCCCCGCATCGACCAGCACAGCCAGGATCAAGCCTGCGCCAATGATAACCATCCAATCGCGAATCGTGAGTTCCATCGCCGTTATCCCGATCTATCCGTCAGCTCGCCGCAAGTTGTGCGGCCTCTTCGATATCCACAGTGACAAGTCGGGACACGCCCGGCTCATGCATCGTCACACCCATCAACTGATCGGCGACCTCCATGGTTATCTTATTGTGGGTAATAAAGATGAATTGCACGCGTTCCGACATCTCTTTCACCATACGCGCATAGCGACCCACATTGGCATCATCCAACGGCGCATCGACCTCGTCGAGCATACAAAACGGCGCAGGATTGAGCTGGAAAATCGAGAACACCAACGCGATTGCTGTCATCGCCTTTTCACCACCTGACAACAGATGAATGGTGCTGTTCTTCTTGCCGGGCGGCCGCGCCATGATGGCCACTCCGGTATCCAGCAAATCGTCGCCGGTAAGCTCCAGGCTTGCAGTACCACCGCCAAAGACCTTCGGAAACAGCTCCGAGAATCCGGCATTCACCTGATCGAAGGTTTCTTGGAATCGGGAGCGAGTCTCTTTATCGATCTTTCGGATTGCATTCTCAAGCGTAGACAACGCCGACTCCAAATCCTCGTTTTGCGCATCGAGATAGTGCTTTCGCTCTGAAGCCCGGGCGCATTCGTCGATCGCCGCAAGATTGATGGGGCCAAGTCGACTAATACGGGCTGCCACCCGCTCCACTTTTACTTGCCACTCCGGCTCACTGGCGCCGTCGGGTAATGCAGCGACCACTGCAGCCGCCTCGGCATCGAGATCCCGCAACTGCAATTCGAGGTTTTCAATGCGCACTTGCCGCTCTGCCTGCTGCAACCGAGCGGCCTCAATATCACTATGAATCTGCTGCAGTCGGTGTTCGACCGACACTTTGCCTTGCTCAAGCCCGCGCAGCGAGTGCTCCTTGTCGGCCACACGCTGACGCGCCTCGGTCAACTCGCTCTCGGCCTCAACGCGCCGAGCGAGCAGTAACTCTAGCTCGTCTTTCAACGCTGCATCGGGATCATCGGTCTCGGGAAGCTGAGCACTCAGCTCATTCGCCCGCTGCTCAAACTGCGCTACTTGCTGTTCAAGTCGCGCGATCGTGCCCGCCACTGTGTCAACCTGGGTGCGTAGGTTCTGCGCTCGGACATCACTGCGATGGGCTGTATCGCGGGCTTCTCGGGCTCGATCTCGGGCCGCATTAAGCGCCTCCCGATAGGTTTCTCGCTGAGCTTGTAATTGATCCCTTTCTAGGCCGTCGGCCTCCATTTGGTCGATTGCCGTCGCTAGCTCTGCTCGAGCAGCGGTCAAAGACGCCTGTTCCTGCTCGAACTGACTGCGGGTCTCCGCGAGATCTGCAGCCAACTGGCCTTGCCGCTCGCGAAACTGCTCAATCGCCGCAGCGCTAGTTTTGCGGGTGGCCGTCAAGTCTGCTTGTTCGCGCACCGCCGCTTTCAACTCCCGCTGGGCCTCGGTCAAGGTTTGCTCAAGCCCCCCTCGAGTCGACCGCGCTCCCTGTAGCTGCTCATCGATCTGCGTTAAATTATCGCTGATCGATGTAATTTGAGTTTCCAGACTGGCCAGTAATTCACTGCGCTCAATGACCCCTGCGGCGGCATCCGCTTCCGAGCGAGTCCGCACCCAACCTTGCCCCAACCAATGACCCTCAGGGGTAATGACCGAGGCGCCTTCTGGAAGGCTCGCGAGGGTTCCCAGCGCACTCGCCAGATCCGGCGCAACCTGAACACCACTGAGCAAGTTGCCCACCCCGAGCGGCCCTTCAACTTTGCTCGCCAAGGTCCCCGCGTCACCCAGCGCGCCAGTGGTGGAATCGACAACAAAAGCACCGCTCGGCACGCCAGTCATGGCGTCTTGATTCATCAGATCACCAACTGAACTGACACACACCGCTGTGAGAGCGTCGCCCAACACTTGCTCAACCGCTGGCGCCCAACCTTCTGCAACCGTTAGCGACTCAAATAACGACCCCACAGCATTCACGGGAGATTCATCTAACCACGACTGCAGGGCCGCCGCCTCAGAACCACTGGTTGCCGCATCTTGTAGAGCGAGCAAAGACGATTTTTGGCCTTTAAGTTGCTGTAACTCGGAACGACACTGGTCTTGCTGTTTGCTCAGGTCTTCAATCAGGCTGCGTTGGCTTCGAATATCGCTGTTGATGGACTCGAGTGCGCCTTCTCGGGCTGCTACGCGCTCGGTGGCTGCTGCAATATCGCGATCCAAGCCATCAAGTGATGCCTCATCTTGGCCCTCCCCCAACTCTCCTCGCGCATTCTCAAGGGAGCCCATCCGGTCCTGAAGACGTCGAAGTACCTGTTCAAGGTACACAATCCGGCTTTGCTGCACCTCTGACGCCTGCTTGGGGCCTGCAGCGCGCTGATTGAATTCATCCCACTGGGTTTGCCAGCGAGTCATAATTTCTTCGGAATCCGCCAGTGTCGTCGTTGCCGCTTCCGCCACCGCTCGCTGCTGTTCAAGCTCTGGCTCGATGGTTTGCAGTTCCTCGCGCCATCCACTCAAGCGCTCACGATCGGCATTCAGATGGCCAACGGCCTCGCTCAGGGCCGATCGAGTCTGGTTGAGGTCGGTCTGAACTGCAGCGCGCTTCTCTTGTTCATATCGGAGCGCCTGCTCGACCCGCGTTACCTCACCACCAACAGTGTAGTAGTTGGCTTGAACGGTGTTGAACGTTTCAGTGTCATCTGCCAACTGAACCCGCAGCGCCTCGATTTGTGCCGCAACGCGCTCAAGCTCGGCCCGCTCAGCCTCTTGGCGAACTTCGAGTTCTCCGACCCGGGTCTTGTGCTCGCTGCTGTTATCTTGAAACTCCTGCCACTGCAACGCCAGCAGCTGAGATTTGATTTCGCGCTCTTCGGCCTTGAACTCTGCGTATTTCTCAGCGGCTTGAGCCTGGCGCTGCAGGTGCTGCAGGTTGCGGTCAAGCTCCTCACGCAAATCGGTTAAGCGCTCCAGATTCTCTAGGGTGCGCCGCATTCTATTTTCGGTTTCGCGTCGCCGCTCTTTGTACTTTGAGATGCCTGCGGCCTCTTCAATGAACACCCGCAGCTCCTCGGGCTTCGATTCGATCAGGCGTGAAATCATGCCTTGCTCGATGATCGCGTAGCTTCGCGGCCCAAGCCCGGTCCCCAAAAACAGATCGGTAATATCACGGCGGCGGCACTTAGCGCCGTTGAGGAAATAATCGGACGTACCGTCGCGCCCCACAAGTCTGCGCACTGATATCTCGTTATAGGCCGCGAACTCACCGACGATTTTGCCATCGGTGTTGTCAAAAATGAGTTCAATCGATGCCTGTCCGACAGGCTGTCGGCTCGTCGTGCCGTTGAAGATGACGTCGGTCATCGATTCACCGCGCAGCGTCTTGGCGGAGCTTTCACCCATAACCCAGCGCACCGCATCAATGATGTTGGACTTACCGCAGCCATTGGGGCCGACGACCGAACACATATTGCTCGGGAAATTGACAGTTGTCGGGTCTACAAAGGATTTGAACCCGGCCAATTTTATGGATTTCAGACGCATAGGGCTTCCGCTGACAGGGGGCTTATTGGCGCCCAGAGACACAAGATATAGTGTACCTGCTCAGCGCTCGGGACACTATAGGCGACCAACAGGATCAGGCGATCAGGGCGTTACAGGACGCAGGACCAAGGTTACCGCGGCAGATTCAGAGGGTACCACGTTGTCAGCGGTCGCGAGCCAGGTTGCCCCGCTCCGCCCCGGTCGCCCATCTGGACTCACCTGCACTTCAACGCTGACCCCCGCCAGAGTAGAAATCTGCTGCCCCGCCATGGCAGACGCGTCATCGAGCCTCACAGTCAAAGGCAGTTCGCTGGCCTGTCGGCGTTGCACCGCGGTCGGCATTCGTTGGGTGGCGCCTTGAGGACGGGCGAGCACAAACACCGTCGCGTCGGGCGCAATGTTCGACCCTTCGGGTGCCTCTACCGTGACGCTCACGCCGATGCCTGCCACCGCGATGGAGGGAGCACTGAGCGACTCAACGCCGCCCCGGAAGCGCGCCTCGGCGATCACCCCCATCATCATCTGATAACCCGGCGTCCCGGGTACCTCGAAGGCCAAAAGTCGCTGCCAATAATCAATCGCCAACCCATAGTCTTCGCGCTCAAACGCAGCAATACCCAGAGTTCCGAGTGCTGTCCGTTGATTGGGATCTGATGCAAGTGCTGACTCGGCGCGACGACGGGCCTGAGCCGACAGCTCGCGGTCATTCGCGAGATACTCCGCCTGGGCGGCTCTGGCCAGAATCTCGGCGCTCTCGGGGTAGAGCGCCAGCAATCGCTCATAGGTCTCCAGCGCTGCTCCGTGGTTTTCAGTTCCCGTGTAGAACTGACCCAGCAACGACAGGTAGTCGGCATTATCCGGTCGCGCTTGTGATCGTGCCTCGATGGCAGCCATGAGCACATCGATACCCTCGGGTGCCGCCTCATCAAGCTCCGCAATGGCGTTGGTAATCCGCACATCCTCTAGAGCTCCGACCTGCACATACACCAACCCCGGAACAATGAGCACAACCAGCGCTAAAACTACCATCAATCGTCTGCTGGTTCGGGGTTCTGTGTACCCTGCCGCTGACGACACCGCTACTGACGCCTTATCGGGCGCTTCAGCGGTTTCTGAAAGCTCCTGTAACACGCGCAGCTCCGCATCGGTAATGAGCGAGCTGTCCTGATCAATAGCGCTGCTTAGCTCTTCCTGACGTAGCCGCAGCCAATCAAGGTTGGATTCGCCGTCCACGTCGCGACGCCACACCCGGGATATCGATAACACGAAACCGAGCGCTGCAACCGCCATCAAAGCGGCAAGCACTAAAAACTGCTGACTCACGGCGCCTCCCTTCCATCGGTCGGGTGCGTCCGATCTGGTTCCTGCAGCTTTGCTCGCAAGTCGGCCAATTCCTGATCGGATGGTGCCGGTGATACTGGCGTTTTACGACGGCTCAGATGAATGGCCAAACCGATGAAGCCAACAAGCGTCAAGCCCACCGGCGCGTACCACAGCACCGCAGTCTTCTGATCGACGCCCGGGCGATAACGCACAAACTCACCGTAACGGGCGACCATGAAAGCCAAAATTTCATCATCACTGGCTCCAGCCTCGAGCTGCTGATGTAGTAAGGCCCTTAGATCGCGGGAGATAGGCGCATTCGAGTCAGCGATATTTTGGTTTTGACACTTTGGACAGCGCAGTTCCTGACTTAGACGGTGATAGCGCGTTTCCAGCGCAGGATCAGAAAATTCGTATGTCTCGATCACTGCCAAGGCCGTGCCTGCGGTCAACCAAAGTGACAGCGCGAAAAACCAGTACTTCATGGATTCAATCCAGCGGCGGTGTTTTGGGTCGACTTAACAGCTACCTGCAGATCGCCGTCAAAAAATGGCGCAAGGTCATTGAGCCAGACCGATTCGTTGACGACGCCGACATGTCGATGACGAATAATGCCTTCGGCGTCAATCACATAGGTTTCAGGCGCACCATAAACTCCAAAATCGAGACCCAAAGTGCCCTCGGTATCACTGATATTAACCGTGTACGGGTTGCCCAAGTCTTGCAGCCAACCGCGGGCTGCGTCCGGCTCGTCTTTGTAATTCAACCCCACAATCGGCACACCCTGCTCAGCAAGCTCGACTAAGTAGGGGTGCTCAACCCGGCAGGAATAGCACCAGGTAGCCCAGACATTAACCAACAGCGGACTGCCGATCACCTCCTCGCGACTAATCGTTTGCCCCGGTGCAAGGGTCGGCAGCTCAAACTCGGGTACTGGAGCACCCACCAAGGCCGATGGCAACGCGGTAGGATCGAGGGATAAGCCTCGAAACAGCACCACTCCCAGAAGGCAAAAGGCCACCAATGGCAGGAATAGCTTAAGCCGCCCCATGGACCGCTCCGCCCACTGTCGCGCCAGCGCGAACCGCTCGACGCACGCGATATCGACGATCAACCGCCGTTAACAGTCCGCCGAATCCCATGAGAATTGCGCCACCCCAAATCCAGCGAATAAAGGGTTTGTACTGCAATCGGATCGCCCAAGCGCTATCGCCCACTCGATCACCCATGGCAACAAACAGATCTCTAAAGACACCCGGGTCTATGGCGGCCTCGGTCATGATTTGACCCGATGCGAGATACCGTCTTTTCTGGGGTCGCAGCTCGGTGATGATCGCGTCGTCCTGCCATACTCGAAACACCGCCTGATCTGCCTGGAAATTCGGGCCATCGTAACGTCCGAGATCGATAAACTCGAAGCGGTAGCCCGCCACCTCATGAGAATCACCGACTGACAGCTTGAGATCTTTCTCAATACTCAATTGACTGACTACCGTGACCCCAATGAGTGCAATTGCGAAGCCAGCATGTGCCATCCACATTCCGGCATAGCTCGGGGTAATACGGCGCAACTTAGCCCCAAGGCCCCGGGCACTTCTGACCCGTTGCCAGGCATCCCTTGATAGCCCAACAAACAGCCAACCTGCCAGAAGAATCGAGAGCGCCACCCAAACATTGAATTCACGACCCAACATGGGCAGCACACCCGCGAGTACCACCACTACCAGTGCAGGCACCGCCAGTTCAGCTAGCCACCGCCGCCCGCTGTCCTGCTTCCATCGGGAGATTGGACCCACACCCATAAAGGGCGTTAGCAACGCCATTAGCGGCACGAAAACCGCGTTGAAGTAAGGGGGGCCGACCGAATACTTGCCCTGCTCCAGTGCATCCATAACGAGGGGAAACAGGGTGCCAAGCAGAACCGTTAACGCCGACACGCTAAAAATGAAGTTGTTGACGAGCAGAAGGGCTTCCCGCGATACGGGCCCATAATTGACTCGACTGGCAACTGTTGGCGCGCGCAGGGCGTACAGACTCAGCGAGCCGCCGATAACGATTCCGAGGAAAATCAAAATGAATAGCCCACGATCCGGGTCCGCAGCAAATGCGTGCACCGATGTCAGAACACCCGAACGAACCAAAAAAGTGCCTAGTAGCGATAGTGAAAACGCTGCAATAGCCATGAGTACTGTCCAGGAACGAAACAGCCCCCGCTTTTCAGTCACCGCCAATGAATGCACAAGACCCGTGCCCACCAACCAAGGCATAAATGAAGCGTTCTCTACCGGATCCCAAAACCACCAGCCGCCCCAACCCAATTCGTAGTAAGCCCACCAGCTTCCCAACATGATCCCCAAGGTCAAAAACCCCCAGGCGACATTCGTCCACGGGCGGGACCATCGAGCCCAGGCAGCGTCAAGGTGACCACCGAGTAGCGCCGCAATAGCGAAAGCAAAAGGCACCGAGAAACCGACGTAACCCATGTATAGCAACGGCGGGTGAATGATTAAACCCGGATCCTGAAGCAGCGGATTGAGATCGCGCCCCTCCCCTGGAATACCGGGCAACAAACGCTCAAAGGGGTTCGATGTAAACAAGGAAAATGCGATAAACCCCACCGCGACGAGCCCCATCACACCCAGCACGCGCGACAGCACAACCAATGGTAAGCCGCGGCTGAAAAAGGCAACGGCTGTCATCCAACCCGCCAGAATCAGCACCCAAAGCAGCAGCGAACCCTCGTGATTACCCCAGACTGCTGAGAACTTATAAATGGGTGGCAGCAAGCTATTGCTGTTGCCCGCAACAACCTTGACCGAGAAATCGTCGTTCAAAAATGCGTGGGTCAACAACGCGAAAGCCAACAACAGGAAGGTGAACACTGCTAAGGCCAGAGTTGGCGCCAAATTCATCGCGGTGATGTCACGCCGCCATGCACCGTATAAGGGGACCGTGCCCAGCAGCACCGCGAGGACAAACGCGATAATTAGAGAAAACTGACCAAGCTCTGGAATCATGTATCACCCCGCTCTGACGTCGCGGGTCTATTCTGATAGCCCGGCGACTTGCCCTCGAGCGCCGCGGCGACCTCTGGAGGCATATAGTTTTCATCGTGCTTAGCAAGAACCTCGGTGGCAACGAGTCGCCCGGCCCCGTCCAGGGTCCCTGCAGCAACGACGCCCTCCCCCTCAGCAAACAGGTCCGGCAAGATACCGGTGAAGCTGATCTCGACCACCCCATCGTAATCGGTCACCGAAAACACCGTCGTTAAATCAGTGTCGCTGCGCTTAATACTGCCCTCGACCACCATGCCACCTACTCGAATGGGGCGGTCGGTCGGGGCCTTACCGGCCACAACGTCTACCGGGGGGTAGAACAGGTTAATGTTCCCTCGGAGAGCGTAGCTGACCAAGCCGATCGCGGTGCTCGATAACACCGTAATCACCAGCGCAATGATCAATCGTTGTTTACGTTTCGGATGCATTCAATTCACCTTTAGGGGTGCTGGCATTAGTACTGCCAGTGGTGCTGCCATTACTGCTGTCGTTAGCACTGACATCAGTACTCACAGGACTCACAGCACTCTCATGACTGCCGCTAGACGCCTGATGTGATGCTGCCGCCTCATTTTTGCCGCCTAGCGCGGATGACGCTGACAGCCGACGCGACTCAGCCAACAACTGCTTGCGCGCTGTTTTTGCGCGCATCACCGGTCCGATAATGAGCAACGCAATAACGAACAACGTCGAGAGATACGCCCCCCAAACATAAGGCCCGTGGCCATCCATCTGCCACGCTGCTTGAATACTGTCGAAATACATCAGTCGTTGGGATCCAAAGCCTTACGAAGCCAAGCGGACTGGCGGTGAGTCGACAGTAGTTCGGCGCGCATGTTGAGGAGAACGGCGGTGGCAAATAACGCGTAAAACGCCGCGATGTTTAGCAATAGTGGATAAAGCATAGAGCTATCGATGGCGGATTCACCAGAGAACTTCAGGGTCGCAGGCTGGTGCAGGCTATACCACCAGTCCACCGACTTGTAGATGATTGGAATATTGACAGTGCCAACTAACGAAAGAACGGCACAAGCCTTCGCTGCCGCCGACTTGTTGTCGTAAGCCTCAAAAAGCGCGATGACGCCGAGGTAAAGAAATAGCAAAATCAACATGGATGTAATACGCGCATCCCACACCCACCAGGTACCCCAAGTGGGTTTACCCCAGATTGCGCCGGTGAACAGCGCAATAAAGGTGAGCGCCGCACCTACGGGTGCAACGGCCCGCATTGCGGTATCAGCCATTTTAATCTTCCACACCAGACTGACTAAGCCCGCAATGGCCATGAGGTAGTAACCCGCGAGTGCCACCACCGCAGCGGGCACATGGATAAAAATAATGCGGTAACTGTTACCTTGGCGGAAATCAGGTGGCGCGTACAGCAACCCCCACAGGGCACCGATCACCAACGCGATCACGACGATGGGCAACAGCCAGCCAATCAGCGTATTGGCGAAGCGATAGAACCACGGGGGCGAACCCATTTTATGAACAATTGACCACATGGGTTGATTATATCCGCTGTTGGTCGATAAAAAATGCCTGACGCGTAAGACATTCAACTCTCAAGGGAAATTCTCAGTCCCGCACTGATTGCGAACGGGGCTAAAA
Source organism: Luminiphilus sp. (assembly GCA_965657905.1). Classification (GTDB taxonomy): domain Bacteria; phylum Pseudomonadota; class Gammaproteobacteria; order Pseudomonadales; family Halieaceae; genus Luminiphilus. The sequence goes on along the minus strand of CBFHPT010000004.1, from coordinate 184,422 downwards.
CAAGGCTCGCGGCCGCAAATGCACCGAGCAAAGCAAGCCAAGCCACGCCATCATACCCGTTTGCAGCCTCGCTCACGGCACTCGTCCCGAAAATCAGTACCGGAACATACAGCGGGATGATGAGCAGCGACAACAACATGCCGCCGCGCCGCAAGCCGACGGTCAGGGCCGCACCAATGGCACCGACGAGTGACAGCGAGAGGCTGCCAAGCAACAAACTCATCATTAGCACGGGCACCGCATCAGTCGGCAGATACAGCATCGCGGCAAAGACTGGCGCTACCAAGGTCAGGGTAACGCCGCTCAGTAGCCAATGAGCAAGCACTTCAGCGAGCGCACTCAGCGCCAATATGTGAGGCGCCAAAGCCATCTGCTCGAGACTACCATCCTCAAAATCTGCAGCGAATAAGCGGCCGCTAACGGTCAGATTAGCAAGCAGTGCGACGACCCAAAACAGTCCAGGCGCAATGGCGGCTAGGGCATCGGGTGCAGGCCCAAGCCCCAATGGAAACAGGGTAATCACCATTAAAAAGAACAGCAGCGGATTGACCACATCGCCGGGACGACGCAGCCCCGCTCGCAGGTGGCGCGCCAGCTGATAGCGCAGATAGGTGAAGGTATCAGGCGGCATACGCAGCCAGATCACAAACCTGCAACCGATCGGCAAACCGGTTGGATTGATGGCTGGTAAACACCACCGCCCCACCCCGATCAACATGTGTCAGTAAGCGTTGCTCCAGCAAAGCAGCGCCGGCGACATCGATGGCAGTGAACGGCTCATCGAGCAGCCATAATTTGGCATCGGTTAGCCAGAGTCGCGCCAACGCCACTCTACGCTGCTGACCGGCAGACAAACTTTGTACCGGCGTCTCCTCGTAGCCCACCAGCTCGACTTCTGCCAACGCGGCGTAAATTTTCTCGATATCCGGGGAAACCAAACCACTGGGATGCCAACGCAAGTTTTCCACCGGCGTCAGTAGCGTTTTGATACCGGGCAGATGTCCTTGATAAAGCGGCACATCGTTTACGGTGATTGACCCTTTAACCCCAAGCCGTGCCAGCCCCGCCAAGGCCCGCAAAAAACTGGTTTTGCCAATCCCGTTGGCACCGGCCAATTGCCAGAGTTCACCCGAGTTTACCCGCAGCGAGGCATCCACCAATAACCGACGATAACCCCGCTCCAGGGTCACAGTCTCGGCAATAAGTAGTGGCTCAATCACTGCTGACATCGCAGATTTGCCTCAACCGCAGCCGCCTTACAGTTGGACAACGCGCAGCTCCGGAAGATGAATATTATTATCAACTTCTACCGATAAGTCATTGAAATTGAAAAGCTCTCTGTCTGCGAGTTGCGACGGCGAAACGTCGGTTATGCTGCGAAAAATCGTCTCAATGCGGCCGGGGTACTGGCGTTCCCAGGCGGACAACATTTTCTTGATTTCTACCCGCTGCAGGTTGTCCTGGGAGCCACAGAGATTGCAAGGAATGATGGGAAAGTCCATCGCTTGTGCGTATCGGGCGATGTCTTGTTCCTTACAATAGGCCAGCGGACGAATCACCACATTTTTCCCATCGTCGCTCAGGAGCTTGGGAGGCATTGCCTTGAGCTTGCCTGCGAAGAACATATTCAGAAACAGCGTCTCGACGATGTCATCCCGATGATGTCCTAACGCGATACGGGTCGCGCCGATTTGCTGGGCGAAACCGTAGAGCGTGCCCCGCCGAAGCCTTGAGCACAGGCCACAGGTGGTCTTTCCTTCGGGTATCACCGATTTCACGACGCTGTAGGTATCACGCTCCAAAATGTAAAACGGCACCTCGAGGCGCTCTAGATATTCCGGCAACACAGTTTCAGGAAAACCCGGCTGTTTCTGATCCAGATTCACCGCAATAACCTCAAAATTTACCGGTGCGCTATCTCGCAGCTGTAGCAGGATGTCGAGCATCGTGTAGGAGTCCTTGCCCCCTGATACACACACCATAATGCGGTCGCCGTCTTCAATCATATTGAAGTCGACAATCGCGTTGCCCACATTGCGGCGGATACGCTTGCGAAGCTTGTTGAACTCGTTTTTTTCTCGCCGTGGATCTTTAGCTTGCACAGCGGCGGTTTCTGTCATGACAGGTCCTGCCTGAAGGGTGATGGCAGCGCATAGTATAGAAACACCCCTATTGGGCGCAAAACTGGAATGGGCGCTATTTGCGACGGGAATCCTTCTCGCACTTGTGTTTTCTGCCGCTGGCACCGAGAATCCACAGCCTCGAAAATGCTCAGCTCCACGAGCCCCTAGTAATAACCGAAAGGATTCAGCCATGAAAGCTCCCGTTCGCGTCACAGTCACCGGTGCCGCCGGCCAAATAGGATACGCACTCCTGTTCCGTATTGCCTCTGGCGCAATGCTCGGCGACGATCAGCCCGTCATTCTGCAACTGCTGGACATCACCCCCGCCATGGAAGCCCTCGAGGGGGTCCGTATGGAGTTGGATGACTGTGCATTCCCATTGCTAAGCGACGTGATCTGCACTGATGATCCAAATGTCGGCTTCAAGGACACAGATTACGCATTATTGGTAGGTGCGCGCCCTCGTGGACCAGGCATGGAGCGCAAAGATCTGCTCGAAGCCAACGCGGCGATTTTCTCGGTCCAGGGGAAAGCCATTAATGATCACGCTTCTCGCGACATCAAAGTGCTGGTTGTTGGTAATCCCGCCAATACCAATGCGCTCATTACCCAGCGTAATGCCCCCGACATCGATCCACGCAACTTCACAGCTATGATGCGTCTCGATCACAACCGGGCCATGACTCAAATTGCGCAAAAAACCGGTGCCACTGTCAATGACGTTACCCACATGACGATCTGGGGCAACCACTCGGCAACACAATACCCCGATCTGTTCAACGCTAAAGTCAAAGGCGAGGCCGCCATCTCGCTGGTCGATCAAAGTTGGTACGAAAGCGATTTTATTCCCACCGTGCAACAGCGCGGCGCCGCTATCATCAAGGCGCGAGGTGCCTCTTCAGCTGCGTCTGCCGCCAACGCAGCAATCGACCACATGCGAAGCTGGGCGCTGGGCACTGAAGGCGATGATTGGGTCTCTATGGGTGTGTATTCCGATGGCTCCTACGGCATCGCAGAAGGTTTGATCTACTCGTTCCCATGCCGCTGTAGCAATGGCGATTGGCAGATCGTGCAGGGCGTTGAGGTCAGCGATTTTAGCCGCGGCCGCATGGATGCCACGGCACAAGAGTTAACCGAAGAGCGCGATGCCGTCGCCCACCTCCTCGGCTAATTCAAGTTCATAGGCGCTTCGGAAACCGGCCATCTGGCCGGTTTTTTTTGCCACAAGTTGCGACGTGCCGACCCCTGATTGAAAAACCATCGCAGAACCATTTCTGTAGGATGGCTCAAACGACCCCCACCGATGCACCTCACTGAAACCTGCAAGAGGACGTTGGCCTCTGAGCGCGATATAACGAATCGATAGGTGTTTTTTACGACAGGTCGCGCAGAACTACGAGGGGCGGTGCTTTAACCGCTTTATGACAGCTGATAACACCCAGTACCGCGATGACCAGCGCGCCCACCACGATGCCCAGGGGCCATATCCATGGGGTCGGCCGATAAGTCAGGTCGAGAGCCTGCGTCTGCAGTGCCCACGCAGACGCCTCGGCGCCCAAAACAGCGAGCAAACCAGCGAAAGCCCCAAGGGTGGCAAACTCGATCCAGAGCGCACCCAGCAACAAGCCTTTGCGAGCCCCCAACGCCCGCAGGAGTGCGCTCTCTCGCAGCCGAACATCCACACTCGATTGCACCCCGGCAATGAGCACGAGCGCCCCCGACAGAAAAATCACAGCCAACACCAATTCAATCGCACGACCCACTTGATCTACGATCCCCCGTATCTCACCAATCACAATGTCGAGCTCAATCACCGTCGCGGTTGGAAATGTCTTAACCAGACTATTTAAGGTGGCCTTCTCCGCCGGGGGCAGATAAAAACTCGTGAAGTACATTTTTGGAAATGGCTCGAGAAGCTGTTTTGGAAATATGGCAAAAAAGTTGGGCTTCATGCTCTGCCAATCGGATTCACGCAGGCTGGTCACGGTTGCGTCAAACGCTTGAGCGCCTATTCTGAGCGTAATCACGTCACCGAGTGTGGCGCCAACACGGGCAGCAAAACTCTGCTCTAAGGACACCACGGGGTCGCTCGTTCCCGACTGCCACCATGCGCCTTCAAGCAACTCGTTCGCCTCAGGCATTGTCGCCGAATAGGTGAAGTTGGCCTCTGCCTGGCGTCGCTCCGCCTGCTGATCGTCAGAGTTGGCCAACTCCTCGCCATTGACTGCCATCACACGCCCACGTGACATGGGGTACATCGGCTCCCGGGTAATCTGCCGCTCATCAAAAAAATCTGCCAGCGGGGCCTGTTGCTCCGGTGCGATATTGAGCATGAAATGATTGGGGGTGCCGGGGGGCAGCTGTGCCTGCCATTGGTCGATGAGGGATGTTCGCACGATCGTCAAAACCAGTAGCAACATGATTGCGATGGCAAAAATCACCATTTGAAGGGCGTTTGCGTTGCCGCGACGGACCAAACCTGCCAGCGCGAGGCGCCAAATACTCCCCGCAGCGCCACCCACAATGCGACCAGACTTCAGTAGCAGACGAGCAACAACAAACCCTGCGCCTACGGTGAGCAGCAAACCGGCAACGACCCCCCCGGTTAATGTAGCGTCTCCTGAGTACCACCACATGAGACCAACCGTCGCCAAAGCTCCCAGCAAGTAATCAAGCGGCCGCTGGGCACTGTCGGCGTCGACATCCCGGCGTAGCACTCGCAGAGGCGGAACCTGCGCCAAGCGGCGCAGCGGTGGCCAAGCAAAAAAGCCTAGGCACATAAGCGCCGTGGCACCCCCAATCACATAGGGCTCAATACCGGTTGCGCCGGGCTCGACCCCTAACTGATCGGCAAAGAACAAGAAAAACAGCGCCTGAATACCCCACCCCGCCCAACAACCCAGTGCCGTTGCCAACAGCCCAAGCAGCAGCAGACTAGTGCCGTACAAGCGATTAATGCGTGCCGAAGAGGCACCTAGGCTTTTCATGATCGCCACGTAGTCGGTGTGCCGTTCGCTAAAGCGGCGAGCCGCCAAGGCAATGGCTGCAGCTGCGAGTACGACGCCCAAACTTCCCGCCAACAACAGAAAACCGCGGGCTCGATCGAGCGTTCGGCCTATCTGGGGCTGGCTGTCATCCAGTCCGAGCAAGCGCTGCCCCTGCCCCAACTGTGGAGAGACCCACTCAGCGAAGCTTTCCAGCGCCTCAGCGTCGCCCTTGAGTAGCAATCGATAATTAACGCGGCTACCGGGTTGAATCACATTGGTCGCAGGGATATCCGCCATGTTCATGAGCAAGCGAGGGCCATATCCGAACAACGAAGACGTGCTGTCGGGCTCAGCGCGCACCGCGCCGCCAATACGAAATTTGGCGTCACCTATCCAGAGCGGGTCCCCGCTGACCACATCAAGTAGCGCAAAGAGCCTCGGCGCCAGCCACACCTCCCCGGGAGCAGGTATGCGTTCAACCGTCTCAGCCGGGCCGTAGGGTTCTCGACTAAATTGCAATACGCCGCGCAGAGGGTAAGCGTCGCTTACCGCTTTCACGGAAGCGAGGTAAAGGTTGTCCTCTTCGGTCACCGCCATGGAGGCAAACGCTACCAAATTGGCGGTCTCAAGGCCGACCCCGCTTGCCTGTTGCTGCCACTCAGATGGAGGCTCGCTGCGAGAGGCGACGACACTGTCAGCTGCGAGAAACCGCAAGCTTTCGCTTTCAAGTGCCGACTGCAGGCTGCCAACGAAACCACTGATCCCTACGATGACTCCCACAGCCAAGATGAGGGCTGCAAGCAACACACCCAGCTCCCCTCCACGCCAATCGCGCACTAGGAGTTTTCGGGCTGACAAAGCCCCTGCGGTGGAGCCACGGTTACCCGCTGTCATTGTGCTTCTACCAACTCGCCATTGGTCATGCGAAACCGTCGGTGACAGCGGTCCGCAAGCCGCTCATCGTGGGTCACCAAAACTAGGGTGGTTCCCTCTGTAGCGTTGAGATCAAACAGTAAATCAATGACTTTCGCACCGGTCTCGCCATCCAGATTACCGGTGGGTTCGTCGGCGAACAGCAGCGCGGGTTGAGCGGAGAACGCACGGGCGATGGCCACCCTCTGCTGCTCCCCCCCTGATAGCATATTGGGATAGTGATTTAAGCGGTGCTCAAGGCCCACTTTGCTCAAGTAGTCGCTCGCGCGCTGACCAGGGTTGTCGATGCCGGTTAATTCCATGGGCAGCATAACGTTCTCCAGCGCCGTCAAAGCCGGCAAAAGCTGGAATGACTGAAACACGAACCCAACTTTCTTAGCACGCAATGCGGCGCGAGCGTCTTCATCTAAATCCGCAAGCGAGGTTCCATCGATCAAAACGTCCCCGCCGGTGGCGACATCGAGCCCAGCAAGTAATCCCAGTAAAGTAGACTTACCCGACCCGGAAACGCCTACAATGGCGGCTGTATCACCCGACTGGATTTCGAAATTGATCCCTCGCAGGATCTCGAGCTCTCCATCGGCGACACTGACTTTCTTCAGGAGATTATCGACTTTGATCATGGGTAAGTTCCTCCGGCAACTGTTACGGCCAGCTTTCCGTGCTGGATCCAATGCACCGGAGATAAAGCGACCTGCGGCGTTGGCCAGTGTCGCAGCAGCAATGATAACGCTCGTTTTCATCGTGGGGTCGACGCTGGGCTCGACTGTACAAGCGGATAACAGCCCTGACCAACACTCTACACAATCGATACTGGTTTTAGGGGACAGCCTGAGCGCCGGGTACGGCATGGGTCTCGAACAAAGCTGGGTCCACCTGCTGGGTGCTCGACTCGCGCAGCTGCAGCTCGCCATCAATGTCATCAATGGCAGCATCAGTGGCGACACAACCGCTGGTGGTCTGCGTCGATTACCTGGGCTGTTGGCACGCCACGCTCCCAAGATTGTACTCATCGAACTGGGGGGTAATGATGGTTTGCGGGGCTATCCGCTGGGGCAAATGCGCAGCAACCTTGAGCAAATGACGCGGCTTGCTCAAGACAGCGGAGCACAAGTATTGCTGCTCGCAGTTGAGGTGCCACCTAACCTGGGTGGTCGCTACACCAGTCAGTTTCGGGATTCTTTTCCGCTTGTTGCAGAGAACACGGGCGCGCAAGTCACGCCCTTCATCCTGAAAGGGATCGCAACTCAGTCGGAGTTAATGCAGCCCGATGGCATTCACCCCACAGCCGCTGCGCAGCCCGCGATCCTCGACAACGTATGGCCCCATCTCGAACCGATGCTTGCGACCCCGTTCGCGGCGGGAGGTTCTTGAGCGATGACTGACCGGGAACAGACGCCTTTACAAAGCCAACTTGAATCCATCATTTTTGGCACGACGACGACCCCGGGCAAAACCTTCGATCTGGTATTACTTGGCGTAATCGTCGCGAGCGTCGCCGTGGTAATGATCGATTCGGTCATCGAAGCACACGCCCGCTGGGGACCACTACTGCACGGCATTGAAATCGGCTTCACCCTCATTTTCACTGCTGAATACCTGGTTCGCGTGTGGTGCGTGAAACGTCGACGGACGTACATCTTCAGTTTTTGGGGGATCGTCGATCTGCTCTCGATCTTACCCACTTACATAGCCCTGCTGATTCCGGAAGCGGCTCCACTCATCATCATAAGACTGATTCGTGTCATGCGAATTTTCCGGATTTTGAGGATGTTCGAACTGTTCTCGGAACTGACCGAGATACTCGGCGTGTTGCGCAACACCTCACGATCCATTTTTGTGTTCTTCGTACTCGTGATGGTTCTGGTCGTCGTGTTTGCCTGCCTACTGTATGTTATCGAAGGCCCTGAAAATGGTTTCACCAGCATTCCGATGAGTATCTACTGGGCCGTGGTGACCATTACCACAGTCGGATATGGCGACATGATTCCCCAAACGCCTCTCGGGCGGACTTTCGCGGCGTTTGGCATGTTAGTGGGTTATTCTATCTTGGCCGTGCCGACAGCAATCATCACCACCAAATTGTGGGAACGGCTGAACAACCGCAAGCCGGTCTACCTGAACTGGAATTGTCCTGTCTGTGCGCGTGGGGGGCATGCGCCTGACGCCCTATACTGTAAGCACTGCAGCGCCACACTCGATGTCCCCGACGAATTACGTACCTCCGCTGGGCAGGTACTGGAGTCAGAATGAACGCACCGCTAGGGCGCCCCAAGCCTATCTATAGCCACCGAAAATTCTGGGCCGAGTGCCTCGGACCTGCCCCCTTTCTGCCCATGAGTCGACAGGAAATGGACCAGCTGGGCTGGGATAGCTGTGACGTCATTATCGTCACCGGTGACGGTTACGTTGATCACCCCAGTTTCGGCATGGCGGTCATTGGCCGTGTGCTCGAGGGCCAAGGCTATCGGGTCGGCATTATTTCCCAGCCGGACTGGCAAAGCGCAGAACCTTTTAAGGCGCTGGGCAAACCCAACCTGTACTTTGGTATTGCCGCCGGCAACATGGATTCCATGATCAACCATTACACGGCGGATCGTAAACGGCGCAATGACGACGCCTACACGCCGGGGGATGTGGCGGGAAAACGCCCAGATCGCGCAGTCACTGTTTACAGCCAACGGGTTCGCGAGGCATACAGCGACGTACCCATTGTGTTGGGCGGCATCGAAGCGAGCCTAAGACGGATCGCCCATTACGATTACTGGAGCGAAAAAATTCGCCGCTCAGTGGTGCTTGACAGTAAGGCTGATATCCTACTTTTTGGCAATGCAGAGCGTGCCATCGTCGACCTCACCCACCGTCTTGCCGCGGGAGAGTCGATTCAGGACATACGCGACCTGCGTGGCACCGCGTTTGTCACTCGCGGTCCCGAAGAAGGCTACCGAGAGGTCGATTCCACCAGTGTTGATGTCATCGGCTCGGTGGATAAACACCTCAACCCCTATGAGGGTATGGAGCCCGCGAAGTGCGATGAAGCGAGCGAGAACGACAGCGCAGACACACCGGCAGAGCCGGTCAGACTCGTTGTCGCCAAAGACCCCGCTTCGTCGGTATTGCGTATCCCTGCGTTTGAACAGGTCCGTGACGACCCAGTACTTTATGCTCACGCGTCCCGGGTGTTACACAAAGAGACCAACCCCTACAACGCCCTACCCCTTATTCAGCGTCATGGGGAGCGTGATGTTTGGATTAACCCACCACCGATCCCACTAGAGACCGACGAGTTGGACTGGGTGTTTGAACTGCCCTACCAGCGTCTACCGCATCCGGTTTACGGGGGCGCGAAAATTCCCGCGTTCGAAATGATTCAGCACTCGGTGAATATCATGCGCGGTTGCTTTGGTGGCTGCACCTTCTGCTCGATCACTGAACACGAAGGTAGGATCATTCAAAATCGCTCTGAAGACTCGATCATCCGCGAGGTCGAAAAAATTCGAGATACGAGCCCAGCGTTCACAGGCGTCATTTCAGACCTTGGGGGACCCACCGCCAACATGTGGCGGCTCGCGTGCAAGAGCAAAGAGATTGAAGCCAAGTGCCGGAAACTCTCATGCGTGTTTCCAGGCATCTGTAAGAATCTGAACACCGATCAAACACCGTTAATCAGCCTCTATCGGCGAGCACGGGAACTCCCGGGCATCAAGAAAGTGCTAATCGCTTCGGGCTTACGGTACGACCTCGCCGTTGAAACACCTGAGTATGTTCGCGAACTGGTGACCCATCATGTAGGGGGCTATCTGAAAATTGCTCCGGAACACACTGAGGACGGCCCACTCGACAAAATGATGAAGCCCGGTATCGGCACCTACGATGCGTTTAAAGCCATGTTCGAAAAATACACGCGCGAGGCGGGTAAAAAGCAGTACTTGATTCCGTACTTCATTGCGGCCCACCCGGGCACAACCGATGAAGACATGATTCACTTGGCCCTTTGGTTAAAACGCAACAAATTCCGCGCTGACCAAGTGCAAACTTTTTATCCATCCCCAATGGCCACGGCCACCGCTATGTATCACTCGGGCAAGAACCCCCTAAAACGGGTGACTGGGCAGAGCGAACACGTGCCTTCGGTGCGGAAGCTCAACCAGCGGCGATTGCACAAAGCCTTTTTGCGCTACCACGATCCCGAGAACTGGCCGCTGCTGCGCGAAACGCTTAAAAAGATGGGCCGTCGTGATCTGATCGGCAACGGCAAGATGCACCTTGTGCCCTTACGCCAGCCCCCGAAACGCCATCGCGTGGTCAACGACGATAGCCAGCCAATCGCTACCCAGCACACAGGCATACCGCGGAAGAAAAAACCAACCGGAAGAACACCTCGAAAGCGACGCTAACTTCAAGCTTCGGGCTAATACCAGTTCCTGCTCGAGCCTATGACCTTCGGCGTGATTATTAACTACGAGTTCTGAGACGCCCCGCATTCACAGGCGCGGACAAACTCTCCGAGCAGTCGAAATTCGGTCTGCCGGGGAGTTTTTTTTCGCCACATTAACCCGATTTCTCGATCCACATCGTGGTTTGTGAAGGTCTGGGTCACTAATCCTGTACCTACAGTGATACCTGCATCCACCGACATGCGCGGCAACAGGGTCACACCGATACCATTGGCCACCATTTGCACTATGGTTGAAAGACTGGTCGCTTGGTACGGCACCGAGATCTGCGAATCCCGCAGCTTGCAGGCTTCAAGGGCGTGGTCACGCAGGCAGTGTCCGTCCTCGAGCAACAGCAGGCTCTCCCCTTTCAGATCGGCAGTGCTGACTTCTTTCTGGCTCGCCAAGCGGTGATCAGGCTGGCTAGCCAACAAAAATTCATCGCTCATCAGCGGCATCACGTCGACGTTTTCTGCCGGAAACGGCAGCGCCAATAGCAACACATCGAGTTCGCCCGCATGGAGAGCATCGACCAACGCCTGACTCAGATCCTCGCGAATGAACAATTTGAAATCCGGGTGATCTGCTCGTAGGCGTCGTAATAACTGGGGCAACAGAAACGGCGCGATCGTGGGGATGACCCCGAGGCGCAGTTTGCCACTGAAAGGCTCGCCGGCCGCAGCACACATCGAAACGAGATCTTCCACCTCCACCAGTATCTCGTGGGCGCGGGCGACCACATCCTGCCCCAAGGTCGTTAGCAGCACGTTACGATTATTGCGTTCGACCAACGAGCAGCCGAGGGTCTCTTCGAGTTCCTGTATTCCCGCGCTGAGTGTGCTTTGGCTCACGTGGCTCGCCCGCGCAGCCTGGCCAAAGTGCTGATACTCGGCCACCGCACACAGGTATTTCAGCTGTTTAAGAGTGGGCTGTCGCGCCATTTTAAAGCCCCCTTTGACTACACCAACGTCTTGAAATCCAAATTGAAGTCTACCATCGATAAAAACGATTGAAATTTTTGAAAATAATAATGAGCCAAATTGGCTTCCCGACACTATATTGCAGTGACCCTACAGTACGTGTGGGGATAGTGACGTCACATCACAGGAAACTTTAGGAGAACATAATGGAACTCAAAGGTACCCAAACCGAACAGAACCTCAAGGACGCCTTTTCGGGCGAATCCCAAGCAAACCGCCGCTATCTCTACTTCGCGGCAAAGGCTGACGTGGAAGGCTACAATGATGTTGCGGCTGTTTTCCGGTCGACAGCAGAAGGCGAGACCGGACACGCGCACGGGCACCTAGAGTACCTCGAAGCTGTCGGCGACCCTGCGACTGGCTTGCCAATGGGCGACACCAAGAAGAACTTGGAAGCGTCAATCGCGGGTGAGACTCACGAGTACACCGATATGTACCCCGGCATGGCCAAAACTGCGCGGGACGAAGGGTTTGACGAAATTGCCGATTGGTTCGAAACACTTGCCAAGGCTGAGCGTAGCCACGCCAACAAGTTCCAGAAGACCTTGGACACGCTGGACGCTTAATCGCTCGATCCGAATACAGGGGAGCGCTAGTCGCTCCCCTTATTTATTTTTTCGAAGACCAGGGAAGCCTTATGCGTGAAGGGAATCTTGAAGCACCGACTCGACATCCAATTGAGTGGCAGTCCGACGATTATTGGAACAAAGATGCGCTGAACGATGAACTGGAACGGGTTTATGACATCTGCCATGGCTGTCGCCGCTGCGTAAGCCTGTGTGACTCGTTTCCAACTTTATTCGGCCTCATCGACGAATCTGAAACCTTCGAAGTCGACGGCGTCGCAAAGGAGGACTACACCAAGGTCGTCGACCAGTGCTATTTGTGCGACCTCTGTTATATGACCAAGTGCCCCTACGTGCCTCCCCACGATTTCAATGTAGACTTTCCGCACCTGATGCTGCAAGCCAAGGCCATCAAATTTAAGGAACAAGGTGCCAACCTGCGGGATCGAACCCTAACCAGCACCGATACCACCTTTGGTCTGACGTCTATCCCTCTGGTGGACATCACGGTAAACGCCTTAAACCGCAGCGAGGGCTTCAGGAAAGTGCTCGAGAATACCCTCGACATTCACCACGAAGCGCCGGTACCCCAGTTTCACGCTAAAACCTTGCGAAAGCGGGTCAAGAACCAAATCAAAACCATCGAGCCAAAGGCCGTCGGCGACACCACCGGCAAAATCGCGCTTTACGCGACGTGTTACGGCAACTACAACAGCCCCGAGATCGGTGACGACTTCATTAAGGTATTTCAGCACAACGAGATCCACATTGACCTCGTCCCCAAAGAGAAATGCTGCGGCATGCCGAAGCTCGAATTGGGTGATCTCGACGCGGTAAACGACCTGAAAGAAGCCAATATTCCTGTGCTTGCCGCCCTCGTCGATCGCGGTTACGACCTGATTGCCCCGATACCCTCCTGCGTCCTGATGTACAAGCAGGAGTTGCCACTAATGTATCCCGACGACCCGGACGTAATAAAAGTTCAAAAAGCCTTTTTTGATCCCTTTGAGTACCTTTGGTTGCGACATAAAGGTGGAGAACTCAAGACTGAATTTCCCAATGCCTTGGGCAACGTTGCCTATCAAGTGGCGTGCCATCAGCGGGTTCAAAACATTGGATTGAAGACCCGTGACGTACTCGCGCTGGTGCAGGCGAGTGAGATCGTTGCCCATGAGCGCTGTTCGGGGCATGACGGCACCTATGCCATCAAGAAGGAAACTCGAGAGAAATCGGTCAAAATAGCCCGACCGACAGTGCGCAAGGTGGACGCCCAAGATCCAGATCATTTCATCAGTGATTGTCCGATGGCAGGGAACCAAATAGCGCACCTCTCGGAAAAGGTGGACAAAGCAGACCATCCAATGACGCTACTGCGCATGGCATATGGTCTCTAACTTATCGTCATTTGAAATTGTTACAACGAGGTAAACAATGACTCAGCTAAAACGGAACGACCTCTGGTCACTTGAGGAATACGCGCTCAAACGCAACGATTTCCGCGCGGAGGTTATGGCGCACAAGAAGAAGCGCCAACTGCCACTTGGCGAAAACGCCCGCCTCTACTTTGAAGATGAAGTCACAATTCGTTATCAAATTCAGGAAATGTTACGCATCGAAAAAACCTTTGAAGCGGCCGGCATTGAGGAAGAGCTCAGCGCGTATAACCCGCTTATTCCTGATGGCCACAACTGGAAAGCCACATTTATGATTGAATTTGGCGATCCTGAAGAACGCGGTAAGCGGCTGGCCGAAATGATCGGCGTTGAAAGAGATACCTGGCTACAAGTTGGTGACCTCGATCGTATCGTGCCCATTGCCGACGAGGACCTTGAGCGTGAGAACGACGAGAAAACCTCATCGGTACATTTCATGCGGTTTGAACTCAGCCCCGAACAGATTACCGCCCTGAAGGCCGGAGCGCCGCTGTATGCGGGGATCGACCACCCGGCTTATACGATTACGAAGTTTGAGGTTTCATCAGCAATCAGGGATTCCCTGTGCGATGACCTAACGCTTACGGAACACTGAGCCACAACCACAAGCAGTCCACACACCTAAACAGCCCGCAGCATGCGGGCTTGCACAAGAGAGGCTAGCGTGAAACTCGTTGTATTCGATATGGACGGCACGCTGCTCAACGCTCAGCACCAAGTGTCGGCTTTCACAGCTCGAACTCTTGACCTGCTTACCGACAACGACATCGGTTATACCGTAGCAACTGGCAGAACTCTGCAGGCCGCGTTGGCACCACTCAAACAGCTCTCGTTTCCCCTACCCCACATACTCAAAAATGGTGCGGTCATCTGGTGCCCCGACACTCAGGACTACAGCCACCGACACCTGCTTACCCAGGAAGAGGTCTGGCATGTCCTTGCCGCATTTACCATTCAAGACCTAACGCCGTTTGTTTTTACCCTGGACGGTGATGGCCGACATGCGGTGTATCACGCCCCGCTTAAAAACAAGGCGGAAATGCGACTGGCCCAGTTATTTGAGGGTGAGCGACACTTACCTTTGGAGCCACTAAAGCACATGCCTCCGGATGCCCATGTGATCAACCTCAGCGCCCTTGGCCCAGGGCCCGCGGTGCAAGCGGTTGTCGACGGCATCGCCGATGAACCCCACCTCGTCGCGTATCAAGGTGTCGCCATGGAAGCAGAGAACCTGCGCTGGATGGACATTCACCACAGCCAGGGAAGCAAGGGCAACGCCATCCAAACGCTCAGACAAGAACTCGGGTGCACAGAGATCATCGTTTTCGGCGATGGAGAGAATGACCTCAGTATGTTTGCCGTGGCCGATGAGGCCTATGCGACTGAAAATGCTGACACCGATGTTAAGGCGATCGCAACAGCGGTGATAGGACATCATGACGAAGACGGTGTTGCACACTTCCTGCGAGAACGCTTTCAACTGCAAGACTGAAGAACGATAGCAACTACGCAGACCGTCATTAACAAGCTGCAAGCTCATTCAAAAATTTTAGTCCAGAGAACCCGCGCAGTCCGATGATCTGATAACCTGCGCGCTTTGCAGTGTATTGAAGAATCCGAGTATGGCTGATCCGTACGAACTCACTCCCGAACTTGAGGCACACATCCAACGTGTCTTGAAGGTCAAAGTGCCACGAGGCACTGGGGTTTCTTTGGGTGCCGCAGTACTGAGAAAGTGGTTCAAACCATCCTTTGCTGGGCTTGAGCGACTGCCGGCTAAGCCTGCCCTATTTATTGGCAACCACGCTTTTCTTGCCCTCGACGCGTTCGCTTTCCATATGTTGATGTATTACGACTACGGCCGATTTCTGCGTCCACTTGGCGATCGCTCCCTGTTCGCCAACAAAAAATACGCCGACACCGTGATTCCAATGGGTGCCGCATTGGGCAAACCCCCGGTTGTTGAGGCACTCATGGCTCACGGTAAGGACTTGCTGCTGTATCCGGGCGGGACATATGAGGCTGTGAAGTCTCCCGAGCATCGGTACGAACTCATGTGGAAAGAGCGCTATGGGTTTATCCGGCTAGCAGCGGCCAATGGCTATACGATTATGCCTTTCGCCTCAGTCGGTCCCGATGAGTACTTTGATCAGTACATGAGCGGCCCCGAAGTCCAAGAAGCACAACTCACCCAAATGCTCGTGAAGCTGGGCGTATTCCCCGCGGACATGCGCAGTGACCTGATTCCTCCCCTTCCCGCCGGAATGCTCGGATCGATGCTACCCAAGCCCAAGACCACCCTCTACGGGTTTGGAAAACCCCTTGATCTGTCTAGCTACAAAGGTAAAACCTTAACCAAACGTCAACAGCAAACCTTGCGCGACAAGGTATCAGATTCGATTGACGAAGAGATCAAGAACCTGCTGTTGTTGAGGGAAAGGAGCCGTCACAAAGACGGTCTGCTCAGACGGGTTCTAGCACTCTGATCAACCCAGTACTGTAGGATCCAAGAAACTTTCGCAATCGCCCTGGGCATGTAAACAGATAACGTTGACGTTCAATTTATGAAAAAAATCGTTGTTGGCATTCCGATCCTTGTAGTCTTCCTTTGGCTCATCGCGTCGTTCACTGTTTTGCCCAAGATGGCGATCGAAGTACCTGCAAAGCCCGTTACGCGCACCCCAGCAGAGGTCGGCCTGAGTTTCGAAGATTTATCTCTCAACAGCGATGGTATTCGACTAGCGGGGTGGTGGATGCCTGCCACAGAGCCCCGAGCAACGCTTATGTTCGTACATGGTGCAGGCTCCAACCGAACGTCAGAATTCACCCGCAGCCTGGCTCTGTACCGCGCCCTGGTCGATCTCGGCGTATCGGTCGTCACAGTTGATTTGCGCAATCACGGTAACTCTGAGAGGACCGACGGTACGTTGGGAATGGGGCCAGAAGAGTGGCCCGACGTCATGGCGATGTCCCGCTGGCTCGACCAAAGCGAGCAGCGGGCGTTGCCGCGGCTAATCATGGGCGCTTCAATGGGCGGAGCGACCACGATTCATGCGCTAGCGAACGGGCTGAGTGTTGACTCCGCCATTCTGCTCGACCCCGCCTTAGACACACCCGACACTTTGATCCAAGGGGCTTGGATCAATTCTGGATGGCCACCAGTGCTTTTTAAAGTCTATGCCTGGGCCACAACGCGGTTCTACGGGTTACCTTGGGGAGATACCGATGCGTACGCCATAGGGACGACCCTAACAACGCCCACGCTCATCATTCAGGATCCCGACGACCCGATTACACGCCTGCCCGTTGCCCGCGCCCTCGCCGCAGAGAATTCTTACGTGTCACTGATCGAAGCACCGACAGTTTCAACGAGCGCAGATTGCATCAAACACGCAGGCCGCTGGGGAACTCATGTGCGCGCGTTCTCCTGCCACCCCGAATGGACGACCGCACAGTTAGATCGCTTTATCGGCGAGCAGATTGGTCCGCAGGTGCAAGTACCAACACCAAAACCTCAGCCCGAACCAGAGCCGGCACCATCACCAGCGCTACCAAAATAACCCTGTAGCACCAAGCAACCAACAGAGTACGCCAGCCAATCCGAATAGGCGTTCACCCCGTAGGTATTTAGGTTAGTTCATTGCCTATTATGGAGAGTTGCTATGAAGCGTTTATATTCACTGGTCGGCCTATCGATGGCGCTTATGGCTGCCAACACTGCCACAGCGGCGTGCCCCGATTACCTGAACAACGAGATGCGAAAGCTTGCCTCAAAAGAAACAATTAACTTTTGCGAGGCCTACGCCGGCAAGCCAATGCTGATCGTCAATACCGCATCCAACTGTGGCTACACCCCTCAATTCGAAGGCTTAGAAGCACTCCACAAAGAGTACGCTGAAAAAGGCTTAGTTGTTGTTGGCTTCTCAAGCGATGATTTTTTTCAGGAAGAGAACGATGAAGGTGATGTCGCCGAAGTATGCTACGAAAAATATGATGTCAGCTTTCCTATGATGGCAACCAGCGCTGTGCGCGGCAGCGATGTCAATCCTGTTTTTAAAGGACTCGGCG
Source organism: Luminiphilus sp. (assembly GCA_965657905.1). Lineage (GTDB taxonomy): Bacteria > Pseudomonadota > Gammaproteobacteria > Pseudomonadales > Halieaceae > Luminiphilus. Next base: position 166,896 of record CBFHPT010000004.1, on the reverse strand, counting down.
AAGCAAAAGGCTATCCATCCTGGAACTTTAATAAGTATGTGGTAGACGCCGAAGGTAATGTCATCGAACATTTCAGCAGCAATGTCGGCCCAGACAGCAGCAAGCTCCGACGAGTCATCGACAGCGTCCTCTGATCGGGATGTTGGTGCCGGCCACAGCAGACAGCGGGGTTTAGTCGCCCCCTGTACCTGCTGTGATCGGACGGTGCCACTAACGTTTCACCACTTGATTCCCCGCAAGATGCACCGTCGCACGTTTTTTCGCAGACGCTACAGTCGCGCTGAACTCAACAAAGGCATCATGGTGTGCCGACGGTGTCATCAAGGCATCCACCGGCTCTGTGATGAGATGACACTCGCCAAGCACTTCAACACCCTCGCGCAACTGCAGCAGGATCAGGCCTTGGCCCAGCACTTTAACTGGGTATCCCGTCAGCGAGAGCGAGTTTGAAGGCGCGCTAAAAGCGTGTCGATTTCTGCGAGTGCCATTGATTGATCCGCATCCCCGGCGACAACAAGGGTCGCTTCAGGCTTAGCTGGCGCCACAAACTCCTCAAACATGGGCAACACACGTTCACTCCAAAACGCTTGGACCGATGCTGGGGTACGGCCCCGCTCGCGCACATCTCTTTCAACACGGCGTTTAAGGCAGACATCGCTTTGCAAATCGACGTAGATCAGTGCATCGAGTTGCGCGCGCAGTTCTGGAAACGCTGCGAGTAGAAGACCCTCTAGAACAATGACATCAACCGATCCACTCACCGACGTTCCGCCCGCGGCACGATTGTGGGTGCTGAAGTCGTATTCGGGAACAATTACGGTTTGCCCAGCCCGTAGCTGAGCGAGATGCCGTTCGGCCAACTCTGCCTCAATGGCGTCAGGATGATCAAAATTGACCTGATCGCGGGCCTCAAGCGTTAAATGACTAAGATCGCGATAGTAGGCATCGAGGGTGATCAACACTGCGTTGCAGCCCACGACTGATTGACTAAGGTGCTGCACAAGGCCGGCCGCCAAGGTCGATTTTCCCGAGCCTGAGGGCCCCGTTAGCCCAATCACCAAAGGCACAACGGCCTCCCCAACACCCAGTAACTAGCTCGAGGCACTGGCGGCGTCCCGCACCAGTGCTGCCCGCTGCGACCTCGCATCAAATGCTTTGCAGGCGCCGTTATTCCATCGTCGATAGGCGTCATACTGTGGTGCACCGATGTTGGTCAGCATCTCCCACACGAGAATACACGCCTCGGCATCGGATAGCAGCGTGCTGGCTGCGACCTCCTGTAACAGACTATCCAGGCTATCGCTCTCACCAGACACCCCTGCGGCTTCGGACACATCAAGCACCATAGTGTGCGGTGCTGCCGCCATAAAGGGTGGCCACGCCTTACCTTGAACATCACCAGGGCTACCCTGCTTCGCAAAGCGTCCCCAGGCGGACATCATGATGTCAGTCATGGTTGCGGCAGATTCGGTTTCTGGATACATGTACTCGCCCACTGGACCGAAGAATGGACTGCCCATCACAAACGCCACCTCGGCGGCGTGAGACGCGCCCAAGACCTCTGAAAACGCGATGAACCAGGTGTCCTCTTGCTCGTCCCAATCGAATCGGTAGCCGTAAAGCTGGTCGTAACCCGCGCCGTTGAGAGCAGATAACACCTGATCAACGCCGCGGGCTTTCCACGCGCGTGAACGCATGTCTACCCAGTAATCGTACAGTTCGGGCCGCCGCAGTTCGTAGCGGTCAGGCAGCAGGCCGAATAGCACGGGATGCGTTGCCATAAAATAGGGATTTCGAGCCAGCCAAAGCGTTAGCTCATCGCGGTTGCTGCCCGCGATAACCGGGATATTTTTGGCAAGCTGCGGGTCAGCCAGCGCAGACAGTAACCCCGCGGCGGGAATCACGATGTCATCAGCTGTCGTCAGAGGCGCAATGTGGTCTTTGGGGATCGACTCATAGGCAGCAACAATGTCGCCGGCATTGAGCTGCCTCAAGTCTTCCGCACTAGCGGTTGCCGGATCAACAGCTAGCGACTCAAACAGCTCCCAAGCACCCCGATCAATCTGCGAAAACTCACGGTCACGATTGATCGCCTCTCGCGGCGTTACGCTAGTGGTATAGCCCGACTGGACGATCGCCCGATGAAACAGCCCATTGGTCAGCGGCGAAGCGAGCAGGCTATAAATATTGTGGCCCCCTGCGCTCTCCCCAAATACCGTAACGTTTTGGTTATCGCCGCCAAAACCCGCGATGTTCCGCTGGGTCCACTGCAACGCCGCAATAATATCGAGGGTCCCAAAGTTAGAACTCCGATCTAGTCCTTGAGCAGTTCCCTGAAGCGCGGGATGCGTCATCCAACCCAGTGGCCCTAGACGATAATTAACGGTGACGACGATCACGTTCTCACGAGCGGCAAGCTCGGCGAAATCGAAGGTCCCTTTACGACCCGCGGTGTTACCGCCCCCATGTATCCACACCATCACCGGATAGGAAGCCCTCTGAAAATCTCGAGGTGCAACAATATCGAGGTAAAGGCAGTCCTCTTCACCAACCGGCCCGTCTCCTTCCACTTGAGCCGTATTACTGGGCATTTGTGGACACATGACAGACCCATCACCGACGGGCAAAGTGCGCTCGGAAGGGTTCAAGGCCTGGGGGGCACGCCAGCGTAACGGTCCCTCTGGCGGCTGTGCGTAAGGGATATCCAGCCAGTGAACCACACGCGGATCCCGGGATTGGGCCACTGCCACCCCCGACTCGGTGACCACTGAGGCCTCGAAACTGGCATCCCCTTGAGGCATCGAGCAGGCCGCTAGCGTGGCAGCAATGACAAGAGACAACAGGGAAATGATGGTGCGCACAGTGAACTCCTCTACACGGGTATAAAGCGCTTTCTACGTAGAACGCCCACGAGTAGACCTCTCCCCTCAGGCCAATCTACAGAGGTTCTATTCCGCTCAATGCAGCAGGGATTGTGCGATTTGAGCGGAGTCGAATCGCGGCTTAGGGATTACAGCGCCACTGACCGGCTATGGGCGCCCAGTGAGCATCAATCGGATCGTCTTAAGGTATTACCGTCGTGGCGGGACCGCCATGTGTGACGCAGGGCGTCTTGGGTAGTCTGCCCGATCGTCGCGGTGCTGATGCCGATCATCAGCACGCCATTAATCGCCTGAATGGGTCCCAGCAAACGCCACTGCGGCGACATGACAATATCGCCGTATCCCAACGTCGCGAAATTAACGAGTGAGTGATAGAAGGCTAGCTCGAAAACCTCGAATTCTCCAAGTGCCATAAACGTCAACGCCCACAAAGCAGCCTGCAGCAAATTGCCCAAGACCAACATCAACATCACCGCGGTCAGCACCAACATGCTCTGCATCAGTGAGGGACTGTTAACCAGATTTTCATGGCTGACATAGTATTGCGCAGCGCGCAGCAACAGCACGATTTGCACAAGCAGACAGGCCAACATCACTGCACTACCAAGAAGAATGTTACTGATCAACGTATCGCTCCCGCTTCCGTTTTCATTAAATCTCTCCGCGCGTTACTGCGCCCCTGACGGTCCAAAAAACTCATGGTGGCCCACGCGTAGACCGCTGCCAGGAGAAACAGGCCAAACCGGAATAGAAACCCCTGATAAGGGTCTTTGCCATTGGCGCTGTCAGCAACCGCCGGTCCCAACAAAATTAACACTGTTACCCCGGTGTCCATCCAAAACTGGGCTGAGAATCGCGTACTAGCAGGCCGATAGACTTGCCCGCCAATCAGCGCAAAGGCTAATACCGTCCAAAGCCCAAAGAGCCATAGTGTCGGCGCAAGTTTCAAACCAAACCACAAAGCGACGGCAACAATGCCACCGAGACAGGTTGCCGACAGAAGTTCGATCCCCGCCGCTCGCGTACCCTGCCCCGTACCCGTTTGCGATAGCACGATTGACTTCATCATGATCGGTGTATTGCCCGTGGGATTGGTCAACAGAAACAAATACGCTGGAAGCGCAATCAGCACTGATTTCCAAGCCTGTTTGCGAAGGTCGTTGGGCACTTCAGCATTCGGCGGCTGAGCCGAGCCATTGCCTACCCCAGGTGGCTCAGGAAATAAGGGATACACCAACCATTGGCTAACGACCGCGGTGATCACCGCACCCACGAGCGACAATACCAACGCTTGGGCAGCAGCCAAACTCACAACACCAATCGCAGAAACTAAGGTCAAACCCGCCGCCAACAGCGTGCCGACTGCTGCCTTATCACCTCCGAGCGAGAGCTGGGCGCTGACAAACAAACCCACGGCAACAAGGATGATACCGATCAGTGGGTAGTGTTCTACTAGCGGAGCGACGAGCAACCCTAAGCCGAGCATCACGCCGAGCGCCAGAGCGATGACTAATAATTTGCCCGGAGGCATGGGCGGTGACGGCTGTATCGTCAGGACAAAGGCCAGTAGTGGAGCAAGGTATGGGACCGCATTACCGCTGCCGTAAGCGATGACCAGTGCCAGAGCAACGGTCAGGCCGAGGCGAAAACTGCGAACCGCCTCAATAGGCATAGGATAGATAGCTACGAACCCGTAGGCTCAGCTTCCCAAGCCATCGCAGGGGCGCTGGTGCGTCACCATAGGCCATGACAGACGCCTGACCGCCGATGCGCAAATGGGTCAAAACCTCAGCCGGGACGTCCCCCGCAAGCGCCACTTCGACTGGAAAGCGCTGAGCCTGGCGGAGCCAATCACGATTGTTCTGCACCGAGGGGAGTTGGCCGGGAGGTGGCGGCGAGCCCGCGCTTACCCCCAAGCCAACGCTGGTCACTTCGCCATCAAATACCTCACCGGGCAGTACATCAAAGAGCAACTCGACCGGTGTTCCCACTTCAATATGGCCCAAATTGTTCTCTGTAAATGCCGCGTTGATCCAAAGGGCATCGGTCACTACGAGTGTCATCACCGGATTGCCCGTTGCGGCAAATTGTCCAACCTCCGTGCGCAAATCGGTAATGACACCACTGGCGCCGGCACGAATCACGGTGTTACCGAGGTCAAGCTCGGCTTTTGCCACCGCACTTTCAGCCGCTCGTAAAAATGCGTTATCGGTATCGTCCGAGCCGCCCTTCGATTCAATCGCTCGCACGATGTCGGCACGCGTTGCTGCAACTTGGGCGATGGCGCCATCGAGGGCCGCCTTAGAAATCTCAAGCCGACGCTGGGAAATCGTGCCGGGATCTTGGGCGTACAAACGCGTCAAACGATCAAAATCCTTACGGTTCTTATCCTCGTTAGCGAGTGCAGCATCGAGGCCAGCACGTGCAGCGGTAACGCTCGCATCGCCGGCCTGCACCTGATTGCGGGCCTTCTCTAGTTCCGAGCGAGCACGATCAAGCGCGATTTCATAATCCGCGCGGTCAAGCTCAAACAGCGGCTGGCCAACATCGACCCGAGCGTTGTTCGCCACAAAGACCTTGGTTACCAGTCCAGCCACCTTCGGTGCGACTCCGACCACAAACCCTTCGATCCGAGCCTGAGACGTGTAAGGCGTTAGACGATCCGCGCTGATATACCAAACAAGGCTAAGAAGTATAACGATCGCCACCGTTCGGGTGCCGCGGTTGATCGCCTTGTCAGCGGGCGTAGTGTCGTTATAAGTGCTTGTATCTGATTGTGCGCCGTTATCGGTCACGGTGAGCTCTCCGTTTCAGGTTCCGGTGGACCGCTTACATCGATCACCGGTGTCGTCAGCAAATCACCCCAATCGGTGCGTTGTTCCATTTGTTCGCGGGTTGTCGCCGGCAACAGCGTATCAAGCTGATCGGGCCGCCAGCCGCCTCCGAGGCTCTTAAACAGCGCAACGACAGCGCTCAAATGCGCACCATCGTTTTGCAACTTCCGATCTGCTTGAGTAAAAACGACACGCTGGGCGTCGAGCACCCGTTGAAATCCCGCATATCCCTCGCGATAGCGCGCCTGAGCGAGTTCCAGTGAGCGGTCTGACGCAACCACAGTTTGCTCAAGCAGCACCCGCTGCTCAGCCGTCTTGCTCAATGCAATTGCCGCATCATTAATCTCACGGGCAGCATTGATAACGGTGCCTCGATAGTTTTCTATGGCCTGCTGCAATCGGGCGTCCTGAATCCGGACATTATTCTCGAGGCGACCCCAGTCAAATATATTCCAGCTCAGTGCGGGACCGATGCCGAGTGTTGGCCCACTCTCACCGGCAACAAGCGAATTGCCTGACCAAACGAGGCTCCCGCCAATGGCGATCGACGGGTAAAACTCAGCTTCGGCGATACCAATCTGTGCTGATTGCGCGGCAACCTGCCAGAGACTCGCACGAACATCCGGGCGCTGCTGAATGAGTGCTGCGGGCAGTGCATCGGTCAGCAAGGTGCCCCCGACTGGCAGCGGTAGCTCGATGGGCGTTAACATCGCTAGGTCACTCGGCGCACGCCCAAGCAGCGCCGAGATGGCGTTGCGGAGCTGCAATCGCGCCTGTTCCAATGCGGGTAGTGATGACAGCGTGCCCAAATACTGTGTCTTTGCCTGCTGCAAATCCAGTTCAGACTGCTGCCCCGCTTCGAACATCTGTCGTGTGATATCGAAACTTCTGCGCTGCTGCGCCGCGTTGTCATTCAACACGTCAATCCGTAACTCAATGGTTCGGTAGCGCCAATACAGATCAGCAACTTGCGCTGTCAGCAGCACCTGTGCGTCGCGCTGGTTCGCCACCGATGCAAAATAGGCAGCGTCCGCCGACTCAATGCCCCGCTGAAACTTGCCCCAAAAATCTAACTCCCAGCCGATGCCAAAACCGGCACTCCAGGTACTAAAACCCTCGTCCCCTGTCTCGTTGTCTGTTTGGACATACGCCGCATCGGCACTGATGGTTTGTGATTGGGGATAGAGTGTGGCGCCGGCTGACTCTGCTAGCGCCCTACTCTCGAGAATTCGCAACGCGGCAATCCGAAGACCCGGATTTTCGTCTCGCGCCTCGATCATTAGCGAGTCCAATACGGGATCGTTGAAGCGCGTCCACCACTGGCTGATGTCCTCAGCGCCGTCGGGAGACAGTGTGACCGCGTCTCCGTAGAGATCGGTCTCGACGTGATCCAGCCACGCGGCATCAGGGGCGGCATAGTCTGGCCCGACGGTGGCGCAACCGCTCACCATTGCGAGACACCCATACACGGCGATGGGTTTCGCTCGATCTCGAAACCAGTCAAACCCCATGACTAAGGCTCAGTCAACATCGGCTCAGTCAACATCCCGCGTTGAGGTAGCTTCTGCATCTGCGTCCGCGCCTAACTCAGCTGCGATCTGCGCCTGCAAAGCGGTTTCATGATCCACCCAATTCATCAGCAAGCGATAACCAACTGAGAGAATCACCGCGCCAAGAAATAGACCAATCATCCCCATAGCAACCATGCCGCCGAGCGCCCCAATGAGTACCACGGGCATGGGCACGTCGACGCCCCGTCCTAAGAAGATTGGTTTCAATACGCCATCAGAAACGCCACCCAGTACTATGAGTACCGTCATCACACTGTTAAACACCGTGCCGCCGTCACCTACACCCCAAAGGTAGGCGATCACAGGAATCGTCAAAATCAACGCAGGCAACTGAACAATGCCGATAACCAGCGTGATCAGGGCAAGAACGCCTGCTGCAGGAATACCCGCGATCATGAAAATCACGCCAAGAATCAACGCCTGTATCAACGCAACGCCGACAACGCCCATAGCGACAGAACGAATCGTCAAAGTCGACAAGCGATACACATCTTCGCCGCGATTGGGGCCCAGGATGGTTCGGGCAATCCTGCTCATAGCCACACTCCCCGACTCACCGTACGCCATCATAATGCCAGCCACGATAAGCGCGCCCACAAACAGGCCTACGGTGCTCAAGGTGCTCCCCACCGAATTCAACATCCAACGCATGGCATCACCCACGGGCTCTTGGTAATGCTTCAGTGCTGCGGGTAAATCCTGAGAGGCCTCTAGCCAAACCATGTACAGTCGCTCACCCACCACTGGCCATTGCTTCACCGATTCGGCGGGTGGCTCGAGCGCTAGGGTGCCCGCTTGATGTGCTTCATAAACCGACGTCACGTGATCGGTAAAACTCAGACCAAGACCGGTCATCGGGACCACCAACACAATCACTCCCACCAACGTAATCAGGGTTGCAGACCTACCTGACTTGCCGCCCATTCGTCGAGTGAGCGACAGATGAATGGGATAGAGGGTTACGCCCAAGATCAAACCCCACAGCATAAGACCCGCGAAGGGCGCGAAAATCGTTAAACAGGTGTAAGTCACCGCCAGTAGCAGCACTACACGGACTGAAACCTGAACCAGGTCATGAGGCATTTGTTCACGTAATGCGCGGTACTGAGAATCCACGGCGGGGCTCCTGTGCAAGTTCGGATGTAACAGGGTTAATGTAGGGGATGAATTTCGCCCGACATTATGCTCGTCATCGCGTCGCTTGTCCCCGATTTAAATCGAGGTTAAGCAACCCTGGGCCCTGCTCTGCAGGATGTCTTTGACCTGCTCGGTTATATTCACTGTTCTTGGCCTCCCAGCATGGGTAGAATTCCACTCATCGGCGTCGACTCGCGCGACCGCCCTCAATACCTCCGTTACGCGCCCCGAACGGGCTCCCCAGGATTATTCATGCTGCAAACACTCAAATCTGAGTGGTTTGGCAACACTCGTGCCGATCTATTGGCCGGACTCGTTGTCGCCCTCGCTCTGATCCCAGAGGCCATTGCCTTCTCTATTATTGCAGGCGTTGACCCTCGGGTGGGTCTTTACGCGTCTTTTTGCATTGCGGTAGTGATTGCGGTTGTGGGCGGACGCCCCGGCATGATCTCGGCGGCGACTGGCGCCATGGCTCTCGTGATGGTGACGCTTGTCAAAGAACACGGCTTGCAATATTTGCTCGCGGCGACGCTCCTAACCGGAGTGATCCAGATCACCGCGGGCTATTTAAAGCTCGGCGGACTCATGCGCTTTGTCTCCCAATCGGTGGTTACCGGCTTTGTGAATGCCTTAGCCATTCTGATTTTTATGGCACAACTACCCGAGCTAACCAACGTGACATGGCATGTCTACGCCATGACCGCTGCCGGCCTCGGTATCATTTATTTGTTTCCACGGCTTCCTGTCATCGGCAAGAGCGTGCCCTCCCCGCTGGTTTGCATTGTTAGCATGACCGCCCTGAGCATGGTGCTGGGGCTCGATATCCGAACCGTTGGCGATATGGGCAATCTACCCGACACGCTGCCCGTATTTCTTCTCCCAGACATTCCCCTGACCCTTGATACGTTACTAATCATCCTTCCCTACTCGGTGGGTCTCGCCGTCGTCGGCTTGCTGGAGTCGCTCATGACGGCAACGATTGTTGACGACTTGACGGACACCAGCAGTGATCGTAATCGAGAATGCAAAGGACAAGGCATCGCAAACATCGCATCGGGCTTTTTCGGGGGCATGGCGGGCTGCGCCATGATTGGCCAGTCGATCATCAACGTGAAGTCAGGGGGACGTGGTCGGCTTTCGACATTCACCGCTGGGCTAGTTCTCATCATCATGGTGGTATTTCTAGACGACTGGCTCCGCCAAATTCCTATGGCTGCACTGGTCGCAGTAATGATCATGGTCTCCATTGGAACGTTTTCCTGGGCATCCATCAGAGACTTAAAACGTAACCCAGTGTCAAGCAACCTTGTCATGATCACCACAGTGTTGGTTGTGGTTGCCACCCACAACTTGGCGATCGGCGTTTTCGTCGGCGTTTTACTTGCCTCGCTGTTCTTCGCTCATAAGATCGGGCGGTTCATGGTGGTAAAGACCGACGAGGATGGTGCCGACCACACACGCATTTATCGGGTAATCGGCCAAGTATTTTTTGCGTCGAGCGAACAGTTCTTGGCAGCCTTCGACTTTAAAGAGGCAGTTGAAGAGGTTGTGATCGATCTCTCCCATGCGCATTTTTGGGATCTGACCTCGGTCGCCGCCCTCGACAAAGTTGTCATTAAGTTTCGACGTGAAGGCGCTATCGTCACCCTCGTCGGCATGAACGAGGCGACAGAGACCGTTGTTGACCGCTTTGGCATGCACAATGATCCCGCCGAAGTCGACAAGCTAATGGGCAGTCACTGACACTATAAGGATAAAAATCATGAACAATGTCATCGCCTGTATCGATGGATCAATTATTAACAACGCTGTCTGCGATGCTGGCAGTTGGGTTGCGACCAAGCTTGGCAAACCCTTGTATTTGCTACATACCTTAGAAAAAGAACCTCAGCACGGTGCGGATGATCTCAGTGGCGCAATCGGGCTCGGCGCCCAGTCAGAATTGCTCGACAAGATGGCGCAACTGGATGAAGAGCGCGCTCGACTGGCCCTTCGATACGGCAAAGTGCTTCTCGCTGGCGCCGAAGATCGAGCACGCTCGGCGGGCGCTGCCGACATTGAGGTGCATCTGCGACATGGGGACTTTGTCGAGTCCCTTGTCGATCTCGAAGCCACCGCGCGCATGATGATCGTTGGCAAAACTGGCACCGACCACGCGGGACAATTCACTGCGCTTGGATCACATATCGAATCACTGATTCGCCAAGTACATACATCAATACTGATAGCCCCTCCTGAATTTATTGCACCCACGAATTTTATGCTTGCCTACGACGGGCGCGAAACCGCTGAAAAATCTCTCGAACGCGTGATCGCCGGCGGTCTGCTTACCGGCCTGAAATGCCACTTGGTGATGGTCCGCAACAACGATGAATCGCGAGAGGAGAAGCTAGCAAAAGCCGCGGAGAGGCTGACTCAAGAAGGATTTGACGTTCAGCAGGTTATGCTCGACGGCCCAATCTTCGAAGCCCTCAGGGACTATCAACAACAACAATCCATTTCACTGCTGATCATGGGCGCATTCGCGCATTCAAAAATCCGGCGCTTGTTTCTCGGCAGCAACACGATCCGGATGATCGAGGCATCGACCATCCCACTGATCGTGCTTCGCTGAACATCATCGTCCCCGGCGCCCTTACAGGGGCTCAAGACAGCGGGTTAAGCGAGTTGGTTGCCAGGCACAAAGCCACAAACTGCGCGATGGCCGAACGCTGATATCGCCCGCGACGCAGGCAGAGGAAAAACTTTCGCTGCATACCGAACTGTTTATCAAGATTCAGTGGCACCAGAGCCCCTGAATCGAAGTGGGGTTTTAGGACTTTCTCCGATAGGCAGCCAATGCCAAGTCCCTGCTCTACCGCGCGACGAATCGGCTCGTTATGTCGGAACTCTAGATAGATTTGCAGGTTTGGCAGCAGGGGCGCGAATGCTTGATCGAAGCGTTGGCGACCGCCTGAATCTTTCTCTCTAAGTATCCAGCGGGCAGCCGAGAGGTCTGACTCCGACAGCTTGCGCTTCCTAGCAAAGGGATGCTCGGGACTACAGAACACCAACAGCTCGTCGTCCAACCAAGGAATTAACTCAATTTTCGGATGACTGATCTCGTTTTCGATCATGCCGATATCTGCTCGGAAATCGACCACTTGATTGAGAATATCCGGAGAGTTACCCGTGGCGATATTTACCCGCGCGTCGGGAAACCGGGACAACCACTGCGCGAGATAATCAACAGCCAAGTGATTGGCAATGGTATAGCTCGCACCAATGACTAAGTCGCCAATTTGCTCATGCCCCGAAAGCTCCGCTTCAAACTCTCGAGCATGCACTAGGAGCGCCTCGGCCCGTTGACGCAAATGCTCTCCCACCCCATTCAGCACCAGCCGCTTTCCAACCCGATCAAACAAGGCGATGCCGTAGGCTGACTCTAAGGATTTCAACGCTGCACTCACTGCGGACTGCGACAGGGCAAGTTGGTCTGCCGCAGCCGCGGTGGTTTGGTGCTGCGCGATGGCGAGAAAAATTTCGATTTGCCTGAGTGAATAGTGAAGTGGCTGCTGTGATGTCATAAGGTCGAAACTCGCTGGGGTTTGATTTATAAAATTAACCTATTTTACTGGTCAATATGACTCACAATAACCGTTTAACAATTTTCCCAACCCTCCGTACACTGACGTCTCTCACTTGCAGCACCGCCTACACGAGAATCCAACTATGACCGAGCAGAAAGCCACTAACGTTTATTGGCACGACGGGGAAATATCCCGGGACGACCGTAATCGATTGATGAAGCAGAAAGGCGCGACACTGTGGTTTACAGGCCTCTCCGGTAGCGGCAAAAGTACAGTCGCAGTGGCGCTTGAAGAGGCGTTATTTGAGCGCGGTCACCTGTGTTACCGCCTCGATGGGGACAACATTCGATTGGGCATTAACAAGAACCTGGGTTTTACCGCGGAAGATCGCACTGAAAACATCCGCAGAATCGGCGAGATCGCCAAGCTATTTGTGGACAGCAGTGTCATCGCGCTCAGCAGCTTTATCAGCCCCTATCGGGAAGATCGAGACAAGGTGCGTGCACTCCACGACGAATCTGGCATGCCGTTTATCGAAGTGTTTGTTGATTGCAGTCTTGCGGAAGCTGAAAAACGCGACCCCAAAGGGCTATACAAAAAAGCCCGTGCAGGCGAAATCAAAAATTTCACCGGCATTGATGACCCCTACGAAGCCCCGAGCAACCCCGAATTGCATTTGCATTCCGACACAATGAGCTTGCAGGAAGAAGTCGACATTCTAATCGACTACCTCGAACAGCATGGCATCCTAGCCAACTGAATACTGGAGAACCGACGTGATCAATCCCCATGGCTCAACCGAACTGAACCCTTTATACGTCTCCGATGACGGCGCGCGAGCTGCGTTGCTGCGCGAAGCGGAATCGCTGCCCTCCTTGCTGCTCAATTCTGCTGCGGCAGCGAACGCGGTTATGTTGGGGGCCGGCTACTTCAACCCGCTCACCGGATTTATGAACCTCGATGATGCGTTGTCAGTAGCGCGTGATATGCGCACGACAGACGGCCTGTTCTGGCCAGTACCGGTACTCAACTTGACCGATGACAGTTCAATACACCCTGGTGATCGGGTTGCATTACGCGACCCCAATGTTGACGGCAATCCCGTGCTGGCCATTATGAACGTTGCCGGTGTCGACGAGGTTTCCGACGCACAAATTAGTCAAATGGCCGAGCAGATCTTTGGCACACTCGATCCAGAACACCCGGGCGTCGCGACCTTTACCGGCCTTGGACATCGAGCACTTTCCGGTCCAGTTGACGTGTTGAGCTTTAGCTACTTCCAAGCTGATTTCCCCGACACCTTCCAGACCGCGTATGAAATTCGCGCTGACATCGCTGAGCGTGGCTGGAACAAGGTTGTCGCGTTCCAGACGCGCAACCCCATGCACCTTGCCCATGAAGAACTTTGCCGTATGGCTATGGAGCGCCTCGACGCAGACGGCTGCATCGTGCACATGCTGTTGGGCAAGCTAAAACAAGGGGACATACCCGCAGACGTGCGAGACGCATGCATACGTAAAATGGTTGATGTGTACTTCCCACCCAACAGTGTAATGGTAAGCGGCTACGGTTTTGACATGCTCTACGCGGGGCCACGAGAAGCTGTCTTGCATGCAGTGTTCCGGCAAAACATGGGCGCCACGCATCTTATTGTTGGCCGAGACCATGCAGGCGTTGGTGATTACTACGGTCCATTTGATGCGCAAACAATTTTTGATGAAAGCGTGCCTAGCGATGCCCTTGATATTGAAATTTTCAAGGCGGACCACACAGCTTGGTCGAAGAAACTAGGCAAAGTTGTGATGATGCGCGAGGCGCCTAAGCATGAGAAAGACGACTTCATCTTGCTATCCGGTACCAAGGTACGGGAGATGCTCGGTCAGGGTAGCGCACCGCCGCCCGAATTCTCACGCCCCGAGGTTGCGCAAATCCTGATGGATTATTATCAATCCACCCAAGCTTGAACGTAAGCACGCCGTGAGTCCCGTCACAGCCGATCGTCCGAGGCGATCATGCCTCTACATGCCCGGGTCGAACACCCGGGTCATGGAAAAGGCCCGGATATTGCCCGCCGACGTCGTGATATTTGACTTAGAAGACGCCGTGGCCCCCGAGGCCAAAGTGACAGCACGCGGTACGGTAGCAAGTACACTCCGCGACGGAGGCTTTGGCGCTCGCGAGCGCTGGATTCGCGTCAACCCGCTTAATTCTGAGTGGGGGCGCGACGACTTACGAATGGTTATCGAGGCACACCCTGATGGGGTGCTTGTGCCTAAAGTCGGCGAAGCCAATGACATCCTTGCCATCAATGAGCAATTGAGTGACGCCAACCTCCATGGCGAAATCGCCATTTGGGGGATGATTGAGACACCCATGGGCGTTCTGAATTGCTCTGACATCGCCGCTTGTGCTGCAACGACGCGCCTCGCTGGTTTAGTCGTAGGGAGCAATGATCTCTACAAGGAACTGCGAGCAGAGCCTGATGCTGATCGTAGCGCAATTGCCTCCGCTCTAGCAGCGGTCGTCACCGCCGCGCGGGCCTATAGCATCGACGCTATCGATGGGGTCTACAACGCAATCGAAGACCTAGCAGGTCTTGAATATGAGTGTCTGCAGGGTCGAAGACTAGGCTTTGATGGCAAATCGGTGATTCACCCCAGTCAACTTGATCGCGCAAATCTGATTTTCAAGCCGAGTGATGCAGCCCTCGAAGACGCGCGTACGGTGTGCGCTGCGTTTGAAGATCCGGCCAATCAGGGTAAAGGCGTCATTCGACTCAATGGAAAAATGGTCGAGCTACTTCACCTCGCTGAAGCACAACGCCTTCTAAGGCTCGAAGCAGCGATAGCCGCATTAGCAGCCAATAACGCTCAGGGTTAATCGAACAGCATCGTCAGTAGCTGATCGAGTCGCTCGGCGCTGGGGTTTCTCTGCACAACGTAGTTCACGTGCGCGTCAGCAGGCGCATCCGGATCGAGCTCTATACCCCACAGACCCTTAATCTCGTTGGGCAACATTGAGTAACGCACGTCGACAATCAGCAGCGGGTTGTCTCGATCAATTGCGAGATAACGGTTTGAAAACCAATCAAAACGTGCCAAATCCTTTTCCTGCTGACTCGACTCATCGAGCCACGGAAAATGATGCTTGGGATCTAACTTAACAATACTTTCACCGGTAAAGATCTTGGTATCGATCCCAGCGCGAATGGCGTCCACATAGAACTTGCCGTCAAATTCATAAACGATTTTCCAAAGAAACAAATTTGCAAAACCTGGCTTTGCTTGCAGCGTAACGGGGGAATGGCCCCGAGACGCGGCCAAGGCATGGCCAGCAATTTCTGCTCGCTCACTCTGTACCCAACCAAAACCTAGGTACATCAGCGCCCAACACAGCCCTACCCTGGCCAATTTTGGCTGCCGTTTGAGTATCGCTAATACGACAAAAAGCAGCAGCGGCAGGGTAAACAGCGGGTCAATCACCGACACGGTATTCCAGGCAATACGCGCATCTGAAAATGGCCAAAGTAACAGCGTGCCATAGGTCGTGCAGGCATCAAGTAAGGCGTGAGTGCCATAGCCCAGGAGGGCGACAACGAAAATCTCCGAGAAGCTCAGAACCCGCCGCGCAAGCCCCCAAAAGACTATAGTGCACAGCAGCGCCCCGACAGGTATAAAAATCAAGGAGTGAGTAAATTGGCGGTGGTATTCCAAAAACAGTATGGGGTCAGTGCTTGAACGGATAAGTACATCCAAGTCCGGAGCCATACCCGCCAGGGCACCAATCCAAGTCGCATGAACGATCCGTTCCGGCTTGCTGACACTTTGGGGCAGTGCTGCGCCTAGCGCGGCTTGACTCAGGGGGTCCATGCTAACTCCGATTTAGTGCTCTGGTTATTGTGCTGGTTGTTGCTATGGATGCGCGACGCGATGCCTCAGTCCTCGCCGCCCTACCCCAGCATCGCCAACAAAAGCACACTACAGCGCAGCGCGCGAAGCAGGTGCGTTTTGTTTGGCTAAACTGAGGAAGAGCAGACTACTTGCAGCTGGATACGTCGGCGATTAGGGTACAGCCACCAATAAGGAGAACACAATGCGTTTGAGCTACCCCACACTGAATCATGGTCTTGGTGAAGAAATCGATATGCTGCGGGCGAGCGTTAGCCAGCTTGTCGAGAGAGAGCTAGCGCCCCGGGCTGAGGCCATCGATAAGGACAACGAATTTCCTGCGGATATGTGGCGTAAATTCGGTGAATTAGGGCTGCTAGGCATGACCGTCGATGAGCAATACGGCGGCACTAACATGGGCTACCTCGCACACTGTGTTGCTATGGAGGAAATATCGCGAGGCTCTGCTTCAGTGGGGTTGTCGTACGGAGCGCACTCCAATCTCTGCATGAACCAAATCCAGAAAAATGGCACTGATGCACAGCGGGAGCGCTACCTACCGAAGCTCTGCAGCGGCGAGCACATTGGTGCCCTCGCCATGTCCGAGCCCGGTGCGGGATCAGACGTCGTCAGCATGCGACTCCGAGCCGACAAACGTGGCGACCACTACGTGCTTAACGGCAACAAAATGTGGATCACCAACGGACCCGACGCCAATACCTATGTGATCTACGCCAAAACCGAACCGGAAAAACACAGTAAAGGCATCACGGCGTTCATCGTAGAACGAGATTTCTCCGGGTTTTCGCGGGCCCAAAAACTCGACAAGCTGGGTATGCGCGGCTCAAACACCTGCGAGCTGGTCTTTGAAGATTGTGAGGTTCCTGAAGAAAATATTCTCGGAGAAGTTAACCGCGGTGTGGCTGTTCTCATGTCAGGCCTGGATTACGAACGTGCGGTGCTCTCCGGGGGGCCGGTGGGCATCATGCAGGCTTGTCTCGACGTTGCCGTGCCCTACGTGCACGATCGTAAGCAGTTCGGCAAAGCGATTGGCGAGTTTCAGCTCATCCAGGGCAAGGTTGCCGACATGTATGCGCTCACAGCCGCATGCCGATCATTTCTTTACGCGGTTGGGCGGGCACTTGATCGGGGCGAGGACAGCCGTAAGGATGCCGCCGCGGTTATTCTCTACACAGCGGAAATGGCCACTAAGTGCGCGCTCGATGCAATTCAACTCCTTGGCGGTAACGGCTACATCAATGAGTATCCAACCGGACGCCTATTACGGGATGCAAAGCTCTACGAAATTGGTGCGGGTACTTCGGAAATACGGCGAATGTTAATTGGCCGGGAGCTATTTAACGAAACCGTATAAGCCACATCTACGCGACCCTCACCGGTAACTTGCGGGTAATCAATAACTCACCATAAGGATATCCCATGAATGACAACAACCAAGCATTAGGCCGGGGTACCACCTATAACAGTGTTACTGAAACCGTCGGTAATACGCCTTGCGTTCGGCTAAATAACATCGCTCCCAAGCACGTCACGATGTTTGTCAAACTCGAGTCCTTTAACCCACTTAGCTCAGTGAAAGACCGACTCGCATTGAGCCTGATCGAAACTGCTGAGCGGGAAGGCAAGTTAAAGCCGGGACAGACCGTTGTCGAAGCAACGTCAGGGAACACCGGCATTGGTCTGGCGATGGTGTGCGCCGCCAAAGGCTACCCGCTGGTGATTACCATGGCCGACAGCTTTTCTATTGAGCGCCGCCGACTGATGCGTTTTCTTGGCGCGAAGGTGGTGCTCACGCCAAAAACCGAAAAAGGCTTGGGCATGTACCGCAAAGCCCAACAACTCGCCGAGGCCAACGGCTGGTTTTTTGCGCGGCAGTTCGAGTCTCAGGCGAACGCCGACATACATGAGGCGACTACGGGGCGCGAAATCGTGGCAGATTTTGCCGACAGCCGACTGGATTATTGGGTAACCGGATACGGCACGGGAGGCACCGTCACAGGCGTTGCGAGAGTGCTTCGAAAGGAACGACCTGACTGTAAGATCATTCTTTCAGAGCCCCATAACGCGGCGCTGGTTGGGTCTGGGGCGCAGCAAGCGCGCAATGCGGATGGCTCACCCAGTGGTAGTCACTCGGCCTGGGAGCCCCATGTCATTCAGGGATGGACACCTGATTTCATTCCGCTTGTTCTGCAAGAAAGTATCGATAAGCAACTGTTCGATGAGGTGCTGCCGGTCAACGGCCACATCGGCATGGATTGGGCACGGCGACTAGGGGCCGAGGAAGGCATTCTCACTGGGGTTTCGGGAGGGTCGACGTTGGCTACGGCCATTGAGGTCGCAGAACAGGCGCCTGAGGGCTCGGTACTGCTAGCGATGCTGCCCGACACCGGGGAGCGTTATTTATCAACGCCCTTATTCGAAGCGATTCCCGCAGAGATGAATGAGGAGGAGCAAGCACTCGCCGATAGCTGATCGCGGCAGTCAGCGGATTGCGACTAATGCCACGTAGACCAGCGTGGCGAGCCAAAAGGTCTCCAACAACATCAGTATCAGCGGCCTGGCACCTAAACCCAAAATACTGCGGAGATTGCTGCGTAAACCAATCGCGGCAATCGCGGTAACCAGACAAAACCGAGACAAGCTATTTGCAAAATCGCTAATTGCCTGAGGAATCTCTAGAAAGCTATTCGCTATCACAATGGCGGCAAACACCAATAAAAATTCAGGCAGTCGTGCCGTACCAACACCTGCGCTCTTCGAACGCCACGCCCAACCGATACAAAATACCACGGGTAACAGCATAGCAACCCGCAGCAACTTACTGAGGGCTGCCTGATCTCCAGCCTCTGTCGAAATCGAGTATCCCGCACCAATGACTTGGGCAATATCGTGAATCGTCGCTCCCACAAAGAAGCCGGACTCACTCGCGGTCAGGCCGAGATAACTGACCAACGGTGGATAAAAAATCATGGCTAGCGTTGATAACGAGGTCACCCCCACAACGGCGAGCGCGGTGTCTCGATCTCGCCCGGGCGAAGCCGGCATAACCGAGGCAATCGCGAGCGCCGCAGAAGCACCACAAATGCCGACCGCACCGCCCGTTAGCACCGATTGCCTTTTACTCATACCGAGTAATCGTCCTACTAGGATACCGAAGCCAATGGTTGTGGCCACGCCCGCTACTAGAATTAGCAGGCGGGCAACGCCCAGAGACTGAATGTCGCCGAGGGCAATTCGAAATCCGAGTAACGCCACACCCAGTTGCAAAACCGTTCTCGCAGCGACATCGATACCGGCCGCTGAACGCTGCTCCTCGTACAGAAAACTCAGGGCGAGTCCCAGCAGGAGTGCGAACAACATCGCCGGTGCGCCATACTGATTGCTCAGAAACGTTGCGGCAAAACCAACGGTGATGCTAATCCCCAGTCCTGGGAGCAGTCTTTTCGCAGTTGACGGCAGTAGGTTCAGCATCATGTTTCCTAAACACCACCACGACTGCTATCAATGGGATTAGCAGTAGCTGATGTGGCAAGATCATATTTCCCGAAGTCGGGGTCAAAAATATCTGGGGCAAAAACAATAGGTGAGTCACTCGGGGTCCACGGCGCATATTTCATCATCACGCCGTTAAACCATTTCGAAGCAAGCCAATCATCTAACCATCGCTGTAGGTTTTCTAAGCCGCAGCGGACAAACCAAGCATGATCCACCATGGCAAATTGCCGCACGAAGGGAAACAGCGCAATATCGGTTTTGCCCCAGCAACCCCCATCCAGCCAGTGCGCAGTGGCAAGTGCATCATCTAAGACCCGCAAAAACGGTATCGCTTGGTCTCGGTACCATGCGGCAGAACGGGCGGGAAATCGATCGGCATACTTGTAACGATCGAGCCAGTACTTAAATACGCCATCGTTGGTCACAATGAGTGGGGAGAGATCAGCCTGTACGCTCAACTTTCCCGAGATCGCTTTGCCATCACACACCCTGTTATCACCAGAGCGCTGCTCTAGCGCCCAGTCCATTATGCCAAGACTCTCATCCAACACCCGCCCATCTGGCAGCACTAGCACCGGTACAGTGCCTTTGGACGACGCCTCAAGCATCGCCTTGGGTTTGTGCTTCAACACGACCTCACGGAGCTCGCAGGCAATACCCGCATAGGCGAGCGCCATTCGCGCGCGGATGGCGTAGGGGCAGCGGCGGAAAGAATAAAGTACTGGCAGAGCGTGCATACGAACAAGTATATAAGTATGACAGCCCAAAACGTGGCTTCACTCGTCGATCAATAGCAATTTCTGATAGGAACCGGTTGTGACAGGTAAAACCCAAGCCCTTGAGTCTCAAGAAATCATTGCAATCACTGAATGCTGGATTAATCGTTTCGTCGTCGAGCTGAACCTCTGCCCCTTTGCGCGACGGGAGCTCGACGCGGGCCGTGTTCGATACTCAGTAAGCCCGGCAACATCGGCCGATGAGCTCATCACTATGCTGGTCGACGAACTACAGTTGCTGGACAACTCAACCGACATCGAAACCACCTTTGTAATCCACCCCAGAGCATTTTTAGATTTCAGTGACTACAACCTGTTTCTTGGCGAAGTTGACGGGCTCCTGCGGCAGTTGGATTACGAGGGACTATTTCAGGTCGCGAGTTTCCATCCGGATTATCAGTTTGCGGGCACGACTCCGGCGGATGCGGAAAACTACTCGAATCGATCGCCGTACCCTATGTTGCATCTACTGCGTGAGGATAGCGTCAGTCTTGCTGTGGCGAATCACCCCGCTGTCGAAGACATTCCCAATGCAAACATTGAACGCTTAAACGCCATGGGAAGTGAGCGACTCAATGAACTACGCGTGCAGTGCTTCGAGATCGAAGCCAACCGCCACTGAATCTCAGAGACTCCTAAGGTTTGAGTCAGCGAGTAGACGCACCGAGCGCCTGCAAGGCCTCGCCAGTAAGCCGATAGCCAACCCATTCTGACTGAGGCTTTGCCCCGAACGACTCATAGAAATCAATGGCCGGTGTGTTCCAATCGAGCACACTCCACTCAAACCGTCCGCAGCCTTCTGTGACGGCCACTTGCGCCAAATGTTGGAAGAGCCGAAATCCCGCGCCACGTCCACGATACTCAGGCGTCACATAAAGGTCTTCGAGATACAGTCCGTGCTTGCCCAGCCACGTGGAAAAATTGAAGAAATACAGGGCAAAACCAATCGCTCTGGATTCATCACAGCACATCACAGCATGAACTTTGGGATTGGCGCAAAACAGGGCCGCGCGAATATCGGCTTCGGTGGCAACCACCGCATCGGGCTCTCGCTCGTATTCCGCTAACTCGCGGATAAACACCATGATTTGATCAACATCGGCTTGAGTTGCGGGTCTGATGGAGAATTCTTGGCTGCTTGTCATCTGGGTCGTCGTCTGCGTCGTCATCTGGGTTGTAATAGTCACATCACAAACCAAAAAAGCCCCCCTTACGGAGGCTTAGACATAAATGGCCCGCCCGGAGAGATTCGAACTCCCGACACCCAGGTTCGAAGCCTGGTGCTCTATCCAGCTGAGCTACGGGCGGAGGCGCGAAAGAGTATGTATCTGTAAGCCTCCCGTCAAGTGAACATCGCAACAATCCCGCGCTTAAACGACAACGACCGAGTGTTTCGGTAGTCTAGAAGCACCCCTACCCTTCACATTTTGGAAGCTCAACATGTCGACACCGCACCTGAGCGCTGTAAAGCCACTGAAAGACGAGTTCGACAGCAAAAAGGCTTACAGTAAAGCTCTCGAAGAACTTCAGGAGCAGATGCTGTACATCCAACAGGCGCTGTATCGACAGGAAGAACGCGCCATCCTTGTGTTTGAGGGTAGCGATGCGAGTGGTAAAGGGGGAATCATCCGCAGAATGACCCAGTTAATGGATCCCCGGGGCTTTCGGGTTCACGCCATCGGCAAACCCAATTCCAGAGAGCAAGGGCGGCACTATTTGTGGCGCTTCTTTCAACACCTTCCGCCACCCGGTCGAATCGCTGTGTTTGATCGCAGCTGGTATGGACGCGTGCTCGTGGAGCGGGTTGAAGGCTTAGCCAGTGATTCAGAGTGGCAGCGCGCTTATCGGGAAATTAATGAGTTTGAGCGCTGGCTAACCGATGATGGCGTACGCTTAATTAAAGTTTTCCTCAGCATCGATGAAAAAGAGCAATCCAAGCGATTTGTGGAGCGCCTGAGCAACCCACGAAAATATTGGAAGTTGACCGATGAGGACCTTCGCAACCGACAAAAATGGGACGACTACGTCGAGGCGACTAATGATCTTTTCGCCCACACCCATACGAGCAGTGCGCCATGGTTATTGGTCGATGGACGTCATAAATGGCGAGCACGAGTACATGTGTTGCGGCAGGTTATTGAATCGCTCTCAGCAGGCATCGATGTCGAGCCCCCCGCCATCGACCCGTCATTACTCGACGAAGCCCAAGAGGCACTGGGTATTGAAATCGATACCCCGTCACCCGCTACATAGGGGCACGCGTCACTACAGACCACAAATCAAACAGCTCAACTTTGCCTGCCGCAGTGAGCCAACATGGCCGCTTATCCGTAGCCAAACTACAAACCCTCAACGCTAACGGCTTGAACGTCCGCCTTAGTCCAACGACGCCTCGCCAACCACCCATCCATGGAGCAATTTCTTTCATGAGCGACGAACTGGATCCATTACCCCCCGAGAATCAGCCCCCAGGCTATGAACCCCCCAAGGTATGGCAGTGGGACAGCGAAAGCGGTGGGCGATTCGCAAAGATCAATCGTCCGATCGCTGGTGCCACCCATGACAAGGAACTCCCTGTTGGAGAGCATCCGTTGCAACTGTATTCATTGGCCACCCCCAACGGCGTGAAGGTTACCGTGATGCTTGAGGAGCTACTCGAACTCGGCATCGAAGGCGCTGAATACGACGCGTTTTTAATCAACATTGGTGACGGCGCACAGTTCTCTAGTGGCTTTGTGGCTGCTAACCCCAACAGCAAAATACCGGCCCTCGTCGATCGCAGTGGCGATAAGCCAATACGTGTTTTTGAATCTGGCGCAATCCTCTGGTACCTCGCCGAGAAGTTTGGGCAGTTTATACCCACTGAACATGAAGCCCGAACCGAGGCGCTCAACTGGTTGTTTTGGCTACACGGGTCAGCACCTTTTTTAGGGGGCGGCTTCGGTCACTTTTACGCCTACGCCCCCAACAAGCAGGAATATCCGATCGACCGCTACACTATGGAAGTAAAACGACACATGGATTTGCTCGATAAGCATTTGGCTGAACATCGGTACCTGGCCGGTGATGAATACAGCATCGCCGATATTGCCACTTGGCCCTGGTACGGGGCATTGGCGAGAGGCTTACTTTACGAAGCGGGTGACTTCCTCGACATACAGAGTTACACCCATTTACAACGATGGACCAACGAAATTGTCGAACGTCCGGCAGCGAAACGGGGTCGTCTCGTCAATCGAGCCTGGGGCCGAGAGGATCAACAGTTGCTCGAAAGGCACAGCGCTAAGGATTTTGAAGCCTTAAACTGGCAATAGACGTCGCGCATCTTAATCGCATACTCGGTTTCATCGTCAAAGGGCGTCATCGGGAAAACTGCTATACTTTGCGCTCATAATTAATAGAGAGCGTCCGCCCACCCCTGCGCGGATGTTCCGACAACTCAGCAGAAACCCTATGCCCGATCTCGATAACATTGCAGCGGCAACGCTGTTTTCCGATGAGAATAAGCATCTACTTGCTCAAATGCTCGAGAAGGCTCTTCAGCAGCCTTTAGTTCCTATGGAACCCGCTCCCGCGAAAGAGTACATGGAGCAGATTGCCTCCAAAACCGCTTTAGACAGCGGTGCTGCGGTGGAGTTATTCCAAATGATCCAGCTTAACAGCAGCGAGTCGAGCTACGTCATGCGCATTGCCTTGTTCTCGGATCAACGAGCAATGGGTCTTGACATCATGGATGCTGAAAACGGCCAGTTTTTCATTCCCGAGTCATGTCCTATCTGCCAACTCGCTGCACCGACCATCAACTGATCGGCTCGCTTAGGCCAGCTTGCAGACCCACCTTAGGCCGACTCGGGCGCCTTGGGCGCCAGTGACTCATCTGGAGTGAACGGCACGTAAGCATCGCGTATGCAAGCGACGGCCCCCGAGCGAAACTCGCGATTTGCCAATATTAGCACCACCACCGTCGTTGCGAGCACAAAAGGCACTGTGCCCAGCAGCCATAAAACAACTGCGAGCGCGAAATAGTAAGCTCTGAGACAACTATTATTGTCGTGCCCCGCCGCGTCCATCAACCGAGAAAGATGTTCCGCGACCCGAGCCCGCTCCGCTGCATTGACGGGTTCGTCTGGCAAGGGCGCAGAGCCGACCAAGACACTGGCGAAGCCGTACTGACGCAGTGACCAAGTCACTTTAAGAAAGGCATACACAAGCATGAGCAACAGTATCAGCAGCTTCACTTCAGTAGCTGCAACGGACTGATCGCCAAGCAG
The DNA here is from genome assembly GCA_965657905.1 of Luminiphilus sp. Taxonomy (GTDB): domain Bacteria; phylum Pseudomonadota; class Gammaproteobacteria; order Pseudomonadales; family Halieaceae; genus Luminiphilus. The sequence goes on along the minus strand of CBFHPT010000004.1, from coordinate 142,453 downwards.
AGGTACATCGTTAGTCAGTGCGTTGAGTTCCGACGCTCGAGTCAGCGCTGTCAATACCGCCGCAAGCAAAAACAGCGTGGTGGATGCGAAAAACCCCACCACGCGCTCCTGATTGGCAAGCAGAGATGCATCCATGATGCGTACATCGCGCGCTAGCATCCGCTCGGTCCACAAGTCACGATGATTGCGCATCGCCCGAGATAAGGACAGTTTCTCGCCTTTCTGGGCTCGCCGCTTGGCATATGAACCATAGGCCCACCATGCAACAACGAAGTAGACCAACGCCACCAGATCCCACATAGTGCTGTCTTGCATAATATCTCCGCGCCTCTCGGCTCCGTACTACCAATTCTGGGGGGTGGAGGGGGCTGCCCAAGTCACCCATAATTCACGTCTATCATCGATCGCTCACCATTGCGGGTCGCACCGAATCCCGTGGAAGACGCCGTCTGGGTGCGCTATGAGTGCTATATGGGTGCGCTTCCATTGTTACCGAGGAATTCATGCACGAGCTTACCAAAGACATTGAAGTATTGACGCAGGCGATCGTCCGCTATGCCATTGATCGGGTTCGCATGGATCCACCGACGCTGGACGCGCCGTTAACGCCCGCGCAACTACAGGCCATGGCAGGCGATACGGTAACACCAAAGGGACTCGGCGGGCTGGAAGCGCTCCGACTCTTTACCGACGTTCTCGCGCCAGCTTGCATTTCGGTTGATCACCCCCGCTTGCTGGCATTTGTGCCTGCTGCACCGACCGAGGCCGCAACGTTGTTTGATCTCGTTGTCGGTGCATCAAGTGTGTACGGTGGCACCTGGCTTGAGGGCGCAGGCGCTGTTTACGCAGAAAATCAGGCCCTGCGCTGGATCGCCGATCTCGCAGGCTTCCCCGCCGAATCCGGAGGCGTATTCGTCAGTGGCGGCACAGCGGGCAACCTTTCTGCACTCGTTGCCGCCCGACATGAGTGGCGTCGACAAAAACCCGCTAATGAACAAGTCCGAGGGCTGGTTATCTCCTCGCGGGGCGCTCACGCATCGATCAGGCAGGCGACCCACGTCATGGACGCCGATCTTCTCGAAGTGGGTGGTCATCGACTGGAGGGTCAACATGTACACGACGCCATCGCGGGACTTAGCGACGACGATCGCGACCGATTGTTTGCAGTTGCTTGCACCTCGGGCACGACCAACCTGGGGATCATCGACGATCTCGCGGGCATCGCCGACGCCTGTGAGCAGAACAGACTCTGGATGCATGTGGACGGCGCCTACGGCGGCGCAGCGCTGGCAGCACCGTCGGTACGAGCAGATTTCAATGGTATCGAACGGGCCGATAGCTTTATTGTCGACCCACACAAGTGGTTGTTCGCCCCCTTCGACTGCTGTGCCCTGATCTACCGCAGTCCCGAAGCGGCACGAAGAGCACACCGCCAACACGGTGACTATCTCGAGGTGTTGTATGACGGCGTCTGGAATCCATCCGACTATGCCCACCACCTTTCTCGGCGCCCTCGAGGGCTTCCCCTGTGGTTCAGTCTGGCCTGTCACGGCACCGAGGCCTATACCGCAGCGGTTGAACATACAATCGACATGGCACGCCAGGCCGAACAGTTGATCAACGACCACCCGCACTTGGAAATGGTGGTTGAGCAACGACTCTCCATCTGCGTTTTTCGGCGTGTCGGCTGGACACCCGAGGAGTATCAGTCGTGGAGTTCACGATTGCTCGATGAAGGATTAGCGTTTGTGACACCCACTAAGCACGAGGGAGAAACAGTACTTCGCTTCTGTGTGGTCAACCCCAAAACGTCGATAGACGACATTAAGCTGATTCTCGATACTCTTTGACTATGACTGATAGCTGGCCACATCGATGGGACCTACTCCTGCGCTACCGCTTCATTGAGGTAATCGCGCTCTGGGAAGGACGACTGACAACCCGACACCTGATCGAAACCTTCGGTATTGGTCGTCAGCAAGCGAGCAAGGACATTAACGTCTACAACCGAGAGGTGGGTCCGGACAACCTCGTATACAACAGATACCTAAAAGGCTACGAGCCCAGCCCGTCCTTCGAACCTCGGGTCACACGCGGTCTCTCAGAGGAATACCTGCAACTTCTGGCCAATCGCAGCGAACTGCATCGGACATTTAGCTCACTTGCGCTACCACTTGGACAAACAGAAGTACTCGAACCCCCTACTCGCCCTGTATCCCCAGATGTACTCCGGCCACTGCTCACCGCTGCCCGCGAGGGACAACGCATCGAGGTGGACTACGTGTCGGTTAACAATCCCGATCGCGAGGGCCGAATCATTGCGCCCCACACACTGGTTTGGACAGGTTTACGATGGCATGTACGGGGCTGGTGCGAGAAAAATCAAGATTTTAGAGACTTTGTTTTGAGCCGGTTTCGCGGCATCCCAGAACTATTGGGGCCTGCCAGTCACCTTGAGGATCAGGATGAAGAATGGAACAGCCTAGTCGACATTCGTTTGATTCCCGATCCCCGGCTTAGCCCTGAGCAGCAAGAGGTTATTGCTGTGGACTACGGGATGACCGAGTTACGGTTTAATTTGCGCGTCCGAGCGCGCTTGGTGCCCTATCTTCTGCAGTTGCTCAATATCAACGCCGGGGATTTGCACGAGGACCCGCGGGCGCAACAGGTCGTGATTAGTAATCGGGAGGAGCTACGTCCTTGGCTGCTCTAAGCGCTTGCAACCGCCGACGCAGGGACCAAAACACTTTCTTCGTCCTCGGTAGCTTGAGTTCTTAACGTCAGCTAATCACCTCAAGCCTTAACCTCAAGCCTTAACCCCAGGACTTAGCTTTGGTCATAGACGCCAAGATTCCACCTCGGCTACTGACATTTACTCGGCAGCAGTTTGGCTGCCTGCACCAAAATCACACCAGCAACCAAGCCAATAACGCCGCCAATCAACATAGGCAAAAGACTCGTCTCTATACCCAATCGGTAGACCCCCTGCTCTATAGCGTCACCGACTGTATGGGAGGCGTGCATCAAAATACCGCCGCCCACTAGAAACATCGCGACAGTGCCTACCACCGACAAAAACTTCATCAGCCACGGCGCAAAAGCAAGCAGCCCTCTGCCAACACCTTGTCGCATCCGCGCAAGTACACCGTCTCCAGGTCGCTCCGCGAGCAACAGCCCGAGGTCATCAATCTTTACTATGCCCGCCACCAGGCCGTACACACCCACCGTCATCAGACTGGCGATGCCGGCCAAAACAATGAGCTGGGTCACTATATCCTGCCCCTCCACCACGCCAAGGGTCAGCACAATGATCTCTGCCGATAAAATAAAATCCGTTCGTATCGCGCCACGAATTTTGGTCTTCTCCAAGGTCACAAGATCGACAGCGGGGTCTGCAAGCTGTTGAACAGTTGCGTTGGCCTCTTCGGGGCTATGCCGCTTGTGGCGCCAATGGAGGATTTTCTCAGCGCCCTCGTAACAGAGATACAGTCCACCACAGACTAACAAGGGTGTAATCAGCCAAGGGATCAGCGCTGAAATCGCCAGGGCCGCCGGCACCAAAATAAGCTTGTTGTAGAAGGAGCCTTTCGCGACCGACCAGACGACGGCGAGCTCTCGCTCGGGACGCACGCCCAGCACTTTCTCGGCGTTGACTGCGAGGTCGTCACCCAGCACCCCCGCCGTCTTCTTCGCTGCGAGCTTCGTCATTACCGATACGTCATCAAGAATGACGGCGATATCATCGAGCAGTGCAAGCAGGCTTCCAAATGCCAAAATTAGGCTCCCTTTCTACGCCTCACGGATGGCTGACGCATCGTGGATTTCGGATAACGGGGCAGCTTCCCTGTCGACAGATAGCGATGAATAGTTTCCTGAGAGCGAATGGCCGCGGCTTTCTTTTTCGGTTGCGGCAACTGATTGGACTGCTCAGCATCGAGACGACGAGCCTTAACATTGTCATGCCACTGTTGATCTAAAATCGCCTGAATCGTCTCTTGGGCATCGTAGTCCAGCACAGGGCAGAGTACTTCTACACGGTAATCAATGTTGCGGGTCATCAGATCGGCGGAACCGATGTAATACGCCGGGTTTCCGCGATTGTGAAATACATAAACCCTCGGGTGCTCGAGATACCGATCAACAATACTGATGCCTTCGATATTGTCCGACAGTCCCTCAATCCCGGGTTGCAACGAGCACATTCCGCGCACAATCAACCGGATCTCCACACCTACGCGACTGGCTTCATACAACTTTTCAGTGAGCTGACGATCTACCAGATTATTACATTTGAGAATTATGGCAGCACGATACCCCTCTTTCGCATTGCGTATCTCCCGGTCAATCATAGCCAACAAACCTGGACGTGAACTATGGGGTGACACCATCAGCAGTTTGTATTCTGGGCGTCGATAGGTGTACTTAAGAAAATCAAACACCTGCGCGATGTCACGCCCGATATTCTGGTCGAAGGTAATCAGAGAAAAATCGGTATAGAGCTTGGCGGTTTTTTCGTTGAAATTACCGGTACCCACATGACTGTAATAACGGATATCGGAGCCTTCGCGACGCTCGATCAAAAACAACTTACTGTGCACCTTGAGCCCAGGAATTCCGAAGATCACCTCGATGCCGGTGTCCGTCAGACGCTGAGCCCAAGTGATATTCGCCTGCTCATCGAAGCGCGCGGCGAGCTCCACGACAACCACAACCCGCTTGCCGTTGTTGTGGGCATTGATCAAGGCATCAACAACCCGAGAGTTCTTTGCAACGCGGTATAAACATATTTTTATCGACAACACCGCGGGATCGAGCGCTGCGGTTTTGAGCACATCGACGATGTAGTCAAAGGGATGATAGGGATAATAGAGGAAGACGTCTTTCTCGCGAATATTGGCGAACAAGCTTGAGTCGTCTTCCAGTCGGTCAATACGGATTGGCGGCAACGGCTTAAACTCTAAATACTTGGGCCCAGCGTTAGGGAAACCAATGAAGTCTTTTGAATTATGGTAGCGACCACCGGGAATCATGCTGTCGTACTTCCCGAAACCGAAGCGCTTCCGGAGATAATTTAGCATTCGCTCGGGCATGTCCTCGTCGTAGACAAACCGTACCGCATCCGCACGTTGACGCTGCTTGAGACTCGATGCCATCTTTTCAATCAGGCTCTCATTAATGCTCGCGTCGATCTCCAGTTCTGCATCGCGAGAGAATTTGAAGCAGTAAGCTGAAGCCGAGGTGATGTCAAACACACCACGAAAAATCTGGGGCAAACAAGCTCGAATAATATTGTCGAGTACGATAAATACACGCCCTTGGCGTCGCTTACGCTTGGGGATCTCGATAAAGCGCCCCAACTGCGCCGTGGGCACTTCAAGGATCGCAAACTGCGGCCCTCCAGTGGTTTCAATATCAATCGCTAAATACAGGGACTCATCCGTCAGCAGCGGAATTGCGTGCTCGTCACGCAGCAAAATTGGCTCGAGTTCTGGCAACACTTTATTCTGGAAGAACTGCTGCACAAACGCCTGCTGGCCTTCCTCCAGCTGCCCTTCATGAATGAGATAGATGTGTTTGCGAGCTAATTCCCGAAGCACCCGTCGAGAGACCTCGTCAAATTCGTGTTGCAGCTCAACCACACGCTGCTGAATTGCCGAAAACAGTGCCTTGGATTTTTGCCGCTGCGCGCCTGAGGACACCGAGATAAGGCGCCGCACCTCGGCAACGCGAACCCGGAAAAACTCATCAAGGTTGCTGGAAAAAATCCCGAGATAGCGAATCCGTTGGATAATCGGGACTTCAGGGTCTTCGGCCTCCTGCAATACGCGTGCGTTGAAGGATAACCAGCTGAGTTCTCGCGGGTAGAAGTGGGGTTCGTCGAGGTCTTCCAGTAAGCGAGCTATCGGATCGAGATCTGGCATGTTACTCCTGTCGAAATATCACTGAGCTATCTCCATAAGAGAGAATCAGGTCGCCATCCAGGCGCGCTGACAATGCTTATGCAAGCTAGCTACGCCCCAGGACAAACCCTGGTTAGCTCAGGGTTGTTGTTTAGGGCTGTTGTCAGGGCTTTAGCGTCAACGTGTCAGTTCGAAGAAGGCCAAGGGTTTCTTCTACCGTATTTCCAATCATCTGGGCCTTGACGCCTTTGCGACCAACGGTGCCCATAATGACCAACTGAGCGTTTGCCGCACTGGCCTCGGAGACAATCGTTTTTGCAACCGGACCACGCTTTAGCTTAAACGCTGATTGTGACAATCCGGTGATCTCAGCTAGGCTCGCTAACGCGGGTGCCAAATCTTCTTTGCGCTTCTTAGCGTAAGTTTTTGGATCAATCAGATCGAGATCGGCGAGCAACGTTGGGACATCGATAACACACAGAACCTGTAACTTAGCATTCAAGATCTCGGCGTAGTGCCGCGCCGTAAGCACGACATCTTCATTGAGCTTCTGCTTGGTCCGTGTCCCCGCATCGAGATCTACGGTTGCCAGCACCGTGGCGTCACCCTTCCATTTCTTCTTGCTAACGAGCAGAACCGGCGCCGGACAGTCACGCAGCAAGTGCCAATCCGTGGAGGTATGCCCAAAGGCTTCAGACTTGTGCCGGCTTTTTACGACAACCGCATAATCCTGAGACGCGCGTTTGATAATCCACTCATGGATATTCTCTGCCCAAACCACATGGATCTTCACTCTGTGATTGTCACCAGCAACTTTGTCCACGCGCGCCTTAATGGTCGCACGACGCTCAGCCATCAGTTGTTTCTTAATGCCGGCAGCGGTCTCGCGATCAACCTTCAAACGCTTAAGGTCAGCGAAGGTGAAAGCGACAACCTCGGGCTGTAAGTCCATTTCCTCGGCAAGACGCAGCCCTCGTGGCGTGGCGGCGCACTTGGCTTCGATGTCGGCAACAATCAGCAATTTACTCATATGACCTCCGGATGCTTTTGCGCCCAGTATATACGCAGCGACGTATTAGTTCTCATGCGTCGGCGAGCGAATAATTCGTCCCATGAGCTGCGAACGGCACCCCATACTAGGGCGCGAAACGGGGTATATTGTCTATCGCAAGGATCAATGTGTCCCCGAAAGAATCCCTGCATCTCCAAGAAAACCAGTGATTAATTCGGCGCAATCATTGGGCGCCTCAAGCGGTATCAAGTGGCCACCATCTAGGACATGCAGATCCAACGCCGGACAGGCGCGCTGCCAGGTCGCACGCACGTGAGGAAACAATACGTTGCTGTCAGAGCCAGCGATACCCAAGAGCGGAACGCAAAGTTTGCTCAGTCGCGACATCACATAGGGGACTGACCGATAAACGCAGGCTTCCCAGGCACCTGACCAACGCAAGGAAACTGAGCCATCCTGCTCGAGAGAATGAGCCGACCTGACATAATCCCAAAGCTGCTCAGACCCCATACGCCGAAAGGCCCGCTTCGGCTGATAAAACTCAAAGGCTGCCTCGTAACTGTCGAATGATGAAGGACGCCCTTCTGCCTTTAAAGCCATCGGTATGTCCCGGCGTATAATCCGTGTCATGACACAACTTGCAGCCCAGATGGAGAAATTTACCAAAACAGGATCGAGGGCAACCAATGCATTCACTCGGTCAGGCTGCCGTAGCGCGACCATCAGGCTAATGACCGCACCCATCGAATGGCCAGTGAGCGTGCAGGAACCGATATTTTCACGGGCCAGAGTTGCACTGAGATCATCTGCATAGTTTTGCCAAGACAGAAACCGTGGTGGATTTCCTTGGTACCAAAAAGGTCGGTGCTCGACTGTTCGGATATCGACATCAGCGGGCAGCCCCGAGAGCAAGCTACGGTAGGCCTCGGGTGGGTAACCATTGGCGTGACAAAATACCAGCACAGGGCCTTTGCCGACACGTTCAGGGCGAAAAGGTTTAAGGGTTTGCATGGTGGGCGTTTTCTTTACTTCTCTTTAGAGACGCGGGATATCACCGAAGTGGGCACTTTATGCACTCGCAAAGATGACGACGTTGACTAACACGGCATCCGATCACGGTAAGCGATCACAGTAAGCGAGCACAACAAAAAATTGGGATGCCCTAAGACATCCCCGGCGCGGTGTTCACCAAAAGCTACTGGATGAACATTGGCAGTATATCGCTGCCCTTTTGACCCTCAGAGCTTCGAGAATTCCCGGTTCAGGTCATAGCGTCGCGACGTCACGTAACGCTCCATCGCTTCAACCCGTGCCATGGACTGGTCGAGTCGCTCACTCGCTTTACGCATGCGCTCGCCAGGGGAGTCCGAGTAGTAAAACACCGTGCGCTTGCGGAACTGGTGTTTGTCCTCGTCATATTCGACTTCGACCTCACCACTAGCATCGCTGTCGCTCCAGCGCGTCGGACGGGGTCCAACCAGTATCCAACCGGCCACATAAGCCCAGAACGCCAGCGCTCCCGTGAAGATCAGGAGTGCCAGTGCACCCAATCTCACCATCCAATTGGGCACGCCCCAATGGTCGGCCAAACCAGCACACAGACCCGCGATCCATCCTTCTGACTGGTTGCGGTAGAGGTCCATGCCCCAACCGCCACGCTTACGGTCTCCAACGCCTTTTTTCTTGTATCGACTCATTTCCTACTCCTTGGAATTGACTTGTTCACGCCAGCTGGGATGGTCCGCATCAAGGATTGATTCCAATGATGCGATCCGGTCGTTCAGCTTGTCGGCGGTCGCGAGCATCTGGTCGAGTGCCTGCCGATCATCATCGCACAGGCTACGGCTTGAGCGGTTCAGGCTGCGGTAGTGCATAACGATCCAGATCGGCGCGACGAAGATCATGAACAAAACCATCGGCACGAACAGTACTTCAAGTGGATCCATTGCACTTCCCCTCGTTTATCCAATTGCCTCTGAGTGTAAACGGCCTTCCCTGGCCTTTCATCATTCCTTTGATCCTCAGTTGGATTTCGTTGAATCTGACTGGGCCTCTTCAGGCTCCATCGACTTCTTCAAGCGATCGAGCTCGTCAGATAGCCACTCATCCTCAAACAGGGAGTCAATTTCGTCGGCCAATCCTTGGCCTTCCCTGCCCATATCCATGGCTTCTAGTTCACCTTCCAGGTTGTCAATTCGGCGCTCGAATCGCTCGTACTTGTTGAACGCTTCATCGAGCTCACCCCGATGCACCTGACGCTTAACAGCCATCCGTGACTGAACCGTCTTTGAGCGCATGAGCATGGCCTTTTGCTTCGCTTTGGCATCAGTAAGCTTTGCCTGGAGCTGACCCACTTCCTCGTTAAGATGAGTAATGTGGTCATCGGTAGCTTTGAGCTCGGCATCAACCGCGGCGAGCTCCTCCTCAATGACACGCTTTTCCTGCAGTGCCGCTCGCGCCAAATCTTCACGACCTTTGGAAATCGCCAGCTTTGCTTTCTCCTCCCAGCCGGACACTTCCTCTTCTACTTGAGCGTAGCGCCGGGCAGCGGTTTTTCGGTCAGCGAGTACTCGAGCAGATGAGCTGCGAACCTCTACCAGGGTGTCTTCCATTTCCTGGATGATCAGACGGATCATTTTTTCCGGATCTTCAGCACTGTCGAGCAGTGAGTTGATGTTGGCGTTAATGATGTCTGACATTCTTGAAAAAATACCCATGATCTTAATCTCCGTAATTAGCTAGGGGCGCCTGAGTGGCCGGGTGCTGTCATCACACCGCCCAACCAGTAAGCCAGTTCCACACCTGCGGTTAACACTGCGAACGTCACCGCCGCCGCGCTAAAACCTGCCATAGCGCCCAATGCGCTGCAGATGAAGAGGATTACCGTGTAAACCAAAAATCGTTCGTCGAGTGCGTCCATGCTGTGTAGCTCCTGTTGCAGTGTGGGTTGGGAATCCTTTCCCAGTTCGGCGAACCGGCCACTCCGGCGCCTACACCAGGTAGTTAGCGAGAGGCGTGCCAATAAAATTTTTAACTATAAAATCAATTCCTTAGTGATATCCCGCGGTTCTCACGGGTCATATATTGGTTTTATTAACCTTATTAATCGGTTTTTGTGACGCTTTAAAGGTATAATAAACCCATGAAACCTCAAGCCCAGACGATCATCGGTCAGTCACCCGCTCTCGCGGCGGCACTCGACCATCTTTCGACCCTCGCGACCATCGACAAGCCTGTCTTGGTACTCGGAGAGCGCGGCACCGGAAAGGAACTTGCAGGGGAACGCCTTCACTTTCTTTCGCCCCGTTGGTCGGGGGCTTTTATCAAAGTTAACTGCGGTGCAATCACTGAAACCCTGCTTGAGAGCGAGTTGTTTGGGCATGAAGCTGGCGCCTTTACTGGGGCAACCAAACAACATATCGGCCGATTCGAGCGGGCGGACGGCGGCACGCTTTTTCTTGACGAACTGGGCACCATGTCGCTCCGGCTACAGGAAAAATTGCTTCGGCTCATTGAATACGGCGAGTTCGAACGGGTTGGCGGGCAAAAAACCATCAGCGTCGATGTGCGCATCATCGCAGCAACTAATGCGGACTTACCGGCCATGGCAAATCGCGGCGAGTTTCGTTGGGACTTACTTGATCGCTTAACGTTTGATGTGGTTCGCCTACCTCCCCTTCGGGAGCGACCGGAAGACATCGAGGAACTTACTCAACATTTTGGCGTGCGAATGTGCGCCGATCTGGGTTGGCGCTTATTCCCAGGGTTTAGCAACGACGCTTTAGAGGAACTCCTCCGTCACCATTGGCCCGGCAATGTTCGAGAACTCAAAAACGTGGTTGAACGATCCATTTTCCGTTGGGGTGAATCAGAAGAACCTATTGGTGACGTCATCATTGATCCGTTTGGCGGCTTGAATGGCAGTAGCCCAAGTGAACCACGGTCAACTACCACCGCGTCCTCAGCAGCTTTAGAACAAACTGACCTGACCGCCTCCCCGGCCGCGGTCGCTGAAGCATCAGTTGCTGATCTAACCTCCACCCAGTTGCCTCCCGCCTGGCCCATCGACTTGCGCGCACTGCTCGCAGACAACGAGCGACGACTGACGGTGGCTGCCCTAAAGGAGGCCGACGGCAGCCAAAAGGCAGCGGCAGAGCTGCTGGGCTTAACCTACGATCAAATACGCAGCCTTGTACGTAAGCATGCCTTACAGACGCGTGCCAGCCGTAGACAATAGCCTCTCAGCTAAACCTTTTGGGGGAGCAGTCTTCACGGCAACATGGCTCACTTTCTGTTAGCTTTAACAATCTGAAACGAAGACCTTCAACACAGGACGCTGCTTGCCATGACGCTTTTTCTGAACAACGTAGAACTCCTTAAAACCCGAGCTTATATCGATGGGAAGTGGTGTGATGCCGACAGCGGCGAGGTATTCGCGGTCAACAACCCGGCCACTGGCGAGACAGTCGCAGAAGTCGCGAAGACCGGCACAGCAGAGACCCGCCGCGCCATCGAAGCGGCGAGCCGAGCTATGAAATCCTGGCGGCAACAACCCGCTAAGGCTCGCGCAATCATTCTGCGACGTTGGTTCGACCTTGTGATGGAACACCAAGAAGACCTCGCCAAAATCATGACCGCGGAACAGGGTAAGACGCTGGCCGAATCTCGAGGAGAGATCGCCTACGGGGCCTCGTATATTGAGTGGTTTGGTGAACAGGCAAAACGCATCGACGGGGATGTAATCCCCGCCCCCGGTAACGACAAGCGCATCGTCTGTATCAAACAACCCGTGGGTGTGGTGGCTGCCATTACTCCCTGGAACTTCCCCAATGCAATGATCACACGCAAGGCGGCACCCGCGCTGGCTGCCGGTTGTACGGTTGTAATCAAACCAGCCAGCGAGACCCCGCTTTCAGCCCTCGCACTCGTAGAACTCGCAGAGCGCGCAGGCCTACCAGCGGGCACCATCAACGTGGTAGCAGGCAGTTCTGCCGCGATCGGAGGGGAACTCACCAGCAACCCAATTGTGCGAAAAGTGACCTTTACCGGCTCGACCCCTGTCGGGAAAACGCTCGTTGAGCAGTGTGCAAAAACACTTAAGAAAACGTCGATGGAACTCGGCGGGAACGCGCCCTTCATTGTGTTTGATGATGCTGATATCGACGCTGCGGTTCAGGGCGCGTTGATTTCAAAGTACCGAAACAGCGGTCAAACCTGCGTTTGCTCCAACCGAATATTGGTGCAAGAGGCTATCGCTGAAGAGTTCATCGCGCGACTTTCCGAGGCCACCGCAGCGTTCAAACTCGGCAACGGCATGGATGACGGCGTCAACCTCGGCCCCCTAGTGAATCAAAAGGCCGTCAATGACGTGGATGATCTGGTGCAGCGGTCGGTAGCAGCCGGCGCGACAGTTGTCCTCGGTGGCCAGCGAAGCGACTTGGGGCCATGTTTTTACCAACCTACAATTCTCAGTGGCGTGACAGCCGACATGCCAGTATTTCGAAATGAAATCTTTGGTCCCGTCGCACCTGTGGTGACATTCAAAGATGAGTCAGAGGCAATCGCGCTTGCCAACGACAGCGAGTTTGGCCTGGCTAGTTACTTTTACACTCGAGATATTGGACGTGTCTGGCGGGTCGCCGAAGCTTTGGAATACGGAATTGTCGGCATCAACGAAGGCATTATCTCAAACGAGATGGCGCCTTTTGGCGGTGTAAAAGAGTCGGGCTCGGGACGGGAAGGATCGAAGTACGGAATCGAAGACTATCTCGAGATTAAATATATGCTGATGGGTGGGCTTGACCGCTAAGTTAGCTTTAAAGCGTTTGGCCAAGCACCTTGCGATAAACCGCTGCATTCCCTTCAGCCATAGTGGCGATAGAAAATTCGGCGTACATGCGCCGCTGCCCCGCTGCACCCATTCTGCTTGCACCAGCGGGATCGCTGAGCAATCGCGTCAGCGCAGATCTTAATTCAGAGGGATCATCGGGGGTGCACAACAGGCCGGTCTCCCCGTCCAGCACGGCCTCTGGAATTCCGCCTACCGGGCAGGACACCACAGGAATACCTGCTGACGCTGCTTGCAATAGCGCTATACCCAGGCCTTCCGCCGTGGCCGGGTGCACCAGTGCGTATAAGTTAGGCAAGATGCGCGGCATATCTGTCCGAAAACCGGCCACGTGTACGCGTCCCGCATAGGGCGCAGCTGCCGCACGCGCTTGAATCTCGGCTTCCAGCGGGCCTTTTCCGAGTATGAGCACATGTAAATTGGGATACGCATCGAGCAACGGAGGCAGTGCCGCAAACAGTGTGTGATGGCCCTTGCGCTCAATCATCTGAGCTGCCATACCCAGCACAAGTGCATCCTCAGGCAATTGAAACGTCGCCGAGAACCATGCCCGCTCAGCTGGCTGGTCAAAAGCCTCGACATCCACCGCACTTCGTACGCAGGTGATTTTTACCGGGTCGACACCGCAGGTTTCAAGCACCCTTGAAATGCCTTGCGAAATCGTTATGACCTGATCAAACAATCCATATTTCGCGGGAACAAGCCATCGTGGCTCCGGGTTATCGACCCGGCGTGACAGCACGCAGGGCACCCCTGTGAGTTTGGCAGCCAGCCCACCGAAGACATCTGCGCCGCGCCTTGAGTGGCAGTGCACCACATCCGGCTTAACGCGGCGGACAACCTTGGCGATCCGCGACACCGCGAGGAGATCAGCGTCCCCCGATAAAGGAACCGCTGACACGCCGACACTGGGAGGACATGCCTCGGCGATTGCTGCGTCAGGGGGGCAGAGCAAGTGGCAATCAACCCCCTGTGACCGCAATTGCTTAAGCAGATAGCTTACTTGCAAAGCGCCGCCGTACAAATGCCGACCTGCTTCGATGTGGAGTACTTTCACTGTCGCCTCATTGGCGGCGTCTTGACCCTCTATTGTCCCGCATCCCCATCAACCCGTCGATAGACGGTCGAAAAACCCCCGATCCTGTCTATGTCGACATCAACATCTACTCGCGAATGTAATAGCCATCTTCTACAATCTCGCTTCCAAACGGTATCGGACCCGCTTCATGACTGCCATTCAGGCGCCACCCAATGCGCCCGCCCTTGCAAGTGCGTTAACCGAATGTCGAGAACATACCGAGCAGCTCTGTGCCTCGCTATCTCCTGAAGACTGCATGCTGCAGGGGGCACCGTTCGCGAGTCCTCCAAAGTGGCATTTGGCTCACACCACGTGGTTTTTTGACACGTTCATTCTAGAACCCGCAGGTATCGATACCGGTGCACCCGCTATCTGGGGCACCTTATTCAATTCCTATTACAACGGCATAGGCAACCCCCACGCGCGTCATGAGCGCGGGCTGTTAAGCCGACCCAGCCTGGAAGAAATCTTGAACTGGCGGCAACGGGTGACCGGCGAAATGACGGATGCGCTGCTATCTGGCGCGCTACCTGAGCGTGTTTTTGATCGGGTGATGCTGGGCATCCAGCACGAGATGCAGCATCAAGAGTTATTGCTTACCGATTTGCTGTACAGCTTCTCGCGCAACCCCTCACGGCCCATTTACGACGGAGGTGGTTATGAAGGCGCGGACCGTGACACCGTTGGCACTGGCCGATCCGACACTTCCATCGACGCGTCACCCGCTGGATCTGCGTCAACCCCTGCGAAATGGGACAGTGATGATCAATGGCTTAACTTTGAGAGCCAGCTCACAACCGTGGGGGCATCCGATACAGGGTTCTCATTTGATAATGAGCGCCCCGCTTTCCGTCATTTTCTCGAGCCCTTTGCCATGGGGAAGGATCTGGTCAGCAACCGCGACTATCGTGCGTTTATTGATGATGGGGGCTATCGAGACCCCCAATGGTGGTTAGCCGACGGCTGGACGCTCGTGTGCGCGGAGCAATGGCAACGCCCTTTGCATTGGCTTAACAACAGCGAGCACTTCAGTCTGCAAGGGGTTCGGTCAATTGATGGTGAGCAACCGGTGATGCACTTGTCAGGATACGAAGCTGACGCCTATGCGCGCTGGGCAGATGCGCGCCTGCCGACAGAATTTGAGTGGGAACACGCAGCACGCGCATGTGCTCCCGCCGTTGTTCCCAGCAAGCTGGCACCGGATAGCAGCTCTGGAGGCTGGTTCGGGAGCGTGTGGCAGTGGACCCAATCTGCTTACTCACCTTATCCGGGTTTTCAAACTGCCCCAGGGGCCGTCGGTGAATACAACGGCAAGTTTATGAGCAATCAATGGGTGCTGCGCGGCGGGTCTTTCGTCACCCACCCCGCACAGCAGCGAATCAGCTACCGGAACTTCTTCTACCCGAGTGATCGCTGGCAATTCACGGGGCTTAGACTCGCCCGATCGAGGACCAAGTAATGCCGATTTCCGTTCGCCAACGTAAGCAGGACGATACGCCTGCCAATCTGCGCTTCATCGAAAACCCGCGGCCACAGGTTAATGAGGTCGACGAGGTGCTCGCTGGCCTTAAAAGAACGCCACCCCGGCTCTCTCCAAAATATTTCTACGACGAAACGGGTTCAGGCTTATTCGAAACCATTACCACCTTGCCCGAGTACTATTTGACTCGCACCGAGGCAAGCATTTTCAAAAACAACATCGAGGAAATTGTCGCCGCACTGGGTGTTGGTGACATCATTATCGAACCGGGCAGCGGCAATTGTACAAAAGCAAGGCGATTACTCGCGGCGGCTCGACCCGCCGCTTACGTGCCGATCGACATCTCCGCAGATTTCCTTCGAGAGGCTGCGACGCAGACCGCGTCGGACTACCCAGATACCGAGGTCATCGCAATTGCGGCTGATTTTACGCAATCGTGGGATTTCTCCGATGCAATACCGGCAGGACGTCGAATCGTTTTTTATCCGGGCTCAACGCTAGGCAATCTTGATCCTGTTGAAGCTCGCCGCTTTTTCGCGCGCCTTGCTGAAATCATCGGCAACGATGGCGGCATCTTGCTCGGTATCGACCTCCACAAAAGCGCTGCGGTGTTAGAGCCCGCGTACGACGATGCCCAAGGGGTAACGGCCGCCTTCAACCGCAATATGCTGACCGTTGTTAACGCTCATACCGGCGCAAACTTTACGCCCGAAAATTGGCAGCACGAAGCGCGCTACAACGAGACAGCGCATCGCGTGGAAATGGCGTTGGTCGCGAAATCGGATCAGGCTGTCAGCATTGACAATGAGGTCTTGAGCTTCGCTCGGGGCGCGGAAATCCGCACCGAACACTCCCACAAATACACCGCCGAGATGCTAGATGAATTGGCAGCCAGCAGTGGCCTTGTCGTAAGTCATCAGTGGCTGGACGCCGAGAAACTATTTTGTGTGGCATTGATGGAGCCCGCGCCCAAGCCATAAGCTTTGAACTGAACCACGGGTCTAGATTGCCTAGATCAACCCTTCGGCACTCACCCAAGCCAGTGCTGCATCGAGTGCTCGACCCAGCTTGTCAGCAATTTCATCTACATGCTGCTTTTGAATGATGAGCGGCGGGCACAATGCGACTCGATTACCACCGAGCGGACGGACAATCAGTCCGTTGTCCTCTGCCACTCGCGCACAGACCTGGCCTACTTTGATGCCCTCGAACGGTTTTTTGCTGTCCTTATCGGCGACCAGTTCGAGCGCTCCCAACAAACCGATTGATGACACTTCACCCACCAATGGGTGATCAGCGAATCCCTGAAGCTTGCTCGAGAGGTATTCGCCCATGCTCGCCGCATGCTCAAAGAGCTTATCCCGCTGGTAGATATCGATGACTTTGGCCGCCACTGCGCACCCCAAAGGGTGTCCGCTGTAGGTGTATCCATGGCCGAACACGCCCATGTCTGATGCCGCATGATTCACCGCCTCGGCAATCTCGCCGCTAACGATCGCGGCTGACACCGGCGCATAGGCTGACGACAGCGCTTTAGCGCAGGCCATCATCTTTGGCTTCATACCTAAGCGATTAGCGCCAAAATCAGTGCCAAGACGGCCGAAGCCACAAATCACCTCATCGTCCCACAGCATGATCCCGTACTTGTCGAGCACCCCTTGGATCGCTTCAAAGTATCCCTCGGGGGGCACGATGACACCGCCGGCACCGTTCACCGGCTCGGCAATCATCGCCGCGATGGTGTCGGGCCCCTCAGCAAGAATCAGGCTCTCAAGCTCTCGCGCTCGCCGAGCGACAAAATCTGCTTCGGTTTCACCGGGCTCGGCGCAGCGGTAGTAATGGGGCGCACCGGTTCGCAGGACGCCGAGTGCATCAAAAGGCAATTGGAAGTGGGTATGATTCGGAGCGAGGCCTGTGAGTGCAGCGGAGGCCAGCGTGACGCCGTGATAGCCCTTTTCCCTGGCAATGATCTTGACCCGCTGAGGTTGGCCCGAGGCGACCGCGTAGTAACGGATCAGCTTAACCAGGGTATCGTTGGCGTCTGACCCCGAATTTCCCAAAAATACCTGAGCGCCATCGATCGGTACCATCGCCGCAAGCTTATCGGCTAACTCGATCGCCGCTGGGTGAGTCTTACCACCAAAAAGGTGACTAAAACTCAGCTCACGCATTTGACGGGTAGCCGCTTCGATCACCTCTTCGTTGCCATAACCCAAGGAGGTGCACCACAGTCCAGCCATGCCCTCTAAGTATTGTTTGCCGTGCTGATCATAGATATAGGGACCTTCCCCACGCGCCACGATCATGGCCTCTGAAGCACTGGGATTTGTGGTGGGATAGATCATCGCGGTCATAGCGATCTCCGAGCAGTGGTGATAGTCGTTGAGACTAATGCTAAATAAGGACCTCTGGCCATCCCCATCAAAGGGTAGTCATATCGCCGAGCCCTACTGCGCCCGGGTTTTCTCCTTGCCACAGCGCTCACATCGATAGCGGGTTATCAATTCACCCCGATGGACGGCAAAAGGATCTGCTTTGACCACCCGCCATTTGTGGTGCCCGTTCCTGCAAAGAGTTTGCTTGACCGGCTTGTCACCGCGCCCACCGGGAAACTGCAGGACGTCAGCCATTGCTGGGGGCCTTTAGGCGAGCTCGTGAAACAGCTAAATCCCACGCTGCGCGCCGTTTCTCGCGCCGCTTGGGAGGCAGCGCGACGGCGAATTCGCGATCAATTGACCACACTTTGGTCACCTCTTCTGTCGAACCCCAGAGCCCGACGCCAATACCCGCTAAAAAGCAGGCGCCTGCCACCGTTGTTTCGATAACTTTAGGACGAATGATCTTACGCCCAAGATAATCCGCCTGTAACTGCATCAAGAGGTTGTTAGCCGCGGCGCCCCCATCAACACGGAGGGGTTTGAGGCGAGCACCTAGGCTGGATTCCATCACGCGCAATATATCGGCGTTCTGTAACGCCATTGCATCGAGTGTCGCTCGAGCGATATGTCCTTTGTTGGTGCCACGGGTCAGGCCCGCTATCACGCCGCGGGCGTCTGGATCCCAGTGAGGCGCACCAAGTCCGGTCAATGCCGGTACAAACTCAACCCCATCACTATCAGACACGGTGTTTGCAAGGGCCTCGATTTCCGCTGCGGTTTTTATCATGCCCATTTGGTCACGCAACCACTGCACCGCTGCACCACAGACAAAGGCGCCGCCCTCAAGGGCATAGCTAACAGGGCCTTGATGACCTAACTGCCAGGCGACGGTGGTAAGCAATCCTGCATCAGAGCGCAGCACGTTTTTACCGGTATTCATCAGAATGAAGGAACCGGTACCAAAGGTGCACTTTGCCTCACCAGGTTTGAAGCACGCCTGACCAAACAGCGCCGCCTGCTGATCGCCGGCGATGCCCGCAATCGGAATGCCATCAGGCAAACCCGTTATGCCTTTGGTGCGGCCCAAGATGGCGCTCGACGCCACGACCTCAGGCATGACATTGCGAGGCACATCAAACAAGCTGAGCAACTCATCATCCCAGTCGAGTGAATCAATGTTAAACAGGGATGTTCTCGATGCATTGGAAATGTCAGTTGCGTGAACAGCGCCACCGGTCAAGCGCCACAATAGATAACTGTCGATGGTGCCTGCGGCCACTTTGCCTTGTTTAAGGCGGCGTTCAATCCCCGAAGAGTGTTTAAGGAGCCAACGAAATTTGCTCGCAGAGAAATAGGGATCCAACACGAGTCCCGTTTTTGATCGGACAAGGGGCTCGTGACCCGCTTTGCGAAGACGCTCACAGAAATCGGTTGTGCGGCGACACTGCCAAACAATGGCGTTGTTGAGGACCTCACCCGTATCGCGGTCCCAGAGCAAGGATGTCTCACGTTGGTTGGTAATACCAATCGCAGCAATACTCGATGGTTTAGCGACCCGCCGTCTAAAGAGGCTGCGAATACCCTTGATGACGGACGCCCAAATAGCCTCCGGATCGTGCTCTACCCAGCCTGGCTGCGGATAAACTTGAGGGAATTCATTATTGACACTCCCGAGTATCCGTCCGCGCGAATCCATAATCGCGACGGTAGATCCCGTTGTCCCCTGGTCAATCGCTAGGATTACATCAGCCAATCGGCACCTCTCGTCATAACAAACTCGACGTTTTTCAATTCATTAACAAAAGCGCCCGGGAATCACCCCGGGCGCTGATCGACCAAACTGCCATATCGCAAGGCGAAGCATAGCTTCGCCACTAGTGATTAGGCAGCGCCATACCCCTCGATGGCTTTAATTTCGAGGTAGTCGGTGAAGCCATGAGCACCCCACTCGCGGCCGTTGCCTGACTGCTTAAAGCCACCAAACGGCACGTCGAACCCGCCCGAAGCCCCATTGATATGGACGTTTCCGGCGCGGATGCGAGCAGCCACTTTGCGGGCGTGATCAATATCACCACTTTGGACATAGCCAGCCAGACCGTACGGGGTGTCATTAGCGATTTGGATGGCTTCTGCCTCGTTATCATAAGGGATCATCACCAACACCGGTCCGAAGATTTCTTCGCGAGCGATGGTCATGTCATTGTTTGCTTCCGAGAAAACCGTGGGCTTAATGAAATAGCCCTTCTCGATACCATCGGGCAGTCCCGGGCCACCGCAAACGAGTTTGGCGCCCTCTTCGATGCCTTTGTTGATCAGCCCCTGAATCTTATCCCACTGAACTTTGGAGACGACCGGCCCCATGCTGGTGGACTCATCCGTCGTATCGCCAACGGTGACTGAGTTGGTCACCTCGACAGCAATTGCCTCGGCATCCGCCAACAGAGCCCGCGGCACTAACATCCGCGAAGGCGCGTTACAGGACTGTCCCGTGTTGTTGTACATGTGCAACACCCCGCCGGTCACCGCCGCCTGGAGGTCCGCATCCGCCAAGACGATATTGGGTGATTTACCACCGAGTTCCTGAGTTACACGCTTGACCGTCGGCGCCGCATTCTGTGCGACCAGCGTACCTGCGCGGGTCGATCCGGTGAACGACATCATATCGACGTCGGGGTGGCTCGAAAGCGCAGTTCCTACGGAGGGCCCATCGCCATTCACCATATTGAATACGCCCGCCGGCACACCCGCCTCATGCATAATTTCCGCAAAAATATAAGCCGACAGGGGCGCGACTTCACTTGGCTTGAGCACCATGGTGCAGCCTACGGCGAGCGCAGGCGCTACCTTGCAGGTCACTTGGTTCATTGGCCAATTCCAGGGCGTGATAAGTCCGCAAACGCCAATAGGTTCTTTGACCACCCGGTGCTCACCCAACTCCTCAACGAAATTGAATGACTTTAGAATCTTGGCGGCCTCAACAATGTGACCGAGACCGGCGTACGCCTGGCTTGTAGATGCAAGCTTGATCGGCGCACCCATCTCTTCACGGATCGCCTCCGCAATGTCGCCAATACGACGCTGATAAATTTCTGCAATGCGCTCGAGCAGTGCAACGCGTTCTTCGACACTGGTCTGGCTAAACGTCTCAAATGCTGCCTTGGCCGCGGCAACTGCTGAATCTACATCGGCCTCACTGCCCATCGAAATGGTTGCGCAGGTCGCTTCCGTAGCCGGATCGATTACCTCCAAATCGTTGGGGGTCGCGGGATCTACCCAGTTGCCGTTGATGTAAAACTGCTTATATTCGCGCATGTAATCCTCTCACTTTGTTGGTATTCGAATAGCCCTGTAATCTGGGCTGTGCTGGGCGTGAACCGTATTATCCTGCTCCGTAACCTCGAGTGCACGCACAAACGCAACCCTGCGCACACCCCGATAAACTAGCACGAACCAAGCAAAATGCATGTCCAGTTGGTCTAAAGTAACACCTCTTGGGTGGCTGTTAACGGAGAACTATAAAGGCTTTGTCGCTTGCCTCAGTATTTGCCATACTTCTGACACGAAAAACATACTGAGAGTTCAAAAATGAATCAAGCGGTCGATCTAGATGAAATGAACTTGTTTCGGGATATGGCGAAACGGGCCTTTGAAAAGGAAATCTCGCCTTTCTACGAATCTTGGGAAGAGCAGCACATGGTTCCCCGGGAAATCTGGAATACCCTTGGCAATGCGGGCCTGCTCTGCCCCGATGTCGATGAGGCCTATGGCGGCGCCGGCACCACAGCCCACGTGACCCTCGCAATGATCGAAGAGCTCTCATATTTGGGTTTTGGTGGGTTTGCCTCGGGTTATGGCATTCATAGCAACATCGTTGCTCCCTACCTCAGCCGCCATGGTACCGAAGAACAAAAAGCGCTCTGGCTGCCCAAAATGGTTGCCGGCGAATGTGTAGGCGCCTTAGCGATGACCGAGCCCGGTGCCGGTTCAGATGTGCAAGGAATCCGCACCAATGCCGTGAAAGATGGCGATGAATGGATACTCAACGGCTCAAAGATTTTTATTACCAATGGCATTCACGCAGACCTGGTCATCGTTGCGGCGATCACCGATCCCGGTAAAGGCGCAAAGGGAACGTCGCTGTTCTTGGTTGATGCCTCTCTTCCCGGATTCGAAAAATCGAAGAAAATCGAAAAGATCGGCCAACACGCTTCCGATACAGCACTGCTATTTTTTACTGACGTTCGATTGCCCGCTGACGCGTTGCTAGGCGAGGAAAATAAAGGCTTCGCCATTCTCATGGACGAATTGCCCCGCGAGCGCCTCGGTATTGCAGCCCAGGCCGTTGCGGCCTCCGAAGGCGCTTTGGATCTTACCGTTCAGTACGTTCAGGAACGCCAGGCGTTTGGGCAAAAGATCGGCCAGTTTCAAAACACTCGCTTCAAACTTGCTGAGGTGAAAACAGATATCGCGGTTAATCGCGCGTTTTATGAGAAGTGCGCCGATCAATATGCCCGTGAAGAGTTATCGAGCGACGAAGCCGCGATGCTGAAGCTTGCGAGCTGCGAGATGCAGTGCAAAGTCGCTGACCAATGCTTGCAGCTCTTCGGCGGTTACGGCTACACCACCGAGTACCCCATTTCTCGCTTTTACGTCGATGCCCGCATTCAAACGATTTATGGTGGCTCCTCAGAGATTATGCGTGAACTGGTTGCGCGCTCTATCCTAGGGCGCGGCTAAATCGACCATAATCTCACCCTGTGAGTACAGGACGCAGTTACCGATCAAGTTGACTCGATCCCCTGCGAGCTCGCACCGTAGCTCGCCCACTCGGGCCGAACGCTGTGCAGCGAGAAACTGAGTCTTTCCCAGTTTATCCGCCCAGTAGGTGCTCAGCACGCAGTGGGCGGAACCCGTGACTGGATCTTCATTGATACGAAATCGCGGTGCAAAGAATCGGGATACGAAATCATGCTGCTCACCGCGCGCGGTGACGATAACAGCATGCTCAACTGCGTCAGCTATCCCACGAAAATCGGGCTTCATTGCGAGCAATACCTGCTCGCTTTCGACCTCATAGAGCGCTTTCCAAGGATGATCCTTGGGAATCGCAGCGGCGACCACATCGCAACCGAGCGCCGAGACCAGCTGGGATTCCGGCTGATGCGGCACGACGGGGATTGCGGGGAAATCAAGCTGGATACCCGATGACAAAAAGCGCGCGCCCAAAACACCGCTGAACCGAGTTTCGAAAAACACTTCATTACCCCGGTAGCCCAAACACTGGCGTAAGACATAGGCAGACGCGAGAGTGGCATGGCCACACAGCTCGACCTCCGCGGCGGGTGTAAACCAGCGCAAGCCAAAACGATCATCGCTAATGCGCACTAAAAAAGCCGTTTCAGAGAGGTTGTGCTGCTCTGCAATGGCGAGCAACAGCGCATCGGGCAGCCACTCATCCAGAATCATCACCGCGGCGGGATTACCCCCGAATCGCGATGTAGTAAACGCGTTTACAACGTACACAGCTTGCTTAGCGGGACCTGTAGAACCGCTCACAGGCCACCACCGATAAATTTGCTTGTTGTAAACCCTGCTAACACATCCATGACATCCTCACCCATGGTGTTGCGCATTAAAACCAGCTGGGCTCAGTTGCATAGGTTGTATCGTCGAGCGACGCCAACAGATCTGCCCAAATAGCGGTCTGAGGAAGTTCCCAGCGTGCGAAATAGTTCATCGCCTGCAACTTACCCAAGTAAAACTCCTTGCCCTCTTTACCCTCTTTACCCTCTTCGCCGTCGAGCGGCTCCAGGGCTTGAGCCGCAACTACACCTTGGCGCAACCACATCCAACCCACAACGACGTGACCAAACAACTCAAGATAACGCACCGAATTTGCCAATACTTTATCGATATCAGTATCACCCATGCGCATCAGCAGCGTTTCAGTCACTCGCTCGAGCTCTGACTTTGCATTTCCCAACGCATCTACCATTACCTTCAATGATGGAACGCCTGTGGCCAGTTCGATATCCGCAGTAATCGCAGCAAGGCAAGCGTGATAGCCGGCAAGTCCGTTTTGAGGTACCTTGCGGGCAAGCAGATCGAGGGATTGGATTCCCGTAGTGCCCTCATGAATCGGGTTGAGCCGGTTGTCACGATAGAGCTGCTCGACTGGGTGCTCGTTGGTATATCCAGCACCACCCAATACCTGTATCGCCAAGTCGTTCGCTTTCGGCCCATATTCCGACGGCCAGGTTTTGACTATGGGCGTCAGAAAATCCAACAACTGAAATGCCTCACTACGCTCCTCTGGGCTGGGTGCTGTTTTCCAGTCATCAATCAACTGAGATGCGAATAAGCAAAGACTCCAAGCGCCTTCAGCATAGGCTTTCTGCGCCAGCAGCATGCGGCGAACATCCGCGTGTTCGATAAGCATCACTGGCGGGGCCAACGGATCTTTACTGGAGGGCTTACGACCTTGGGGGCGCTCCCGTGCGTAATCTAACGAGTATTGGTAGCCATACATCGCTAGCGCTGCACCCGAGGTTCCCACCATAACGCGCGCTTCGTTCATCATATGAAACATGTACTTGAGGCCCTGATGGGGCTCACCAACCAGGTACGCTTCCGCGCCATCGCCCTCGCCAAAATTGAGCGCCGTGGACGTCTGTCCTCGCCCGCCCATTTTGTGAAACAACCCAGCGAGCTGGACGTCATTGCGATCACCAACACTGCCGTCCTCGTTCAGCAAAAACTTGGGACAGATAAACAGCGATATTCCTTTAACTCCAGGTGGTGCGCCTTCAATTCGCGCTAAGACCGCGTGAACGATGTTGCTCGACAACTCATGATCGCCACCAGAGATCCAAATTTTGTTGCCGAATAACCGATAGGTGCCATCTTCCTGAGGAACTGCCTTGGTTCGAAGGTCCGCAAGGCTTGAGCCAGCCTGTGGCTCCGACAAGGCCATCGTGCCGGCAAACTCGCCGGTACGCAGTCTGGGTACCCAGGTTTCGACCTGCTCCGACGACGCATAAGCCTCCAGCAGGTTGGCGTTGGCGGCGGTCAAGGCATGAAACCCGTTGGTGGTACTGGCGGCGGCGGTTAGATAGCCCTGTGCACAGGCCGATACGACGAGGGGCAGCTGCATACCGCCCATATCGTAATCCTGGTCGGGACATATCAACCCCGCGTCAGCTACAGCGTCATATGCCCGCTTAATCTCAGGAATCATCACCACTTTCTCGCCATCCCAATCGGGCTGGTTCAAATCGACGGTTTTTCGAATCGGCAGAAAATAGTCTTCAGCGATCTTCTCAGCGATATCGAGTGCCGCATCAAAGGATTCGCGATTGTGATCCGCGTACCGATCGCGCTCATTGAGTGACTCAACGGCAAACACTTCGTAAAGATAAAACTCGAGATCGCGGCGCGACATGAGGGGCGCGGGCATGGGACGCTTCCTTGTTTAAATTTATGAGAGCATACATTCTAGTTTGCCTAGCCCGCTGTCGCCAACGTGACAGCAATGCTCAGGCCATTTCTTTTAGCGTCTCAGCTAAGGCACCAACCAAGCTTTCCATCTGTGGGCGCTGCATAACAAAGTGTGGCGCTAGCTGAATGGTATCCCCGCCGTAGCGGACCAAAAACCCCTTTTCCCACAGGCGCATCGCGACTTCGAATGGGCGTCGCATTGGTTCCCCCGGATACGGCTCAAGCGTAATTGCCCCAGCAAATCCGTAGTTTCGAACATCCATGACATAGGGCAATTCAGAGAGCTGATCGTGCAGCAACGCCTCGAAAAAAGGCGATTCCGCGGCCACTCTCTCCGGCAGTTTTTCCCGCTGGAGCACGTCCAAGGCTGCGAGACCCGCCGCGCAGGCCACCGGATGCGCCGAATAGGTGTACCCGTGAGGAAACTCCAACGCATAGTCTGGGCCACCAGATTCCATAAACGTCTCGTAAATTCCAGTGCGCGCAATCACCGCGCCCATTGGAACAGCGCCATTGGTCATCTGCTTAGCGACGTTGAGAATATCTGGAACAACGCCAAAGGCGTCGGCGCCGGTCATCGCACCACATCGCCCGAAGCCTGTGATGACTTCATCAAAAATCAGCAAAATGTCATTCGCGTCGCAAATTGAACGCAACCTTGCGAGGTAGCCCTCAGGGGGTGGTATGACCCCCGCCGATCCTGCCATCGGCTCGACGATCACCGCGGCGATGGTGGATGCATCGTGCAAGGCAATCAAGTCCAGTAACTCGTCAGCGAGTTCGGCGCCCGTTGCAGGCATCCCTCGAGTAAATCGATTTTCCGGCAGCATTGTGTGCCTGAGATGATCGGCCTCTACACCCTGACCAAAATGGCGACGATTGGCACTGATCCCACCGACCGATATCCCGCCGAAATTAACCCCGTGGTACCCCTTCGCCCGCCCGATAAACCGCGTTTTCGCCGGCTGCCCCTTTAGTCGCCAGTAGGCTCGCGCCATCTTCAGAGACGTATCTGCGGATTCTGAACCCGAGTTTGTAAAGAATACATAGTCGAGGTCTTCGGGCATCAAATCGCGAATCACATTGGCCAACTGAAAGGCCTTGGGGTGTCCAAACTGAAACGGTGGTGCGTAGTCCAAGGTCGCCATTTGTTGATTCACTGCCGCCGTGATCTCTGGACGACCGTGACCCAAACCCGTAGTCCACAGTCCAGAGTGGCCATCAAGCACTTTGCGGCCCTTATCGTCGGTGTACCAAACCCCTTCAGCGGTAACAATCATTCGAGGATCCGCCTTGAACTGGCGGTTTCCTGAATATGGCATCCAGTGCGCCTCGAGGTCGGCTTTGGTCATAGGATCGTGTTTTGGAGCGGCTGTCATCGGGAGATTTCCTCAGAAGGGGCAGGCATAGGCAACGTGAAATCGTTAGCAGAGAAGTGTACAAGGGACAAATGCAGACACAATGGCGTCCCCTCCCCCGTCGGGGATAGCTGTGTGTAGGCGACACGTTCTAACAGAGGGGCTCTGAACCACTCAGTAAAGAGGCGGTGGTACCGGTGCAAGCGCAATCAGAAGACTGAGTAGGCCAAAAACAACCAGCGCTATAAATAGCGCCAACCAGCTTGAGCGAGGTGCCCCATCGCTGTATTTGCCTTCCGCTCGCCCGCGGAGCATTGCTGATACAAGTGGTTGTCGTTTTAACAGCACGTAATACGCTATGGCGACGAGGTGCGTCAGCACCGCGATCATCAGCAGCGGCCAAGTGATCTCGTGCACCTCCGAGAGAACGGGGCTGAGGTCTCCTGCCCAGTATGCAAAGGGACCCTCAAACGCAAGATCGTCAGCGGAAAAGAGACCGCTCGCACCCAGAACTAGGACAAGCACCAAAAGCAACAGCGTCGACCAGCCGCCGAGCGGATTGTGGCCCACCTCCTCGAAAGGGTGCCCTTTTACATAGGCTATGACGTCCCTCGGGCTTTTAAGGAAGCTGCTGAACAGCGCGTGCCTGCTACCAACGAACCCCCAGATAAGGCGGGTGATGACAGCGACGATCAGGCTATATCCCACCCAGCTGTGCCAAACCATTTCGCCCTGCTCTCCTGACCACCACATGAAGGCTATGGCAATCGGGAAATACCAATGAATGATGCGTACCGGCCAATCCCAAACTGGAAACATCGCAGCGCTACTCAGTGACCGTATTGAATAAATCGAGCAGACCCGTCACCGAAGCCTGAACGCCCAGCGTGACTGATTCTTTAGGCTCTATTTTAAACAGCGGCGAGTGGTGTGACGGAACTTTTACGCCACCGGCACGCTCCTCGGCAAAAGCATCAGGGGAAGTCCCGCCGACCCCGAAGTAGACGAACGGGATATCAGGGTCGACGGCGAACACGGGAAAATCCTCCGCGCCCATACCCAAACGGGGGGCCTCATGAAACACATCCTCGCCAAATGCGTCTGACCACACGCCACGCAAATGCGCCAGCATGTCAGGATCGTTGAGTGTGGGTGGGACGCCTCCCCCCGATTCGTTAACGGTGACCTGGGGTAACTGATCTTCGGGCAACCCGGCGACTCGCCCCATATTTTCGGCGACGCGGCGAATCCCATTCAGCAGTGTGCCCCGATCCGCCTTGGATTCACTGCGTACAGTGATCTGAAGATGGGCACTGTCAGAAATGATGTTGTGCTTAGTGCCTGAGTGAAAAGAACCCACAGTAACCACCCCAGGTCTACGGGGCGCTAGCTCACGACTGACAACGGTTTGCAGTCCAAGCACGATTTGCGCGCCAAGGACAATCGGGTCAATGCCGCGATGGGGCATCGCCCCGTGAGCACCGACACCGCGAATCCGTATATCGACTTCATCGGAGCCTGAGTAAGGCGAAGGGGCTGCGTAAAGCTTGCCCGTTGGGCTTGATGCGTCAACATGAAATGCCAACGCAGCATCGGGGATAGGAAACCGTTCCCAGAGGTCATCATCACGCATCGCTCGCGCACCGCTAACTTTTTCCTCTGCCGGCTGGCCGATCAGCATCAACGTGCCTTGCCAATCATCTTGACGCTCGGCCATCACTCGTGCAGTGCCCACCAAACTGGTCATGTGAACATCGTGGCCACAGGCGTGCATGACGGGCACTTCGTTGCCATTCCGGTCGACCTGAGTGGCTGTGGACGCGTAGGGCAAGCCGGATTTTTCAGACACAGGTAAACCATCCATATCGGCGCGCAGCATCACAGTAGGACCATCGCCATTCTCAAGAAGCGCAACTAACCCAGTACCGCCGATACCGGAGGTGACCACATATCCCAGCCCCTCAAGTTCCTCGGCTAACCGGCGGGAAGATTCGTATTCGCGAAAGGACAACTCGGGATGCTGGTGAAACCAAACGAATAATTCTTCAAGCTGCTCCTCATAGAGCTGGTTCACCCGCGCGTTGAGATCAGCTTGAGCATCAGTCGTCTGGCCTTGGGCTGAAGCGCTGACCAAACAAACCACTGCGATCATGGTACCCAGAAGGCGCCTTGCCGCTGCCCTAGCAACCTCTGGCCGTGCCGACAAAGTGAATTTTAACGTAGCTAACTGAATCGCAGAAAACATACACTCTCCAAATAATGTGAAGACGACACAAGTACACGGCCAAGGTTACTCGCCGTCATTTTAAGTGTCGATAGAATACCCTTGATGACAGATGCGGCTGCAAAAAGGAACGTCCTTGAACAGCGACAACATTGAAGCCCGCTTCGGTAGTTACGGGGTCGAAATCATCACCCAGGCGGAAAATACGCGTCTCGCCAATCTCTATAGCGTGCATGAAGGCGCAAAAATCTGTCGAACATTGGCACTGACCTGCTTTCTCGCATCACCTCCCGCAGAACTCGCTGCCGCGCACCAAAAAATCCTTGGGGGTAGCAGCATGGGGGCAACGTTGCGCAGCGAGGGGTGGCGAGTTGTAAAATCAGACGCGGCGTTCGCGCAGTGTGTTGCCGGGACGGAGTTTGCTCGACTCTCGCACAACACCGTAGCCCCCGACGCGACCATCGCTGTGCAGCTCTATAAACTGCAGGCGGTGAGCGAATCCCAATGGCACGATTATGCCGTTGTGGTCGAGGCGTACCACCCGCAGCATAATTCCCCGTCCAACACTGCACCAACGCTGGTAGCGCTTTGCAGCCGATTACAGGGTGAGGCTAAACAGGCACTCGAGGCTCTTGGTAACGTGCTCGCTGCGCGTCCCAAGCAGTCCGCACCCTAAGCTTAACTATCGAAGGGCGCGGTCGGCAATTACGACAACCGGTCTGCGAGCGATAAATCAACGCCATACGCTCGAGCCGATTCAGCGGCTGCCGCTTTTTCTGCCGCTGAACGGGAGGCGACCCAAAGATTTGCGGAGCGGGTGCCGGTTCTGCAGTAGGCATAGACATTGTCCGAACCATCGAAAACCTGTCCAAGACCGGCTAAATCGCTGCCGGGAAACGTTGCGGGCGTCACCGGATAGCGCACAAATTTCATCCCCGCCGCCTCGGTAGCAGCCTGCATATCATCCATGCTTGGCTGCCCCGGTGATTCGTTATCGGGTCGGTTACAAACCACAACTTTGAAGCCACGGCTTGCAATCGCACCCATTTCACTCGGTTCAGGCTGACCTGAGACACTTAATTTTTCAGTGAGTTTTATCAGTTGCGGCACGTTCTCCCCCTAAAAATTATCGGTTAATCGTTTCGTCTAAGCGGTAACTTATGGCTGCGCAATCACACGATCGAAACCAGCTCGGAGCTCATCCCCCCAGGCTCGCAAGATACGTTTTGCGTCCGCCATGTTAGTAACGCGATTTGTCCACTCCATACGCATAGTGGTGCTCGCGCGCGTTCGATCAACAATGCGATAGAGAGTATCGCCAGTCGCCGCATCCTCAAGTTCAAGGAACAAGGTCATCTCACCCGATTCCGTCGTATAAGAACGACTGCGACCGGCCATACCGGTATCCGGTGCTGTCACATCAAGATTGATAATACTGGGGCGCAGCACCAGAGTGCCCGCAGGCGACTCACTGGGGTCAACCAGTGGATAGGCAGGCTCTCGTGACATCGCCGCCAGGAATTCTTCGTCACACAGGGTGGCCAGCTGACCTCTGATAGCGTTCATATCCTCTTCGGTAACGCGCTGGTCCATGCTTCGCCGACCGCTGTTTTGATCCCGGAGCCAATTACTGCGAAAAGAGACCGAACAGTCTTCGACGGCGTACTGCGCATAGGCCGAGAGATCCGCGCCAGGTTTTTCGTAAACCGTATCCACTTTGGCATCGGGTAACTCAACGAGGCCGTCGTGAGTAACCTCAGGCTCACCCGACATGCCTGTGCAACCAGCAGTCGCGATTAGAGATGCCAATATCAGGGCAGAGGGTAAAGAAAACAGTTGGCGTTTAGCGATTTTCATTAACGCCACTCCTCATTAGGTCTTTGGATCTTTGGGCCACTGGGTAATTAAGTAACCGGATAACTAGGTCGTTAGTGCTCGAAGCCTTTACTTTAACAGTTTCAACCATCAATGCCGTTCTTAGACCCCTGTAAACTAGCAAAGTTTAAACTCGCCCGCGAGAAGACGCTCTATCTCGCCTCGCGGATCTACCGGCACCGGCAGGGAGGCACCTGTTAAGGTCTCAGCGAGATCAACATAGACCCCTGATACCGACTCCAACATGGCTTTTGGGAGCAGCGTCTGCTCGGCAAATTCAAGCCGCTCTGCCATTCGATCTTTGTTTAACAAAATATCAGGATCCTGGGCTAAAGTGAGTAACGCTTGCCTGAAACCTTCTTTGCTGTTTTCCACCACTCGCCCCTCAGACAGCGCCGCGGCGTCCCACAAGCGCGATGAGTCAGGTGTTCCAACCTCATCCATGTAAACCATCTCGCTCCCTCCGTCGAGGGTTTCGCAATAACCAAACTCGAACTTAGTATCCACAAACACCTGACCGCGGCGGGCACAGGCGTCTTCAATAAGCTCAAAGCCCTCTCGCAGCAACTGTTCATAGCGATCGATATCTGTCGCGGCTCTAAATCCTAATGCCTGCCAATGCTGTTGGATGTCTGCTTTAGAAATATTAACGTCATCCACTTCGGGGATGCCGCTCAATCCGGTCAGTACGCCTTTGCTTGAGGGCGTGATCAGCAGTTCGGATAATCGTTGATTTCGAAGCAACCCCTCGGGCAATCGAATACCGCAGAATTCGCGCTCGCCCGCCGAATACGCGCGCCAGAGTGAGCCTGTGATATAGCGGCGTGCGATGCCTTCGATTTTAACTGGCGCTGCCCGCTGCACAATCCAAACCAGAGGATGCGGCACCTCAAGAATGTGGCTGCGAGCAAGCCCCGCATCTCGAAAGCACTGAAACCAGTATTGGGCAATCGCATTGATCGCGGCGCCCTTCCCCGGCACCCCAGCCAATCCGCCCTCGCCCTGCCATATGCAGTCGAAGGCAGAAATGCGATCAGACACCACCATGACTGCCAATTCGGCGTTGGATGCCACTTCATAGCCGCGTTCGGCAATCAGTCGAGCACTATCCTCCGGGGTCAGCCAATAGACAGATCGCACTTTTCCTGAGTGCACGGGTTCGTCAGTGCGAATAGGTAGGTCATGGTTTGTTGCTAAAACCCGCGACATGCCAGCTCTCCTTGAGTAGTGGTTTGGATTTTACGCGCGCAACCGCCTTTTAATACAGGGGCAGGATGACTAACATGCCTAACGGCCATTCCACCTTGCCCAAGTTCCAAGAAGTCATCGGCAAATAACAAGACTACAAAAAGGTTCGCCCATGAAGGTATACACCTGGTTACTGCCCATCGCACTGACGGGCAGCACTCTCTGTGCTCACAGCGCAGGCGCGCAGGAAAGCAATAGTGACGCTGAATCGCTGGAGACGGTACTCGTCACCGCCACTCGCGGAGCTACGGTGGGCGCAGATCTGCCAGTAGCGTGGTCGGTAATCGATAGCGAGGCTATTGCATTTACGTCCCTGCAGCACAGTAATCAGCTCTTTCAGCGGGTGGCTGGCACCTGGATCAGCCGAGGTAACGGGCAAGAGTCGCTGATATCAATGCGATCACCGGTACTGACTGGTGCCGGCAGCTGTGGCGCCTTTATGACAGCGGCCGATGGCGTGCCCATCCGCGCTCCTGGCTTCTGCAACGTCAACCAATTGTTTGATGCCAACCTTGCGCAAGCGGGGGTTGTGGAGGTCGTGAAGGGGCCGTCGACCGCCGTCTACGGCAGCAATGCTATGCACGGGGTCATCAACGTCATCTCGGCGTCGGCGGATACAGCGGCTAATGCGGTGCGCGTCGAGGCTGGATCGAGAGACTACTACCGAGTGCTAGCAAGTGCGGCACTCCCCGAAAACGGTACCGCCATCAATCTGCAGGCGGCATCCTATGGTGGGTATCAAGATGACTCGGGCTACGACCAGCAGAAGTTAACGATTCGCAGTGATCGAGATGTTGGCAACTGGTCCATGACCGGGATCATTGATGGCAGCAATCTCAACCAGGAAACCGCGGGCTATCTTCAAGGCTTTGAAGCCTACAAAGACGACGATGCGCGCGAACAAAACCCAAATCCCGAGGCCTATCGGGACGCCTGGTCCGTCAGGGCACAGGTCACCGGCACCCGAGAACTCACCGATGGCCGTAGTATCCGCCTGACACCCTACTTCCGACAGAACGAAATGGAGTTCCTGCAGCATTTTCTGCCGTGGCAACCCGTCGAACGCAACGGCCATACTAGCTTCGGCCTGCAATCTGCATTTACCAATACCAGCGACCGCTCGGATTGGATGCTCGGTGTTGACGTCGATTTCACCCAAGGTTGGCTCGACGAAATCCAGGAATTCCCATTCAGCCCCAATCAGCCTGAGGGCGTTCACTACGATTACGAGGTCGACGCTTTAGTCATCGGGCTCTTTGCACAAGGCAACGTTCAACTCAGCGACGCTTTTCGACTCGATGGCGGCATTCGCCTTGAAGACACCGACTACGACTACGATAACCTCACCGGTGATGGCGACGCCTGTGAGCCCACTGCCTCGGCCTGCCGTTTCTATCGGCCCGCAGACCGTTCGGACAGCTTTGGTAACTGGTCGGGTAATGCCGCACTCAGTTACGACTTGGGCGCAGCGCGACTCTATACCCGTGTAGCCCGCGGATTCCGGGCGCCTCAAACATCTGAGCTATACCGGCTACAGTCGGGGCAGCAAGTTGCGGACATTGATAGCGAGCAAATTGACAGTTTTGAAGTGGGGATTCGCGGCCTACTCACCAATGGTCTGAGCTACGCGATCAACGGCTATTGGATGCGCAAGGACGAAGTGATTTTTCAGGATCGGGATCGACAGAACGTCAGCGGCGCGGCGACTGATCACGAAGGCGTCGAGATTGAACTCGACTGGCAATTCAATGACGTCTGGTACGCGGCACTCGCTGCCTCCGTCGCCGAGCATCGCTATGCCAGTCCAATTGAACTTATCGGCTCTCGCGGCGATATCGAGGGCAACGATATCGATACAGCGCCCAGTCACTTTGGTAGCGCGCGTGTAGGCGCCAACACGTCCCTGGGCAATAAGCCCATGAAAGCGGAGCTTGAGTACGTCTGGCTAGACGAATATTTCATCGATCCGAATAATGCACACGGTTATGCCGGTCATGAACTCGTGAATCTGCGCGCTGACATGCACGTCAATGAGCGAACCAAGCTCAGTATTATGATTACGAACCTTCTCGATGAGAGCTATGCGGAACGCGCCGACTTTGGATTTGGGCAGTATCGCTACTTTGTCGGAGAGCCGCGCAGTGCCGTGGTGGGTCTATCCTGGTCTCTTGACTGACGGCTGCGTGCAACGCGCTCTGGCTACACTTCAAGAGGCCCACAGCAGGTACAGGGGTCTTATCAACGACCACCGGTTTGCTGGTCAGGCGTACGGCCGCAAGCCCACCGCGTCACGAACCTTCGCCATCAATGCCTCAGCTTGCGGTCTCAAGCGCTGAGCACCCTCTTGCAGCACCTGCTCAACGTTGCTGGGATCAGCCATCAGTGCTTCATAGCGGCTCCGCGCGGGTGCGAGTTCGTCATTTACCCGTTCAAACAACTGCTTCTTCGCCTCACCCCACGCGATGCCATTCAAAAACGCTTGATGCATCTGTTGTCGCTCTGATTCGTCGGCAAATGCACTCCAAATCTGAAACACGGTCGAATCGTCGGGGTCTTTGGGCTCCCCAGGCTCCAGCAGATTTGTCTTTACTTTGTTGATGCCCTTTTTGAGCTGCTTTTCGCTACCAAATAAGGGAATCGTGTTGCCATAACTCTTACTCATTTTCCGTCCATCAAGGCCTTGTAAGACCGCGACGTTGTCATCCAGCAGTGCAGTGGGCAGCGTGAAGATATCGGCAAAATTGTGATTAAACCGCTGGGCAATATCACGAGCCATTTCGACATGCTGTATCTGGTCGCGACCCACCGGGACTTCATGAGCATTAAACATGAGAATGTCTGCGGCCATTAAAACCGGATAGGAAAAAAGGCCCATCGTGATGCCGTAATCTGGGTCTTCACCGTTATCTTCATTGACTTGAACGGCCGCTTTATAGGCGTGGGCTCGATTCATCAGTCCCTTTGCTGCATTACAACTAAAGACCCAACAGAGCTCGGCAATCTCGGGAATGTCCGACTGGCGATAGAAATGTGCCTTAGCAGGATCAAGTCCCAGGGCAAGCCATGTTGCAGCGATTTCTAGGCTCGAGCGCGCAACCAACGCCGGGTCCTGACACTTGATCAACGCGTGGTAATCCGCGAGGAAAAGATACGCATTCACCGAGTCCTGCTCAGACGCAGCGATTGCGGGACGGATGGCGCCTACATAATTGCCCAGATGAGGCGTTCCCGTTGTTGTAATGCCCGTTAGGACGCGCTTTGCGGTCATTCAGTACTCCAAAAGCTTAAGCGGCACGGTTCAGAAAGCCGCGTAACAGCGTATACAGGTATTCAGGATCCGCGCTCCCAGCCGTCTCTCGAATCGAATGCATACCCCAGGTGGGCACCCCGAGATCGATGGTGGTAATCCCTGTCTCGCTGGCGGTGATTGGGCCGATTGTGCTGCCGCAGCCAAGATCGGTCCGCACCACGAAGGTTTGTACCGGGACCTCACATCGCTCAGCAATCACCCGAACCAACGCAGCCCCCTCCCCCGAGGTCGCATAGCGCTGATTGCGATTAATTTTTATCACCGGCCCGCCATTCAAACGTGGCCCATGGTTGTCATCATGTCGATCACTGAAATTTGGATGGACCGCGTGAGCATTATCCACTGACATCATCACAGCGTTGGCCCGCAGCTTCCGATCCGCCTCGCCACTCGATGCCAGCGACTGCAACACATCCATAAGCATCGGTCCCTGAGCACCGACCGCTGAAGCGCTGCCCACCTCCTCGTGGTCGTTGCATACCAACAAGCTCCATTGGCTTGGATCCGCGTCAATGATCGCCCGCAACCCCGTATGACAGCTCAACAAATTATCTAAACGCGCCGACGCAATGAACTCGCCGTTCATTCCAAGCTCTGCAGGCGCTTGGGTGTCATAGAGAGACATTTCGAAATCCATTACCCGCACTTCACCATATTCTGGGTACTGGTCTCTAAGCTGAACCGCTAGCATCGCGTGAAAATCCGGGGCCTGCTGATCTTCGGTTTGCAACACTACCGGTAAAATATCTTTCTGGGGGTTAATCGTGCGGCTCGAGTTCGCCTCGCGATCTAAATGAATCGCGAGACTTGGGATGAAGGCTATCGGCCTTTCGAAATCGATCAGTTGAGACTGCAGCGCCCCAGACTCGTCAACGAAGCTGACTCGGCCCGCAAGGGATAAATCCCGATCAAACCACGGATTCAAGAGCGCGCCACCGTAAACATCCACGGCCAACTGCACGACGCCATGTCGATGTTTAATTGGATTGGGTTTCACCGAGAGATTCGGACTATCGGTATGTGCGCCGATCAGTCTCAGTCCATCCGTGACGGAGCCCTCCCCCGCCCTAAACGCGATAATCGAGCTGTCATTGCGAGTCAGAAAATATCCGGCACCGGCCTCAAGGTCCGAGGACTCAACGTGATCAATTTCAGAGAATCCAGCGGCAGCCAAACGCCAGCTCATCGCCGAAACCGCATGAAAAGGTGTCGTGCTTTCTTGTAAAAAATTGAGCAAATCTTGATTCGACTGTGACACTCATGCCCCCTGCGTAACAATGATAACAATGAGACCGAGCCCCAGCGCCATGCGATACCAAACGAACGGCATTAGGCCTATACGATCGAGAAGCCGCAAAAACAGGGCTATGGTCGTGTAGGCGCTTAATCCAGCCACCAGCATCGCCACAAGCACCTGCAGTGGAGACACGGGGCTATCCACATCTGACAGCAGGTCAATGCTCATGAACAGCATAGCGCCTAAAATAATCGGCACTGACATTAAAAATGAAAACCGAGCGGCGGTTTTCGCAGAGTACCCCAACAACACAGCAGCAGTGATCGTCACTCCCGAGCGAGACACACCGGGGATTAACGCGATCGCCTGCGCACACCCAATCATAATGGCATGCCCCCACGAAACCGGCTCATCGGCACTAGGAGACTGACGAGCGTCTTTCCAAGCCGCAACCGCAAGCAACAAGCCGAAAATAATTGTCGTTGCCGCAATCACAGGGATACCCCGAAGATTGGCTTCGATGGCGTCACTCAACAAAATCCCCGCGGTCACCGCGGGCAGTGTTGCCACCGCCAGTCGCCAGAGTTCACCGGGATGGCCACCTAATGATCTCGCGGGTGGGTAAACATCGCCTAGAAGCGAAACCAGGTCTCGCCAAAAATAAGCCGCAACCGCGATAAGCGTGCCCATATGCACCGCAACGTCAAATCGCAATCCCTGATCCACCCAGCCAAAAATCTGAGCGGGTAATACCAAGTGCGCCGAACTTGATACCGGGAGAAACTCACTCAAGCCCTGAATCAGGGCCAATAAAATTACCTGAAACCAATCAGCCATGTTTCCCCTGCTCGGCAATCTTCTTCCAGCCAATGTCCTGTTGAACGTACTGCGGAAGAAGAGTCGCAGGCGCCCTCAAATCGCTAGAGCCCCCCAACAATGATGAACCGTAACGAGCGACCTCACGAGCCCTAGGACGGGCATCGGGAATCCATGTTACCGAGTCACCTAACGACCTCGCTAACACCGCTTGATACTCACAGCCCGTACCCAATACTTTTACCAGGTCATCCGACTGCAAACTTTGCGGCGGTAAAACCTTATCGGGATGGCTAATTTGAGCGGGGCCGAGAGGTTGGCAACCCTCAACATCCCTATAAAACCAACGCCAGTACAACTGCCCGATTTGCGCATCAATAGTGCTCAACAGGAATTCTTCTGCTTCTTCCCTTTCTGCCATCGCCTCAGCGTAGGACCAGGCCTGGGCCTGCAATGAACACATGCCTACCGCGGGTCGACTGTGAGACCAGGCAAAGCCTTGTATAACGCTGGTGGCAATTCGCAAGCCGGTAAAAGATCCGGGGCCAATACCACAGGCAAAGCGGTCAACACTACTGAGGGTGCGCTGTCCCATCACTTCTTGAACCATGTTCAATACATGTCGATTGTGCGCCCGAGGAATCGCAATATGACGCTCAATCGATTCTTCACCGGCCACAAAAGCGACCGAGCAATACTCGGTAGAGGTATCGACTGCAAGAACAGCGCACATAGAGACAGAAGGGTTGCCCGTGAGATAATCCGCAATGATCCCACAGGATGGCTCGGGTTTGAATCATGGATACAGTATCTCTCGGAATTCTTGCGGGCGGTCGCGGACAACGAGTGGGGGGGCGAGACAAGGGCTTGCTGATTGTCGACGGATTAACTCTAGTTAATCGACTCGTTATCAGCTCAGACATACCGAAGTCACAAACGATCGTGAACTGCCCACGAAATTACTGGTGCTACGCGCCTTATGCTGCGAAGACTGTTTGCGACCGATACCCCCATGAGGGACCTGTTGCCGGCCTGCTATCACTGATCAGCGCCTGTGACACTGAGTTGATCGCAATCGCTCCCTGCGACCATGCTAGACCGCCTCACCAATGGGTCGCGCAACTGTACTCAGAGCTGAAACAAGGCCGGGCCGGTGTCTTCGCTACTTCAGAGGGGAGACACACGCCGTTCTGTCTCCTACGAACTGCCGTTGTCGATGAACTCAGCGATTGGTTCTCAAACGGAGGCCGCTCGCTCCAACGGTGTTACACACAGCTTGGCCTAACGAGCATTGCCATTACCGATCTTAGCCGCGACATCGATACACCCGAGGATATTTCAGCCATCAATGACTACCCCGGCTAAACTATGTTTGCTCGAAAGCGGTGGTACACATGATGGGGGTTATGTGCGGGCAGCTCCGTTAGGTGCAGACCGCGTCGGCAAGTAAGAGCAGGCAACGTGTTTCTCGGCTTAGCCGAGTTGATTCGGGAAAGTGTTACTAGAGCATCCTCGGTCAAACTGGACCGGATGCAGGTCTGGACACAAAAGAGCCGGCGCAAGGCCGGCTTTCTCACAGCACTGAAGACTATTATTTCTTCTTAGCTGCTGCCTTCTTGGGAGCCGCTTTTTTAGCCGCTGCTTTTTTCTTTGGTGCAGCTTTTTTAGCCGGTGCTTTCTTGGCCGGAGCTTTCTTAGCAGCCGCCTTCTTTGCTGCAGCCTTCTTAGCAGGTGCCTTTTTAGCTGGCGCTTTCTTAGCTGCTACCTTCTTCGCAGGAGCTTTTTTAGCTGGGGCTTTCTTAGCAGCGGCCTTCTTTGCTGGGGCTTTCTTTGCCGGAGCTTTTTTGGCTGCGGCTTTCTTCTTTGCCGGAGCTTTTTTGGCTGCGGCTTTCTTCTTTGCCGGAGCTTTCTTAGCCGGAGCCTTCTTAGCAGCAGCTTTCTTCTTAGCTACCGCTTTCTTCGCAGCAGCAGCTTTCTTAGCCGCTTCAGCCTTAACCTTTGCGGTCGCCTTCTTGGCCGCCTCCTTCTCTTTCATTGCAGCTTTCTTCGCTGCCTCACGCGCTGCTGCGGCGGCGGCTTTGACCCGTTCGCGACTCGCTTTCGCTTTAGCTCTCGCTGCTGCCATTCGATCTTTGGCACGTGCGACCAACTTCTGTGCAGACTCAACAGCTTTTTTGTTGCGGGCTTCTCGAGCAGCCTTCATTTTAGACTGCGCGTCTTGGAGTTTCGACTTTTCAGCTTCGATGCTCGCGAGCACCTTTTCCAGGGCTGCTTCAGCGCGGACAACTGCAGCGGGTTTTGCTGCTGCCTTCTTGGCCGGCGCTTTCTTCACTGGGGTTTTTTTAGCAGCGGCTTTTTTAGCGGGTGCTTTCTTCTTTGTTGGTGCTTTTTTTGCAGTAGTAGCCATGGTCATCTCCGGTCGAAAAACAGTCAAAACACATTTGCTGATTCGAAACTAACAGCGTTTATTTTTTTAGACAAGCGATCACAAGGAAAAAGTCACTCAATCAAGGCTCTCGCGAATTTGCTGGGTAATATCTTCGACCGAACCAACACCCTTAATGCAGTGATATTTGGGTCCGGTTTGATCGCGATAAAAATTCACTAACGGCTGTGTCTGTTGCTTATAGACATCAAGGCGTTTGCGGACGGTTGCTTCTTGATCGTCATCACGCTGAACGAGTGCCTCGCCCGTTTCATCATCGATACCCTCTGCTTTAGGGGGATTGTGAATAACGTGATACACGCGACCACTGCCAGGGTGGACGCGACGACCGCTGAGCCGGCTGACAATCTCTTCGTCATCGACAGCAATCTCAATGACATGATCGATCGCTATACCAGAATCGAGCATCGCCTGAGCTTGCGGGATGGTGCGTGGAAAACCGTCGAACAAACAACCGCCAGCACAGTCGGGCTGCTCAATGCGCTCTTTTACCAAACCAATGATAATTTCGTCCGACACGAGTCCACCCGTATCCATGATTTCCTTGGCGCGTTTACCAAGCTCGGTACCCGCGGCTACCGCTGCACGCAGCATATCGCCCGTAGAAATTTGCGGGATGCTGTAGTGCTCACACAAAAATTGAGCCTGTGTGCCTTTGCCCGCTCCGGGTGCACCAAGAAGAATGATTCTCATACGGATTCCTTACTGATTTAATCGTACGATCGAGATTAGCCTCTCACGTCGGCGCTCAAAGTACACAGGCTACGCGTCTGTGACAAGGGTCACTCAGCTGCCTTAACTTTCTGCCAGCGCCGCTCCAGCTCTTCACTGTCTTGTGCATCGAGGCTGACTCCATCGGCTGCAGAGGAAGCCTCCACCCCCTGAAAACGTCGCTCGAATTTTTGACTAGCCTGCCGTAGCACAGACTCACAATCGAGCTTTAAGTGTCGTCCGACATTGACCGCGCTAAACAAAACGTCGCCAAATTCATCGGCAATATGAGCG
Source organism: Luminiphilus sp. (assembly GCA_965657905.1). Taxonomy (GTDB): domain Bacteria; phylum Pseudomonadota; class Gammaproteobacteria; order Pseudomonadales; family Halieaceae; genus Luminiphilus. The sequence goes on along the minus strand of CBFHPT010000004.1, from coordinate 101,741 downwards.
TCATCCCCCTCGCCAAGTGCCTCCCGCAACTCTCGAATCTCCATTTCAAGATTATCAAGAACAGGCTCAATGGATGGCCAATCAAATCCCACCTGCGCCGCGCGCTTTTGAAGTTTTTGCGCTCTCGGTAGTGCCGGCAAAGTCACGGGCACATCGGCGAGCACTCCATGATGTTTTTTGGCTTCACGCTCGGCGCGCTTTATCGACTCCCAACTCACCTTCACATCGTCGCTGGTCATCGCATCATCAGATGATAAATCAACTTTGCCTTCGAGTTGTCCATCGGCAAAAACATGCGGATGTCGGCGAATTAATTTTTGCACTAAGCCATCAACCACCTGAGAAAAATCAAAGTAGCCCGCCTCACGGCCCAACTGACTGTAGAAGATCACTTGAAACAAAACGTCACCGAGCTCTTCGGCCGTGTGTGCCATATCTTCCCGCTCAATGGAATCGGCAAGCTCGTAGCACTCCTCTAAGGTGGAGGGAACAATGCTTTTGAAATTCTGCTGCAAATCCCAGGGGCAGCCGCCGTCGGGATCGCGGAGCCGTTCCATGACGCGTAGTAAATCTTCAAGGGCAAACTGGGGCTTTGCGACGTGATCTAAGCTAGTCATCAGCTCTCCTTACTTTCACACCGCGCTTTAAACTTCGTCAACGTCTTGAGAGGCATCTCTATGACCACGCTGTTTGCAACGAACGCGGCCACCTCGCCCCCCGGGTCCGCGGCCATCGAAAAGGTTACCCGAGTGGTTTCTTCATCAACGAATTCAAGCAGCCAACTCCCATTAAGCTCGGGAATGCGGACACGACCTTTTTGTAGCGGATACCCATCGGGTTCTGCTGTAATCTTAAGTCGAACAAATTTAGGGACGCCAGCAACGCTCGCATCAGAGGAAGCTTCCACATCGTCAGCTTCAACGCTTACGCGGGTAATGCTATCCCGATCCGCGAGGGGCCATGGCGCCTCGGTGACTGCATAGATGAGTGGTTCGCCCGACGATGTCGGATCGATCACCTTGGTTTCAACGTTGTTGTGATACCACTGTGGATAGCTGGCGTAATCGCGCAGAACCGACAACACCGTTGTGATATCTGCGCTGACTTCCACAACCCCTTTGAAAGCCTTAAATTCCGAGCCTTCGATGCTGCGCGTGTAGACGCTGACGACGCTATTCTTTGGCACATCTCGAAGCTCCCAGTCGGCACGAGCGGCCAGTAGATGCAGTAACAACAGCAGCCCAAACAAAACTAGAACAGTGGGACGAAGTCGACCTTCAAATCTTAGTGCATCAAGTTGATGCGCGACGAGGTAATCGCGAAATCTCCCTCTGGGATCACCCGTCATTGCTGAACCGTTTCATCTGTGTTCACCTCATTTTTGAACAAATTTATTTCCGGGCCAAATTCATTTTTGAACCACACGCTGCGCGCTAATGATGTTGTCGAGTTGAACGAGCTTGGCAAGCACTTGGGACAGCTTCTCTATTGAGCCTACTTCTGCGCGCACTAACATGTTCGCGGTGTTATCGGCACGCTCGCTTAAGGTGTTAATAGCCGTCACATTCACCTTCTCGCGCGCCATGACACTGGTGACATCCGCCAGCAGTCCTTGACGATCGTAGGCCTGAATCGAAATATCCACTTCGAACTGCTCTTCAAGCGCATCCCCCCAACTCACAGCAATAACGCGTTCAGGTGTTTCTTGATGTAGCGACAGGAGGCGATTGCAGTCAGCTCGATGCACGGTTACGCCGCGAGATCGGGTGATGTAGCCTTCGATCCGATCCCCGGGAACGGGCATGCAGCAGCGGGCAAAGTTGGTGAGCATATTCCCGACACCGTCAACGCGGATAGCCTCGCCATGATGATGGCTTGAGGGCGCAACAACACGCATGGGGCGATCAGCAGACACACCCGTAACCGTTTGGGCTGCTCGCAAAATTTGGTTTGAAGTCAGGTCTCCAGCACCAACAGCAACGAACATATCATCAACGGTGGGTTGACCGAGTTGCCGCGCCACCGCTTTATAGTCGAGGGAGGTTAACGCCAGTCGCGCACACTCCCGTTCCACAAGAGATCGACCGGCCGAGATATTGTCATCCCGTGTTTGCGCCTTAAACCACTGCTGCACGCTGGCACGCGCTCGTGCCGTTCGAATATAACCAGAGCTGGCGAGCAACCAGTCACGGCGCGGCTTGGGCTCATTGCCGGTAAGAATTTCGACGCGCTCACCGGTCTTGAGCGCATAGGTCAACGCGACGATCGCCCCATTAACTTTGGCGCCGCGACAACGATGGCCCACTTCGGTGTGAACGTGATATGCGAAATCCAGCGGCGTTGCTCCGTGCACCAGACTGACAACGTCACCTTTTGGCGTGAAGCAGTACACTCTGTCCTGAGCCGCATCAAAGCTAAACTGTTCAGTGGCCTCAGTGTCGTCGTCCATGGACTCGTGCCACTCGAGCACTTGTCTTAGCCAGGCAAGCTTTTCTTCATAGGTGTCTGAACTGACTTGTGTAGCATCACTGCCTTTATAGCGCCAATGTGCACAAACACCCAATTCAGCCTCATCGTGCATCGCCCGAGTGCGAATTTGCACCTCGAGAATCTTCCCCTCGGGGCCAATGACTGCGGTGTGCAGAGACCGGTAGCCATTTTCCTTCGGGCTCGCGATATAGTCATCGAATTCGTTGGGGATGTTGCGCCACATACCGTGGACGATACCTAAGGTGTGGTAACAGTCCTGCAGCGAATCGACGAGAATACGCAGTGCTCTAATATCGTGAACCTGTGAGAACCCAATGCCTTTGCGCTGCATTTTTCGCCAGATACTGTAGATATGTTTCGCGCGTCCGGTAATTTCAAAGTCGAGGCCCGCATCAGTGAGCGCGCGGGTAAGGTCTGCTCTCACCCGACGAATGAATCCGTCACGTTCTTGGCGGCGACCGTCCAACAGTTTGGCAATTCGGTGATAGGCATCGTGATGGGTGTAGCGAAACGACAGGTCTTCCAACTCCCACTTTAAGTGACCAATACCTAAACGATGCGCTAACGGCGCGTAAACATTGAACACTTCATTGGCGATGCGTTGGCGCTGATCGACCTCCGCCGATTTCAGCACGCGCATTGCAACATTGCGCTCGGCAAGCTTAATGAGCGCCACGCGGACGTCATCGACCATTGCAATCAACATACGACGAATATTGACGTTAGGCGCCGCCGACTGCCCCAAAACTGGCGCATCGCTAGCGCCGGTCAGTTCACTGACCGCCGCCATCCGCAGCACCCCGTCGAGTAACGCACCTACACTCTCACCGTAGCGCTTGGCAACTAACTCTTGCGCCACGCGCTGCTCACGAACAGGTCGATACAACAATCCGGCAACCAACACATCAGCGCCCAAGCGCAGTTCAGCGAGTATATGGACGATCTCGAGCCCTACTGACACCGGATCCGAGACCCCCGCCCAGTCCAGAGTCGCTACGGGCGGTTCGTCTACCAGGGATTTTACAAACTCGGTGGCATCTGCGAGAGCCGCAAGCTCCTGCGCGTCGAGTTCAACCGGCAGAGCCGCCAACCAGTCTTCAAGCCCTTGATCGTCCAGCTTGGTCGCATCGGGTAGCGCGCGAACCTGTACCATTACTCAACCATCCGTTGGGGCATAAACCCCAGTTGAGAGATAGCGATCACCACGATCGCAGACAATTGCCACAATCGTCGCACTCTCCACCCCCGCACTGACCTGCAATGCCGCGCTAATCGAGCCACCAGAAGAGACGCCCGCAAAGATCCCCTCTTCCCGCGCAAGGCGGCGCATTGTGTGCTCGGAGTCCTGTTGAGAAATATCGATGACTCGATCGACTTTTGCTGCATCAAAAATCGCCGGCATATAAGCCTCGGGCCAGCGCCGGATCCCCGGAATCGCCGACCCGTCTTGAGGTTGTAGGCCTATAATCTCGATCGCTGGATTTTGGCTTTTCAAGTAAGCCGATACGCCCATGATGGTGCCGGTTGTACCCATGGAACTCACGAAATGAGTTACTCGACCTTGCGTCTGACGCCAAATTTCAGGCCCTGTTCCGTTGTAATGAGCGAGGGGGTTATCAAAGTTACCAAACTGGTTGAGCACCTTACCTTCGCCTTGGGCTTCCATGCTGAGAGCGAGATCACGAGCACCTTCCATACCCTGCGCCGAGGTGACCTCTATCAACTCGGCGCCATAAGCCGCCATCGCCCACTTACGCTCGCTGCTCATGTGCGATGGCATGATCAATACCATGCGATAACCCCGAATCGCAGCAGCCATGGCAAGTGCGATGCCAGTATTTCCACTGGTCGCCTCTATCAAGGTATCACCTGGAGTAATGTCGCCGCGCGCTTCAGCTTGGGCAATCATGCTCATAGCTGGGCGGTCTTTTACCGAGCCCGCGGGGTTGTTGCCCTCAAGTTTGGCAAGAATTGTATTGCTGGTGTCACCCGGCAACCGCTGCAGGCGCACGAGTGGGGTCTCACCGATTACCGATTCGATGGTTGTATAATGCGATTGATCAGTGGTCATGGAGCCTCCTCCGAGGCGAGAGTATAGCGCTCGTGACTGATAGGTTCATTGCTGAATCCCTAGTGTTAGTCAACTTTTCGGCTCGCATCGCCGATTAAAAACGAGCGAACCAATTCACGACTACGTAAGGGTGCTCCCCCCAGATGCACTTCGAGAGCTTTGCGTGTCATAGCCTTGATCAGACGCATTGCAGACAGCGTCATGGGCGTATCCGTCACCCACCAGCTATGCAGCTCCAGTAAAGTTCCGCCGGAGATATTTTGCAGACTGCTGTGCTCGCAGTTCTCCGCGGTAAACCGCAGAGGGTGAAGTCCGGTTTGTGGATCAAAACGATAACTATTCGTCGCCATAATCGCATTGCCCTGCGCATCTTCAGAAAGGTTCAGGTGATAACCAAGCTCCTCGAGCAGAAAACACTCAAAGCGACGCAGCGCTGGTTCTGATTGTCCGGAAGTCAGGCGAGGCAACAGTTGGCCATAGTGCGAAAAAAGACGGGGATGCGGATCAAAACGCGGCAGTAAGCGCGTGATCAACTCATTTAGGTAAAGACCGGAGAACAGCTGTTGCCCCGTCAGCACGATAGCAGGCCCCGCCGTTTCTACTCGCCGTAACGACTTGAGTTCACCACGGCCTGCCAACGTAACGAGTAAGGGAGTGAATGGTTGGCTGATGCCGCCACTACTACCCCCGCGGGCCTTACGCCGTGCACCCTTTAACACCGACGAAACGCGTCCCAACTCGAGGGTCAACAACTCAAGCAGCAAACTGCTATCCCCATATGGCCGTTTGTGTAACACCCACGCTGGTTGCATTCCACTCGACATGCCCGTCAGCGGTCTTCGAAACCCAGGCTACGCAGCGCACGGTCGTCATCAGACCACCCGGATTTGACCTTAACCCAAAGCTTAAGCATGACCTTGCTATCGAACGCCTTTTCCATATCCTTGCGGGCATCGGTTCCGATCGCGCGCATACGAGAGCCTTTCTCGCCGATGATGATCTTCTTCTGACCCTGGCGCTCGACGTAGATCAGGGCATCAATGTGAATGACCGCGCCCTCCTGGCGAAAGCCCTCAATCTCCACAGCCGTGGTATACGGCAACTCATCGCCCAACTGACGAACAATCTTTTCTCGAATCAATTCAGCAGCTAAAAACCGTTCAGAACGGTCAGTGACCTGATCACTTGGAAAAAAATGGGGTCCCGCGGGCATTTTTTCGCGGATGTACCGCGACAGTTCACCGAGATTGGCACTGTTGAGGGCCGATATCGGGATCACCGCATCGAACTGTTCGCGTGCGTCTAACTCTTCGGCATAGGGCAGCAAGACCTGCTTATCATCTAGCATGTCGATCTTGTTAATGATCAGCGCCACAGGGCAATTAACGTCGGCCAAGGCCGCCTGAACAAGTTGGTCTTCCGAGGTCCAGCGAGTTCGATCCACGACAAAAAGCACCAAATCAACGTCCGCCACCGCGCTACTCGCGGCACGGTTCATGTAGCGATTAATCGCTTTGGTTTGCTCTTTATGGATGCCAGGCGTATCAACAAAGATTATCTGTTCACTGCCCTCAGTGAGAATGCCCAACAGTTGATGACGGGTAGTTTGTGGCTTCCGGGAGGTGATGCTAATTTTTTGACCTAACAGGTAGTTGAGCAACGTGGATTTTCCGACATTCGGTCGGCCCACTATAGCCACATAGCCGCAATGCGTTTCGAGCTCAGTCATTAATCAGTCTCTCTAGTATCTGCTCAGCGGCAGCCTGCTCCGCTTGCTTGCGGCTCTTCCCAACACCTTCTATGGGTTCGCTGATGGTCGCCACCCGACAGGCAACGCGAAAGGCCTGATCGTGATCAGCGCCCGTGACACTTAGCAATTCATAAACGGGGATGGGTTGACCGCGGCCCTGCAGCCACTCCTGTAACTGAGTCTTCGCGTCTCGCTGGTCGCTCAGGTTCAGGTCATCAAAACTGTCCCGAAACCAAAGGGTTACCACCTCGCTCGCGCGGTCGAAACTGCTGTCGAGCAGCACGGCACCCGCAACAGCTTCCAAGGCATCCGCTAATATGCTCTCCCGATGCCTGCCACCGCTCTTACGCTCGCCCGTGCCCAAGACCAAGTCGTCGCCCAAACAGAGCTGAACGGCGATCTGAGCGAGATAGGTGCCGCGCACCAGTTTCGCTCTGAGTCGACTGAGTTGCCCCTCGCTCGCATCCGGAAATTGAAGGTACAGCTTGTGGGCAACCACATGGTTAATCAGCGAATCACCCAGAAATTCTAGTCGCTCGTTATTTTTGGTACCCGCACTACGATGAGTGAGCGAGAGGGACAGCAACGACAAATCAGAGAAGCGATACCCTAAGCGCTGCTGAAGCTGAGTATGCTTAAGGCTGAGGGTGGACTTGCTCAAGCGCTACCCGAACCCGCCGCCTCAACAACCAGGTCATCGAAGACCATGACGCCGTCCACAATCCACACAAGTGGGAAACGCATTTCGTAGGTGGCATCAATAATGACTTTGCCACGGTCACGATAGATCTCTATCTCGTCAACGTTGATATCGTAAATTTGGCTGGTGTTCAGCAATTTACGCAAATGCGTGCGTATATCTTGAAGCGTCTCAGTTTTGGGGTCGTACTCGGCTGCGGCCCGTTCAACAATGTCTTTTACCGTCATGTAGGTCATATAAGACGGCGCAATACGCAGTACCAAAACCAAAAAGCCGCCCAATACCAGTGCATTAAAGGCGACACCCCAAAACGTAAAACCCCTCTGACGGCGCATATTCGATACGCCCATTTCCTTGTTCATCACGTCACCTTTGTTTCCATCAATCTCTGAGTCAATCTTTGAGTCAATCTATGAGTCCAGCTCGATCGAAACTTGGAATGGAGAAAAACGACTCCCAGTGCATCCATACCGACACCGCCTTGCCGACAATATCGCGCTCAGGCACTTGCCCCCAAACACGACTATCGCTGGAGTTATCTCGGTTATCGCCCATCATGAAGTAGTGGCCGGGCTTGACGCGGGCTGAAAAATCTCGAGTTGGCCGTGTTACGTCGACCTGCATTTGGAAAGCATCGCCATCTACGGTTTCCAACCCAACGTGAACGCGACCTCCATCATAAGCTGCGGCAGACAGCCACTGTCGCGGAATTTCTTCGCCGTTGATAAATACGCGTTTACCCCGATACTCCACGAGATCGCCGGGCAAGCCGATCACCCGTTTGATGTAGTAGGTTTTGTTCTGATGAGGCGGAAAGAACACCATAACATCACCGCGCTCAGGTTCACCGATGGGGATCACCTTGTTACGGATCACGGGCAGCCGCAGCCCGTAGGTGTATTTGTTGACCAGAATGAAGTCGCCGACTTCTAACGTCGGCACCATTGACGACGAGGGTATCTGGAATGGTTCAAACAAAAATGAGCGCAGGACAAACACTGCTGCCAGCACTGGGAAAAACGACCGTGCATATTCCACGATGGCGGGTTCCGCTGCGGATTTCTGTGCAGCAGCCACAAATTGTTGAGCGTCTTTTGTTTCTGGTTGCTCCCAGCCGGGATATTTTTCTTTCAGAGCGCTTAAGCGGGCCTTGCGCGGGCCCGCGGCAATCACGGTATCGAGCAACCATATCAAGCCGCTGCCAAACACGAGGATCACGAGGATCAGAGGAAAATCAATATTCAAACTACTCTCCGTTAGCGAGCGGCACGTTAATCAACTTGGAGCACCGCTAAAAATGCGGACTGGGGAATTTCAACGTTACCGACCTGCTTCATGCGCTTCTTACCGGCTTTTTGCTTCTCGAGCAGCTTCTTTTTACGGGTTACATCGCCGCCATAGCATTTAGCCGTAACATTTTTACGCAACGCCTTGACTGTTTGCCGCGCCACGATTTTGCCACCCACAGCTGCCTGTATGGCCACGTCAAACATCTGGCGAGGTATTAACTCCTTCATTTTCTCAGTGAGAATACGGCCCCGCCCCTGTATGTAATCTCGATGCACGATGACTGCAAGGGCGTCCACACGATCGCCATTGATCAGCACATCCAGACGGGATAGCGGTGCAGCTTCGAAGCGATTGAAACTGTAATCAAGAGACGCGTAGCCGCGACTGACCGACTTTAGCCTATCAAAGAAATCGAGCACCACTTCCGCCATGGGCACGTCGTAGATCACCTGCACCTGATTACCTAAAAACTGCAGATCGACCTGAGCACCCCGTTTCTCGACACACAAGGTAATGACGTTACCCAGATATTCCTGTGGTGTGAGTACGGTAACGCGGGCAATGGGCTCGCGCATCTGCTCAATGTCGCCGACATCCGGCAGGCGCGATGGGTTATCAACGTTGACGACGCTGCCGTCTTTTGTAACCACCTCATAGATCACCGTCGGCGCAGTGGTTATCAAATCAAGGTTGTATTCACGCTCCAAACGCTCCTGAATGATTTCCATATGCAGCATGCCCAGGAAACCGCAGCGGAATCCAAAGCCCAGCGCGTCCGAAGTCTCTGGCTCATAAAACAATGATGCATCGTTGAGCGTCAGCTTTCCAAGGGCATCGCGAAAGTCTTCATAATCATCTGACGAGACCGTAAAGATGCCAGCATAGACCTGTGGTTTGGCTTTTTTGAATCCGGGGAGCGCGGGCACATCGGGCGCGTTACCGGGAATAAGCGTGTCACCGACCGGTGCACCTTTAATGTCCTTGATGCCGGCCACAATATAGCCAACTTCGCCGGCGGCGATTAATGTTGTCTCAGTGCGGCGAGGGGTAAAGACGCCCACCATGTCGGCGCTGTACTGCTTGCCGGTGGACTTGATCAAGAATTTATCCCGTTTCTTCAACACACCCTGAGTCACCCGAACGAGTGACACGACACCTAAGTAGGTATCAAACCATGAGTCAATGATCAACGCCTGCAGGGGCGCATCCCGGTCACCCTCGGGTGGCGGGATATGCTCAATGAGATACTCGAGGGCGTCTTCAACGCCCAGACCGGTTTTTGCGCTGACCTGGCAAGCCTCAGCTGCATCTATGCCGATGATCTCTTCGATCTCGATCTTGACTTTGTCCGGGTCCGCCTGCGGCAGATCCATCTTATTCAAGATCGGGAGGACCTCTAGCCCCTGTTCTATTGCCGTATAACAGTTAGCCACAGATTGAGCTTCGACACCCTGACCCGCGTCAACAACTAGCAACGCCCCCTCACAGGCGGCGAGGGATCGGGATACCTCATAGGAAAAATCCACGTGCCCGGGAGTATCAATAAAGTTAAGTTGATACTCCTCTCCATTTCGCGCCGTGTAGCGGAGCGTCACGCTCTGCGCTTTGATAGTGATGCCCCGCTCGCGCTCGATATCCATCGAGTCAAGCACCTGCTCGGCCATTTCTCGCTCAGTTAGCCCACCGCAATGGGCAATAAAGCGATCTGCAAGCGTAGACTTACCGTGGTCGATATGAGCGATGATAGAAAAATTACGTATGTGGCTGAGTTCAGTCACGCGTGCGTGCCTCGGTGAACCTCGACTCCCTATTGAGCGAGACCGAACGATCGACCAAAACAGCTGTGTTCGATCGACTACCCGGAAAGCGCGCGATTCTAGCGCAGACGGACCCTCGTTGCATGACCATTACTGGGTATTTAGACGATTACTCGCCCTCTGGCACCCGGATGGCCAAAAACAGCGGTGAGCCGCGCCGGATCACCCGAATAGCGACGGATTGACCTGACTGCAGACGATCAAAGGCCTCATCGGCATCACCCAGATTCTGAATCGCACTGGTGCCCAAGCGGGTAATGACATCACCGCCCATGATACCGGCGTCTGCGGCTGCCGAATCGGGAACAACCTCCAGCACAACAACACCACCCGAGAGCCCCAACTGCTCCATCATTTCTGGTTCTGCGGAATCTAAGACCATCCCTAAACGGTTATCTGGTTCATTGGTATCAGCCGTACTTGCGACACGAGGCCGATCGTCGGCGCTGAGCCCGCCCACTTCGATATCGATCGTCCGCTCATCGCCATTTCGGAGAATGATCGCTTCTACCTCAGTACCGGGTGCTATCAAGCCAACCACATGAGGAAGATGAGATGACTCTTCGATGGCTTCGCCATTGAATGACAAAATAATATCGCCACTCTCAAGACCCGCTTCGTCTGCCGGCGAGTCTTCTCCAACCTGTGCAACTAGCGCACCCCGGGGTCGCTCAAGTCCAAAGGATTCGGCCAAGTCGCGGTTAACATCTTGAATACTGACACCCAACCAGCCTCGGGTGACCTCGCCACTAGTGCGGAGTTGTTCAATCACGTTGCGCACGACCACAGTGGGGATGGAAAATGACAGGCCTATCGACCCCCCCGAGCGTGTGAAAATCTGCGAATTAACGCCAACCACCTCGCCCGAAAGATTAAACAGCGGACCGCCTGAATTGCCGGGATTAATCGCCACATCGGTCTGCAAAAACGGTACGTAGTTCTCGCCAGTCTCGGTCGGCAGGCTACGACCCTTTGCGCTGACAATGCCAGCCGTCACCGAGAAATCCAGCCCAAAGGGCGACCCGATTGCCAGCACCCACTCCCCCACTTCAACATCTTCAGTAGCTAGAGTTAAGGTGGCAAGCTTTTCGCCATCAATTTTGAGCAATGCCAAATCCGATCGAGGGTCCGTTCCGATGACTTCAGCCTCGTACTCCCTTCGATCGGTCAGACGCACTGTTACCGCAGTGGCGCCCTCAACCACATGGTTGTTCGTTACAACATAGCCATCTTCAGAAATAACAAAACCTGAACCTGTGTTGAACCGCTGCTGAGGCGGCGGGTTACCCCTGTACTGAAAAAATCGCTGCAGGTATTCGGGAAGTTGCTCAAGATCCTCAGCGCCCTCAAAAGGCGCCGACTCGGATTCCACCAGAATTTTGACCACAGCTGGGCTGGCTTCCCGAACGATAGCGCGAAAATCCGGTAGCTCCGCTGAGGCGATCAAGGGCATGTATAGTAGGGTGACGGCTAAAATAAATTGTCGCATCAGGTGTATCTCCTGTCCTTGGTTGATTTGCACGCTGGTTGATATTCACGCTGCTAGAGAGTCCCATCCCGGGATCAATATCAGCCGCTGGCGATCATATTTTCCTGTAGCGACTGATCGCCCCGTCGCTTGGCCGCAAGGCGCGGCTCAAACCGTTCTTCACTGCCTGTTAGCGCCGGGATCCAGCGTACAAGTCCAAACCCAATACCCAATCCGAGTGCAAAGCCCGCTATGGCGTGCACCTCACCCAAACTGTCGCCAGCAACGGCCAGAGCGGTTGCAAGCCCTAGCGGAAGGAGATAGACCAACAGCGATCCCCGCAATATCACCGATTCAGGCAGCTCGATATCGACGTAATCGTCCACCTCGCATTCGGTTGCGGCAAGCTCCGTGGAACTCTGCACGCGAATCAAACCTCTTCCCGAACTCGCGCGACCCAGCATTCCCTGCCCGCATCCAGCTTTTGCGGCACATCGACCACAGACTGACGAGCGAATGGTCTCTACCCAGACGCCCTCTTGTTCGACAGCAACGACGCGACCTTGTTCTTTGAGCATTCTCTGACTACCTGCGGGTTGTCCGCACCGCATCGGCCAACAGCCGGGCAGTGGTCACGGGAACTTCTCCCATTACAGTAATCAAAAAATCTGTCGAAGTCCCGCGGGTGTAAGCAAGGGTGGCTCCCCGCAATACCACACCCTCGCCATCGGTGAGTGGCGCAGGCCGCGGCTCAACAAAGACCGAGACCGACGCCAAGCCATCGCTTACCACCAAAAAATCGGTGGGCGTAATGCCCCGACCCACCACTTCAAAGCCGGGCGGCAACGCCGCGAAGCGGTAGCCGGGCTCTACAACGTTATCATTGCCCGGGTTGGTTCTCTGCAGGCCGGATGCGGGCGTCTCAGCACCCCCCTCCGCCGTCTGTGCGTCATCAACTTTTGATCCGTTAGTTGATACGGCGATGGCAGCAAACTCAAACCGCTCGAGGACCTGACCATCAGACGTAGCCGTAACCACGCGTAAAGGGATGTCAGTTTCTACGTCAACATCCATCACATAGCCCAGCCGGAGCGTATCCTTGGGTCGGATCGTCAGTCGGTAGGTTTCACGACCGGCCACGACCTGGCCGGGTTCCATACTGAATGCATAGAACCTCGCCAAGTCGCAGACCTCAGGACGATCAAGCGCGAGAAGCGTTACTTGAGTGGGCTGCGCATCGACCTGATGATTGAGCCGCAGCAGTGAGCCTGTGCCGTCAGCCAGCGACGAGTCAACGGCCACAAACTCCCGATCACCCCCAAACTCTACGAGAATAGTGCCCTGGTAATGGGTGTGGTTTTGAGCAGTCAGCAGCGAACCGACCCGTTGAGAGACGCGCTCAGCTAAGCCGCAGGCTTTGGGTTCTTGAGCGCTTGCAGAGAGCGATTCATCGGCATGTGCCCTTTGGGGCATTGCGGTCGGCACAAGGAGTATGAGCAGTGCCATCAGTCGCGCCACTGTCCGCAGGACCACTGTCAGGCGCATCACCGGGCGCACTATCAACCGCACAAGGCACGACAGGCACAAAACCGGCGCCGAGCGGATACCGGTCGGCGTCACCACTGGCTGCATTTTACTTCTCGCGCTGAGGTATTCGAGCGTACGGCACCAGTGCATTGGGCTGAATGCCGGCGGTTGATTGCGCATGTTCGGTACCAAAGCGCTCAAACCGCTCACGAGCAAGCTGCTCGTACACTTTGGAGACTGCGGGTCGTACCGCAACATCCGCTTGGCGGGTCTGCGGTTGCGCAACTGGAGCTGCGCCGTAGCGTGCTTGGACAGGCACACCGCCCGAGATCGAAACAACACCACCGGGCAATTGGTTAACAGGCGCCGTGACGTCGGTGCTGGCGAGTTGCTGCCCGCCAAACACTACCGCAAACGTAACGGATGCGGCGACGGCTAGTGAACCCAGGGGCCCCACACGCCGGCGAGACGACACCTGGGTCTCTAATGCCGCTCTTACGCCGTCACTGACATCGATGGCGGGCACGGACCGACCGGTCTGCAACACATGCCGCTGCTGCTGAATACGTTGCCAATGTGCTCGAGCTTCGGGACTATCCTCAACAGCCTTGAGAACGCGAGCGACATCCATTTCGGATCCCTCCCCATCAATCACGGTCGACATTGATTCCCGGATTGCGTCGGCTAATGCCATAGATTGTCTCTCCTGTGCCTTGCGGCTGATCGATACCATTTTAACGCGTCGTTAACACTTTCTTAACGCTTCTTTAGCGCTTCCACTGCGATGCGTCCCGCCAATACTTGCGGTTCACTGCCCCTGAAGTTGGGCCTGAACACGGCTATCAACCGCCTCCCGAGCCCGAAAAATTCTCGATCGCACGGTACCGACAGGACATACCATCACCTCGGCGATCTCTTCGTAACTTAAGCCATCAAATTCCCGCAGAGTCAGCGCCATGCGCAGCTCCTCGGGCAGGGCTTCAAGTGCGCTGCGTAATACTCCAGCAAGTTCTTGCCCCATGTACTGACTTTCCGGGGTTTCACTATCACGCAGCGCATCCCCCTCGTCAAAATACTCCGCGTCATCGACATCTGCATCAGCAGATGGCCTACGCCCTCTCGCCACCAGGTAATTTTTGGCAGCGTTGCTCGCTATGCGGTAGAGCCACGTATAAAACGCGCTGTCGCCGCGAAACTTCGGAAGAGCGCGAAAAGCCTTGATGAAGGCCTCTTGAGTCACATCCTCTACCTCCGACTGATCGCTCACAAACCGGGATACCAACGTTGCAATACGGCCCTGATACTTGAGTACCAGCAAGTCGAAAGCGCGAGTATCACCCCGCTGAGCACGCTGCACCAGTTGCTGATCGGTCTCCCGAGTTGTCACCTAACCGCCTTATCAACATTTTTGCAACGCCTTGGAAACACACCAACTCCCAAAGGATCTGTTGCTTAAGACTATGATTACGCACCGAAGTTCCCTTAAGGTGACGTAAAACGTAAATTGTCCCCAGCCCACGCCGATCCATTCAGCAACAGCGTCTGGCAGGGATACGATGCCGAGCACTCTCCAAATAGCCAACTGAGCCCCAGCAAAGATCTAACAGAGACCCAGTTTATGACAAAAACATACCAGTACGACGTACTGATTGTTGGCAGCGGTGCAGCTGGCCTGAGCCTTGCTCTGCAATTGCCAACATCATTTCGCTGTGCAGTGTTATCCAAAGGCGATCTCGCCTCGGGATCAACATTCTGGGCCCAGGGCGGAATGGCCGCCGTGTTGCACGACCGAGACTCGGTTGCAGCGCACGTGGACGACACCCTGGCAGCCGGCGCCGGCCTCTGCCACGAACCCGCGGTGGAATTCACCGTCAGCCACAGCCGAGCCGTGGTTGATTGGCTAGTAGCTCAGGGCGTCGACTTTGACCTGCGGGATGATCTACCGGACCCCGAATTTAGGGAATTCCATCTTACGATGGAAGGCGGCCATAGTCACCGGCGAATTTTGCACGCTGCAGACCGCACAGGCCGCGCGATTTCAGAAGTACTCACGCGCAACGCACGGGAAACTGCCAACATCGAATTACTGACCAATCGCTGCGCGGTCGACCTGATTACCGATGGCAGTCGCTGTGTCGGCGCCCACGTGCTCAACACCGAGAGCAACACCGTCGAGACTATCGGAGCTCGCGCCGTTATCTTAGCTACCGGCGGGGCGAGCAAAGCCTATCAATTCACGTCAAACCCGGATGGCGCCAGCGGCGACGGTATCGCCATGGCGTGGCGCGCTGGCTGTCGAGTGGCCAATCTCGAGTTCAACCAGTTTCACCCAACATGCTTGTATCATGCTGATGCTAAATCATTTTTGATCACCGAAGCGCTTCGAGGTGAGGGGGCTGTGCTACAACTCCCAGACGGTTCGCAATTCGTACAGCGGTTCGATGATCGAGGCGAACTCGCACCACGGGATATTGTTGCGAGAGCCATAGATAGCGAGATGAAGCGGCTGGGACTCGAGTGTGTCTATCTCGACATCTCTCACAAACCCGCAGCGTTCATTTGCCAGCATTTTCCCACGGTCTATGAACGGTGCCTCGAACTCGGCATCGATATTACCAAGGACAGAATTCCTGTCGTACCCGCCGCCCACTACACCTGCGGTGGCGTGGTGGTTGATCAATATGGTGCTAGTGACCTGCCAGGGCTTTACGTAATTGGGGAGACCGCCTGTACAGGACTACACGGCGCAAATCGCATGGCGAGCAACTCGTTGCTCGAGTGCTTTGTTTACGCCGCTTCGGCTGCCGAACATATCGCTTCAACTAGCACCACGGCACCGGCGGTCCCCCTTCCCCGCTGGGATGACAGTCAGGTGCGCACGTCCGACGAGGACGTCGTTATCAAGCACAACTGGCAGGGGTTGCGCCGACTGATGTGGAACTATGTAGGCATTGTTCGCAGCGACCGCCGACTGCAGTTCGCGCGTCACGCTGTCGACCTAATGCAAGGAGAGGTCACCGATTATTACAGCCGATTCCGGATCACACGCCCGCTGCTGGAGCTGCGCAATCTGAGCATGGTTGCATCACTGATGGTGGACTGCGCTCAAGCGCGCAAAGAGAGTCGCGGTCTACACTTTAATCAGGATCATCCCGACACCGCAGACGCGGCGGTGGACACCGTGTTAGTGCCCAAAAACCATGTGGCTGCCGCCGCTAATGAGGTCCAACTTAGTCAGCTCCCCCCTTACCACTAGAAATCGTCAGATGCCGACAACCCGTCTTATTCATCGTTCGACTGGCAGGCAGAATTGGCCCGCTAGAGTGGCTCGTTAGATTCGCTCGCTGAATTAGCCCGCATCATAGAGCTTAGCCGCGTTGTGCGCGCGGATCTTGGTCACGATGCCGTCAAGCGCTGGGTCGGTAACCGACTCCCGCCCCATAATCCAATTCATCAAGTCCTGATCTTCGCCGGTAACCAATTTATGAAAATCTTGCTTATCGGCCTCATTCAGGTCCCGATATTGCTCTTCAACAAATGGCACCAATAGGAGGTCGAGCTCCAGAAGCCCTCTGCGGCTGGCCCAGCGCATGCGGTTGAAATCCTGATCTCCTGTCATCACCTCTCCCGTATAGTGTGTGACTGCGCGTATAGTGTTTAGTACCTGATGGTGCTCAGTGACTGTTGAAGGCTTTGAAACCGCAGTGTGCGTTTTCGACACGCTTACGCTAGCACAATCAGCACGCAATGCCCGGAATTTATGGAGAAACTGCCCGTGACCGATCTTATTGCACCCGCCGCTCAGGGGCTCGTATCGCTCGATGATGAACGCTTATTGTTGTTTCAAGGACCGGACGCCGACAACGTACTGCATGGACAGACGACGGCGGATACCAAGGCGCTCCCGGTAGGCCACTCGGTCGGCGGGGCGTTCTGCGACGTCAAGGGCCGTGTCATTGCTGACTTTCTGGCGCTAAGATTGGAGGCTGAAGTGTTTGCCTTGCGGGTCAGTGCTGACCTGACTGACCTACTGAGTGAACACCTGAAAAAATACTTAATGTTCTCGAAAACAACGTTGAGTGTGAGTGATTGGCGCGTCGTTGGCGTGCTCGGGGAGACAGCTCACGACCGGTTAAATGTGCCATCCCCCAGTGACTCCAGCGCGGTCGCGATCGCGCTTGATGGCGGCTTCCTGCTCTCACGGGGCAGCCACCAATCAGAGTACTTTGGCCCCGGACTGGACGAACAGTTGACCGCGGACACTCATGCCGCCTTGTCAGCCGGCGCTTGGTACAGCGCGTCACTGCTGCGCGGAGAGGCCCGCGTGCACAAGATATCAAGCGGTCGCTACCTACCCCAAGACATGAATTACGACACCCGAGGCTGGGTCAACTTCAAAAAAGGTTGCTACACGGGACAAGAAATCATCGCTCGCCTGCACTGGCGCGGCAAACCCAAACGACGGCTCTACCTGGCTCAGTTTGAAGGCGATGTCGTTTCAGCGGTTGGTGCGTCTCTGACGTTAAAAGACAGCGACAAAACGGTCGGCAGTGTCATCAACAGCGCTCATCAGGATCTGCACGTCACTGTGGCTGTTGAAGCCACAGTGGAAGCCGCTCAGGCCACCTGCCGCGTAGGCCAGGACGGCCCGGCAATCGGGTTGAGCGCGGCGCCCGAGCCGCCCACCGGCTGAATCGCCGAAAGTTAATTCATTGAAAGCTGAATTACCAAAGGATAAATCACCGCAAGTACCGCCACTACCGGCCTATGTGATCGGTAACGACCAGTTAATTGGCGCGCGGTCATTAGCAGCCAAAAACGCGTTGGCGGCGCTGAAATGCCCGCACCCTAAAAACCCCCTATACGCTGACAGGGGTGACGGGTGCGGAGCCTGCAAAACCAAATGCTGCTGCCTATTGATGTGCCTGCCTTTTTTCTGCGCGTGAGCGCCCCACAGCATAAAAACCTTGGGTTCTGGGTCGCAACTCATCAACTCGACAATTTTGTCCGTAAATTTCTCCCAGCCTTGGCCCTGATGTGCACCAGCGCAATCCGCTTCAACCGTTAGTACGGCGTTTAAAAGCAGAACCCCCTGATGCGCCCAGGCTAAAAGCTCACCATGCGGTGGCGGAGCGAGACCCAGATCGCGCTCGAGCTCTCGAAAGATATTCGCCAGCGATGGCGGAACAGGACAGCCGCGCCGGACAGAAAAACTCAGCCCGTGAGCTTGCCCAGCACCGTGGTAGGGATCCTGACCGAGTACCACAACTTTAACAGTACCGGGTAACGTGACATTGAGCGCTTCGAAAATGCGTTGCTCGGGCGGATAGATTTTTTTGCCTTGCCCTCGTTCACGGCCGAGAAAGGCAATCAATGACTGCATGTAGGGCTGCCCAAACTCAGACCCCAGCAGTGCACGCCATTCATCCCGTAAACAATCATCGCGTAAATAAGGGGCTGCCATCGACTCACCTCGTAGAGAATTTGCCTGAATGGGTGGCGCTTTGGACCAAGTAAAGTAACCATACCGTGATGTAGATCACACAATGCCCATTCCAAATGAGTAACGACACTAACGCCCAAGCAGCGCAAGAGCCACACATTGTGGCGCTCAAGCGCTCAGTGCGTGGCCTGCTTGAGCCGCGATTTGGCATCGTTGTCGATACCATGACCGACCAGTTATTCAACCTGTCGGCCAGCGCGCAACTCACCCCCGAGGGCAGAACACACAGTTTCGAAGCATTTTTTGTCCTACGTGATCAGCGCGACGCCACTGTCAAGGCCATGCTTGAACGGGTAGATGATAACTACACCAAGCTCGTTGAGATTCAACATAGGCACGGGCACCGAGACATCAATCCCGCAGAACTTGATCTCGTCGATCTCGACGAATTTGAGAACAATTTAGCGATCGATCGCATTGTTCAAGCTGGCTCAGAGCGCTACTGGATTCAGCTGAAGGCGCTGACGTTAAGAATCGCCGATATCATCAATCAGGATCCGTTCACGGTTCGTCTGCCCTTTGGGCTGCGGGGATTGTGCGTGGCGTACCGCGGCACAGCGAGATTTCGAGACCAAAAACGTCGCTATAAGGTTCGGAAAAACGAACATACCGCGCGCTATGTGAGGAACGTAACCAGCGGCAAAAAAGATCAAATTTTCTGAGAAAATAACCTTTCTTTTGCTATGGGAATTAGCTTATACTTTTAAACTACTATTTGGGGGAATAGTTTTATGCTGCAACATTCTCTTGGTATTTTGACCCAGCCCGCCGTTGAATGGCGCCGACTCGCGGACATGGACGAGCGCGGGCTAAGTCTGCTTCTACTTTACCCGATGATATGGGCGATTCTTCCGGCCACCGCCTGGTATTACGGTACCTCACAAGTTGGCTGGACGATCGGTGACGGCGACGATGTCATTCGTCTTACTCAGGCCAGCGCAAAACTGATCAGTTTTTTATTCTATGGCGGCATGGTTGCCTGCGTTGCGGTGATTGGCTACTTCATCCACTGGATGTCGGACACTTATGGCGCGGATTCGTCAATCACCAAGGGGGTGATGATTGCCAGTATCTGTGCCACTCCTCTGTTTATCGCTGGCGCCGTTGGTTTTTATCCGATTCTCTGGCTGGACATGCTCATCGGCGTGGCGGCGATTAGTTGGTCAACCTACCTGCTGTATACGGGGATCCCAGTTGTCATGCGAATCCCGGAAACGCGCGGTTTTTTGTTCGCCAGCGCCATCATAGCCATCGGCATGGTCATCTTGGTCTGTCTACTTGTTGCCACAGTGATGTTGTGGGACATGGGCGCAACACCATCGTTCACTGACTAGACTTATTGCACAAATGCGTGGGCGCGAGTGCCACATGCACAACAGTTTTCATCCAGCGTGGATGTAAGGTCCGGGTCGATTTGCCGGATATCATTGGGGAAGATGGTGGTAATCGCCTGCCATCACACAAAATGACACGAGGTAGAGCGCACAATGTCTGAAGTCAACGCAGCGCTGGAGCACCCAACCTATAACTACAAAGTGGTGCGCCAGTTCGCAATTATGACCGTGGTCTGGGGTATCGTTGGCATGTTCGTCGGGGTCTGGATTGCGGCGCAAATGGCCTGGCCGGCACTTAATTTTGATTTGCCGTGGACGTCCTTTGGGCGATTACGGCCGTTACACACCAACGCGGTAATATTCGCTTTTGGGGGATGTGCACTCTTTGCCACGTCCTACTACGTCGTGCAGCGTACCTGTCAGGTCAGGCTCATCAGCGACAAACTCGCCGCCTTTACCTTCTGGGGTTGGCAGTTGGTTATCGTTGCTGCCGCCATCACCCTCCCTATGGGCCTAACCTCTTCAAAAGAGTACGCAGAGTTGGAGTGGCCCATCGACATTCTCATCACGGTGGTTTGGGTGGTCTATGCGATCGTTTTCTTCGGCACAATCGCCAAACGCAAGGCGCCACACATCTACGTAGCCAACTGGTTCTACGGTGCGTTCATTATTACCGTAGCCGTGTTACATCTGATCAACAGTGCAGCGCTGCCGGTTGATCTATTCAAGTCCTACTCTGCCTACTCGGGCACAGTCGATGCGATGGTCCAATGGTGGTATGGACACAACGCGGTGGGCTTCTTCCTCACCGCGGGCTTCTTGGGAATGATGTACTACTTCGTCCCCAA
This sequence comes from Luminiphilus sp., assembly GCA_965657905.1. Classification (GTDB taxonomy): domain Bacteria; phylum Pseudomonadota; class Gammaproteobacteria; order Pseudomonadales; family Halieaceae; genus Luminiphilus. Next base: position 80,943 of record CBFHPT010000004.1, on the reverse strand, counting down.
GCAGGCGGAAAGACCGGTCTTTTCCTACCGCCTATCCATCGTGCACTTTTGGGCACTGGTTGCTGTGTACATCTGGGCTGGCCCTCACCACCTTCACTACACCGCCCTACCAGACTGGGCACAGAGCCTCGGCATGGTCATGAGCCTGATTCTGCTGGCTCCATCGTGGGGTGGCATGATTAACGGCATCATGACCCTCTCAGGCGCCTGGGATAAGTTGCGCGACGACCCCATTCTGCGCTTCTTGGTCGTCAGTCTGTCGTTCTACGGTATGTCGACATTTGAAGGTCCCATGATGTCAATTAAGACCGTGAACTCACTGTCGCACTACACAGATTGGACAATCGGCCACGTCCACTCGGGCGCATTGGGCTGGGTGGCGATGATTTCGGTGGGAGCGCTCTACCATTTAATCCCCAAGCTGTTTGGCAAGGAACAGATGTATAGCGTGTCGCTCATCAACCTGCATTTCTGGATGTCGACCATTGGCACGGTGTTGTATATCGCCTCTATGTGGGTGAACGGCATCATGCAGGGACTGATGTGGCGTGCATACAACGACGACGGCACCCTCACCTACACGTTTGTCGAATCAGTTGTCGCCAGTCACGCGGGCTACGTCGTACGCCTGATTGGTGGGGCGATCTTCTTGGTCGGCATGTTGCTCATGGCCTACAACGTCTGGATGACCACACGCCGCGAGGTTGATGAACCGGTCCGAGCCAGCGACGCTGCGCCCGCAACCGCATAAGGGGACCCGACAATGAATCATGAGAAAGTCGAAACCAATATTAGCCTGATGATCGTTCTGGTCATTGTGGCCATCAGTTTTGGCACGCTGGTTGAACTCGTGCCCCTAGCCTTTTCCAAAAACACCACCACACCGGTCGACGGGCTCGAGCCTTATTCGCCGCTGGCTCTTGAAGGCAGGGACATCTACGTCCGAGAAGGCTGTTATCTCTGTCATTCACAGATGGTGCGTCCCATGCGTGCGGAAACCGAACGGTATGGCCATTACTCGGTAGCGGGAGAGTTTGTCTATGACCGGCCATTCCTGTGGGGCTCTAAGCGCACGGGACCGGATCTAGCGCGCGTGGGAAAACGTTATAGCGACGACTGGCATCGGGCTCACCTCTACAACCCCAGAGATTTGGTACCCGAGTCCAACATGCCCGCTTACCCTTGGCTGTTTGAAAACGAAATCGACGGTGAACGCACAGAGAAGAAGCTTAAGACCCTGCGAAAACTTGGACACCCCTACAGCGATGCCGACATCGCGGGTGCCGCGGAGGCGGTAGCGGGCAAGAAAGAAATTGACGCGCTCGTTGCCTACCTTCAAGGATTGGGCACACTCATTCAGTCGCGACGATAAGCTGTGGACATCAATGATCTTAGAGGCATTAGCACAGCGTTCATGCTGCTGAGCTTCCTTGGGCTGGTCGCGTGGGCATACAGCCGAAATCGTAAGAAAGATTTCGATGAAGCCGCCAATCTCCCCTTTGCCGACGATGAAATGAATAAGCGCACAATGAACAAAGAGGTGCAAGACAGTGAGTGATTTCTGGAGTGGGTGGATAATTGTGCTAACCACCGCACAAATCGTACTGGCTGTATGGTTGCTTTTTGGCAACCGCAAAAAACAGTCGGGTGACGTGAAAACGACTGGACACACATTTGATGGCCTAGAGGAATATGACAACCCCCTGCCCGCCTGGTGGTTTTACATGTTCGTTATCACCGTCATTTGGGCTATTGGCTACCTCGCTTTCTACCCTGGTCTCGGCAACTTCAAAGGCTTGCTCGGCTGGACTTCAATCGGACAGTACGAGCATCGGGTAGCGATCGCTGAAGACGAGTATCGAGCGGTTCGCGACCGCTATTTAGCACTGCCGGTGGAAGAGATCGCCCATGACCCTGAAGTCCGCAAAATGGGACAACGTATGTTCGGAAACAACTGTGCACAATGTCACGGCTCAGATGCCTATGGCGCCTACGGCTTTCCTAATTTAGCGGATGATGATTGGCTCTATGGCGGCTCTCCCGAAGCAATCAAAGCAACGCTTATCCACGGCCGGCGTGCCGCGATGCCCGCGTGGTCAGCAATCCTTGGCGATAGCGGCATCGAAGAAGCGACTCAGTACCTGCTGGCACTGAACAACCGGGAGGCAGATGCCACCAAGGCCGCGGCGGGTGAAAAGCACTTCGCATCCTATTGCGCCGCCTGCCACGGCCAAGAAGCCAAGGGCAACCCGCTAATGGGCGCGCCCAATCTAACCAATGGTATTTGGTTGTATGGTGGAACCCGTGAGCAAATCGCGCAAACGTTGCGCTATGGACGCAACGGGGTGATGCCTGCCTTTGGGGATGTCCTCACTGAGGACAAGATCCACATACTGACCGCCTGGGTTTATGGTTTGACTCACGAAGATGAATCCCAGCTTGCGGTAAATCCCTGAGACAAATCATCGGTGTGGAGGTAGCTAGCGGTGTCAGCAACCAACAAGGATGACGTCCTTGCGGTCGATGCGGCCGCTCCCGCTGAAGTCGCAGAACTTGATCTGTATCAAAAGCGGGAAAAAATCTATACACGCAAGATAGAAGGCTTCTTCCAACGGGTTCGACTTTATACGGGGTGGCCGCTATTGCTGGGTTATTTCCTGCTGCCTTGGATTAATTTAAGCGGCCGCCCAGCCGTCTTATTTGATCTACCTGAGCGTAAATTTCATATTCTCACGCTGACCTTCTGGCCTCAGGATCTGGTCATGCTCGGGTTTCTGCTGATGATCGCCGCGTTTGCGCTGTTCACCGTCACGGCTTTTGCGGGTCGCGTATGGTGTGGCTACACCTGCCCCCAAACCGTTTGGACAGCGATTTTCATGTATATCGAACAGCGATTCGAGGGCAGCCGCAATCAGCGCATGAAGCTCGACAAAGAGCCCATGTCATTCACCAAGTTTCGCAAAAAGTTTATGAAACACGCGGGCTGGGTGTTCGTCGCATTTCTGACGGGTATTACCTTCATTGGATACTTCACACCCATCCGCGAGTTACTGCCACATTTCTTTACCGGCCAGGCAGGCTCATGGGCTACCGCTTGGACCGTTTTCTTTACCTGTGCAACCTATATCAATGCGGGTTACATGCGTGAACAGGTCTGTACCTACATGTGCCCGTACGCGCGCTTTCAGTCTGTCATGTTCGATCGCGACACGTTGATTGTCTCCTATGATCCCAGCCGCGGCGAACCTCGGGGTTCGCGTAAAAGAAGTGGCGAGCAGTCTGAACATCTCGGCGACTGCGTTGACTGCCAGTTGTGTGTGCAGGTCTGCCCTACCGGCATTGATATTCGGGATGGCCTGCAATACGAGTGCATCGGCTGTGCACTCTGTATCGATGCCTGTGATTCGATCATGAATAAAATGGGGTATGCGCCAGGATTGGTGAGCTACACCAGCGAGAATCAATTGGAAGGTGGTTCAACGCATATTTTACGGCCACGCCTAATCGGCTACGTGACAGTGCTCTGTATCATGGTGGGAGTTTTTGCCACCTCTCTCGTTACCCGTGACCTCGTTGACCTCACTATTCTCAGAGAGCGGAATCAACTTTATATGGAAGCCCCAGGGGGCCTGATCGACAACGTTTATAAGATTCATTTATCGAACCTCGATTCCGAGCGACGAGAATTCAGCATCGATGTGCGTGGTATTGACGGGGCTGAAATTATTGGACAACAGGATATCGCCGTTTCAGGGGGCGAATTGCGTGAATTGACCCTGCGTATTCGTGCGAACCCTATGACACTAAAAGTACCTGCCACATCGATCACATTTACGGCGACGCGCACTGATGATGCCTCGGTCACGACCGAGTCTGAATCGCGCTTTATCAAGCCCCTGTGAACACAGACGACGTAGCAGTCCCTCGCCCGTGGTATCGCCAATTCTGGCCTTGGTTTCTGATTCTATTACCGGGCTCTGTAGTCGTGGCGGCCCTCTACACGTTGGTACTAGCCAACCAGTATGCGGATGACCTTGTCGTTGACGAGTACTACAAGGAAGGTTTAGCGATCAATCGACAGCTTAAACGCCAGAACATGGCTGCGGAGCTAGGCATCACCGCGGAGCTTGCGGTCACCGGTCGCCAACTCGACTTGCAAATCACTGGACCCGTTGACGCGCCTCAACTCCGGTTGCTGCTATCACACCCCCTGGAAGCATCCCAGGACATCACCGTGCCCGTCACCCAAATCGCTAACGGGCATTATCGAGTGATGTTGCCTCAGGCCATCGACGGGCGCTGGCACTGGATCGTCGATCTTGGTGTCGGGAGCAACTGGCGTGTTGATGGTGATCAGCGCTTTTGATTCACAGCGTACCAAAGGGCGAATGCTTTCACTGCGGGGAAGTTATTCCGACAGGCTGCCACCTCACCGCGTTAATCGACGGTTCGCAACAGTTCGTATGCTGTAGGGGTTGTCAGGCGGTAGCTTCGCTCATTGCCGGTGCTGAGATGAACGCTTTCTATCGTCAGCGAACCGCATTTCCACCAACCCCAAGCGAAGTAGACCCGAACGTCGTAGATTGGTATCGCGACAAAGATTGGGTGGCCAACTTTACTCGCGAGACGAACGATGGCCCCGAGCTTGCATTGCTGGTTTCGGGAATGAGCTGTGCTGCTTGTACATGGATCATCGAAAAGTTTCTGAACGAAATACCCGAAGTTCGCTCTGTCGACATCAACCTGTCTCAATCTCGGGTTGTCGTCGGACTGCGCCATGGGTGCGATCCCGCAAAAGCCATCGAAACCTTGCTGACGCTAGGCTACGACGTTAGGCCCTGGCGCACCGATGAACGCCTTGAGCGAATGCGTGCGGACAACCGTCGAGACCTTCGCAGGCTGGGGGTCGCAGGGCTAGGCATGATGCAAGTGGGTATGTTTGCGATCGCACTGCATGCGGGAGACCTCCAGGGGATTGATGCAGACATCCAACAATTGCTGCGCGCCGTCAGCGCGCCTCTAACGCTGTTTGTATTGTTCTACAGCGGACAAAGTTTCTTTCGCAATGCCTGGCAGCACCTGCGTCAGGGTGCGTTGATTATGGATAGTTCCGTAGCGCTTGCGCTTGTGCTGGCAACGCTTGCAAGTCTATGGGCCACTCTCGCCGGCGGTGGCCAGACGTACTACGACTCGATCACGATGTTCGTCTTTTTCCTGTTGCTTGCGCGCTACGCGGAAAAGCGCCTCCGGGACGCAGATCTAATCGCGCTCGTTCGCCTTGAAGACACCCTTCCCGAGTTCGTCAACGTTTATCGCGAGAGCGCGTGGCAGCGCACACCTCGCGATCAGGTGAGTCCCGGGGATACGCTGCGAGTGAGTGCGGGGGATGGAATCGCCTTTGACGGCACGATTGTAAATGGCACCTCAGCAGTGGACGAGTCGATATTTACCGGAGAGTCGGTGCCTCGAACAGTTACCGTAGGTGACGCTGTGTATGCGGGCACGGTAAATCGCGAAGCTGCAATTGAGACGACCGTCCAGTCGAGTTTTCGAGACTCCCGCTTGGCGGCACTGGTCAATGACGTCGATCGCGCCCGTAAAGAGAAGCCTACCTTTTTGCTACTAATCGACCGTATTGCTGCTCGGTTTGTCGCCTTTGTGTTGATTGCTGCAGGACTGACGCTGGGTTACTGGCTTTGGAAAGATGCCTCGTTGGCGCTGTGGTCTGCACTTTCGGTGCTGGTAGTTGCATGCCCCTGTGCACTCTCACTCGCGACACCCGCTGCCGTGGCGTCAGTCACAGCCTGGCTGCGCCGGCGCGGCGTCAAAGTGAAAGGCGAGTTCGGCGTATTGGCCGCCGCTAACTGCGTCGATGTGCTGATCGACAAAACCGGCACACTCACCGAGACAACACTCGCCGTTGAAGCGATCAGCTGTGCTGAAAACATTTCTAGTGCCGAAGCATTGGCGCTCGCGAGCGCGCTACAACAATTCAGTAACCATCCTGCAGCGAGTTCATTCCATGGGCTCAGCGCCGCCAACACCGTTACTCGAGTCGAAGCCGTTCCTGGCGCCGGCATGCGTGGCCTTTGGTCTGCACCTGACAGCAAAGATCCAATCGAGCTTCGTTTGGGTAGCGCTAGCTTCTGCGCCGAGCTAGCAACGATTCCCGCTCCTCCCGATAAGCAACATTACTGGATTGGGCTTGTCGCGGAAGGCGTTTGGCTCGCCTGGATAGGTCTCGCCGAGCACTTACGACCCGGTGCGTTTGACTGCATTGAGGCGCTTAAGCAGCAGGGGTTGCGGGTACAAATACTGTCTGGTGATAGCGAGGAGCGCGTTGCTGCAATCGGAAAGGATTTGGACATTGCGTATCAGGCGAACTTAACGCCTGCGGATAAACTGAGTGCACTGCAAACCCTTCAGCAAGACCGCCGACAGGTACTGGCAGTGGGCGACGGGCTTAACGATGCGCCGCTGCTGAGTGCTGCCGATGCATCGGTGGCTGTCGCGGGTGCTACCGCTATCGCGCAGGCTGAAGCGGACTTTGTCATAACCGAGGACAATCTCGAGCGGCTATCAACGATTTTAACCGGCGCTCGTTCTGGGACTCGGGTGATGAAACAAAACCTGTTTTGGGCCGCGAGCTACAATCTACTCGGCATACCGTTTGCAGCAATGGGTTACATTCCGCCCTGGCTCGCCGCGCTAGGCATGTCATTGAGCTCACTCATCGTAGTGTTAAACGCGCTGCGTTTGCGCCGAATGCGAGATTAACTAATGGACAGTCTGTATCTATTGATTCCAGTGGCCCTGATTTTTGCAGTAGGTATTGTGGGCTTACTCATCTGGGCCGTTAACCGGGGTCAGTACGACGATTTGGACAAAGACGGATGGCGCGCGCTTAACGACGATCTCGACCAACCTTCCTCAAAGCAGACCGATCATGACAACCGCTGACATTGCCAGTGCGTTTTTGCTAGGTCTCGCGGGCGCCGGGCACTGCCTTGGTATGTGCGGTGGTATCGCCATCGCACTGCAAGGTAAGCAACCACGCTCGAGACTTATCCCTTTCAGCTATCACGTGGGGCGCGTCATTAGCTACGCCCTTATTGGCGCGCTTATCGGAACCGTAGCGGGCGCCATTCAACTCGCAGGTTGGACCATTGCTTTGCGCTTCATCGCTGGCATTCTCCTCGTTGCAATGGGGCTACACACCCTGCGCCTCTGGCAGGGCATGGCATACCTCGAACGCGTTGGTGGGAAGCTCTGGCAGCAAGTCGCGCCGGTCGCACAGCGCTTCATGTCCCCGCAAAACCCTGTAGACGGACTAATACTTGGGGCTATCTGGGGCTTGATGCCCTGTGGTTTGATTTACAGCGCGCTCAGCTGGAGCGCGGCAGCGGGAAGCGGCCCCGTCGATAGCGGTCTATTGATGTTGACGTTTGGTCTGGGCACGACCCCCGCCATGCTTGGTGCCACGCTGCTTGGGCAACGAGCCAGCCGATTTCTCGGCTCTCTATTGGTTAGAAAAACCCTGGGAACTTTGCTTGTTTTAGCCGGCTGCTGGACCATTTGGCTGACTGCCGCTCACTTGGACCACCTTACCGGCGCCCACTCAAACCACGGCACTGGCATGCACGGTGCTGGCATGGATGGTACTGGCATGGATGGTACTGGCATGGATGGTACTGGCATGGATGACACGGCACTGTCTCAGTCTGATTCAACGAAAATCGTTCCAGGCTCTTCAGATCAATCTGACCACTCAGCCCACCATTAGCGTCTTGGCGGGCACCCTTAGACCTTACTGGGTGCCACCTTCCTCAACCGGCGCGCGCTCCGAAGCGTGTCGATGAGAATGAAAGCGAGCCCAATCCAAAGGACAAAAAACGACACCAGCGTAAGGTTGCCAAGAGGCTCATTCAGCAATAGCTGCGCAACGAACAACTGTAATGTCGGTCCGACGTACGACAGCAGACCCAAGGTAGAAAGTGGTAGGAGCCGGGCGGCCGCCACATGGGTCAATAGTGGCAGCGCAGTAAACGCTCCTGCACAAACCAAAAACACGTCAACCCTGAGCCCGTAGGCACCTAGCCCTGCGCCACCGGTGAAAAGAAACCAACCGAGGCCAAACGGCACCAGAAATGCCGATTCCAAAAATAGGCCTTCGATTGAATCGACCGGAATTTTCTTTCGAATCACGCCATAGCAGGCAAATGACATCGACAGCGTGAGAGATATCAGGGGTAAACCCCCTCGGTCGAACACTTGGAGCAGGACCGATAAGCAGGCGAATCCGATCGCGACTTTTTGCGGCCTTGTGGGGCGCTCGTCAAAGACCCACATACCGAGCACGACCGAAAAAATCGGAATCAGAAAGTAGCCGAGGCTGGCATCCGTTGCTTGTTCGTGGGTCACCGCATAAAGAAAAGTTATCCAGTTGATCGAAATCACCAGAGCCGCTAACGCAGTGACCAATAGAATTTTTGGCTGCCTGAAAAACGCCAGCGTCGTCCGCAGACGCCCAAGGAAAAGTAATACCAACGCGACAGCAGGCAAGGTCCAGACTGCTCGATGAGCTAAGACATCTACCGGGCTGGCTGGGCGGGTTTCAATCCAATACAGGGCCGCGCCGCCCCAGACTCCGCTGGCGATTAAGCCGAGTATGATTCCAAGACGTTGGTCACTGACCGGCATTAGGCTCCAAGCTCCATAAAGGTGAGCCAAATCATTCGCAACGCCAAAATAGTCACTACCCAGCGGAAAACCGCCTGGAAGTTCCGTTGGGGGATCCGCTGACGAAGCCTCGTCCCAACCCAGGCACCGGCCACTGTGGCAGAAGCCATTGACGTGATCGTCAACCACCACTCCGCAAAGGCAAAACCCAACAGGGCATAGGCCATCGCTCGCACGGCATGATTTAGGGTCATATAGACCCCGGTATTCACCACCAGCCACTCCCGTTGATCATTGACGCTGCTGAGCACTGCCGCTCCCAGCGGACCCGTGGCACCGGCCAGCATACCCAGCCCGGTCTGGTAAAAACCCAAAAAAAACAGCGCGAGTCGGCCACGTGGAATGACACGATCAACTGGCAGCCACGTCACCGACAGAATTAACAGTCCCGCAATAGCCGGCAACCAATCGAGGCTGACCCTGTCGACTGCCTGAACACCAAAAAAAGCGCCAACTATGCTGCCGACCGACACGGGCACCAGCAAACCCCAGGCAACGTGATCAAGGGCAAACCCTACCCGCGCCATGTTACTTACCAGTTGGACCGCAGAATGCACGGGCAAAATGGCCCCCAGAGGCACTAACCCCGGCATCAAAAGGATCAGAATCACGCCGCCCCCTAAGCCAATTGTTGCCGTCAGAAACGACGTGGCAAAACCTGCGAAGCTAAGTAACAGCAGAGTCATTAAGACCATCCGTTAATTCTTCACAGTCGGCAGCAGCTTGATGAACTGATGCAGCCCCTGCCCTCGGCTATCGGACCGCCAGGCGACCAAGAGTTTCGGTGGCGTCCGCGGGGTCTCTGCTTCTAACTCAACGAGGCAACCCTCCAAGAGAGCCTCAATAATCAAAGGCCGAGGTAAATATCCTATCCCCAAACCCGCTATCTGCGCGGTGATCTTGTCATGCATGCTGCCGACGAGCAGCTTTTTCCTTGGATCGAAACCTAGCACTTCCCTTGGCACCCAAGCGCGAGCGGTGTCGCGCAATATCACCCATCGCTCTTCTAACAGTTGGGCGCGGGTTAACGGCGTCACAACCTTGGCAAGCGGGTGATTTGGGGCAACCACCAAAACCGCTTCGCTAGCCGAAAGAACTTCAGATTGAATACCTGCAACTCCGGGTTTGGGATCGGGTGCGCCGACCGCAACATCCACTCGCCCCTCTAGCAGGCTTTCCCAAGTACCGCTCAACGCTTCCTCGAAAACCTGCACCTCGAGGTTTGGAAATTCCGCCAACAGTGTATTCAGCACGGGCACTAACGCTTCAAATGACAGCCAGGACTCAACAGCAATCCGCAGTCGTGGCTCCATACCAAAAGCCACCGCGCGCGCGTCCTCCCCAAGCTGAATCGAAGCCTGCAAAAGTGGAAGGCCACGCTCATACAGCAGGTGAGCGGCCTCAGTGAAGCGAACTCGGCGCCCCTCTCGACGAAACAGAGAGAAACCCAGCTCATCCTCATAACGCTGGACCGTGTAACTCAGGGCCGAAGGCACTTTGCCCAACTCCTCCGCGGCACCCGCCAAGGTGCCCCGACGCTGAACAACATCCAGTAAACGAATTAGATCTAAGTCAATCATTCAACTTTCTTGAATCAACCATTCATGGTTAGCGTATCGATTAAACACTGGCAATTATCAATCATATGGGAAATCAAACACGCACAGAGGGATACATTATGAACGAAACATTTAAGATTTTTAAATCAACTAACGGACTGTCTGATTTGCCGCTTCGATTGGGTCTGGGCGCGATTTTTTGTAGCTCACGGGGCCCAAAAGCTATTTGGCTGGTTTGGGGGTTATGGGCTTCAAGCGACCGCACAGTGGATGGAGTCGATCGGCTTGGGACCCGGTATGGTGATGGCAGCCGCAGCTGGCGGGATGGAATTTTTCGGCGGCATCGCGATCATTCTGGGTTTGCTCACTCGCGCAGCGGCACTGGGGGCGGCCGTCACAATGCTCGTTGCTATCGTCAGTGTCCACCTCGAAAACGGCTTCTTCATGGCCAACAACGGCTACGAATTTGCACTGATGTTGTTGCTAGTTGCGTTAGCGTTAGTCATCCGTGGTAGCGGACACGTAAGCTTGGACAACCGGCTGTTTGGCCAAGCATAAGGGGATAATCACATGGGACTCATACAACAGGGTAAGTGGGTAGATCAGTGGTACGACACGGACAAATCCGGTGGGAAGTTTGAGCGTCAGGACAGCGCATTTAGAAATAGTATTGGACCGGAGACGGCGTTCCCCGCTGAATCGGGTCGTTACCACCTTTACGTTTCTTATGCCTGTCCGTGGGCACACCGCACGCTGATATTTCGAGAAATCAAAGGGCTTAAGCCCCATATCAGCGTTTCCGTTGTTGATCCGCTTATGTTGGAGAACGGCTGGGAATTCTCAGAGGGCGACGGGCTTTACGGAAAGCACTTCCTCTACCAGTTGTATTTACACGGGGATGCCAACTACGAGGGTCGGGTAACGGTACCCGTGTTGTGGGACAAACACACCGAAACGATCGTAAATAACGAAAGCAGTGAACTCATCCGAATACTGAATTCTGCATTTAACGATCTAACAGGCAATGAGGACGACTATTACCCCGAGGCACTACATGCTGAGATCGACGCGGTCAATGAACGTGTCTATCACGATATTAATAACGGTGTTTACAAAGCTGGCTTCGCGACCAAACAAAACGTTTACGAGGCAGAGTACCACCGTGTTTTTGCAGCCCTTGATTGGATAGAAGAACGATTGAAGGGTAAGGAGTTCTTGGTGGCCAACCGTCTTACAGAGGCTGACTGGCGTCTCTGGACCACGCTCATCCGCTTCGATCCGGTGTATCACGGACACTTCAAACTGAACCGCCAAAAATTAAGCGAGTATAGAGAGATACCTGCCTACATAGCGCGACTCATGGCGGTGCCCGGCGTTGCTGACACGGTGCACATGGGCCATATCAAGCAACATTATTATGGCAGCCACAAAACCATCAATCCCACGGGAATTGTGCCCAAGGGGCCTGCTAACAGTCTCTAAGCTGCTCTGTCGCGTCACACCAGACGGGTAATGCCGGGAAATAGAGTGCCGCTCGAACCTCGCTCACGGGGGTGGATTCGCCATCCCACAGGAGCGCACTCTGATTTCCATCCACCTCCAGCAGTGATGTGACGGCCTCTATGTAGCCTGCCAATTGATCACGATAGTGGGTCACTTCGCGGCTTATAAATTGCTCGAGCGGCTCATCGTCGCTGGGCGCACTGGTCTTGTAATCGACAATCCATAAGACCCCCGAAGCGCTGTCGATAAACGCACGATCTATGATACGTGTCGTAAGCGCGTCGCCCTCCTTCACATCAGACCGCACGCACAGAGCGAGCTCGGTCGACGACCATGAATGGCGCTGTAAAAGCCAGCACCCCTGAGGATCCGACAAGGTCTGATTTAGTTGCTCTACCACTGAATTCAAGGCTGCTTGCAAGACATCCCCATGTAGCCCCTCTGAGACTAAGCTCAGCTCAACCGCACTACACAGTGCCTCGTCAACAACCGCAGGCAACGACGACATTGTAGCCAGCAGTTCGAGCCCTCGGTGCACCGCGATTCCAGTTGCGCGCTGAACTAGGTTGCCGTCCTCCCCTAGCCGGTCGCACATGCGACGGGTTCGATCATGATCGTCTGCGTCAAAAGAAGCCGCCATATCCGGGAGATCAGACAAGGCAAGTCGCTCGAGTTGTGGCATGGGCGCTTCTGCAACCGAGTCCGCTGACACGGCCGAGTCGTGATACACCAATTCGGACGCTATGACTTCGGCAAGCACACCCAGAGGGGAACCTTTCGACGGCGGCTGCGGCCATTCCTTAGCCGCCGATGCCTGCCCGGTCAGCCACACTTGGTAACGTGCTCGAGTAATACCCACGTAAAGCAATCGCCGTAACTCCGCCGCATCCTTCATCTTCTGCAAGGCATTTAAATAGTTGTAAAGGCTTGGCGTGCCCGTGGGCGCCCGATCATCGGCAGCAATGATCAACCGCTCCTCTCCCTGTTCGATGTGCAAGTGCCAGCGTAGAAGCTCCCGATCTGTGCTCGACACCCCTTTGTGCAGCATTGGCAGAAATACGTAGTCAAATTGCAGACCTTTCGATTTATGCAGCGTCATAAACTCCACTGGATTACCGGCTACTGGGTGGTCAGCGAACAGCTGCTCAAGCTGCCGATGCAGCCAGTCAACATCCAAACCAATGCTCAACTGCTCGGCCTTGCGCAACAGCGCAAAAAATCTTCGACTATCGCTTTCGCTAGTCTCCGGATTAACGCTGTGCCCACCCAACTTTCGCCAAACCTGTTCAATCCAAATGGGCAAAGCCAATCTGTCGCGCCGCTCAACCGCCCAGTCTAAAACGCGACATAAATGCCTCGCGCGCGCCGCACCGTCCCTATCAAGTCGGCTGGCACCGTCACGCAATGCCTGCCGAAGTACCAAAGGTCTCGGCTGATCCACGAGCACACTGTAAATTTGACTTAGCTTGAGCCCGCAAAAAGGTGCGCGAAGCAGCGCCAGAGATGCAACATCATCCGCTGGATTAGCGAGCCATCGGCACAGAGACATCAGATCCATCACCGTCGGCGAACCATCTAGGCGCTCTAAATCACGCCCGACGAATGCCACATTGCGCTGGCGTAACTGTTCAATAATGTCTCGCGCATGTGATTTTGCGCGCACGAGCACCGCGATACTCGCCTCGGGATTCTGACCACGCAGCGACGCAATCTGGTCGGCAACAAACTCGGCTTCTGCGCGGGCCGCCTCCTGCTGAAACACGTGGGTTTCCACCGCCGGTTCCGCGAGCTCTGGATGGATAGCCTGGGCATGGGTGTGGCGTACTCGCCCTTTGCTGATGTCATCCTGCGGTGGAAGCAAATCAGCAAAAACCCGATTAACCCAGCTTACGAGACCGGCCTGAGATCGAAAGTTACGCGTCAGCTGCAGCGGCTCAAGCGAAAGCCCACCCACACCATGATCACGCGCCTCAAGAAATAAGCCTACGTTGGCGTATCGAAAACCATAAATCGACTGCATGCCATCACCCACAATGAACAGGGTTCTTGGCGCGGCCTCCGTGCCATTATGATCAGACCAACCACGGGTCAACTTTTTCAACAGGCGGAATTGCTGATCCGAAGTGTCTTGAAATTCATCGATAAGAATATGATCGATTTGATAATCGAGGCGTAGGGCAAGGTCGGTGGGTTCGTCGTCGGTTCCGAGGGCTGACTCCGCAGCGAGCGCGATATGCGTGTAGTCAACCTGCCCAACTGCTTGAAAGACGAGAAGCAATTCCGCCTGCAGCATCGGCAGTAAATGTGAAAGGTGCAAAACCAGATCCCAGGCATCCCCCGCCTCGAGATCTGGCAGCAAGCGAACCTCATTGAGAAGGGCCAGACGCTCGTCCGTCTGAATGTCGGTGAGAAGCTCACTCATGCGCGCCTTCTCGGGAGACTTGGGGGGAAAGCCAAGCTTTACATTAATTCCACCCGGTTTGCGCCATTGGCCCAGAGTGGTGAGCAGCAACTCTGTAGCAGTCACCCAATGTCGGAGATATTGGGGCTCGAGACCCAACTCGGGTTCGGGAAGCCCACGATTCTCACAGGCAATTGCCAAAATGGCTCGCAGGTCGTGAAAATGCTCAGCCAGCGCCACTTGAGTCGCACTCAGCATGTTTGTGACCAAAGATTCCACGGCGCCACGTAGTGCTGACTCGGAAGCCTCAGGCGTGTAGTGCATGCCCAAGTGCCCCCCCCAGTCGCCCCGGCGCCCGAGCAGGCGCACCAACAACGTCCTTACCTTTTGCCAGTCATTGTCAAAGTGCAAAAGCAGCGCTCGCAAACCCGCTCCTGTCGCCGTGTCTGTCTCAAGCTGATCGAACAATCCCGCGACGGCGCGCTCATACAGCGGCGTGTGTTGATCGGTGACTTCAACGGCACCTCCGATCCCACTTAAGATAGGCATCTGTCGCGTCAAGTCAGCGCAAAGGCTATCGATCGTCCTTAAATTGAGCGTATCCGGTGCCAGCGACCACCCGCAGGTTCTTGCATGCTCCAGCACGCCGAGTGCCAGCTGCCGCGTCTTCTCCTCGTGAGGCTCGCCGACCGGCGTGCCCAGTCGAGCCTCCTCAAGCTTTTCCAGCACGCGATCGCGCATCTCAGCGGCCGCTTTGCGCGTGAACGTTATCGCCAAGACCTGTTCAGGCCGCTCTACCCGTGGCAACAGCGCCAGGATGCGCTGGGTCAGGAGCTCGGTTTTACCCGACCCCGCCGGAGCACTAACACAAAAGCTTTGCGCGGGATCCAGCGCCCTTGCCCGCGCCTGCGCATCAGTATCGGCACCGGCATCCGCCACCAGCGGCACATCTGAATACTCAGTCATTGAGAGACACCCCCCATTGGCGAACTACGAGTCCAAGTCCCACTCGGCACGTCTTCATCAGCGATGTCAGCGGTAATTTCAGCGCCTATTCGACAGACCGACGCCAGATCACAGTATCGGCAGGCCTGGGAAGCCGGATCCACCTGAGCATCGCCTGCCGCATAGCGATTCGCGAGTTCGGTGAGAATATCCTGCCAATACGCCCGAAGGGATTCCCAATCTTCAAACGACACCACCGTGCGCGCCAGCTGATCCACCAGCGGTATCTGTTTGCCCCCAAGACCGAGGTTATCGCCGAGCGAGATAAAGCCCACCTTTCCGTGCTTAAGCTGCGCGAACGCAACCCCGCTAACGGGGTTATCCAGCAACGTATACGTGGGTAGTTGAGGCTCTTTCGGTCGTTCGCCAAGCCAGCTTGCAGCAGTCACCGATCCGGTTTTGTAGTCAATTACCACGCGTCGCCCATCAGACAGCTGATCGACCCGGTCTGGACGCATCCGCAAATTAAGCGGACCCACATTGAGCCAATGCTCCTCTTCCCCTTCAGCGACTTTAAACGGCTCACTTCGATCCGCCTCAATCGCCAACCACTCGAGTAGTAATACAACTAGGCGCTCAATCTCTAAATCAAGACAGGCATTACCTGCGCGTTTGCGAAGACTGCCTTGGTATTTGGCAACACGCTTCTCAAAAACAGCCAGACCCCGTTGCACAGCCACTCGAACGCATTGCTCGCGATCATCATCAGACATCGCTTTTAATCGACTTTGATCAGAAAGGTCACGCCATAAGTAGTACAGGGCTTCGTGGACCAGTGAGCCACGCTCGATTGCAGTCAGGCCAAAGGCGGGCTCCGCCAGCGTGGTCGGCCCTAGGCGGTGGGTAACCCATGCCCGAAATGGACACTGGGACTGATTTCTCAAGACCGCCGTGCCCCCGCCGTAGGGCAGCATCTCCCCAGTCGTAGGCGCAGAGCTGTCATTCAACTGCTCGAGGGTCACTGGCTCGGTATTCGATGGTTCAAGCGGCAAATCATCAAACGCGTTTTCGATGATCAGCAGAGGGCTAGCAAGCACTGCGATGCCCTGCTCCTCTCGATAACAGCTTGCGGTAACCGTCCCGTGAGTTGATTGCCAGCTGCGCAAAAGCGCCGCGGATTCGGCGTACAACCGCTCAGCACTGGCACTAGGAATGCCGAGGGAACGCTGAACTTCCGCAGGGATAAAAGGGAGCAGCCTGGGCAGCGGCGGCAAGCTGCCTGCAATCATGGCCACCACATGAAGGGCATCAAAGCGCAGTCCAATGGCCTCTTGGGGCCCCAGAACCTGAATGGCGCTGTGCGGCGTCTTCGGCTGAAAAACTTGTTCGGTAAGACAGAGACGCCATAACTGTACCGCTCGCGTAAAACTGACGTCGCGTTCAATCGCCGATAGTCTGTAGAGGGCGTCGAGGGACGTATCGAAGCGCTCTATTTGCTGGAACTCGATGGAATCGAGACTGGAACGTCCCGGCCATCCCCAGTTCAGCAAATCCTGACGAATCACATCCGCCCATGCAGAGGGGGCACGCAGATGAGCGCGGCTCCTTTCATGACGGCGCGCCGCAAGGACTTTGCTCAATTGGCTTTCCGGGACGCACTGGCTCGCCAAATGGAGAAAGTCGTCGCAGTCGATCGGGTCACACGCTAACTTCATGAGTGCCGAAATCAGCTTCAAGCAGCCCTCTGACTCTGGGAAATCAGGCTCTAGCAGAAATGGCGAGCGCAACAACGACAAGGTCTCTGCACGCGTCAAAGGCTCGAGCCCCGCACGCAGGGCAAGCAGGCCATCACGGAATAATGGCGTCTCAGCGAGGGGCATGCCGGTCGAAAAATTCACGGGGAGATCGTTATAGCGCGCATCAAGACAATCAAACTCCTCGCGCAGAAAATATTCGAGCTCGCTGCGGTCCTGCTCCATATCGAGCAACACGATTGCGGTAGTGCCCTGCCCTTCACGCGAGCGCCGGGCCGCCCAGCTGGCCACAGCCGAGAGCTCTGCGAGACGATCGGGATAGCAGCCCCCTGACAGACTTACATGTCGGCCCTCTTCTAATGAGGCTTCAGTACCCAAGCCGTCTGCATCGCCAACGGACTGAGTCGGAACGCGAGTCGGTATCGCAACATGTGATAACACACGCTGAGTGAGTGGCTGCAGCGCAGCGCAATGTGCCAAAACCACGCGTCGTGGATTGCTCGGAAGTGCAGTCACCGGGAGTGTTAGCAATTGTCGATAACAATCACTGCGCGTCTGATAACCAGAGTTGCTGAGCTCTTCCTCAAAACGCACCAACCAGCGCATAAAGGCCGCGCAATCTCGATCAAAGCGGAAGCTCTCGCGAACTTCTGATGACGAGGGGTCCGCAGCATAGCCGTACAACAGATTCCGGCAGCGCATGGCCTGCTCTGCCGCGGCGTTGACCTGCACTAAGTTGAAGCCCCCCGCACTCGCACAATCCGCATCAACAATGCGTTTCCAGATCAAGCGCTCTTCAAGTCGCGATAACAACCTGCGAACAGGCAACACTCCGGACTCGACGCACTGTCGCCACAACCCTTCGAGCCAGGCGTCAATCGTAAAGACCTGCGGGACGGGCACTGCGCCAGCTGAGACGGATCCCAGACGATATTCATGCCAAGCTGCAGTAATCGCCCTTGCCAAACGCAGGCCCGGCGTTAATACGGGCGTTGCCGCCTGCAAGTCGTTAACAAATGGCGTTACATCAACAGGAACTGAATGCTTCACTTGGTCTCCAATTACCTCTTAGCATCGAGGTGCGTCATTACTGCTGCTCACTGGTTCACAGATTTGATGATGCGAACACTTCTGAGCGAGGAGACACATGACTCCGCAACAATCAACGCGTAGACTTCGCACCTCAACCACGGGATCCGGCGCGCCCGAGCGCGCACCACTGTCCCGTCATGATCAAATTTGTACCCTCAGGCAAAGTTAGCATGTCCAATAAGCGTATCCACAACGTCAACGTTGCGTCTCAGCAAATTCTTGTTGCACCTGTCGCCTTACGCGACAGGGTAGAAGTCAGCGACGAAGTTTATGATCGAGTCGCCGAGACCCGCGGCACTATTGAAGCCATTCTCGATCGCGCCGACCCTAGACTCATTGTGGTTGTTGGCCCCTGCTCAATCCACGATACGGATGCCGCGATGGAATATGCGCGGCGATTGAAAGCGCTGTCCGACAAAGTCGGCGACAGTCTGTACATCGTTATGCGGGTGTACTTCGAAAAGCCCCGCACAACGGTCGGTTGGAAGGGGCTGATCAACGACCCCCATCTTGATGACTCATTCGATATCGAGGCGGGTCTCACCATCGGACGCACATTGTTGCGGGACATTCTCGCACTGGGATTGCCAACCGCAACGGAAGCGCTCGACCCCATAACGCCTCAATACATGCAAGACCTCATCAGCTGGACTGCCATTGGCGCGCGTACCACGGAATCACAAACCCATCGGGAGATGGCAAGCGGCCTCTCCTCTGCGGTGGGCTTTAAGAACGGTACCGATGGTGGCTTGAGCGTAGCGGTCAACGCCATGAAGTCCGTGTCAAACCCCCACCGATTCTTGGGGATCAATAGCGAAGGAAAGGTTTCGGTGTTCGAAACACGGGGCAACCCCTACGGTCATGTGGTTTTGCGCGGCGGCAGTGCCGGACCAAACTATGACAGCGTCCACATCGCTTTGTGCGAACAGGCACTAGAGAAAGCTTCCCTGCCCCGTAACATCATGGTGGATTGCAGCCACGCGAACTCGGAGAAGAAACCCGAGCTTCAGCCGCTGGTCGCTGACAACGTCGCGCATCAGATCCTCGACGGCAATCAGTCCATCATTGGGATCATGCTTGAGAGCAACCTCAATGCCGGCAACCAAAGCATTCCTGCGGACCTCTCAGAACTCGAATACGGCGTTTCAATTACCGATGGCTGTATCAACTGGCAGACGACAGAAGAGCTGCTGCTATCCATGGCTGAGAAACTGCGCGACGTATTGCCCCGCCGACACGACTGAAAGTGATCGCAGGGGGTTTCGGGCAGCGCCCGCGACCCGCTCAGTTTAGAGCGCGTTAACCGACCGCTCGGAGCGCAGGTGATAGCTGGCCACCAGAATAAATACCGCCGCCAACCCGAGCGTCCCGGCACTGGCGAGGGCTATGTCCAGTAGGGCCGGTGACTCCCCCTTGATGATCTGCTCAATAAATATGAATTGCCCCGCAATCGGTAGACGGTTTACCAGCTCGGGTGCGGACGACGTAAACATGAGCAGCATCGGTGCCATTGCCGGCACCATAATGACCATAGTCACCTGCGACTGCGCTTCTTTAAAACTCTTGGCGAAAAAAGCCACCAATAGAATCAATGCGCCTGCAAAAATTGAAACCGGTAAAATCGCGAGCAGTACCGCTATGGAGCCGGCGACTGATAGCGAAAAGCTGAGTCCCGCTTTCGTCAAATCTACCATGTTCATTGCCACCGCGCTCAGCAACAGCGTTAAAGCAACGCCGCCCATGGAAACCGCCACCACGCCCGCTAGCTTTGCAGTCACGATTTCGATCGAGCGGACGGGCTGAGACAGTAACAGCTCGAGCATGTTGCGCTCGCGCTCCCCAGCTGAAGTATCAATCGCGGTAGCAAGCGCACTGAAGAACGCCGCCATAATCACGTAAATCACCAACATTTGTGAGGCCTTGCCCAGGTTGTTCTCGGGCGGCGCGGTATCGTGAATCTGGACCTGCAAGGGGTTTACAATTCGGGCGTCAATGCCGCGCAGAATGAGTCTGCGCTGGCCGACCTCACCGGAAAACGCTGCAATTGATCGATTAATCCGTCGTACCACGCTGGACGTCGGATCCTCCCTGAGGTTACCCGTAAGCATGAGCTCAACGGTTTCTCCCGTACTGATCAATTCGCGAAAATCGGTGGGAATCACGAGGCGAATATCGAGTTTTTGCCAGCGCTCTCGATCATCGACCGGCGCGTCGTCTAATGGAAAGATGTGATCCGCCGCTAAAGCGCGCAGTAAATTAGGGGCAGCATCACCTTCAACCATGTCGACGTACGTCGGCGGCGTATCCGTCGCCTGATTGACCGCGTAGGACATTCCCCCGTAAATCACCAGCGGCGCAACAATTGCCAGACCCATGCTCGCCATCAGCCCCCGAGGGTCACGACTCAGCTCAAGAAACTCCTTGCGCAGTAAACCCAACCAGCCCTTCATACGGCCAAGCCCTCGGCAGAACCCACTATCGCCACAAACGCATCCTCGAACTGATCTTCACCGGTCTGTTCGCACAGCGCAGATGGCGAGCCCTGAGCAACGACTTGCCCTCCTGCGATAACCACCACTTTGTCACAGACCGCCTCAACTTCTGACATGGCATGACTACTGAGAACCACGCACCGCCCGGCATCCCGCTGCTTGCGCAGGTATTCACGTAAATTGCGTGCTGCCATGACATCGAGTCCCCTAGACGGCTCATCGAGGAGTAGGTTCTTTGGCTGATGCACCAGCGCCGCCGACAAAGCCACTTTCATCCGCTGGCCTTGTGAGAAGCCCTTGGTGCGTCGATCGATGATCTCATCAAGTTCCATTTCTTCGGAAATCTGCTCGACAGCCGCCCGTCGTTGGTCGCTATCGAGCCCTTGCAGTGAGGCAAAATAGTTAATGGTTTCTCGGGTGGTAAGGCGCGCGAAGCCGCCAACACGATCGGGAAAAATACCCAGCTGACGACGGGCGGCGAGTGGATCAACGGCAACATCAATCCCATCAATTTGGGCGGTCCCGCGATCTGCTTTTAACAAACCATAAATCGTTCGCAGACACGTGGTTTTTCCCGCCCCGTTAGGCCCAAGCAGACCCGTGATCTGCCCATCTTCGGCAGTAAAACTGGCTTCCTTGACGGCCTCGACCTTGCCAAAAGCCTTGGCCAAGCCCTCAACAACAATCATTGATCAGCTCCGTCTACCGAGGTGGATTGCGACTCATCAGAGTCAGCTGCGGGCTTCTCTGGGATTGCCAGCAGCCCCATCACATCAAGCACAAACGCCGGGTAAGTAGCCGCGCTTAGACAGGTTGCGTCAACGACTTCAGGTGCCGCGCCATCAAGAAACTGCGTAACGATATCAGCGCCACATTCCGTAAATGCAACGATATGGCCGGCCTGATCAGCGATGATGTGACGCGACTGAGTAAACAGCAACTGCGTCTGATCACCATTGGAGGGCGGCGTCACGGGATCACCGCGGCCCGACAGAATCAACGTCGGATGGTCACTTGAAAATTCGTAGCGGGAACGATCCTCCATTTCCCAAGCAGGCCACTCCGGACACACTTTCCCAAACAGCAAATGACTCGCATCTCGATCAAAACTATTTTGCGCATCGCTAGCCAGTGCATCTTTGGACCAATGGGGAAAATCCTCATTGCACACGATATTAAGGTTCAACAGCGGATTAACGACCTCCATATTGCCAAGCAACGCTATCAAGCCGAATAACGGCCGGTAATCTTCAACGGCCATGCGCTCGATAATCAGTGGCAGCATGACGGTGGTTGAAGGCGCATACAGCAGTACGCGCAATAAGTTAAAGGCGGTTGCCCGGCGCAGCAGGATTTCCGTGGGCTCTCCGGTAGTCGGGTTTGCTTTGCTAAGCGATACAGGACCCGAATCAAAAACGCTCAAAGCGCGGTCCAGATCTCCAGCAATATCAGGGAAGCGATCTCGACAGTCACGAACCGCCTCACAGCGCTTGATCATTCCCTCAAATGCCGCGGCGGCGCTTGCTCCGAACAGACCAATTGGTAATGCGGGCGGTGCTGCACCATCGAGCACCACACGATCAACATGCTCAGGTAGCAGCGCTACATAAGCGATGGCAGCACGGGACCCGTAACTGCCCCCATACAAATGCACTCGGTCATAGCCGAGAGCAGAACGGACTGCATCGAAGTCGCGAACCGCGTTGAAGGTTGAGTAGTGACTAAGGTCCCTCGGCAGCTGGGCAAGGCAATCGGCGAGTAACTCGGCGTCAAAGAACTCATGAGCGGGCGCGTAAAGGTTCTCTTCTGGCAGCTCGCACTCGAGTGCCGCGGACCGCCCCACGCCCCGCTGATCAATGAATACGATATCGTGCTGACGGCGAAGCTCTGTGAAGAACTGGTTGACCCCGCCCACCAAACTCACAGCAGCTTGCCCAGGTCCACCGGCCAGCACGAACAAAGGTGTCGAGGCTGGCGCCGCTGTCAGAGCTGGCAAGCGCGCAAAACCCACGTCGATGGTCTCGCCGTCCTGCGCGTTGTAATCCAGAGGTACGGCGAGCGTGCCGCACTCCACCCAAGATTCAACACCCGGTATATGACACTGGCTTATCTCCGCGCCCGACGACACCAGGCCAACGTTCTCGGGCTCAGCAGCAGCTTCACCCGCGAGCGCTAACGATAAACACAGGGCGACCAATGCCCCCGCGCATGAGGCTGAAGAGGCACGCATCATGAGTATCTCAGTAGTAGGCTTGGCTGCGGTCCGAATGATCGGTGACATCACGCACGCCAGACAATTCGGGGATCTGCTCAATCAGTGTTTTCTCGACGCCATCTTTGAGGGTCATGCTAACGGCACTACAGCCTTGGCAACCACCACCGAACTTAAGAATGGCGAGTTGCTCCTCGGTAACCTCGACCAGCGACACGTCACCACCGTGGGCAGCAAGGGACGGATTCACCTCGTTGTAGAGGACGTAGTTAATGCGATCCTCGATTGGGCTGTCATCCGACACGCGCGGCATTTTTGCATTGGGAGCTTTGATCGTCAGCTGCCCTCCCATGCGATCTTGCGCGTAGTCCACCAACGCGTCTTCGAGAAACGGGATGCTGCGCCCCTGAAACCAAGCCTTAAACTTGCCGTACTCCTCTGCGACGTCGCCCTCCTCCAAATCGCCCTCGCGACAGTAGGCAATACAGGTCTCGGCGCGCGGCGTACCGGGCTGGTTAATAAATACCCGCACCCCCAACGCGTCTTCCTGCTTGGACAACAGCTCTGCAAGATAATCCTGCGCCGACTCGGTAATTGTGATCATGTGAGTGCTCTTCCTCATTGAATACCCGACTATCTTACTAGGGTAACACAGCGAGAACTTGAGGCATCCATCAAAATATTTTGATATATTAACCCCATCTCTTACGGAAGACGGTCATGTCAGCTGAAATTTCCTATTCTTCGCCTCGCGTGAAGGCTTTAATTGCCGCGCTACAAAGCCGGATTGTTGTGTTAGACGGCGCGATGGGCACCATGATTCAGACCTATGGTCTGCAGGAACAAGATTATCGCGGTTCCACTTTTTCCGACCATCCGAGCGAGCTCAAAGGCAACAACGACCTTTTAAATATAACCCGTCCCGATGTGGTGTCTGAGATACATCGCGCGTTCCTCGACGCCGGTGCCGACATCATCGAAACCAACACCTTTAACGGCACCGCAGTTGCACAAAGTGACTACGGGTTGGAATCGGCGGTAGACGCCATAAACCTTGCTGGTGCTCGTATCGCCCGACAGGTAGCGGACGAGGTAACGGCTCTAAATCCCGAGCGCCCCCGATTTGTCGCTGGCGTGCTTGGCCCAACCCCGCGGACTGCATCGATTTCACCTGACGTTAATGACCCCGGGGCACGCAACATCGATTTTGACGCGCTGGTCGCAGATTATCGGCGC
The DNA here is from genome assembly GCA_965657905.1 of Luminiphilus sp. Classification (GTDB taxonomy): domain Bacteria; phylum Pseudomonadota; class Gammaproteobacteria; order Pseudomonadales; family Halieaceae; genus Luminiphilus. The sequence goes on along the minus strand of CBFHPT010000004.1, from coordinate 57,010 downwards.
GCGACAGATGCCCTGATTGATGGCGGTGTTGATCTGTTATTGGTTGAGACGATCTTCGACACATTAAATGCAAAAGCAGCGGTATTCGCGATCCGCGCTGCATTTGATGCGCGAGGCGTCGAATTACCGATCATGGCGTCGGTGACCTTTCCCGATACCAGTGGTCGCCTCCTCTCAGGGCAAACCGCTGAAGCCTTTTGGCACGCCATCGCCCACGCCAAGCCCTTAATTGTTGGCAGCAACTGTGGGCGACGGTTTAAAGAAGTCGAACCCTTCCTCGAGGAACTGTCGCAGAGCGCTACGTGCTACTTCAGCGCGCACCTTAACGCCGGATTACCCAACGCCTTTGGGGAATACGACGAGACGCCAGATGATATGCACAGTGAATTCGCCGAGTTCGCAGAGCGAGGCTTTCTCAATCTCGCGGGCGGTTGCTGTGGCACCACACCCGCCCACATCGAAGCCATCGCAAAGGCCGTGGAAGGCGTCACACCTCGCAGCCTACCCGCCCCACCAGACGATACGTTCTTAAGCGGCCTGGAACCCTTTGGTTTTGAGGGAAAAAACTTCGTCAACGTGGGCGAACGCTGCAACGTTACCGGCTCGGCGAAGTTTAAGCGCCTGATACTCGACGGTGACTACAGCGCCGCACTCGATGTTGCCCGCATCCAAGTAGAAGATGGCGCGCAAATCATCGACGTCAACATGGATGAGGGCATGCTGGACGCCGAAGAGGCCATGACCACGTTCCTGCGCATGGCGGCCGCGGAACCCGAGATTGCAAAAGTGCCCTTCATGATCGACTCGTCAAAGTGGAGTGTGATTGAGGCTGGTTTGAAGTGTGTTCAAGGCAAAGCCGTTGTTAATTCAATCAGCTTGAAGTCTGGCGAGGCCGAGTTTCTCGAACAAGCCGCACTGTGTCAGCGCTATGGCGCTGCAGTCGTCATTATGGCGTTTGACGAGGACGGACAGGCAGATTCATTAGCGCGGCGCGAGCAAATCTGTGAGCGCTCGTACCGATTACTGCGCGACAAACTGGACTTCAACCCGTGGGACATCTTGTTTGATCCCAACATCTTCGCCATCGCCACCGGAATCGAAGAACACAACAACTATGCGGTGGACTTTATCGAGGCGACGCAGTTCATAAAGGAGCATCTGCCGGGGGCACGAGTGTCAGGCGGCGTTTCCAACGTGTCGTTTTCATTCCGCGGCAACAATCCGGTTCGAGAGGCCATTCACTCAGTATTCCTGTATTACGCGGTGCGCGCCGGCATGGACATGGGCATCGTGAACGCCGGCCAACTGGCGTTGTATAACGACCTCCCCGCTACATTAAAAGACGCGGTTGAAGACGTTGTGCTCAACCGGCGGGAGGACGGGACTGAGCGCCTGCTCGAGATTGCCGAGGAGTATCGCGGCAGCGGCGCAGGCACTCAACGAACCGAAGATCTCAGTTGGCGCGAAAAACCCGTTGCCGAACGCCTTGAATATGCATTGCTTAAAGGTATTACCCAATATATCGAAGAAGACGCTGAGGCGGCTCGACAGCTATTCGATCGCCCTATTCATGTGATCGAAGGACCACTAATGGATGGCATGAATACGGTTGGCGACTTATTTGGAGAAGGCAAGATGTTCCTTCCCCAGGTCGTTAAATCGGCTCGGGTAATGAAGCAGGCTGTTGCTTATCTTCAACCCTATATCGAGGAAGAGAAATCTGAAGGCGCGGGGAACAATGGTAAGATTTTGATGGCAACCGTCAAAGGTGACGTGCACGACATCGGCAAGAATATCGTGGGCATCGTGCTGCAGTGCAATAACTACGAGATCATCGATTTGGGCGTCATGGTGCACTGCGATGAGATCTTAAAAGTAGCCGAGGCAGAACAGGTCGATATCATTGGACTCAGCGGGCTCATCACACCCTCACTTGAAGAAATGGTCCATGTCGCGTCAGAAATGCAGCGCCGAAACTTCCAGATACCAGTGATGATCGGTGGGGCTACCACCTCAAAAGCGCACACAGCGGTTAAGATCCAACCGGGCTACACTAACAACACGGTTGTTTACGTACCCGACGCATCGCGAAGTGTCTCGGTTGCCAGCCAGTTGCTTGGCGACAATCGACAGGCCTTCGCTGCAGACATCGTCACCGAGTACGACGCGATACGAACGCGGGTTGCGAACCGAAAAAGCCGCAGTGAACAAATTAGCTACGACGAGGCGCTCAATCGCAGTTTAGCGCTGCCCTGGGACGATTATGCCCCACCCGAACCGAGTTTTGTGGGCACTCGAACCTTTCTCGAATACCCTCTCGAGTCACTCGTGGATACCATCGATTGGACGCCGTTTTTCATTACCTGGGACCTTCACGGCAAGTTCCCCAAGATTCTTGATGATGCGGTGGTTGGCGAGCAGGCCCGGTCATTATTCACCGATGCCCAAGCTATGCTTGAACGCATCATCGATGAACGCTGGTTAGAGGCGCGAGCCGTGATTGGCTTTTGGCCCGCTGCGCGGGTTAATGGCGACGATATTCGCGTTTTTGATGAGGACGGCGAGGCGCTTGCAGACCTGCATCAACTGCGCCAGCAAATTCAGAAGCGAGAGGGCGAAGCGAATTTATCGCTTGCTGATTACATAGCCCCCGAGGGCGGCCCCAACGATTGGATTGGTGGATTCTGTGTGACCACCGGCCATGGGGTGGACGAACGGGTCAAAGCCTATGAGGCCAATCACGACGATTACAATGCGATCTTGCTTAAGTCTTTAGCGGATCGACTCGCGGAGGCCTTTGCTGAACATCTCCACCGCCGGGTTCGCACGGAGTTCTGGGGATATGTACCTGACGAAGCTCTCAGCAACGAAGAACTCATTCGCGAGCGATATCAAGGTATTCGTCCTGCCCCGGGATATCCCGCCTGCCCCGACCATACCGAAAAAAGCACGCTGTTTGAGTTGTTAAACGCGGAGCGTCAGGTCGGCGTATCACTAACAGAGTCCATGGCTATGTACCCTACCGCGGCAGTGAGTGGTCTTTATCTCTCTCATCCCAAGGCGCGCTACTTTTCAGTGGGCAAAATTGGCGAAGACCAGTTGCAATCTTTGGCAGCACGCAAAAACATGCCTCGGGACACCCTGGCAAGATGGTTAGCGCCGGTTCTGGATTGATTCATTCCAGCGTTACTGGGTACGCAAACAACCGCCACGAAATCGTGTTCGCTCGTAGGCAGCGATCGGACAAAACGTCGTGTAGTTCTGCATCACTATGGACCGCTGAGTGCGTCGGCGCCCCGAGTGGTGCGGCGGACTAAAGGGATCAGCCGCGCTCCTGCGCAACCGACTTGGGCGCACCATAAAGTGTTATAAAATATATCGGTTTACGGTCAGCTGCGATACACTTAACAAATCGAGTGCACCTTTCGTGGCGCTTTACACAACGTCGCGCAAGAACTTATGCCCGGAGAGTGGGAGTTATGACAATTCAAACCAGCATTTCATCAGAAACCCCAATAGACGCTTCAGTGGACACGCCATCTGAACACATGGCAAGTGCAGCACCCGATTCGGAAAGTCATAGCGCCACTCCAGAAACACCTAGCGATGACAACGCGCCGCTCGGTACAGGCGCCATCTTACAAAGTGTCTTTGCTGCGGCACTGGGCGTTCAAAGCTCAAAGAACCGCGAACGGGACTTCAATCAAGGTAACATCAAGGTCTACATAGCGGCGGGCATCATATTCACCGCACTATTCATTGGTGGCGTGTTTTCGGTCGTACAACTGGTGCTTGCAAGCCGCTAGTTTACTAGTCGCTTGCCCGTGCTTATGGCCCGCAACTATCGCCCGTGGCTCGTCACTGACTAGGCCGCGGAGAGTCTTTTTTAACGAGGGGCTGATTAAGCCGGCATACCGGTGAGCCAAAGGCTTACCCACAACACCACAACCGCAACGATCACCGCTGCAGCAACTGCATCCGCTGTCCCATCCGACATATTACTCTTTGACATATTTGACTCCAAAAAAAATCTAATTTAGCTATATAAAATGCGCGCATAGTATGAAATAAAGCGCGCCTCATTGGCAAAATATTTCGAGTCGCAATTGTACACCTACAATACCACCGATAAGCAGCTTCTCAGCGAGCGCGTTGATCAATTTCGTGACCAGGTCAGTCGATACCTCTCCGGCGAGCTAGCGGAGGATGATTTTCGCCCGCTTCGGCTACAGAATGGACTGTACATCCAACGTCAAGCCCCGATGCTGCGCATTGCGGTGCCGTACGGATTACTGAATACCACGCAACTGCGGCAACTCGCTGACATCACCCGACGCTATGATCGAGGCTACGCCCATGTCAGTACGCGTCAAAATTTCCAGCTGAACTGGCCAACGTTAGAAAGTGTGCCCGACCTACTTGCTGATCTAGCGGCAGTGGATATGCACTGCATCCAAACAAGCGGTAACTGCATCCGAAACACCACGACCGATCAGTTTGCAGGCGTTGCCCCCGACGAGGTCGAAGATCCGCGTCCCTACTGCGAAATCATCAGACAGTGGTCAACCTTACACCCCGAGTTCGCCTTCCTACCGCGCAAGTTCAAAATCGCAGTCTGCGGCAGTGAAAGCGACCGCGCAGCGATTTACTCCCACGACATTGGTCTAGCACTATTACGCAATGCCCAAGGAGAACTGTGCACCCGTGTACTGGTGGGTGGTGGTCTCGGGCGGACGCCGGTAATCGGATCTGTGATAGAGGAAGCGCTGCCCATTAGACACTTGCTGACTTTCCTAGAGGCTGTTTTGCGCGTGTACAACCAACTGGGCCGCCGTGACAACAAGTACAAGGCGCGAATAAAAATCCTCGTGCGCGCGATGGGAACCGATGCCTTCAGGGACGCTGTTCACAAAGAGTGGCAAAAGCTGAAAGACGGCCCCTCAACCCTTGATGACGCGGTACTCGAGGAAGCTCGCTCGCACTTCACACCCATGGCCTACGAAGATCTTGATGCCGTGGAAAGTGATGCGCAGCTCAGAGCAATTGAAGACCCCCTGTTTCAGAATTGGCTCCAACGAAACAGCCATGGGCACAAGCAACCGGGATACCGCGCCGTAACTATCGTTCTCAAATCCCATGGACAACCCCCCGGCGATATCACGGCGGATCAGCTCGAGATCCTCGCGGATCTGGCCGATCGCTACAGTTTTGGCGAAGTACGCAACACCCATAGCCAAAACATGGTGCTCGCTGATGTGCGTGAGACCGATCTGTATTCACTTTGGCAGTCACTCCAACCCGCAGGGCTGGCAGTCGCGAATGCGGGCTACCTCACCGATCTGATCTGCTGTCCAGGTGGAGATTACTGCAGCTTAGCCAACGCCAAGTCGATTCCTGTCGCCGAGGCTATCCAAAATCGCTTCGACGATCTCGACTATCTGTATGACCTCGGGCCACTCGAACTCAACATTTCCGGATGCATGAACGCATGTGGCCACCATCACATTGGCCACATTGGCATCCTGGGGGTCGATAAAAAAGGCGAGGAGTTTTTCCAAGTCTCTCTTGGCGGCAAACAAGCCGCCGAACCGCGCATTGGCAAAATCCTGGGCCCGTCGTTTAAAGCCGAGGAAATTCCGATGGTAATCGAAAAGATTTTGACCACGTTTGTTACGCATCGCGAGGGCGAAGAACACTTTATCGATGCCTGTCACCGACTGGGCATTGAGCCATTCAAGGAGGCTGTTTATGCAACTGATCATTAATAATGTGGTCGTCGAAGACCATTGGTTACCGGCAGACCCAGAAGCCACTGTAGCCTCTGCCGACCGAATTGCGACTCTGGAACAATGGCTAGATGCCCCTCACCTGCCTGCTGTCGAAGTAAGCCCGGGTGAAGACTTTGACCCACTATTAAGCGTCACAGCAGATCTAAAGTTGATCGTGGTTAATTTTCCTGACATGACCGATGGCCGGGGCTTTTCAATTGCCAGAGCACTTCGGGAAGCCGGGTATACCGGTGAACTGAGAGCAGCAGGACGATTCATTCGAGATCAGTTACATTACCTACGTCGCTGCGGCTTCAACGCCTTTAGTTTGCCGGTAGGCACCACCCCTGAGGCTGCGTTGAAAAGTTTGCATGAATTTTCAGTCAGCTATCAGGGTGCGCAAGACGAACCTGAACCACTGTTCAAACGAATGAGGTAATCCATGGAAATTGGCGGCATCACGTACACCTTTGCCGCCATCTTCCTCGGCGCAGCAGTGATTGCATCAGTCGCCCTGTACACCCGCCAGCCCATTATTATTGCCTACATCGCCCTGGGCGCTTTGTTAGGCCCCTACGGTAGCGGCGTCATCGGCAATGTTGACTTAGTCGCTGACGCCGGTCACGTCGGCATCATTTTTTTGCTGTTCCTGCTCGGTTTAGACATGCAGCCGAGAGCGTTAATCGACAGCCTGCGACAGTCATCGCTGGTCGCACTTGTCAGCTCTGTGGTGTTTGCGGGCACCGGTTACGGTATTGCACGGTTGTTCAGCTTTGACCACGGGGATGCGCTGGTAATCGGCGTCGCCCTGATGTTCTCCTCGACGATCATCGGCATCAAACTGCTGCCCACTACCGTGTTGCATCACCGGCATCTTGGAGAGGTATTAGTCGCTTTACTGCTTTTCCAAGATCTGATGGCGATCATATTCTTGGTAGTGCTACAAAGCGGGTCCTCATCGGGCATCGAGTTAAGCGCCGTGCTAAAACCCCTGGCCTTGCTGCCGCTACTGGGCGCCGGCTGCTGGGCCTCTGTGCGTTTTATTTTGATCCCACTCATCCGGCGTTTCGATCGCTACCACGAGTACATTTTTCTGCTCTCGGTAGGCTGGTGCCTTGGGGTCGCGGAACTCGCAGCGATGATTGGCTTATCGGCGGAGATTGGCGGTTTTATGGCCGGCGTCGCGGTCGCTACCAGTCCTATCGCTCAATACATTGCGGTCAGCCTAAAACCCTTGAGGGACTTTTTCCTAGTGATCTTCTTCTTCGCCGTCGGCGCGCAGTTCGACTTGTCGACTCTGCCCGAGGTCGCATTAGCCGCGACCACGCTTGCTCTCGTAATGCTGGGATTGAAACCGCTGGTTTATCACGGGCTACTAAGGCGGGTTAGCGAATCCCACAAGCTTGCCTGGAATCTTGGATTTCGACTTGGACAGTGCAGCGAATTTGCGCTGTTGATTGGTTTTGTCGCCCTGAATACGGGAGCGCTCAGCAGCGAAGCAGGCACCTTGATTCAAGCGACAACTATTCTCACCCTGCTGGCTTCGAGCTACATTGTGGTGCTCAACTTCCCAACCCCGATCGCAATTCGCGAAGAGCTACGCCGGGATTAAGCCTAGCACCCCCCTTACGAGTGCCAGGTAGTTCGCGGGCTCGCTACAGCTACCCGTTAGCCGACTTGCCGGTCACCTTTCGACTCGGGCACCTTGCAAGCCAGTCACCTCGCAAGCCGATCACCTCGCAAATCTGTCACCGTACTGGTCGGCTAGCTTATAAGTCGTAGCCGCGTTCGTCGTGAAGCACCAGATCAAGACCAACGGTCTCTTCTTCCTCATCGACGCGCAGACCAAGCATTAAATCGACCAGCTTAAGCAACAGCCAACTTACGATAGCGGTGTATACGAACGTCGCGGCCACCCCAGTAAACTGCACACCGAGTTGCCCACCGATGGAGTTGATGCCATCGGAAAACCCGTTGCCACTGAACAACCCAAGGCTTGGCGCGCAGAAAACGCCTGCCAACAATGTTCCAAGCATGCCGCCGACACCATGGACGGGAAACACATCGAGGCTGTCATCAATCTTCAGTTTATTTTTAAGCGTGATGGTCGCGAAATAGCAGACGACGCCGGCACTCAGGCCAATGACAACCGCGCCCGCGGGACCCACTGAGCCTGAAGCAGGCGTGATCGTGCCGAGTCCCGCAACCATGCCAGTCACAATGCCCAGCACTGACGGTTTGCCGTGACGAATCCACTCCATTACCATCCACGCCAGTGCGCCGCAGGCTGCGGACAAATGGGTAACCAACATCGCCATCGCCGCACTCGAATCGGCCGCAACAGCAGAACCGGCGTTGAACCCAAACCAGCCAACCCAAAGCATGCCGGCGCCAGTGACTGTCATTGTCAGATTGTGTGGCGGCATCGCCGTGCTACCGAAGCCTTTGCGTGGCCCCATAAACATTGCTGCCACCAAGGCCGCGACAGCCGCCGTGATATGGACAACGGTGCCACCGGCAAAATCCTGCAGCCCCATGTTGCCTAGCCAGCCGCCACCCCAGACCCAGTGACAAACCGGCGCATAAACCACGAGCAACCAAAGCGTGCAGAACACCAGCATGGCAGAAAAACGCATGCGTTCAGCGAACGCCCCGACAATTAACGCGGGGGTGATCACCGCAAAGGTCATCTGGAACATGACGAAGAGTGTCTCGGGAATCGAGCCGCTGGCGTTATCCATAGCCACGCCCGCGAGAAATAGATTGCCAAAATCTCCAAGCCAGGGCCCCTGCTCGACACCGGCCGAGCCAAACGCGATGGTGTAACCCGCTATAAACCAAACCAACGACATAAGCGCGGTCAAAGTGAAACATTGCATTAGCACCGATAGGACATTCTTTGACCGCACAAGACCGCCGTAAAACAGTGACAGTCCGGGAATAGTCATAAAGAGCACAAGCGCCGTAGCGGTAAGCAGCCAGGCGGTATCGGCTCCCGAAACATCGGATGCAAATGCGGAAGACGAGATGCTGTAGGCAACAGCAGCGGTAGCCGCCAATGAAGCGGAACGAAGTTTGAGGGTCATGAATGTGTCCTTCAGATTATTTTCTTCTGCGGCAATTCTGCCACAACGAAGGGGTGAAACTCACCTTTTCTTTCTTTGAAGTACCTAAAAGCAAGTCAGCAACCCGTTGCAGTCCGTGTTTTAATTGACACTCCCGCCCGTCTCTTAATAATCAATCGCCGCCCGCTTCAGTGATTAGAGGAGTTCCTCAGAAATGAGTCTTACAGCAGTTAACGGTATGCGTGTTTCGAAAATTTGTCTTGGCACCATGACCTGGGGCCAACAGAATTCAGAAGCCGAAGCCCACGAGCAGATTAACTACGCGCTTGAGCATGGCATCAACTTTATGGATGCCGCCGAAATGTACCCAGTACCACCGAAGGCTGAAACTCAAGGCTTAACTGAAGCCTACATCGGCAGTTGGTTTAAAAAACGCGGCAAACGTCAGAGCTGGATATTGGCGACAAAAGCGACCGGTCCAAATCCGGAGTTTTCGTATCTGCGCGGTGGCCCCCGATTCTCTTCCAGCCAAATTATCAGCGCCGTTGAAGGCAGCCTCAAGCGACTGCAAACCGACTACATAGACCTCTATCAGCTCCACTGGCCCGATCGGAATGCCAATTGTTTTGGCCGACGAGGCTTCGAACACGCGCCGAATGAAGTATCGACCCCGATCGAAGAGACACTGCGTGCGCTGGAAAGTCTCGTGACGAGCGGCAAAATTCGAGGCATTGGAGTGTCCAATGAAACACCCTGGGGAGCGATGACGTTTTTAAAGCTGGCGGAACGTGAGGGTTTGCCCAAAATTCAGACAATTCAGAATCCGTACAGTCTGCTCAATCGCAGCTACGAAGTGGGCTTAGCTGAGGTCTCTCATCGTGAAGATCTAGGCTTACTGGCTTATTCCCCGCTCGCAATGGGGCTACTGACAGGTAAATACCGTAACGGTGCCATGCCGGAGAATTCTCGGATGGCACTCTTCAAGCGTTTCTCGCGCTATGACAGCGAACAAGCTTCCGAAGCCGCAGAACGTTATTGTCAGTTAGCGGAGGAGTCTGGCTTAACGCCGACGCAAATGGCGCTGGCATTTATCAACTGTCGATCTTTTGTACTCTCAAACATTATCGGCGCAACGACTCGCGCACAGTTGGCCGAGAATATAGCGAGCACCGAGGTTACCCTCTCAGAGGCGGTACTTGATGGCATCAACGCTATCCACTCAGCCATTCCAGACCCCTGCCCTTGAGTGCTTCGCAACCATGCGGGAGCAAGCTTCATAGGCGTTCTATACACGGCCGATGCTAGACCCCGCTGGAGCTTAATTCTAGCGACGGGGCCAGCCCCGCTTAAGATTGCTTCAGCTAAAGATTGACCCAGCTGTTGAGTGCTGGCAGACGAAAGTCTTTACCACCCCACGAGAGAATCACGCTGTCTGACAGGATCTCTTTCACTAAGAAACCATTGTGTCGCTGCCCCAACGACAGGGACTTGCCGTTGAGCACCACGGTAGACTCGCCCGACGGGTTCCAATTATGCACCGAATAAAGCACTGACGGGATCTGGTTTTTTTGCTGTTGCGACATGGAAGAAAGCACCGGTGTCGGATGGGGCGTCAATCGCTCCTGTCCCAGCGCCTCTTCTGCGCGAAGCAGCACGTCGGCGATGTCTATCGGCGTATCTTCGGGCGCTGAGATCGCGCCTGAAGCAGCGCTGGACACTCCCTCCGTCGCTGCCGCCTCCGATGTGCCGACGTCCGCCGTGGAATCCGTCGATGTCAGTCGGCCTATCGCGTCCGGATCTACGCCTGATTGCTGAGACTCGCCCCCCGCTACCCCGGTCTCGCTTACGTCCGAATACAGCGCGGCAACTTCGGACGTCACCGACGCATTCTGCGGCCTTCGAGGCTGCGCGGTCGTCGACGTCGAAGACAGTGACACCTGCGCAGACTTGGCCGCGGGGCTTGTAGACGCTGGCGATGGTCTCGCTTGTATTGGTGGTGTCGTTTGTATTGAAGGAGTCGTTTGTATTGTCGCTTGCGCAGACTCCGGTTTCGTTTCTGCGGAATCGTCAAAGATTAAATATCCAATCGTGACCAGAGCAGCTATACCAAGGGCGCCAAGCGCGCCCATGATTGGCAGAGGAAATCTCGAAGGCTCAGTTGCAACAAAGTGTTCTGTGTCGACGGTGGGCACGCTGCCGCTGCGCTGACTATCACCCCGAGAGCGCTTGAGAGCATCGAGAATCATCGACATATCATCGTCCCCCTGTAAGCACGCGTGCGCGTCGCAACGCTTGCTCAGGCGCAAGCGCAACACCCAAAACATCATTGAGCCGCATCAACGTCTGCTCGCCGACCACCCCATCAGCTTTCAGACCATGAGCACGCTGAAATAACTTCACGCGAGCAGCCAATGGCGCGTTAAACGTTGTATCCGCCAAGGTGCGCTCTTGTTGATCGAGCTGTGCAAATAGCTTGGCAATACTTTCGACACCTGCGCCAGTGTCCCCTTCGGCGAGGGGTCGATGCCATCCGCTTGGCGCCTGCCACCAGTAGCGAAATCCGCCTCCCCAACTTCGCGCCAATTCAACTAACGGCACTAATTCCAACCCGACCTCGGTCATCACCCATGCCGAGCGGGCCTCAAAAGCGACAACCACGGTGGATGCGCTGAACCGATCTGGAGTCTCCATTTGCAGCAGCACAGGACGCCCCAGGTTGATAACCGGCTCCCACACCCGCGTTTCGCCGGCGGTACATCGCAATCCCGACAAGGTGATGTCCGGACAGCTAACCGCGGGGGCCGGAGCATCGCTGCTCAACTGCCAGAACAAGGTAGTCGCCCGATCATCCGACAATAACCACGGTGTTGCGCCCGCACTCGACTGCTTGTTTAGGCTCACAGAGGAATCTGATGGCAGCTGGGACGCTGATGACTGCGGATTAGGGTCACTGGCTGAATCCTCGCGACCAAGCATCAGCACCAATACGACGGCCAGTGCCGCGATAGTCACCAGCCCTGCCCCCACTAACCAGCCACGAAGTTTTCCACTCTGCTGACTGTCGCCAAAAACTTCTGCGGCGGCGGAGCGCACGAGGCCCCGACTCACACGGCTCTGCTGGCGTCCATAGGCGCCTAACAAGGTGCGGTCACAGAGCAAATTGATCTGGCGCGGTATACCCCGCGTCCGACGATGAATCTCTCGGACGACGCTGGCAGGAAACAGTTCCCGGCTACCGGAAAGCCCAGCGACCTCCAGTCGATGCCGGATGTAGGCGCGGGTTTCATCAACGCTCAAGGGCTGCAGATCGTAGCGTGCAGTGATGCGCTGATTTAACTGGCGCAGCTCCGGCCGATGAAGCTTTTCCGTTAGTTCGGGCTGCCCAATCAGAATAATTTGCAGCAGTTTTTCGTCATCGGTCTCAAGGTTAGTGAGTAGACGAATCTGCTCGAGCACATCGAAGTCAAGGTGTTGTGCCTCGTCGATCATCAGCACGGTTTTACGTCCAGCAGCGTGGTTATCGAGCAAAAACCGATGTAGCGCGTCGGTCAGTTGCTTCAAACTGTTGGTGCCTTGGGGATAGTCAATTTGGAGTTCGTCGCAAACGGTCGCAAGCAATTCAACCGCGCTCAAGGCCGGGTTCAGGACAATCGCTAAATCCGTGGTCTCGGGCATCTGCTCGAGCAAACAGCGGTTGATGGTGGTCTTGCCAGTACCCACTTCACCCGTCAATAAAATGAAACCGCCACCACTCCCAACGCCGTATAACAAATGCGCAAGCGCATCTCGGTGGCGTGGACTCATAAACAGATAGCGCGGGTTCACCGATATCGAGAACGGCGACTCTGAAAGACCAAAATATTGGTGATACATAGCGTTAGATCTGTGAGCTGACTGCCAATAAGGCGACGATTGATAAGCTTGTCATAGATGAGTCACCGAGGGGAACATACTTGAGAGACAAAAAAACATACTGTATGTTCAAATATCGACGAAAGCGTCATCGACGCGAATTTTATACGATCTAGGAGACAAGCGAGATGGCCCTGCCCCCAATTCTCAAAGACAACCTGCGCCTGCCGGTTGTGGGATCACCCCTATTCATCATTTCTACACCGGACCTGGTGATAGCCCAATGCAAAGCGGGCATTGTCGGTTCTTTTCCGGCGCTAAATGCCAGACCCGAGCACGTGCTCGAAGAGTGGTTGATCCGCATCAATGAGGAATTAGACGCCTACAACCAAGCTAATCCCGACAAGCCCGCGGCCCCCTACGCCGTCAACCAAATCGTGCACGGATCCAATAATCGCCTTCAGCACGATTTAGAAATGTGCGTCAAATACAAAGTGCCCATCGTCATCACTTCCCTCGGTGCGAAGGTCGAAGTGAACGAGGCGGTTCACAGTTATGGTGGCATTACGCTGCACGACATCATCAACAACCGGTTTGCCAAAAAAGCCATCGAGAAAGGTGCTGACGGTTTGATTGCCGTCGCTGCCGGTGCTGGCGGTCATGCGGGAACCCAATCACCGATGGCGCTGATTCAGGAAATACGCGAGTGGTTTGACGGGCCCCTGTTGCTATCGGGCTCCATTGCCTCGGGGGACGCAGTGCTTGCAGCGCAGGCCATGGGCGCTGACCTGGGTTACATCGGTTCAGCATTTATCGCTACCGAGGAAGCAAACGCTGAGCAAGGCTACAAGCAGGCCATTGTCGACTGCGGTGCCGACGACATCGTGTACAGCAACCTGTTTACCGGCGTTCATGGTAATTATCTGAGGCCCTCCATCGAGAGTGCTGGCCTCGACCCCAACAACCTACCGGTAAGCGATCCCACGCAAATGGACTTTGGTTCTGGCGGCAATCAGGACGCCAAGGCCTGGAAAGACATTTGGGGCTCAGGACAAGGCATCGGCGCAGTGAAAACGATCGGCACCGTTGCTGATTACGTCGCGAACCTCACGGATGAGTACCAAGCAGCAAGAGCGAGGCTCCTTAATACATGAGTGACGATAAGCGAATTCCGCGCAGCAATGACGATGACTATAGCGCCGATATCATTGCGCAACGCCAGCAGTTTATTGAAGAAAAAACCGGCGTCGAACTGAATCACACCAAACAGTTTTCCTATGATCCGCAGGTAATGGCGGGGAATATCGAAAACATCTGGGGTGTTACTCAAGTGCCGATTGGCGTGGCAGGTCCTCTGCTTGTCAATGGTGAGCACGCGCAGGGTGAATTCTACGTTCCGATGGCGACCGTCGAAGGCACCATGCTGGCCAGCTACAATCGAGGCATGAAAGTGATTCGCGAATCGGGTGGCGTTAAAACGACGGTATCCGCAGAGTCGATGCAGCGGGCGCCGGTGTTTATCTTCGCCGACGCGCGCGAGGCGCGGGATTTTCAGATTTGGCTTCGAGAAAACTTCGAAGCCATTAAGGCGCAGGCAGAAAGCACGACTTCGGTTGGGAAGCTCCTCGAAATCGAGAATTACCACGCCCACAACTTTATCGCGACCCGCTTCGACTACTCTACCGGCGATGCTGCCGGGCAGAACATGACGAGTCGAGCGACCTTCTTTGCCTGCGAGTGGATTCGAGAGAACTACCCAGGAAAATTGCGCAATTACATGCTGTCGGGCAATTTTGACACCGAAAAGAAAACCTCATCGGTCAACATGCTGAAAGGCCGCGGCAGACGGGTAACTGCAGAGTTAACGATTCCTCGAAAAGTGTTGATGGACAACCTGCGGATCACGCCGGAGCAGATGCAGTACGGCTATCAAGTATCGACCCTGTCGGCATTCATGACATCCAGCTCAAATAACGCCAGTCACCCGGCTAACGGGTTAGCAGCACTATACCTCGCCACAGGACAAGATATCGCCAACATTGGCGAGTCGAATCAGTGTACTGTTTATCAACGGGTGACCCGTGATGGCGATCATTACTTCTCCATCACCCTCCCTTCAATCATCATGGCCAGCTACGGAGGCGGCACCAGCCTGCCCACCCAAAGTGAATGTCTGAAAATGATGGATTGCCTGGGCAAGGACCGCGCACTGAAACTGTGTGAGATTGCCGCGGGTCTGGTCGTTGCAGGGGAATTATCCCTTGGCGCCGCGACTCGCATTGATAAAGCAACACGTACCAACGAGTGGGTCGACGCCCACGAACGACTGGGGCGTAACCGCTAACGCGCTGGCGCTGGCGCCGTCCTTTCTCTTTCCCACCTCTCTACCGCAACGTCTCTGTTGTCACTCAGGGATACGCCGGCACGGCCCACAGGGTCTTGCCGGTTTTTTTGTGTCCGTCGCCCTGCCTCGTGATATCCACGTCATATTTCCGAGAGACTTTTGTCGACTTGGAGGTTTGATACACTACTTGCTAATTGTGTCGTGGATACATCGAATGCTACTCGCCGATAAAACTGCTTTGACCAATCAGCTGGGCACTCAACCCAAGCGCACCACAGGCACACGACCTAAAGGGCACTTAACGAAGAGGTCTTTAACGAAGGGATCCTCAATGAGGCAGCCCTTACTGAAGGCTTCTCTACTGAAGGTGTCCTTGACGGCACTGCTGTTCTCAACGGCGTGGCTGGCAACGGCTGCTCAGGCCGCAGGAGGCTCCAAAGTAGCATCGGTCAGTGCCCCGGCACCGGCCTTTACCCTGCCCGCAATCGCGAACGCCGACGGCAACCTTAACTTGGATGATTTTCGCGGCTCGGTGCTTTATGTGGATTTCTGGGCGTCGTGGTGTGGACCCTGTCGCCTGTCTTTACCTGCCTTAGACGGCATCTATCGTGAGCTCAACCGCGATGATTTTGCAGTGCTTGCAGTCAGCGTCGATGTCGTCGAGGAAGACTCCTTAGACTTCCTGAAGCGCTATTCCGTGAGCTATCCCGTGGTTATCGACACGGAGGGTAACGTACCCCGCGCGTTCGAAGTACAGGGCATGCCATCAGGCTATCTGATCGATCGGAATGGTCAGGTGCGCGAAGTGCATGTCGGCTTCAAAAAAGGCGATGAAGTGGCGCTTCGACAAAGCATCGACGCACTGCTGGCGGAGGACTAATGAAGTTATCACGTTGCGTATCCCTGTTGATTCCGCTGCTTGCCGCTAGTGCCTGCTCAAGCGTGGAGCCGGTGCAGGCTTGGGAGCGAGCCTATCTGTCAGAACCGGGTATGCAGTGGGACGCCAAACCACGGGAGGCCAAGCTCGAGGGCCATGTCTACACCAGTAAAGAAGCATCCTCCGGGGGCAATGGCGCCGCCGGCGGCGGATGTGGCTGCAACTGATGCGCGTTCGAGCAGATTCCCCCTTGATCAAGCGACTTGGCGCAACGGTTGCCGCACTGCCCGTCTATGGTACTGGCGTTGCGGCCCACGCTGACGCGCCGCCGGAGTTCACTGAAGTTGGCCTACGCTACACCCGCTACAGTGAAGACGCGCTGGCCGCAGATAAAGTCATCTTTGGGTCTTCTGATCGCTACGATATTGATATCTCGCAACTTTGGATCGAAGCGCCTGTTGGCGCCAACTGGTCGGTCGCGCTGGATGTTCAAAACGATTACCAAACCGGCGCATCGCCCTGGTTTGTCGGCATTAGCGCTGATGGGGAACCGGGTGTGGTGATGAGCGGCGCATCAATCCAGGATAACCGCATAGAAGTCGGTGCAACGACGCGTTATTTCTGGGCAGACGGCAATGCTGGTTTCAACGTGACTCATTCTGACGAAGACGATTACGAAGCCCTTGCGCTTGCCCTCGATGTCGCCTGGAACAGCGCGGATAACAGTCGCACATGGTCGGCCTCAATGAGCACCTCAAGTGACACGGTTGAACCTACCCGCGGCACCATTCCGGTCTTCATCGAATCGGAAGATCTCGATACCCAATCCCTTTACTTTGGTGTCAGTCAGATTTTGTCGCGCACCAGCATTGTTCGTATTGGCCTTGGATATACCTACAGCGAGGGCTATCTCAGCGACCCCTACAAGTTATTTGACGAGCGGCCTAATGAACACGCGCGCGTGAATATTAGCGCCGGCTATCGGAAATTCATTATCGATGCCGATGGTGCGATTCAAGTGGATTACCGTTACTACGACGACGACTGGGGTACCGATTCGCAGACGCTCGAGATTGGCTGGCACCAGAATCTTGGCCAACACACTCTTGCGCCTTACATCCGCTATTACAGTCAAAGCGCCGCTGACTTTTACGGTGTCATCGCGGATCAAACCGATACCTACTACGCGGATGATTACCGGCTGTCGTCGTTTGGTGCAATCACCGCCGGGTTGAACTGGAGCGTCGCTGTGGGCGACTGGCAATTTGAGGCACAAGCCGAGCGATACATGAGCGATAACGGCTGGAGTCTTTACAGTGGGGCTGAAGCGCCCGCGCTGGTAGATTTCTGGCGTGCGACCGTCGGGCTGACTTGGCGCATTGACTGACTCTGCAAAGCGGATCAAAGGTCGATCACAAACCCACTTCAAGGCTATGGGCGGTCCTGGAACGCTGGTCATTGACGGCGCCCTGGATGATTCACACCGCGCTAACGTAATCGGCGCCATCCAAGCAGAACTTAAGGGACTAGAAGCCCGTTATAGCCGCTTTGATCCCGCAAGCCTTATCAGCGCAATTAACGCCTGCGCCGGCACCGGTCAACTTGTGCCGTTGGATTTTGAATCCCAAAAACTGTTCGATTTCTGTGACGCGCTATGGCAAGAGAGTCTCGGCGCCTTCGATCCGACTTCGGGGGCCCTTGCTGAGGCCTGGGATTTCCGCACTGACGGCGGGTGTAAACCGGAACTCGTACCAACATTGCTGGAAAAAGTTGGCTGGTCGAAAGTCCTCCGTGTGGGGAACGCCATTTGCCTCCCAACACCCGGCATGGGCATCGACTTCGGCGGCATTGTTAAGGAATACGCGGTTGATTGCGTCGCAAAAATAATCATCGATGCGAACATTCAGTCGGCCATGATTGATCTGGCAGGCGATATTCGAGTGATTGGCCAACAGTTCAATGGTCAGCCTTGGCGAATTGGTGTTCGTGATCCGGCCAATCCAGAGGTTAGCCTCCTGCAGTTATCGCTCAGCGACAGTGCAATAGCCACCAGCGGGAACTACGCACGAGCCGTGGTAATCGACGGCATTGAATACAGCCATCTACTCAACCCAGTGACCGGCTGGCCCGTGGAAGGACCCCGCAGTGTGACGGTCATCGGCGAAAACTGCCTGACCGCGGGCGCAATCGCGACGGTGGCGTGTCTAAAAGCTGAATCGAGCGCTGAAGAATGGCTGGTGCGTTCGGGTATGCCGTGGCTGATGATTTCATCCGACGGCACCCAGACAGGCCCTATCGCAGAGATGCTGACTCGACAACAAAATGAGGGCCACCGCGAATCTATCCATCGCTAAACGCCGTAAACCTATCCGTCACACCCATCCCGAACCACTGAATCATTTTTAGGCGTGGTGATGGGGCTGAACTAATTTCCTCGCTGCATCAAATGGAGCCCAATCAACATGACTGACACCCTCTACTACGATGGGCAGTGTCCACTGTGTGTAAAAGAGATGGACCGATTGCGTGAATTAAAATCGTCGACCCTTGAATTACAGGACATTCATGCATTGGACGACTTGGCGGTGACCGAGGCATTGGAAAGTATCGGCGGGGATTCCCAAAAGACTGTTGAGCGCGCCCCAGAACAGGTCTCAACGACAACAATGCCTAGCAAGACCGCACTATTAAAAGTTTTGCATTTGCAGCGGGATGGGCAGTTCATCACCGGTATCGATGCAAATATTGCTGCTTGGCAACACACTCGTTATGGATGGCTTTGGCGCTGGCTAAGCTGGCCTATCATTCGTCCCATCGTAGAGATTGTGTACGACCGGTGGGCGAAGTGGCGCTACGATCGGTTGTATACTCGGTAATTCTTTCGATGCAGTCCTAGTTTGACATAGGAAATACTTAAATTGAGCGCCATGAAAAGTTGGGACAAAGAGACAATTGATGGTCTCGCAAAACGATATCGCGTAAATCTCATCAACAGTATTGCGGGCTTTAAGCCCGCTGCTCTGATCGGTACCGTCGATGCCAGCGGCCACAGCAACCTGGGGATATTTAGCTCGGTGTTTCACGTGGGCGCCTCACCTGCGCTGCTTGGGATGATCATCAGACCGAATCCAGAGGGTGCAGATCGTCATACCCTCGACAACATACTCGAAACCGAGGTCTATACGCTCAGCCACGTCACACTGGGTATCGCGTCGAAAGCCCATCAAACTTCGGCACGTTATCCCAGAGATGTTTCCGAGTTTGACGCAACGGGGCTAACGCCATCATGGCGGGAAGACTTCGCAGCCCCCTTTGTTACCGAATCCCCGATACAAATCGCCCTGCGCCTGGCCGAACATCAGACCCTGAAGGTAAACGGAACGCACTTAGTGGTTGGCGCGATACAGGCTATCTATTGTGACGAATCACTCGTGCGCGAGGACGGTAACGTTAACTTGATCGAGGCTCACAGTGCAGTGACCGGCGGACTCGACAGCTACCATAGCGTCACCGCGGGCCTGCGCTTTGCGTACGCGAAAACCGATCAACCGCCGCGGCAGATTGACTAAGGCGAACGAGCAGCCTGATCTACCTGAGATATTTGAAAACAGAAACGAATCGGGGTGCGTAAGCTAGAGTCGAAAACTGTAAAGGGCAATCTGCACATTCTCGGATTTGGCCGCCCCCAAACCCACCGCACACAGGCTGGTCAGAACGACACGATATTTCCCTGCCCTACCCCTTTCCTTTCATGCAACCCCATGCGACCCAAACTCAGCTAGACCGCCGCGCTTGGGCGCAGTGCGATCGGGCAGCGAGCAGTCATCAAAACTTCCCACTTTCGACCACAGGCATATTTTCTGCGCTAAGCTCTTTCGCTAGCAATCAATCGAGTATCTCACCGCATGACTACTACCCATATTTTGAAACAACTATTAGCAGCTGGCGCGCTGGTTATTGGTCTCACAGGCCTAGCTTCCGCTGAGGAAATTCCCGAGCGCGCAGATGTCCCCGAAGAGTATCAGTGGGACCTCAGCGATATGTATGCTGACATTACCGCCTGGGAGACTGACAAATCCCGCTTCCTAGAAAAGTTACCGAAAATTAGCAAATACGAAGGCCGACTCGCCGAGAGTGGAGAGATACTGCTAGAAGCCACTAAGAAAATCGAAGAGATCAATCTGTTGGTGGGCAATCTCTACGTCTATGCGGGCCTTCGATCGAATGAGGACACCCGCGACAGCGAAGGTGCCGCGCGCTTTTCTGAAGCACAAGGGCTTTACAGCCAGTTTAGTCAACAAGTTGCTTTTTTCGCACCGGAACTACTCGCCATACCCGAGGGCGACCTCGAGAACATGGTCGAGGAAACAGAGGGATTAGGCGTATATCGACATTCGCTGGCGGAACAATTGCGTATGCGCGATTACACGCTGAGCGCTCCCGAAGAAAAACTTTTGGCGGCGGCGTATGAACCGCTTGGCAAGTTCAATACGGTGCACGGCGCTTTTAGTGATGCCGACATTAAATTTGGCTCTGTCATTGACGAAAACGGCGAAGAAATCGAGTTATCGGAGTCGAGAGTTTTTAGCTTACTCAAGTCTCCCGATCGAGAACTGCGTAAGACAGTGCGCACAGAGCTGCTAAAGCCCTATGAGGCAGTTAATCGTACTCTTGCCGCCGTTTACGAGGGCCACGTAAAAAGTCGGCTGTTCTTGGCGAAGGCGCGCGGCTTCGAAAGTCGACTAGAGCAGCGCACGTATAATGACGCCATCCCAATCGAGGTATTCCATAACTTGATTACCGCGGCGAGGGAAGGCGCCGCACCCCTACAGCGCTACTACCAACTGCGGAAAAAAGTATTGGGATATGACAAGCTATACCCGTGGGATATGAACATACCCATCGTCAAGCCCACGGTGTCTGACATCAGTTTTGAAGATGCCAAGACCCTTGTCGCTGAAGGTCTGGCGCCCCTCGGAAAAGAGTATCTTGACGTTTACTGGAAGGGCTTCGATGAGGGCTGGGTAGATGCTTTTGCAAACCGCGGAAAACGTGGTGGCGCGTATAGTTGGGGGACTTACACATCGAAGCCCTACATGTCGATGAACTTTGAAGGCTCGCTGGATGATGTCTCTACCCTGGCTCACGAGTATGGGCACTCGATTCATTCTTATTTAGCGCGCAGCACTCAACCCTACGCGTACGGCGGTTACACCACATTTCTTGCCGAGATTGCGTCGATGACCAATGAAGCAATCCTGCGGCAAAAAATGCTCAAAGAGGCCAAAACTGCCCGCGAACGTGCCTATCTGCTGGACAGCTGGATCGCCCAACTTAAAGGCGGGTTTTATACCCAGACTGCATTTGCTGACTTTGAATTCCAAGCTCAAGAGAAGGCCCTAGCCGGTGAAGCGCTAACCGCAGACACACTCAATGAGATCTACGCCGATATCTTCAAAAAACAAAATGGCGGTGTGGTCGAGAGCGTTGAAAACGGCGGTGTTGGTTGGAGTCGAATCTCACACTTCTTCCGAACCGACAACTTCTACGTCTATAACTACGCAACCTCGATAGCCGCTGCAACAGCGTTATCAAAGGTCATCCTCGAAGAGGGTGAGCCCGCTCGCGAGCGTTATTTGGACATGCTGCGCGCAGGCTCAAGTGACTACTCGATTGAACTGCTTAAACAAGCAGGCGTAGACATGACAACACCCGAGCCCATCTACGCCACGATTGAATTGTTTGACGATCTCGTGACGCAACTTGAGGAAGCACTGGCCGAAATGGAAGCTGAAAACGCCGAAACTGAGGGCTGATGCCAGCTATGTACAAATCAAAGCCCGCTTCACGCGGGCTTTTTTATACTTTAGAGGTTACTACGCCGCTGAATCAGCAGGCTTGGAGCCACGAAGCCCGTACCAGCAGATATAGGCATAGCACAGCATTGGAACGACAAAGGCGACTCGCAGACTCACCAAGTCCGCGATAACACCCTGAAGCAACGGTACCAGCGCGCCACCCACGATTGCGAGACACAAGGCCGCAGAGCCTGCGCTGGTCACACGACCGAGTCCATGCAGGGCCAGGGAGAAAATCGTTGGGAACATGATTGAGTTAAACAGCCCCACCGCAAGAATCGTCCACATGGCTAAGGCACCGGTTCCGGTCACCGCAACCAAAACCAACAGCACCGCCAAAGCACCGTGGATGCCAAGCAACAAGCCCGGTTTGATTTTTGTCATCAACGCTGAGCCAATGAATCTTCCAACCATCGCGCCACCCCAATACAGCGCAACGTACTGGGCCGCCGAGGACTCGCTTAGGCCAGCCACATCGGGCTCACCGAGAAAATTAACCAGAAAACTACCGATTGCGACTTCGCCACCAACGTAGAGGAAAATTGCGAGCACGCCAAAAAACAGATTCTTGTGTGCAAACGCCTCTGATAGACGAGCTGGGTTGGCATCGACCTCCTCCGCCTCCCCTTTCAATGAGGGCAGTTTTAGAAACGCCAGAATAACGGCAATGCCAAACAAGGCTCCAGCCAACGCAAGATAAGGCCCCTGTACTGATTTCGCATCCGAAGCAGCGGTTGCAGCCTCGATACCACTGAAAATAAGGGCACCGCCGACAATAGGTGCCACGGTTGTACCTAGCGAGTTAAACGCCTGCGCCAAATTGAGACGGCTAGCGGCTGTGTCCTCGGGACCGAGTGCAACCACATAGGGGTTGGCTGCCACCTGCAGTAGCGTAATACCTGCAGCAAGAACAAAAAGCGCCGCGAGAAAAATGCCGTAACGTGCAAACTCTGCAGCCGGGTAAAACATCAGTGCACCCACGCCAGAAATACACAGTCCAATCATCACGCCCTTTTTGTAGCCCACCCTATGAAGGATTTTTCCGGCAGGAATTGAGCAAATGAAGTACGCACCGAAAAAGCAAAACTGGATGAGCATTGCTTGGGTGTAGTTCAGATTGAACGATCCTTTAAGGTGCGGAATTAAGATATCGTTAAGGCAGGTGATGAACCCCCACATGAAAAACACCGTGGTCATAACGCTGAATGCAAAGGGGTGTTTCTTTTGCGTACCCTGAGAGGCGGCGCCAAGCGCTGCGGAAGAACCCATACCGGCCATGTTGTATTCCTGTCTTAGTCTGTTGCTTTTTTTTGGTTATGTAGCACGCAGCCCGTCTTGGGTAATTTGAAGGTCGATCCCGAAAACAGGGCGCGCGCCCCGTAAAGGATACCGCACCTTTAGCGCGCCGGCGCCGTATAATTGTTACGTGCGAGTCAGAGGGCATCCCGGTATCCGCCCCATGAAGATCATTGGGGTCATGAACTCAGGCTGTATTAAGTTGTCACACCTCATATGAAACCACGAAGCTTTCGGCACAAGTTCTCAACTCTCGTTACACTCTCCCATCGTTTAACGAACACTCACTAATACTCGCGATTAAGGCACCCCATGAGCGACACTGCTTCAGAATCACAGTCTTCAACGTTACCAGCCAAGCCTCGACCCAACCTCGCCTTTGCCATCGTGGGCCTGCTAATTTTGGGTGGCATTATCTATTGGGGATTTACTCAGAAAGACCCCTACGGAGAGACACCCCCGCAAGCGCCAGTGGTTACCCCTGAGCCCCCAACCCCACCTGCCACTATCGAGCCCGCACAGCCAACTATCGCCGAGGAGGAGCCATCCACGGTAATCCCTGAACGCGAGCCGGAGCCCACCCCTGAGCCACCGGCTGCGCCCGCAATCACGCTGGCTGAGGCCGATAGCCTGATAACAGGTGATGTTCAGGCACTCAACGGTGGCGCCGTCATCGAGCAATTCGTGATGCAGCCCAATGTCATCGAGCGTGGCACGGGCGTTGTCGACATGCTCCGTCAAGGTTCTGTGCCCTATAAGTTACTGCCGGTAGGCCGTCCAGAACGCAAGTTTCCGATTAGCGATAACGGCCTTGCCGTCACAATGGACCCTGATGGCTTCAACCGTTATGACGGTCTTGCATCAGTGGTTGAAAAACTGGATGTGGCCGCCGCAGTCGACCTGATCGAACGCTATGAAGCAGCGATCAATGAAGCCTGGAATCTCATGGGATACAGCGATACGGATTTCAACGGCGCGCTGATGGGCGCGTTGGCACTCGTGCTCACAGCGCCCGAGACCAACACTGAGGCGCGACTGATCAAAAGAGAAGCCAATTGGATCTATGAGGATGAAACGCTCGAGGCGCTACCAGACATCCAGAAGCAGCTCATGCGCATGGGTCCGGACAATGCTGAGACGGTTAAAGATAAAGCCCGTGAACTGCGTTCCGCACTGCTTGATGCGGGCATAGCTGAATAAGCGTTGCCTAAGCTTGATGGGCGTAATAGGCGCAGTGGGCCTGATGGTCGCGGTGGGCCGGATGAGCATCGCGACTCATCGTTAGCGCTCATTGCCTTAACGTTCACCCGCTAAGGGCACCAGGCGCCGCCCCTGACGCTCGCGAAGCCTGCCGATGCATACATCGCGTCCACGAGTGCCTGACCACGATCGTTTAGCAGAATTCCGTGGCCGTGCTGATTCATCACATAGCCTGCGCTGAACCCGGCCTCACGATCGCAAAAGCCGAAACTGCCGCCCATACCGACGTGGCCAAACGCTCGCCGACCGATAATGAAGTTATCGGCACCTGGGTCGAGCCGATTATCCATTGATTTCATCATCCCGAGCGCGAAACGCGATTGGCATAACAAGGTGGCATCTCGATGGCTGGCCGCGGTCACGGCCTCTAGTCCTGCAATGATTTCCGAATCAAAACCGAGTTTTGCAGCGGCAATGTCATCGTTGAACAAGGCTAACAACGCCGCGAGCGAGCGTGCATTGCCGACACCGTTTGCAGCCGGAATTTCCGCTTGGAGCCCTTCGAGAGTATTGATGTCATCGATTCGCCATCGACCACTATTGAACAGCCACAGATTCTGTATTGAGCCTATCTGCTGACTCGCGACAGCGACATGCTTCACGGGATCTTTGCGGGTCGGACGATAGGATTGGGTAGGCGCCACACGAGGAAATACCGCGGCAGGCAGACCCACATACAAATCGAGACCCAGGGGTTCAGCAAAATGCTCATCAAAAAAGCGACCGAGGGTCTTGCCTGTTAGACGCCTTACAATTTCGCCCAAAATAAAGCCGAAGGTGATCGGCTGATACCCCACCCGGGTACCGGGCTCCCACAACGGCGCCTGCTTTTCCAACTGGGCCACCATGTACTCATGGCTATTGTAGGCGCCTTCTCGTAACTTCTGCGCAACTGCAGGTAATCCAAGCGTATGGGACAGGGCCATCCGTAGCGTGCCGCCTGCCTGTGCGGCCTTTAATTCTGGCCATACCTTGGTTAGTGGCGCGTCCAACTTAATCAAGCCATCAGCAATAAGCCGATGTATGACTAGGGTTGTGATGATTTTGCTGCAGCTGAAAAATACAGCGAGTTGATCGCGCTCCCAAGGGTCCCCTTCGGGTGTCGTCTGGCCACCCCACAGATCAACAACTGTTCGGCCACCGGCTACCACCGCACAGCTGGCCCCCAATTCGTCCCGCGCAAAATTTTGCGCGAAGACCTCGGCCACTGATTCCCAGCCCGGAGCAACCTGTCCCGCGAGGAACGGCAAATCGACAAGCGTGCTGACATCGACCATCTCTTCTGAGTCCGGTGTCCAGGGGCTCCGGGTTCTATTTCTCGTGTTCATAGATCGCTATCAACTCCCCCGCGCACATCCAGAAGATGCATAAAGTGATCGGGCTCAAAACCTCGGTACTGCATGAAACGCGCTCGCTTCGCACGCTCTCGCTGCAGTAAATCCCGCTCTGCTGGCCATGGCCTACCACCAAATTTTTTCTGATAAACCTCGGAGGCGCGATCAAACCAGTCGACCGACAATGACGCAGAATCCGCGCATTTTTCCCAGTGTTCTCGGACGCCCTTAAGACGTAACTCTTGATCTAATCGACGCGGCCCAAGACCCCTGATGATCAACTGCCTAACCAGCGAAGCCGCATACCGATCATCGCTTACTAACCCTTCGCCTACCAGGCGCTCGATCTGCTCGTCAATGATCGCAGCGATGTCACTAATCGAAACGGTCTCACGGGCCCAGCGAAAACGCCTGCTCAGCTTTTTCGATAACTCTTCCGTGCCGTGTTCACGCCGGGCAAGCAAATCCATTGCAGCCCGGCGCACGTCAGCGGGATTAAGCGTTCGAGCCGCTGAATCAGCAGGCACTGGCCGTTACCTCAATGCCCAAGGTGCGGAGGTCAGTCCCCGTTAGCTGCTTCAGCTGGCTTATTTTCGACAACAGCCAGCGGGACACCCATGGTTTGATGGCGGATCTGATTTTCAATTTCCCCCGCAATTTCAGGGTGCTCACCGAGGAAGCGCGCAGCGTTAGCCTTGCCCTGCCCGATTTTATCGCCTTTGTAGGCATACCAGGCTCCGGATTTATCGACTAGATTGAGCTTCACACCCCAATCAATCAATTCACCCATTTGGTAAATACCGGCACCGTACATAATTTGGAATTCAGCCTGCTTAAACGGTGGCGACACCTTGTTTTTCACCACCTTAACGCGGGTCTCGTTGCCCACCACCTCATCGCCATCTTTAATAGAGCCAATGCGGCGAATATCGAGGCGCACTGAGGCATAGAACTTAAGTGCGTTACCCCCGGTGGTAGTTTCTGGGCTACCAAACATGACACCAATTTTCATGCGAATTTGGTTGATGAAAATCACCAAGCAGTTGGTCTGCTTGATCGCACCCGTGAGCTTGCGCATGGCCTGACTCAGCAGGCGTGCCTGCAGACCCACATGGGAATCACCCATGTCGCCTTCGATTTCGGCCTTGGGCGTCAGCGCCGCTACCGAGTCGATCACCAGCACGTCTACCGCGCCTGAGCGCACGAGCATTTCGGCGACTTCCAGTGCCTGCTCACCGGTGTCTGGCTGGGACACAATCAAGTCATCTACCTGAACACCCAGCTTTTCAGCATACTGGGGATCTAGGGCGTGCTCAGCGTCAATAAACGCCGCTGTACCGCCGGTTTTCTGCGCTTCGGCAATAACTTGCAACGTTAAGGTCGTCTTGCCCGATGACTCAGGGCCGTAGATCTCAACGATGCGACCCTTTGGTAGGCCACCAATGCCGAGCGCAATATCAAGACCCAGTGAACCGGTCGAAATAGAGGGAATCGCAACCCGCTCTTCATCGCCCATACGCATGACAGTGCCTTTGCCAAACTGGCGTTCAATTTGGGCGAATGCGGCATCGAGCGCCTTCTGCTTGTTAGCATCCATGGTGTTTTCCTTTATGTTCGTTGAGTGTTCGTTGGGTGTTCGCTATTGGGGATTCGAAGTTGCCGCAGGAGCAAACTACTGTATGTATAATCAGTGTTGCGAGCGGCAATTGCAAGAGAGTTTAGCGACCATTTTCAACGAATACACGGTCAGTAGTGAGCACATGTCGTCAATTACGACATGTGGTACGCAGCACACAAAAAAAGACCGAGAACGCAGCTGCGCACTCGGTCTGATGTGACTTCGTTTCCGGTGGCTTCAATGCGCCGTTAACAGCGCATCGAGGCCAGTTCATTGCGTTCCCTAGAAGCGATAGCTCGCTTGAACCGCGTAGGACTTCAGCTTTCCGACCGAGTTAAAACCGTTGCCCGAGGCCAAAGGCTGATCGTTGTTGTTGTAGCCAACATACTCATCGGTCAAGTTTTTGCCGAGCGCTGCGACTTCCCAAGTGCCATCGGGTGATCCGATGCTGATGCGCACGTCAACCATGGTGAACTCATCCTGGAAACCGATCAGCGGGTCTAAATCTCCCACCGTGGCAAACTCATCCGAGTAGTTAACGTTCAGTACAGCGCGCGACTCGAGACCATCCGTCAGCGGGATACGCCAATCGAGGTTGACGTTGTAAGCGAGCTCAGGCGAGAACTGGGTGTTGTCCCCCGAGGCATCGCGGAAGCCGCCAACACAACCCGGCGTGTACTCAGGGTGACTAGGATCAATTTGCTGAGCTGCCCAACAAGGTGCAGTGTCCCACTGGTCATAAGTTGAATCGAGGAAGGACGTTGCCGCTGACAGGATCAAATTGTCGGTGGCCGCCCACTGCAGATCCAGCTCAAGGCCTTGAGAGATGATTTCGGCCGCATTCACGACAACAAAGCCAGTGGCGCCATCAAAGATCGATACCTGAGCGTCGCTCACTTCATTGCGGAAGATCGCACCGTTTAAACGCATGTTGCCATCGAGCAGTGTGGTCTTAAAGCCCAACTCGTAGGCCAGCGCTTCCTCTTCTTCGTACTCAAAGAGGTCAGCCCGCTCGGTATCCGACTCTTTCAGGAAACGTGCGTCAAAACCACCACCCTTCACACCGGTTGATACCGACGCATACAGCAAGGTATCGCCGCTCAGGTCATATTCGAAGTTCAGGTAATAATCGACAAATTCCTCGCTGCGCTTACGACCGTCGAACTGATGCTCGTAGGTGCCGAGTAGTCCAGTGTCTCCCCACAGTGCCGCATCGTAGACTGCCGCCACAGGCGCCAATTCGGCTTCAAACCGATCGTATTCGGCAGCGGTACTACCATAGGCAAAGGTACCCGCTGGCGCGCCGACAGCGGAGCTCAAATCCCAGCCGCCGGTGAAGGATTTATCGAGGCGGCGATCGACTTCTTTGGTCTCATCTGTGTACCGCAAACCAAAGGTAGCGCGCGCCGAATCTGTCAAATTCCAGGTTAAGGAGCCAAAGACCGCCATGGTTTCCTGAGTCTGGTCAAAGTCGTAGGTACGCGTCACGTTGGCCAGTGGCGCCAGGGCAGCCACACCAAAGGCCTCTGCCGACCGGTAATACAGATCAGCGCTTTGGTAGTACAGGCCCGCGATGTAATCAAAGGTGCCACCCACGTCCGAGGTGAGGCGAATTTCTTGGCTCCATTGCTCATAGTCTTCACTCGCATCTACCTCGATAAAAGGTAGCGCGGCAAAGTCACAATCGCAGACGTCCACGTAGTCATAGCCGGCATAGCCGGTGACGAAGGTCAACGTGTGGCCATCGATTGCCCAATCAATTCCAAGGCGACCCGAATCTACGCTGTTATCCGAGCCTTCTTTCTGATTTGGAAAACCTGGCGTGCCAGCAGGCACAATGCCGAGCGCAACCAGCGTTGCACCGCCGTCGTTCACCACGGCCCGCTCATCATCAAAAGCTTCAACGCCGTCAGTACCCGTGACGAATGCTACCGATGCAGTGTTGAGCGCGGTAATACCTGCTGCGGTGGCGTTGTAAGGTATCTCTGAAACACGGCCCAGCTGAGTAATCGATTCATTTTGAACGAACTCACTGGTTTCCCATTTCAGGTCGACCGTGATGTCATCGCTGGCATCCCATTGAAGCGACGCTCTAATGGTTTCGTCGTCACGCCCCATAGCATCTTCGCCGGTGATGACGTTCTCAAGATAACCATCATAATCGTACTTACGGTAGGCTATCCGGCCGCGCAACGTGTCCGTTAACGGGCCCGAGAGAACACCGTTAAACTCGGTCTCACCGTAACTGCCGTACATCGCTTGGACAGAGCCTTCAAATTCGTCCGTAGGGCGAGCTGTGTGTACAGAGAGCGCACCGCCCACGGTGTTCTTGCCAAAGAGAATGCTTTGGGGTCCGCGCAGGACTTCGATACGGTCCAGATCCATAAACGGTGAACGCGACAATTGGTGGCGGCCGAAGAAAACACCGTCGTGGAAGGTTGCGACTGATTGCTCAATACCTTGGTTGGTGCCGGGGGTACCGACGCCACGAATGAACAGGAAGTTACCAATTGGGTTCTGCGCCACGGTGACCGCGGGCATGTTCATCGTGAACTCTTCCATCTTGTTGATGGCCAATTCGTTGATGCGCTCGCCGCTCATCGCCACCATCGAAACAGAAACGTCCTGCAGGGATTCAGTGCGCGCCTGAGCGGTCACAACGACCTCTTCCAGTTGCGCAAACGCTTGGGGAGCGAGCGCGCTAGCGACTGCAGCTGCCATCAGGCTGGCACGCAGGTTAACTCGAGTGTGTGCTGACATGGGACTTCTCCATTATAAATTGATGTGGCGTTCCACTATTGTTTACGACTCGGAGCCTGCGGTAGGACGCTGATGGCGTGACCAGTGCTGCGGAAATAGAGGCAGCCTCAACACACACCCCGAGATTGGGATAAGCGTCTTACTTGTCGCGTTTGGCGAATACAGACCAATTTTTTTAGTTATGTCGAGCCTTTTGAGCTCCGGCGTATTATGACCTTTTTGACCGAGAAAAAAACATCACAAAAATGTCGCAGAGTAATATAGATGACATTTCTGAGGTCAATATGCGTTTGCCCCCAATAAACAACCCCTCGCAGCCCTAAGTGTAGCTATCGACGACTGCTATACCCCGCGCTTAAAGTTCCCGTGAGTAGGCGTGACCTGTAAACTCAAGGTTTGAGCTACGAAAGCCCAAGGCGCCTTGCTGATATCTACTGAGGACAACACGGACTGCTCGGGGCTATTTTGGTACCCAGGGTTTAGATCCGCACACGCGGGATTCGACCACGCAAACTAGGGCGAATAAACACGGTGACCAAGCAAGTCGACTAATCAAGGACCACCCCAGACCTCATCGATGCGAATACACCTCAACAACACCAGCGCACCACACGGAAAAAGCCAGTGACTTCAGGGGTTTCAGAGACCGCTCACACACCCATGATGAAGCAGTTCCTGGCGATTAAACGGGAGCATCCCCGTGAATTGCTGTTTTATCGAATGGGCGACTTCTATGAGCTGTTCTACGAGGATGCCCGCACCGCTGCTGAGGTGCTTGATATCACGCTCACCGCTCGCGGAAAATCGGCTGGCGAACCCATTCCAATGGCAGGGGTTCCTTACCATGCGGCCGAGAACTATTTAGCCCGTTTGGTTCGCGCGGGGCATTCGGTAGCAATAGCCGAGCAAATTGGTGACCCCGCCACCAGCAAAGGCCCGGTAGAGCGCAAAGTAATGCGCATTGTCACCCCGGGCACCCTCTCGGATGAATCGTTACTCGATGCAAACAGCGATGCCCTGCTGCTTGCAATTACCAGCAAACAGGATGGTCATGGTATCGCCTGGGTAAACGTGGCCAGCGGCCAGTTTTTGGTTACGGAGGTCCATGGGGAAGAAGCGCTATTGGCTGAAATCGAGCGCCTGGCGCCCGCCGAAATTCTCATCCCTGAAGGCAGCGCTTACCCCACTTTTTCCCAGCGTAACGGCGTCCGATTCCAACCTCCGTGGTACTTCGAAGAAGAGGCAGCACGTCGAGGCCTCAACACCCAGTTCCAGACTCAGGATTTACGGGGCTTCGGTTGTGAACACTTAAACCTTGCTATCGCTGCGGCCGGCGCGCTTTTGGAATATCTCAAGGACACTCAGCGCAGCGATCTTCTGCACCTGCAAAGTATTCGAGAGGAAAAACTATCGGACAGTGTTTTGCTCGACGGCGCCACGCGGCGCAACCTGGAGATAGATCGCAATCTCAATGGCGAGGAGGAACACACGCTATTTGCTGTTATGCGATCAACCATCACGGCCATGGGCACACGCCAACTGCGACGCCACCTTCACCGCCCGATCAATAACACAACCGTCCTCAATGAGCGCCTCAATGCCGTGAGCGCGCTTATCGATAACTATCGGTATGAATCACTGCGCCAGACACTGAAGCCTGTTGCTGATGTGGAGCGCATACTCGCTCGCGTCGCGCTCGGTTCTGCTCGACCCCGAGACTTGAGTCGGCTCGGGGAAACCTTAATGACACTGCCAACAATCGTGGCTGCTGTGCCCCCCGATTGCGAAAAGTTGCAGCGTCTTCAGGAACAGCTGGGAGACTACCCCGAATTAAGCGCACTGCTCGATCGGGCGCTGATGGAGAATCCACCCGTCGTACTCCGGGACGGGGGTGTGATCGCTGATGGCTATGACGCTGAACTCGATGAACTACGCAACATTTCCAAAAATGCAGGTGATTACCTGCTTGAGATAGAAGCGCGGGAGCGGGAGACCACGGGCATCAGTACGCTCAAGGTTGGCTACAACCGCGTTCATGGCTACTACATCGAGATTTCCAAGTCACAATCTGAATCGGCACCGGAGCGCTACGTCCGCCGACAAACCCTTAAAAATGCCGAGCGGTTTATCACTCCCGAGCTCAAGACCTTCGAAGATAAAGCCCTGTCGGCTAAGTCTCGAGCACTCGCACGGGAAAAGCTGCTTTATGACGGGCTAATCGAAAGTATTAGAGCGGAGCTTTCCCCACTACAGGTCACCGCTCAAGCTCTGTGTGACCTGGATGTGCTCGGCTGTTTTGCGGAACGCGCAATCACCTTGAATCTATCGCGCCCATCATTCAGCGATACGCCCATGATTGATATCGATGGCGGCCGACATTTGGTCGTTGAACACGTCAGCGATCATCCCTTTATTGCCAACGGCACGCGACTCGATGACCAGCGACGGATGCTGCTGATCACCGGGCCCAACATGGGCGGTAAATCGACCTACATGCGACAAAACGCGCTGATCGCATTGCTGGCCCATGTGGGCGCATTTGTGCCAGCTATACGTGCAACCCTTTCACCCCTTGACCGAATTTTTACCCGCATAGGCTCCTCCGACGATCTCGCATCAGGACGCTCGACCTTTATGGTTGAAATGACAGAGACCGCCAACATTCTGCACAACGCCACCCCTCGCAGCCTGGTGTTGATGGACGAGGTTGGTCGAGGCACCAGTACTTTTGATGGTTTGAGTCTCGCCTGGGCCAGTGCCGTGGCCCTAGCCACCGAAGTGCAAGCATTTACGCTGTTCGCTACGCACTACTTCGAGCTAACAGCCCTTCCCGATGAGCACTCGGTCATGGCCAACGTCCACCTCGATGCGACCGAGCACGAGGACCATGTGGTCTTTATGCATCACATTCAGGAAGGCCCAGCGAACCGCAGTTTTGGCCTTCAAGTTGCTAAACTTGCCGGAGTGCCGCAGTCGGTATTGGATCGGGCTAAGAACAAACTCCAAGAACTAGAATCGGTACAGTGGGAAGATCGGGCAACAACCTTCTCGCCGCCACCTCAGCAGGAAGAGTTATTCAGTGCGGGAGTCTCTAATCAGGTCGTTAGCCTGCTAGAGGAAACCAATCCTGATGATCTAACGCCGAGAGAGGCACTCGCGTTGCTTTATCAGCTTAAAGATCACTTGTAATTTGCGCTGACCAATTTAATTTTTCTCGCCAGCAGAGTATGCTTCGCGGCGATTAAAGCGGCAGTGATAACGTAAGAGGAAAATGTATGACCTTTGTAGTGGGCGAAGACTGCATCAAATGCAAACACACGGACTGCGTTGAAGTTTGCCCAGTAGACTGTTTCTACGAGGGGCCTAACTTTCTGGTAATCCACCCAGACGAGTGCATTGACTGTGCTTTGTGTGAACCCGAGTGTCCGGTAGATGCGATTTTCTCGGAGGATGAACTGCCCGGTGATCAGCAGTCGTTCATGGAACTCAATGCCGAACTCGCAGACATCTGGCCCAACATCACCGAGAAGAAAGATCCACCAGCGGATGCCGAAGAGTGGGCAGGCAAGCCCGATAAACTCGCTTTGCTGGATCGCTAATTACCGTTTAGGTAAAAGAGTCAATGGGTCGACAGGCTTGCCCTGTCGACGTATTTCAAAGTGGAGCTTGACCGTATCGGTTCCACTGCTTCCCATTTGGGCTATTTGCTGGCCCGCCTTAATGGCATCCCCCTCCTCAACCAAGATCGCATCATTGTGACCATAAGCGCTTAGATACTGGTCGTTATGTTTAATGATTAGCAGCGCGCCGTAACCTTTCACCCCCGTCCCGGAATACACCACAACACCGCTGGCAGACGCTTTAACAGGATCACCTCGACTGCCCTGAATATCGACACCTTTGTGCAGGTTGCTGGAGTACTTGCGCGCGACCTTACCTGAACTCGGCCAACCCCAGCGGCTCACCGGCCCAAGCTTGGGTTCAGTGGCGCGAGACGTCGACTGCTTACTCGTCGTGGCTTTCGAAGATGGCGGCGAGATCGCGACGACGGCGGGCTTGGTCTTGATCTGAGGCGTCGGCGTTACCGGCGCGCTCGTTTTGGTAGACGGTTTTGACGTTGCGGCTTGAGGGGTCGACGCCACGGGCTTGCTCGACCCTCCCGCGGCCGCAGAATTAGCGCTACTCGTTTTACCCGCGGCTGCTTTCTGCGTGGCCGCTGTGCGCAATTCCTGGCCGGGCAAAATCCGATAAGGGGCGGAAATATAATTGAGCCGTGCCAACTCTCGATAGTCCATTCCTAGCCTAAAGGCGATCGCGTAGAGCGTGTCACCTTTACGAACGGTATAGCGACTTCCGGGAGTGATGGGGTCACCGTAACCCGGTAACGTCGCCGGTTTGCTACTAGCGCGGGTCAGGGGTTCAGGCGGCGCGGTTCGCTGTTTGGTAACGGCCGCATTACGATCTTCAATTGGCGCCCGCGGGTGGTCGCTGCAAGCAACCAAACACAGGGTGCCTGCGAGAAGCGGGGTCAGCCAGCGCATTGCTCAGCCACCCTCATTAGCCCCGGTCCGATTGGCACTGGCCTGCGACGGCTCTGTATTCGCAAACCGATGCGACAGCAGCACAACAGCGATGCCGACCAACGCCATCACACCACACAACAACCACTGACTATCGCCCTGCTCCATCGCATACGTGATGGGGCTGATGGGTACCGTTTGGACGGGGCGCTCGTCGCCATGGCGATCCACCACGGTGGTCACAACTTGCTGCCAGGGCCACAGGGTAACGAGGGAACCGAGAAGGAACCCCGATAACGTCGCCATCGTGATCCGCCGTGCGGTGTTTAAAACCCAATTTAATAGTCGAGAAAACAGCAACAAACCCAAAACGCACCCCACTGCAAAAACAGCAATGAGGTCAAACTGCATTCCGGTAAGCGCACCGATTACCGGTGCATACATACCGATAAGCAGCAGGATAAAGCTGCCCGAGATACCGGGTAGAATCATTGCGCAAATCGCAAGCGAGCCCGCCAGCAGGAAACCCAATGAACCCTCAAAAAAAGCCACTTGGGGTGACAAACCGATCAACGCTGCAACCACCACACCAACCAGCAGCCAAACCCACTCAACGGCTCGCGTTCCCGGGCACTCCCCGGCTCGCAGAACAACCGCGGACGCCAAGACCAAACCAAAGAAAAATGACCAAAGCGGCAGTGGGTAGTACGCCATTAACCCATGAATGACATTAGCGAGGGTCACAACCGCGGTGGCAATACCCATGAGCAAGCAAACCAAAAACAGACCATCAATCGCGACCCAAATATCCCGCCAGCGGCCTTGACGAAGCAGCGGCAACAAACCCAGGTCAAAAGCTGCAATGGCCGCCACTAACCGATCGTAGATTCCCGTGATAAGCGCAACTGTGCCCCCCGAGACACCCGGCACTATGTCTGCAGCGCCCATGGCCAAGCCCCGAAGATACACTCCGAGACGGGCGCCCCAGGACGAGAGTTCTGGCCTATGGTGAGTAGTCATCGCTCGACACCCGGCAGCATGGGAACAAAACGGACGTCTTCGATAGCCGTGGTTTCGGGGCCCGATGGGGTCTGGGTAATCAGCAGCAGCTGCTGATTGATGCCACCAACGGGTAAAATCAACCGACCACCCGGGGCAAGCTGAGCATAGAGCTCCTCCGGTATTCGCTCGGGGGCAGCAGCACCGAGGATGACATCAAAAGGTCCTTTGTCCGCCCACCCCGACAGGCCGTCTGCATAGCGCAACTGAATATTGCGCATGCGAAGCGTTCTAAAACGCTGACGAGCACGATCACACAAACCTTTAATGCGCTCGATGGCGAAGACCTCACCAACCAAGGGGGATAAGATCGCCGTTTGATATCCTGAGCCACAGCCGATCTCCAGGACTTTCGCAGGCTTTTCCGATCCGTTTCCGGCCGCCAGCACGAGTTCAGTCATTCGGGCGACAATGTAGGGCTGCGAGATTGTCTGCCCCCAACCGATGGGCAGAGCAGTATCCTCGTAAGCCCGATGTGCCAATGCCTCATCAACAAATAGGTGCCGAGGTGTCGACCTGATGGCCTCTAACACCGCGTAATTCGTAATGCCTTGATCCATCAAGCGCTGAATCAGACGCTCGCGAGTTCGAGCGGACGTCATCCCGATTCCCTGTCGCTCCAAGCTCATTGAGAACTCGTCCCTGAAGCCACTAACAGCACCACCGCGTGGCAGGCAATGCCCTCCTCTCGCCCGATGTAACCAAGACGCTCGGTGGTCGTTGCCTTGACATTAACTGCGCGGTAATCCGCCTTTAAGTCGGAGGCTATGTGGGCGCGCATGGCATCAATATGTGTTGCCAGGCGTGGGCGCTGCGCGATAACGGTAACGTCCGCGTTTTCCACCAGCCAGCCATTATCAGCAATTAGACTGACAACATGGCGCAACAGTGCTCGACTATCCGCATTAGCAAATGCTGCATCCGTATCGGGAAAGTGTCTGCCAATGTCACCAAGACCAGCCGCACCCAGCAATGCGTCGCAGATGGCGTGGAGCACAACATCACCGTCTGAGTGGGCAATAAGACCGCGCTCAAAAGGAATGCGTTCACCGCCTAAGACCACGAACTCGCCCGGGCCAAATGCGTGCACATCAAAACCATGACCAATACGCATTAGGATCTCTGCCTCGACTGAGCGCTCAAATAAAACTCCACTAATGGTATGTCGCTGGGCACCGTCACTTTTAAATTGCAGGACGAGCCTTCGACAATCTGAACCGAATAGCCACACCGCTCCATTGCACTGGCCTCGTCGGTCACCTGCCCTGCCGCCAAACACTGTTCAAGCGCCCCGCGCAGTTCCCCCATACGAAACATTTGCGGCGTTTGCGCGCGCCACAACTCATTGCGATCGAGCGTACTAATAACACGCCCATCAGCATCGACTCGCTTGATCGTGTCTATACATCGCTCGGCAAGCAGTCCACCAACATCGGTTTCAATCACGCGACTGATCAGTCGTTGTAAATCCGCTAGAGGCAAACAGGGACGCGCCGCGTCATGGACTAACACCCAATCGTTTTCTTCAGCTGTATCGCTCAAACAATCTAGACCCGCCAACACCGAGTCTGCTCGCTCAGCGCCGCCCACGGCGCGAAAGACCCGAGGATCGGTAAAGCTTGCAATCTGGTCAGCGCGTTCATCGTCAGAGCAGAGCGCCACGGCCAAGCCGCAAATTTCGCTACAGGACAATAGCGCATCCAAGCTGTGCTCGAGCAGCGTTCGGCCCGCAACCTCGAGATACTGCTTTGGCAGGTCAGAGGCCATTCGACGACCACTACCCGCTGCGGGCACCACCGCCCAAAGACCGCTCATTGCTGCGTTGAATCCTGTGTTTTCTCATCTGCGAACTGGTAAAAAATTTCACCCTCTTTCACCAGACCCAACTCTTCTCGCGCGCGCTGTTCAACGACTCGGTTACCACTCTGAAGATCGAGAACCTGTCGCTCAAGATCCGCATTGCGTGCCTCAAGCGCCGCATTGCGTTTCTGCTCTTCCTCAATTCGCGCTTGCAAGCGCACGGCCTCAGCAATGCCGCCTTCCGCCAGCCAAAGCCGATATTGAAGTAATACCAGCAGGGCCACGAGTCCCGCCAGAAGCCAGCGCATTGGTCAGCCCTGCTTGAATTCCGCTCGGCCGCGGTACGGTGCTGTAAGACCTAGCTCTGCCTCGATACGGAGCAAGCGGTTGTATTTGGCGACTCGGTCCGAGCGGCACAATGAACCGGTCTTGATTTGCCCTGCGCCGGTACCCACCGCTAAATCCGCGATTGTCGCATCTTCAGTTTCTCCCGAGCGATGGGAAATCACTGCGGTGTAACCAGCAGCTGCCGCCATCGCGATTGCATCCAGCGTCTCGGAAAGGGAGCCAATCTGGTTAAATTTAATCAGAATCGAGTTTGCAACGCCTTCGTCGATACCCCGCTTCAAAATCGCTGTATTAGTAACGAATAAATCGTCCCCCACCAATTGAATACGATCTCCCAATTTTTGGGTCAGAATTGACCAGCCTTCCCAATCGGATTCATCAAGACCGTCCTCGATCGAAATAATGGGATGTCCGTCGCACAAATCGGCGAGGTAATCAGCAAATTCAGCATTACTGAACGATCGGTCTTCACCGCTCAGACGATAAACCCCATCGCTGTAGAATTCTGAGGCTGCACAGTCAAGGGCCAGCGTGACATCGGTGCCGAGGATGTATCCGGCATTCGATACCGCCTCTGCTATCACCTCAAGCGCCGCCGCATTCGATGGCAAGTTGGGTGCGAATCCGCCCTCGTCACCGACTGCTGTTGCCAGCCCTTGCGCTGATAACACCTTCTTCAAATGGTGAAAAATTTCTGCACCCACTCGCAGGGCTTCAGCAAATGACTTGGCCGCGACCGGCTGAATCATGAACTCTTGAATGTCGACGTTATTGTCAGCGTGTTCACCACCGTTGAGTATGTTCATCATTGGCACTGGCATCGTTAGATTTTCATTGCCCGCTAACGTGGCGATGTGCTGATACAGTGGTTTTCCCAAAGACAATGCCGCGGCTTTCGCGCAGGCAAGAGAGACCGCAAGAATGGCATTGGCACCAAATTGCGCTTTGTTTTCAGTGCCATCGGCCTCGACCATTTTTGCGTCGACCCCGCGCTGATCGGTGCCGTTATGTCCAATCAAGAGTTCTCGAATTGGTCCGTTCACGTTGCCGACCGCTTTGAGCACGCCCTTT
Source organism: Luminiphilus sp. (assembly GCA_965657905.1). Taxonomy (GTDB): domain Bacteria; phylum Pseudomonadota; class Gammaproteobacteria; order Pseudomonadales; family Halieaceae; genus Luminiphilus. The sequence continues at coordinate 18,180 of CBFHPT010000004.1, read as the reverse complement.
CCTAGGTATCGCGCTGAATCACCGTCGCGCAGTTCAAGCGCTTCGCGGCTGCCCGTGCTCGCACCTGATGGCGCGCAGGCTTCGCCGCGAGAACCATCGGCCAGGGTGACTTCCGCCATAACGGTGGGGTTTCCCCGAGAATCCAATACTTCGAATCCGCGCACATCAACAATCTCGCTCATTTGGGTCTCCAGTGGAAAAATTAAGGTATAGCCAGAAAAGGCTGCGCTTTGACCACGTCATCGCAGGCCTTAACCTGAGCCAGAAAGGGCTCCAGCAAGTTCAAAGGCAACGCACTCGGGCCATCGCAAAGAGCATTATCCGGGTCCGGATGGGACTCCAGAAACAAACCCGCCAGCCCAGTTGCGATACCCGCCCGCGCCAGCTCAAGGACCTGATTGCGTCGTCCGCCGGAAGCTTTATCCCCTGGATTGCGGCGCTGTAAGGCATGGGTAACATCGAAAATCATGGGTAGCCCACCGGTTACCTGGCGCATCACCCCAAATCCCAGCATGTCGACCACCAGGTTGTCGTAACCGAAATTACTGCCCCGCTCACAGACCATCAGTCGCTCATTGCCACACTCGCGAAACTTGTCGACAACGTTGGCCATCTGCTCAGGGCTGAGAAACTGGGGTTTTTTGATGTTGACCGCGGCGCCGGTTGCTGCCATTGCCTCCACCAGATCGGTCTGGCGGGCGAGAAAAGCGGGTAACTGAATGATATCGACAACCTCAGCCGCCGGCGCCGCTTCCTCGGGGGTATGTACGTCCGTAATCAGCGGCACATCAAAGGCGCGTTTGACTGCCGCAAGCATTTGAAGCCCCGCGTCTAGCCCGGGGCCTCGGTAGGAATGAATCGATGAACGATTAGCTTTGTCATACGAAGCTTTGAATACCAACGGAATTCCCAGCCGCGCACATACATCGACGTAGGCGCCAGCGACGTCCACGGCAAACTGCTCGCTCTCGAGCACGTTGACGCCACCCACCAACACGAACGGGCGATCATTCCCGAAGGTTAAACCGGCAACTTCGATGGGTACGTGAGTCGCGGTCACGAGTCGCTCGCTTGGCTATTTGTGTGCTCAAGCGCAGCTTCGATATAGCTGGTGAACAGCGGGTGCCCTCCGCGAGGACGTGAGGTGAATTCAGGGTGAAACTGACACGCCAAAAACCACGAGTGCTCGGGTAATTCGATCATCTCCACCAATTCGTGGTCGTGAGACCAGCCAGAAACCTTCATTCCAGCGGCTTCGATTTGTTCAATATAGTTGTTATTGACCTCGTAGCGATGCCGATGGCGCTCGCGAATCTCCGGTGCGCCATAGACCTTGCTGGCCAGACTTCCCTCTACCAAATGACAGGTCTGCGCGCCCAAGCGCATTGTCCCACCAAGGTCGGACGCTTCATCGCGACGCTCGGTGACACCCTCGGCATTTTGCCACTCGGTAATCAAGGCGACGATCGGATGCGGCGTACTGCGCTGCATTTCGGTTGAGTGTGCGCCGTCGAGTCCGCAAACATCACGTGCGTACTCAATCATGGCCATATGCATGCCCAAGCAAATCCCCAAAAACGGCACGTTATGCTCACGGGCATAGCGAACCGCAGCGATCTTGCCATCGACGCCCCGATCTCCGAACCCGCCGGGCACGAGAATAGCGTCTAATGAAGCTAAAATATCAGTGCCATCCCGTTCAATGTCCTCGGCGTCGATGTAAGCGATGTCGACCTTCGTCAGCGTTTGCAAACCGGCGTGACTAAGGGCCTCGTTGAGGGACTTATAGGCATCCTGTAACTCGATGTACTTGCCGACCATGCCGACTTTAACGGTGCCCCGACGGTCGCTGAACTCACGCTCGACGACATCCTGCCACTCAGACAAATCGGCAGCGGGGCATTCGATACCAAAGCGCTCGAGAATAAAATCGTCAAGGCCATTGGCGTTGAGGCTGCCGGGGATCTTGTAAATGGAGTCCGCATCGAGCACCGGAATCACCGCCCGCTCCTCCACACTGGTAAACAAGGAAATCTTTTTGCGCGCGCCAGCGTCCACGTCCACCGAGCAACGGCACAGCAGCACGTCTGGCTGCAGGCCAATGGAGCGCAACTCTTTCACCGAGTGTTGCGTTGGCTTCGTCTTGATCTCACCCGCCGTAGGTATATAGGGCACCAGCGTCAGATGCATCAACAGCGCTCGCGTCGGCCCCATCTCGAGCTTTAACTGCCGCGCGGCCTCGAGAAACGGCTGGCTCTCGATATCACCGACTGTACCGCCCACTTCCACCACAGCAACATCGGCATCTCCAGCTCCCTTTATGATGCGACGTTTGATCTCGTCAGTGATGTGGGGAATCACTTGAACCGTGCCTCCCAGATAGTCTCCCCGCCGCTCTTTTCTCAGCACCGAATCGTAGACACGACCGGTCGTGAAATTATTGCCTTTGGTCATGGTAGTGCGGGTGAAACGCTCGTAATGACCCAAATCGAGATCGGTTTCGGCGCCATCATCGGTGACAAACACCTCTCCGTGCTGAAACGGGCTCATGGTCCCAGGATCGACGTTGATATAAGGATCTAGCTTTAGCAATGTGACCTTGAGGCCACGGGCTTCAAGCACCGCCGCGAGGGAGGCCGCTGCGATACCTTTGCCAAGGGAAGAAACCACACCACCTGTAACGAACACGTAACGCGTCATGCCGACCACCAATTCAGGGTAAAGACGTCTGTGCGTCTCGACCGGGACCGGTCGGCAATCGCACTCAGATGGGAGGTCAGTTTATCAGCAAGCCCCTATTCACTCAATCCAGCCGCTCAATCTAGTCAGCCAAATTAGGAATGCGGCTCGGGAGGAATCCAACGAGCACTGACCAGCAATTTTTGCTCCAACATCCCCTCAGAGTCCGTGCTGCCGCTGACAGAATTGCCGATATTCTCGAGACCGCTTAGGCCCGTGATACCCGGGATCGCCAGCGGCTGATCTCGCCAGTACAGAATTGGCAAGCTGTCTCGCCACCAGGGGGGCACGTCCTGTTCCTGACAAAGCTGACTGAAGGGGCGACTCGGGCGTCCGAGAGGGGCTAGCCGCAACCCCTGGGTTCGTTGTCGAATAGACAAATCTAACCCTGCGGGAATACCCGCGGCGCCGTCGCTGACCGGACGCCATATCAAGGTCCCCCAGGGACCCACGCAGTCCTTGCCGGCCACGACAGCCTCGGGAAATGACAGCGACTCCGAATAGGCCTCTGCGGTCGAAGATTTGAGAAGCCGATACACCACGCCGCGCCAGTAGCGCAGCACACCCGCTGCCAGGGCCAGTTCGGGTTGGCGATCGGTTTCGGCAGCTAACAGTTGACGCGCAAACTCGCGAATCCGTCGACGGGGTGGCACCTGCCAGCCATCGAGGGTTAGCCACCGGTGCAAGTCGCCCGCCAGCTGGTCAACAGATTTTTCGGGCTGAATGCACAAGCCTTCGTCGCCCAAACCCGAAGTAATCCGCGACAGGGGCTGCTCCTGAACGGCTGCGACGGTCAATTGTTGAAGTTCAGCTGCGCGCAACATTGCATCCCGGTAACCGGGCCATCGCTTCTCAATCACCGGCATCACGCGATGACGTAAATAATTGCGATCGAACCGGTCATCGTTATTCGATGGGTCGTCGATAAATTGCAGCTCAGCCGAGGCCGCCCAGTCGGTCAGTCGATCCCGACTGACCTCCAGCAGTGGCCGCACTAAGCGCCCTAGGCCCAACGCCCGTTGCCGTGGCATGCCCGCGAGACCCGTGGGGCCCGCTCCACGCAGCAGACGAAATAAGATCGTCTCGGCTTGATCATCTGCGTGATGACCGAGAAATAAGACGTCATTGGCGTCGACTAAGTCTGCAAACACCTCATAGCGGGCGGTCCTCGCGGCCGACTCGGGGCTTTCCCCGAGGGCTTTCGTCGCGTCGACGGCGTGCAGGTGGCAGTGAATTTCGCGGTCGGTGCACCAGCGCCGACAGGATTCGGCCCAAGCGTCAGCATCGGGGTGTAACCCGTGATTAACGTGCACTGCTTCGAGTGTTGGCTGGGGGAGCGATTCGTCAGGAGATTCAATCAATTCCGCTCGAAAGCGCCAGAGTAAATCGAGGAGCACGACACTGTCGCGCCCCCCAGAAAGTCCGACCAGCCACCGCTTTGAATCCAGGTAGGGGGTCAGCGACGGCGCAATCTCATTAAGCAGGGAATTTGATGCCAGGGTCAGTTGCCATAAGACATCAGACGCGTATAGCGCGCCTCAAGCATGTCATCCGTGTCCATAGCCTTAAGCCGCTCGACTTGCTCGGCAACGTGATCCTTGATGCGGGCAGCCATGGCCACTGGATCCCGATGGGCACCCCCCAATGGCTCTTCGATAGTTGCATCGACAATACCCAGTTCCTGCAGTGTCGATGAAGTTACCCCCATTGCCGCCGCCGCATCCGGCGCAAACTCGGAGCTCTTCCAAATAATATTGGCGCAGCCCTCTGGGGAAATCACGAAGTAAGTGGAGTACTGAAGCATCGCCAAGTGATCACCAACCCCAATACCCAGCGCGCCTCCAGAAGACCCCTCTCCGACCACGACGCAAACAATGGGAGTTCGTAGCCGCGACATCACCGCTAGATTCTGCGCGATGGCTTCACTGATGCCCCGCTCTTCCGAATCAATACCCGGATAGGCTCCGGGCGTGTCAATCAGGGTCAGCACCGGCATCTTGAAACGCTCCGCCATTTCCATTAATCGCAGAGCTTTGCGATAACCCTCAGGCTTTGGCATGCCGAAATTGCGATACACCTTATCTTTGACCGCGCGGCCCTTCTCCTGCCCGATGACCATAATCGGTTTGTCATCTAAGCGAGCCACTCCGCCGACAATAGCCTTATCGTCGGCGAAACTCCGATCGCCGTGCAGCTCATCAAACTCGGTAAAAAGTTCGGGGATGTAATCCAGGGTGTAAGGTCTTAGTGGATGCCGTGCAACTCGAACAATATCCCAGGGGCTTAAGTCCGCATAAATCTTTTCTGTGAGCTTGGTGCTCTTCTCACGCAAGCGCTCTAACTCGTCACCGATATTGATATCGGCATCGCTGCCCACCGTCTGCAGCTCGCGTATTTTTGCCTCGAGCTCTGCAATCGGCTGTTCGAAGTCGAGGTAATTAGGATTCATGGACGGGTTCCTGTGCCAATGTGAGAAGCAAATGAAAGGTAGAGTTTACAAAAGCGCCCGCCATACCGCCATGCCAGAGATTTCACAGTTATCACCCTTAATCGACTAGGTTATGCTACGCCGATGGGCCCTACACTACCAAATACACGTCTCCGCGAACCTAAACCCAATCCTGGCAGCGTGAGACGACTAATCCTTGCCCCAATGGAAGGAGTCGTCGATGCCATTATGCGCGACATGCTGACCAGAATTGGCGGCTATGATCGCTGCGTCACCGAGTTTGTTCGGGTCTCACAAACGGTGCTGCCCTCACGGGTTTTTTATCGGTTGTGCCCCGAGTTGCGCACTAACGGGCATACGGCGGCTGGCGTGCCGGTTTACGTCCAATTGCTGGGCAGTAATCCAAGCCTCATGGCAGACAATGCCAGGGTAGCGGCCCGTCTTGGCGCCCCCGGCATTGACCTCAACTTCGGCTGTCCGACCAAAACCGTGAATAAATCTGATGGCGGTGCCGCATTGCTGCGGACCCCCGAACGCATCGCGGCCGTGTGCGCCGCTGTGCGTCAAGCGGTTCCCCTAGACCTACCCGTGACTGCAAAGGTGCGCTTGGGGTTTGATGACCCGAGCGAATTCAGCGCGATTTTTGACGCGGCTTCGAGCAGCGGGATTAGCGAACTGATCGTTCATGCACGTACGCGTACGCAGGGCTATAAACCGCCAGCTCACTGGAGTCATTTACGCGATGCCGTGCGCCGCTCATCGATTCCAATTATCGCAAACGGTGAGCTGTGGTCAGCGGGCGACATCGAGCTGTGTCAGCAGGCGAGTGGCTGTGAGGATTTTATGCTCGCCCGCGGCGCGCTGTGCCGACCTGATCTCGCGCGGGCGATCCGAGCGGCTGATGCAGGAAATGACAGCTATGAATCAATGGGTTGGTCAGACGTGGCGCCACTGCTTTCACGGTTTCTTGAGCGCAATGCCTGCGATTACGAACCGCGTTATGCGGTCAATCCGCTGAAACAATGGCTGGTCTATCTCAAGCACTACTTTCCGCAAGCGGGTGCATTGTTTGCACAGGTGAAGCGCATCACGGATTACCACGAAATGAAGCAGGCATTAGTCTCGGCTAACCCGAACCAAACACCCGAAGTTGATTGCGCGGCGTGATGCCACAAGCGGCCTTCACGACCGCCCCCAAAAAGGGCTTTTTCCTGGGATGATTTAATTCAATAGCGAAATGCCTGCGACGGCGTAGCCGCGCGCACCCATGCTGTTGATTGCATGGCACGCAACGTTTAGTTGGATCAGATAACCTGACCTACAAGGAAATCAAACGGTGACAGATACCTCAGCGACACCATCGGCGGAAAGAGATTTCCTCGGTCATCCAAAGGGGCTTTATATTTGCTTTGGCACAGAACTGTGGGAGCGGTTCTCCTTCTACGGCATGAAGTACCTTCTTCTGCTGTACCTCACCAAGTACCATTTGTTTACCGATGAAGCTGGCCTCGGCGTCCTCGGCAGTTACGCCGCGCTGGTCTATGCGATGCCGATAATCGGCGGACTCATTGCAGACCGATTCATTGGCATGCGACGCGCCGTGGTCTTCGGCGGATTGTTGCTAGTTGCGGGCCACCTTGGCATGGCATACGAGGGTGAAGCCGCGCGTATGACCCCGGATGGCCCCGTGCAGGATGCTGCCGCGCTGCAGGTGTTCTACTTTTCTCTCGCGCTCATCGTAATGGGCGTAGGATTTCTGAAACCAAACATCTCGACAGTCGTCGGGAAACTGTACGGCGTCGATGACCCCCGTCGAGACTCAGGCTTTACCATTTTTTATATGGGCATCAACCTAGGTGCCTTTACCGCTACATTGGTGTGCGGTTGGTTGGGTGAAGTTTATGGCTGGTCCTGGGGATTTGGCGCCGCTGGCATTGGTATGTTGCTCGGTCTCATTCTGTTTCTGTGGGGACAGCGTTTTTTGGAAGGCCACGGCGAAGCACCCGACATTGCACGACTGAAAACCAGACTGGGTCCACTGACCCTTGAGAGCTGCATCTATCTCAGCGCCATTTTAGGCACTTTTGTGGTCTGGCAGCTGATTCAGTTCACCGCATTGGTCGGCTCGGTACTGAACGTCACATCACTTGCAGTGCTTGCCGCGCTTGCCTGGTATCTTGTCAGGCGCTGCAACAAGGTTGAGCGCGAGCGCATGTTTGTACTCATCATTCTGATTCTCTCGACCGTGGTGTTTTGGAGCCTTTTCGAGCAGTCGGCGGGCTCTATGACGCTCTTCACCGACCGAGGCACCGATCGCACGTTGCTGGGATTCGAACTTACGGCAGCGCAATTCGGCGCATTCAATTCGCTCTTCATCTTCACCCTCGCCCCATTGTTTGCCCTGTTGTGGACGTGGCTTGGACGACGCGGGCTTGAACCAGGAACGGCGGTTAAATTTGCCTTGGGCATCACCCAGGCGGGTCTTGGATTTGGAGCACTGGTGTACGGCGCTAAGTTCCCCGATCAGGCCGGCATGGTCTCAGCCTGGTGGCTGGTGCTGGCGGCAATGCTCCACACGACCGGCGAGCTGTGTTTAAGCCCCGTGGGCTTATCGGCGGTCACCAAACTGGCTGTACCTGGGGTGGTTGGCGTCATGATGGGCACCTGGTTTTTAGCAAGCGCCTATTCGTCGTTCGTCGCGGCTCAAATCGCTGCATTTGCTACCGCACCCGCAACCGCGGGTGTCGCAGCCTCGGGTGCCGCATCGGTGGCAGGCTACGTCACGCTCTTCGATCAACTATTCTGGATAGGGCTGATTGGCGGCGGGGTGCTATTGGTGCTCACCCCGATTTTGAAGCGACTGATGCATGGGATTCACTAATCGCCGGCGTCGGCTTCCCTAAACCCAAGCGCCCTTTTAGCTTGATGGTGCCCTGCGACCAGTCCCAGCCGATAAGGTACAGCGCGGGCACCATTAACAAGCTAACGAACAGCGCAAAGAGCACCCCAAAAGACAGCGATAACACAGCGGGTTTGAGAAACTCAGCAGAGATCGACCGCTCAGCCATGATTGGTAACAGGCCGACAAAGGTGGTGACCGTGGTCAACAAAATTGGCCGAAAACGATTGACAGCGGCATCCAACACAGCCTCGGGGGACGACAGACCATCGTCTTCCCGCCGCCGGATGTAATCGACCAACACCAGGTTGTCGTTCACCACCACCCCAGCAGCGGCACCGATACCGAAATAAGAAAACAGCGCCATCGGTAAATCAAATATCAGATGACCGAAGACCGCGCCCATGAACCCAAAGGGAATGGCCGTCATGATCAAGAGCGGCAAAGAATACGACCGGAAGGCAATCGCAATCAGCGCATAGATTACAAATAACGCCACGGTGTAGAGCGAGGCTATTTCCGAGAAAAACTCGGCCTCTGATTCTTGAGAACCACCCCTGAGTATTTCGAGACCCGGATATCGCTCAATTAACTTTGGCACGTAGTCGTCGCGCACTGACGACGAGATCTCCCCCACGGCATCACGATCAACGTTTGCGACTACCCTCACCACCCGCTGGCCATTACGTCGATTAATGCGCAGCACACCTTGCCCGAGGGTAACGTCCACCAGTGCCGCAAGGGGGATAGCCCTACCATCGGGTGTGCGAATCAAAAAGTCATCAAGGGACGCAAGTTGGCTACGCGCATCGCGCGGGTATCGCACCATCACGCGCACATCGCCGTACTCCCTCGGCAACCGCTGAACCTCCTCTCCGTAATAGCCTTGACGAACCTGACGCGAAATCTCGGCAAGGGAAACACCCAGCTTCTCCGCACCGGGTTTGAGTGAGAATCGCAGCTCACTCAATTGTCCCTGCTGATCATCACGGACAAAAAATGCTGATTCGAAACTCTGAAGATGAAGTTGCAAATCTTCACTCGCTTGCCGCAAGGTATCGAAATCATCGTGTTGGAGCAGGAAAGTAACCCGCGGCGTGTTGTTGTTAATGGTGTAATTGATATTGAGTTGGGCAGCATCGGGAATGTCACCTACCAGTTCACCCAATCTTTCTGCGGCTTCACGTGCACTCAGGTCGCGTGTTTCCGGTGGCACTAGGCGCACGATCGCCAAAACCTGATCCCGTCGGGCTTGAGTAAACCAGCCCGCTACCAACTTGCCCGAACCTTCACCGGTTTCTTCAGCCCGCGCGTCCACCTCGTCAACCAGCTGCTTTTCAGCAATTTGTAACTGATCAAGCACTTCAAGAGCGCGCTCGAAGGGCGTACCCGAGGGCAAGGTAACATCAATCACTACCTGATCACTCTCAACCTGGGGCATGAAATAAAACTTCACAAAGCCCATCGAAAACAGGCCCATGGACACCGCGAAACCCACCACGAAGACCATCGCTGTGGTGTAGCGATGATGTAAGCACAGTTCGAGGAATGGCTTATAGAAACGGTGAGCAAAGGTGACAATAGAGTGAGCGATTTTTTGCTGCTTGAGAGCCAGCCCTTTGAGATTGTGACGCGGCTCCAGGTTGCGCAAGTGCGCCGGCAGGATAAAAAACGCCTCGATTAATGACACGACTAACGCCAGGGTGATCACAATCGAAAGCTGGCGGGTAAACTGAGCATCAATGCCCGATATAAACAACCAGGGCGCAAACGCAACGATGGTGGTGAGTACCGCAAAGATCACGGGGCGCGCAACGCTCATGGTGCCCACAATGGCCGCTTCTTCAGCGGGCAAGCCAAGCTGGGTGTGGTGGTGGATACTTTCACCCACCACAATCGCATCATCCACCACAATCCCTAGTACGAGCAAAAAGGCAAAGGTGGAAAGTATGTTGAGGGACACATCGTTGGCCGGCAATAATGCAAACGCACCCAGAAACGACACACCGATGCCGGCAGTCACCCAAAACGCGACCTTGGGGCGCAGGGTCAAAATCAACACGATAAAGACCAGTCCCAATCCCAGAATGGCGGAGTCAGTTATCAAATCGATTCTGTCCGAGTAGATATCAGCCTGATCGTTCCACTGAATCACCTCGACCCCCGGCGGTAGAGTCTTGTTAACCTCTTTCATCCAGGCCTTGGCAGACTCACTGGTTTTAACAATCTGCATGTCGTCGGTGCCACGGATTTCGAGGTTGACCGCGGGCTTACCGCTCCAGGTCGTGAGGACTTCACTCTCTTCATAGCCGTCAATGACCCTAGCAACGTCGCCTACTCTAATCACCGCGCCTTCTGCCGCCTGCCGCACGATGATGCGCTCGAAGTCAAAGGAGGTATCGGCAAGGTTCGAGACCCGCAGCTGAATATCGCCCGTTGCGGTTTTAACCTGTCCGGAAGATACGTTGAGCGAGTTATTTCGGATAGCGCCCGCGACTTCAGCAAACGTCACGCCATAACGGCGCATGGCGCGCTCCGAGAGCTCGATAGTGACCTCTTCAAGACGCGATCCCCAAAGGTTTACTTTGGAAACATAGGGCTGTCGGGCCAGATCCTTGCGCAGGTCCTCTGCAAGGCGTGTGAGAGCGCGTTCGTCTAGATCGCCAATGACAACCAGATTGACAATATCCTGGCTCCAATCAGTTCGACGTACATTGGGATTTTCGATATCGCGAGGAAATGACGTAATGGAATCGACGGCATTTTTAATGTCGTTGGTAAACGTATTGAGATCTACCCGAGCGTAGGTCTCGACAGTGACGCCACCACCGCCCTCGCGGGCATCCGAGTAGACGCGATAAACGTTATTGACCGGCTCAACGGCATCCTCAATACGCTGGATAACTTGCTGTTCAACTTCCTGCGGCGAGGCACCAGGCCAAGCTACGTCGACTCGCACCTGGTAAGGACTTACGGAGGGAAAGGCTTCTTTCTCAACATTCTGCAGCCCAAGCCAGCCCGAGATCAGAATGCCAATCATCAATAAATTTGCGGCTACCGGATTACGGACCCACCACGCAATCAAACGTTGCATTGAATCCCCCTTAGCTCGCGCTGACGTCGTCGTTAGCCGATTCGGTTGTGCTCTCTAGCGACGTGTCGCTGACGGCGTCTACCGCAGCCTCATCGATTGCCTCGAGAGCCATGCCAGGAATTGGATTGCGAATGGCCGACGTCACAATGAGTTCCCCCGAAACGACGCCAGACTCCAAAACCGCTTGGCTTGAGTTCCGGTAGATTACGTCGACATCTCGGACATCCAGCCGCCCTTCTTCGTTGAGCACAAACACCTGATTGCCCGCGCGCAGACCCGCTGCGGGGATTTGAATCGCGTTATCAACAATGCGTCCAGAGACTATGGCATCCACGAATAAACCCACCGCAAGGGGCATACCGTCAGGATCGGGTCCAGTGTCGTAGGGGTTGGTCACCTCCGCCGTTGCATACACCACTCGGGTTGTCGAATCGACAGCGGCATCAAGTCGCGCCAAGCGTCCAGTCCAACTGTGACGTTTACCCGCAACCTCCGCAGCCAAATCCACGGGAAGCCCCTTCCCCTCAGGCGCGGTATAACCAATGGGGACACCCAAAGCGCCCAGCTGCTTGTCGGTGAGCGGCAACCGAATTTCAACTTTGTCGACCGAAAACGCCTGTCCAACAATCTGGCCGCGGGCAACAAACTGCCCTAAATCGACGCCCGTACTCGCAATTCGGCCACTGTATGGCAGCGTAATGCGCGTGCGATCAACGTTGGTTTGCGCCAGCGACAAATTTGCTTCGGCGGCTTCAAGAGCCGCGCGCGCACGGGCAACCTGGGGCTTTTTGAGGGCCAGAGGCGATGGATTGCGCTGTCCCGCTAATTGCTTGCGCGCCACATCCGCGTCGGCAAGGGCCTGTTCCAAATCAACCTGTGCCGAAGCGAGTCTTGCCTCTGCCTCATCGCGGGCCGACACGTAGTCAGTCGCCTCAATAACTGCGAGGGCTTCGCCGGGTTCGACACGCCCGCCTTCGATAAACTCTGGGGATACCTCAACGATGCGACCGCCAACTTCGGCAACGATCTCGGACCGTACGCGCGGGCGCACTTCACCGTGGGTTTCGACTTTTAGCTGGGCTGACGCTATCTCAGCAACTTGGGCGTACACCCGCAGGGGCCGCGGGGGCTCTGAGGACACTTCGGGTTCGGGTTTGGTCGCGTTGAGTAACGCAAGAATAGCTGCTCCAGCAACTAACACTGTAAGCGGCAGTACCGCCTTCTTTAACCACCCTTGCATTAACAACTCCCTGTTTTGACTCGACATCCTGTCGATTCGTGGTGTGCTTCATCCCTGATGCGATCATCGGAACTGTGTTCAATGTTACCAGCCTTTAAATGTGAGGTACCCATCCTTACCGGTCGGATCAGCAGATTGGTAATTTTTCCGAAACCCGGTACACGCTGAGCGAGTAATCGACAACGTGATCGCAATTCGACGTCGTTACCCGCTAGCCCGCAAGCACGCACGCAGATAAGCCGTCTGCGGCCCCCAACTTCACAACCCAATAAAAAAGCCCGTAAAAACGGGCTCTTACAGTGAGAAAGGACTACCAATAACGATCAATGTGATCGCTTGCTGGTAGGCCTCGATCAGCGTGTTGCTACTTTGCAGCTTTGTAGTCGAATTTCTGACCGCCAATGCTTGCTTCGTACATCAGGCCACCTTTGGCGATGGTGTAAACCGCCATGCCCTTGTGATAAGCCGTGTTCTGAACCGAAGCATCGTGCTGCCCACCTGAGACATTGGCTGATGTACCGCCGCCGGTGTTCGCCTCGGCGCCCGCTGCTGCAGTCAGCGCGACAGCTGTTGCCTGAGCACCAAACTCAAAGTTACCCGAGGTGAACTCGTCCAACGCACGCTTGTCTTGGAAAAGGATTAACTGACTGTAAGCTTGGCCACCCAACTGAAACCCAATCGTCACCTGCGCCAGGCTGGTTTCACCCAAATGTTCTCCGCCCGCAAACACAGCGCCCTCACCATAGGCGCCGCCTATGCCAATACCGCCTTTGCCGATGGTTGGGAAGATGGCGTAGCCGTAGGCACTGTCGATCATTTCTTCAGCACCCGCTGCGCGAAACTTATCAACTGCTGCATCATATTCACCGGCGACCGCCATGGATCCGACAACCAGCAAAGCTGCTGTCGCAAAAACGCGTGTGATAACTGACATATGTTCATTCTCCGTAATTTGGTATGCAGCCTGACCGGGATTTGACCCCGAACAGATGGACAGAATCGTGACGCCGGCATCCGGTCGCAGAATTCTGGCGTAAGTATACCTAGACCTACTGAGGATGCACCTATGTTGAACCCTGCACCGAGAGACAACACCCTGCCCTTTCCCGCCGGAATATCGATTGAAGCCGCCCTCGTTCGGGAGGCATTAATCACTCGCGGCCTCGAAACGCCAATGGGTGACAACAATTTATCGCGTGATGAGAAATACACCGTGATTCGTCGGGCATTTACGGAGATCACAGAAGCATTGGGCCTTGATCTCAGCGATGACAGCCTGTGTGAGACTCCCCACCGAATCGCCAAAATGTACGTCGATGAAATTTTCTCCGGCTTGGATTACGGGCAGTTCCCCAAGATCTCCGTCATCGAAAACAAGATGCAAGTCGAGGAAATGGTTCGCGTTGATGACATTGATTTGACGTCTACGTGCGAACACCACTTCGTCACCATCGATGGCTGCGCGAAAGTCGCCTACATACCCGCCGAAAAGGTCATTGGTTTGAGCAAGATCAACCGTATTGTGCGGTTTTTTGCTCAGCGACCCCAAGTACAGGAACGGCTGACGCAACAGGTGCTGGTTGCGCTTCAAACCTTGTTGGGTACCGAGGACGTGGCGGTGTCTATTGATGCAGTTCACTATTGCGTGAAGTCCCGCGGTATCATGGATAGCAACTCTCGAACGCGTACAACGTCGCTTGGCGGAGCGTTCAAATCCGATGCCAGTACCCGCGGCGAATTTCTCAGCGGCTGAGCAACCCGTGCGCTGGGCTGCTACTGTGGCTCAGCTACCAGGGGACGGGCTGACCGTCCCAGTCTATGAATTCGGCCGCGCCGCTCTCGGCGGCGTCTAAGGCGGCAAGCAAGCGATCTGCGACGAACGCCGGCGTAAAGAGTTTTCCCTCAGGCACGCCTTTTTGAAAGGGCGCTGAGAGTGGCGTGTCGGTGGTCCCCGGATGAAACGCGATCATCTTGGCACTCCGATTGACCCGCGCTAACTCAATTGCCGCCGTTTGGATCACCATGTTCAACGCGGCTTTACTTGCGCGGTAACTGTACCAACCACCGAGTTGGTTATCGCCGATGCTACCGACCCGAGCTGACAACACTGCGATTCGTGGATCGGGGGTTTTACGCAGATGCCCTATGAATGCGCCTAACCACAGTGTCGGCACAATGGTGTTGGCCCGAAGTACGTGAGACATCGCGTCGCTGCTAACCTGCTTGATGGCCCGCTCCGGCCGAAAGGTTTCGCCATGCAAGACACCGTTGCAAACAATCAGCCGGGCAATATCTCCCGGCTCGCCGGCGATGCCAGATACCGTATCGATAATCGATTGGTCGGTGTTGTCACACTGCCAGTGGCGGCAGTTCGTGACCGGTGCCTGGGTGTGACGACTGACTGTGTGCACCGTGTAACGCTCGTCCTGAGCCAGACTCGCCGCGAGGGCCATTCCAATGCCACTGCCCGCCCCAATGACAATAGCTTTTAGTTGAAGTTGGGGTCTTGATTGAAGATCAGGCATTTTCGTCTGAGCGCGGCAACGTCAGGCTAAAGCACAAGCCATCCTCGCCTTGAGAGACAGTGAGTGAACCCGCAAGATGCTCAGCCGTCGCCCGACCAATAAACAGCCCCATCCCTGACCCCTCACCGACAGGCTTGTTGGTATAGCCCTGCTGGAACAACAGCTCTGGGTCTTCACCTAACGTACCACCGCCGTTGTCCTCAATAATCCATGTGACCGTGCTGGCACCTGACTCCACCATAACCCAAATAGTGCCTGACTCGGGCACACCTGCATGTTGCTGGCGATGACCTTCAATAGCATCACGGGCATTGGTCAGTAGATTGATAAGCACTTGGCGGACCAGCACAGATTGGGCGTTGATTTGAGCGCCATCGGCCAAGCTGACATCGATATCAATCGCAATTCCTTGTGCTTCGGCGCTCGCACGCAGCACCGCGACTGCGGACTCTGTGACGTAATCAACCCTGTGCGGCCCCTTGCGTGCCGAGCGGGTCCGCAGGTTATCGTAGTAACTTTCTACGACTTCGGCCGCATGAGCCTGCTGCTTTAAAATCAGAGGCATTTTTGCCCGAATGCGATCCAGATCGGGCTGCTCGACGTCCAGAAGGACATCTAAGGCCTCCATCGAAAGCCCGAGTGACATGAGGGGTGACCTGATGTCATCAGCAGCTGCCGTGGCTTCTTCAGAGGCCGATGAAATCCCGATATCGCCCAGCTGCCGCAGCAGTGACGTGACCTCCGCACCAATGGTAATACCGCCACGAACCCGCCCCGATTGATCAAATATTGGGCGACCCGACATCAAAAGATTAACAACCCCATTGGCTGTGGGCGCTTCAAGCAGGAGGTTGTAGAACGCGCGTCCCTGATAAATATCCTCTATCTTGGGTAATAGCGGATGCTGCTCATCAATCCGAAATAGAAAATCTTGCAGCGATTGCCCAAGCATTTGCTCGGCGGTGACACCTAAAAACCGTTCGTTAACCGCATTCCAGGCAGTGATATCGCCTTTTTCATCGAGCACCGTAATACCCACGAGGGCGTTATCAAGTATTTCCTCAAGACTCGCTGTCGCGTCCTGGATACTGCGCTCCATCAACCACTTTCGCTGCCGCATCCGCTGCTCAGATAAATTAGCCGCCTCGAGGGACGAGACGATAGGCGACAGTATTTGTACGCAAAGGACCAGACCGAATAAGCCCAATCCCAACCAGGAGAACATGGCTGCCCAAACGTCGTGTTGGATAGCCGAAAAATCCCCGTTGACCTGATCCAGTGCGTAGTGGAGCAAAACGGCGTCAGTCACCAAAAATATCGCGGAACCCCAGACCATTGTCTGCCGCCTGCCAAAAAATATCGCAAGAATAACCAGCGAAACACCCACCAAAAGCACTAGCGGGGTGCGGGAACCCCAGGAAAGCATCGCTGTAATAGTAATTGTCAT
The DNA here is from genome assembly GCA_965657905.1 of Luminiphilus sp. Lineage (GTDB taxonomy): Bacteria > Pseudomonadota > Gammaproteobacteria > Pseudomonadales > Halieaceae > Luminiphilus. Next base: position 1,787 of record CBFHPT010000004.1, on the reverse strand, counting down.
CAGAACGAAAACAGTGACCGCCGCAATCTGCTTTCCATCTAGCCGATCCCGAAAAGCAGCAAGGACTGCTACCAACCCAAGCAAACCTAAATGTATTGGCAAATTCTGAGGGTATTTCGCATAGGTGATCCACCCCGCCAATGGCAGTAGCGGGGTCATCGTAAGGAGTATGAGCGACATTTTGCGTGCGTACTCATCCAGCACGTTTTGGGAGGCGAGCGAATGTGACGCGTCCTCGGGGGGCATAATCGGGTCGTCAATCTGCGCTCGGTTCATTTAGTCTTGCCGCCTCGCGTACGTCGAACTGATTACAGTACAGCCACTAAGCTCCCTGCTGTTCAGCAGAGCTGTTTCAATCCTATAGTCTTCTAAAGCCGATTCACAGCGTTTACCGCAACGTGGTTTGCATACCCCAGTGCTGTCCTGACCCTATCTAGCGCCATAAATATCGCTTGATCGACAAGCACCTGATCAACCGCATTCCAGACAGCCAGCTTACCGCAACGTCCTCGCCCTCCACCGAGCAGCACAGTCACCACAACTTACTTCAGTACAGTCAGTCCAGTAGACTGAATGGATATTAAGCGTGCCTCATCATGCTACATTTACACGGTTAAAGTTAAGCTACAGTAGCGTCGCGGTTAGCAGTCTCGAGTCAAACGATGACTGTGAAACTACGCCATACCCGAGTGACACATCATCAGTCTAGGTTGCTCTAAACCGTCGACAACGGGGAAGCACGCGACAACACTCGGTCATAGACTCACGACAAGACATCCCGGACGGAAACCGCTATGGATAACACTAATGTGACGGTCGCATTTATTGGCCTCGGGGCTATGGGCTACCCGATGGCCGGTCACCTCGCAGAAGCGGGTTTCAAAACCCGCGTCTACAACCGAACCGCATCGAAAGCCCAGCAATGGGTCACAGAACATGCAGGAGAGTACCGGGACACGCCAGCGAGGGCCGTGGCGGGTGCTGACGTGGTCTGTCTCTGTGTTGGCAACGATGATGATGTTCGCTCGGTGGTGTATGGCGAACAAGGCGTACTGTCTGCCATGGCGGAAGGAGCTGTCCTGGTTGACCACACAACTGCCTCAGCAGAACTTGCGCGTGAGCTTGCCGACGCCTGCAGCGCAAAGGCTATTGGATTTTTGGACGCACCGGTATCCGGCGGCCAAGCCGGGGCCGAAAACGGCGTGCTGACCGTCATGCTCGGGGGAGAAAGAACGACCTATGAACGCGTTAAACCGGTTATGGCGAGCTACGCCGCAACGACCCGGCTAATGGGGCCAGCAGGGTCAGGCCAACTCTGCAAGATGGTCAACCAAATCTGTATTGCGGGACTCTTACAGGGACTATCCGAGGCGCTGCACTTTGCCGACAAAGCCGGTTTGGACGGCGAGGCGGTCGTCGCGGCAATTTCAAAAGGCGCAGCCCAGAGTTGGCAAATGGAGAATCGGCACAGCACCATGCTCAAGGGTGAGTTCGACTTTGGCTTCGCCGTCGATTGGATGCGCAAAGACCTGGATATCGCCTTGCGCACTGCCGACAGCGTTGGCGCTTCACTGCCCGTCACCGCCCTTGTCGATCAGTTCTATGGCGACGTGCAGAACATGGGCGGTAACCGATGGGACACCTCTAGCCTCATTCAACGGCTTCGACGACTCGAGGGCACCGCCGATTAACAGGCGGGCGCGTGAGACGAACATTCCACGAAATCGATGAGATTACTGCATGGCCGTTGCGGCGCCATAGAGAGTTTTCAACCAACGCTCTTCGGA
>CBFHPT010000003.1:0-284145 GCA_965657905.1 Luminiphilus sp. | reverse complement strand
TTCAGGCAAGACAACAGGCCCTCTAGGGGCTGAAGTCTGAGTGATAACTCTGCGTGCAGCAGGTGCTGTATTTCGTTATGGAACCGCGCCAGCCAACCGTCCTGATCGAGCCGAAGTTCCGGACTATCAGTTACCCCGTCTGACGGGTGCGACTGTTGTGACAGATGCTCAAACCGCTGCCCCACAAGTTTGGGTAGCGTTGCTAAACAGCGGCGACTGTACTTTACCATTATCGGCCCTAAGGCCACCTCTATCGCGGCCACTTGAGCCAGCGCGTCACTTTCACATTGCAACTGTTCTAGTAGTGCCTTTCTGAGCTGTGCGACGCGCCGCTCTAATTCACTTTGGTGCAAGCTGTAGAAGCGTCGATAGCTCGCCACCGCCTCCGAGGTGTTTAGCTTTTGATCGTTTTCAATGGGCGGGCGCAGGGCTGCTTTTCCGGCAGGCACAGCCGCCTCGTCTTCAGTAGCGAAACTTGCATCAATGTATGCCCGCATGGCCACACAATGCGCTTCAAACAGCGAGTTGCCAGCAGGAGGATCGGCAGGCCGGGTGCTCGCAGAGACAGTGCTCAGGGTGGAGAAAAAATCGGACAAGGTGATGGCGTTAGAGATGTCGACCAGATCGGCCAGTTGTTTGGCAAACACACGCTTGCTCGGCACTGAGGAAGCAAGGCCGAGGGCAGTCAAACGACGCACCAGCGGCGCCTGACCCAGAGTTGATGATATTGCCTTGGACATGATGGTGAACAGAACGCCTCAGGTAGCGGAGGCGTCTTGCCCGCATACACTCTTCTTGAAGGAAAATGATCAGCGCATAGCGCCCGTCGAAAGCAACTCGCGGGCACTTTAAACGCCGCTGTGCTCTCCGGTATGCCTATCGCGTGAGGCGCGAAGGGTAGCTCATATCGGCATTAGGTTAAAAGGGGAGGTTTTGAACTGGGCGACGGCACAGGCGAATACAACAACCTGAACCGCAACCCGAGTTGAGGTGTCTTAAGCAGCAGCCTCGGAATAGTCCACCAGCTTTGACTTATAGGTCTCTCTCGGCAGAGCGCCGTGCTCCACCAGTCGAACATTCGTTGTGACCAGTAAGCGGGCTTTGAGCTCAGTCTTGATACGCAGCGCAAGATCGTCGTTTGTTGCACTGTGTCCGTGAGCTACCTCGACTACCAGCGGCAGCGGGGGCGTTTGCAGCACTCCTGTCTCTAGGGGACGAATGCTAAAGAGGCCAGACACCTCCCCATCGAAGCTTTCGAGAACACTGCGTACCGCAGTTGGGAACAGATTGACTCCGCGAACGATCAGCATGTCATCGGTGCGACCGACGCAGCGGATACGCGGACCGGTTCGCCCAGTGGGGTTATCCTGCATCGTCACGACAACGTGATCGCGACTACGAAAACGAAGCATCGGCATGGATTCCCGCTGCAATGCGGTATAAACCAACTCTCCCTCCGCGCCGTCCTCCCAGGGTACGGGCGCGCCCGAGGCCGGATCAATCAGCTCAACGTGAACGTATCCGCGAGCCATAAAGTTCATACCATTCTCGTCGGCGTCTTCTGCCCACACTGACAGCGAGATGTCACCAATCCCCATGGACTCACGAACAGTGCAGCCAAAGGCCTCGGTAATGGTACGTCGGACCATCGGATCGCCCCCTCCGGGTTCGCCGGCGGTGATCATATTCTGCAGTCCAAGCGATCGCGTATCGATACCTTGGTCGCGACACCAGTCTATTAGATACAAGCCGTAAGATGGTGTGCAACTGACGCCGGTGGCGCCGAGTTTCTGAATCGCTGTCACCATACGCTCGGTATTCCCTGTGCCGACAGGAATAACGCTGCAACCAATCTTGTCGAAGCCGTAGTAAACCGCACCCGCAACGAAGGGTCCTGCATTAAAGCCAACCACAAGCCGCTGCCCCGGTTTAAAACCGGCGGCACTGTAGCCCCGTGCAACGTTGGTTGCGTACATATCAAGATCGGCCTTGGTCAATCCAAGGTAGCAAGGTGTTCCGGTTGTTCCGCTGGTGCTGAATACCCGGACGAGTTCGTCAGGGTTCGCTGCGACATGATTACCAAAGGGCGGGAAATTCGCCTGGCTCGCACGTATTTCATCCTTCTCTGTAAATGGCAGAGCGGCGATGTCATCAAGGCCGCCAATACTTTCCGGCGTATCAAATCCTGCGTCCGCTAACTTCTTTTGGTAAAACGCCGAGTTCCGCATGAGATATTTGATCTGCTCTCGATACGCGTTCCGATCGATTGCAAACTGCTCACTAACCGGACGCGTTTCGATTTCGGGATCGTATATCTGGTGATCACGCATTAGATGAACCCCAACGCGCGGCTGCCTGTGCCACACGGATACCAAACAACCGGGCGGTTTCTCGATCTGAAATAGGTGGCGCGACATCACCGCCCTGATCGACATTGGCCTGGGTCATGCAGCCAATCGAGGCACCGCATCGGTTGTTCTCATTCTCAGAGCCGCCCGAGTGGTTATTACCGGGCATTTGACCGAGGCCGGTCCAAATCATGCTGTGCTGCATGGCAAAGGTCATAAACTCGATCAGCGTATTTTGCTTATCGCCGTTCATCGACCCAGAATTAGTAAAGCCAGCAGCCAACTTGTCCGCCCAGCGCTGTTCCATCCAGCGGGTGGATGACGCTTCCATAAACCCTTTAAAAGCGGCAGATGCGGAGCCCATGTAGGTGGGTGACCCGAAGATCATCGCATCAGCGCTGTCCAACTGGGTAAGGACCTCGCTCTCTGGGGACGTAATATCCGCGGCTTGCACCACCATCACCTCAATACCGCTGACTGACTTGGCACCCTCGATCACGTGCTGGGCGACGGCCTCTGTGTGTCCGTAACCCGAGTGATAAACCACTGCTACTTTAATCGACATCTAAATTACTCCTGAATTAGCGGTGGAACTGCTCATTGTTGGGTGTGTGATCACCGGCGAGCCACTTCTGTAAATCCTCGTGGGCAGTCGCCGCCTTGTCCTTGTTGATCTGCTCAACATCGGCGTGGTCAACGGTGAACTCAACCAACAAGCCCGAAGGGTCATAACAATAGATTGACCAGCAGTAGCCGTGATTTAGCGGGTAGGCCTGACCGCTCTCGAAGTAGCCGGCAGCTTCCAGACGTTCTTTAATGGCATCTTGGGTGGGTTGATCTACTTTCATCGCCAGATGGCGGAAAGCTGATTGTGCTAACTCAGGACCAAACTCGACTGCGTCTTCTTCATCCGCAAACTGGAAAAATGCCAAGCATGACCCGTCACCAATGTCGAAAAAGCCGTGGCAGTAAGTTCTTACCTTACCGAACAGGTCCGCCTGCTCAGCCCAGGTAGCAACCAACGTATAACCAATAATATCCTCATAAAACTTCCGTACCGCCTCTAAATCACGACAAACGTAAGCGTTGTGGTGGAGGGTGCTTTTGATCTGTGCAATTGCATTCATAGTGTTGTCTCCTATCTTGATGATTACCGAGCGCTGATTAGAACCACTTAGTCAGTTCGATACCGTATCGAACCGGCTGTGCGCGCCACAAGAAGTTGAAGCCCGGAGCTGGGCCTGGCGAATATTCGGTGTTGTATTCCTCATCGAACGCGTTGCGAACCCAGAGCGTTACACCCCAGTTGTCGGGATCTTCAACACCGAGACGAGCGTCGAGCAGATTGACGCCACTACGCGATGAATCATTGTTGGGTTCCCACCAGGTCTCGCCGAGATACTGATAATCTCCGCGAATGAAGAATTCACGCTCGCCGCCTATGGGTGCACGATATTGCACACCCAGATTTCCGGTCACTTCGCTCACCAGAGGTGCCTGATTGCCAACCCAAATGCTGGTGGGCGCCTCTGTAATCTCGCTGTCTGTTAGACCAATACCGAAGTTAACCGTGACGTAGTCACCGAGGAGCGCTGTGCCCTCAAGCTCGAGACCTGTGTACTCGACTTCATCAATACTGCCCAAGTTTTGCGTATTGGTCGGAGCATCGTAGAAGAAGAAGTACGCACCCTCGAGAGTGGTGTGATATGCCGCAGCGGATAGCCGAAGTGTGCCATCCATGAGGTCGCCTTTGGCGCCCACTTCGTAAGTTTCGGCAATCTGCTCATCAAAAAGATCTTCGATACCGGGGTACGTGACGGCACTGCCAACTCCGGACTGGTTGTAGCCACCGCTTCTGAAGCCGCGACTCGCATCCGCATAAACCATCCAGTCGTCAGTCGGCCGATAACGAACGGTGAGTTTCGGCTGGAGAGCATCCCAAGATTCCTTGCGCACTTCACCAAAGACAATGTCGGGATTGAAGGGTACGTTGTATTCAAGCGGGGTAAGGGTCGTGTTTTCGCGCTCATCGTCGTCGTAACGGAGGGAGAAAGCGACCTCTAATTGGTCATTGATGTCGTAGGCAACCTGGCCAAAAACTGCCCAGGCAAAATTATCCTGCTCATCCGCCAGTACACCGAGCTGCGGACTGGGGTCGTCGACAACACCGTCAGCGGCATCAATAAAAATTTGCGGACGGAAAGTCTTCTCGACGTCGAATACGCCGAGACCTCGATCGATCTGCCCACCGGTCGATATATAACGATCCGTCGCGATAACGTAGGCACCGGCGATCCAACGCAAGCCGGTTTCGTTATTGCTGGTGAAACGGATTTCCTGACTTAGGGATTCGACCTCTAGGAACTGGTTTTGACTAAGGTCAGTGTACTCATCGCCGGTAAGAAACTTGATGAACTCTCCGAAAGGGTCACTGTTGAAAAAGTTAAACTCAGCCTCTCTCGGTAAAAAGTTAAAGTTGTCACCGCTTGAAACTTCGGTGACATCGTCATACGCCGTAATGCCTGTCATGGTGGCGAAACCCAGGTCCCAATCGAACTTAAAGCTGGCGCTGGTAAATTCGCGTTCGTTGTTGCCGGGGTTGTTGACTGAAATCGGCAAGTCGACGTCATCGGCCTCGGCATCGATCACGAAGTAGAACGCCTGAGTCTCGAGTTTGGAGTAGCTAACGCGGAAGTCAGTCGTGAGGGTATCGGTAACGTCCCAATTTAGCCTGCCGCGGAACGACGTGTCTTTGTAAGGGTCAGCTTTTTCGTTCAGGTACTCGTTGTCCAAATAGCCGTCGTGGTCGATGTAAGAACCCGCAACCCGATACTTCACTGTGCCGCTTTCATTAAGTGGGCCACCCACATAACCTTTTACGGTGAAACCGGGGGCACTTTCGGCGCCAACACGAATTTCACCTTCCGTCTCATCCCCTGGCTCCTTAGTCACGATCGTGATCGCACCACCGATAGCGTTTCGGCCGTACAACGCGCCCTGCGGGCCACGGAGTACCTCTACCTGCTGAATGTCGAAAAGCTGCTGGTTAAGTTGAGTGGGGTTGGAGAGCAATACCCCATCGATCAGGATAGCGGCGGCGAGCTCACTGTTGCGTGCGGATGAGATGCCCCGGACGTTGAGGAACGAATTACCCGTGCTTTGAGTTTGGACAAGGGTGACGTTGGGTGTCAGATTGACAAAATCCTGGGGTGTCTGGATACCGCTAGCGCGGATTTCACTCTCAGTAAATGCGCGCACAGAGATTGGACTCTCTGCGAGTGTTTCGGCGCGTTTTCGGGCTGTTACAACAACTTCCTCGAGCGTGTTTTGGGCTTTCGCGTCGGTGGTCATCAAGGCGGCAAGTACCGCTAAACTCAGTAGCTGGCGTTGGTGTTTCATAGTGGCGTCTCCAAATTTTTCGTTATTCGAAATTTTATTCGCAAACCGAATCAGCCTTGTTACCGTATTAAACCGAAATTGGATCAATCAATGTTGTTAACAGCGGAGTGAGTACCTATGAGCAGTGATGACCGGCCAACTACCAGCATTTGTGGGTATGACGCAGATTCAATCTCACTGCGCGGCAAGGACCTAGTCCACGACGTTATTGGTCAGTACAGCTTCACAGGTGCCTTTTTACTGCAAGCACTTGGCGAGGCCCCCAGCCTCCGCCAGCTTGAATTGGTCGATGCCGTGCTGGTCACCATCATGGAGCACGGTCTGGTGCCCTCCGCTGTCGCCAGTCGTCTCACCCTTCATGGTGCGCCGGAATCGATCCAGGGCGCAGTGGCGGCAGGCCTTTTAGGCGTTGGTGATCGCTATGCCGGTACTGCAGGTCGTTGCGGTGAACTGATAGAGCGAATCGTCGCGTCAGGCGATATAGCAGGTATGGCCCGGAAGATCGTTGCAGAGCACCGAGAGCGAAAGGCCCCTATCCCCGGATTTGGGCATCCGATTCATACGGGCAGAGACCCACGAGTCGACAAACTGCTTTCATTGCTCGACGACGAGAGCCCGGCTAAACAGGCCCTTTTCGAACTTGAGGGGGCTTTAAAAGAAGCACTCGGGCGAACATTGGTCACTAATGTGAGTGCGGTATTGGCGGCCCTGTTGTACGAAGCCGGTGTACCGTCAGGCATGATGCGGGGTGTGGTATTGGTTGCTCGCTGCGCTGGTCTGGTAGGCCACCTTCTTGAAGAATCGCAGAACCCGGTGGGCGATGCTCTTTGGCGTGGCGCAGAGGGCGCTGTCGATTATCTGGATGCATAGTCAAACAGATGCCATTTAAAGCAGCAGTTCGATCCTCAAGCGCCATGAACCCATCGGTCTTCGATGTCGCTGTTACCGGGGGCAACTTACGGGTACATCTCGCTGAGCCGGCGCAGCATAGGAGCCCTATCGTCCTTTGCTTACACGGCTGGACTCTCGATGGCAGCTCCTTTGAGCGGCAGTTAGCGCTGGTTGATCAGGGCATTCCCGTGGCCTACTTCGACCGGCGGGGGTGTGGCGAGAACACACTTCCCCCCGACTTTGACCTTGAGGTAGAGGATGTCCACGACGTCATTAAAGCGCTTGGGGATCCATGCGTTCTATACGGTGTTTCACAAGGTGGTCGTCTTGCACTGAGAGCAATGGCAAGTGCACCCGAGACAACCGCAGGTTTGATTTTACAGGGTGCACTGATTGATGGTTATGTCGTTTCCGACTCTGCAGAGAATGCTATTCCGATAGAGCACTATCGGGCATTAATCAGGAATGGGGATAGGTCGCAGTTTCAGAGGGAGTGGTTGCAGCATCCACTGATGTCATGTGGTGCAGACTTTTCTGACAGAGCGCACTTAGCGCGTATGGTTGAGCGTTATAACGGCAGTGATCTGCTACGGGGCGCTGAAACTAAGACGAACTGGCAGGTGCCCGAGCAGCTCAAGACAATGAAGCCGCCGTTACTCACTATGACCGGGGAGTATGAAACCGAATCAAGGCGCAAACATGCCGATCTGGCATGTGAAGTGGCTGACGGAACAGCGGTGAACATTGCGGGGGGTGGACATCTGTGTAATTTCACTCACGCGCGACAGGTCAACGCATCGCTAGCCGCGTGGCTACTCTCAACTTACACCGGATTTTAGTGCACGCAAAAGCTCTGGAGCCCGACCGAACTGATTCACGATGTCATCTCGAGCGTGCAGCAGCGGCTCCAGACGCGAGGTTGTAAAGGTACTCTCATCCACCCGACTGGTGGCTGCGGAGCAGTTGATTGCACCGGCAACCTGACCCGACGCCAGGATAATCGGACACGCGATGGAAGTAATGCCATAGTCCAGCTCATCGCTTGTAACAGCGTAACCATTGCCGCGCGCCGAGATCAGCAGCGCTTTGAGTGAGTCGGGGTCTGTTACGGTTTTATCGGTACGGCGTTGCACCGGGTAAGCCGCTATGTGTTGCTCGATAGCATCATCGCTTAGTGTCGACAGAACCGCTCTGCCTAATGAGGTGATCAGCGCGGGAAAGCGGGTCCCCGCCGTCGCCTGTAATCGCACCACCCGGTAAGCTGACACATGGCAGATGTAGAGAACCTCGCTGTCTTGCAGCACGGCGAAGGATGCACTGTCCCCGGTTGCCTCCCGTAATGTCTGCAGCGCCGGACGAATGAGGTTGTCGATGTCAAAACTTTCGCTAAACGCGTTTGAGAACTCAAGAACCCGGGGCTGGAGCATGTACTGATTGCCGTCTTTACCAACGTAGCCTAATTCGCACAGGGTAAGTAAACAGCGCCGCGCAACTGCCGGACTCAAATCAGTGACTTTTGCCACTTCAGACAGCGTCATTTGAGGGCGCTCCCGAGAAAAGCATTTGAGCACCTTCAAGCCCTTTTCCAGTGTGCTTAAATATTCTGAAGAGGGCATGTTGTGCTCCTCGCGCTGATTTTTCAGAGGCGCCGCGATGCGATCTCGCAGCCCTCGGCAAGGGAAGCCAGTTTTGCAAACGCCACATCCGGGTCAATCGTAGTGGTTCCAACGTGCACCGAAAATCCGCAATCCACGCCGGCCATCAAGCGCTCCGGCTCGACAACTTCGGCCCAGCGCTCGAGCCGTTGAGCGATCAATTCTGGATGCTCTATGTAATTGGATTGTGGCTCAATCACGCCAGGGCAAAGTTTTTTGTGGGACGGCACACCCAGTTCCTTTAGTGCCGCCCACTCATGTGCGTGACGGGAGTTAGCGCCCTCGACCAGCACAGTTTGCGGCTTCGCTGTCCACACAAGATCGATGATGTCGCCGATCGGTACATCATGATGATGGGGTCCTGGGTAGTTCCCCCAACAGAGATGCATACGAAGCTGGTCTTCGGGAATATTACGCACCGCGTAGTTTAGGGCCTCAATATTGGTTGCAATGGTGCGCCGAAAAGTCTCGAGATCCATGCTGGCGTATGCCGAATGACGACCCATTGCGAGGTCGGGACAATCAAGCTGAACCGTAGCGCCGGCATTGGCAATCGCCTCGTACTCGTGTCGCATCCCCTCAGCGATCGCAAACACATACGCCTCGTGACTGTCGTAATAGTCATTAGCGAAGAACAGCGAAATCACACCCGGTGATGCGGCGCTCGTGAAGATCGCATCGTGGCCATTGTTCGTTGCCGCAGCGCGCAACGCGACCATGTCGTCGATTGCGGCCTGGCCGTTAGCGACACCGATTTCGCCAGTGCAGCTTGGCGCCTTTCGCTTTCTGCGCCCGGGGTTACCGGCAACGGCCTCCGCGCTACGAGGAAAGTCCTGCAGATCCTCAAAGAAGTAGTTTTGTACACTCTCCCCGTTGAAGCCCGAAAGCCGGTCTTGGACATAGGTGGCGTAGGACGGCTTCGACATTTCACCGTCATTGATAATTGAGACGCCCGCGTCGACCTGCCGCTTCACCACGCTGTCTATCGCATCGTGCACGGCGCAGTCGAGGGCAGTTCTATCAACGGGTATGCCGTCCGCGATGGCGAACATTAACTGCACCAAATCATCGGTACGGGGAAGACTGCCAGTGTGGGTGCACGGGATTTGGACAGAGGACATAACAGGTTAGCTCCAATTTTTTTAGGGTTATTACTTAGCGGTCAGCGCGCAAACACATCTGCGTTACCTAACTTTATACGCAGTTGACTGGGCAATCGTATCTGTTTTCATGTGGTTTCGTTTTGATTCAGTTGGCGCTTCATACGAGGTCGCGACTAACAGTTCGCTATTAGATTTTGCCAAAGTCATCCTTCCAGATCGGCGTGCGCAGGATCAACGTATTCTCGAAGCACGTGCGCTGCCATCAAGCCAGCACCCCTACCGTTCGCCAGACTCCATTGCTTCCTTCATGCGCGCCTCCCGCTCGTCCGCCGCCTGTTGCACAAAAGCGTCCACGTCCTTATCGAAGTTTTTTAGGCCTTCGAGAGTCGTGGGTACCTTTGGGGCCTCAACCGTGGCACCTTCGGTTAGGACTTCTACTGGCTCTGGTGACTCATCCCCCGCCAGCTGCGTTTTCACCAAATAGCCGATGATCAACATCACGGCCAAAATCGATATCAATCTCATAGACTCAAACCCTCAGTCTGTTTCTCTGTGCGCAAACCTAGCACGAAGCCGCCTTGCCCGCGTCTACCCCCTCACCTAGACTTGGTCCGATAATAATAGAGTCTACGGATTGCCTTGCGATGACCGCACCCCTCAAACGACTTAGTCTGCCGATTTTTCAAGCGCCTATGTTTCTGCAATCGGGACCCGACATGGTCATTGCGGCCTGCAAATCGGGCATCGTAGGAAGCTTCCCCTCGGTTAATGCACGCACGACCCAAGAGCTTGAAGCGTGGCTCAGCCAAAGAATAAGAAGCCCGGCCAGTGGCCGGGTTTTTGTTGTCTGTCTTTCTGGGCGAGAAGAGCCCAGTTGGGTGAGAGGGGAATTCTAGCAGCACTGCTGCGAGCCCTAGAACGACCGCAAGCTGTGCTTGCGGGCCGGAGGAGCCAAATAAAAAAGGGGTAACCGAAAGGCTACCCCTTTTTTATTTCCGGCGTAGTACTGGTCGAGAGGAGCCCAATTGGGCCGCCACCGGGATGATGGTGCGTCGCAAGGTAACGCGGGGTACCCCCGTATGCGGAATGTCCCGGTCCCCAACCATGATTCGAGTTCGCTCCTGATGCAGCAAGGGCCGTTGTCCGATCACAGGCTTGGCTCACAGGGACTCCGAACTTTCGACAAAACAGTGGTTGTAAACGCTTCTTAAAAAGTAGATATCTGTAGCTTTTTGCTAGCGTTTAAGTAATGGTACTATTAGCGGTTTGTGGGCGCTAAGCTTGCGCTCAGCCAAACCCCATAATCATAATGACAGTAGAACGAAATCGAGGAAATTTGTATGCGTCTATATCGAGCCGGTGGTGTTCCGTTGCTAGTCTCAGCCCTCACCTTAGCCATCAATGCTGAAGCCCAGAGTGATCTTGAAGAGGTGGTGGTCACTGCCGCAAAACGTCAGCAGACGTTACAAGAAACTCCAATCGCGGTCTCGGTTGTATCGGCGGAAGCCATAGAGCAGTCACAGGTCTTAGACATTAAAGACCTGCAAACCCTCGTCCCCAGTTTACGGGTGACTCAGCTGCAAGGCAGTGCACAGACCAACTTTATCATTCGGGGTTTTGGTAACGGCGCAAATAATCCGGGTATCGAACCCTCTGTGGGTGTATTCGTCGATGGCGTGTATCGCTCACGTGTGGGTAGTGCGTTAGCCGACTTACCGAAGGTTGAGCGAATCGAAGTATTACGTGGTCCGCAAAGCACTCTATTCGGCAAGAACGCCTCCGCGGGTGTCATTAGCGTTGTCACCGCCAAACCCGACATGGATGGCTTTAGTGGCTCAATTGGCGGCACGGTAGGAAACTACAATCAAACCATTATCCGTGGTGATGTAACGGGCCCTCTGTCAGATACCGTTGGTTTCAGCTTGTTTGCCAGCGCCAACGAGCGTGACGGTTACTTCGATAATCTCACGACGGGTACTGAGTTTAATGAACTCAATCGTTGGAATTTCCGCGGTCAGGTATTGTGGACCCCGTCAGAAAAAACGGAAGTTCGTTTGATTGTCGACGCGGAAGAGATCGATGAAGTGTGCTGTGGTGTGGCGAACCTTGTCGATGGTCCTACCGGCGGTTTAGTTCGGCTTCTCGGTGGCGACTTAGTCGGCAACGAGCCCTTTGCCTATGAGAATTATCAAGATTTCGATCCGTCAAATAAGATCGAGACACAGGGGACATCGCTGCAGATTGACTATGACTTCGACAGTTTCAGTCTTACATCGATAACTGCCTTTCGAACCCTAGACCAGTTCCAGTCCGGGGACGTTGACTTCACTAGTGCACAGTTAATCAGTCCAAGTGCTGCAGATTCTCGCGACACGCAGATAGATACATTCACCCAAGAGGTCAGGCTGACCTCAACTGATGATGGCCCGCTGCAATGGATGGTGGGCGCGTTCTATTTCAATGAAGAAGTGGAACATGACGAGACCTTCGGGCTTGGTCCGGCCTTCCGCCCCTATGTCGATGGACTGTTGGTTGCTGCTCAATCGCCGGTTGATTTGGCGTTTATTGAGGGTGCATTGGGAGTTCCTACAGGTACATTTTACGCTCCAGGTGTCGGTAACCTAGCGGAAGACTATGCCCTTGATGACGAAACATTGTCATTGTTTGCTCAGTTTGATTTTGATCTTTCCGAAACTCTCGCACTCACCGTCGGTGCTAACTACACACAGTCTGAGAAAGAGGCCTCAGCAAGCGTCATCAACAACAACCTGTTTGGAACCTTGCCGTTGGCTGCATTAGGGCTTGGTGGTCTCGAGACAGCACAGTTTTTACCCCCTTTTGTCGCTTACCCCAATTCCGTAGAGGACGGCAAGAGTGACGATAGCAAGACCACCTACAATATTCGCCTTGCCTACGACGTGTCGTCCAACCTCAGTGTCTACGGTGGTGTGAGCACCGGGTTCAAAGCCACCTCATGGAATCTGTCACAAGATACTGGCCCCATTGCGGAGGATTTAGCAGCGTTGCTGGCAGTTGGCGACCCTGCACTACCTGCACTTCCAGCCCTGGGTCTGCCGCCGGGTGTGGCAAATTATCCCGGTATATCGGCACCAGCTACCCGCTTTGCGGGCCCCGAGGAATCAACGGTCTACGAGGTTGGTCTGAAAGGTCAGTGGGATACCTTCGGCCTAAATATTGCTGTCTTTAACCAGGAGATTGATGGATTCCAGTCAAACATATTCTCGGGCACTGGCTTCAATTTGGCGAATGCTGGCAAGCAATCCACCGATGGCATGGAGCTAGAGGCCACTTGGGCTCCCATTGAAGGGCTGCGCATAGGGTTTGCAGGAACGTGGCTAGATCCACTTTACGATGAGTTCAAAGGAGCAATTGGTCCCGACGGTCTACCAGCGGATCTTTCGGGTGAACAGCCCGCTGGTATCCCAGAGTTTTCGGCCAACACGAACGTGACCTACAAATTCGCAATGGGCGACATTCAAAGCTACGTGCGTATCGAACACGTCTACGAGGAGGACGTGCAAGTCGTGGACAACATACCGAAGTCCGTCGCGTCGCGAGAAGTCAACATGTTCAATGCCAGCGCTGGCTTGACGTTTGGCAATGGTCTAGAGTTTAATCTTTGGGGTCGTAACTTGAATGACGATGAGCACCTGCTTTCGGCATTCCCTTCCGTCGCACAAGCAGGGAGTGTTAGCGGCTACCCCAATCAGCCCCGGACATACGGCCTTACGATCGAGTACAACTTTAACTAAGCTGGGCTAACATTCCGCCCCCCCAACGCAATAGAAGGCGCCGGTATGGCGCCTTTTTTTGAGCTTGAAGCGTGGCTCAGCCACGTAACGACGAAATATGCTCGGCTGAAATAGGCTTTTAAGATAGAGCCCGCTGACGCCCCAGGGGCCGATAGCACCTGAACACTGCGAATTTGGTGATATGCTCGAGAAAAAAGCGAGGGATACCACCATGAGCCACGTGCACGTTGTCGCCCATCTCAGAGCAAAGCCCGAGCACATTGAGCGCGTCACCGCTGCGTTCGAAAATTTGGTTACTGCGACCCGTGCGGAACCTGGCTGCCTTCAGTATGACCTGCTCTCGGACAAGAAAGATCCTTGCCACTTCGTCTTTGTCGAAATCTGGGAATCCGTAGAAAGCCAACAAGCCCATTTGGATACCGACCATCTGGCGGGTTTTGTACTGGCGTGCAAAGGCGCGTTGGCCGAGGCGACGGTGTACGAACTGGATCAACGCCTGTAATTTCTCACGATGGGTAATCGGTCAACAAACAGGCGTCTCCAACCCGACACGCCTCATTACGTCCGTCCCAGCCAAGTTAAAAACCCATCAATTTAGTTGTTCGATCAGTTCAGGATTTTCGACCAGCCTCTCCACAGCAGAAATTTCCGCCTCACTTTGAAGCAATGAGGCGCACAAGTTCACGCAGGCTAGCGGCTGCCGTTCAACACCTTGATAGCATGCTACTGCCGGCCCGGGGTCACTGGTTATTTCGTGGAGTAATGCCGGGCTCATCGCCCCCGCTTCTGGGTATAAATCGAAATTGGCGAGATTATTCAGTGCCTTGATCAGCTTGGGGCCCACCATCTGCGGCGCAATTCGATCCGATACGACGCGGTCAATGATCGACTCGCTCAGATAACTGAGAAACGGTAAGACGGGTGAGCCCGCAGCAAACGCCATAAAGGCATTGTGGGGCGTGATGAAACGCCGCCAGGCACCGTCCTCATGTTGATAAACCCAGCATTCCTCACCAAAGCCTGCGACCGCATGCAGGTCGGGAGACCAGTCTGGATTGACGATGAGACTGTCTGCATCGACCCACAGTACGCGGCCGCTAAAGGTCTCCAAATAGCGCTGCATCAGCCTGAGTCTGGCGAGATCGGCGATGATCGGTTTGCGCGCTTTCAGTTTCGTCAGAAAGCGCTGTGGCAACTCATCAAACAACTCGTCTCCAACGAACCGGTAGTCAAATTCACGTTTTTCTGCCCAAGATCGAACGCTCTCGAGACATCCATCAACCCATGCTGGCCGTACTAAAGGCGCAGACTGCAGCACAACCGTTGGTGACGCAGTCGCTACCGACATATTGGTAAACCTGATCGTGTTGGCATGTTAGGCCACCTTATATACGCGTTACGTGAGCGCACTCTTTTCACCGGGGCTCGCTTAGTTGGGACGCCCCTATTTGGAACGTGCTCAAATTAGGACGGACTCGGCCGGGACCTACCCCTTTCGGATATTGGACGAACACGTCCGTCGTAGGTACCCTGCGCGGCCCTAAAATGAGAACCCCTACCCAGAACCATGACTATAGTTTCCCGCATACTCGTTCAACTCGTCATCTCATACACGTTTTCAGGGTTGGCCAATGTCGCATCGGCTGACGCCGTGCAGTCAGCAAAAGCGTTTGCTCAGCTAGACCAGGAACTCCCCACGGCCAACGACTACCGTACAGCGTCTGGCACACCAGGAAAAAACTACTGGCAGCAGCAGGCCGATTACACCATTGAAGCCGAGCTCGACCCCAAGCAGCGATCCATAGCGGCGACGGCGAGTGTTCGCTACACCAACAATTCGCCCGATACGCTGCGCTACCTATGGCTGCAGCTTGATCAAAATCGCTGGCGGCCTAACTCGCTGGATCAGCGGTCTCGAACACTGAGTGAGGATCGCGTCACTTATCACTCACTTCGAGAACACTACTCGATCAAAGATTCAAACTACGGTTACCGCGACCTGCTGTTTACCGATGCTAACGGTGACCCGCTGGCAGTAACCATCGTCGATACCATGGGCCGACTCGATCTGCCGACGCCCCTCGCACCCGGAGAGAGTGTGACCTTCAACATGGGGTGGCAATTCAACATCACGGAAAAAGCAGCGCTGGGTTACAGCAGCGGTGATCGCGGTGGCTATGAATATCTCGAAGACACCAATACGGAAATTTTTTCCCTCGCTCAGTGGTTCCCACGGCTAGCGGCGTATACTGACTACTCGGGGTGGCAGCACAAAGCGTATCTGGGTCGCGGCGAATTTACGCTCGAATTTGGCGACTATGATGTCTCGCTGACCGTACCTGACAGCCACATCATCGCGGCCACCGGGGCACTGCAAAACCCTCGGCGGGTTTTGAGCACCGCACAGCGCGAGCGCCTTGAAGACGTGAGCGCTGAGACACCCAGCTTTATCGTTACGCCCGAAGAAGCATTGACCAACAAGGCACGGGATTCTGAGGGACAAAAAACCTGGCGATTTAAAGCAGAGAACGTGCGTGATTTCGCGTGGGCAAGCTCCAGTGCTTTTGTCTGGGACGCTATGTTACACAAGCAACCCGGCGCAAACCCTTCACAGGTGCTTGCCATGTCCTACTACCCCGGCGAAGCAGTGCCGGTCTGGTCAAAGTTTGCGACCCACGCCATCGTGCATACCCTCGACGTCTACAACCGTTTCGCGTTCGACTATCCCTACCCCGTATCCATTGCTGTCAATGCTTGGGAAAAAGGCGGCATGGAATATCCAATGATTAACTTCAATGGTTATCGTCCTGATCCGCCCGACGCAAACGATGAAGACCCCGAAGACGCCGCATCCAAGGCTAATGCGATGATGGCCTACTCGCGTCGTGTGAAATATGGGTTGATTGGCGTGGTAATTCACGAGGTGGGGCACAACTACTTCCCCATGATTGTGAATAGCGACGAGCGTCAGTGGACGTGGATGGATGAGGGGCTCAATACCTTTCTGGAGTACATGGCTCAGCTTGAATGGGACGAGACCCACGCAGGCTTCGCTGGCTCGCAAAATATTCTCGACTATATTCCGCGCTATACGACCTCAGAGGATCAAGTCCCGATCATGACTCAGGGCGACTCGATCCCGCGCGGTCAGATTGGGCGTAACGCCTATTACAAGCCCGCGGCGGCCTTGACCGTCTTACGGGAGGCGGTGCTAGGTCGCGAGCTGTTTGATTTTGCGTTTCGCGAGTTCAGTCAGCGCTGGCAGTTTAAGCGGCCTACACCCGCAGATTTCTTCCGATCCATGGAAGACGCATCGGGGGTCGACTTGGACTGGTTTTGGCGCAGCTGGTTTTACTCCACCGCACGGGTCGATGTGGCAATTGCAGATGTCCGTGCCTATCAGCTAAAAACCGGCGACCCGGACATTGATCGCAGCAATGACCGTCTGGAGCAGGAACGTAACAAGCCTCTGCCGATCACCATCAAGCGCAACCGCTCAGAGGGCATCACTCCCCGGGACATTCGCTACGAGGAGCTCCAAGACCTCTACAGTGAGAGCGACCCCTATACCGTTAGCAATAAGGACCGAAACAGCGCAGAGGATGCTTACGACGGGCTTGAGGATTGGGAGCAGCGCGTCCTGAATCGTGCGGTCGAGGAAGATACGTGGTTCTACTTCATCGACTTCGCCAATTTGGGTGGCGCCGCCACGCCGTTATTCCTCAATATCGAGTACGAGGACGGTACCGAACGTCGGCTCGAACTGCCCGCAGAGGTCTGGCGCTACGGCATCGATAAGGTCACCTACCGCCTCATCGAGACCCGCCCGGTCGCCGCCATTGAAGTTGATCCGGAGCACCTCACGGCTGACGCTGATTACCACAACAACCGTTTTCCTCAGGCAATTCATCGTTCACGGCTCGAAGCGTATAAATACAAAAGCGATCGAAGAAATTTGATGGCAGATCTACTGGTCGAGTTGAAAGCAAAATCTGATGACGAAAAGCACGATGATGACAGCGAAAATAAAGCGGCGCCCCTATCGCCATCCGGGGTATAATTTGCGCATGTCTTCATCAATTCATACCGTTACCAACCAAAGGCTGGGAATTTTTTTCGCCCTGATGTCTTTGGTTGCGCTGCTGCTTCCGGCAGCCGCTGACGCCCATCGCGGACACGAAACCTGGACCGACGTGGTGTGGGCAGATGGCCACTTTGAAATTACCCATCAGATACACGTCGCTGATGCGCTTGCAGTGCTAGAACTCATGGAGACCAATGCAGCGGTAGACAGTATGGAAGGTCTCGCCCTCCTTGCCTTGTATGTCGAATCCAACTTTAGGATCGCGGACCAGAGCGGACAGCCACAGCTCGAAACAATTGGCGCCGAACTGGACGACGACTTTTTGTATGTTTTTCAGGAGTGGCGAACAGACCTTCCGTCTGCGGTGCCTGCATTCGAAAGTACTATTCTGAGTGATGTTGCCAGTGGCGTGGTGTCAGTAGTGCATTACGAAGCGCCCGGGGTGAATGAAACACTCAACCTCAGCGCGAACACTGCCAACACTCAGATACCGTACAGATCAGCTGACTGGCTGATCGCGCTTTAGAGCGCTATCCCGCGATTAGCATCTAGCCCTTTAATGTTGGGCTGCTTCAAGTTCACTGAGTCCACGGTCTTTTTATTGCGCAGCCAACGAGCGCACACATCCCAGATGGGCTCTCCGTCTATCGGCTGCATGGACGCCCAACCCGCCACTTTGTAGGTTTTGCTGGGCTCAATCGCCTTGCCATTGAGCATCATGTCGCTAATGCGCTGCCCTGAATCGCCATTGGGTGTGATGCTGTAATCAAGTCCACCGACACGCACCATGTCACCACCCTGTTGGTAATAAGGGTCGGGATTAAACAAGTTGTCCGCCACGTCTTCCAAAACAACTTTGAGAAACTCGCCGGTCATCTCGCTGAGGGTCACAGTGGGGTAAGTAATTGCCACCTGGGACATCAGGTCTTCCATGGTAATGTCATCCCCAGGCAACACCGTTGTGCCCCAGCGGAACCCGGGTGACAGAGAGACATCAGCGTCTAACTCGTCAGTCAGCGCATCACAAATCAGCTGATCAAAGCTACCGTTGAAGTTGCCGCGCCGATAGAGCAATTCGTCAGTGGTGGCTAACACTTCACCCAACTTGTCTTTGTAAGGTGCACGGACCGATTCAATGAGTGCCGACATTTCTGGATCGGCAGGCAGCAGATCAGAGAACACCGGCAGTAACTGGTAGGACCAATCGCGAATTTTTCCATCGCGCACATCAAAATCCATGACGCCAAGAAACTTGCCGTTAGAACCGGCATTAGTCACCAGGGTCATACCACCGGGGTTCTTGATCTCGAGAGCCTTTGGAATGCCGTCGTGAGTATGGCCGCCCAGAATCGCATCGATTCCAGTCACCCGTGATGCCAGCTTGATATCGGTATCCGCGCCATTATGCGACAGCAGCACCACAACCTGAGCACCCGCAGCCCGGACCTCATCAACTTTTTCCTGCAATTCCCGCTCCTGAATACCAAAGGTCCAGCCGGGAATAAGGTATGAAGGATTCGCGATCGGCGTGTAGGGGAACGCCTGACCAATGATTGCCACGGGCACACCGTTCATTTCCCGAACGGTATGGCTGGCAAATACGGGGTCACCAAAATCGAAGTCTTTCACATTGTGAGCGATGAAATCCATGTGGCCATCGAGGTCCTCCTCAATGATTTCCATCACCCGATCGCTGCCGAGGGTGAATTCCCAATGACCCGTCATCACGTCGATACCCAGCAATTTGCTGGCGTCGACCATATCCTGGCCGTTGGTCCAAAGCGACGTTGCGGAACCCTGCCAAAGATCACCGCCATCAAGCAGCAAGGCGCCTGGGCGGTTGCTCTTGATACGCTTAACCAAAGTTGCCAAATGCGCGAACCCACCCACCTTGCCGTACTGCTGGGCTGCAGCGACAAAATCCAGATAGGTAAATGCGTGAGCATCCCGAGACCCCGCGCTTAACCCATAAGTATCAAGCAGCGCTTTGCCCACTAGGTGAGGCGCGCGATTTCGAGCCTGGTGCAAGCCAATATTGACCTGCGGTTCCCGGTAATGAATTGGCATCAGTTGGGCATGAGCATCGGTCATGTGCATCAAATGCACATTGCCCTTTCGAGGAAGATCGTATTGATCACCGGCTGCAAAACTGCGCCGCCCGAGTGTTGGCAAAGAAAGACCCGCCGCCAAACCGAGGGCCAACATTTTATTGAACTCACGACGATCCATAAGCACTCCTCGGGAAGCTGCGGTTAATCTTGAATGGGTTGATTAACCGGTGATTCGGGATCAAGCAAGTAGGCCATGACGTCTTTGAGTTGCTGCTCGGTGAGCACTCCGTTGGCGCCAAATCGCGGCATGTGAGAACACAGGTTGTACGCGTGGGTATCCCAAAGTTTGGTCCACGTGTAGCGAAGCATGGGTTCACTTTGACCACGCGCTCCGTAACCGGTGAGGGATGGGCCCAAGGTACCGTAGGCTACCTCGCGGGGATCTAACTGGTGGCAGGCATAACAATTGCCACCGTTGGGCGCGTCGGGATCATCCGAGTACTGCAACCCACGGCCATTGTTGGCAATCTCGTAGCCACGCTGCCAGTCACCGAGGTAGACGTTATCCTCAGGCATCACCACAGCGGCCAGTCGTGCCTCGCGAAGTGCTTTTGCGGTCTCAGGATCAGGCTGCTCACCGCGGGGGATGCTGCACAGGGCTTGCACCTCATCCTGCTGTAAGCGCTCTTTTGTCACCTGATTCTTATCAACCATTGACGCTGCAAGCACGTCGGCCACAGAAGCAGTGTCATGAGCGGCCTGCTCAGCGCCCAGCGAAGACGCAGACAGCAACAGTGCACCGAGCAACAATATTGGTTTCATGGGCTTACCTCTTCAGTCCGGGTGCCGTGATCTCACCACCGGCAGCATTCACCGCCAGGAAGGTCTGGATCGCAATGCTGGCGTCAGACCCCATGATCAGTTGCGGCAAGCGCTGCTGTCGAAAACAATTCTGCATGCGCCATCCCATTGTGCGAACAACGCCTTCTGAAATTCGATACGCAGGCCATGAACCGTAGCCATCTGTCGCACCCTCATGGGTAGTCAAATCCGCCAGATCCTGCAGACGAATCCGCTTATCGGATTGCTCGTGACAGGTAGCGCATGAGAAATCGTAAGGGCCCGCACGGTAGTAAAAAATCTGCTCACCCAGCGCATACATGGCGCGCTCTTTCGGGTGGTCTTGTGCGGCTGCGATAGTGACACCCGATGATTGATCGGCTAGCCATGCGGCCAGCGCCTCCATCTCGGTGCCGAGGTCTCCTCTCAGAGAATACGGCTTGGCATGAATCTCTTCCCGGGTGCGCCCCTGCAGTTCGATCATGCAATATTCAAGGCGCGCCTCAAGATCCATGACCCGATCGGCGTCAGCGAAATAGCGGGGAAATCCCGCGTAGGCGCCTTCAACAACACCGGGGCCAAGTCCCAAGTCACAGGCTTCGAGGGTTGCCGCTTTCGGACCCGCGGGGGCGTACCAATACTCTTCCCCTTCGTCGATCACGAAGATAGCGGGATTATCATCGCCCATCATTTCCCGGTACTGATCGAAAACACCGTCTTGAGCAAGCGCCGACGGCGCCGTCAGAAACGCCAGCAATACTAGAGTGACTTTCATAATGGTTTGACTTACGACCCCTTGTCGCATGGGCTACTCCTTAAACCGAGCGTTATCGAATCTTGGTCGAACCGCTGCCGGACTCACCTAAATTGTCAGTCCAGTTGACCATCACCGTATCGCCCGCAGCGCCACCTTTGAAGCGCACGCCCAGAAACGGATTCGCCGACACAGCGGCGCCCCAGTGGGCGTCCATTACAACCTTATCATTGAGGGTTACCGATACCGTCTCGATGAAATGAGCGGGAATCGGCTCACCAGCTTGATCTTTACGCTGCCCCGTTTCCATGGGGTGGCGCATCAAGGCCTTTACTTCGGTGGTGTCGCCGTCCAGTTTTGCTCGAATTCGAATTTTGCCAGCCATATCTCAGTCTCCTTAACCGCCGCAACCACCAAGGGTGACCTTGGTTTCCTTGGCTTTCATGTAGAGTTTGCCGTCTGCCTCTGCGACCGCATACAAATTACAGGTTTGTGCAACCTTCACCCGGGTTTCCACATAGGCCTCGGTACCTTCGGGCACCATAAACATTGCCGCCATGGGGTTTGGATTGAGTTCAACGAGCACATAAACCTTGGACACGTTGGGTAGCTGAGCACTATCCACCTCGATTTTTACCGGTACGACGGCACCATTTTCAGCAATGTCGGGGGTTGAAAAAATAATGCCGTCATGAACTTCTGGCGTACCGCCCATCGCTGCAAAGGTTGCATCAATGCCGGTAGCCGTAAACGTCTCTTCGGGGCGAGCAATTGCCGCCCACAGTTTGGCCGGCAACATCGCGGTCGCTGCCGCTACGGCACCCAAACGCAAGAATCCGCGTCGCGCCATGCCATTAGTAACACTTACTTTACTCATAGTCTTAGCCTCTTTTCTCTGTTCATTGCCCGCTAGCAAGCCAATCGGCGAGCACCTGCAGATCGTTATCATTTACCTGTGCCATCGGCGGCATGGCCATATCTCCCCACACGCCCGCGCCGCCATTGCGAATTTTCTCTTTCAAATAAGCCACTGCATCCTGCCCGGCATACTTCGCCTGAATGGCGGTAAAGGCGGGGCCAACCAACGCGCTGTCCGTCTGGTGACAGCCCGTACAGCCATTCTTCTGTAGTTCGCTCTCAGGAATTGAAGAAGTCACCTCCGTCACCGTCACTTCCGGAGCCGTTTGAATACCGGGAAATGGGCTGTAATCCCGGACTTGATCCGCCAGATTGCCATGAGCATTCATCGCATACTCGGGAATAAAGGAGACGACCGCCGTCTCGACGTCACAATCTTGGACGCAGTCGTCACCGACCACATCAGGCGTGCCATCGATATCCCAAAGCCCGTGATCCACAGTCATACCGTTACGGTTGGGCATTCTGGCCTGAACGGCATCGATATTTTCATTGGAGAGTTCAAAGTCGTAGTCGACGATATAGCCGAGGTTCAAGATATAGGCGACTAACGCGTAGACCTCATCGGTTTCGAGTGACTTGGGCGCATTCCAAGGCATCGCTCGGTTGATGTAATCCCAGAGCGTGGACAGGGTTGCAACTTTCATTAGCGTGGTTCGCACCACCGCTGGGTCATTCAGTGAGGCCACACGCCCTCGCTCAATGTCCTCTTCAGTGATATTGCCCAGTGCAATCGGCGCAAACACCTCGTTGGAGTCGCCAAAATCCCCGTGACAAACGGCACACTTATCGAGCCAAAGGACCTCGCCCTCCTCGACACTCCCGGCACCGGCCGGCAGCCCCTTAAAGTCGGGTCGCACATCAATATCCCAGGCCGCCACCTCGTCATCGGTGGCTGCTCGACCAATCTGATCCAAACCTGAGGGGTAGTCCGCCGAAACACTGGCAGACAATAGGATTAGCAGTGCTGGTAACCCACGCTTAAGCCAGTTGGACATTGTCGACCTCCCCGGATTGATTCACACGCCAGGTTTGAATGGCATTGTTGTGATAAATCGAGCGGCGACCCCGGACCTCGATTAGCTCAGCGCGCTGAGGCTGCACGTAACCCGTGCTGTCAGTCACGCGGCTCTGCAGCAAGACTTCGCTGCCATCCCAATTCCAGTCGAAATTGAATCGCGTCAGTGCTTTCGGCAAAACAGGGCCCTCGAGCCGCGCCTCACGCCAGTTTCGGCCGCCGTCAGTCGAAACCTCTACTTTGCGAACATGCCCACGACCAGTCCAAGCGAGCCCAGTGATGCAGTAATAACCCTTGCTCATCAGCTTCTGACCACCTGAAGGACTGGTGATGACTGACTTCGCCTCTTGAATTGCGGTGTACTGACGCTGCATGCCATCGGGCATCAGATCGACATAATGGCTGGCCTCGTCCTTAGCCGCGTAGGGCTCATCTCCTACTTCTATACGACGCAGCCACTTCACCCAAGAAACCCCTTGCAAACCGGGCACCACGAGTCGCAGCGGATAACCGTTCTCAGGACGCAGCATTTCACCGTTTTGCCCGTAAGCCACCATGGCATCATCAAGGGCATTCGCGATGTTGATCGTGCGGGTCATGCTCGATCCGTCAGCGCCCTCAGCGAGAATAACCTTTGCGTTTTTGGCATCGAAACCGGCCCGCTCGAGGAGCAGCGACAGCGGCACACCGGTAAACTCAGAGCCCGATAACATCCCGTGGGTGTACTGAACAGTGGGGACCGCTGAGTTACCCCACTCGAGGGCTGTGTTGGCGCCGCACTCAATAAAGTGAATGCGCGAAACGCTGGGCATTCGCATCAAGTCTTCTAGGGTGAAAACCAGCGGTGTCTTCACCATTCCGTTGATCATCAAGCGATGTCGGCGTGGATCAATGTCCACCCAGCCCTGATGATGACGTTCAAAATGCAAACCACTGGGGGTCAGCATGCCAAACATGCTCTGTAATGGGGTAAACGCGACGCTTGCCTGATCGGTTTGGGTTAGGCCAGGACTCTGGCGTCGAATAATATTGGCTTCGTAGCGCGATGGTAGACCGTAGGGATTACTGGCAACGGGTTTGCCCAGCATCCTGCTCCACTCGGGAACATCCACAATATTCGGGTCACTTTCACCGGAAACCGCGGCACCACTCATGGCACCAACCGCCGCCGCCAAGGCGCCTTTTAACAGCCCGCGCCGCTCAGCGTTAATACCGTTTTTGGAAATATCAGTAACCAACTCGGGCTCGAGGAACGACTCTGGCGCCGAACGTAGGTAACCGGGAATCTGCGGTCCGGTATCTTGCATAACATCTAACCCCCAACCATTCTTCTTATGTGCCTTCCGGGCTATTAACGAGCGGCGATTCACTCGTCAAAATTGTTGCACTTCGGAAGCAATACACGTTATATCATATTTATCTAACGATATAACCATATTTATAATAACGCCAAACGAGTGTCGGCGGCAAGGTTGCCAGCGGCTAAATGATGTCCGACAGTGGCGACGACACAAAACGCTTGCCAACCCGACACCAGAGAGAAAACTTATGACTAGCCCCTCACGATCTCAACGCATATTACAGGCAATCATCGCAGGCGTGCTGCTGATATTGGCGGGCACAGTTGCGCCAGCGGCTCATGCAGAACCTGCCGGCGTTGCGTTTCACCTCGACAGCAACCACCACTTGAACCGCGCGATTCGCCAGGTGAGCCGACATCAAGAAGCTAGCCCTGATGTTCCCGTACGCGTCATTCTCATCGCCGATGGCGTGGACGCCGCAGTTGAGGGCGCCACCGATAGCAACGGCGGCCTCTACAGCGCCCAAATTGAGCAACTGCTTGCGAATGGTGTTCGGGTGTTTGCCTGCGAAAATACCATGACCAGCTTCAATCTGACCGAAGATGACCTGACCTTTGGCGTGGAAACTGTGAAATCTGGGGTCGCAGAGCTGGGACGGCTGCAGGTTCAACTTGGCTTCGCGTACATCAAGCTATGAACGTCTCACTCAATCAGTCGCGGGCTAGTCGCTGCCGATTCCAAGCGGTGATCAGTTGGGCGAGGTCCCTCGCCTGCTTGCTCGTCGGATGTTTCGCCGCTGCGAGTTGGGCTGATGACTTGCTCTATGTCTACGGTCCCGAATGCGGTGCCTGTATGAAATTCGACGCGGAGATTGGACCGATCTACGACAAAACCGCTGAAGCGCAAACGCTACCCATGGTAAAAGTCACGCTTGATGACTGGCAGGCAGGTAATCATCCGCTCACGGACTGCGCCATTAAGCCAGTACACGGAACACCCACGTTTATTCAAGTCGCTGACTGCAACGAAGTCGATCGAATCACCGGCTATTCGAACGATGAACTGTTCTGGTTTGCACTGAGTCGCTTCGTCAATCGATCCCTCGATGAGTCCAGCTAAGAGGCTATCTCCGTCGTCTTAAGACTACCCCGGCTACACTCCAGGTACTGCTTCTTGAAGCTAATTTTGCTTTGGCCGCTTAAGGCGCGTTCCGGGGGCCGGCGGCGCAGTTGGCCCGCCATAGAAACACTGAGCATTGCGCATCCACCGTTCCGCACTGTTGCCGAGAAACTCAACATCGGTGTCTTCCACATTCCGCGTTTGAGTCACCACTTGCGCGAAGCCCTCAGCAGAACCTCGAATGACGTTGTCGGTTTGGGGCTCACCAAACGTCCAGACCTCGCCCGACGGAGCCTGCAACTCGACAAAGGGTTGTGGCGTCGGTGCTTCTTCACCGCGCACCTGAAAAGTCCAGCCAAAAGTATTCACGCCTAAAATCACTATGTTGCGAATTCGGTCAGTGTTTTCGCGATCCACGCCTTGAAGATCATAGACTTCCTGACCATGGGCCCAGGTTTCCATTTGCCGCGCAGTGATACATGAACGCGCACTCATACTGGGCCCCGCCCAGGTGCAGCGCTGAGAGGGGTCCGCATTCTGATAAGCCTGCGCGACTACCTCGAAAAGTTCTCGCCAGTCGGCAACCAGTTGTGAACCTGTCGCGGGGACCCCTTCAAGCTCTATCTCAGGCAGACCTTTCCCCCCTCCCATACCCGCGAGCACCGGCGCAATCTCCGCCTTGAAGCGGGCACCATCCTCCAAGGCATAGAGCGCCATGCCGTTCCAAAAGTGCAAATGCCGGACGATGGTCTCAATGGTCCATGACTTAAAATCCGTCGGCAGCTGCAGTTCTCGGTCGTCTAAATGCTGCACACGCGCATAGAGGTCTCTGGATTCCAGCAAAAAATCGTTGGCCTGCTGCATATCATTACACCTCTGATTCCGAATCAGCTTCAATCGTCAAAATAGGGTCTCCAGCAGCTAACTGCATACCAGCGGAGGCTGCCACAGTTACCACGCGACCCGTCACGGAAGCGGTAATCTCATGCTGCATCTTCATTGCCTCGAGTACCGCCACGCGGTCACCCTTGGCGACAGCTTGTCCCTCTGTCACCGCCACACTGAGCAGCTGTCCGTGCATCGGTGATGTGATTGCACCCCCGGCCGCCGCATCGGCAGATTCGGGGGGCAAGCTGAGCTGGTCAATGAGTGTTAGCGTGGCGGAGTCCGTTGCCACATGCAGCGTCGCCAGGTCCTCGGCAAAGAACGCTATGCGCTGTCGCCGACCATTAATTGCCAGGGTCATGGCGCTCGTATCTACGGCCACTGCGCTCACTAAAAGCACTTCATCACCGACGTTCACGGTGTAGTCATTAGCGTCGTTCGCGCGCAAAGTGACTGACTGCTCCTCGTCCTCGACGAGGTACCGTCGGGAGAACGTCAATGTTTCCATCGACGACCAATCAAGCAACTCCTCCGAGACCGACACAGCTTGAGCCGCGTAATGCTGTTTGCCGCGCTGATGCTGAATCACTGCCGCCGCAGCGAAGACTGCCGAATCGAGAGGTTGTGGCGTGTACTGCTCGCCATAATGATCAGCAATAAATGCCGTCGTAGCCTCACCGTCCGCGAAGACCTGCTGTCCAAGCACATCAATCAGGAAATCACGGTTGCTCTTTAGCCCAAGTAGCGAGGTCTCTTGTAGTGATGCCACCAGCCTGACTCGTGCATCTTCCCGGGTCTCACCGTAGGCGATGATTTTGGCCACCATCGCGTCGTAATAGGGCGAGACCTCGTCACCACTCTCAACGCCCGTATCGACGCGCAGACCCTCGCGCTCGGGCACATCAAACTGGAGAACGGGCCCTGTGCTGGGTAGAAAGCCGGTCGCCGGATCCTCTGCATACAAACGTATCTCGATCGCATGCCCAAACAGATCAATGTCCTCTTGCGTAACGGGCAGCGCTTCACCGCGAGCAACCCGCAACTGCCACTCGACAAGGTCATAACCCGTAACGAACTCAGTAACCGGATGCTCTACCTGCAGGCGGGTGTTCATTTCCAGAAAAAAGAACTCTCCGTTAGCATCAAGCAAAAACTCCACCGTACCCGCTCCAACGTAGTCGACAGCGCGTGCGGCCTCCACAGCGGCGGCACCCATTGCGGCTCGTAGCTCGGGCGTCATAACAGGACAGGGAGATTCTTCGACAACTTTCTGGTGACGACGCTGAATCGAACAATCGCGCTCACCGAGGTGCACTACATTGCCGTGGCGGTCTGCAAAGACCTGTATTTCAACATGGCGCGGCCGAACCACGGCCTTCTCAATGATGAGATCACTAGAGCCAAAGGCGTTCTCGGCTTCTGACTGAGCAAGTCCAATGGCGGAACTGAGCTGCGCCGCCTCGGTCACGAGGCGCATACCGCGCCCACCGCCCCCTGCTGCTGCCTTCACCATCACCGGCATGCCGATTTCTTCGGCAGCGGCTGTGAGCGTTTGCAGTGATTGATCATCACCCTGATAGCCTGGAATGCAGGGCACACCGGCCTCAATCATGGCAATTTTTGCGCGCGCTTTATCGCCCATGATCTCGATTGCCCCATTGGGCGGACCAATGAACACAATGCCCGCATCCTCACAGGCGCTTGCGAAGGCCTGATTTTCCGAGAGAAATCCGTATCCGGGGTGAATGGCGTCCGCGCCAGACTGCGCGGCGGCGGCCAGCACGGCAGCGGCGTCAAGATAGGACTCTGCAACAGGCGCCGGACCTATTCGCACCGCGGAATCCGCCGACTTAACATGCAACGCGTTGGCGTCCGCATCCGAGAATACCGCCACAGTCCGTAAACCCATGGACTTTGCGGTGCGAATGACGCGACAAGCAATCTCACCGCGATTGGCAACCAGCACACTGGTAATTCGCTTCATCAGTTATACCTCCACATGCCAGTTAGGCTTGCGCTTTTCGAGAAAAGACACCACCCCTTCTCGGCCTTCGTCGCCCTGTAAGCAGTCAGTAAAATTTTCGGCTGCAACGCTCACTTTCTCAGCATCGGAAACTCGCGCAAGTTCATCGAGCAAAGCCTTTGTCGATGCGATGGCTCCCGGCGCACATGCCAACACATCGGCGCGGATACGCTGCTCCGCGGCTTCGAGCAGGTCAGCGGTTTCGAAAGCTTGATCTACGACCCCAAACCCCTGCGCTGAAGCGCCGTCAAATCGCGCGGCTGTCACCATGAGCCGACGGCCGACTGAGTAGCCGCATTTCTGAATCACAAAGCGCGCAATTTGTGCCGGACTGATCCCGATGCGGGTTTCCGAAAAACCAAACTTTGCGTCGCAGGTTGCCAGCACCACGTCACAACTACAGGCCAAGCCGAGGCCGCCCGCCATCGCGGCACCCTCTATTAAAGCCACAGTGACCTGTGGCTGAGCATTGAGTTGCGCTAGAAGATGACCAATGGTCTCGCTAGTTCTGAGAACCGATTCTCTATCACCCTCGGCGAGGGCCATAAACCCCTTAAGGTCGCCACCCGCACAAAAGAACCCGCCACGGCCGCGAAGTGTGATACCGCGTACGCCTCTTCGCTGCTCGAGAGCTTGCAGAACCTGCGTCAACTCACTAACGACATCATCAGTCAGCGGATTGCGGCGCTCGGGTTGATTGAACCAAATCGTTAGCCAGCCACTATTGAGTTCGAGATCAAGGGATTGAGTACTGGGTAAGACATCCATCATTACATCCTCGCTACGGCAAAGCTGTTGGGGCTGAGTTGGCGGGTGCGCCCTTCCAAAATCGTTTCAAGGCAAAAGGCCAGCACCTTGCGCGTATCGCGAGGATCGATGATGCCGTGATCCAGCGCCAATCCCGAGGTATGAAATGCGTCTTCCTGCGCATCAAAATGCGCCCGAATCTTTTCAGCTTGGGCATCAAGCTGCGCCTCTGATATTTCCTGACCCTTGCGGGCAGCACCGACTTTGGCGACTTCGTTCATGGTCGTCGCCGCACTGGTTCCGGCCATTACTCCCGTCCGCGCATTGGGCCACGCGAACAAGAAATCGGGCTCGTAAGACCAGCCACACATACCGTAATTTCCAGCACCAAAGCTGGCGCCGATATACAGGGAGAGTTTGGGAATTTTCGCTGTCGCCACCGCCTGAATCATCTTTGATCCGTGTTTGATCATGCCCGCCTGTTCATACTCTGTGCCCACCATGTAACCGGTGGTGTTGTTTAAAAATATGAGCGGAAGATCCGACTGCTCACACAACTGGATAAAGTGCGCCGCTTTGGTAGCGCCGTTAGGATCAATAGGACCATTGTTGCCAATGAACGCGCAGGCAATACCGGTAATGCTGCCAAAGCCACAGACAGTGGAGACCCCATAACGCTCTTTAAATTCCTCAATCGAGGAATCATCCATCACGCGCGCCAGTACCTCGCGACAGTCGTAAGGTATTTTCGGATCGGTGGGAATGGCGCCTGCAAGTTGTTCTGCGGGATAACGTGGGGGTTGATAGTCAGCGCGCAAAACCGGATGACTGCGCTTGTTCCAGTCGAGCCGTCGCAATACCTCCCGCGCCTTTAGCAAACCATGAGCATCGTTCTCGACCAAATACTCAACCACACCGGTTTTACTCGCATGCATCTCGGTACCGCCAAGCTCACGGTCATCGGCATCCTCGCCGGTCGCCGCTTTCACAAGCGCCGCGCCGCCCAAGGCCGCCATGCCATTTTCCTTCACCCCAATGACGTAATCCGACATGCCAGGCATATAGGCGCCACCCGCGGTCGAGCCGCCATGGAGCACCACCATGGTGGGTAAACCCATCGCCGACATGCGGGCGAGATTGCGAAATACCGCGCCAAAGGTCGACCAAAGCTGCACCTCATAATTTAGCAAGTTGGCGCCGGCACTCTCGACCAGGTGGATCAACGGGAGCTTCTGGCGCATACAGATCGACTGCAGCGACAGCGCCACATCCACGGTCTTGGCAGTTGCCGCCCCCGCTGCGATGCCCGAGTCATCCACCCAAATCATGCAGCGCACGCCTTCGACGAAGCCAATTCCTACGATGACCGATGCGCCGGGAATGCACTGCTCTCGATCGGGGTTTTCAACCTCGAAATTTGCCATTGAATGCAGCCGCAGAAACGGCATACCCGGATCCAACAGCCGCTGCAGCCGTTCGTGGGGCGGAATTTGATTGCGCTTCGCAAACGTCGGGGCGCGCTTGTTGGAGGCGTCCGCTGCCCGTTGTTCAAACGCGCGTAGCTGCCCCACAAACGCCAGCATTTGCTCACGATTGGCGTGGAAGGTTTCGCTTTCGGTATTGATGGTCGAGGTGATGACGGGCATATCAGTCTCCAGTCAATGGCGGAGTGATCAATGACGATGGGATAGCGATCGGCGTATCCAATAAAATTTGGGCATAGCATTTTGCCTGCGGGTCGTTGCGGAGGCTGGCAACACCACCGCCACCCAGTGCGCTGTGAATCACAAAATTTAACGCTGCGATACCCGGCAGATAATATCGATCGACGCTCGGTGACGTCATGAAGTGCGTAAATCGATCGGCGACGTATTCAGGTGTGAGCGTTTGCGCTATCCACTGCAGATAAGCGGACTTTCTCGCCATCACACCGATGTTCGCCTTGTCACCCTTGTCCCCGGACCGTGCCCACGCTAACTGCTCAAGAGGGACTTCTACTTGGGCCTCATCAGACTGAGCATCGGGTATTGGCATGGGTATTGGTATGGGTATTGGTATGGGTGCGACCGATAACGCTTGGTGTTCCAAAGGCCTTGCGTCGGCGAATGTCCACTCACGAGATCCATCTTTTACTCTGATGGACACCTGAGACCTATCGATCACCGTTGAGAACAGCCGAATCACCGGTGACGGTTTCGCCCGCGTGCCCGTAAACACGCACAAGCCAGGTGGCGCCCCAAGCGCCGCACCAGACAACTCCTTCAGCAGAAGCGCAACCGCACGCTTGTCCTGATGGCGGCAGGCAACTTTTACCGCGACTTCGCGGCTGCGCACATAGCGGCTGTGGGCTCCCCAATGACTTTCATCACCGATCACCTCAACTGAGACATCGTCAAAGTCAGGGGCCTTCATCGCGACGAGTTTTCGTCGAGCACGTAACAGAGCTTCCTCAGCAAAGATGCGCGCTTTAGCGGCAGCCTGCTGGCCCACATAAAAAAAGATACTGCCTGCGCGCCAGCCATCAGCCCAAGTCACACTGACTTTATAGGTATCGGGAGCAGGCAACCCTTTAGCCCCGGTAACCAAAACCTGATCGGGCGCCAGTTCTGACAGTTCTACCCCCGTGAAGTCGCAAGTCACATCGGGCATTCGGTAGGCCGCTGGATCGCCGATTTCATAGAGCAACTGCTCCCCCACCGTTCCGACCGTGACCACGCCGCCAGTGTTCTTAGGTTTCGAAATAACGCACGTACCATCGGCATTGACATTCGCAATCGGATACCCGACTTCGTGCAGTGAGTCGGCCACCGTCGTCCAGTCGGTGAAGTTCCCGCCGGTCGCTTGCGGGCCGCATTCGATTAGGTGACCAACCAACGAACCCGCCGCCAGGCGATCCAAATGGTCTGGACGCCATCCAAATTCATGAATGCATGCCGCCAACGTCACCGCGCTGTCGACACAACGACCAGTGATCACAATGTCAGCGCCGCTGCTCAGCGCCTCGGCAATCGGGAACGCTCCCAAATAAGCATTAGCACTTGCGATGCGATCGAGGGGCGGCATCGACTCACCGGAGAACATTTCAGTGAAGCTGCCCTCGGGCGCGTCACTAAGCTGCGGTAGGACGTCGTCCCCCGCCACGACAGCAACGGTAAGTGATAGACCTTGCTCGGCGATGAGCTCACGAATCGCTTGCGCGCAACTCTCGGGATTTACGCCCCCCGCATTGCTGATCACGCGAACCCCCGCTGCGGCCAGCGCCGTCAAGTGAGGCTTAAGCACCCCGGTGACAAAGTCGGTGGCATAACCTAAGTTAGCGTCCTGAGATCGGGCCCGCGCCAAAATCGACATAGTGACCTCAGCGAGATAATCGAAAACGATGTAATCGACGCCGCCGTCCGCAAGGAACTGGGGAACAGCCATATCTGACTCCCCCCAATACCCGGATGCACCGCCGATTCGAATCACTTTGTCAGCCATCGTCCCCTCAGTTCACTCAATTTCCGTCAAGTCTCTCGAGCAGCCCCACCGAGGTCGCGCTTGATAAACGGGTGCAAACCTTGCATGTTTGAGCAAAACTCACTAAAAATGAGTTTCGCTCATTTGAGTACATAAAGGTACAGTTCCTAATGGCAGCAGGCAAGTCCTCATCGAGCACTTCACGCAACACGCAGCGCCAAAAACTGGAGGCGCGAGAGGGTGATATTCTGACGGCGGCCACTTCGGTGTTTGCCACCCACGGTGTTGACGGCGCTCGGATGGCAGAGATCGCTCGCCTCGCGGGTGTAGCCGAAGGGACGATTTACCTCTACTACCGCAACAAACAAGAATTGCTCGCGGGGGTCGTCGGTCATTTTTGGACAACACTGACTGCTGGCGCTATTGACGCCATCGATGTTGACTCCCCCGCGATCGACCAATTGAGACAACTCGCCCACTATCACCTGACCGTCATACTCGACCAGTTCGAGGTGGTGGCACTGACCTATCGCGCCCGGCAAGGCTCAGAAAATGCGGCGGGGGAGCTGGACCAGGTGCGCGACTATGTCCGCGTGTACGACCAAATTATTCAACGGGGAATCGATCGCGGGGAAGTACAACGGGACACCCCTTTATGGCAATCACGGGACGTATTTTTCGGGACACTGGAGTTCTCCGCCCGCACGCTGCATCTGCGTGGTCAGAGCGATCTGATTGGCGTCATCGACAATCTGATGACCCTGTTTTCTCTCTACTCAGTCGCTCAGCAGGACCAACATAAGAGCCTTGCCAAGAGCCATCATCAGGCACCCACCCAAGGCCCTGAAACCGGTCTTACTGGCGACGAGCCTCAAACGCAGACACCCGGTAAGGCGCTGGAAGCATCATCGCGGGTCAGCAACGAAGACCTGATGAATCAACTGAAAAAAATACAAGAAACGCTCGATAACCAAACCACACCTTAGGGCGCGTGGATACATTGGCATCACCATGCGCCGCTAGCTATATTGGTCTCGTAGTACGTCAACGAACCGATCAAGCTCTTCCGCGGGAAGCGCATTGATACCGGCAGCAGCGGCACGACCACCACCTGTTGCGAATTGACGGCATACCACGTCAGCACCCGCACGATTGTTAAGCGGTGCTCGCACACTCACCAGATAACCCTCGGGAATCTCTGTCACAACAGCATGCGCCCGATCGGGGGCGTAGTTCGCCAGATAGTTGCCGTACACACCACTCACACGCCGAGCCCATGGCGAATCGGGGAATTCAACGACGGCGATAACACCATCTTCAACCAGTCGCGGCGCGGTCTCCGCGTGACGCATATCATCGTCGTAAGCGGCACTCAACGTCGCGAACAGTTCGGGATCATTCTCAAGGCAGTCATCGGGGCTGTCGTGGGGCAACAGCCGTCGATAAAGGTTTTCGGGCGCAAAATGCAGGTCATCTACCTTGGCGCCGTAACCGTTGTAGTTAATCAACACGCCCAAAGCCTTCCAGCGCGCGAGATCGCCAACAGAGGACATCGTGGCGGCAATTTTCTCAGCCGTGGTATCTAAATTATCCCCGTAACAGCCAACGACTGCCCATCCGGCGCGGGCTCCCCCAAGATAGCCATTGACCAAGGAAGAGGTACTCACCTCGGGCGCCACATTGATCAAGGCAGTCAGGTGATCCGAGGTTGGTAAATCCCCCGGGTGATGATGGTCGACATAAAAGACTGAGGCTCCGGCGTCGAGAATATGGGCCAGCGGTGCTCGGTTCTTATCGAGAGAGACATCAAGCACTGTCACTGTGTCTCCGGCTTCAGCGGGAACACGCTCTAGCAATGCGATGTCACGTTTAACTCCTGTGATCAGCTGGGCATCGTTCGGCGCCTGCTGACGCAACTGGAGAAGTGCGCAGATGCCGTCAGCGTCACCATTAAACACATCAAAGCTGGCCATCACTCACCTCAACAAAAACGGAGGTGATCAGTTTACGCGCTTCCGTTAACTTCGGGGAGGGTTCTGGACGAGTGGTAAATGAGTGACATTCCCCGCGTCCAGTGGCTTACGCTGGCGCTTTCCAACGCGGCCTTCTTTCACCCAGATAAAGTCGTAACGAGGCTCGTGACCTGAATAGCCAATGACATACTGGTGGAAAATACGAGTCACTTCGCCACAATCCAATTGATCACAGGCTGCCATCAGCGCTTTGGTCGCGGCATCAAGCTCATCGAAATCGAGGCAAGCCTCTTCGGCCCGCATAATCATTGGATGCCCAGTGCCCGCAACCGAGGTGCCTAGCAGCAGTTCCTCATGCAATTTTTCACCAGGGCGCAAACCAATGAACTCAATGTCAATATGGTCGAAGGACAACGCGTCGCCCTCTAACTCATAGCCGCTCAAGCGGATCATTCGTCGAGCAAGATCAACAATGCGGATCGGCTCACCCATATCGAGCACGAAAACATCGCCACCGGTGCCCATTGCACCCGCCTGCAAGACCAACTGCGCAGCCTCGCGAATACTCATGAAGTAACGGGAAACCTCGGGATGAGTGACT
The DNA here is from genome assembly GCA_965657905.1 of Luminiphilus sp. Taxonomy (GTDB): domain Bacteria; phylum Pseudomonadota; class Gammaproteobacteria; order Pseudomonadales; family Halieaceae; genus Luminiphilus. The sequence continues at coordinate 249,203 of CBFHPT010000003.1, read as the reverse complement.
GTGACCGGCCCACCCCGCTCGATCTGCTCCCTGAACAAGGGCACAACCGATCCCGACGAACCTAAGACATTGCCAAAGCGCACAATACAAAAACGCGTCTGTGTTTCTAACTGCGCCATGGCCTGTAGTATCAGCTCGGCAAAACGCTTTGAAGCGCCCATCACATTGGTGGGTCGCACAGCTTTATCGGTAGACACCAAAACAAAAGTCGATACACCAGCGCGATGGGCGGCCTGGGCTGCGGACCACGTGCCCTGCACGTTATTCATAACGCCCTCGGCAATATTATGCTCAACCATTGGCACGTGCTTGTAAGCTGCCGCATGGTAAACCGTATCAACCTTAAAGGTCCGAAATAAGGATTCAAGCCGGCGCTCGTCTCGGACCGTGCCCAGCAGTGTGATCACTGGGAAACGCAGCTGCCGCTCCTGACACAAAGCACGGAGTTCGCGCTCGGCTTTATACAAAGCAAACTCCGAGACCTCAAGGAGAATGAGCTCTCTAGGGCGCGAATCGAGAATTTGTCGACAGAGCTCCGAACCAATTGAGCCCCCAGCGCCGGTCACCATAACAACCTTGTCGGTTATACAGCTGTCGATGAGCTCGGGATGCGGTGGCACCGGATCACGCCCCAACAGATCGTCAAGATCCACATCCTGAATTTGGTTAACACTGGCGCGCCCCGCCACGAGCTCAGAAATTTTGGGCACGGTACGAACGTGTACCGGCATGCCGACCAGCGAACTGATGATTTCTCGACGCCGCTCATGAGAAGCTGAGGGTACGGCCAGCAATACCTGAGCGACCCCGTACTCTTGAACGAGTGTTTCCAGCAAATCAGAGCGCAGCACTGGTCGTCCATTAATCAGCGTGTCGTGCATGGCAACGTTGTCGTCAACAAACGCCACCACCTGATAAGACGAACCGTGATTAAGCGCGTGTAAAAGCTGTCGGCCTGACTCACCCGCCCCGTAGATGATCACACGCTTGGCGCCCGACCGGGCTGAGGCCTGGTGCCAGGCACGCATCACCATGCGTAACCCGCCTGTCCCCACAAACAGCAACAACCAATAGACAAGTGGCGCCGATCGTGACACCTCAACCTGCGTGAAGAAAATGGCGGCGCCGAGTACCAGCGCCGAGTAGCTCACTGAGCGAATCAGATCCCAGACCGCTTGCTGCCCCATGTGACGAATCAGCGACCGATAAAGACTTTGACGCACGAATATCACCGACGTCACCAACAGGCTCATCAATCCGACAACGACTTCGTTGGCATTCTGAGGGAAGGGCGACCGCTCAGCCCCAAGCGCGACCGCGCCCATCAATGACAGAGCGGCCACGGCTAAGTCGAGCATGAGCAATGACGTAAAACGAAGGTTAAAGGGGGTTGTGTGGTCGGGTTCTTCGGTGAACCAACGCTCAGCCATTCGGCCGAAAGGTGTCTTGATTCGATGGGCTAGGGATCTAACCATGATTCCTTCCGTATCAGGGGCTAAGCGGCGCACCCACCAATGCGGTAGTCGCCAACTGAACAAGCGTCCAGTTTACGGGTTACGCCGCTGGTAGGCCACAAACAGGACAAAAGGAATTGCCGACAAAATTACCGAGATCCAAGGGGAATAGTTTCCGATGGCAGCCCATGCGGCCAAGGGGAACAACCACACACCCTGAACCATGAGTAAAGCAATATTAAGGTGCAAGGGGCTTTGACTTTTCTCAAGCAGACGTTGGTAGGCATGATCTCGATGGGCTACGTGGGGTAAGTGCCCCCCACTAAGCCGGATGACTAGGGTCAAAGACGCATCAACAAGAAACGGCATCATCAAAATCAGCCAAACACACGCTAGGCGAACATCCGTCACGTAAGCCAGTAGCCCCAGCACTCCCAAGTAACTGCCGATATATACAGCCCCCGCATCCCCCATAAACAGCTTAGCGGGCGGCCAGTTAAACCACATCAAGGGGAGAAGCGCCGCGGCAAGTATCAGTGCCGCGAGGGGCAACACGGCTGCCTCCGGTGCAACAATCCAAGACAGGATCACGAGGCCGACGCAGGCACTCAGGGCCTGTGTTGTTGCGTAGCCATCCGCGCCATCCATAAAATTAAATAGGTTAATGACCCAAACGAGCAGCAATACTGTCGCCAGCGTGAGCACCAAGCCCATCGGAGGGCCCGCAAACAGGAGAAAACCTGCCGCGCACAGCGAGTAGATGACCAAGCGAGGACCACTGGGTAGGTTAAAGCGATCATCAGCAAGCCCCGTCAACGCTAAACACATACCAAGACCAGCGAGGATCCAAACGGTATGCGCTTGGTAAAGGTCAAACAAGGCGGGCTTGAGGGCGTCTAAAACGACAAGCGTCACACTACAACTCAGAGCAACTGCAATCCCGCCACCCACCACGGTAGGACGGTCATGCTGACTGCGATCATTAGGTCGATCTAGCAATCCGACACGGTCCGCCATCTTCATGAAAGCCAGTAAGCTAAGAAGACTCACCCCCAGAGAAAGCGCCAGAATCATGGCTCTGCACCGCCGTTTCCGGCATCGTCAACATCACCAAAAAGGCTCTCTAAGGTCACCGTGGGTCGCCACCCCTCAACCGGCTCAACGGTTCCAGTCCAATGGGGCGATGCAATCGATGACCACGTAGCACCCTGAGCCCCGCCAACCCGCCAATCCCAAATCGCACTGGCAGCCCGCCAAAGCGTCTTAGGTAGGGGCCAACTCGTTCGCCCAGCAAACGCCCGCGACATCCTTCCCGCCGAGTACTGCTGGCCATCAGTCACCGCCAAATGATGGACACTCGAATCATTCGTGCCCAGTGAGCAACTAACCAGGTGTATTAACAGGGCCACAAGTTCCGATCGTGAAATCATGGACCGATGCCCCACCTCGGGCAACACGAACGGCACCTGATGAGCGATACGCGCAAGGGTCGCCAAATTGGCGGTGAGCTCCCGGTCGTAGATGAGTGCCGGTCGGACAAGCACGAGCTCAGTGTTTGAGTAGGCGACCAAAGCCTCCAACTGCTGCTCAGCGCGCCACTTCGAAGCCGCATAGCGCTCTGAGGGCTGCGGAAACGAGGCCGCTGAGGCCTGGGGATCCCGCGCTTCCGGGGGCACAACATTGAGAGACGACAGGTAAATGAATCGCTTAACGCCCTGGGCCACCGCCGCATCTGCGAGCGCCATCGAAGCGCGCACATTGATATTGTCGTAGTCAGCTAATGCGCCTTTGTTGTGAGCGACACCCGCGCAATGAATTACCGTGGTGGCCCCCGCTAATGCATCGCGAACACCGGCATTGCGTGCCAGGTCAAGGGCTCGGTGCTCAACTCTGTCGTCTTGATAAACGCTTCGCCCGGCAGAGACTACCGGGGAATCCGATGCAATTAAATTGGCGCACAGGGCACGACCAAGGTAACCCGAGGCGCCTGTAAGCAGAATCATACAGGCGCTCCGGGCGCTATAGAGGCCCTACTGTAGCGTGATGGCTTCCCGGTTTTTTTCAACGGTGTTGGCGCCAATACCGCGAACCTCTGCAAGCTCTTCCACCGCTTCAAAAGGCCCGTGGGCTTCACGGTATTCGACGATTCGATACGCCTTGGCCAGCCCGATGCCTGACAAGCCCTCTGATAACTCCTCTGGACCCGCCGTATTGATATTGACGACCGCCGGCTCGCCTGCAAAAGCAGGGGCGCCCAGTGTTGCTGCGCCAACGGCAAGCAGCAGCAACAAGGCCATGCCGCCGCGACGAAGGAACTGCTGGACAGAAGTAGATGCATCAAAAACGTGGGCTGATTGGTTGCCTAAAAATGCCTGAATCATAGATTAATCTCCGTAATTGCTCAGTCTGGGTTCGGTAGCGACCCAAGCGCAGATTACGGTTTTCACCCTGGCCCTCAGACAGCATCTGCGGCCACGCCCTTCATTTGGACGTTAAAGATGACAAGGTTTCGGAAATTGCCTGATCGGTATCAGCAGCGCCAGTAATTGACCGGCCCATCACCAAATAATTAGCACCATTCGCAAGGGCACTGACGGGCGTCATCACCCGTCGCTGATCCCCAGCCGCGTCACCCGGGAGTCTGATGCCTGGCGTTACCAGCAGGAAATCATCACCCAGTGCAGCGCGAATCACCGGCGCCTCTTGCGCAGAACACACTACCCCACGCAATCCGCTATCGGCGGTCAACTTTGCAAGCGACAACGCTCGCTCCTCGGGTGTTCGTGTATCCCCAAGCTCAATCAGATCCGAGGCGCCCATGCTGGTCAGTACCGTCACCGCTATCAGAATCGGTGCTTGCTCGCGATCAGCCAGTACCGTTTGAGCGGCCTGCATCATGCGGCTACCACCGCTTGCATGAACGTTGACCATCCAGACACCGAGGTCAGCGGCAGCGGCCACAGCCTGCGCCACCGTGTTGGGTATGTCGTGAAACTTTAGATCGAGAAAGACCTGAAAGCCCCGATCATGGAGCGCCGTGACTAAGTTAGGCCCTTCACGCGTGAATAACTGCTTACCCACTTTCACTCGACATCGGGCCGGATCAAGCCGGTCGGCGATTCCAATCGCTTCAGCGGCGGATGACACATCGAGGGCAACGATAAGCGGCCCTATCGGATCGTGGCTTTCTGGCCCAGCTTCTATTTTGGCGTCAGGCACGTACAAATTCTCCTGTTGTTCCCTGGTCGCGGACCGTGCCCCAATGCTTACACCCGGGGCAATACCAGTGAAGCTGCTGACCCTTAAATCCGCAGTGAAAGCAGCGATACGTAGAACGCGCCTCAACCAAGCGCTTGATGATATCGATTTGCAGATATTCATCGTCGCCCGCTTCCGCTGCATTGTGTAAACGCATCAACATCGCAAGACCACGCAGAGAGGGTTTGGCTGAAAGACTCTCGCGCAGAAACGCTTTCGCCTCCTCCGCGCCTTGGGTATCGCGAATTTCTTCCGCGATAGCCAGCACCAGCGGCGTGCTGGGGTTTGCCTGAAAGCAGGCCTCGAGATAGCGCTGCAACTCTTCACGGCGACCAATGGCGACAAGGCTCTGACGGAGCAGCTCTACGCTCGCCGGAACGAAATCGGAATCTTGTTCGTTAATGTTTTTCAATATTTTGGCGGCCTTTGCAGGATTGCCGCACTTGAGCTCCAACTCGCCCAACTGCAGGGTCGCCCTGACGCTGCCTCGATCGTATTTCAGGGCCTTACTCAAGTGCGATCTCGCCGCTGCAAAGTCGTTTCGCTCCAGGGCGTTATTCGCTTGCTCACAACAATAATGCGCCAATAACACCGGAACAGGCTGACCCACTTCGTCAGCTACTGGAGAACTCCCGCGCAAAAGGGATCGCTTAGTCTGCAGCGCATCAGCCACGTCACGCGCCGCCTGCCAGTCTCGCTGAGCTTCGTAGATTTCTAAGAGATGACGGCGCGCCACCCGGCGATGTCTTCCTGACTCAGACACCAAGTCGAGCAGCAAGCGCTCTGCACGATCAAACAGGCCGGCGGATATGTAGTCCCGCGCCAACTCAAGGTGAGCAAGATGCAGCTGCCCCACTGGCAGGCTAGGACGGGCGAGCAGATTCTGATGGATGCGAATGGCCCGCTCAACTTCACCGCGTTTACGCAGCACGTTTCCGAGGGCGATGTGGGTATCAAAGGTTTCACTATTGACTTCCAGCGCCTGAGTGAACGCATCAATGGCACTGTCCTGACTGCCATCGAGAAGAAAATTTAAGCCGCGGTAATACTGGGAGGGCAATGCCGATGACGGGTCCCACGCTAATCGCAGACGCTTTTCACCATGCCGACCTAGCCACCAACCGAGTCCGACAGCCAAGAAAAGGATGCCGAGCAGTAACAAATCATTCACTGTCGGTGAGTCCGACCTTTCGAAGGCGATCAACTTCCAGCGATAGCCGCTGCTTTTGCCGACGCAGGGCGGCGAGTCGCGCTCGCTGACCGAACAACATAACGGATGCCGCGCCAAGCCCTAAAACTACGCCGAGAGACAGCGACAGCAACAACCACAAAGCCAAAGTCCGCTCGGCCAACTGTATGACGAGCAAGTCGACGGGCACCGGTACCGTATTCTGCAGCGCGAAAAGCCCCCCAGCCACTATCATTGCGACCAGCATCAGGATGCCCAATAGCGCTCGCAGCAGCGACACGTTTAGAACCCGGCCTTTAGCGAGCGGTTGACGCGCTCGCGTAGCTCCTTACCGGGCTTGAAATGGGGAACGTACTTACCTTCAAGGTCCACGGAATCGCCGGTCTTGGGGTTGCGACCGCGACGGGGCTCCCGATAATGCAGCGAGAAACTACCGAAACCTCGGATCTCGATCCGCTCACCACTAGCCAATGACTCGGCCATATGGTCAATCATCAATTTCACTGCCAGTTCCACGTCTTTGGCACTGAGTTGCGTCTGTCGCGACGCGATAAGGTCTATTAACTCGCTACGGGTCATCGGCGTTCATCAATCGTTCTTGGCCCGCCATTGTCCAATGGTCGCCGTCGGTTTGCAACTTACTAATTTAAAAGCAGTTTTTAACCGTTTTTTCCAGCCGAAAACCAAATTTCGTCCCGATATTGCGCGATCGTGCGATCGCTGGAAAAGCGGCCACTCATCGCGGTATTCATAATCGCCATTTTTGCCTAGGCACGGCTGTCAGCCCAAGCATTACCAGCGTCCATCTGTGCCTGCCGGTAACTGGTGAAATCCGCCAATGTCACCCACGGTTCGTGGGGGGACCAGACTGATGCGAGCACATCCCTTGCGATGTCGGGATGCTCATTATTGAACATATTTGAATCAATCAACGCCAGCGTGCGCGCCAATGCAGGATCGGCATCGACCCAAGCACTGGGATCATAATCGCGACGTAACTCGGCGACCTCTGCCGCCGTGTGACCAAACATGAAGAAATTGTTTTCCCCCGCGGCCTCGCGGATTTCGATATTTGCCCCATCGAGGGTGCCGAGGGTCACCGCGCCGTTCATCATAAATTTCATGTTGCCGGTACCCGAGGCCTCTTTACCGGCGGTCGACACTTGTTCGGAAAGATCGGTGCCTGGACAAATAATCTCCATGGAACTCACCCGATAGTTCGGGAAAAACACAACCTCTAGCAAGTCTTCGGCACGGGAATCGTTGTTAATTGTGGCAGCGACATCATTGGCAAATTTAATAATACGCTTGGCAAAAGCATAGCCGGGAGCCGCCTTGCCACCGATGAGCACGCATCGTGGCGTCATACCGGCAGTATCACCTTGCAGAATTCGTTCATACAGGTGAACCACGTGCAACAGGTTCAACAACTGTCGCTTGTATTCGTGAATCCGTTTGACCTGCACATCGAACATCATAGTGGCCGGATCAATGAGCACTCCAGTGGTATCGGTCACCAATTGCGCCAGTCGATCTTTATTCTCACGCTTGAGCGCCATAAAGCGATCTTGAAATGCAGGGTCTTCCGCAACGCTGACCAACCCTTCCAAACGATCGAGGTCGGTCTGCCAGCCAGATCCAACCACTTCAGTAATCAAACCCGCCAATCCTCGTTTGCTAAAATCCAGCCAGCGGCGTGGCGTTACCCCATTGGTTTTATTATTGAACTTGCTGGGTGCCAGTGTTTAGAAATCTTTAAACAGGCCCTCTTTGATCAATTGGGTATGCAACGCTGCAACGCCCTTTACCGAGAAACAGGCTACAACGCCCATGTTAGCCATGCGCACACGTTGATCGGGCTCGTAGGCGATAACGGCCATCCGTGCAATTTGATCACGCGTAAACAAGCCACTCTCCCGCAGCTCAGCAGTCCAGCGCCGATCGATTTCACGAATAATTTCAGCAATTCGTGGTAAGAGACCATCCATTAACTGAAGCGACCACGTCTCAAGGGCCTCGGGCAGTAATGTGTGATTGGTACACGCCATGCAACGGGTGGTGATGTCCTACGCTGTGTTCCAACTCAAATGATGCTCATCCATAAGCAGTCGCATGAGCTCTGGGATGGCATCGACCTTGTAGGTCTCAATCCACTCGACACGGAACCCATCTTCTTCCTTGGGGTGGTGCACACAGCGACCGCCAAAATTAACGCGCCGACGCTCGGTGGCTACCTCCCGCTCCCCAAGGACCATGCACCCGGTAACCGTAGGTAAATGGCGGCGTTAACTGGGGAACAAATCCGCTCCAAACACCGTTGTCGCAATCGGGGAGCGTTAGTCGCGCAAGTTCGGTGTGTCCACTGGCGTCAAAAAGACAAAGTTCGACGGCGCTGGCGTTGGCACTGAATAGCGCGAAGTTGTAGCCGTTGCCACAGCGGCTTGCGCCTAACAAGGCGGGATCACCCGCGACGATTGAAAAACCAGTTTGTTTAGTCAACAAAGTTACTCAGCCTTGCACGCCTCTCAATCATCCAACTATACCGAGGTATTCGTATTACATCCTCTGAAACGAAAAAGGCCGGCAAAAGCCGGCCTTTTCATCAATCAATTAGCAAATTACTTATCCATTTGCGCCTTGATCAGGTCACCAATTGTGCCGGGTGACGCCACTTCGTCTTGCTTGAGGGACTGGACGGCTTCTTTCTCGTCGTCCATATCCTTGGCTTTGATCGACAACCCAAGACCACGGTTCTTGCGGTCAACGTTGATGATCTTCGCTTCAACAGACTCGCCGACACTCAGTACCGAACGTGCATCTTCTACGCGCTCGCGGCTGATATCTGCAACTTTAAGATAGCCGTCGACCTCATCAGAGAGCTTGATGACAGCGCCCTTCGCATCGACTTCGGTCACTTGACCGGTGACGATAGCACCGCGATCGTTGTCGCTCACATACAAAGTGAACGCGTCTTCTTCCATCTGCTTGATACCCAGTGAGATGCGCTCACGCTCGGGATCGATAGACAGAATGACGGTTTCGATCTCATCGCCCTTCTTGTAGTTGCGGACAGCTTCTTCGCCAGTCTCATTCCAGCTGATGTCGCTCAAGTGAACCAGACCGTCGATGTTGCCATCCAAACCGATGAAGATACCAAAGTCAGTGATCGACTTGATGGTGCCCGAGATACGGTCGCCCTTGGCGTGGTCAGAAGCAAAGGCATCCCATGGATTCTGAGTGCACTGCTTGATGCCCAGTGAGATGCGACGTCGATCTTCGTCGATATCGAGAACCATGACTTCGACTTCATCACCCAGTTGCACGATCTTTGATGGGTGAACGTTCTTGTTGGTCCAATCCATCTCAGAGACGTGAACCAGACCTTCGACGCCCTCTTCGATTTCTGCGAAGCAGCCGTAATCAGTCAGGTTGGTGACGCGCGCATTGACACGAGCACCCTCTGGGTAACGGTTGGTGATTTCAACCCATGGATCTTCGCCCAACTGCTTGAGTCCAAGTGATACGCGATTGCGCTCGCGATCGAACTTGAGGATTTTGACATCCATTTCCTGACCAACTTCCACGATCTCGCTTGGATGCTTGATACGCTTCCAAGCCATATCGGTGATGTGCAGCAGGCCGTCTACGCCGCCGAGGTCAACAAAGGCGCCGTAATCGGTAAGATTCTTGACCACGCCCTTGACGGACATGCCTTCCTGCAAATTCTCGAGCAGTTCTTCGCGCTCTGCGCTATTAGCCGCTTCCATGACAGCACGGCGAGAAACCACAACGTTGTTGCGCTTCTGGTCGAGCTTGATGACCTTGAATTCCAGTTCCTTGCCTTCAAGGTGGGTCGTCTCGCGAACGGGGCGGACATCGATCAGTGAACCCGGCAGGAACGCCCGGATTGAATCGATATCGACAGTAAAGCCACCTTTAACCTTGCCGTTAATCACGCCTGTGACAACTTCATCGGCAACGTGCGCTGCTTCGAGACGCTTCCAGGCCTCGGCGCGCTTGGCTTTTTCACGGGAAAGCTTGGTTTCACCGAAACCGTCTTCAACGGTCTCTAGGGCAACCTGAACTTCATCCCCGACGTTTAATGTGCATTCGCCATTGGCGTTCACGAATTGGTCGAGGGGGATAACACCTTCTGACTTCAGGCCAGCGTGGACAGTTACCCACTCATTATCAATGTCGATAACAACACCGGTAACAATTGCTCCGGGCTCCATCTCGACGGTCTTGAGGCTCTCTTCAAACAGCTCGGCGAATGATTCGCTCATCAAAAATACCTATTTTATAAGTGGCAAAGCCACACCAATCGACTTCCAGACAAAGTCGGGTCATGATTAAAAAGCGGGTTCCGAGGTGTCTGGCCGTCAGCCGGAAATCCGCGTTCCTAGTCCTCTTTCAGTCGCAAGGCCGATCGCGCGGTTGAATACTTCATCAATGGACAGTGATGTACTGTCTATGGTGACGGCATCTTCCGCTGCGACGAGCGGTGACGCTTCACGGTTGGAATCGCGGGCGTCACGCTCCTTGATGGCTTCAAGAAGGCGCGGCAGGCTAACACTTTCACCCCTCTCTAGCAACTGGGCCTGGCGTCGCTCCGCGCGGGCTTGAGCACTCGCCGTGAGGAACAATTTGAGCGGTGCTGATGGAAAAACGGTTGTGCCCATATCCCGCCCGTCGGCCACTAGCCCCGGCGAAATTGCCAACTCACGCTGGCGCGCCAGCAGCGCCTCGCGCACTTCAGGTATCGCCGCAACCGCCGATGCGCCCTGACCACCAAATTCCGAACGAATCGCGGCGGTGACATCTTTTCCTACCAAAATCACGCCGACACCCCGAGATCTGGGCTCAAAGGTCACATCCAGCCCGCGGGCTACTTGAGTCACGCCCGGTACATCGCCCCAGTCAATACCGTGCTCAACGCAGGCGTGACCAACAACCCGATACAAGGCGCCGCTATCGAGCAGCTGCCATCCCAGGTGTTCGGCAAGCCGCTGGCTTATCGTTCCCTTGCCCGCCCCACTGGGACCGTCGACGCAAATCACAGGCACCGACACGGTTATTCCACCTCGCTGAGTCGCAAACCCACACCTGCAGACAAGCTAGCGAAGCGCGGGAACGACGTTGACACGTGATCGCAGTCGAGCACTTCGACAGCACCACCCGCGCGCAGCCCCGCTATGGCGAAACTCATGGCAATCCGGTGATCGTGGAATGTGCGAATAGCGCCGCCCCCCATCTCGCCACCCTCGATAACGATACCGTCAGGCTTTACAACGTTAGTGATGCCAAGGGTCGTCAAACCCTCGGCCATGCTGGCGATACGATCGCTCTCTTTCACTCGCAGTTCCTCGGCTCCCGAGAGAACGGTGGTGCCCTCAGCGCAGGCCGCTGCAATAAAGAGCGCGGGAAACTCGTCAATCGCGAGAGGCACCTCCTCCAGCGGGATGTCGATACCTTTTAAGGGCGCATAGCGCACATGAAGATCGGCCACCGGCTCACCCCCGACCTCACGCTCATTCAGAACCGAAATATCAGCACCCATCAGCCCTAGTATATTGAGCACCCCAATGCGGGTGGGGTTCATGCCGACATGCTCCAACACAAGATCAGAGCCCGGTGCGATGCTTGCACCGACCAAAAAGAATGCTGCCGAGGAGACATCGGCGGGGACATCAATCGTCGCTGCGGTCAGCTGACCACCGCCTTCGAGACTGATGACACCATTGATCGCCTGCACGTCATAACCAAAACCGCGCAGCATGCGCTCGGTATGGTCGCGGGTTGGTGCGGGTTCGGTGACAGACGTTCGTCCCGATGCAAACAGTCCAGCGAGAAGCACCGCCGACTTTACCTGAGCACTGGCCATGGGTAGGTCGTAGTGAATACCTTTGAGTTGATGATCGCCTTCGATATGAAGCGGCGGCCTACCATCCTCTGCCGAGTGAACCTTGGCGCCCATGCTGCTGAGGGGCGTAATGACGCGTCCCATTGGTCGCTTTTGTAGTGAGACGTCGCCGGTTAATTCACTTGCGAAACTCTGGCCGGCCAAAATGCCACTGAGCAAACGCATACTGGTACCGGAATTGCCCATATCAAGGGGCTCGGTCGGAGGCTGGAGTCCGCCCAAGCCAACGCCGTGTATCTGCAGTTCGCCATTCTCCGGCCCTTCAATCTGCACACCCATGGACCGAAACGCAGCGACCGTCGCCAGTGCGTCTTCACCTTCGAGGAAACCCGATACCCGGGTTGTGCCCTCGGCCATCGAACCGAGCATGACCGAGCGGTGAGACATGGATTTATCACCGGGGACCCGCAACCGCCCAACCAAAGCACCGCCGGGTTTGACCAGAAATTTCATGACTGATTACTCTTTCGTTTGATTGTTAACGACCGGAGCTGCATCGGCCTCTAAGTCGGTAAACAAGGGGTTTAAAACAGCATCGTGGCTCCGCCTGACGTCGCGACAACGCGCAAAATACTCATGCATTGCATCGCCATCACCTGCCGCGATCAGTGCTTTAACATCTGCGAGCTCGCGCTCTACAGCGGACATCGCCTCCACCACTGCATCGCGGTTGGTCAGGGCAATATCACGCCACATGACCGGATCAGACCCGGCGATGCGCGTCATGTCGCGCAAAGCCCCACCACCATGCTTCATCGGCGTTAGTGGATCATTGGACAGTGCCATTGTCAGGGCATAGGCCACCATATGAGGGGAGTGGCTGCTCGCTGCCAACGCAGCGTCATGATCCGCGACCGACATGGTTGTTACCCGTGCGCCAGTTAACTGCCACATCGCCGATACCTGCTGCATGGCAAAAGCATCCGTTTGGGCCTCAGGGGTCAAAATAACCTCTCGTCCCGCAAACAGCGTTGCGACCGATGCGGCCACCCCACTGTGTTCAGAGCCAGCAATCGGGTGTCCGGGTACAAACCGGCTGTAGGAGTGTGCAGCTTGTTCGATCACCCAGCCTTTGATACTTGCGAGATCAGTGACGATGGGCTGGGAATCCACAGCGGCCAAACGCGGCAACAGCATGCCGAGGAGTTTGCCGGTGGCAATTGGCGGCGCCCCAATCACGATGATATCGGCACCGGCAATGGCCGCATCCAAATCCAGCGAAAACCGATCGATGACTCCAAGTTCCACGCCGCGGCGCAGGCTCTGCTCGCGAGGCCCCCAACCCACAAGCTCCCCCTGCCATCCTCCGGCGCGCAGGGCTTTTCCCAGAGACCCAGCAATAAGGCCTAGCCCCAGAAGTGCAATTCGCTGGGCGGAGAACGTCATCGGGATCAGATCGGTGCGCGCGGGTAGGAACCGAGGCGCTTGAGCATGATCGAATGCTCTTCGAGCTCGGTCATAATCTCGCTAATCACGGCATCTTCGACATGCCCTTCGCATTCAATGTAAAACACGTAGGTCCATTTCTCGGTTTTGGAGGGTCGAGAATCGATGCGCGTCAGACTAACACCCGAGTCTTCAAACGGTCTCAGCAATCCAAGGAGCGCGCCCGGTTTGTTTCTGGCCGATACCAAAATGGATGTCTTGTCTTTACCACTCGGCGGCACTGCCTCGCGGCCAAGCACTAGGAACCGCGTAGTATTCCAGACCAAATCCTGAATAGATTCAGCGAGTTTTCGTAACTCATAAGTCTCTGCAGCAAGATCTCCGGCAATCGCAGCAACGCCCCGCTGCTGCTGAGCACGCTGCGCAGCCTCACCATTGCTTGAACAAGCTTCCCGAGCAACGTTGGGATACTGGGTGTCGAGCCAATTTCGGCATTGGGCCAGGGCCTGCTCGTGCCCATAGATCACCGTCAAATCCGCTCTATCGGTGTCGGCCTGGGCGAGCAAGTGGTGGACGATGGGCAATTCCACTTCGCCCACGATCTGCAGGGGCGACTCCAGAAAACAATCCAAGGTCTGGCCGACCATGCCTTCGGTGGAATTCTCAACGGGTACCACTGCAAAATCACAGTGCCGGTCCTCGACCTGCCGAAAGACCGCCTGTATTGATGGCAACGCTCGCGGGATTGCTGATTGACCAAAGTGCTTGCGCGCGGCTGACTGTGAAAAAGTCCCCACGGGGCCAAGATAGGCAACGGTTAGAGGCTGTTCCAGAGCCAGACAGCTCGACATGATCTCGCGGAAGATCCGAGCAATGTAATCCGCAGGCAACGGGCCGGGATTTCGCTCCTGGATAGAACGCAGTACCTGCGCTTCTCGCTCCGGGCGGTAAAATAGCGGCGCCTCTTCTGTGGCTTCTCGTGCCGCAGCCAGTTTGATCTCAGCCACTGCCTGAGCGCAACGGGCACGGTCACTAATAAGCGTTAGCAACTGCGCATCGATACTGTCGATGCGCGCGCGAATCTCTGCCAGTTGCTCATCGCTCGCCATAAATCAGCCGTGGCGCTGCTCGAAATCCGCCATAAAGTCGCACAAAGCAGCGACCGATGACTCGTCGACCGCATTGTAGATACTGGCGCGCATACCACCGACAGAGCGGTGCCCTTTCAGATTCAACAGCCCCGCAGCCTCAGACTCGGCAAGAAACGTTTTGTCGAGGGCGGCGTCGGCCAGCGTAAACGGCACGTTCATCAACGACCGGCTTGGTAGCTCTACCGGGTTGGCGTAAAAACTGCTGCTATCAATCAACCCGTATAAGCGCTCTGCTTTGCGCCGATTGATTGCCTCCATCGCTGACAGCCCACCCTGCGCCTCCAACCATTCAAAAACCAACCCAGCCAGATAGACAGAGAATGTTGGCGGCGTGTTGTACATCGAGTCGTTGTCTGCAGCAGTTTGCCAATTGAGCATGGCGGGACAATCCGAGCGCGCCCGACCCAATAGATCTTTGCGCACAATCACCAGTGCGACACCCGCAGGACCAATATTTTTCTGGGCGCCCGCATAGATCACACCGAAACGTGACACATTAATGGGACGCGACAGAATCGTCGATGACATATCAGCAACTAACGGTGCCTCAACATCGGGGATCCAAGCGAATTCCACACCACCGATGGTCTCGTTGGGGCAGTAATGCAAATAGGAACCCGACAGCTCTGACCAATCGCGCTGGGCAGGTACTGTGCTGTATTTGGTCTCTTCAGAGTTGGCGACCAGACGGGCATCCACCAACCGCTTGCCTTCCGCTAATGCCTTTTTAGACCACTGACCCGTCACCACATAGTCTGCGGAGTCCGTCGCGCTCGCTAAATTAAGTGGCACTGCCGCAAACTGGAGACTCGCGCCTCCCTGAACAAAGAGGACTGCGTAATCGTCATCGATGCCCATCAATCGGCGCAGCGTTGCCTCGGCCCGCTCCATGACGCCTACAAACTCTGGGCTGCGGTGACTGAGTTCCATGATTGACGCACCGGCGCCATGCCAATCCAACATCTCATCCCGTGCACGCTCAAGCACAGCCTCGGGAAGCGCTGCGGGGCCAGCGCAAAAATTATGGGCTCGGGTCACAGATCAATCCTCCTCGGTAACGTCTGAGTCATCAGTCGAGGGGGTGTCGCCAGCACCATCAGCAGCACCGTCAACAACCTCTGCAGCGTCAGCTGCCGAGTCATCGACCGCCGCATGGACGGGCGCTGCTTCTTCCGCCGCATCATCGTCTTCCGCAATCCGACTGACGCTCACCAAGCGTTCATCTTCACGAGTGCGGATAACCCTAACGCCCTGGGTATTCCGACCTAACACAGACACTTCCGCAACACTTGTGCGTACCGCAGTACCCTGATCAGAGATCAGCATAAGTTCATCGGTCTCAAAGACCTGTTCGGCACCGACCAAAGACCCGTTTCGGGCGGTGGTCGCCATCGCGATAACACCTTTAGTGCCACGCCCCTTGATCGGGAAATCTACATTCTCGGTGCGCTTGCCGTAGCCATTTTCACTAACAGTCAGAATACGCCCGCCCGCCTTGGGGATGATCAAGGAGATTAGACGGTGATCTGCACTGAGATTAATACCGCGCACACCTCGGGCCGTTCGACCCATCGCGCGCACTGCACTCTCAGCAAACCGGACGGCTTTACCTTCGCTGGAGAACAGCATGATGTCGCAGCTTCCATCGGTCACCGCTGTGCCGATGAGCCAATCGTCCTCGTCAAGACCAATCGCTCGCAAGCCGACACTTCGCTGGCGGGCAAACTGGCCCATTTCGGTCTTCTTGATAACACCCTTCGCCGTCGCCATCACAATGAAATGGTCATCTTCATAGCCTTCGACAGGCAAGATGGACGTAATGCGCTCGCCATCGTCCAGCGGCAGCAAATTGACCATGGGTCGACCACGGGAATTCCGGCTAGCCAAGGGAATATGAAACACCTTCAACCAGTACACTTTGCCCAGATTCGAGAAGCACAGGATCGTTGCGTGGGTACTCGCGATCAGCAGATGCTCGACAAAGTCCTCGTCTTTAACTGCGGTCGCAGAACGCCCGGTCCCGCCTCGCCGCTGCGCCTGATAGTCGGTCAGCGGCTGGGTTTTCGCGTAGCCCCCGTGGGAGATAGTGACCACACGGTCTTCTTCAGTAATAAGATCTTCGACCGTCAGGTCATGGGGCGAGTCGGTGATCTCAGTCATCCGCTCATCACCAAACTCTTCGACAATTTCGAGCAACTCGTCACGGATAACCTGACGCAGTCGGTCAGGGTCACCCAGAATTTCGAGGTAGCCCGCAATTTCCGCCAGTTTGTCCGCGTACTCTTGCAACAGTTTTTCGTGCTCGAGTCCGGTCAGCCGATGCAGGCGCAGATCCAAAATCGCCTGCGCCTGAGCGGGGGATAAATGATATTGCCCTGAATGCAAGCCAAAAGCGGCGTCAAGATCATCCGGGCGACAGGCATCCGCGCCCGCGCGTTCAAGCATTGCCGTGACATCACCAGGGGTCCAGGACCGCGCGATCAGTTTTTCCTTGGCGTCGGCTGAGGTTGGCGATGCCTTGATGAGGTCGATGATTTCATCGATATTCGCCAGCGCGATCGCCAGCCCCTCGAGCACGTGCCCTCGCTCGCGAGCCTTACGCAGCAGATACACCGTCCGACGGGTGACAACCTCACGGCGATGACGGATAAATGCCTCAATCATGTCTCGCAAGTTGAGGACTTTGGGCTGACCGTCCACCAGCGCGACAATGTTAATGCCTACGACTGACTGCAGAGCGGTTTGCGCGTACAGGTTATTAAGGACGACGTCGCCCACCTCACCCCGCCGCAGCTCGATAACAACGCGCATACCGTCCTTGTCAGACTCATCGCGGAGTTCGGTTATGCCTTCAATTTTCTTTTCTTTGACCAACTCGGCGATCCGCTCGATCAATCGCGCCTTGTTCAGCTGATAAGGGATTTCATGAATGATGATGATGTCTTTGCCCCGGGTGTCATCGTGGATGACCTCCGCCCGCGCACGTACATAGATACGCCCACGTCCAGTCCGGTACGCCTGAACAATGCCCGCTCGCCCGTTAATAATGGCGCCGGTAGGAAAATCAGGGCCTGGGATGTACTCCATCAAGCCATCGACTGTGATTTCCGGGTTATCGATGTACGCAATGCAGCCGGCAATCACCTCGCGCATGTTGTGAGGCGGGATGTTGGTCGCCATACCCACAGCAATACCCGAGGAGCCGTTAACCAGCAGATTGGGAACGCGGGTCGGCAATACCGACGGGATGCGCTCGGTACCGTCGTAGTTATCAACGAAATCGACGGTTTCCTTTTCGAGATCGGCCAACAATGAATGTGCCAGTTTGCGCATGCGGATCTCGGTGTAGCGCATTGCAGCGGCGCGATCCCCATCAACCGAACCAAAGTTCCCTTGCCCATCAACAAGTGTGTAGCGCAGCGAGAAGGTCTGGGCCATGCGCACGATGGTGTCGTATACCGCCGAATCACCGTGGGGATGGTACTTACCGATGACATCACCGACCACCCGGGCCGATTTCTTGTAAGCCTTGTTCCAGTCGTTATTGAGCTCATTCATGGCAAACAGAACGCGCCGATGCACTGGCTTGAGACCGTCGCGCACGTCGGGCAGGGCCCGACCGACGATGACGCTCATCGCGTAGTCCATGTATGACTGTTTCAGCTCATCCTCGATGTTTACCGGGAGAACTTCTCGGGCAATATCTTTCGGTGTTTCTGCCATTCGGCCTGCTTCGCTGGAAGGGAATAGAGGGTGGTGTGTTTCAACCGCCGAGCGTATCAAATTCCGGCCGGTTCGGCCATCAAAAGTCACCTTTCCAACTAACTGAAACCCCTGTCGTATCACCGTTACGGGGACGCACATCCTGCGCTCCGGTTATACTGGGGCATCCGCAACAGGAATCCACCATGAACACCCCAGATCTGGTTATTCATCCCCGTTGGATCGTCCCCGTAGTGCCCCAAGGCGTGGTGCTGCAGGAGCACAGCATCGTTGTGGGCTCTGGCACCATTCAAGAAATATTGCCGACCGAAACGGCGCGCACGCTCGATGCTCGAGAACATCTGGAGTTGCCCGGGCAAACACTGCTGCCGGGATTCATCAACTGCCACGGACACTCCGCCATGTCACTGCTTCGGGGATATGCCGACGATCACCCGCTGATGACGTGGCTAAAGGAGCACATCTGGCCTGCCGAGTCGCACTTTGTTTCCGAGGAGTTTGTCCGCGACGGCACTGACCTGGCGCTCGCCGAACTGCTGCTCGGGGGCACCACAACATTCAGCGACATGTATTTCTTCCCCGATATCACTGCTGAGCGTGCTGATTTAGTGGGTGTTCGCGCTCAACTTTGTTTCCCCGTCATGTCGGTGCCAACCGGCTGGGCGAGAGATCCGGAAGAGTATCTCGGCAAGGGCCTCGCGCTGCGGGATCGTTACCGCGAGCATGAGCGCATCGAGATAGGGTTTGGCCCCCACGCCACTAACACTGTCGATGAACCTACTCTGAGCCGCGTGGCGACCTTAGCCAATGAACTGGACGCCCCCCTCCAAATACACATTCATGAGGGACACGGTGAGGTTCAGATGTCACTGGAGGCATTGGGAGAGCGACCGATCGACCAGCTCAATCGTATCGGCATGCTGGGCCCGCGCACTCAGTGCGTACACATGACGTCGGTATCCGATGACGATATTGCGGTCGTCGAGGAAACCGGCGCTCACGTGATTCACTGCCCCAGATCCAACATGAAACTTGCCTCGGGCAGCTGTCCGGCCCAACAACTTTTGGATCGCGGCATTAATGTTGCGCTAGGCACCGACGGTGCTGCCAGCAACAATCGATTAAATATGCTCAGCGAGCTGCAGACAGCCGCTTTGCTGGCAAAGGTCGGCTCGGGGGAATCTACCGCAGTAGCCGCGCAAACCGCATTGGAAATGGCTACCATTAATGGCGCAAAAGCGCTGGGCTATGAATCGCAACTGGGCTCACTGGAGGTCGGTAAGCTGGCGGACATGATCGCAGTAGATCTCGATCGTCCGGGAACTCAACCGATTCACAACGTGCTCTCGCAGTTGGTTTATGCGACGAGCGGTTGCGAGGTCACTCACACGTGGGTAGGCGGTAAAATGCTGGTACAGGACGGCGCATTACAAACACTCGACTGGCCGGCGATCGCTCAGCGTGCAGAGTTTTGGCGCGAAAAACTCGCCGAATTCGGCGCGACACCGAGCGACACGGCACCTCTCAAGGAAGAAAGCAGCCAATGACTAACCTCAACGTTGACGACGCTGAAATTGCCAAGTTTGAAGCACTCGCATCTCGTTGGTGGGATCCCACAAGTGAATTCAAACCACTCCATGAAATCAATCCCCTGCGAGCCAACTGGATTGACAGCTTTTCCCACGTGGACGGTAAAAGCCTGCTTGATGTGGGGTGTGGTGGTGGGCTCCTGACCGAAGCAATGGCTTGGCGGGGAGCAAACGCCAAGGGAATTGATATGGGAGAGGCGCCACTCTCCGTCGCGCGGATCCACCGACTCGAAAGCCAACTCGACATCGACTACGAGAAAATCACGGCTGAAGCCCTCGCTGAGCAAGCGCCCGCGACCTACGATGTTGTGACGTGTCTGGAAATGCTAGAACACGTTCCCGACCCCGCTGCCGTCGTGAAGGCTTGCAGTGAGCTCGCCAAACCCGGCGCCGATCTTTATTTTTCGACCATCAACCGCAACACCAAAGCGTTCGCTTTTGCCATTGTCGGCGCCGAGTATGTGCTCAACCTGCTACCTCGAGGTACCCATGAGTACGCGAAGTTTATTCGCCCCTCGGAGCTCGCACGCTGGATTCGCGATGCAGGGCTCGAGCTGCAACAGATGACCGGGCTGACTTACAACCCGATTACGCGCCATTACCGGCTTGATGAACGGGATGTATCGGTGAACTACATGGTGCGCGCGGTAAAACCTGGCACCGTCGAGTGAACGACTATGTCCGACGGCCTGAAGGGGTCATATTTGACCTCGACGGCACCCTGATTGATACCGCGGAGGAATTCGTCGCGGTAGTCCAGCAAATGCGCGCGAATCACGGACTGTCCCCAATGGACCAGTCAGTCATCAGAAAATCCGTATCCAACGGCTCCGGCGCGCTAGTGACGCTGGCGCTGGGCATTGAAGCCTCGCACCCCGAGTACGAAGATTATCGCAGCGAATTTCTCAACCACTATGAGGCCGTGCTGGGCCACTCGGCCAAGCCCTACCCAGGCATTCAGGCGCTGGTCACGCATCTTGGCGCAGAGGGCATTCCTTGGGGCGTGGTGACTAACAAGTTTCGCCGATTTGCTGAGCCACTCATGAATGCCATGGTGTTTCGGCCTCCCGCGCAGAGCTTGATCACCCCCTGCGATGTTGTGCACGCCAAGCCTCATCCAGAACCCATTTTACTGGGCTGCAAACAGCTATCTGCTCTGCCCCAGCGAACCATCTACATCGGCGATCATAAGCGGGATATCGATGCCGGAAGACGAGCGGGCTGTTTTACTATTGCAGCCACCTACGGATACATTGAAGATGGTGATGATCCAGCGACCTGGCAGGCGGATGCCAGCGTCGACTCCAGCGAAGCACTTCTGGAAATGATTATGAGGATGATTCAGTGACGTTCGTTCCTAAAAACTGGCAGCCCGCATCAGATGAACTCAAAGCGCGAACCATCCTTGTCACCGGCGCAGGCGCGGGCATCGGTCGCGCCGCCGCAATGGCATATGCGCGCTGCGGGGCCGAAGTCCTGTTGTTGGGTAAGACCGAGGCCAAACTGGAGTCAACCTACGACGCCATCATTGCGGAAGGACTTCCAACCCCTGCAATCATCCCGACAGACCTGTCGCAGGTAACCCACGACGGCCTTTGCGCCCTGGCTGCAGAGCTATCGCAAAGCTGCGATAAGCTCGACGGCATTCTGCACAATGCAAGCATCCTTGGTGATCGCAAGCCCATGAGCCAGACCAGCGCTGCCACGTGGCATCAAGTCATGCAGGTTAATGTCAATGCAGCGTTTATGCTGACCCAAACGCTCATGCCACTACTTGAGGCAGCACCTGATGCCTCGGTGGTGTTTACAAGTTCAGGGGTTGGGCGTGTCGGGCGCGCTTTTTGGGGTGCCTACGCCACATCGAAATTCGCAACCGAGGGCATGATGCAGGTGCTCGCTGATGAATTGGGGGGCATCTCTAACATTCGCGTTAACAGCTTAAACCCAGGCGCAGTCAATACTGCGATGAGGCGGCTTGCCTACCCGGCCGAACCACCCGAGTCGAACCCCAGCCCCGAAGCACTCATGAATGCATGGATTTATTTGATGAGTCCTGCAAGCAAAGCACTCAACGGGCAGCGGCTAAGCGCACAGAGCTGAGGGCTTGGCGCGCTCTGAGCGAGCAGAGACTGGCCAATCAGCGAATGTGCGGGCCCTTCATTTTCGCTTTTTCCTTCGTTCCATCCGCGATTCGCCATCAAACAACCTTCGGCTGGTTCTGCGACCCGCTTTCTTGGCTAAGCGATCGAGCTTTTCCTGCTCTTTGGCACTGAGAGGCTTCGCCTGCTTGGGCTCAATACCCGCCATGCCATAGAGCACTTCGACATCTTTATTCGGGAGCTCCATCCACTCCCCCTTCTTGAGTTTCGAGGGTATGAACACATCGCCGTATCGAACCCGCTTCAAGCGCGACACGGTGAGGCCCTGAGATTCCCATAGTCGTCGGACTTCACGGTTTCGTCCCTCCATGAGCACAACGTAAAACCAACGATTGATCCCCTCGCCACCACCATCGACCACGTCCGTAAAACGCGCGGGACCGTCATCAAGCTCAACGCCTTTTTTGAGCGTTGCTATCATATCGTCGTCGACGTTACCCATGACCCGTACGAGATACTCCCGCTCGATCATGCTTGAGGGATGCATCAATGAATGGGCAAGTTCGCCGTCGGTTGTGAACAACAGCAAACCTGATGTGTTGTAATCCAGGCGCCCGATGACAATCCAGCGACCACTTTTTAAGTCAGGCAGGGATGCGAATACCGTGCGCCGACCCTCTGGATCGCTGCGCGAGCAGACCTCACCAACGGGCTTGTGATAGAGCAAGCAGCGAACCTGTTCAACGTCTTCCAGCGCGACCGGATTACCATCGAGGGTAACTCGCTGCCCCAGAGTTACTCGGTCACCTAGCTTCACCGGCTTACCGTCTACACGGAATCGACCCGCTTCAATCCAGCGCTCCATTTCACGCCGCGACCCCAGTCCAATTCGGGCAAGGGCTTTCTGGAGCTTCTCGCCCTCTGCTTTGTCGGCGTCAGCGCTCTCAGTCTTTACTGGCGTATTCTTGGCTTTCTTCGAGTTCGACACTCGGGGCTTCCTCAATTGACGCTTCAGCAGCGTGTGGTGTTTCATGATCCAGATGATCGTCGTCCGCTTCGTCCGCGAGAGCTGCTGCCGCTGCCTGCTCGGTCGGGGCACTTTCGGCATTGCTTTCAGCAGCACTTTCTAGACTGCTTTCTAGCTCAGTTTCTGCAGGCTCACTTTCTACAAGCTCTCCTTCGGGGTTCGCACCAGAAGACGCCTCGTTGGCCGCTTGGAGCGCCAACAAATCACCGGATAGATTGTCCAGCTCCTTGATCTCTGCCAGCGGGGGCAACTCCTCCAGAGACTTTAAGTTGAAGTAGTCGAGGAACTGGCGCGTCGTTGCATACATTGCGGGTCGACCTGGTACATCCCGGTGACCCACGATTCGCACCCACTCGCGCTCCTGCAAGGTCTTAATAATATTTGAGCTCACTGCCACGCCGCGGATCTCTTCAATCTCGCCGCGGGTTATTGGCTGTCGATACGCAATCAGTGACAGGGTTTCTAGCAATGCTCGGGAGTATTTTTGTGGCCGCTCCTGCCAAAGCCGTCCGACCCATTGAGCGAGATTTTGACGCACCTGAAAACGGTAGCCACTGGCAACCTGCACCAGCTCATAGCCGCGGCCTTCGCAGCGACTCGCCACCTCGTCGAGAGCTGAGCGAAGATCGTCATTGGAGGGCCGCTCAAGGTCATCGAACAATTGACCGATGCGCTGCAACGACACCGGCTCCCCTGCGGCCATTAACGCGCCCTCAAGAATCTGTACTAGCCCGTTTTCTGACATTACTCCGTTCTCGCTTTGACATGGATGGGCCCAAAGCCCTCTGTTTGAACAATCTCAACCAATGATTCCTTAATCAGTTCCATCAGCGCTAGGAATGTCACGACAACCCCTAAACGCCCCTCTTCCACCTTAAACAGGGATACAAACGGTACGAAGTTGCGCGATCGCAGGGACTCGAGCACATCCGACATGCGCTCTCGTGTGGACAAGGACTCACGCTGAATATGATGGCTCTCATACATATCCGCGCGCTTAAGGACTTCCCCCAAGGCCAACAGCAGTTCTTTCATATCCACGTCGGGTGCCGGTCGGTCGCGCTTAAGATCGGGCAACTCCGCGGATGCCACCCAGGTGTCGCGCTCTAGCCTTGGCAAATGCTCCATGTCCTCAGCGGCTTTTTTGAAGCGCTCGTACTCCTGCAACCGTCGAATCAAGTTAGCCCGTGGGTCTTCTTCATCGTCTTCAATATCTTTCGAGCGGGGCAACAACATTCGCGACTTGATCTCAGCCAGCATTGCCGCCATCAGCAGGTACTCGGCTGCCAACTCAAACTGCATAGCATCCATTAACTCGACGTACTTCATGTACTGTTCGGTGATCGCTGACACGTCAATATCCAAGATATCGAGGTTCTGACGACGAATCAGGTACAACAGCAGGTCAAGGGGACCCTCAAAGGCCTCGAGAATGACCTCGAGCGCCTTTGGCGGTATATAGAGATCTTTCGGCAACTCGGTCACCGCCTGGCCCATCACGATGGCGAACGGCATTTCACCCTGTTGGGGCGTGTTAATACGCTGCTCTACGCCGACTGATGCCTGCAAGACACTCGTGAGTTCGGCGGACTGCTCGTTGGTCTGTTCTGAAGGGATATCGTTCACTTGGGAAGTATACCTGATCGACGATGATCGGGTGAGAGGCTTTGACCCTCAGGCGAGCAGCTCAGCGACCTCTCCGAGCCCCTCGCGTATCACCTGAGGTGCGTCCCCGGACAGATCGATCACGCTAGTTGGCTCGAGGCCGCAGTAACCGCCATCGATAACCAGATCGACCTCATGTTCGAGGGTCTCTCGGATATCGTAGGGATCGGTCAAAGGATACTCATCGCCCGGCATAATGAGGGTGACGCTCATCATCGGCTCGCCCAGTTCCGCCAGCAGCGCCTGAGTGATCGCATTATCGGGCACTCTGAGCCCGACCGTTTTGCGCTTAGCATGCAAAAGGCGCCGCGGAACTTCACCCGTCGCCTGCAAGATAAATGTGTAGGGGCCCGGCGTGGCATGTTTAATCAGCCGGTACGCGGCGTTATCGACCCGCGCAAAGGTGCCGAGTTCTGACAGATCCCGGCAGACCAATGTGAAGTTATGATCGTTGTCGAGCTTGCGTATCCGGCGTATGCGCTCCATCGCCTGTTTGTCGCCGATGTGACAGCCAAGGGCGTAAGCCGAGTCAGTCGGGTAAGCAATCACGCCCCCTTTCCGCACGATATCAACCGCTTGACGCACAAGTCGCGCCTGGGGATTTTCCGGATGAATGGCAAAGAACTGACTCATGGGAGACTCGCAGTGGGGGACTGTCCGACAGGCTGAAGGGCAAACGCCCGTGAGACAACATCAAAAATTAACGCGTGGAGCCTATTGGCCCAGCGGCCATTAACCGGCAATCCCTACAAAAAGTCATCCCAAACATTTGGCAAGTTGCCGGCAATCGACCCGTCAACGCCGAGGCATGCGCCATACTGCCAGTCCCGATGAAAATCGCTGCCAACCGAAACCCGCAGCGAAAATGCATCCGCAAGCCGCTTCAAGCGGGCCGTATCGTCTGAGGTCTGTTTGCCATTAACGATTTCGATTGCACCACCGCCAGCGACGCTAAAAGCTTCACACAGTGCATTCAACTTCATGCGCGTAAGTTTGTACTTCAGCGGGTGCGCCAGTACCGCCACCCCATCCGAGTCGACAATGGCCCTCACAGCCTCGGACAACGTCGGCCAAAAGGCCTTTACGTCCCCTAACTTGCCCTGACCCAAGTAGCGATCAAAGGCTTCGTTAACATCGCTGACGTGGCCCGCTTCAACCAGCCACTTAGCAAAATGAGGTCGCCCGATTTGCGATGTGCCTGCAATCGCAGTCGCGCCCTGCAGGCTTCCTAGAATCTTTCGCGCAGTGAGTCGATCTGCAATCTTTGATGCTCTATCGAGCCGCGACTGATCCAACGCCTCTAAAATTGTCCGCATTGAGTCGCCTTTTGGATCGAACCCCAAACCAACAACATGGATAGTCACCCCAGACCAAACGCAGGAAAGCTCAACACCCGGGATCAATCGAATGCCTTCTGGACTCTGTTGGCATACACTGTTGTAACCACGGATCGTGTCATGATCGGTGATCGCAAAGCATGAGATCGAGGCCTCGGCGGCTCGAGCCAGTAGTGCATCAGGTGACAGGGCGCCATCCGAAGCCGTGGTATGTGTGTGGAAGTCAATCAACAAGATCTCTAAACTCCAGCGGCACGATAAATCAACCCGGGCTGACCCCGGATCGATTCGACAGGTTACAGGTTAGCAGATTCGCTGCCGCCACCACCGATTACCGCGCCCTGGCGCTCAACGGACTCAATGCATGAAGCAATTGCTTGAACTGATCCCGATCGTACTGTTCTTTGTGGTCTATCAAATGGACGGCGAAACGGTTCAACTCGCGGGCTATAGTCACACGGTTGATGGGATATTTTCTGCAACCGCCGTATTGCTTGCGGCAACCATTATCCAATTCCCTATTATTTGGCTGATCTCTGGCAAGTTGGAGAAACGCCTTGTTTGGACGAGTGTCGCCGTGCTGGTATTCGGCGCTGCGACCTTGCTCTTTCGCAATGAGCTGTTTATCCAGTGGAAGCCGTCGGTTATCAACTGGGGCATGGGCATCGCTTTCGCGCTCTCCCAATTTTTTGGCCGAGCAAATCTGCTCGAACGCATGATGGGGGGACAATTGCCCCTGCCCTCGGAGGCCTGGTCACGGGTCTGCTGGGTGTGGGTGGCACACTTTACGATCGTCGGCACCCTCAATCTTGTTGTCGCGTACCAGTTTGAAGAAGCCACATGGGTTACTTATAAGCTGTATTCAAGCATCGGCTTCACGCTCTTGCTGATGATTATCACCATCGCGATGCTCAGCCCCTGGTTGCGCAACGCAGAACCCAAAAAAGACGTGGCGGAATCGGAGTTTCGTCCATAATGTCGAGAGCGCAAAACCCCGAGCCAAGGAGAGCATCATGACGGGCGACAAAGCAGGCAGCATACGCTGGCTACTGGCCTTTTTACTCGCTGTGGCGGCCGGCAACTTGGCTGCACAGGAAACGCGATATATCAGCGACAAACTGTTGGTACCCATTCGCAGTGGCGCCGGCGGTCAATACCGGATTCTGCACAAAGGACTGCCCTCTGGCACGGCGCTGACACAGTTTTCCATATCGGAAGACGCGGTTTGGGCAGAAATCGAGACCCGCGGCGGCACCCGTGGCTGGATTCGAGCCCAGTATCTGCAACCTGAGCCCCCTGCCGCCTTACTGCTATCGGAGATGGAAGAACGCTTAAACGCGGTGGAAACCGAGCGCGACAAACTGCGGGACAACCTCTCAGAAACCAAATCGGAAGCGTCAGAAGCGGGCGGTGAACTGGAAACGCTGCGCAGCGAACTGTCGAGCACCCAAGAGGAACTCACGGAAATCAAACGGGTCTCTGCAGCAGCGATTGAGTTGGATGCCCAAAACAGCAGCCTGATTACCGAGCTTGAATCGCAGCGCTCAGAAGCTGAGTTACTGCGACTCGAGAACGTGAGGCTTCAAGAGAGAATCAGTAATAATCAAATTATCGATGGCGCCATCGCGGTGCTGCTTGGAGTCGTTATCACGATTCTTGCACCGCGCCTCATCCCTCGTAAACGCCGCAATGACGGCTGGGTTTAATTGGAGAATCACATGAGCAGATACCACACACTGACACGCAACCTGTCGGCCCTGATCGTTGCCTTTATGACAACGTGTTTCGTGGCAACCGCAAACGGTGCTGACGAAGAAAGCGCGGCATCGGCTGCGCCCGAAGTCACGCCAATGGTAAAACTCGAGACCAGCGCAGGGGACATTGTGCTCAAACTCTACCCTAAGAAAGCACCAGTCACCGTCGCTAACTTTCTCGCCTACGTGGATAGCGGATTCTACGATGGCACGATTTTCCATCGGGTGATCCCCAACTTCATGGTTCAGGGCGGCGGCTTTTCCGAAGATAGGGTCGAGAAAGAAACCGGCGAACCCATCGTGAACGAGAGCATCAACAAACTTCACAACATCCGCGGCACCGTTGCTATGGCGCGTACCAACGACCCAGACTCGGCAACGGCACAGTTTTTTATCAACCAACGCAGTAATTTGCGCCTCGATTGGTCCCCCGGTAAGCCGGGTTATGCGGTCTTCGGTGAAGTGGTGGAAGGAATCAGCGTTGTCGACTTCATCGCCACTGCAGATACTGGACGCGCGGTCTTCAAGACTAGTCAGGGGGAAGCGCCTTTTAGTGACGTGCCGCGGGAAACCATTGTTCTCAAAAAAGCGAGTCGTGTGAGCAGCCCTTGACTGACCTAAGCATTAATCTCAACAAAATTGCGCTGATAAGAAACTCCCGCGACACCACGATTCCTGATGTGGTTGAGCATGCACGCATGTGCATCGAGGCGGGCGCCAATGGCATTACTGTGCACCCCCGCCCCGACCAACGGCACATTCGAGCTGATGATTGCCACGCGCTCAAAGCTGCGATCGATGTTGAGCTCAACATTGAAGGCAATCCATTTACCGTTGCGAGACCGAGCGGCCGCAAAGGCGTTAGCGACTACCCCGGCTTTATGAGCTTGGTTGAGGGGGTCAGACCTGCTCAGGCGACACTGGTACCCGACGGGGACGGGCAACTGACCTCGGATCATGGATTTGATCTCGAGCGCGACAGCGAGCGTTTACGCCCGGTGATAGCCCAACTACAAGCGTGGGGCTGTCGGGTCAGCCTGTTCATGGACCCAATTCCATCAGCGATGAACCTCGCCGCAGCGACCGGCGCTGATCGTATTGAGCTGTATACCGAGGACTACGCAAAGGCCCATCAGCTCGGCAGATTTGACGACGTCCTCGCGGCTTACATCGCCACGGCAGAAGCGGCCCACGCAGCAGGGCTGGGCATCAATGCGGGGCATGATCTCAACCTGACCAATCTCCCTGACTTTCGCGTGCCCGAGGTTGCCGAAGTGTCCATTGGCCATGCGTTTACCGTCGACTCATTGAGTTATGGAATTGCCGAGACGGTCCGCCGCTATCAGGCGGCACTCAGTGGCAGCTTTAGCAACGGTGGCTGAACCAATACCCGAGGGCGAGGCAGCGACCCTCGACCCTCCCCCCTACCTTGTGCCCCACAGCCAGGAAGCCATCCGGATACTTTACCGAGATCAGGACATTGTTATTGTCGACAAACCCCATTTACTGCTCAGCGTTCCCGGGCGACACCCACTCAATAAAGACAGTCTGATTTCGCGACTCGCAAACCGCTTCCCTGCTGCAACAGCAGCGCATCGACTAGACCTCGACACCAGTGGTCTGATGGTGGTGCCTCATACACGAGCGGCACTGAGCGCCTTAGGGCGCGCTTTTCAACAGCGCCACGTCGACAAAGCCTATCGAGCGCTGCTTTGGGGCGAGTTGGAATCAGATCACGGCAGTGTCGAGCTTCCGATCATCACCGATTGGCACAACCGACCACGCCAGAAAATTTGTCACGAAACTGGGAAGCACGCCCTGACGCGTTATGAGGTATTGGCGCGGGGTAACAACCAAACGCTAGTCACGCTGTTTCCGGTGACAGGGCGCTCACACCAATTGCGCATCCACATGGCTGAGATTGGCCATCCAATCCTCGGCTGCGATATGTACGCTCACCCTGAAGCGTTGGCTGCGGCGCCGCGACTGCTCTTACACGCTACCCAATTGAGTTTTGCACATCCGATACACGGATTTCCTCTACGCGCCGTCTCACCGGCTCCCTTTGGCCTTGACGGTTGTTTTTCTTTCCGCCCAGGCTAGTCCATATGGTGCAAACCCTGCGTATTTGACTAACATCTGATCTTTTAATTTCCGGGGCAGTTCCTTGGTTCACAGTTCTGACAGCGGTAGCGGGCGGGTAATTGTCGTCAAGCCAAACCACTCATCGACGTGGCGAGCAAATTTGCTGGCGCTTCTTGCGATCTCTGTGCCCTCGCTGATGGCCGCCATTGGATTCACGGCGCTAGGTGCGTGGCCGATCCTGCCCTTCGCCGGGGCCGAGTTAGGCGCGCTTGGGGGCGCTCTTTACTATGTGAACTGGAAACTGCAATACCGACACGTCATTACACTCGACGACCAACAGATCAAAATCGACAAAGGTCATTACGCGCCGAAACGCACCTGGAAACTACCTCGCGAGGAGTCGGCTCTCGCAATCACGCCTGAACAGCATCCTTGGGACGGGCCGACTTTGGCGGTTCACAGTCGCGAACACCATGTTGTGGTCGGGGAATTCCTGAGTCGTGAGGACAGCTTGGCGCTGATGGCACTTCTCCGACAGGAATTGCGTACGCGAACTCACAGCCCTCAGGGCAGCAGGAACATCTAAAAAACCCGCCTATTTAGTCGATGCCTCTAGGGGGGCTACAATAGACGTTCCCTTTACGCACCCCCATTGAGCACCCCCAACGAGAACCCCAGTGAAAGAAGCTTCTAGAATGAACGGCATGGCCTCCGACAACCCACGGGTGGGATTTGTGTCTCTGGGGTGTCCCAAGGCCTTGGTCGACTCTGAGCGCATCCTGACGCAGCTCAAGCTCGACGGCTACGAGGTCACACCCAGCTATGACGACGCTGGCGTGGTTATCGTAAACACCTGCGGCTTCATCGACAGTGCCAAAGCAGAGTCACTGGGCGCCATTGGTGAAGCTATCAAAGAAAATGGACGGGTCTTAGTAACCGGCTGCATGGGCAAAGGCGCCGATGCCGAGCGCATTCTCAAGGAGCACCCGAAAGTGCTGGGCATAAGCGGGCCTGCGGCTTACGAGGAAGTGCTAAATGAAGTGCGCCGTGTCGTGCCCAACACCCGCAAGCCAGATCCGCTGATTGACCTCGTACCCGCACAGGGGGTCAAGCTGACGCCGCGGCATTACGCTTACCTTAAGATTTCTGAAGGCTGCAATCACCGCTGCAAGTTTTGCATCATTCCGAGCATGCGTGGCGATTTGGTGAGCCGTCCCATTGGCGACTTGATGAAGGAGGCTGAAGGACTGGCCCGCGCCGGGGTCAGGGAACTGTTAGTGATCTCCCAAGATACCAGCGCCTACGGCGTGGATATCAAATACCGCACCGACTTCTGGAACGGCCGCCCGCTGAAAAGCGACCTACAAACACTCGCCGCGACGCTTGGGGAATTTGGTATTTGGGTGCGACTTCACTACGTCTACCCCTACCCCAACGTCGATGGCTTGATTCCGCTCATGGCGGACGGCAAAGTTTTACCCTATCTAGATATCCCACTTCAGCACGGCAGCCCCAGCGTCTTGGCACGCATGAAGCGACCCGCAGCGGCTGAAAAGACCCTCGAGCGCATTCAGCGATGGCGAGCCATATGCCCCGATATCACCTTGCGCAGCACATTTATCGTGGGCTTCCCCGGGGAGACCGACGAAGAGTTTGAGACCCTGCTTAGCTTCATCGAAGATGCCGAGCTGGATCGCGTCGGATGCTTTAAGTACTCCCCGGTGGCCGGGGCAGCCGCCAATGAACTGCCCGATCACGTCCCCGAACACATTAAGGAAGAGCGCTGGCAAACCTTTATGGCCACGCAGCAAGGCATCAGCGCCAGAAAACTCAAGGCTAAAATTGGCCGGACGATCGAGGTATTGGTGGACGAGGTTGGCCCTGATGGCGCTACGGGCCGCTCGATGGCGGATGCCCCAGAGATTGATGGTCTCGTTCACATGCCGGGGGCGACTGATTTGCAACCCGGCGATTTTGTTCAAGGTGAAGTCACCGCCGCGGACGACTACGACCTGTGGATTGGCTGACAATTGAACATTGTCCTGCTCGACTCCTGCGACTGGATTAGCGATCAGCAGGTTCGTCTGACCGGCCGGCGCGCGCACCATCTCACGACGGTCATCAAAGTAGAATCCGGTGACTCTGTGCGGGTGGGCCAACGAAACGGTCTTTGCGGTCACGGCACAGTGCTCGCTGTCGAAAACGACACGGTTGATCTATCAGTCGTACTGGATCAATCGCCCCCCGACCGACACCCATTCACGCTGGTGATGGCATTACCGCGTCCAAAAATGTTGCGTCGGGTATTGCGCACCTGCGCTGAGTTTGGGGTCAGCGACCTACACCTCATCCACAGTTATCGGGTCGAAAAAAGCTATTGGCAGTCGCCACTTCTCGGTGTCGATCGGATCGAAGCGGCGCTGGAAGCCGGTCTTGAGCGTAGCGGTGACACCATCGCACCTCGGGTTTTCCAGCACCGACGCTTCCGGCCTTTTATCGAAGATGTGCTACCCGAACTTTCAGCGGAATTGCCCGTTTTCGTGGCGCACCCGGGCAGTCACCCCAAACTGTCGTGCGATCAGGGCGCACCTGCAATCGTGATGATCGGTCCCGAAGGGGGCTTTATTCCCTTCGAACTGGAGCTCGCCACCCAGCAGGGGGCAAAGCTGCGACATATCGGACGGCGTATATTCAGCGTCGACACCGCGGTTACAACGGTGCTCGCGCGCGAGATCGCGAGCTAATGAAAAGCGCTAGCTAAAAGTGCTACCTAAAAGTGCTATCTGAAAGACCTGGCTAAAAAGACTGGATACTCAGGCCACGCTGAGTACAGCCCTAGAACTCGAGCCAGACGTCCGACTCAGGCGGTCACCCCCGTGCCAATTGCGCAGGCAACACCGGTGCCGCCGATGCCGCAGTACCCGCCCGGATTTTTGTGCAGATACTGCTGGTGATAATCCTCAGCGTAGTAAAAAGGCCCTGCGTCCTCAACTTCGGTGGTAATCGGGCCCAGCCCCGCGGCGCTCAACCGGGTTTGATAATCCACCCGTGACGCCTCGGCAGCCTCCTGCTGGCTGGAGTTACTGACGTAAATACCCGACCGATATTGGGTGCCATAGTCGTTGCCCTGACGCATGCCCTGGGTGGGATCGTGCCCCTCCCAAAACACCTTTAACAGGTCGCCAAAGGAAATGACGCTGGGATCGTAAACCACCAACGCCACCTCATTGTGTCCCGTCTTACCGGTGCAGACTTCTTTATAGGTTGGGTTTGGGGTGATTCCCGCGCCGTATCCCACCGCTGTAGTGTGCACGCCCTCCAGCTGCCAAAACATACGCTCGACGCCCCAAAAGCAGCCCATACCAAACACAATCTTTTCTAACTGAGCCGGGAACGGTGGCAACAGCGGCGTCCCCAACACAGCGTG
Organism: Luminiphilus sp.; assembly: GCA_965657905.1. Taxonomy (GTDB): domain Bacteria; phylum Pseudomonadota; class Gammaproteobacteria; order Pseudomonadales; family Halieaceae; genus Luminiphilus. The sequence goes on along the minus strand of CBFHPT010000003.1, from coordinate 216,136 downwards.
CTGATTCTCAATCACAATGGGCGTATCTCGACCGGCGAGAGCGGACTGGGCGTCAGGCAGCGCGTGTTTTCTTCGGATATCAAATAAACTCATGCGGTCAATCACCTTGGCAATACTTATTGGCCTACACTTTAGCGGCCGCCGGCAAAAAATGCAGGGAAAAGAGCGGCATTGATCTCAATGAAGCCTGATAGCCGCCAGACTCGTGCCAGATTCATGCCGGATTCATGTTAGACAAGCCAAGTCCTCTTGACCCCATGCAAGGTTCGCGGTTTGATCGAGAGCATCTTCAGAGCACGGTGAAACAGCGTCATCAGCGACCAATTACCCAGTAAAAAAACCGGCAGCGATGTTGCGGCCTTTCTCGGCAAAGCAAAGGCGATCCGGACGGTGAGCCAACGTCGTCCGCGACTCCTGTTTGCACTGGACGCGACGGCCAGTCGCGAGCCCACGTGGGCGACCGCGCGGCAACTGCATCGAGAGTTGTTCAGCGCGGCAGCGGACAACAATAGCGTTGCCATACAACTTTGCTGGTATCGGGGATTCGCTGACTTTCAGCACACGGGCTGGCTGACATCCAGCGACGCTTTGCTACAGGCCATGGACGCTGTCAGCTGCGTCGGCGGACCTACCCAGCTTCAACGGTTATTGAAGCATTACCTCTCCGCTGGCTCGGCAACAACGCCGGTCAGAGCACTGGTCTTTGTGGGTGATGCCGTCGAGGAACCCGCTGCGTCGTTACTAACACTCGCCGGCGAATGTCGATTGAAGCATCAGCCACTGTTTCTGTTCCAAGAGGGCTATGACCCGCGAGTTGCTGCAGTATTTGAGCAAATGGCAGCGCTGAGTGGCGGCGCCTACGCCGCTTTCGATCGCGATAGCGCAGAGCGTTTGCGCGAACTGCTCGGAGCAGTCGTTCGGTATGCCTCAGGGGGTTATAAAGCACTCACCAGTTCGGGTCGCGAGAGTGATAAAATCCTGCTCAGTCAGCTACCCAAACAAACGGACGTCTGATTCCACGTTGCATCGCGACTGTTCAGCAGGCACGAACGCAGCGTAGGAATACCAACGTCAACCGAGCAAGGACCATTGTGCCAAGACTTCTTCTGCTTTTAGCTATAGCCATCACCCTGGTCATTCTCGTTCGCCGGGTGCAGGCGCTGCCACCCCACAAGCGACGGGCTGGATACTTGCAAATCGTGTTTGGCGGCGCGGCTATCCTCGCACTCATCCTGACGCTGGCCGGCAAAATGCATTGGGTCGGCGCAGCGCTCACCGGACTATTGGTCGTCTTTCGACAATCCCTACCGCTGTTGATCCGCGCCTTTCCGTTTCTTCACAACTGGTGGCAACAGCGCCAAGGCCCTGGCAACCCGGACAATCAGCAATCACAGGTAAACAGTGCGTTATTGCGAATGACCCTCGATCACAGCACCGGCGAACTCGCGGGTGAAGTCCTGGCAGGCCCCTGGAAAGGCTGGTTTCTCGCGGAGATGAATCGCGCCCAGCTCGATGAGCTGATGACATTTTGTCAGAGTGAAGATGAGGATTCCGTGCAGTTGTTGTCGAGCTACCTGGAGCAACGCTTTCCCGGGGGGACTGATCACGAGTCTGCGACCAACGAGCAGTCAAGGGCGAGCGACAGCGGCGGTATCACGCGTTCAGAAGCGCTTGCCGTGCTCGGGCTCGACGAGCAAGCCACAGACGAGGACATTGTTGCCGCCCACCGCAGCCTGATTCAAAAGCTGCACCCCGATCGCGGTGGCAACGATTATCTTGCCGCCAAAATCAATGAAGCCAAGGATTTCTTGCTCGCGAAGTAATCCAGCGATCTGGGTGGCACTTGCAGGGAACTTAGGCGGCTCAAACACAATCTGAGTATAAAACGCACAAGGAGCACTATGAGCACGGTTCACATCGTCAGAAATCAAGACGGTCATTACTGGGGGCGGGGCAAACGCTGGGTCGATGGCAGAGACACCAGCAAAGTTGCCGTGTTCAAGCATCGCGACGAAGTGGTGAACACCGCTTTCGAACTAAGTTCCAAGGACGTTGATCTGCGCCTCGAAATACTGGACGTGCAGCAGGCCGACGATAAGTTACCCAAATTAGAGGTCTCAGATATTCCCGTGATCGACGAGAACGACCCACAGCTAGCCCTTGCGGACGCCGACTCCCAAAGCACTGAAAGCCAGAGCGTGAGCCTTGAAAACCCTGAAGCCGCACCAATCTCAAATAACGTGCACCCCATAACCTCGGAGAGCTGAGCGTGCGAATACTTCTTTTCCTGGCAACCAACATTGCAGTAATGGTGCTTGTCAGCATCGTCTTCAACCTGCTGGGCTTTGAAGGCATTCTTATGGCCAACGGCGTTGACCTTAATCTGTCGGCACTGCTGGTTTTTTGCGCGCTGTTTGGCTTCGGGGGCGCGATGCTCTCCCTCTTTCTGTCCAAATGGATGGCTAAGCGTGGCACGGGCACCTACATCATCGAGACGCCGCGCAACCGTGATGAGCAGTGGCTATTGGACACGGTCACGGCACTGGCGGATGAGGCGGGAATCGGCATGCCCGAAGTGGGTATCTTCCCCTCTGACTCGGCCAATGCGTTTGCCACAGGGTGGAATCGCAATGACGCACTGGTCGCGGTCAGTGTAGGACTGCTGAGGCGATTTCAGCCCAATGAAGTCAAAGCTGTGCTCGCCCACGAAATCGGACACGTGGCAAACGGCGACATGGTGACCCTGACGCTCATCCAAGGGGTCGTAAACACTTTCGTGATGTTTCTTGCCCGTATCATTGGCCACACGGTCGATCGCGTCGTATTCAAAACCGAGCGCGGCTACGGCATCGGATATTTCGTGGTGACCATCGTTGCCGAGATTCTGCTCGGGTTCCTCGCCAGCATGATCGTGATGTGGTTTTCGAGGTATCGGGAATACCGCGCTGACGAAGCCGGTGCTCGCCTCACGACCAATGGGGATATGATCGCTGCGCTCCAGCGGTTGCGCACTGATCAAGGTCAACCCAGCGAATTGCCTGGGGAGATGACCGCGTTTGGTATTCGCCCTGGTAAATCGGGGCTCGCGGATCTGCTGCGATCTCATCCCCCGCTGGAGGACAGAATACGGGCTTTACAGTCGTGAATTACCTGCGCGCGATACTAGCCCCGCTACTAAGGCTTGTGACGGGGCTTGTAATAGGGCTTGTGATGGTGCTTACGGGCGCCGCGTGCGCTGCGGAACAGGAGGACGGCGCCGCTGACGAGCCAGCATTGGCATCATCACCGGCGGTTGACTACCTGAGCTTCGCAACAGATGACGAAGCCAATAGCACTGAAATTTTCAGCAAGGCCAGCCCCGCGGTCGTCTTTGTCACCAGCAGCGCCCTGCGACGCAATCTTTTCTCTTTTAACGTCACTGAGATTCCACGTGGTGCCGGCTCGGGTTTTATATGGAGTGATGACGGTTTGGTGGTTACCAATTTCCACGTCATCGCAGGCGCGGATCGTCTCTCGGTCACTATCCAAAACGCAGGCGACTTCGAGGCCGAGGTGGTCGGTGTTGCACCCAGTCGAGATTTAGCCGTGCTTCGGCTAATTGACCCGCCAGACAACCTTAAGACCCTACCGCTCGGTGACTCATCGGAACTGGCGGTCGGTCGCAAAGTGCTCGCCATCGGCAATCCGTTCGGTCTCGACACTACATTGACTGTCGGTATCGTCAGCGCGCTGGATCGTGAAATCCAATCGCCTAGTAATCGACGCATTCAAGGAGTCATTCAGACCGATGCGGCGATTAATCCCGGCAACTCCGGTGGGCCGCTGCTCAATTCGCTTGGCCAGCTGATTGGCGTCAACACCGCTATCTACTCACCTAGCGGCGCGAGCGCGGGTATTGGCTTTGCGATTCCAGTCAATATGGTGAAGGAGGTCGTTCCCCAATTAATCGCCTACGGGAAAATGCTCCGCCCCGTACTGGGCGTGGAACTGGCGAGCGATCGCTGGGTGCGTCGTTATGGTATCGAGGGCGTTCCCATTGTTCGGGTGTTTAGGGGCCTGCCCGCTGCCACAGCGGGTATGGTCGGTGCTGATCGTGGTCCCCGAGGGGATATACGGCTCGGCGACATCATCACTGCAATTGAAGGCAAGCCTGTTCGCTCACGGGACGACTATTTAAGCGCCCTTGAGCAGTACAAGATTGGTGATGAGGTGACCATTACGACTCAGCGCGGCTCCAAGGAATTGTCCTTCGAGGTCGTCCTGTCCGAGTCGGGTTGATCAGATCACGTGTTCGCCATCAGCCGTTGCCTTGAAACGCTGAGCAATGGTAACGCCGACTGATGGTGCAACAGAACAACACTAGCCGTGGTTGAAAAGCCATTTAAAGCAGGTAAAAGCCCATGAACTGGCGTTACGTCATTCTCGGTCTCGCGATAGCGATCATAGGAATTATCCAGTTTGTTCCGGATCCGCAGGCTCCCCCCAACTCGCCGGATCAAGCTCCAGATCCGGCAGCGAGCTCAGCACAAACACCGGCGTCTGACGAACTCGCTGCGCCTCGTAGTCCGCAAGCAGCCGCTTCGCCACCGGATAAAGCGCCCACAATGCCCAAAGATTGACCACGGCAAGCATTCCCATGGTCAGATCCGAGAAACTGAATATCGTGCCGAGATCCTGAAACGATGCCCAGCCAATCAGGGCCATCACCAGCAGACGAAACACAGTGATTGATGACTTGGGAAGGCGCTCGAAATAGGCGATGGCGTTTTCTCCGAGATAGCAGTTGTAAGCAATGGTGCTGACCGCAAAGAAAACCAGTGCAACGCTCACAAGCTGCTCACCGATGGGCCCGATGTGGGCCGCCAGGGCCAACTGGGTGAGCGCAACTCCTTCAACCGATGGATCACCGGGCTGATAGACCGGGGACAGCAAAATAATCAGCGCTGTGCAGGTGCACAGAATAATGGTATCTGTAAATACGCTTAGCGATTGAACCAGGCCCTGTGCGATCGGATGGGGCACGTCAGCAGCCGCTGCTACGTTGGGCGCGGTGCCCAAACCCGCCTCGTTAGAAAACAGTCCACGTCGAGCGCCCTGCATGATCACCGCTGCCAAACCGCCACCTGCTACCTGCTCTAAGCCAAATGCCGAGCGGAAGATCAGCCCCAGTGCAGCGGGCACCTCACTCAGATTCGCCACCAAGACAAAAATGGCGAGGCCGAAGTATCCGGTTACCATGAGCGGAACGACGATCTCCGAGAACACGGCGATCCGTCGAATACCGCCGAACATCACTGCACCCATCAGCAAGGTCAGCACCAGGCCTGACTGCCACGGTGGCACACCAAAGGCCGACTCCACTGAAGCGGTGACCGAATAGGACTGCACGGCATTAAAACCAAAGCCAATGGTGAGCAATAACAGCACGGAGTACACCACCGGGCGGTAGCGCCAACCGAGTCCATGGCGCATGTAATAGGCAGGGCCGCCGCGAAAATCGTCATCTTGATGTTTCTGTTTGAACAGTTGTGCAAGGGAACACTCAAACAAACTAGTCGACATACCCAGCAGCGCGATCAGCCACATCCAAAACAGTGCGCCGGGGCCGCCCAAGGTGATCGCGACGGCGACCCCCGCGATATTACCCCCGCCAACGCGCCCTGCGACGCTGACCACAAGGGCCTGAAATCCGCTGATCCCGCGATCAGTACCGCTGAGATGACTACTGAGCAATCCGGCAAACATCGCTTTGAAGAGGCGCAGCTGAACAAAACGCGCACCCACAGTAAATCGAAGTCCGACGGCAATCAGGACAACAATCAGCACGTAGGACCAGAGCCAATCGGTTAACGTCGTTAAAAAAGCCACTGTCTGCATTAACCCCGCTGCATCACGTCCATTACACCAGCACTGCTATATCAACCCAGTCACAAGAATCAGTGCAATGGCCGGCACCGCTACGAAACGCAATAGATTGCGCCAAAGGGCGTAGCTTATCCCTGTCAGTTCCAACTCATCTTGACTGTGCTCCCGGAGCACAAACCAACCCGCAAACATGGCCACGAGTAGACCACCCGCTGGCAACAGAATCTTGGTGGGCATCCCATCAGCGATTTCATTGAAATTGAAACCAGCCACACGCAACTCGGACCAGACGTTGTATGACAACACACTCGCGATACTGCAGAACGTCACTGTAATGACCACAACACTGGCAGCAGCGTGCCGGCTCATCTTGAACCGCTCGTCGATCCAAGCGGTTACGCACTCTAAAAGCCCTACCATCGAGGTGATGCCAGCAACCGAGAGCATCAGAAAAAACAGCACCGCGAATACATGTCCGCCGGGCATCTGGGCGAACGCGACCGGCAGCGTCTGAAAAATCAGCCCAGCACCGCTGGCAATGTCTAGGCCGTAGTGGAACACCACGGGGAATACCACGAAACCCGCCAGCAATGCGACGACCGTATCGGCAAAGACCACCACAACCGCACCACGCGCGATCGAAAATGACTTCGGCAAATAAGAGCCATAGGTCATCATGCCGCCCATCGCGACACTGATTGAAAAGAATGCCTGCCCGATAGCGTCCCGCAGTGTATCGGGACCTACCTTGCTAAAGTCCGGTGTAAACAGCCACTTCAGCGTCGCCATGAAGCCGCCAGTGAATGCGTTGTAAATGCCAAGTCCAATCAGCAGCACAAACATAAGCGGCATCATGATGCTAACCGCCCGTTCGATACCGCCTTTTACCCCGGCAAATATGATGGTGCCAACTAGAACATTGCCGACAACTGTCCAAAACAGCATCGAGCCGTTACTGGCCAATACATTGTCAAATTCAGCCGCACTGGAAACTGCATCGAGCCCTGAGAAACCGGTGAGAAACGCCTTAACCAGATACCACAGCACCCAACCCACGACCACAGCATAGGTAACCGCGATCGTGAACGCTGTCAGTACACCCATACTGCCAACGAAACTCCAGCGAGGGGAAAGTCCGGATTCCTCAGCGACCCGCGCCATTGATTGGGGCGGGCTATGCTGTCCGCGCCGGCCAATGAGCAGTTCGCTCATGAGTACCGGCACCCCGATACCAAACGCACAGGCCAGGTAAATAAGGACGAACGCAGAGCCGCCATTTTCGCCAGTGATATACGGGAAGCGCCAAATATTGCCGAGGCCCACAGCAAACCCTACTGAGGCCATTACAAAAGCGAATCGACTGGACCAGTGCGCGTTACCGGCTGCTGTTGCTCCCGCCATGAATCAAGACTCCCCTTCCACTTGCCGTTACAAAATGCCCTTACAACGAGCCATTAAGGATGACATCAAACCCATCAGCCGACGGCATGGCAAGCAACTGTAGTGATTGCCGTAAACCAGCGTTATCCAGCGCACTACCTCGCAGCGCCAAATCCACCGAATAATCCTGACCCGTTAGCATCGCACTTCCGCTCACGGTCAACGGCCCCGAGAGGGTTTGAACATCTGCGCGAGTGCCCTCATCGGCCGTTCGAAGGTCTGCCACATACGTTCCCAGAGCAACATCGCCAGCCCGCGCCGCCCAAACACCGTCCTGCAGGACCACGCGACCGTCGAGGGACAGAATCACATTATCCTTCATCGCCAGAGAGCGGATGTCGGCTTCAAGCTCACCGCCCACGTACAGAGGCAATACCTGACGCGTAAACCCAATGTCTAAACGGGCGACAACATCCTCCAAGCGGAGGAGTCCACTGACTGACGCTGCGGCCGTGCCCGAAAAGCGTTGCGCTCCCCACTGACTCTCAAAATTCACCTTTGGCGTGAGCAGTAGCAAAGACCAGGGCTGCAAGCGCCAAGAAACGCGGCCCAAGCTGAACAACTTACCGTTGGGCATTACGATGCCCGAGCGCGCCGCTTGTCCACGCCACACGCTGCCGCTGACCCCCTCGAGCACAACCGAGTTAGGCACAACGGGCAGAACCATTCGGGCAGGTACGCCAGAGATTAGAAAAACCGTCGTCAACGCCAGCAGCAAAAGCGCCAGGCGACGTCGAGTTAGAAACATCATCCTGCCCGTGCCACCCGCAGGGTTGCGTTCACGCCACCACTGCGCCCTGCCTGGCTAATTGATGCATCGACAATGATTAGACCCTCAGAGACCTCAACTCGGTGCAACCATCGAACCAGCGCATCAAAATCAACGCTCTCGAAACGGACCTGCACTTCCCCGCGACTGTTTGGCTGCACGCGTCGCACCGGTAAACCGGCAAGCTCGGTCGTTCGGGTGATCGCCGTGGTCAGGTTACTGTTGGTGCCGCCATTGCCCGCTGCGCGAAGCTGCACCAACTGGGCCGCCTTTGCATCCACCCTCGCAAGCAACTCGCTCGCCGCCTGATTATTTAGGGTCATCTGCGCTCGACCCGCCGAAACGGGGGCCAGGGCAAGCTGATAGAGCAACCACAAAGTGACCGCAGCGCCCATGACCAGTAAATACAGTTGCTCCCTTGGCGTCAGACCATAAAACCACGCCTTCATGCGCGACCCTCCACCCGCAGCCGCGCGCGCACTTGATCGTTTCGTGATGAGGAGGTCTCAAGCGTTGCCACCAACCCCTGCGACTCGAGGCGACGACGCAAGCTCTCGACTGCAGCATAGTCTTGGGCCACCAGATCCAGCCGAACTTCGCCACCGGCGCCACTAAAGTTCAACGTGCTGATACTGATTCCACCGTCACTGGCCACTGCCACAACAATGTCAGCCAACATCGGCGTAAACGCGTTGCCACTGCTCGCAGGATCAAACTCTGCGATTTGGCGATTCAACTGCTTTTCAACGTCGACAACCGCCCCTCGGGGATTGACCTGACGATAACTCGCTTGGATGGCGCTTCGTAAGGCCAAATTCTCGGCCTTCAGCCGCTGGTATTGAACGAGGTCAGCGGCAAATTGTAGTACCAGTGCAACACTCGCCGCGATCGCAACCGTTCGCCAAATGTTCCACCACTTGGTCAGCGGCAAGCGAGGAGCGAAGGCGCCCTGACGTAACTCGAAACCCACCGCGGCAACATCGCTAAGCATGAGGGCCGTCGCTAAATTACCCTGTCGCCACTGAGCGAGACTCGTAACTTCGTCCGGCAGGTGTGCTTTATCTTCCAGTTCATTCGTGCCGTACAAAACAACCGATATTGGCGGGTTGGGTAACGCTTCAATCAACGTCGGCAAAAGTCCGTGTTCGATCCGACATCCCTGCCATTCGCCATACCGAACCAATGCGGTCGCCTGCTCGATAACAACGCAGAGATCTCCAGACTGCCAGGGCAGCAGCAGCACATCGGGAATCCAAGCGCCCTGCCAACCGTCGGGGAGTAACGATTCCCAGTGGGCCATGTTTTCCCGACTGACTACTGCGACCAGCCACTTCCCATCACCGAGCGGCTTGCTGGCAAAGTGCAGTAACTCAACTTCCTCGAGCACCTCGTCTTCAAGCATAAAGGGCAGAGACTTCGACAGGTGCTTAGCCTCTTCCGGAGCGACATCAATAACCGTTAGTCGTACGGCATCGGTGGGTGCCGCAAAGATGGCTTTTTCTGGCAGGGCGACGCTCGCGTCAATAAGCACCGCGTCAGGACGCCCCGCCCGAAACAACAGCAGACCGTCCCCGACGGGGCAAATCACACTCGGGTTTTCAGCGGTTGTCATGATCGGTGGGATTCCAGACGATTAGGCATCAAAGGCGTCGCCATTATAGCTCGCCTTGGCTGCGATAGCGGCTCTGAATTGAGCGACCATTGCGTTCAAGCACACTGTACAAGCGCAGCTCTCTATCGGCAATCTCGACAGAAGCACTGAGCAAAAACCAATCGCTCTGTTCGGTCAGGTAAGTTCGCAGTTGATCGGTGTTTCCGCCCGTGAATGTGCTGTCACTCAGAAGCATATCAAGGTCAGTGAGATCGCCCTCGGTACGCATTTCTAACAGACGTTCCACCTCCCCCGGCGACAGCGGCTCAAGCTGGTCATCGGGTGTCAGTGTTGCCAGTACCTGAGGTAGCGCCGTGTGGATATTTAGCTTGCCACCGTTGGCAGGCCAGACCGTCACCAAAGGTGCGAGCACTGCATACAACTCGGGAGTTATGCCCTGAATTGCCCGCAACTCGCTGACGCTGCGCAGCGGCTGATTAGCGGCACGATAGGGTGGTGTCGCGTTACGATACGCCTCATCTTCCGCGCCATCCATGCGACGGAGGTCATCCGCATCGATAAAATCAGCAATTGCCTCAGTGATGGCTATCGCCTCGCGCTGATCAATGGGCAAGTCTTCAAAGCTTTGCAGCAAGCGGATTAACTGCCGCTGGGGAATGGTAAACCGGTTGACCCCATTAGCATTGGGGGACGGCGCTGGATTACCAGTGTCGGGTTCAAGACTTCCCTCTCCGGTTTCGCCATCCGCTTCTGCAGCATCGGTATCGTCGTCCGATTTATCGTCGCCAGATCCAGCGGCGTCAGTCGCGACCAGTGAGTTCAAATTCAACCGGCCCTGCAAATCATCAAGGCGACCAGAGAGCCACCCGCCCTCATCTAAGGCGTAGGGGGTATTTTGCGTGGCCCACAACTCAGTCAGGTCATCCCGTGAGCTACCGCTGGCGGCATCCTGCTCCACATCAAAGCGCAGCGCTGTCGCAGCCAGGTCCTCCGCACCACGCAGGTATGCCCAGCCCTGCTCCATAATGACGTTGTTGCCACCCCGCTGCATTTGCAGGGTAAAGTCGCGCTGCAAACCAACCATAAGCGCAGCGGCAAGGGCGAAAACCAACAGCGCAACAATCAACGCAGCGCCACGTTGGCGTTTGAAACTTCCGCAGGTGTTCCCGCGTTTTTTAAAGGGGTGGCAGCACATACACCCTCTCGATATCGCCCCAACCTTCAACTTGCAATCGCACTTCAATCGCGACCGGCGGCTCAACAACACTTCCCGGCTGCGACACATCGGCTATCCAACTGTCTTGCCAAAGACGTTTATCGATAGCGACGCCGCGATCCACACGTAAGAGATTTGTGCTGGCAAGGAAGCGCACCTCAAAATCCTCGACGTCATTAAGCATGACAACTTCGCGTGGTTCGATTGCCCCCGTTCGGTCAAGCACCGGATAGCTGGCTCGTATTAGCTGGGCACCATCAAGAAAGTACCCTACTCGCTGCAAGGTGCTGCGTGGCACGTCGACGGAGTTGTGCCAGCCCGCTCTGGTCAGTGCCAAGGTTTCTCGTGCAAGCAACCCACCCTCAAGTGCGGACGCTCGGGTTCCAAATTCGTCGTAGACCGGTCGATTGGTGAATTGACGAATATCCTGCGACAAAATGCGAACAGCCCGGGTCACCTCATGGAGTCGATCGGCCTCGGCTCTTGCACTCTCGACACCCCCAATCACCGTCGATAACCCTGTATACGCTACGATCGCGACAAACGCCGTAATCGCCATGGCGATCAGCACTTCGATGAGGGTGAAGCCGCGATCAGCCATCGTCCGCCGTTGCAAATCCGGCCTCAGCTGCTTGTGTACGTGCGAGCACACGGCTAACTCACTGGCGCGCATTGGCAGTCTCCGGTGCAACGAATGCGACCAGCGTATGGAGCGGCTGCTCGGCACGATCGGCCTCGGCAGCCACGCGAATCTCAACTCGGAAGAAACCCGGCAGCTCGGTGTTCTCACGCTCAATCCACCAATACCAATCGCGCTCAGCAAGACGAGCCTCACCCGAAAACTCGCCCTCCGGCAGGGTCCGCTGCCGATCCGCGACCAGTCTCAGTTCGGTTAGTTTATTGGCTGCCACCCAACTGGCCAGCGTCTTATCCCGCAAATAGGCAGCACCATCGAGCTGCTGAATCAGCGCGAACAGCAACGCGGGTAACGCAACTGCCACGACGGCCATCGCGACCATCACTTCGACCAACGTGAAGCCCCGCTCAGATCGGCGGACCGACCTAGACGCTCGAATTACCCCACACACCCGATACGCCCGGTTTATCCGGGCACGAAGCCCAACATTGGTGACTAACCTAATCTTCATCGTCGGGCATTCTCTCGCCGCGGGGCAGTAGCTCGGTGCGGCCAAACAGGTCCCAGATGACGCGAAAGACGAGCTCTCCTGAACGCTCGTCAACCCAATCAAGCTCCCCTTCGGTCACCTCACCACCGGCAAACAACACGATTTGAGGTCGAGGGTTGAGCTCCGGGTCGCGCTCACCAATGGCGGCGTCGGGCAGTGAGATCAAGCTAAGTTCCAAATCGATGCCGGCTTGAAAACGAAAAGGCTCGAAAATTTCTGCACTGCCTCGCGGTTGGGCCCAGCCCTGATCGAAGCGCCGCAACCAATAGCCAACGTAACGCGACTCACCCAGGTCTTGTACCCGTTCCAGGTAGAGACCGTGATCGGCCCCCGACAGCTCTGCTTCGGTTTGGGCATAGCCCAGCAGTGCTGCAAACTGACGCACTTCGTCGGCCCGCTCGATGTCACGACCGCCGCTACCCACGTTGAGACTGACCACGGTTGTCAGCATGACGATAACCAGCACCGCAACCAGAAGTTCTATCAGACTGAATCCGCGCTGCTTACTGCGGGCAAGTTCCACGAGATCGCGACTCAGTCGTCCGCAGCGCCCCAGTTACCGATGTCAGTATTCTGACCATCACCACCGGGAAGGCCATCGGCACCCAATGAATAGATATCGACTTCACCATTCTCGCCGGGGGATAAATAAAGATATTCGCGCCCCCAGGGGTCCATCGGTAGCTCAGACAAGTAACCGCCATTCTTGAAATTTCTAGGCTCTGGCGCGAGGGTGCTTGGCTCGACGAGTGCGATCAAACCCTGCTCCGTGGTGGGGTACACATAGTTATCAAGCCGGTAGATCTTGAGTGCTGTCTCAACCGACTTAAAGTCCGCTCTCACTTTTTGAATCCGTGCGTCATCGGCGCTGTTGAGCACTGTCGGCGCAACAACGCTGATCAACAGCCCCATGATGACCAAAACCACCAAAATTTCTATCAGCGAAAAGCCGCGTTGACCGTGCATTGTGTTACCTCACCATCGTATTCAAATCAAATATCGGTAGCAGGATGGCCATCACAATGGTGAGTACCAGCCCGCCCATAAAAACCACCATGAGTGGTTCAAACAAACCCATGACCGTGCCCAGTGTCATTTCCAGCTCCCGCTCCTGATTCGCCGCCGAGCGGGCAAGCATCGATTCAAGATCGCCACTGGTTTCACCCGACGCCACCATGTGCACCATCATGGGTGGGAAAAATGGCTCCTGCGACAACGCTCGGTTGAGGCTGCTGCCTTCCTGCACCCTAAGCGCAACTGCCTTGGAAGAGTCTCGCAACACCAAGTTGCTCATTACCGCGCCCGAGATACGCAGCGAATCGAGCAGGGGCACACCGCTGGCCATCAAAATGCTTAAGGTTGACGCGAAACGCGCTGTATCCATGCTAATCAACACCCCGCCGATACCGGGCATCTTCAGCAGCAGTTGATGCCAAGATCGGCGTCGAGCGGGACGACGAATCAGGCGCTGAAAACCGATCGCCAGGGCTACTAACGCAAGCAGCAGGTAGAGTCCGTAGTCCCGCAAAAAATCACTGGTCGCAATCAGCGCTACCGTCAGCGGCGGCAGTGCTTTTTTGGTGTGAGCAAAAATACCGATCAACTCGGGCACCACAAATACCATCAGCGCGGTGACCACCGCGACGGCCACGGCGACAAGAACAAAGGGATAAATGAGCGCCATCTGCAACTTCTGAGCGGTGTGCTGGCGGTTCTCGGTGTAGTCCGCCAACTGCTCAAGCACCGGCGCAAGCTGCCCTGCCTGCTCACCTGCGTGCACCATCGCGCGATACATCTCACCAAATGCTTGGGGAAACTGGCCCATGGCGTTCGCAAGCGTATACCCCTCAGACACTTTAGATCTAACCTGTAGCAGAATCGCCTTGGTTTTCGATTTACGCGTTTGTTCCGCCGCGGCCTGCAAACACTCATCGAGGGGCAGTGACGAGGCCACCAGTGTTGCCAGCTGCCGAGTTATCAGCGCCACCTCACTGGCGCTGAGTTTAGGGCTGAAAAGCCGGATACCAATCTTTGTGTCATTTGCTGCACGACCGCCCGCCTCCGCTACCTCAATCGGGCGCAGCTGACGGCCCTTGAGCTGGCCTCGAATTTGACGTTCGGAATCACCTTCAAGGACGCCTTTGACAACCTTGCCGTCGGTGTTGAGCGCTTTGTATCGATAAGCGGTCACGGGGGCTACTTGACCGACGTAACGCGCAGAACTTCTTCGATACTCGTGTCACCAGAAAGAATCCTGCGTCGGCCGTCGGTCTCGATTCCAGGGTATCTTTGGCGCGCTTCAAGCAACATCGTCTGCTCACCGGCGCCCTCGTGAATCATGTTGCGTATAGGCTCATCGATTTCAATCAACTCGTAAATACCCGTACGACCTCGATAACCTGTTTGGTTACAGGCACTACAGCCGCCGGGTCGGTATATCGACGGCTCATCGCCATCGGCAATTTGCAATAGATCGCGCTCCGCTTGGGTCGGTGTCACGGCCTCTCGACACTCGGTGCAGAGCAGCCGCACCAATCGTTGGGCCATGACCCCTATCAATGATGACGACAGCAAAAAGGGTTCGACACCCATGTCTTGCAAACGCGTAATTGCACCAATCGCCGTGTTGGTGTGTAACGTTGACAGCACTAGGTGACCGGTAAGCGACGCCTGCACGGCGATCTCAGCTGTTTCTACATCACGAATCTCGCCCACCATCACCACGTCGGGGTCCTGACGCAGTATCGCGCGCAAACCCCGCGCAAACGTCATGTCGACCTTGGTGTTCACCTGTGTTTGGCCAACGCCAGGCAACATATATTCAATCGGATCCTCAATGGTCAGGATGTTGCGCGAGCTCTGATTAATGCTGGAAAGGCCCGCGTACAAAGTCGTCGTTTTTCCCGAGCCCGTGGGACCGGTGACCAAAATAATGCCGTGGGGACTGTGCAAAGACCGTTGATACGCAGAATGCACCTGCGTATTCATTTGCAGCTGTTCTAATTCCAACTGCCCCGCCTGCTTATCCAGCAACCGGAGAACCACCCGCTCACCGTGTGCTGACGGAATGGTCGACATTCGGATATCGATCCCGTGACCGGCAATACGCACCGAAATTCGGCCGTCTTGAGGAACTCGCTTCTCGGCAATATCGAGCTTTGCCATCACTTTTAAACGGGAAACCAGCAGGGGTGCCAGCAGCCGCTTGGGTGAGAGCACTTCATTTAAAACGCCGTCGACCCGATAACGAATGCTCAATCGATCCTCAAAGGTCTCAATATGAATATCCGAGGCTTTATCTTTGACCGCTTGAGACAGGATCGCGTTGATCAGGCGGATAATCGGCGCATCATCTTCGGCGTCCATCAGATCACCGAGGTCGGGGATCTCATCCACAAGCTTAGACAGATCGACGTCGGCACTGATGTCCTCCGCCATCTGGGCCGCTTCATTATTGGTGCGCTGGTAGGCTTCGGTTAAACGACGCTGAAATGCGGTCTCGTCGATAGCCAGTAGCCCAAAGCCCGTGCCCACAAAACGGCGAAGCTCCAACAGGGTATCGAGCGCAAGCGGTGCGCAGTAAAAAATGGTCTTGGTATCCCCGTCGCGCTCTAGCAAGACTCGTTTGGACTTGGCGTAACTGAAAGGAAGCAATCCCAGCGCCTTGGCCTGAACATCAATCAGTTCATCCGCGGGTAACTCATCTGCCAAAGCGTCAAAGGCGAGTTCTTGTTCGACAGCGCTTGCGTCAGTCATTCCTCACCCTTGTCGCTCTCGTTCTCGCTCACGTTTCCAGTTCCAGAATTGGAGGCAGGAGCCTCGGGTAACTGCTGGATCTGAGACTCCCAGGTAGGCACAACAGGCAAATTGCCATCATCGAGGAACATCAAACCCCGCTCACGCCGCTCGAGCTGCTCGTCGCGAATAAACCGATATTTTTCTGCAGTAGCACCCGCCACATCGGCGTCATCGCGGAGAATCGTTGGTCGAATAAACACCAGCAAATTTGATTTTGTGACCGAGACAACATCGTTACGAAACAACCGCCCCAACAGGGGAATATCTTGCAGTATGGGCACGCCCTGCTGACTGTCCTGAACATCGTCTTTCACGAGACCCCCAAGCACAATGATGTCACCGTCGCGCGCAAGCACCTTGGTCTCGATTTTCCGCTCGTTGGTGATGACATCGGAAGCCACGAGAATCTGCTGCGAGATACTCGACACCTCCTGCACGATATCAAGCACCACCGAGTCACCCTCGTTGACCTGAGGAGTCACTTGTAAGGTCACGCCAACGTTTTGCCGCTCGATAGTCTGAAAGGGGTTTTGCACCGCACCGCCGCCGTTCCCCGTATTGGTGTAAGAACCCGTTACAAATGGGACTTGTTGGCCAACGGTGATGTACGCCTCCTCGTTATCGAGGGTTAGCAGACTCGGCGTAGACAGAATGTTGGCGTTTCCCTGTGTCTCTAGGGCGTTAAGAATAACGGTCATCGACAGACTGTCGTCGACGACACCCCAGCCAAGTGTTGTACCTGGTATCTGAGACAACGCCCCTGCGAGATCTCTCACGCCGATCTCATCGCTGTCGCCATCATCGGGCAGAATGGCATCTGCAATTGCTGCGTTGCGCGCCTGCTGCGCAGCGCTGGTACTGATGTTGCTGCCATAAACTCCGCTGTCATTGGCAAATAGCCATTGCAGCCCAAGTTCTTGGCCCTCCGTCACTTCCATTTCGACGATGATGGCTTCGACCAGCACCTGCGCCCGGCGGATATCCAATCGCGCGATCACCGATTCCAGTGCCGACATTTCATCTTGCGCCGCCGTTATGATCAAAGCGTTGGTGCCCTCATCGGCCTCAATGGTTGAGTTGCGATTACTGGTGCGCTTGCGATCATTACCCTCGTTATCAAGCTGGGAGATGTTTTGCATGACCCGCGTCAGCACCTCGGCAACTTCTGATGCATTGGCGTATTCAAGGTAAATCACTTTAACGTTGCCACTTTGCTCAAGTGGGGTGTCGAGATACCCGATCAAATTCTTGATGCGCTGAGCATTCAGTTCATCGGCCGTCACGACGACACTGTTGGTCCGCTTATCCGCTACTAGGGTCACTTCTTTGTCCGCATCGGCACCGTCTGACTTGGATTTCTCGAGGGTCTCCAACATCTGAACGACGTCCTCGGCCACCCCATAGCGCAGCTTTACCACTTGAGTCTGTTGGATCGCAGAGCGATCCATCCGGTCGATAATTTCAAGAATGCGATTAATGTTAGCCCGGATATCGGAAATGATAATGGCGTTGCTGGGTGCATACGCCGCCATATGTGCCTGCTGGGGCACCAGAGGTCGAAGAACAGGTATCAACTTTGCCGCGGAAATGTTTTCGAGACGAATCACCTGAGTGACATACTCATCGTTGTTCGCCGTACCCGACACGGCTTCGACATTCACCGGCGACGATCGGGCATCTTTATTCTGAATAACCCGCACCACGCCACCGCTTCGCACCGCCGTATACCCGTGCACATCAAGAATCGATAAGAACAGGTCGTACAGTTCGCTTTTCGAAACCGGCTTGGAAGACACGACGCGAACTTTACCTTTGACACCCGGATCAACCACGATGGTGGTGCCTGTCACATCGGCGACAAACTTGATCAACTCTTGGATATCGGTGTCTTTAAGATTGACCGTGTAGTTCTGTGCCTGCGTGGCGGGCACCACAACGAGCCCAACTGCCAGCAGCACGGCAGTCAATCGCGCCGACTTGGCCAACCGCACGCAAGCGCATCTAAATGTCGTCAACAAATTACCCAAGTTCAACACATTACTCCTGCGTCACCTCGCCGAGGCTTACCGATATCGTGACGGTTGAACCTTTGCGCTCTACATCAAAAGTCGCATCGGTCGCATCCCGCATCGTCTGGTAAAGGCGCATGGTATTCGCAGGATCGCTCAGGGCAAGCCCGTTGACCGCTGTCACCACATCACCACTCTCAAAACCCAACTGTCTAAACTGTTCAGCATCCCGCCCGGGAGCAACCCGATAGCCCTTCAGCCCTCCATCGCCCCGCACCGCAGAAACTTTTACGACCTGCGCGAGTGACTGAGGGTCATCGTACAACTGCTGACGGTACTGTGCCGCCAACTGACGTGCGGCTTGGTCATTGATACGAACATCGTCAGTATCACCCGTCGAACCGGTGTTTGCGGACGCTTCTCGATCATTTGAAGCCTCAACGGCCGCAGCCTCTTGTTGCATCGATGCGAGCCCATCGAGGCCGCTGTCATCAAACAACTTCAATAGTTCATAGGTGCCATTATTGTCGAGGACCACTTGCTTCGGCAGCACTTTAGCGAGTTTGACGTTGCCCGATACCGGCAAATCATCGCCCACCATAAAATTTCCCTCGCTGCCGCCAGCTTCGATAACCGCAGTGCCCAACCCATCCTCACTCGACGCCACGATCCCGGTGAGCTTGACTGCGAGCCGGGTTTCCCGAGCCCCTTGTTCAATGCCCTCGGGTGGGGCGTCGACAGCGCTGGTCACTGCGGCCAACTCGGCTTCTTCATTAAGGGGATCACCGAACAAACCCAGCCCCAGCATGCTGTCCAAATCGACACTGACCTGGCGACGGGAGGCTTGCCCGCTGCTCATCGGATTGACGATCTCCAAACCACTGATATCCCGTGCCGACGACTCGGGCCAAGCCGCCCAAAACAATTGAGCGAAGCTGCTAGCCATCCAAACAACCAACAGCAGCAATAAACCTACCTGAATCAACCCAAGGCGCCGTGGCTCAGCAATTCTCTGAAACAGGGCTTGGTATCGGTTTTGAATACCCGTTAGGAGCGCTTTGCTGTCAGGCCGGTTCATGGCGAAGAAACTTCCGATAATTTAGCTGCATGAGGATAACATTGACCACTCCACCCCCAATGTACCCAAGTTTAACGCGGTATTATGACAGGGTAATGGCGATTATTGGGCACCTTCAGCTCGAGCAGGCAAAACCAGCAGCCGGCATGAGCAATCAAAGCGCAGAACAACTGAGTAAACCGCGCAAGACGATTAGGGAATCAGTGTGCCTCAGCCAGTACTAGATATGCTGCGCGAATCGGGCGGGTTCACTCCTGAGATAAGTGGGCCTCCACCAGCACTAGGTCCGAATGGTCCCGGCACTCTGCTGCACTCACTGCGGCTTCTATCATCAGCGTAGCGAGCTCCGCAGCGCTCTTTTGGGGAAAGCGGTCTTGCTCCAGCGATACAAATGCCGCATTCGGTATGACTTCGAGGGAACCACCGAGGCCATCATCCATCATTGACCCGGCCAACTCATGCTGCAAACGCCAGGCAATGTCTCTGGCCGTGCTGGACGGAGCATCCGCGACGAGCACGCCGAAGCACTTAAAGGTAAGCCGCCCCATGGGATCACTGGCGCGCAGACTGTCCTCAATCCGGCCGGCAATGCGCTTGAGTAATGTGCTTTGCACGTGACTCTGCGACAGGTTACTCATTTTCTCCAAGCCGCACAGAGTGAACACCACCAGTGCGACAGGCTTACCGCTGCGACGGGCTCGATCATGCTCACGAATAAGAGGACGCTCAAAGCCGCTGCGGTTGGGAACGCGGGTCGCGGGATCGAGCACCATTAGCCCCGCGACTTCCTGGATATACGCAGTCCGGCGCAAACACCGGGAAAACATACCCCCGAAGCCATCAAGTAGTTCGATATTTGCCTGTTCCGCCATCAAAAAGGAGGGGCCCGCCAACGCTAACTACCCTACAAGCTGCCCTTGCTCTGCAAGCAGTATTAACAAGACATCGTCATGCACACCGCGCCCGGAGAACATTCCCGACTCAGCGGCCTGCGCTGCCGGCAGCCAGCGGGTTAGAGTGGACTCCCCAAACGCCGCTGCAATGCTGTAGGAATCCTCGGTAAGGCGCAGGATCTCTACCAATTCGGGACGCTCTGACATTAATCCATCGAGTCGCCCTACCGGGTCATGCACCCTAACCTCGACGGCGCGACCGCCAAGGAGGCTTTGTAATCGTCGCGCAGTATCAATGATCAAGGCATCAACGCGCGAATACTCAACGATATCCCTGAGAATGTCACCGATGCCAAGAAGCAGGTAGCGATTGATTTCGAAAGTCTCGGCCAAATTGGGTGGCGTGGGTTCTCCCACTGGCAGCCCTATGGTGATCTCCTCGACATCGTCGGCGGTCTGATCGGGCGTCTTATTATCGGTCATTATCATTACGCCTATATAAGTTGCAAAACAGCGGTACAGAGCCGTTATACTACCACTTGGACCTGCGGGGCGGCATATCGCCTGAGACATCTCGAGAGCACTCAGCAACTCAGATGAACCCGTTGAACCTGATCCGGTTAGCACCGGCGGAGGGACAGGAGTAAGTATGCTGCACGACATCACGATGTATCCCATTGGACCGCAACCAAGCGTCCGCTCGGCGGATGGTCAGAACGCGGCTTTCACAAGCGCCAAAAGGGTCAAGAGCGCCAAAAGCGCCGCAAACGAAAACCCTCGGCGAAAGGCGACGGGGCGACGATCATTGGGAGTATCGTCCTGGGTTCTATTTTTTGGCGGCGCACTTGGGCTGATGCTCGCTAGCGCCGGGCAGGCGCAGTCTCAAACTCAAGTCCAGCCTCAACCACAGTCCAAACGGCAGTCCAACATTGAAGAAACCATAGTCACTGCCACCTTGCAGGCCGAGGACCTCGAGCGCGCCTCCATCACAGTGATTGACAGTACTCTGATTGCGCAGCGATCTGCTCAACATCTTGAAGACGTGCTCTCTGCGGCGCCCAACACCAATTTTGCCAGCGGCGCTTCCCGCGGCCGATTCATTCAGATTCGCGGCATTGGCGAGCGCAGTCAGTTCGTGGAGCCGGTGAACAGCTCTGTTGCAATATTACTCGACGGCATTGATCTTACGGGACTAGGAGGCGCAGCCACGACATGGGATCTGGAACAAATCGAAATCCTGAGAGGCCCTCAGGGAACGCTGATGGGTGCCAATGCGCTTGCGGGGCTGATAAACCTGCGATCCACCCCTGCCGGATCCGGCGAAACACTCCGACTGAGTGCCGGTATTGAAAATTATGGGGGTTACCGGCTGGGTGTGGCGGCGGGTACCCGTCTGAGCGACAACTGGCAGGCGCGCTTGGCGCTCCAGCAATATGCCAGCGACGGCTATATCGACAATACCTGGCTGGGAACCGAAGACACGAATCATCGCGATGAACTCACGGGCCGACTCGCTATCCGTTGGTCAGACGACCGGCAACAACTGGACATCGGACTTTATCGAATCGATGTCGATAACGGCTACGACGGTTTTTCCCTCGACAACACCCGCGAGACCCTCTCTGATCAACCCGGTCGGGATGCACTCACCACCGATGCGGGACGTGTTCGCTACGAGCGAGCTGGCTTTGGCGGCGGCTCCGGGAAAGTAATGGCGCAACTGAGCGTTGCAAAAACCGACACGGACTACAGCTATGACGAGGACTGGTCTTACGTCGGCATTGCGCCTGACTGGGAGTACAGTTCGTTTGATCAGTACCTGCGCGACCGCGATCTGCAGAGTCTAGAGCTTCGCGCCGAGGATGAAATCAGTGGCGGCTATTGGGTCGCGGGGATGTACCTGCGGCGGGAACAAGAGTCTCTAATGCGCAACTACACGTATCTGGCCAGCCCCTTCGAGAGCGAACTCGACATCGACACTCAGGCATTGTTCGGTCAGATTGATATTCCGATCAGTGACACACTAGGTGTCTACGCGGGCGGGCGCATCGAGCGGCGAGAGACGGATTACCGGGATAATAGCAATGTCGATGAAGCTGTTTCGGATACGTTGTGGTCCGGTCGTGCGGGTATAGAAGCTACCCTCTCTGAGAATCACTCGGTCTATCTTGGGATCAATCGCGGCGTGCGTAGTGGTGGTATCAACGCCAACTTGCTGGCCTCACTACCGAGCTTACCCGGAGATATTGGCACGCCCTTCTTAGACCTCGGCACCTTCGATGAGGAATCTTTACTCAATATCGAATTGGGCTGGCGTTGGTCCGACCCTGATGCGGGCTGGCAAAGCGATGTCACCCTATTCCAGATGCAGCGCCGGGATCAGCAGGTGCGCCGGTCGCTGGCTATCCCTCGCGATGATGGCAGCACCGCATTCTTCGATTACACCGACAACGCCGCGGAAGGCACCAACCGGGGCCTCGAGTGGCAAGCCAATTGGATGGCGAGCGACACGCTCACCCTCTCCCTTTCACTGGGCTTACTCGACGCAGCGTTCGACGACTATGTCACCGCCCTTGGCGAGGACTTTTCGGGCAGACAGCAACCTCAGGCGCCGGACGTGATGGGCCAGCTTGCGGTGCAGTGGCAGGCCGCCACAAATCTTGATATCGGCGCAGAAGTCACCGGCATGGACAGCTATTTCTTCTCGGACCGACACGATACCCGCTCGCCGTCCCGACAGCTGATTAATGCCCACGTTGGCTGGCAGCAAGCCCGTTGGCGTCTGGTATTCTGGGGTCGGAATCTGGGCAATGAAACGTATTTCGTGCGAGGCTTTGGCAGCTTCGGCAACGATCCGCGCAAAGAGTATGCAGTCGAGCCCTACTACCAATACGGTGAGCCGAGGGTAGTCGGCGCCACAATCGAATATCAAATCTAAGTAGACGGAGCAGTGCCATGCGTATGGCCGCAGAACTGAGTCTTTATCCACTGGCGGGAGAGGTTGACGCTAACGTCCTCGCGTTTATCGACGACATTGCTCGGGAAGCATCTGTTTCAATGGTCACCAATGAAATGAGCACTCAGATCTATGGCGATGCGGAGTCAGTCTTCAACGTCATACAGCGTGCACTCGAGCAAAGCTATGCCAGATCGGGACGACAAGTCCTCGTCGCAAAATTTATTCCGGGGTTATCTCCTGAAATAGGCCCCGAAATCGGTCCCGAGGGCTAGGTGAACGTTATTGAGGGCGTCGCCGTTGCGCTGGCCCTTGCCTACGTTGTCCTGGCCATACGCGAGTCGAGAAGCTGCTGGCTTGCTGCCGCAACAAGCGCCACGCTCTATTCATGGATTTTCGTTGGCGCTAACCTCTACATGGAAGCGGCACTGCAACTTTTCTATATCGCGATGGCCGCGGTGGGCTGGTTGAGCTGGGGAAGCGACGGCAGAGAAAACCAGCTACCAATACAGAAGTGGCCTCTGCGCAAACATGTGGTTGTGATAGGGACGTCACTAGGACTTGCAAGCGTCAGTGGTTTCTTTCTCAGCCGGTATACCGATGCAGCACTACCCTTTCTCGATAGTCTGACCACCGTTGGAGCGTTGTTTACGACGTGGATGGTCGCCCGAAAAGTGCTCGAGAATTGGCTTTACTGGATAATCATCGATCTCATATCGATCTACCTCTACCTCAGTCGTGACCTAGATATGACGGCGGGCTTGTTTGCCGGTTATATTGTGTTGGCGCTCGCGGGCTATTTCGCATGGAAAAGCCGCTTCGAGCAAGGAGATGCCAAGCAATGAAAGCGAAGCTGCCAAGCGATAAAAGCCATGAAGCTATTAAGTAAGATATTCTAAACCCATGATTCTCGAAGCCGCTCTGGCCAATTTTTCGCGCTGGAATACTACTGATCCCTTGCTGAGCCCTCCAGAAGTGATTTCTCACATCAGTTGGGGCACTGCTCATCAAGCGATTCACGTGCGCGGCGAAACCGATAAAGGCACACAAGACTTTGTTGTACGGTTTTTGAGTCGCGCCGATGCCACTCTGGCACTGGCTTTTGAAGAAGAGCTGCAGAATATCCAAAACGCAGCCGAGGCCGGTGTCGCGCCAAGCCCTGTCTTCTCCTCTGCGGATTCACACCTGTTGGTCACAGAGTATATTGGCACTCAGGCCGATTCAGTCACCGCCCAACAATTGGCGTCGCTGCTGAATACCATCCATCAATTGCCGCATACCCAACACACACTAAACCTTCAAGCACAGTTAGCTCGCTATACCCAGCTTGCACTCGACAAACATGTCCCGCGCGATGAGCTGGTGGACCCAATGTTCTCACCACTCAGCAAAGCTTTTGCGACGCTTCAAGCTGGCCCTCAGGTGATGTGTCACAACGATTTGGGCGTCGGTAACGTATTTATTGGTAGCCACAAGATGCTTGCCATTGATTGGGAATATTCAGGTGTGGGTAACCCGTATTTTGACATCGCCTCTGCACTCGTAGGCTGGCCGGAAATCGACCCTGACAGCCTGTTAGACGCACTGCAGATTCGAAAATTTGATGCCATCCAATGGCGCTGTGCGAAGGCGGTGCATGCAGCGCTGGAGTGGAACTGGTATAAGGCCAGCGCTGCAAAGCAGCCCCCGCACTGCACCTATGAGCGAGTCAAAGACATTCTGTTAGCGCTACCATGACGGATCACTGGCACATCCTTGGGGCTGGGGCAGTGGGTGGCCTATTTGCCTGTCGACTCAGGGCACTCAGAAGTTCGGTCACGCTGCTGACGCGAACACCCTCCTCAGGCGCGCGATCACTAATGCTGCACGATCACAATGGTCAACGGGAATACACCTTCCCTGAGGCGCCAATCTCAGCAAAGAGCGCCATTCAAAAACTACTGGTGTGCACCAAGGCCTTTGATGTTCGTTCGGCGATTGCTGCCATTAGTCACCGACTTACCCCTAAAAGTACCGTCATCCTCTTGGCAAATGGCATGGGGTTTCACCATGAGGTTCGTACAGCCATCGGGTCCGAGCAGCTATTTGCAGCCACCACCACGGTTGGCGTTTATCGACCCGACAAAGACACGCTTATCAATGTGAGCGAGGGCACTACAACCTTCGGTAGTTTGTCGCGCCCTGAAGCACGCCCGGGATGGTATGAGCAGTTCACTCAAGCTCCCTGGCCATGCATTTGGACTGAAGACATTTATGAAGTGCTGCTTAACAAACTGAGTATCAATTGCGTCATCAATCCGGTGACTGCAATCAACGACATCGACAATGGCCGCATCTTTGACGAACCGTTTGCCGCTACAACCCTGCAGGCGATTGAGGAAGTCAGCTCAGTGTTGGATTGGGCGGGAAGACCTGAGCTGGCTCAAGGATTGAAGTCGCAGATTTTACAGATCGCCAAAGCCACTGCTCGCAATACCTCCTCAATGCGCGCGGACTTACTCGCGGGTAGACGAACCGAGGTGAATGAGGTGCTCGGATTTCTTTTGGAATCCTGCGACCTCATTGTGGAAAACCATCCCCGCCCTGCCACACCTCTGCTGAGCGAATGGCTTAATACCTTGCGGCAGCGATCGCCAAATCCCTAATCGCACCTTGCCAGACAGCTGCATCCGCCGCCGCAATCAAGCCCTGCTGATGCCAATGCCGATCAACCCCCGTGTGGTGCTCGGCGACAATCTGGCACAACCGGTCCGCGCAACTGATACGTAACCGCAACGGCTGATCAAGCTCGTTATCAAACCCGTCGATCTGCGCCCGCGCACGCAACAGAGAACTCGACACCCAATCCTCATTGAAACCCGAGGGAAACACTGTGCTCGGTGAAACATCGTCGATCACCACTGCAGCCACTGGCCCATCACCAAGCGCTCCCTCAAAGGCGGATGTCATCGCCACTGGATTGGGGGCACCTGACCTGATTGGAATTGCCTTTCCATCCAAAATAATAGCGGTTACGAATAAGCAGAGAACGCCGCACAGAACGATTGGTAAATGATTAAACGAGTCCATTGGAAGGAATCGGTTTGCGATCTGCTGAATACCCTGTTGAGAACGAAAAGAGAACCCATCATGCGCACCGGTCGTTATCTTTTTCCTGAGCGAGACAATCGACCGCGAGAGCCGGCCCGGCCAACCAAGAAAGCTCATCCACGCTAAATAGTCAGGTCTATCACCCAGGTCACTGACGGCTAGGTTGGCGATCAATCTTTCGCACTCAGAAGCAACCCGTGGAAAGCCGCTGACATGATTGATATCCCTCGTAGACGTTGAGCCAGCAGAGGTGGACATTCGCTCAAGGTGAGACGCCCGGTGCGCCAATGATTGCTGTGTGTTTAGCGGCAGCGCGCGAATTTCACGTTGTAATTGCTGAGCTACTCGCAGCATTGTCGGCCGAGCGTCGGGGTTACTTTGGGTCAAAGCAACAACCAGATTTCGTAAAAGCGCAGGCAATCGCCCGCCTCGCTTACCGTCACCAATCGACGAATTGGGTGACATCACGTGAAAGCGACCGGCGCCGTCCTGCATTGCATTGGGCAACTCATCCCCGAGCAACCACGCAATGACGCAGCCAAGCCCAAAGCAGTCAATAGCGCCGCTCGCCTCGCTCATGGAAGTATGGCTATGTAGCGTGGAACTGCCATAACTCGTATTAGAGCAGTCTATGAACCCAGAGGTGACATCAGCCACAGATTGAGTTCGCTGGCCGTGTTCGACGACTTCAGGCGCCGCAAACGCTGGCGTATAGCCTCCGGCAATGGGTTCGCCAAACAAGGCCGCCAGACCAAAATCAACTAGACAAACGTTACCTTGAAGCGAGACCACAACGTTGCCAGGAGTCACATCGCCGTGCATCAAGTGCTCGGCATGCATCGTTGCGAGCGACGTCGCCAACCCCGCCGCAATAAACAGAATCTCGGCGGGCGACGCCGGCACCTCGGGTTCAGCAAATAGACTGCCAAGGGATACGCCGTCCATATATTCAGCAACCACCCAGACGCCATCGGCGTTATTTTCGATCCCGTAGATAACAGGCACTCCCGGTGTTCGTCGCGATGCGAGAGTACGCAGGGTTTTCGATACCGCCCGTGGTTCAGTTTTGCCGAAAGGTTGGTAAGTTAGGCCAGTGAAACGTTTGCAAACCGCTAAACGGTCAAGCACCGGATCACGCACAAGCCATGCCTCACCTTCACCGCCCTCTCCGAGGCGCGCAACTGGCACTAAGCCACTGGGTAAGTGTAAAAGATCAGAGGTCATCGTGGATAATCTGCGCGCAAGCGAACCACACGAGCACGCAATGCTCGTGCAGAAACCCTCAACGTCCTTCCTAACACCTGAAGGTCCGTTTCATCCGCCATGGCGTCGCGGATTTGCTTATCGCTCAGGTCTCCAACGAGAAGGCAATCGGGGTGTTGCTCAACGCGGCGATACATTGACGTTCGACTGAGGCCAACCAGATTAGCTGCTCCTTTAACCTCGAACTCTGCCGCTTCGTACGCTGCGTAAATTTGTTCGTCGGTGACCCCTGCCGCGTGATCACAGTCGGACTCTCGATGTGGCAGCTGTACGGCCACCCGCTCTCGTGATGGCGCAACTTCGGGGTCATCATGATTCGCGCGCGCCACCACCCGGGACAGCTCACGCGAGTTACCCGTCCACTCGCGGTTGAGCAGGTCGAAAAAGACACGACCCCAGTGGGCAGACACATTTTCCACCTCAGCACATTGTTCCAAAGGAAAACGCGGGTGAGGCCTCGGTTGCTGGCGTAACATTGATAGCGCCTGCGGCCCAATATCTTCCAACCGACTTCGAAGAGGTGGCACATTGATGGTGAAACCCGCTAACCGCGTGTGCAGTGCATGTCGAAAGCCCTGCCCCTGACCGATTGCCGCATCGGTCGCGGCAATCACACGCACATCCACGTTGCGCGGTTTGCCACCGACCACCTGAATGTCTCCCTGCTCCAATGCCCGAAGTAATTGAACCTGAATCGCTTCGGGGGTGTCGCCAATCTCATCGAGAAACAAGGTGCCCTGATCAGCGTCGAGAAAGTAGCCCGAACGAGGTTCCGCGCCAGTGTAGGCGCCTTTCACCGCACCAAATAACTCCGCAGGCGCCAGTGCTTCGGGAATCGCGCCCATATTCACCGAGACCAGCGGATTGGAAGCGCGGTGACTGAGTTGATGAACCGAGCGCGCCACCAGCTCCTTACCAACCCCTGACTCACCCAAGATCATGACGGGGAGATCGGTTGCAGCAACAGCCGCAATCTGCCGGTTGATGCGCGCCGCTTCAATCGACGCGCCCTTAAACAGCGTCTTGCCGTGAAGAGCGTTCGAGGTAGAAAGTTCAGAAACGTCAACCGTGATGCTACGCAGCAACATCACGACCCCATGACCCATTCGGATCGCGACGCCGCGCGCCAACATTTCGGGGTCTGCAACGAGTTCCCGCTGCTCTTTGGGGCCCAAGAGGCACTCACTGTGCTCAGGCACCCGTAGTGTCAGCATTAGCGCCGGCGGATCGGGTATGTGGTGAGCGCTAGAAATCTCGAGCGCTGCGCGGCTCACATGTAGCTCAGCCAGTGATTCTCCGTCGCTGAAGCACGGGGAATGTCGGCCAATGACCATCACCTCCCGGAAGTCAGGAGGAACGCAATCAGGCCAGCTCAGCAAATCAGAATAGGCACCAATACGAGCAAGGTTGGGATGAAAAACAATCGTCAGGCGCAAGCACTGTTGACTGGCATTGACGGATCGATTGCGGGTTTTGAGCGGAGGAAGGGTCTTCACAGTTCTTAGTTCTTAGTTCTTAGTTCTTAGTTCAGTATTCGGTGTTGGGCTGGTGACGCTCACGTTCCGGCACTCGGTTTCGGATAACTGCCAGGGCTTCCTAGTCTTACCGACCGCCATTTATCGTTACATCAAGCTAGGCCTTTATCAGGCGGAATTCGAAAAGACCCATTGAAGATTGGATCCATATAAGCCCAGAAAATTATCAAGCGAAGAAAATCAACCCAGAATCGCGACGATCGACGCGAGGATTACCCACAGGGCCATCGAACGCTTGAGAAGCTCCTGAACTCTACGTACTTGCGCAGCTGGATCGGCGTCGGCAGCGCTATGCTCGGCATCGGAGGACGTGGCAGCGGCGTCAGCGCCATCTACAGCACGCACTACGTCTGACGCCCTAGCCAATGCGTGCTCAGCACCCTGCAACAACAATTCATCAGTTTCGATGTTGGGATCAAGCGCAGAGTCACGCAGCACAGAAAACGTCGTTTCAAAGTTTCCAACGACCGCAAACGTCAGCAGTAGCAGTCTAGAGGGCAACCAGTCTGCAAGGTGTCGCAAAGAGCCCACAGGCACCCGATGATCATCGGAACTAAGCTGGATTAATCGATAAGCGACCGCCCAAAATGGCCCGAGTAACAGAAAATAAAACACGGCGGGAAACCATCGCTGGAATCCCTCATAAATAAATGTCCGAGAGGCCTTACGGCCAAAGCTGGCGGCATCACCCGCTTCAATCTCAGCGCCGGCCTGTTCCAGCACCAGAG
This sequence comes from Luminiphilus sp., assembly GCA_965657905.1. Classification (GTDB taxonomy): domain Bacteria; phylum Pseudomonadota; class Gammaproteobacteria; order Pseudomonadales; family Halieaceae; genus Luminiphilus. The sequence goes on along the minus strand of CBFHPT010000003.1, from coordinate 186,697 downwards.
CTCCGCCCTCGTAATCACCCACGTCGCACCGAGCTAGGAATCGCTCGATCAGACCGTTGAAATCGGCGCGCCCAAAGGAAAAATAGAGCGCCGCGGTGCCGAGGATGAGCATTGCGGCCGCACCAAACAACTGCTCGAGCACTGAATAAAGCAAGGCAATCACGACGCAGGGGACAACTACCAGCAACACAAACCCAAACCAAAAATCGGGCCTTATAGCGTCAACCCTGCGCTGTAACTTCGAGAACCAGCCATCGTTGTGCAACGGACCGCCCGGCCCGAGGCCCAGATAGAGTCCGGTTGCGAACAAAAATGTTAGATAAATCACGTATGTCTCCCCCAGGGCCTTAACGTCTGTCTCGAACGTTTTAGAACCGCCCGTGTAGCAATAGGCCTTTGGTTACCAGCTTTTTTAGCCGTTTTTTCTAGGCCCTTTTATTTTTGAACCTTTGTCTTAGCCTAATCTTATATTATTTCTACGTTGCGCTCTTTCCTTGCTGCGGCTTGCAAACAACCACCGCGAGCTAGGCGCATTAGCGGAGTAGATATTACGCTATGGGTAGCTTTGGGTGAATGGGCACTACTCTTTATCGCCCAACCTATCGCCCAACGTGCCAACCATGCCTAGCCCTCAAGACATGATTACTCCACTGTCGCGCCTACTCAAGCGCTGACTACTCACGCTATGACTCATCAAGATCTGAATGCACAATCTCCGACAGACGATCCCACAAATTCTGCCACTCAAAACCAGGACCGGGATCGGTCTTCCGCCCAGGTGCTATGTCCGAATGACCGACAATGGCATCTGGGGCAATCCCGGGATATTGCCGCCGTAATCCATGAATCAATTGGGTCAACTGGGCATACTGAATCGGCTCAAAAGTACTGTCATCGCAGCCCTCGAGTTCAACGCCGATACTAAAATCGTTGCAGTTTTCACGACCTTGCCAAGCCGAGGCGCCGGCGTGCCAGGCGCGCTGCTCGGTCGATACAAATTGAACCAACTCTCCATCTCGGCGAATCAGAAAATGTGCGGAAACCTCGAGGTCAGCGATGCCTTCAAAATAGGGGTCGATTGTAGGGTCAAGGCAGTTGGTGAACAGCGCTTCAATGTGATGGCCACCAAAACAACCTGGCGGCAGAGAAATATTATGGATAACAATGAGTGCGACCTCGCTCCCTGCCGGTCGCGGGTTACAATTCGGCGAGGAAACCACCCGGGCACCGCTGAGCCAGCCATTGGCTAGAATCCATTGATCTGTTTCTGAAGTCACCGGGTAATCTTATCCTAGTCGGGCACCTAGTCCGAACTTTATGGCCGACCATGGGGCAAACCTCGACGTTATCACCGCCAAAGGACGCGTTAATGCTTACGCAAGACTACATTCAAACTCTCGTGAATCTGGCCCTCGAGGAAGATATTGGCAGCGGGGATGTCACCGCCGGACTGGTCGCGGCGGAGGCAAAGGCGCACGCGCGGGTCATATCCCGAGAGTCGGGTGTGCTGTGTGGCGTGGATTTCGTCAACGCGGTGTTTACCACCCTCGACGCAAATCTCTCAATCACTTGGCACTTTCAGGATGGCGATAGAATCAACGCCAATGATGAGCTATTTGTGGTTGTCGGCAACGCACGAGCAATTTTGACGGGCGAACGCAGCGCCCTCAACTTTCTGCAAATGCTCTCAGGCACCGCCACCCGCTGCCAGCACTACGCCGATCAAGTTGCGGACACGGGTGTGAAGCTTCTCGATACTCGAAAAACCATACCGGCATTTCGCATCGCGCAAAAATACGCTGTTACCTGCGGCGGCTGCTTTAATCACCGTATCGGTCTATTTGATGCCTTCCTTATTAAAGAAAACCACATCGAAGCTTGTGGTGGCATTGTAGAAGCCATCGCCGAAGCGCGTCGACAGGCACCGGGCAAACCGGTTGAGATCGAGGTCGAATCGCTGCAAGAACTTGAAGCGGCACTGGATGCAGGCGCTGATCGCATCATGCTCGACAATTTCTCGCCGTCAAAAATGCGCGAGGCCGTGACCTTGGCCACGGGTCGCGCGGAACTCGAGGCGTCAGGCAACATTACCGATAAGACACTGCGCGCTTACGCGGAAACCGGCGTAGATTTCATTTCAATCGGCGCACTGACCAAGGGCATTGAGCCCCTCGATCTCTCGATGCGGCTCGACGGCTGAAAACGCTAGTGAATCGGTTCGCGACTTACTAGTACCCCATTGCGGTCTGCGTACAACCATTGGCCAGGGCTGATCCAGATTTCCTTAAGGCAAAGTGCAACGTCGCGATCACCCCGGTCTAGCTTCTGAGTCTTCACCGGGATTACGCCCATTGCAAACACGCCGATATCGATGTCGTCGATGACTTCCACATCGCGAATTGCACCGATAATCACGAGACCTGCCCAGCCATGGTCAGAGGCTTTGCGAGCGAGGTTGTCACCCAGCAAAGACCGATCAAGGGATCCGCGACCATCCACCAGCAGTACCTTACCGTCACCGGGCTCGCCGACCGCCTCGGCAACCTTTGAGTTGTCCTCAAAGCACGCCACGGTCGAAATGGGCCCCGCAAATTTTTCTCGAGAACCAAAACGGTGGAACTGATAGCGTAGTGCCACCGCCTTGGCGTGCTCGTCGGACAGATCGGGCGTCGTGAAGTCGGTGACATAGGTCATGGGATTACAGCCAGTCGGTTGAATACTCCGACAGCGTAGCACCTGATTCTAAAATTGCACCCGCATGTGCCTCGCAACGGGGCAGCATGCGCGCCCCATAAAACGCGGCGGTTGCGATTTTACGCTTCAGAAAATCATTGCTCTCATCGGAGACGAGCTTCTCCGCGGCCACCAAAGCCGAACGGGCTAACTGCCAGCCGCCAAACAGATAGCCTGTCTGCATAAGGTAATCGAACGAGCCCCCTAAGGCTTCAAATCGATTTTCCTTGAGGCTCGCCAACAAAAACTGTGAGGTCTGCACGTGATCTGCGAGGGCCTCCGAGAGTGCGCCACCCAACGTGACCAGCGACGCATTGTCTGATGCTGACAGCGCATCGCTGAGAGTGCGAATCTCCGCCTGCAGGGCTTCCATGGTGGCACCGCCATCGCGACCCAGCTTGCGATTCAGCAGATCTGCCGCCTGAATGCCATTAGTGCCCTCGTAGATCGACGTGATGCGCACATCACGGAAAAACTGCGCGGCACCGGTTTCTTCGACGTAGCCCATCCCGCCATGCACTTGTACACCAATGGAAGTCACTTCCTGCCCGACCTCGGTACACCAGCCTTTGATGACAGGAATCATCAGGTCGATTCGTCGCTGTTGCTCGGTGCGACCCTCTTCGGGCCCGTAATGGGCAAGATCCATTGTTACCGCTTCAGAGAACGCCATGGCGCGCATCGCCTCAATGAGCGAGCGCATTACCATCAGCATCCGCTTCACATCCGCGTGCTCGATAATAGGGACACCACCCTGCACCCGCTCGCGAGCGTAGTCGACCGCTTTTTGATAAGCGCCCTCTGACGCACCGATCCCCTGCAGACCGACTTTGAGCCGGGCCTCATTCATCATGGTAAACATGCAGGCCAACCCGTTATTTTCTTCTCCAACCAAGTAGCCGATGGCGCCGCCGTTATCGCCGTAGGCCATAACACAGGTTGGAGAGCCATGAATACCCAGCTTGTGCTCGGTCGATACCGGATACACGTCGTTGCGCTCACCCAGACTACCGTCCTCATTGACCATAACCTTGGGCACCAAAAACAGCGAGATGCCCTTGCTGCCTTCAGGGGCGTCGGGCAAGCGCGCCAAAACAAGATGGATGATGTTCTCCGTCGCGTCGTGATCCCCCCAGGTGATATAAATTTTCTGTCCGAATATCTTGTAGTGATCCCCATGACGTTCAGCACGGGATTTCATGACACCCAAATCAGAACCGGCACCGGATTCGGTGAGGTTCATGGTTCCCGCCCACTCTCCCGAGTTAATTTTCTCTAGATAGATGGCTTTCAGTGCGTCATCGGCGTGGGCATGAATCGCAAGCGCAGCGCCCGAGCTGAGAAAGGGCTCAAGAGCAAAGGCCATATCAGCGCCGTTCCAGACCTCGCAAGAAGCCGTACCATAGAGCTCTGGCAGCCCTTGGCCACCGGCATCGGCGTCAGCCGAAATACCCACCCAGCCGCCAGCACCCAACTGCCGGATCGCGTCACCGTAACCGGGCGAAATCGTGACCTTGCCGTCGGCACAGCTCGCGGGGTGCATGTCGCCAACTCGGCGCAATGGCGAGAGCACATCGGCACCAAATTTTCCGGCTTCATCTAGCAGCGCGGTAGTAAGGTCGGACCCAACGCCCAGATCCGCGAAACGTGGCAACTGACCCAGGGTGTTCTCTGCGTCAAGAACGTCGTCGATTAGGAACTGCATATCTTCTAAGGGGGCGCGGTACATGATGTTTCCTCTGCTGGTGTTCGTCGGGCTAGTTCGTAGGGCTTGTTCTCAGTGCTTGTTCTTGCTGCCTGTCGTTGTACGTTTGCGTCCTGCCTGCTCCTCGACGCGTGCACAAGGCCCGTCATCTTGGCTTAATTCGCGATTCGCGAGTTTTATACCCATTATAAAACTTGCGACTCAGCACTGCGACTAAAGGCGAATACCGGCGTGAGAGGCGCGAAGTATAATTCACCGGTATGATACTGGTTGAGAAACGCATTTCCCGAGGAAATACGCAATGAAGAACCTCAATCGCATTGACCTCAACTTACTGGTCTATCTTGACGTACTTTTGCGTGAGTGCAATGTCACTCAGGCGGCAAACCAGCTAGGTTTATCGCAGCCTGCGATGAGTAACGGCTTACGACGGCTCAGGGATCTGTTCAATGACCCGCTACTGGTGCGGACGTCAGACGGCATGACCCCCACTGCACGGGCCATCGAGCTTGAACCCCTAGTGCGAGACATCCTCTCTGGCGTGGATCGTGCAATTCAGCCGACAACCGATTTTGACCCGGGTGACACCAATCAGGTGGTGCGCGTCATGGCCAGTGACTATGCGGAATCCACGCTGTTTCCTGCCGTTTTGCAGCAGCTTCGCGAACTTGCACCGGGCCTCACGCTGGATATCATGACCCCGTCGGATGTGAGCTTCCTCGATGTTGAGAGAGGCAAAGTTGACCTGGTCATCAACCGCTTTGATCAGATGCCTCAGTCTTTTCACCAAATCACCCTGTGGCACGACACATTTTCCTGCCTGTTGAGCCCCGAAAACCCAATTCTCGAGAACTTCGATTTAGATGCCTATCTCAGTGCAAACCATATCTGGGTGAGTAAAACCGGCATGGGTATTGGGGTGGGTGTAGATCCCGATGATGTCCAGCGCTTGGGCTGGGTCGATACCGCGCTCGCCGCCATGAGCAAGAAGCGTCGTATCAGAGTATTTACCCGCCATTATCAGGCAGCGATGACACTGGCCGAGCAGAATGACCTAATCGTGACCCTGCCAACCCGGGCAACATGGCTTAAGCGCGATAACCCGCGGGTAGTCGTGCGTGAAGTACCCTTCCACGTCCCGACCCTCGACTTAAAGATGGCGTGGAGTCCGCTGCTGCAGCATAACCCTGCGCACCGCTGGGTGCGCCAGACCATCACGCAAATTGCGCGCAACTTAGGGCCGGATGGGGTCGAGATTGATATGCAGGCCGTCGCGCCGGCAAAGCCGAAGAAAAAGGCGGCAGCGAAGGCCAAAAGTGCAAAAAACACCGCAAACGGGACTGCAAAGAAAAAATCGACTGCAACGAAAAAGCCCGCCGAGAACAAATCGACAACGTTAGCAGCCAAAAAACGCAGTAAGGATTAAACCCGAACGCCAAAGCTGACAAAAAGTCCCAACACAGAACGAAACACAGAGCTGAGCACGAGACCGAACGTAAAACTGACATTTGATCCAAAAAAGACCGAGCTTTATACCAAGCCGCGCCCCCAACATATGGGCGTGCACAACGGCAAACTTGCACACGTTAGACGAGGCACGCCCTCTGGCGCTATCCCCGTGGTCGAAACATTGGGCACGTCTTTGACAGACCGAAAGCCGACGGATTAACCGCGAGGACTGTTTGAGCAAGCGAAGCGCGCGAGTTCCGCAGCGGCCGTCGGGTAAGGGCTGGCAGTGCCCAGTGAGACCACGGGGATAGCGCCAGAGGGCGTGCCGATCGCACCCAACTATGACGACACTCACCTAACTGCACACCTCACTCATTCACCATATCTATTGGCTACATCCAGACCATTTCTGGAATTTATAGCCAATCCCGTAGAAAATACACACTCAAAATTGATGCCCAGAGACGCCACGCCAACAAGGAGTCAACCCATGACACAACGTATCGATTGCTCAGGCCTGCAAGTCGACAAGCGACTGCACGACCTTCTGGTCAATGAGATCGCTCCCGGCACCGGTGTGTCGTCCGATACATTCTGGGAAGGGCTGGCTGGCATCATTCGTGATCTCGCGCCTCGCAACGAAGAATTGCTTCAAATTCGAGAAGACATGCAGGCGAAACTCGATGACTGGCATCACGCCAACCCCGGCCCGCAAATTGATGCCAAAGCTTATCGCACCTATTTAGAGGGGATTGGCTACCTACTTCCCCAGCCAGAAAACGTCACCGTGACCACCGAGAACGTCGATGACGAGATCGCGCGAATCGCGGGACCGCAACTTGTTGTACCAGTGATGAATGCGCGTTTTGCATTAAACGCAGCGAACGCGCGCTGGGGTAGCTTGTACGACGCCCTTTACGGCACAGACGCCATCAGCGAAGAGGGCGGCGCCGAACGCGCCGGTGGCTACAACCCGGTGCGTGGCGACAAGGTCATAGCCTGGGCGCGCGCCTTTCTTGATCAGCACTTCCCGCTCGCTAGCGGCAGTCACGCGGACGCTACGTCTTACACCATTAGTGGCGGTGCAGTAGCGGTAGCGCTTAAAGATGGTTCCTCGACCGGCCTTCAAAACGCAAATCAATTCGTCGGCTTCACAGGGGATGCAGACAGCCCGACATCGGTGCTCTTGAAGCACAACGGCTTGCATGCAGAAATCCAGATTGACCCAGCCCACCCCATCGGCCAGACCGATGCGGCGGGTGTGAAAGATGTGTGCCTCGAATCGGCACTGACCACGATTCAAGATTGCGAAGATTCGGTGGCTGCAGTGGATGCCGAGGATAAGGTGGTGGTCTACAGCAATTGGCTGGGACTGATGCGCGGCGATCTTGCCGAGACTTTTAATAAAGGCGGAAAGCAGCTGACGCGATGCATGAACCCTGACCGCGAGTTCACTGCACCCGACGGCGCTACGCTTACGCTTCCCGGTCGCAGCCTGCTGTTTGTCCGCAATGTTGGTCACCTGATGACCAGTGACGCCATTCTGACAGCCGAGGGCAAAGAGATTCCCGAAGGCATCATGGACGCCATGTTCACAGCGCTGTGCTCGGTACACGATTTAAACGGTTCAGGGGAACTCAAGAACTCCCGCACGGGTAGCATCTACATTGTGAAGCCCAAGATGCACGGCCCCGATGAGGTGAGCTTTACGGTTGAGTTGTTTGGTCGTGTTGAGCAAGCCCTGGGGCTTCCTGAGAACACGATTAAAGTCGGCATCATGGATGAAGAGCGTCGCACCACGGTTAACCTCGCCGAGTGCATTAAACGCGCAAGCGAGCGCGTGGTGTTTATTAATACCGGTTTCTTGGATCGCACCGGTGACGAGATTCACACCAGCATGGAAGCCGGCGCATTCACGCCTAAGTCTGCGATGAAAGGCGAGACCTGGATTAATGCCTACGAAGACTGGAATGTGGACGTTGGCCTCGCTTGCGGCCTTCAGGGTAAAGCGCAGATTGGGAAAGGAATGTGGGCCATGCCCGACTTGATGGCGGATATGCTCAAAACCAAGGTCGGCCATCCGAAGTCAGGAGCCAACTGCGCCTGGGTACCCTCTCCCACTGCCGCTACGCTGCACGTCACCCAATATCACGATGTCGATGTATTCGGCGTTCAAGCGTCACTCATCGGTAACCCACGTCGAATCGTTGACGAAATTTTGGAGATACCCCTCAAGGGCGCCGAAGGCATGGATGAAACTGCCATTCAGCGGGAGCTCGACAACAACGCTCAGGGCATTCTTGGCTATGTTGTACGCTGGATCGATCAGGGTGTGGGCTGTTCAAAGGTGCCCGACATCAATAACGTAGGGCTCATGGAAGACCGCGCTACGCTTAGAATATCAAGCCAGCATCTTGCCAATTGGATACGCCACGGCATCGTCACCGAAGCGCAAGTGCGCGAAACCCTTGAGCGCATGGCGGCGGTCGTGGATGGGCAAAATGCTGCAGATCCGGCCTACACACCAATGGCGGGGAATTTTGAAAACAGCGTTGCGTTTCAGGCTGCCTGCGATCTGGTGTTTTTGGGCACCAGGCAACCTAGCGGTTATACCGAGCCCTTGCTGCATCAGCGACGCAAGGAGTTTAAAGTCTCTAACGCGGCTTAAACGCGGCTGCGAGTACAGTGGCTAATGAATGGTCGAGTGCAGCCCCAGCTGCTTCGCCGCCTTCGCCAAGCGCTTATCAAGCGTCACGAATCCAGCACTCTCGGACAGCATTGCGGACGCTAGCAAATGGACGTCCACCCATCCCAAGCCCTCCCCTGCAAGTTGATGGTGCTCAATGAACGACATGACTTCCTGGTGCTGTGCAGGCACAGCTTGCGGCATTTGGCTCAGGTCTCTCAACGCCTGCTCACGACTCGGTAAATGACCACATGCCAGCTCACCGATAACGAACGGATGACACAGGACAAGCCCCTCTTCCAGCCAATGGGCTAACGCACGATCGCCGCGCCGGAAATGTTCAATCCAGACACTGGTATCGACCAAAATCATTCAGCGGCACTGCGCCGGCGGGGCACCGCCTTCAGATTGGGACAGGTTCCACCGAGGCGGGCCAGCCTCCTCGAGCTTTCAAGGCGCACCAGCTCTAGCAATGCCTGACGTATAAGGGCAGATCGCTCGTTAATGCCTGTGAGCTCCGATGCTGCCTCGATGAGATCATCATCAATTGTAATGGTAGTTCGCATGGTCACTCCCCCTTGATATCCGTTTACGTGCTTTCTGGCCCAGGTGCGTGGCGAAGTAGGCTGTCTAGCACCCACAGAAGCATCAAATACTACATCATTTGATGCATAAAATGACGCATCAAAGTCATGCAAGTTAAACCCAAGCAGGTCAGAGTCTGCGAAGCTCAAGCCACGCAACGATTTGCGAGCGCAAAAAACAGAAAAACCCCGGAAGCGCGAACTACCGGGGTTTCTTGGTTTATACGCGACTTAACACCGCACTTAACTTACGCAGTTTGCATCAATGGCGTCAGGGCGTGCTCCGCATCAAAGTAGGGCTCACCCAATGCTTGCGCGATCGCCTCATGGGTGATGTGGCCTTCGTGAACGTTTAAACCATCGCGCAGATGGCTGTTGTGGCGCAGCGCATCCAGCCCACGACCGGCAAGATCAAGGGCATACGTTAGCGTCGCGTTGGTCAGCGCCATTGTCGAGGTTCGCGCCACCCCGCCCGGCATATTTGCAACGCAGTAATGTACGACATCATTAATGACGAAAGTGGGGTCTTCATGGGTGGTAGGTCGGGAGGTTTCAAAACAACCACCCTGATCAATTGCGACGTCGACCAGCACGGTGCCAGGCAGCATCTTATTGATGTGATCTCTAGAAATAAGTTTGGGCGCCGAAGCACCGGGTATCAAAACAGCACCAACAACGAGATCGGAATTCAGCGCCACTTTCTCAATGGAATCGACCGTCGAGTAAATGGTGGCAACCCGCCCGTTGAACAAGTCATCGAGCTGCTGCAACCGCTCAATTGACCGGTCCAAAATGGTTACCTGAGCACCCATGCCAACCGCCATTTTTGCAGCGTTGGTACCCACAACACCGCCCCCAACGATCATGACCTTGGCCGCCTCAACGCCGGGCACGCCGCCTAGCAACATGCCGTTGCCCCCTTGCGCCTTTTCAAGGTGATGTGCGCCCGCCTGTATCGACATTCGACCTGCGACTTCACTCATCGGGGCAAGCAGCGGCAGACCACCGCGAACACCGGTGACGGTTTCGTAAGCGATTGCCGAACAACCCGACTCCATCAGGAGCTTTGCCTGCACGGGGTCGGGCGCGAGATGCAGATAAGTAAACAGTAATTGGCCTGGGCGCAGCATTTTGCATTCGTTAGGCTGAGGCTCTTTTACCTTGATGATCATTTCGGCACGTGCAAACACCTCAGCGGCAGTGTCGACAACTTCCGCGCCCGCGGCAAGGTATGCGTCGTCATCAAAGCCAATCGCGGCACCGCCTTGGGTCTCAACCAGCACTTTGTGGCCGTTGTGAACGAGCTCATGAACCCCTGCCGGCGTCATGCCAATGCGGTATTCGTGGTTTTTAATTTCTTTTGGGATTCCAACGATCATGTCTATTCCTCCAAGGGTTTTTGGGCAATCCGAGCCGGGTTGAGAGGCGGGTTTTAGACACTACTCTGCCTCTACGCAGCCATTCAGCCAACTCGGGCTGCAGCCAGACGCAGCACCGCAGCGTATGGGAGGAATTTATGACGGCCCATAGGACTTTTCTGCTATATTTGAATGAATTTTTCAGTCGAAATGACTTTTTATAATCAATTTATAGATTCTTTCGACCTTATAAATCTGAATTGGCGATCAAAAAACCAAACTATTATTCCGGATAGATCTATGAACGAAGAAAACCTGAGCCGCATCGATCGGAACATTCTGCGATTACTGCAAAAGGATGCCCGAACAAGCTTTGCCGAACTTGCGAGGCAGGTAGGCTTAACAACAACGCCGTGTAAGGAGCGCGTAAAACGCCTGGAGCGGGATGGCTACATTCGCGGCTATCACGCTGACCTCAACCCCGAAAAGCTTGGCAGGGGCTTAGTGGTGTTTGTTCAGATCACTCTGCAACGTACGGCAGGCAACGCGTTTGAGGAATTTACTCAAGCGATCAAGGATGTTGGGGCTGTTGAGGAGTGCCACCTCGTGGCGGGCAACTTCGATTATCTGATTAAGGCTCGCGTGAAAGATATGGCTGAATATCGGGAGTTCCTGGGCGGGAGCTTGATGCAACTGCCGGGGGTGCAGGAGAGTACGAGCTATCCGGTGATGGAAAATATCACCTTATAGTTATCGATTTTCCTCACAAAAAACACCACACCCGCAAAAGATGACGTTTTTTGTCACTCGGCGCAATTACCCCGATAGACTGACGTCGAAGCTGAGGCGGCACCTCAAAATTTTTCTCTGACAGTCTACTCCCCGAATTAATCTAACTATCTGTTTTAGATAAATTTTCTTCGGCCTCATCAAATAATGAAAGATATCTGAAGCTTAAAATACAAAAAATGGCACGGGGGCTGCATCATGTCTCTCAGGGCTCACAAGAGGACCGATAATTTTGATCCTCTCTAGAGCATGACATCAATAGAAGGAGTTACGAAAAATGATCAAAACAAATCAACAGGGCTTTACCCTTATCGAACTGATGATCGTTATCGCAATAATCGGTATCTTGGCTGCTGTGGCACTGCCGGCCTATCAAGATTACACCGTCAGGGCCCGAGTGAGCGAGCTGGCGATCACTGCATCCGCAATGAAGGCCACAGTCGGTGAGAACATAGCAAATGCTGGCAGGGTTGCTGCTGGTTCATGCGATGGAGTGATAGACGTTGAAACTGCTTCAGAAAACGTACTCTCGTCGGCATGTACAGACGACACCGGCGTGATTGCTGTTACAGGAACCGCCGCGGCACAAGACGTAGTACTAACCTTCACCCCAACCTTGGACCCTAACGATGGACGCATTAGCTGGGTTTGCTCCACAGCCGAGGCCGATTTCCGTTATGTACCAGCTGAATGCAGAAACGTAACTGCTGAATAAACATTTAAATAGGAAAGGTAAAAAGCCCCCATTGGGGGCTTTTTTTTTAAAATCAGTATCGCAACATAGGCTTCGCGACAATCATAAATACAGTTAAACTAGGGCGATCACATTAGACAAGCAGTATTATGGCCGAGACCGCACAGGCAAATTCCAAATCGGCTCAGAAGCTGACCGGCCTAGCCGCTCGACTAGTTGACAATGAATTATTAACAGAAGAACAGGCTACCGACGCGACGATTCAAGCCAGCCAAGCTAATACGTCTCTTGTGCGGTATTTGGTGGAGTCATTTGACATTGACGGTGCAAGACTGGCCGAGGTTTCTTCACAAGAATTTGGCATTCCACTTTTTGACCTTACCGCCATTGATAGGTCATCTCTGCCGGATAAGCTAGTTCCCCTTGAGTTAGTCGATAAACACCACGCGCTTCCATTGTTTCAAAGAGGGAATCGTCTTTTTATAGCGATTTCCGACCCCACCAACCTCGCAGCCTTGGACGAGATAAAATTTGCTACGATGATCGCCACGGATGCTGTGCTCGTCAACGAGGAGACGCTCGCAACAGTTCTTACCGAACTTACTGATCAACAAGACTCTCTAGCGTCAGGCATGGATGACCTAGAGGGCGACAGCGGGTACGACATTGAAATTGGCGGTGCCCCCGATCCTGACGCCGATTCCGCTGACGATAGTGGGATCGATGACACACCCCTCGTTAGATTCGTAAACAAAGTACTTTTAGATGCTATAAAACAAGGTGCGTCAGATATTCACTTCGAACCTTACGAAAAGGACTATCGCGTCCGTTTCCGCACAGATGGCATGTTGCGCGAGGTCGTACGTCCACCGAAGAACCTCGCGCCCCGACTTTCCGCCCGGCTTAAAGTCATGTCACAGATGGATATTTCCGAGCGACGCATACCCCAGGACGGTCGCATTCAGATGAGGCTATCCAAAACTAGAGCAATTGATTTTAGAGTAAATACTTTACCAACTATGTTTGGTGAAAAAATCGTTCTTAGAATTCTTGACCCAACGTCAGCTCAAATGGGTATCGACGCACTGGGCTACGACGAGGACCAAAAAGCTCTTTATATGGATGCGTTGTCCCGCCCACAAGGAATGATTCTTGTAACAGGCCCGACGGGATCAGGAAAAACAGTGTCTCTTTACACTGGACTTGGAATATTAAACACCCCCGAGCGCAATATCTCTACTGCTGAAGACCCTGTAGAAATTAATATGCAGGGTGTCAATCAGGTGCTGGTCAACAACAAGGTCGGCCTGAATTTCGCCGAGGCGTTGAGATCGTTTTTACGGCAAGACCCGGACATTATCATGGTTGGTGAGATTCGCGACTTGGAAACAGCCGAGATTGCCATTAAAGCGGCGCAAACGGGGCACCTAGTTCTCTCGACGCTTCATACGAACAGCGCCGCTGAAACGATTACCCGCATGCTTAATATGGGCATCCCTGCGTTCAATATCGCGGCGTCGGTCTCATTGATAATTGCTCAGCGACTTGGTCGAAGATTATGTAAGCAATGCAAAGAACCAGAGACGGATGTACCTCATGACGCGCTTATTCAACTTGGCTTCACCGACGAAATGCTTGCAAACGCGACGATCATGCGCCCGGTTGGATGCGCGGCCTGTGCCGACGGGTATAAAGGCCGTGTGGGTATTTATGAGGTAGTAAAGCTCACTAAATCGATAGCTAATACAATCATGGATGGCGGCAATTCTTTGGAAATCGACCGGCAAGCGAGAGACGAGGGCTTTGATGATCTAAGGCGCTCCGCTCTAAAAAAATGCGCGCAGGGTCTCATTAGTCTCGAAGAAGTTAATCGCGTAACAACTGATTAAGATTTGGAGCAGATTTCAAATGGCAACCGATTCAGTATTTGTTTGGTCTGGTCTAGATAAGAATGGCCGAAAAAATCGAGGAGAGGTCGTCGCAGCTAGCTCAGCGCTAGCGAAGGCCCAACTGAGAAAGCAGGGAGTTAAAGCAAAGTCAGTAAAAAAGAAAGCAAAGCCCCTGTTTTCAAGAGCGAAAAGGATAAAACCCTCGGACGTCGCTATTTTCACTCGTCAATTAGCAACAATGCTAAAAGCTGGAGTGCCTTTAGTACAAAGCTTCGACATTGTCGTCGAAGGCCTAGAGAACGAATCAATGCGCAAACTCGTGATTGAAATCAAAAATGATGTGGCTGCAGGCGGGGGCCTAGCCGCTTCGCTACAGAAGCATCCTAAGTATTTCGACAATCTTTTTTGTAGCCTCGTCGGCTCAGGTGAGAACTCAGGAACACTTGAGACTATGCTGGACAGGGTTGCTACCTACAAAGAAAAAACAGAAGCGTTGAAGGCAAAAATTAAGAAAGCAATGACATATCCAATTGCAGTGATAGTCGTAGCTGTGGTTGTGACGGGTATTCTTTTAGTTAAGGTAGTACCGACTTTTGCTGAAACTTTCCAAGGCTTTGGTGCTGACCTTCCGGCATTCACACTCTTTGTGCTTGGTATTTCGGAATTTATGCAAGAGTGGTGGTTCATTTTCCTAATAGGAATTTTTGTTGCTGGTTGGCTCTATTCTCAAGCGATGCTACGTTCACAAAACTTCTCTGACTGTGTAGATTCACTTGCTTTGAAGCTGCCTATTGGTGGCGGTATCGTTCACGACTCTGTAATAGCGCGTTTTTCTCGAACACTCTCGACTACGTTCGCGGCGGGTGTCCCCCTTGTGGAAGCCTTGGACTCAACAGCCGGTGCAGCAGGCAACGCGGTCTATACAAAAGCGATCAGACAGATACGTGACGATGTAACCTCGGGCACATCACTGTATCAAGCTACGCGCTCTACGGGCCTTTTCCCGTCCATGTTGCTCCAAATGACATCAATTGGCGAAGAATCTGGGTCACTTGATGAAATGCTTGGCAAGGTGGCGGATCAATACGAGCAAAATGTTGACGACGCCGTGGACAATCTAAGTTCGCTGATGGAACCCCTCATCATGTCCATTCTAGGTGTGCTTATCGGCGGTTTAATGATCGCCATGTACCTGCCGATCTTCATGCTGGGTTCGGTAATCTAAATCTGCACCGACAAAACATTGATTGAAATATCAACGCCGTCCTTTCTGATTTTCCGCGGAGAAACTTGTGCTAACCGCCTTTGAAGCCCCATGGTTTCTCGTCACCACCGTCACCGTGGTTGGCTTGGTCGTTGGCAGCTTTTTAAACGTCGTGATCCTCCGCCTTCCCAAAATGATGGAGCAGGCGTGGCGTACCGAATGTTGTGAGTTTTTAGAGCAACCCGCACCAGACGCTGCCAAGCTGTCGCTGGCCTTTCCCAACTCCTCCTGCCGCAGTTGCAACGCCGAGATCAAGCCCTGGCACAACGTACCGGTAATCAGCTACCTGCTACTCGGCGGAAAATGCGCCAACTGCAAAGCCCATATCTCTGTGCGTTATCCCATCGTTGAATTGGTAACGGGGTTACTCTCATTTGCTGCAGCCTGGGTATTCGGCCCTACAGTTGCCATGTGCGGCGCAGTGCTGCTTGTCTGGGCCCTGATCGCACTCACAGGTATCGACATCGATACTCAGTTGCTCCCCGATAGCATTACTTTGCCGCTGCTATGGTTGGGGCTCGTGTTCAATCTGTTCGAGACTTTTACGTCTCTCGAGTCAGCGGTAATTGGCGCAATAGCCGGCTATCTCTCCCTCTGGAGCGTTTATTGGCTCTTTAAAATCGTTACTGGCAAAGAAGGCATGGGCTACGGCGATTTCAAGCTGCTCGCAGCGCTCGGCGCCTGGTTTGGTTGGGAGGCACTGCCACTCATCATCATCCTTTCATCCTTCGTCGGGGCCGCCATCGGCATTGCGCTAATGGTTGCCCAGCAACGCGGCCGTGAAGTCCCAATGCCCTTTGGGCCCTATCTCGCGGGCGCAGGACTGCTCTGTCTCTTTTTCGGTGAGCAATTAATGCAAACCTATTTCACGTTTGTCGGACTCTAAGCATCGTCGTGGTCGCTCAAGCGAATGGAGTAATAACGTGACGCTCACGGTCGGCATTACTGGTGGCATCGGTAGCGGCAAATCCGCCGTCACCGACCGACTTGCCAGTCACGGCATCACCATCGTCGACGCAGATGTGGTGGCTCGGCTTGTTGTCGAACCCGGCCGGCCAGCCCTGGCGGCCATTGAGGAGCGATTTGGCGCAGGCGTTATTCTGCCAGATGGCACCCTTGATCGCGCTGCACTGCGAAAAATCGTCTTCGAGACTCCCACAGAGCGCCAATGGCTCGAAAGCGTGACCCACCCCGCGATACGCGATGAGATCGCAAAGCAACTCGCCGAGGCCGATTCGCCCTACGTGGTGCTCAGTTCCCCATTGCTTCTGGAATCAAACCAAAACGCTTTCGCCGATTACGTGGTTGTCGTTGATGTGCCCGAGGACGTGCAGCTTGCCCGCACCATGTCTCGCGACAACAACGATGCAGAACTGGTCAAAAAAATCATGGCGGCACAACTTTCACGCTCAGAGCGAAACGCGAGAGCCGACGAGACCCTCGATAACAGCGGTTCACTGACTGAGTTATTGGAAAAGGTTGATGAGTTGCACAGGCAATTACTCGCAAGAGCGGGTGTTTAGGTAATACGCGCTGCAGTGAGAGCCCATCACCCTGTTCGACTTCTAACCTGAATCTCCAAATTAAGAAAACGCCATCACATGAGTCAGAAAGCCCAATACTCAGCCGGTCAGGCGGTCAATAGCTTCTCAACAATCGCCACATTCGCATCGGGAAACTCAAAATCTTCCAACGCTGCAGGCAGCACCCAAGCCAATGGCTGTCCCTCCAGGCCTCTCGGTTCACCTCGCCAATCCTTAACCTTGTGTATATCGAGCAGCACCGATTTGTCGCCATAATCATGGCGGATTTCCATAAAGGGCGATGATGCGCCAATGACAACACCCAGCTCCTCCTGAAGCTCTCGAGCAAGAGCATCTTGCACGGTTTCAAAAGCCTCCACCTTGCCGCCCGGAAACTCCCAGAGCCCGCCCTGATGAGCGTCGTCCGCCCGGCGGGTAATCAGCACCCTCCCTGCTTCATCAATTAGCACACCAACCGCAACGTGGACTTCCTTCAAAAGAGTGGCTTCCCTTCAAACTGTGGCATTGGCCCTATGCCTAAAAACGAAGTCTCAAGTCCGATACTCGGCATTGATCTTCACGTAGTCGTAGGAAAGGTCGGTGGTCCAGATTGCCGTCGCAGCACTACCACGATTTAACTCAACACGAATCAGCAGCTCAGACGCCTGCATCGCTGCTGCGCCAGCTTCCTCAGTGTAGCTTTCAGCGCGAGCGCCATTCTCAGCAATCAGCACGTCATTCAAGAACAAGGCAACGTCGTCGACCACCAAGCAATCAAGGCCCGCCCGACCAATCGCTGCCAATAAACGCCCCCAGTTCGGATCGCTCGCAAACAGCGCTGTTTTCACCAGCGGCGAATGGGCAATGGTGTAGGCCACCGCATCGCACTCGGCGTTATCGCGCCCACCGATGACGCTCACTTCCACAAATTTCGTGGCTCCTTCGCCATCGCGCACAATCGCCTGGGCGAGCTCAAGACATAAATCGGTCAGAGCCTCGTTGAACAGGGAATACGTCGAACCATCACGACCGATGCCGGCATCTGGATCGGTTTCGGTATCGGTTTCGGTAGCAGCATCAGACCCGCCATCAGCTGTATCAGCAGCTATCGGAACACCTGACAATCCCGTCGCCGCAATCACCGCTGCGTCATTGGTCGACGTATCGCCATCAACGGTAATACGGTTAAACGACGCATCCACCGCGCCTTTAAGCAGCGCATTTAATACCGGCGGCTCAATCGCGGCATCGGTGGCGATAAACGCTAGCATGGTCGCCATATTGGGGCAGATCATGCCCGCGCCCTTCGACATGCCGGTGATCGTTACCCACTTACCATCAAGTTGAAGACGCCGGGATGCCAGCTTGGGTCGAGTGTCTGTGGTCAGAATCGCACTCGCCGCGCGCTGCCAGCCATCCTCAGAGAGCTCAGCCTTGGCATCGCCTACGGCATCGGCAATTTTTTGTGCAGGCAATAACTCGCCGATCACGCCCGTCGAGAACGGCAACACGTCCTCGGATGACTGACCACAGGCTTCGGCGACAGCACCACAGGTCAAACGTGATGCGGCCATGCCCGCAGAACCGGTGCCCGCATTGGCGTTACCGGTATTGATCACCCAGTAGCGCGGTTTGTACCCGCACTTTTCCAGATGCTCTTTGGCGACGTGAACCGGCGCCGCACAGAAGGCGTTCTGAGTGAACACGCCGGCGGTTGTCGAACCCTCCGCCAACTCGATCAGCGTGACGTCATCTTTATTGGGCTTTTTAATGCCCGCCTGCGCAACGCCAAGTCGAACGCCCGCCACAAGATAAAAAGACTCGAACCTCATGGCGCAAACCTCATAACTCGAACCTCATGGCTCGGAACTCACGGCTCAAACCTCAAAATTAAGCCAACGCACCATGGCACTGCTTGAACTTCTTACCGCTTCCACAGGGACAGGGGTCATTACGGCCAACCTTGGGAGCTTCACGTTTAACAGTCTGTGGTCGCGCGGCAGCAGCCTGTGCTGCCACGTCGCTCGTTTCCCCTTGCGTCGCCTCTGAAACGGCCGACGCCTGCGCATGCTCAAATGCCATCTTTGCCTTGGCTGCCTCTTCACGACGCTGCCGCTCAACCTCGGCCGCCTCGTCCTGGCGCTGAACCTGCACATGGCTCAGGAAACGAATCACCTCATACTTCAGGCTATCCAACAGCTTTTCAAACAGCTCAAAGGACTCGCGCTTGTATTCCTGCTTGGGATTTTTGTTGGCGTAAGCGCGCAGATGAATGCCCTGGCGCAGCTGATCCATGGTGGCCAAGTGCTCCTTCCATAGGTTGTCGAGTACCTGCAGCATGATCTGCTTCTCAAGCTGCCGCATACCCTCGCCAACCAGATTCGACTTGGCGTCATAGGCTGCCTGCACTTCTTCGACGATGCGAGCTCGCAGTGACTCTTCATGAAGACTCTTATCTTCCTCAAGCCAGGCACTAATCGGCATGGTCACGCCAAACTCCGCTTCCATCTGACGCTCAAGCCCAGGCACATCCCACTGTTCTTCAACGCTCATGGGCGGAATGTAGGTATCGACCGCGGCATTCACAACGTCGTGACGCACCTGCGTAATCGTCTCGGAGATATCGTGATCGCTCAGCAACTCATCCCGCTGACGATAAATAATGCGCCGCTGGTCATTGGCCACATCATCATATTCCAACAGCTGTTTACGGATATCGAAGTTGCGGCCTTCAACCTTGCGCTGGGCTTTTTCGATGGCATTGGTGACCATTCGGTGTTCGATCGCCTCGCCCTTCTCCATGCCCAGAGCCTGCATAAAGCCCTTAACCCGATCCGAAGCGAAGATGCGCATCAGGTTGTCTTCAAGGGACAGATAAAAACGAGAAACACCCGGGTCACCCTGACGGCCCGCTCGACCACGCAGCTGGTTATCAATACGGCGCGACTCGTGACGCTCGGTACCCAAAATATGCAGGCCACCCGCCTCGAGCACCGTGTCTTGGCGCTTTTTCCACTCTTCTTTGATCTTCGCTTTCTCGTCGTCGGAAATATCACCCGCCGCCGTGAGTTCAGCTTCGAGATTTCCCCCCAGCACAATATCGGTACCGCGACCCGCCATGTTGGTGGCGATGGTCACGACGCCGGGGCGACCGGCCTGAGCGATGATCTCCGCTTCCTGCTCGTGGTACTTGGCGTTGAGCACTTTGTGTTCGATGCCAGCCTCTTTGAAGCGCTTAGACAGCACTTCAGAGGTCTCAACCGACGCGGTACCCACGAGCACTGGCGCGTCATTTTCGATACAGGACTTCACGTCCTCACAAATAGCGTCGTACTTCTCGCCATCTGTCAGATATACCAGGTCGTTCAGATCGTTCCGTGCCATTGGTTTATTGGTCGGGATAACAACCACCTCAAGGCCGTAAATCTGACGGAATTCAAATGCTTCAGTATCCGCAGTACCGGTCATACCACTCAGCTTGTCGTATAAGCGGAAGTAATTTTGGAACGTTGTCGATGCCAGTGTTTGACTCTCGCTCTGTATGCGAACGCCTTCCTTGGCTTCGATGGCCTGATGCAGACCTTCTGACAGACGACGGCCGGGCATGGTTCGTCCAGTGTGCTCATCAATCAGGACTACCTGAGTGTCTTGCACAATGTATTCGACGTCACGCTGAAACAATACATGGGCGCGCAGGCCCGAGTGCACGTGGTGCAACAGGCCCAAGTTTGTGGCGGCATACAGGCTGTCACCCTCTTCGAGCAAACCTGCTTGAATCAGCAAATCTTCGACTTTCTCATGACCCGCTTCGGTCAACTCGATCTGGCGCTGCTTTTCATCGACGGTGAAATCCCCTGCGTCTTCCTCGGTCTCCTGCACCAACTTCGGAATCAGCTTGTTAACAGCCTTATACATTTCGGAGCTATCTTCGGCGGCTCCCGAGATGATCAAGGGTGTTCGCGCCTCATCGATAAGAATCGAGTCCACCTCATCAACCACCGCAAAAGACAGTTTGCCTTGTGCTTTATCGGAGATGCTAAAGGCCATGTTGTCGCGCAGGTAATCAAAGCCAAACTCGTTATTGGTGCCGTAGACAATGTCACTGGCGTAGGCAGCGCGCTTGTCTTCGGGGCTTTGACCCGAACGGATTACGCCAACCGTCATGCCCAAAAACTCATACAGCGGTCCCATCCAGCCCGCATCACGAGTGGCGAGGTAATCGTTCACCGTAATCATGTGCACGCCGTTACCGTTAAGGGCATTGAGATAAGCCGGCAGTGTTGCCACCAAGGTCTTACCCTCACCGGTGCGCATCTCCGAGATCTTGCCTTCATGGAGCACCATCCCGCCGATCATCTGCACATCGAAATGCCGCAGACCGAGGGCGCGAACCCCCGCCTCGCGGACGACCGCAAACGCCTCGGGCAGAATATCGTCTAGGCTAGTGCCGCCCGTCAGGCGGTTACGGAACTCGTCGGTTTTCGCGCGCAACGCGTTGTCATCAAGGGCCTGAAACGTTTCTTCGAGGGCGTTAATCTTTTTAACGACTTTACGCAGTCGCTTGAGCTCACGGTCATTGCGGGAGCCAAATACTTTCTTCAGTGTTGTCGTAATCATGTTGAATTCTTCAAATATAAGGAGGTAATGCCGACGTCACGAGACATCGACCAAAAAGGGCGTCAACTGAACGATCAGCGCAGAGTGCGGCGGATGTAACTGGAAGGGTCGACCGGGCGGCCGTGTTTGAAGACTTCGAAATGAACGTGAGGGCCGGTAGAGCGACCGGTGCTACCCATGAGCGCCACGGGTTCGCCGTGGCGAACCAAGTCGCCAATCTCCACCAGATTCTCGGCTGTGTGGGCGTAGCGAGTGACAAGGCCGTCACCGTGAGCAACTTCTACCATCGTGCCGTAGCCCGAGCGATCACCGCTCCAACTGACGACGCCGCTGGCCACAGCAATCACTTCATCACCGGCTTTACCGGCAAAATCAACGCCCTGGTGCCAGGCACGCTGGCCGGTAAACGGATCGTTACGGTAGCCGTAATGGGACGACAACCAGCCTGATGTAATCGGTCGACCCGAGGGGATCGCCTCTGCTTGGGCGTCAGCGTCGAACAACAGGCTCGCTAACACATCAAACTGGGTGTCGCGATCATCAAGGGTTGCGGACAACAGATGAAATTCTTCACCCAGAGCTGTCGGCAAGACGCTGTCGTGACTGGATGGCTGCAGCGGTCCGCCGAGTGCGGGCTCGCTGTTGAAATTAAATTCCCCTTCGTCGAGCCCAGCTAAAACGGTGAGGTGGGCCCCAAGCGCATCGAGACGGGTTACCCGTGCCTGCAATTCGGCCAGCTTGCGGGTCATTGCTTCAAGTTTACGGCGGGCATCGAGTGACAGCTGGGCAAGTTCGCGCGCTCGCCCGCTTGCCTTCAACTCCGCAGCGGTAAGGCTCGCTTCCTGCGCCTGTAAGGTGCCCTGTCGCTGACCCAGCTCATAGCCGACGCCCATCAAACCCAGGGGCAGGCCGATGCACAGAACCGAGAGCGCCGCCCACGACCAACGTCCCAGCTCCAGAGTGCGGGAGGCAGCGGTACGCTTGACGAGGATCAGCTTCAAAACAGGCGCTCGGGCTCAAATCAAAAAGGAGGTGCACTATGCCATGAGGGGGCGACGGTTCAAAGTCGCAACCGGCGGCCATAATTACGCATATGGGGTCATTTTCGGCAAACTCAAGCGCGCCGACACTTCTAACTAATAGAAAAACCTAATAAAATCAGGCAGTTGCAAGCACCGGCGAGGGGCCATAAGAAATTGGCGCGGTATCGGTGTCTTCAAAGGTCACCATTTCCCAGGCGTCTTCCTGATCGAGCAGTGCGCGCAGCACCGCATTATTGAGCGCATGGCCCGACTTGTGGGCGCGGAACTCACCTACCAGCGAGTGCCCGAGCAGATAAAGATCGCCAATAGCATCCAAGACTTTGTGCTTTACGAACTCATCTTCGTAGCGAAGACCGTCTTGGTTGAGAATCCTGAACTCATCCACAACGATGGCATTATCGACGCTGCCGCCCCGGGCTAGGCCCTGGGAGCGCAGGTATTCAATCTCATGCATGAACCCGAAAGTCCGTGCGCGACTCACTTCTTTCACGAAAGACGTAGTCGAAAAGTCGATCTCCGCATAAGCAGCCCGGTCATGGAACACGGGGTGGTCAAAGTCGATCGAGAAGGCGACTTTGAAGCCATCAAAGGGGAGTAGGCTGGCTTCTTTGTCGCCATCGCGGACCGTGACCGGTCGCTTGATGCGGATGAACTTTTTTGCGGCGTCTTGCTCCTCGATGCCTGCAGATTGCAACAGGAATACAAAAGGACCGGCGCTGCCGTCCATGATTGGCACTTCGGGGGCTGTGACATCGACAAACGCGTTATCAATGCCCAAACCCGCCATCGCTGAGAGCAAATGCTCAACAGTCGACACCTGAGCATCGCCCAGGCCAAGGCTAGTAGAGAGCGTAGTATCACCGACATTCCTGGCGCAGGCGGGGATTTCCTCCACCGGAGACAGGTCAGTGCGTCGAAATACGATACCGTTGTCGATCGGGGCCGGGCTCAGGGCAAGAAAGACCTTCTCACCTGTATGTAGGCCCACGCCGGTCGCCTTGATCGGATTCCGTAGCGTTCTCTGTTTAATCATGTTTACACCCTTCTTATCGTCCCGCCCGCTGACCACTCAAAAAACTCAAGAGCGCCACCGTGCGGTTACCGCAGTATTTGCAGAGCTGACTTGGACAACGAAAATTCGTTGTGGTTCAACTCGCTCCTCGCGGCGGACGACCTCGGGGTCTTAGTCCGCCTGGCGGCGTAAAAACGCAGGAATATCGAAATACTCCTCGCCACCCGTATCGGCAGGTGCAGCTGCCTGACCACCACCCGCTGCCGCGGCTACTCTCGCTCGCTTCGACGGTGGTAAATCATAGTTCTCCTCGTAGCCTGTTGCCGTGCCCACGGCCGGTGTCACCGGCTTGGTGTCAACAACCGACAGCGCCGGACGCCCTTCTACGGCACCCAAACCTGTCGCTACGACAGTGACTTTCAATGTGTCCGACATCTCTGGGTCGATCACAGTTCCAATTACTACTGTCGCGTCATCTGACGCATATTCTTCGATCGTGTCGCCAACTTCTGAGAATTCTCCCAGCGACAGATCAAGCCCCGCGGTGATGTTGACTAGAACGCCGCGAGCGCCACTGAGATTGATATCATCCAACAGTGGGCTGTTGATCGCGCGTTCCGCAGCCTCTCTAGCGCGGTTTTCCCCCGAAGCACTGCCGGTGCCCATCATGGCGGCACCCATCTCTGACATGACCGTTCTCACGTCGGCAAAATCCACGTTAATCATGCCCGGACGGATAATTAGGTCGGCAATACCTTGCACAGCCCCCAAAAGTACATCATTGGCCTCCTTGAAGGCATCCAAGAGGCTGGTATTTTTGCCCAAAACCTCTAGTAATTTTTCATTGGGAATAGTTATCAAAGAATCACAATGCTGCTCCAACTCGTGCAATCCGGCCTCTGCAATCTTGAGGCGTTTCTTGCCTTCGAAGCTGAAGGGGCGCGTGACAACTGCCACCGTGAGGACACCCATTTCGCGGGCAACTTCGGCCACGATAGGCGCACCACCGGTACCGGTACCGCCACCCATACCCGCGGTCACAAACACCATATCGGCGCCGCGAATGGCGTCGGCGATACGATCGCGATCCTCAAGGGCAGCTGCACGACCAATCTCCGGATTCGCACCCGCGCCAAGGCCCTTGGTGATTCCCGTACCCAGCTGCAGTACCGTCTTGGACGTGATGTCCGACAGTGCCTGAGCGTCAGTATTGGCGCAGATGAAATCCACACCATCGACGTTGTTCTCGATCATGTGACGCACGGCGTTTCCGCCACCACCACCCACTCCGATCACTTTGATCACAGCGTTTTGCGGTGCGCTATCGACTAATTCAAACATGTTGATTCTCCCCTGGTTAAACCAAACCGACTGTCGTCGGACTATTGCGTTGAACTTCCCCTTAAAGGTGTGCAACCTATTAGGCGACCCACCCAAAACCCTTACTCTGAATCCCTTCAGAAATGCTTGCCAAACCACTCCTTAATGCCCTCTAAAAATCCAGATGCCATCGTTGGCTCCCGGACTGGCGCGCCGCCTGCTTCATCGCGTCCGCCGTAAATCAGTAGCCCCACCGCCGTGGCGTAAATGGGGTTGCGAATAATGTCGTTGAGCCCTTGCGCGTGCTGCGGTGCACCCACGCGAACGGGCATGTGGAAGATCTCCTCGGCTAGCTCTACCGCGCCTTCCATCTTTGATGTGCCACCGGTCAAAACAATGCCCGCAGGAATTAACTCCTCGTAACCCGAACGCCGCAGTTCCGCCTGAATCAGCGTGAACAGCTCGTCATAGCGGGGCTCGACTACCTCTGCCAATGACTGCCGCGAAAGATCGCGGGGTGGGCGATCGCCCACACTGGGTACCTTGATCGTCTCGTCCGGTCCCGCCAGCTGAGTCAATGCACAGGCATAGCGAATCTTGATTTCCTCGGCGTGCTGAGTGGGGGTTCGCAAGGCCATCGCAATGTCGTTGGTGACCTGATCCCCCGCGATCGGAATCACTCCCGTGTGGCGAATGGATCCGTCGGTAAAGATGGCGATGTCGGAGGTGCCGCCACCGATATCGACCAAACAAACCCCCAGGTCACGCTCGTCTTGGGTGATAACCGAGAAATTGGACGCCAGCTGCTCGAGAATGATGCCGTCAACTTCAAGTCCGCAGCGCTGGATACACTTCTCGATATTCTGCGCCGCGTTTACAGCGCAGGTGACCAAGTGAACCTTTGCCTCGAGCCGCACGCCCGACATACCCATGGGCTCTTTAATCCCGCCCTGGTTGTCGATCACGTACTCCTGAGGCAGCACATGCAGGACTTTCTGATCAGCGGGAATCGCCACCGCTTGCGCCGCATCAAGTACCCGATCGATGTCGTGGGGGTAGACTTCGCCATCTTTAATGGCAACGATGCCGTGAGAATTCATCGAGCGAATGTGACTACCCGCAATACCCACATACACCGAGTGAATCTGGCAGCCCGCCATGAGTTCGGCCTCTTCCACCGCGCGCTGAATAGCATTTACCGTCGACTCAATATCGACCACAACGCCCTTCTTCATGCCGCGTGACGGGTGAGAGCCGATGCCAACGATTTCAATCGATCCATCGAGATCGACTTCACCCACGACGGCAACTACCTTCGATGTGCCGATATCAAGGCCAACTATCATGCGTTTATCTGGAGCGGCGGCCATCAGAGTCTTCCCTCTTGATTTGTTGCGGTCATTGCGAGCTGGGACGTCACCGGCATCTTGGCTCTGGCACCCATAGATTCCTCGGGCGTAAGCTCAGGGGGCATTAACTGCACGGCGGCGCCGTGCTCATAGCGCATATCGATGCGGGCTACCGGTTGGTCAATTAAGTAATGCTGATAAAGCGAGACAAAACGGCGGACACGGGCCACGTAGTGATCGCTGCCCAGCACCAGCAGTACGCCGTTATCGAGTTCGGCACTTACCTGATCCACCGCGTCCTGGGACAGCCAGACAACTTCCAAACCGGTTTCATCGAGCAAGGCTTCGAGATTCTGATAGCGCTGCACAAGGCTCGCCTCACTGCCCTCGGGCCCCTCAAGGCGCGGCAGGCTGTGCCACTGACTAGTAAGTTCACCCGGAAAGTACGCGCCCTCGTGATTGAGGAATCCGGCCATTCCCCAGCGAGCAATGGGCCGCTCCTCTGTAATGTGAATCGCCACCTCGTCGGGCCAGCGACGTCTGACATTGGCCTCGTATACCCAGGGGATTGCCTCAAGGGTGTCGCGAATACCGTTTAAGTCAGCGGCCAAGAATCCCTGTTCAAGACGCGGCGCTACCAAGGCTTCGATTTCTTCGGTGGTGACATTGCGCGCAGAGCCCGTAATGGCAATCCGCTCGACTTTGAGATCCAGCAAGTACAGCCCGCCCTGAATAGCACCTGCAACAACGGCAAGCACCCCAACCATGACCACACCACTCATCAGCCAGCCACCGAGCCGCTGCATGAACTGGCGCAGACGGTCAACGACGCCCGTTGATGCGGTCTTCGATGGTGCACTCTTTCGACGGTTACGCGTCGCCACTGCGCACCTCCGAACTCAGTCGGAAAATTTCTGCGAGCAGTTCGTGCATAGAAAGACCGGCAGCCCGTGCCGCCATAGGCACCAGACTGTGGCTTGTCATCCCGGGGATGGTGTTCACCTCGAGCAACTGCCAGCGGTTGTCTGCATCACGCATCACATCCACGCGACCCCAAACCTGTGCACCAACCGCGCGAAATGCCTGCAGTGCCAATCCCGATAGCTCGCCCTCCTCCTCGGGCGTGAGGCCCGCGGGGCAAAAGAACTTGGTCTCGTCCGAGACATATTTGGCGTCAAAGTCGTAAAAGTCGGTGGCGGGCTCAATCCGAATGGGCGGCAGCGCGCGATCACCGAGAATGGCAACGGTAAACTCCTGACCATCCACAAAGGTTTCGGCCAGCACCTGGTCGCCGTAGGCATTGGCTTTATCGAACGCCGCTTCAAGTTGGTCCGCAAAGGTGGCCTTAGTCATGCCAATCGATGAGCCCTCTCGGGCAGGTTTCACAAACAGGGTGCCAAATCGGGCGACCAGATCACGCCAATCCGAGTCGGCGCGCAACATCGAAAATGCTGGTGTTGGCAAACCCGCGCCCTGCCAAAGCTGCTTGGTGCGTATCTTGTCCATTGTCAGCGCGGAACCCAGCACACCAGAGCCGCTGTAGGGCATCTTCATGAGCTGAAACAGTCCCTGAAGCGTGCCGTCTTCGCCCCCAGGACCATGCAGCAAATTGAACACGAACTCTGCGCCCTGAAGCTTCTCAGGCCACTTTTCCTGAGCCGGATCAACACGCGTGACTATTGCACCCGCCTCTTCAAGGGCTGACGCCACATTGGCACCGCTCTCAAGAGAAATATCCCGCTCCGCGGCAGTACCGCCCAGCAAAACCGCGAGTCGCTTTCCCGCTAAAAGACCTACATTCACACTAGATCCTCCAATCGCGTACTGCCCGCCAACTGCTGGGCAAGTCGCCCGATGTTGCCCGCGCCTTGGGTTAACAGCAGATCTCCGTCGTTCAGCACGTTGACGAGCACGCCAGCCACATCCGCGGCATCGGCAACAAAGATCGGATCGACGGTGCCGCGCTGACGAATGCTGCGAGCCAGCGATCGGCTATCAGCACCCGGAATGGGATCCTCGCCCGCTGAATACACCTCGAGCAGTAACAGCACCGCGCACTCGGCAAGAACCGCGACAAAATCATCGTAGAGATCGCGGGTTCGGCTATAGCGATGAGGCTGAAACACCATCAATAAGCGCCGCTCGGGACAGGCTGCGCGGGCTGCGCGCAGGGTTGCAGCCACCTCGGTGGGATGGTGTCCGTAGTCGTCAACCAGCAGCGCACTGCCCGATTGCCAACTCACATTACCCAGCGCGCTGAATCGACGGCCCACGCCCGCAAAGGTGTGAAGACCCTGCCGTATTGCGTCATCGGGAATCTCAAGCTCGGAAGCAACCGCGATGGCCGCGGCAGCGTTTAAGGCATTGTGATGCCCGGGCATGTTAAGCGTGATCTCAAGATCCGATTGATCGTCGGGCCGGGAAACCGTGAACTGGGTTTGCATTCCCACACTGCGGACATCACTGACTCTGAAATCAGCATCGGGATGCACGCCATAGGTTTTCACCTGTCGGGTAACTTGCGGCAACAGCGCGCGCAAACCGGGATCATCAACGCATAAGATCGCGAGACCGTAGAATGGCAGGTTGTGAAGGAATTCAATGAAGGCGTGTTCGTAGTTCGCATACTCACCTCCGTAGTGATCCATGTGATCCGCTTCGACGTTGGTCACCACGCTTATCATGGGTAGTAGATGTAAAAACGAGGCGTCGCTCTCGTCGGCTTCGACCACCAGATACCGACCCGCGCCCAACTGCGCGTTGGTCCCCGCCTTGTTCAGTAGCCCGCCGATGACAAAGGTTGGGTCTTCGCCCGCCTCACCGAACACAGAGGCAATCAAACTGGTGGTGGTGGTTTTACCGTGGGTACCCGCAACAGCGATGCCGTAGCGATAGCGCATGAGTTCCGCCAGCATTTCAGCCCGGGGCACTACGGGGATTCGCTGCTCCCGGGCGGCCATCAATTCCGGATTGGTTTCATCGATGGCGCTAGATACCACCAGCACATCGGCGTCCTCGATATTACTCGCGCGATGCCCGATAAATACGGTGATACCCAGTGAGCGCAAGCGCGCAACAACGGAACCTTCGTGAACATCAGAACCAGCAACCGCATAGCCCAAGCGCGCAAGCACTTCAGCGATACCGCTCATACCCGAGCCGCCAATACCGACCATAAAAATGCGCCGCACGCGACTGCGCATGGGTGAGGTCATAACGTTGGTATCAGGCTGCATGGGCGACCGCCTCCATAACCTGAATAACCGATGCGGTTGCTTGTGGCATCGCTCGATCGCGGGCGCGGTCCGACATCACTTGCAAGCTCGCAGGGGCATCAATGTGGCGCTGCACCAATGAGCCCAGTAATTTGGGCGTAATTTCCCGCTGGGGTAGCAACTCTGCTGCGCCATGCTCGCTTAAAGACTGGGCGTTGCGAGTTTGATGGTCATCAATCGCATGAGGAAGCGGCACGAGAATGGCGGGGACACCCGCCACCGCAAGCTCAGCGACGGTCAGCGCGCCCGCACGACAGATGACTAAATCGGCGCTCTGATAAATAGCTGCCATATCGTCAACGAACGGCTGAATCGCCACGTCGATGTCCGCTGCAAGGCTATACGCCTGCCGGGTGGCATCGACGTGGGGCCCACCGCACTGGTGAACAACGCGCAGCCGCTGCTTGTATGCCTCGCCCAACTCGGCAAGCGCCGCAGGGACAGCAGTATTTAACGGCATACTGCCAAGACTGCCACCCAAGACGACCAATCGCAGTGGCCGTTCTGAAGTAAACGCCGCGGGGAATTCTCGTGAACTCGCGAACAATGAAACGATGTCATCGCGAATAGGGTTGCCGACCAAGTGCCCGTTATCGCGCTGCTCAAACGCGCCCGACAAGCCGCACAACACTTGCTTCGCAAGCGGTGCTAACCAGCGATTGGTTGTGCCCGCAACCGCATTTTGCTCGTGGATAACCAACGGTCGACGCAGTACCCATGCCGCCACACCGGCGGGGCCTGCCGCATAGCCGCCCATGCCCAGCACGACATCGGGCCGCAACCGCCTGACAAGCCCTAATGCGCTCACCAGTGATCGCAGCAACTGCACAACCGACGTGAGCCTGAAGATAATGCCCTTACCCCGAAGGCCGCGGACAGGCAGCACGTGCAGGCTAAAGTTATGGGCTGGCACTACCTGACTCTCGAGCCCGCGCTCAGTACCCACCCAATCAACATGCCAGCCTTGCTGACGCAAACCGTCGGCGACCGCCAAGGCTGGATAGACATGGCCACCAGTGCCACCGGCCATGATCAATGCGCGACGCAGCGTTGGAGTCAGAGACGCCGTCATGCTGCTCGCCCTCCACGCTGACTGGCGCGCTGCTTCGCGGCGGGCTTTCCCGACTGTGAGTCCGCGCGGAGCGCATGCTCAATGCGCAGAACAACGGCCAGCATGGCGCAACTCATGATGAGGCTCGAACCGCCGTAACTGATGAATGGCAGGGTAAGCCCCTTGGTCGGCAAGAGGCCCGAGCTCACCCCCATGTTAACGAAGGCCTGACCCGCGAAGATCAATGCGACGCCGTAGCAGACGTAAGCCGAGAACTCTTCTGCGGCGACTTGGGCGCGTCGACCGATCAACATAATGCGTGCCACCAATAATCCGTAAAGCGCAATGACAATGACCGCGCCCAAAAACCCGGTCTCTTCCGCCCAGATCGAAAACACAAAGTCCGTGTGCGCCTCGGGCAGATAGAAAAGCTTTTGAATGCTATTCCCAAGCCCAACGCCCCACCATTCTCCGCGCCCATAGGCAATTAACGATTGGATCAACTGAAAGCCCGAGCCGAAGGGGTCGGACCAAGGATCCGTGTACGCGGTAAGGCGCTGCAGACGATAGGGTGCGCTGACCACCATCAACGCCAAAGCACCCAGGGCACCGCCGATAAGCAGCAGGATGTAAAGCAGTCGAGCACCCGCCAAAAACAGCATGCCAAAGACGGTACCCGTGGCAATCACAGTCGCGCCAAAGTCGGGCTCCAATAGAAGCAATAACCCCACCAGCCCCAGCACGCCCACAGGCTTTGCCATACCCTCCCAATGCTGTCGCACTGCGTCCCCATGGCGAACGAGGAAGCCGGCGGTGTAGAGCACTAAAGCAAACTTGGCGATCTCGGAAGGCTGAACGGTGAACGGCCCCAAGGGCAGCCAGCGCTGACTGCCATTTACATTGCGGCCGACACCCGGAATAAGCACCAGCATGAGCAAAGCGAAGGCTACCAACAGCCACCAAGGCGAGGTTCGCTGCCAGACATCGATGGGAACACGGTAAGCGACAGCTGCGATGCATCCCGCCAAGACCAGATAAATGCTGTGCCGTAGGGTATGGTGCCAAGGGTTACCAAAGTGCCAATCACCATACTCAATTGATGCCGAGGCAATCGCCACCAGCCCGACAGCGAGCAAAGCCAATCCCAAACCCAACAGGATGGGATCAGGGCCGGACATCGACTGACGGGTAGCGACGGTCATGACTCAGGCACCCCAACTGCCTCTGTGGACAGTGCCTGAATCACAGCTTCACGGAATGCGTCACCACGCGCCTGGTAACTGTTGAACATGTCAAAGCTTGCGCATGCGGGTGACAACAGAACAACGTCACCGGGCCGAGCAAGTGCTTTTGCCCGCATAACTGCGGCGCCAATATCGGCGACCCGCTGAACTGGCACCTGGCCACCCAGCGCAAGCTCGATCTCCCGCGCTGACTCGCCGAGGATGAGCACCCGCCGACAGGATTGCATTGCTGGCACACGTAGCTGACTGAAGTCCTGTCCTT
Source organism: Luminiphilus sp. (assembly GCA_965657905.1). Taxonomy (GTDB): domain Bacteria; phylum Pseudomonadota; class Gammaproteobacteria; order Pseudomonadales; family Halieaceae; genus Luminiphilus. The sequence continues at coordinate 154,850 of CBFHPT010000003.1, read as the reverse complement.
TACCGACACCGCCCGCGATCAGAATCACGTTCTGATCACCACCAAGCCCCTCGAGGGCTGCAACCGTTGCGCCTACGTTGGTGCCCTTACTGTCGTTTATCCAACGAACATCACCGTCCTCTGCAATCAACTCACAGCGATGGGGAAGTCCACGAAAGTGCCGTAGGCCGTCCACCAAGCCATCCAGCGGGAAGCCACCCGCCACACCGATGGCGATTGCTGCAAGCGCGTTGGCCACATTATGGGTGCCCGGCAGCGGCAACGATGCAACTGGGATCAACGGCTCAAATCCACGACAGATATGAGCAACCCCGTTAATCTCGCGAACGCCAAACTCCTTGAGGTCTGGCTCATCGGGGCGCCACAGGACGACCTTCACCGCCTGCTCCAACAGCGGAATGGTCAGTGGGTCCGCTCGGTTGGCAACTACGGCTTTTGCACCGCGATACACCCGGTGTTTGGCCTGATGGTAAACCGGCAAACTGCCGTGACGGTCGAGATGATCAGGGGACACGTTGAGCACGGTTGCGACAGCAAGATCGAGAGGCTCCGCGCGCTCCAATTGGAAACTGGACAGCTCGAGCACATAACAGTCGACATCGGCATCAAGGAGATCAAGAGCGGGGGTGCCAAAGTTCCCCCCTACCGCAACCCGCTTGCCACAGGCAGCGATCATGCTGCCCAGCATCGCCGTTACCGTCGACTTGCCATTGGATCCGGTAATGCCAATCACTGGCGCGTTGGCAGCCTCAACGAACAAATCGATATCACCAATGACCCGAGTGCCAGCTGCTCGCGCGTATTCAACCAGCGGGTGGTCGATGGCGATGCCAGGACTCACTACCAATTCCGATACCCCATCGAGAACAGCGGTATCGATATCACCAAAGTAGACTTCTGCCTCGGGACCCAGATCTCGCCGAAGCTCGAAGGAACTGGCGAGTTGTGCGCGGGTATCAGCAGCAATGAAGGGTACCCCCCGCGCTTGCCACCAACGAGCAACCGAGCAACCCGTAGCACCCATTCCCAGCACCATGCGACGCTCGGTAGTTGCAATTAGTCCTGCTGACATAAATCGCACCCCTACCTCAGCTTCAACGTCGCCAGGCCGAACAGCACGAGCATGACGGTGATAATCCAGAAGCGGACAATCACGCGCGGCTCGGGCCAGCCCTTGAGTTCGAAGTGATGATGAATCGGCGCCATTCGAAAGACCCGCTTGCCACGGGTCTTGAACGACACCACCTGAATGATCACTGAAAGGGTTTCGAGAACGAAAATACCGCCCATGATGAAGAGCACGATTTCGTGACGAATCATCACCGCAACCACACCAAGCGCTGCACCGAGTGCCAAAGCGCCGACGTCGCCCATAAACACCATGGCGGGATACGTGTTGAACCAAAGAAACCCGAGACCCGCCCCGGCAATGGCGCCGCAAAAAATTACCAGCTCACCCGAACCGGGGAGATAGGGAATGTGTAGATAGTCGGCAAAGTTGGTGTTGCCGGTCAGATAGGCAATAACGCCCAACCCCACCGCCACCATGACTGTTGGCAGAATGGCGAGACCATCAAGGCCGTCCGTCAGATTGACCGCATTGCTTGAACCCACCACGACGAGATAGGCCATCGGCACAAACAACAGACCCATTGGCAGCGCAATGTCTTTGAAAAACGGTACATACAGTGCCGTTTCGGCGAAAGCACCGGCGCTGTAGTAGAGATAGCTCGCCGCCAAGAACCCCACCACAGACTGCCAGAAATATTTCCAGCGCGCGGGCAGCCCTCGGGAGTCCTTTTCCACAACCTTGCGGTAGTCATCGACCCAGCCGATGGCGCCGAAGGCCAAGGTCGTCAAAAGCGCCACCCAGACATAACGGTTCGAAAGATCGCCCCACAGTAGCGTTGCGGCCGCAATAGCCACCAAGATCAGCGCACCCCCCATTGTCGGCGTGCCCGACTTAGACAGATGACTCTGAGGCCCGTCGCTGCGAACCGACTGTCCAATCTGTAAGGCATCCAGACGATGGATTACCCAGGGGCCCACGAGCAGCGAGATAGCCAGCGCCGTTCCCGCTGAAAGAATGCCGCGCAAGGTGATGTACTGGAATACGGAGAAACCCGCGTCAAATTCAACCAGCTGGCCCATCAACCACGTCAGCATGGCTTGCCCTCCTCATTTGCGAGCCAATCAGTCACCACCCGATCAAGGGCTGCACCCCGTGACGCCTTAATCAGCACGGTATGATCAGCCGAGAGTGAGGGATCTTCAGCAAGCAGTTCGGTAACCGATTCAAAACGACGGGCAGATGCGCCAAAGCCTTGTGCGGCCGCATCTGCTCGCGCGTCAACGACCCAGAGTTCCTCGATGCCTGCGTCATGGGCGTAACGGCCAACCTCATGATGAAGCTGGTCATGCTGCTCACCCAACTCGAGCATGGGTCCGAGCACCAATCGCCGAACCCCTGGTCTCGTTGCGAGTACATCAATCGCTGCTTTGACAGCCATGGGGTTGGCGTTGTAGCTGTCGTCGACGAGATGCGCCCCACTTGCGAGCTGGTAGACCTTGCCCCGGCCCGCTGCCGGCTTCACCGACGATAAGCCCCGCTGAATAGCGGATGAACTAAGTCCCAATGCGTGAGCCACAGCAATTGCAGCAAGCCCGTTATCAATGCCCTGACTGCCGGGGATGGCGAGCTTTATTGGGAAGCGATTCTCTGGTGTAACAACCGTGAACGCCACGCCATCAAACCCGCAATCAGCAATATCGACTGCCTGATAATCCGCCGAATTGGACAAACCAAACGTCAGCACGCGCGCAGGTGACGCACGCTCACGCCACTCATCGCCCCAGGGCTGGTCGGCACCGAACACCGCCAAGCCGGTGGCAGGCAACTGGTCAAAAATGGCAGCTTTGGTATCAGCAATGGCATCAACACTGCCGAAGTGCTCCACGTGCGCAGGGGCGACATTGAGCAAAACGGCAACCGTTGGGCGGGCAATATTCACCAGCCACGCAATGTCATCGGGCTTCCCGGCACCCATCTCCAGCACCGCGTACTCAGTACCTGGGTCGAGATTTGCGAGAGTAAGGGGAACACCGAGTTCGTTGTTGCGATTACCTTCGGTGGCCAGCACCTGCCCCGCCTCAGCGAGCACACTAGCCAGAAAATTCTTCGCGGTGGTTTTTCCCGCGCTGCCAGTAATGCCGACTAAAACACCATCAAACGCGGACCGCGCAAGGCGACCGAAAGCCGCTAACGCTTGCTGCTGATCTTCAACCACCAATTGTGGAAGGTCGGAATCAAGGGCCCTGAGCACCAACGCAGCGCCAGCACCCAGACTTTGCGCCTTCGTCACAAAATCATGACCGTCGACCTGAGATCCGGGCAATGCTGCAAATAAATCACCCGGCTTCACTGCGCGACTGTCAATGGCCAGCCCCGAGAGACGGACGTCAGCATCCGCAAACGATGAAACCACCTGACCACCGCAGGCGTCAGCCAAAGTCGATAATGGCATCGAGCCAATCATGCCGCAGACTCCGCGAGAAGTTTTTGGGCGACGTTCACGTCAGAAAAATCAGTGCGGACACCTGCAGTTTCTTGATAGGCCTCATGCCCCTTGCCGGCAATCAGCACACAGTCACCCTCTTCGGCGTGCTCGAGGGCAAATGCGATTGCCTGCCGCCGATCAGGGATACGCTCTGCGGCAACTGATGTGCCCGCCAAGACGTCATCAATAATCTTTCCAGGATGTTCGCTGCGCGGGTTATCGCTGGTCACAACCAGCCGGTCTGCAAGACGCGCGGCCTCGGCACCCATCAATGCTCGCTTACCCGCATCGCGATCGCCGCCGCAGCCGAATACCACCCACAAATTTCCCGCAGTCTCGGCGCGCAATGCCGCAAGGGCTCGTGCAAGCGCATCGGGGGTATGAGCATAATCCACGACAACTTGAAAACCGCGATTGCTGAGGACGGGCTCCATGCGCCCGGGCACTGCTGAAACACGCGCGGCGGCATCAACCACCGCCTCGAAGCTGTAACCCAGCCCCGACACCGCCATCATCGCGGCCGCCAGATTAAAGGCATTGAAGCTACCCGTTAGCGGCGCGCTAACGCTCTGGGTACCCAGCGGCGTATGAATTCGAAACGTCAGTGGCAGCGCCTGCTGCACCTGGACATACACATCACTCTCTGCACTATCCAGAGAAATACCCATCGCTGGGCAGTCAACGAGTCCGCGCACCCGACGGGCAACCACATCATCGGCATTAAAAATCGCGCGTCTCAGCTGAAAGTCTTCAAACAGCGAGAGCTTGGCGCGAGCGTAGGACTGCTCATCACCGTGATAATCAAGGTGATCACGAGACAGATTGGTAAAAACCGCAGATTGAATAGAAAGGCCCGCGAGGCGACCCTGGTCAAGGGCGTGAGAGGATGCTTCGAGCGCCACATGGTCAACACCGGCATCAAGCCACTCGGCTAGCTGACGATTAAGCGAAATGACGTCTGGTGTGGTGTTGGCTGCTTCGGTAACAGGAGCGGTAAGGCGCGCTCCCAGCGTGCCGATGCTGCCCGCGGCAACGCCAAGCCCGCGCAAAATTTGCCTCACAAAATCCACAACCGACGTTTTCCCATTCGTGCCTGTGACCGCCACTAACGCCATTTGGCGACTGGGGTTGCCGTAAAAGTCACCCGCAATTTCACCCAAACGGCTTGCAAGGTTGTGTACAGGAACTACCGGCGTGTCAGCATCGGGCGTCCACGCCGACAAACCTTCGGCCTCTGCCAAGATTGCAGCCGCACCCGAATCGACTGCAGCGCCAATGTGGCGACGACCATCCGAGGTCGTGCCTGGCACAGCTACAAATGCGTCTCCGCGCTTCACGCTACGACTGTCGAGGGTCAGATCGCTGGGCACTACTTCAGCCATCGTTTCAGCCATAGTGCCAATCAGGTCAGGTAACAATTGACCCAGCGAGGGGCGTTGGCGCACTGCACTCATCACTGCCCCCCTCCGATACCAGCAAGCTGCGGCTCAACCGTCGATTCGGGAGTGGGCGGCACATTGTTAATCCGCAATACGCCTTCGGTAATGCGCGCGTAAATCGGTGCTGCAGCGGCGCCGCCGCCGTAGCTATCTCCTTTGGGTCGATCCACCACAACGGCAGTGACGTAGCGGGGGTTCTCAACAGGAGCAACACCGACAAACAACGCCAAATACTGATCGGCGATGTATCCCTGTGGGCCCACCTTGTGGACGGTACCTGTCTTGCCCCCCACGCTAAAACCCGGCACCCGGGCTTTCTTTGCAGTGCCCTCACTGCCAGTAACACGGTGCAGAACAGTCATCACCTCTGCAGCGACCGCTTCACTGATTACCTCGCGAGCGTTTACATCCTCGTCAGCCGTGCGCTTAACCAACGTCAACGGCACCTGGCGGCCACCGTTGGCAAACACACTATAGGCATGGGCTATCTGCAAAGGCGTCGCTGTAAGCCCGTACCCGAACGCCAAGGTGACCTTTTCGATCTCACTCCAGCGATCGCGATCGGGAAGAAACCCCGAGCGCTCGCCTGGAAACCCAACGCTTGAAGGCTGACCCAATCCGAACCGGCGGTACACGTCCAGTACGGGCTCGTGACCCAACTGCTGAGCAATTTTGGTAACACCCACTTGGCTCGACTTTTCGATCACCCGAGACACCGAAATCTCGCCGTAATTACGGGGATCAGGAAGCACCTTCCAACCAACACGAATGCGACCGGGGGATGTGTCAATCATGGTTTCCTTGGTGAACTTCCCGCTCTCTAGGGCAGCCACCAAAGTCAAAGGCTTCATAGTGGAACCGGGCTCAAAGGCGTCGGTGACCACGCGATTTCGCGTGGCGGCATAGTCAAATCCGGCGCGGCTATTGGGGTTAAATACCGGGTGATTGGTCATAGCCAAAATCTCGCCGGTCCAGGCATCGATTGTCACTGCAGCGCCTGCATCCGCACCCGTTTCCGCCATCGCCCGCTGCAATTCTCGGTGCTGCAGGTACTGCAATCGGAGATCAATCGACAGGGCCAGGGTACGACCGGGCTGCGCGTCTTCCACTACACCAATATCGCGCACCGCATCACCGTGCAGATCCTTGATGTAACGCTTACGGCCGGGCGTCCCTTTGAGCCACTCATCAAAGGCCTGCTCGAGACCTGCAATGCCCTCGCCATCGACGTTAGTCAGACCGACAACCTGCGCGACTACTTCGCCCGCCGGATAAAATCGCCGATATTCTCGCTCACCGCGCACACCGGGAATGCCCAGTGCCAGCACCGCCCGCGCTGCATCGGGGGTTTTGTGACGCGCGAGATACATGAACTGTTTTTCGCTGTAGTGGGAAAGCCGCTCTTCAAGCACCGACAATTCCATGCCCAGCGCCTCTGCCAGCTGTGGCAGCTGATTCGAATCCGTGAGGTGCTGTGGATTAGCCCAGAGGGATACGACGGGAGTGCTCACCGCCAGCGGCTCGCCGCGACGATCGGTTAACAGGCCGCGATACGCGGGAATCTCAGCGGTACGAATGGCGCGCATAGCGCCCTGCTCGCGCAGGAACGTGGCACCACGATCCTGATCTAGGACCTGCAGGAGAACCAAACGCCCGATCAACAATGCCAAGAGCGATATCAGCAACCCCGCCACAATCCAGAAGCGCCATGGCGCAACCTGCAATTGAATATCCCGGCGCTTCATTGGCGCACCACCTGCACGGCGTTGACGTCTGGGTTACCCATACCCAACTCATCTTCAGCAATCGTCGCGACCCGATGGGGGCTCGCCAAGGTACTCTCTTCGAGCAGCAACCGGCTGTGATCCTCCTGCAGCGTCCAGCGAGAGGCCTCAAGGGTCTGTAGCTCGGCGTAGAACTCACGGCATACATGGGAGCTGTAAACCAAACCCAGCGCCGATGCGAGAACCGCGAGGTAGAGCCCGGGCAGCGCGAAACGGTTGGGCAATCTTTCGGCGGTCATGCCACGCGCTCCGCGACACGCATAATTGCAGAGCGTGCCCGTGGATTACCCGTCACTTCATCAGCGCTAGCTCGAACGGCCTTACCAATGAGACGCAGGCGCTGCCCCCGATCCGCATCAAAAATTGGCACCCCTCGCGGCATTGGCTTACCCCGGGACTCATCACGCATAAACCGCTTCACAAGGCGGTCTTCCAACGAGTGAAAACTGATGACCACGAGACGGCCACCAATGGCCAACAGATCAATAACTTTGGAAAGCAAAATCTCGAGATCTGCCAACTCACGATTGATATGGATGCGAATTGCTTGAAACGTGCGGGTCGCAGGATGCTTGTGCTTCTCCCACGAAGGATTGGCTTCGCTGACGGTTTTTGCCAGCTGTGCGGTGCGGGTGAACGGCAGCTCTGCACGCCCCGCGACAATGGCACCCGCAATCCGGCGAGCAAAGCGCTCCTCGCCATAGTCTCTGAGCACTCGAATAATTTCAGATTCACTCGCGCCGTTGACGAAATCTGCCGCAGTCTCTCCCGCGCGCGTATCCATACGCATGTCTAGGGGCCCATCGTGCAGAAAACTGAATCCCCGCTCCCGCTCGTCGAGTTGAGGACTCGATACACCCAAGTCCAGCAGCACGCCAGTTAAGTTGTTGCCTGCGAGCTCCAACTCGGCAAATGAATGATGAATGAACTGAAAGCGCGAATCGCTTTCGGCCATCAGCCTTGCGGACTCTGCCGCCTCGGGGTCCTTATCAAAAGCGAACAGCTGCCCATCACTTGCAAGCGCGGCCAAGATACGGGCGCTGTGACCACCCCGGCCAAAAGTGCCATCGACAAAGACACTCTGAGCGCTGCTGCCGTCGACCGGCGTATTCGAGGAGGCGCCAGCGGGAAGCCTATCGCCATCGTCCGTCTGCGCTTGGAGTCCACCGCCCGTCGACATGAGTGCAGCCACCGCCTCCTCAAGTAAAACCGTTTTGTGTGCTGAGGTCATCAGAGGGTCAGCGACATCAATTCAGTCGGAATATCACCTTCCGCCTCGGCAGCCAGCGCAGCCTCGCGCTCAGCCAACCAGAGGTCCTCAGACCACAGTTCAAATTTGTTGCCCTGCCCCACCAACACGACTTTCTTTTCAAGGCGCGCGTAATCCCGCAGCGGCTGGGGCAGAAGAATCCGGCCGTTACCGTCAAGCTCTAGATCGCTCGCATAGCCCAGCACCAGACGCTGAAACCGCTTTACCCCGGGATTGAGCGCCGGCAGCGCCTGCACATCAGCTTCAATGCGCTCCCACTCAGGCAAGGGATAGACAGCAAGACAGTTGGATTGGGTATCAATCGTGATGACCACGCGGCCCTCACACTGGGCAAGTAGGGACTCGCGCTGACGCGAAGGGATCGCCATTCGCCCCTTTGCATCCATGTTGATGTGCTGCACGCCTCGAAACACTAAAATCCCCACCCCGAACCCGGGAGCTCCACTATTGGGGCTTTATAACCACTTTGCCCCACTTTTCCCCACTATACCCACGTGAAAATACAGCGTCAACGGCGGCAGACGAAAAATTCTTTGCTTTTCATAGGGTTACAATGGCCACAGGCGGGGTTTTGATTGGGGTTTGGCGCGCTTTTAACAGGCATCGAAACATCCTGTAAAACAGATTTTTAGCCCCAATTCTCAACGCACTGCATTAATTGATATAGCCAAAACGACTTATTTAATGCTTATTGATACTTAATTGTTTCTCCGGAGCGCGACTGGAAGGACACCGCCGGCCTTGCTTCCAATACTGCTTTTAACGAGCCGGCCTCATCCAAAACAGATCAGTGATAGGCGCACCCCCTCTTCAGAGCGAAGAGAGGGTGCATAGTGAGTCAATCGATAAGCCGGGTTCTGTCGTGGACGACCATTCATCTGCGACGGACGTCACCGTCCGCCTGTAGCGACCTACCCGAATCCGCCGGAGGTCACGGCTGATGGATTCCTATTTGGTCTTGCTCCGAGTGGGGTTTACCATCGCCACGCCTGTTACCAGCCGCGCGGTGCGCTCTTACCGCACCTTTTCACCCTTACCCGGCATCAAGCATGTTGAAGCTGGGCGGTTTCCTTTCTGCTGCACTTTCCGTAGGCTCGCGCCTCCCAGGCGTTACCTGGCACTCTGACCTCAGGAGCCCGGACTTTCCTCCGTCACCGTAGTGACAGCGATCGCCTAATCGACTCGGGGCGCACTGTACTGTCTGGAGACAGACTCCACAAGCGACGCAGCTGCTAACCGCCGTCGTTTGCGTCCTTCCCCGCAAGCAACACAGCGTAGAGCTCACGCGCCTTGATACCCGAGAGATCGGCCACTACTTGGGCTGCTTTTCGCGGTGGTAACTCCCGCGATAAACGCTCCAACAACCGCAATGTCGACGCGTCAACAGACACATCCGCTTTAGGGGGCGGTCCAATCATCAATACCTGCTCACCGCGCTGTTGATTAGGGTCAGCTGCAACCCAGTCCCGCAGGGCCCCAAGGGGCGAGCGACGGATGGTCTCGAAGGTTTTACTCAACTCTCGAGCAAGCACCGCCTCTCGAGAATCGCCGAAGACGGCACAAGCGTCGGCAAGAGTGTCGCTGATACGATGAGGCGCCTCGTAGAAAATCAGCGTGCCCTGTCGGTCTCTAAGCGCTTCAAGCTGGGTTACCCGCTGCCCAGATTTGGCAGGCAGAAAGCCCTCAAAGCTAAACCGATCTGTTGGCAAACCCGATCCACTTAATGCTGCGATCGCAGCGCAGGGGCCCGGTAACGGCACGACTGGCGCCCCCATCTCTTGTACGGCTCTCACTAATCGGTAGCCCGGGTCTGACACCAGCGGCGTGCCCGCATCACTGATCAATGCCACTGCGTTCCCATTCGCAATCTCATCCGCTAGCGCTTGGGTGACGTGATCATCTACGTGCTCGTGATAGGCCCGAAGGGGGGTGTCGATATCGTAGTGCGAGAGCAATTTTCGACTGTGACGGGTATCCTCTGCTGCGATGACGTCAACTGCCGCCAACACACTCAGCGCGCGCCCGGTAATATCGGCGAGATTGCCAATTGGCGTCGGTACTATGTACAACCCACGTTCCAAGGGTGTCTCTCCCGTCTATACTGCAACCATGATCGCACATCTCGCCATAAACATCGCAACCCGCCAGACACTTGAAGCCCGACTAACGGGATACACCGATGGATTACAAAACCTCTGCGCCCGCGTAGGAGCCATAGTGTTGGCCCTAGCGCTCGCGAGCTGTGGGGGTGCACCCACCGATAACAGTACCCCGGCTGTCGTCGATCGACCGCCGGCGGTCACCGACATTCCCGACCCCACACCACCGGAGCCCGAGCAGCAAATTGACCAAGATGCGCTGTTCAAGACTCGTGATATCGCACTGGCCGACGGGATTCTGGAAGCACGCGCCTATCGCAATGCGCTGCTTGTCAGAGGTCTGGATGCCACCAGCGCGGCGCTGATCGACTCAGAACTCGCGTGGCTCTCGGGAGATAGGGCACTGGCTGAGCAGCAGCTCTCCGCGGCCTCGATTACCGACCTGGATGGCCAGCTGCTGGTATTGAGCATCCGCCATGAACGCGCCCAACTCCAGGGCCAGTGGTTGACCGCGGCAAAGCTGGCCCATCAGCGATTGTTGCAGTCACCCGAACAAACGCTGGCGCTGAAAGATCCAGTTTGGGAAAACCTGATGCACCTGAGCGACACACAGCTTGCCAGCGCGTTGTTGCAGACTGACAGCGCCGATTGGCGTGGCTGGTTGCTGCTCAACCAGGCTTACCGGCAAGGACGCATGAAGGTCAATGGCTGGCTTGCAACCCATATGCAACACAGCGCAGTGCAACCGCTACCCGCTGGATTGGAAGCCTGGCTTGACGCCCAGCCACCGAGCAAAATTGCAGTGCTGCTACCCTTAAGCGGCAGACTAAAAGGCGCTGGGGAAGCTGTCTTGCAAGGGGTTTTGGAATCACTCTACATCGAATATCGTGATGTCGATTCACGACCTGCCCTCATCACGGTCGATACCGATCGATTCCCCGACGCGATTGCCGCCTATCGTGAAGCAATACGTAACGGCGCAGATCGCGTTGTTGGCCCACTGACGAAATCGGATGTGCAGCTGCTTGGAAGCTTGCGGGAGCGGCCAGTGCCGGTGTTGGCGCTTAACAGACCCGAAGCATTGCCACCGGGCGAGGCGGTCAATTGGGCAGCCCTCAGCCTTGCGCCCGAAGATGAAGCCCGTCAAATCGCACAGCTGGCGTTTGGGCGCGGCCTACGTAGAGCAATGATCGTCCGTCCCGACACCGACTGGGGTCGCCGAATGGAGAGCGCCCTTAGCCAGACCTGGCGCAAATTGGGGGGCGTCACGGTCAGGACACTACCCCTGCGTAACGACCCACCAGTATCCCAGCAGGTCAGTGAATTGGTGGGTGGTGCGGAATCCGAACAACGCATTACTGACATTGAGGACGCATTTGAGGCACCCGTGGAGGCGCGAGCCCGTCGCCGCCAAGACTTCGATGTTGTTTTCCTGCTCGCACCCACCCCCGCAGACGCCCGAAAACTGCGCCCATTGCTCGTCTTCCACTACAGCGGTGATGTGCCCGTCTACAGTCCCGCCGCAATCTATAGTGGCCATTATCACCTTCAGAACCGCGATCTCAATGACATCGTTTTTGTAGAAACGCCCGCGGTTTTGGAAGCTGTAAACGTCGACCGGTATTCGAGATTAACCGCGCTCGGCACCGATGCGGTCCGCACGCTCGATCATTGGGAGCAAGCTCAGGTCAGCCGCGCACCCTTTCTCAGAGCAGACACGGGGCTGCTTAACCGACTAATTAACGGCGAAATCGAGCGCGAGCTGGCACCGGTCGAATTTGCCGGCGACAAGGTCCGCCCCCACCAACTACCTTGAGGCGAATGAATTCGCACTTAAAGTAGGGTCGCATGAATACCGATCAACGGCTGGGAGTGAGCGCCGAGCAGCACGCGGCGGCTTTTTTGACCTCCAAAGGCTTATCGCTAATTTCTCGCAATTTCCGCTGCCGAAGAGGTGAAATCGATCTCGTCATGACCGATGGCGAGACCTTGGTATTCGTGGAGGTTCGGCTGCGCCGAAACGCGCGCTTCGCCACTCCCTTAGCGACCGTTGATCAGCGAAAACAACGCAAACTGATGCTCACTGCCGCAGTATTTCTGAAAATTCATCCACAACTGCGTAATCAACGCTGCCGTTTCGACGTTATCGCGTATGATGAAGATCCACAGGCGAGCGCTGAGCCCCGCTGGATTAAGCAGGCGTTCGAAAACAGTCAGTGATAAACGGGACAGCTCCTGTCAATGGCCTACTACAATCTCGTCGCCAGCCAGTTTCAAAGCCACATCGAGCACCTGAGTCTGTCCGTCGATGCCATCGCCGATATCCTGACGACGGCCGCGAATGAGTCCACCGAGACAATTTTTGCCGAGAGGAAGCTATTTGCCTGCGGCGTCGCCGTTGATTGCCCCAGCGCGATGGTGTTGGCGGAACTCCTGCGCGTCGGTCTTGAGCGGGAGCGCCCTCCTCTACCGGTGATCGAGCTTTGCCCTCGGTACGCAGAACCGGTGAGCGGCGCCACCCGCTGGCTTGCGCAACAGCTCACGGCGCTTGGCCAGCCCGGAGATCTCGCTATTGTGTTTGCTAGCTCATTAGGGGCAGACCACCTTGAAATTATTTCAACAGCCCTCACAAAACGACGTGTGAAATCGATTTGGATCGGCGGCCAAGGTTGCGGCCCGAGTTTACTGTTCCCCGACGCTGATCACGCTACGACATTGTCACTCAGTCACAGCGCTGCCATTTGTCTTGCAGGTTTAATCGATATTTCGGCATTCGGTCCACTGGAGGAATAATGTTCAACAGTTTCTATCGCGCGTTACCAGTCGTCCTGCTCAGCACCGCACTGCTTGGCTGCGGGACAACGCTCGCAACCTTTGAGTCAGATCCTATAGAAGATGATCCTGGTGAGCGCAGCCTTGCCCAGCAGGTGCTTGACGAGAGCATCGAGACCAAAGCGATCGTCAACATTCGTGCCGCGGACGACGCTTTTGACGACCTCAGTTTCCAGACGACTTCATACAATGGCTACGTGCTCATCGTTGGAGAGGTTCCTACAGAACCGCTTAAAACCACGGCAGCAAACGTGCTCCGGGAAATTGAGGGTGTTCGCCGGATTTACAACGAGCTTGAAATCGGCCCCGAGTCAGATGGCGAAACCAAAGCCAATGACGTTTGGCTCACCACTCGAGTCAAGACGGCTTTGCTAACGGCCTCCGATGTGCCCGGCATGCGAATTAAAGTCGTCACCGAAAACAGTGTCGTCTACCTGCTGGGGCTGCTCACGCCCGAGGAGGCGGAGCGCTCCGCCGACGAAGCTGCCGAGGTACCCGGGGTCAAACGGGTTGTCAGATTGTTTGAGTTGATCTGATCACACGGTGCACGAAGGCAGATCTAACGCGGTAAATCCGGTCGCTACCTTTCTGCGGCCGAAGTTAAACAGCGCTACTTAACGACCTTGAGTGTCGGTCTTCCGCGCTCAGGTGGAGTGGGTGCTTCCGGTGGGGGCTCAGGCTCAGGCTCGGACTCAAACACCATACCCTGTCCATTCTCTCGCGCGTAAATGCCCATTATTGAGGCAATCGGCACGAAGATATCCATGGGTTGTCCACCGAAGCGACCGTTAAAGGTCACCGCCGAATTGCCCATCTGCAAGCTGACCACAGCGGTCGGGGAGATGTTGAGCACTATTTGTCCGTCGGCGACGTAAGCATCCGGAACGATCACATCTGGCCCGTTCGCATCCACCAGCAAGTGTGGGGTGCAATCGTTATCAACAATCCACTCGTAGATTGCTCGGATGATGTACGGTCGACTGGGTGTCACAGTGAGATTGCGCTTAAGCGCGCATCTCCCGCTCCTGAATTGATAGACTTTCCCGGAAAGCCTCCCGAGAAAACAGCGTATCCATGTAGTTCAGCAGCGGCTTTGACTGCTTACTGGGCCGAATGTCTACGCCCAATACCGGCAGACGCCACAGGATTGGGGCAATACAGCAATCAACCAGCGTGAACTCATCGCTCATAAAAAATGGCTTCTCGTTAAAGATTGGCGCAATTGCCATCAGGCCTTCACGCAACTCTTTGACCGATTTCTTAATAACGTTGTCTGATCGAGAGTTTTGGATGGCGTCGACAAGTGCACACCAATCGCGTTCAATCCGATACATCAACAACCGACTTTCTGCGCGAGCAACCGGGTAGACCGGCAACAGGGGCGGATGCGGAAACCGCTCATCAAGGTATTCCATGGTCACTTTCGACTCATACAACACCAAATCCCGATCCAATAGTGTTGGCATTGTGTTGTACGGATTCACGTCTGCAAGCTCTGGCGGCGCAACTCCCGAGTCGGATTCAACCAGGTCAACGGTGACGCCTTTCTCGGCTAACACAATACGCACGCGGTGGCTGTAATGGCTGGTGTTATCAGAGAAAAGGGTCATTGAAGACCGTTTTGACACGACTGCAGAGGTGTCGTCAGAGATTTTCATGATGTTGCTCCGAGTGTCCCCCCTTTGGGGGGCTAGGAGGGACGTCGGCGACGCCCCCAGTAACGACTGATGAGTCTTAGTGTACGTCTTTCCAGTATTCGCGGCTGAGGAGCCAAGCGAAAACGAAGAACACGGAGAGGAACAGCAGCACGTACATGCCCATTTGCTGTCGCTCAAGCTTCACTGGATCAGCGGTGTACGCGAGGAAGTTTACCAGATCGAAGATCGCGGCGTCGTATTCAGCCGGGGCCATTGCACCCGCAGCTGCGATTTCCAGTCGGCCACAGGGCTCATCAAGCTTACCTTCGCCGGTCAGCGGATCGACTTCACCCTCGTGACCGTAGGCTGGGCCCGGTGCACACACGGGCATACCCTGAAGTTCCATCAGCACATGGGGCATACCCACCGCAGGATAAACCTTGTTATTCACACCGTAGGGCCGCGAATCATCCTGATAAAACGTCCGCAAGTAGGTATACAGCCATTCTGGCTGGCGAGCTCGAGACACTAACGTCAAGTCGGGGGGTGTCGCGCCAAACCAAACTTTGGCGTTGGCCTTGTCCATGGCGTTGTCCATCAGCGAACCGACTTTGATGCTGGGGTCGAACATCAAATTGGCTTGATACAAATCTTCAGGAATACCTAGGTCACGGGCCACTCGGTTATAGCGAGAATACTGAAGCGAGTGACAGCCCATGCAGTAGTTCATGTACAGGGCTGCACCCCGCTGGAGAGACGGCTGATCTGCTGGATCGAGGTCTATCTGATCGCAGGGCATGGTGCCGCAGTCATAGGCTGACTCAGCACCCACCGCCTTCAACGGCAAGGCCGTCAGCACACCAATCACAACCAGCGTTGCCAGGCTACCCAAGAAGCTCAGGCCGCCATCGGTGGTGACTCGCTCGGGCACCGGCTTGTTCTTGTCCAGAGTCGACCAAATCGGCATCGCCAAGAAGAACATGAAGTAAAACACTGAGCAAATCTGTGCGAGGAATGTTCGCTCTGGAGTGGGCGACTTGACACCCAATACCCCGAGGATAAGGAAGCTTGCCACGAACAAGATCAACATAACGCGGTTGATGTTGCCTCGGTAGCGCCAGGACTTCACCTTGCAACGATCAAGCCATGGCAATGCGAAAGGAATGGCGACTGACGCTGCAAAGGCGACAAAACCCCAGAACTTATCGGGTACTGCCCGCAGTACTGAATAGAACGGCGTGAAGTACCACACTGGCGCGATATGGGCAGGGGTCTTGAGTGCGTTGGCTTCTTCAAAGTTCGCGTACTCAAGGAAGAATCCAGACATCTCGGGCGCGAAGAAAATGATCGCGCAGAAGAAGAACAGGAATACCGCAATACCCTGAATATCGTGAACCGAATAGTAAGGGTGGAATTTGATGCCATCGAGTGGAATACCGTTCGCATCTTTATTTTTCTTGATCTCAACGCCATCGGGGTTGTTAGAGCCCACTTCGTGCAAAGCAAGAATGTGCAGAACAACCAGTGCTAGCAAGACAATCGGCAGCGCAACCACATGCAGCGCAAAGAACCGGTTCAAAGTAATACCTGAAATCAAGTAGTCACCGCGAATCCAGGTCACGATGTCTTCGCCAACCACCGGAATTGCACCAAACAGCGAAATAATCACCTGTGCGCCCCAGTAGGACATCTGGCCCCAAGGCAACACGTAACCCACGAAGGCTTCAGCCATCAGCACAACAAAAATCAGCATGCCGAACACCCAAATCAACTCACGGGGCTTTTTGTATGAGCCGTAAAGCAGTGCCCGCATCATGTGCAGGTACACCACCACAAAGAACGCCGAAGCACCGGTGGAGTGCATGTAGCGCAGCAACCAGCCGTAATCCACATCACGCATGATGTACTCAACCGAGGCGAACGCCTCTTCGGCTGATGGCGTGTAGTTCATTGTCAGCCAAATACCCGTCAACAACTGGTTGACCAGCACCAGCAGCGAGAACACGCCAAAGAAGTACCAGATATTGAAATTCTTGGGCGCGTAGTATTCGCCCATGTGGGTATTCCACGTTCGAGTCAACGGTAGACGTTCATCTATCCAGCCGACAAATCCTGTCAGTGCTTTTTCCATTACGCGGCCTCCGCATCAACGCCGACGACAAGCACGTTGTCGCCTTCAAAACTGTAAGGGGGAACCACAAGGTTAGCGGAAGCTGGCACGCCCTGGTAAACGCGTCCGGCCAAATCAAACTTTGACCCGTGACAGGGGCAGAAAAAACCGCCTAACCATTCATCGCCACCCATATCAGAGGCGCCAACCTCGGGGCGGAACTTAGGTGCACACCCCAAGTGAGTGCACAGCCCTACAACCACCAGCAGTTCAGGACGAATCGAGCGTCCGGCATCGGTGATGTAAGTGGGTTGGTCAGAAATCTCTGAAGCTGGGTCTTTTAACTGAGAGTCCAATTTCGGCAGATCGGACACCTGCGAGTCGGTGCGGTGCAAGACGTAAACGGGCTGACCGCGCCACTCAACCACAACCATTTGACCGGGCTCAAGTTTGCCGATGTCAGCCTTTACGGGCGCACCAGCGGCCTTGGCTTTCTCAGAGGGGTTCCAGGACCCCAGAAACGGCACTGCAACACCGGCAACGCCGGCTACGCCGACAGCTGATGTCGCCGCTGTTAGAAACCGACGGCGGGTCTGAGTAGATGTGCCCTGCTCGGTTTGATCATCACTGCTTGGATTGCTTTCGCTCATCAAAGTGCTCTCCGGATGAGTGGGAAACTGCGGTTATCGGCCCCAAATCTGGTGCCAAACCCCTTTGAACAACCGCTATTTTAACGCGATTGCTCGCTAATATTCAGGCGCGTGAATAGTAATCGTCCTGCCCCATGCGGGCAACCCGCGCGGCATAACCGCCCTAGACAAAGCCGCTGCAACGCTGCGCTGAATTTGCAGATTGAAACGGCTTTGAGGTAACGGCCAAAATTCTACAAAAAAGCCGGCATCGTGCCGGCTTTTCTGGCGTTCCAGCAAATTTATCGCTTTGAGAACTGCGGACGTCGACGCGCCTTGCGGAGGCCAACTTTCTTACGCTCAACTTCTCGGGCGTCTCGGGTTACGTAACCCGCCGCGCGAAGTGTAGATCGCAGAGACTCGTCGTAATCCATCAGTGCCCGGGTCAAACCGTGACGAATTGCGCCCGCCTGACCAAAACTTCCGCCGCCAACTACGGTGACGTTTGCATCAAATTGCTCGGCGGTTTCGGTCAACTGCAGAGGCTGACGAACAATCATGCGCGCCACCTCTCGACCAAAATACTCGTCGAGGGCACGGCCATTAACCGTGATGTTGCCGCTGCCAGTCTTCAAAAAGACGCGGGCAGTGGATGTTTTACGACGGCCAGTGCCGTAATACTGTGCTGTTGCCATGTGTGTTTCCTCAGATGCTCAGTGACTGGGGCTGTTGAGCAGTGTGTGGATGCTCGGGGCCCGGGTAGACTTTAAGCTTCTTGAACATGGCACGACCGAGGGGGTTGCGGGGCAACATTCCCTTCACGGCGCGCTGCAGAACGCGCTCGGGAGCACGATCGATCAACTTTTCGAAGCTGTAGGACTTGAGACCACCGGGGTAGCCCGTGTGGTGGTGATACATCTTGTCAGTAGTCTTCTTGCCGGTCACACGGACCTTCTCGCAATTGACGACCACAATGTAGTCACCCATGTCCATGTGGGGGGTGTATTCGGGCTTATGCTTACCGCGGAGACGATGTGCAATCTCGGCGGCCAAGCGACCCAAGGTCTTGTTCTCAGCGTCGACAATGTACCAGTCGTGCTGGACGTCGCTCGCCTTGGCGCTGTAGGTTTTCATAATTGGCTAGCCTCTGGGGCCGATTTAAAAGGAGCGCGGATGTTACTGGAAGGCTGAGCAGGTTTCAACAGCCAATTTGCGTGAACTACCCCCTCTTCTGGCGCCGCTGGCTCACCCTCAAGGCTTGTGCTCCCGCGCCAAGTACTCGGTAGATTGCATTTCCTGAAGCCGAGACAGGGTTCGCTGAAACTCGAATGCCAGCAAAGACCCCGAATACAGTGCCTCTGCAGGCCTTTCCGCCGTAATAATCAGCTTAACGGAGCGATCGTAGAATTCGTCGACCAAATTAATAAAGCGCCGCGCGACATCCTCTGAACTGCCATCCATCGCCTGCACACCCTCGAGCAGTACCGTCTGGAAGATTCTGCCCAATTCAATGAAATCGCTGGCACTACGCGGCTGACGACACAACTCTTCGAAACCGATCCACGCCATGCCCTCGACGGTCCGCTCGACGCTCACCCGACGGTGATTGACCATGATTTCAGCCGGCTCTCCCGCCAAACCGTTCGCCAGCGCCGCAAAATTCGTCTCCAAGGCCTCACGCGCTGCGCCATCTAAGGGCCAGTGATACAGCTCTGCCTGCTCGAGGGTTCGCAGCCGATAATCAACCCCCGAGTCGATATTGACGACCTGAGTATGCTCCTCAATCAATGCGATAGCGGGGAGGAATCTTGCCCGCTGCAACCCGTCCTTATATAGGTTCTCGGGCTCGATATTCGATGTCGCTACCAGCGCTACGCCGCGGGCAAACAAGGCTTCCATCAACCCCCCAAGCAGCATGGCATCGGCAATATCACTCACAAAAAACTCATCAAAACAGATTACCCGCGCTTCCCCGGCGATGCGATCGGCAATGAGTTCCAAGGGATTCTTCGCCCCCGACAGCTCGGTCAAGTCGTTATGAACCCGCTGCATGAAACGGTGAAAGTGCACGCGAAGCTTGCGCTCAAAAGGCAAACTCTCGAAAAACGTATCAACCAAGTAGGTTTTGCCTCGACCGACGCCACCCCAAAAGTACAGGCCCTGCTCTGGCTGACTGCCGCCACCCCATAGACGCCGAAAGCGGGCACCCATCCCCTTTTCCGCCGTATCTCTAGCGATTAAGCGCTCATACAAATCCTGCAGCAAATTGACAGCCTGAGCCTGAGCGGTATCGGACAAGAAATCCGGCCGTTCCAAATCCCGCTGGTAGCGCTGTAGAGGTGTCATCATGGCTGATCGACTCAAACGAGGATCCTGCAGGCAGTTCGGGGCGAGGGAAACGCCGCGGTTTAGAGGGGGGAAACTCTAACGGGCTGTTGATGGCGGCGCAAATGATGTCACAGCCACACACGATTTCATCATAAGCGTGCGCTGATGTTCACCATCCCCCCGAGCGACTTGAACTAAAGGGTACGACAAGGGTTACACTTAGCACTGCTCGCAACACTGCTTGAGAACAGTCATCCACCGCCACGTCGGAGTTACCCATGTCACCAACCCTCATTCTTGTTGTCACTGCCCTGCTAGCACTGTATGCAGGCTTTACAGCAGGCTGGCTGCTTGGAGTACGCCGACGTAGTAAGCGCGCTGTCATCAAGGACCTCGAAACACGCCTTGAGCGCGCGCTTGAGAGCCGCGCCGATTACGAAGCGGAGGTCGCTGAGCACTTTGCGACCACGGCTCAGTTGCTCAATCGAATGACTGAGGATTACCGGTCGGTTTACAGCCATTTAGCCGGTGGCGCCGAGAAACTATGCGATGGGGCCGTCAATATTCCACCCACAGGCATCGGTGCCCCCGTACAGGACAGCGCGGAAATTCCCCCTGAGATGGTCGACGTGATGCAGCCGCTGGATTACGCGCCGCGCAAAGATCCACAAGCACAGGGGCAGCTATCGGAGACTTTCGGGCTGGAGAAAACCCCCGAGGACATCGAGGCCGAAAAACAGCCCCAAGTTTAATATGCCCGGCGAGTACTTTTCGCTGCGATCACGCAGGATTGTCGATATCCACAAATTGATGGCTCAGCCCCAACTCATTGGCTAACCATTCTCCAACCGACTGGACGCCGAATCGCTCGGTGGCGTGATGCCCCGCTGCGATAAAACCAATTCCCCGCTCCCGAGCGATATGGATAGTCTGCTCTGAGACCTCACCCGTAACAAACAGATCGCAGCCGCTGTCCGCCGCCCGATCAATATATCCCTGCCCTCCACCGGTGCACCAAGCAACCCGACGCACCGCAGCCTCACCCTCTGAAAGCACCTCACGGCCGAGAGTCGAGGACAGACGATTCGCGATGCCCGCCTGCGCGCACTCTTCATCGAACTGTCCCGTAAACACCGGTAGCGTTGGCTCTTCGGCATCAATCGGTCCGAACATTGTGAGCCCCAAAGCTCGACCCAGCCCGGCGTTATTGCCCAGTTCAAGATGGCAATCCAACGGCAAATGGTAGGCAAACAAGTTGATATTAGCCTCGATCAACGTGCGAATACGCCGTCCCTTCATCCCTCGAATGCAGGGATCCTCGGACTTCCAGAAATATCCGTGGTGGACCAAAATGGCATCGGCTTTTACTTCCACTGCCGCATCCAATAGATCCTGACAGGCAGTCACGCCCGTCACTAATCGCTCAATATCGGCACACCCCTCAATCTGCAACCCATTCGGACAGTAGTCGCGAAACCGTTCCGGGGTGAGTAGATTGTCGAGAGTCCGTTGGAGCTTTTCCCTAGAAACTGCCATGGCGACACCCTATTTATTTATTGCTTGATCAACTTAGTGACTGATCAATTCAGTGACCGGTCAATTTAGTGACTGATTACCCGCGAGAATCGGGGTCTTCTGCTTTACAATGTCCCAAAAAGGAGCCGACGTTGAAAGACTATTTGCTCAGCCTACTGTGGCCCACCCTGGCTGGGGTGCTTGCCGCCGTGCTCATTCTCGATCGCTGGGTGATGCATGATGCGATTAGCCAGCGCAAGGTCGATTCAGGCGCCAGCTACCGAGAGGCTGTCGCTTTAGCCACGCCCTCGGTTGTTAACATCTACACCGCCAAGCTCGTCACCCAGCGTCGCGGACCACGATTGAATGATCCGTTGTTACGGCGATTTTTAGGCGCATCCGCCGGGCGGCAGCGAGTCGAGCGATCCCTAGGCTCTGGTGTCATCATGAGCGCTGATGGGCATATCATCACCAACAATCACGTCATTGCCGATGCGGATGCGATTGAGGTGCTACTCCACGATGGCCGGTCCGCCAACGCCTTGGTCATCGGTACCGACCCCGCGACAGACCTTGCACTGCTTAAAATCGAATTACCCGATCTCAGCCCCATCCGGCTTGCGGATTCCGATCAAATCAGTGTCGGGGATATCGCATTGGCGATCGGCAACCCCTATGGGTTTGGGCATTCCGTGACACAGGGCATCATCTCGGGGGTCGGCCGCTATGGGCTCGCGCTCAGCGATTACGAGAACTATATCCAGACCGACGCCAGCATTCACTTGGGCAACTCGGGTGGCGCACTCATCGACGCCAAGGGCCGCCTTGTTGGCATCAATACCCTGATTTACACGGCACCGGGGGACGGCCTTCCCACCGCCAACAACGCCGGAATTGGCATCAACTTGGCTACCCCATCGAATTTGGCAACTTTTGTCATGGAAGATCTAATCAACTACGGCGCAGTAGTCCGTGGCTGGCTGGGCGTGAGCGTTGAGCTAGTGATCAACCGCGATACCGATGGCCGACTGGGACAAGCATTAGTCGTGTCTGGATTGGCAGAGGATGGACCTGCACTGCGCGCAGGCTTGCAGTACGGCGACACAATCACGGCGATTGACGGCAAAGCCGTCACCGATGGCAGAGTCGCAATGCACCAAATTGCCCGCTTACGGCCCGGCGAAGTGGTCGAAATTACGGTCGCGCGCGATAGCTCGCTACTCACCCTCCAAACCATCGTCGGCAGTCGCAGCAATAGTTAAATCACCCTTGTTGGGCTAGCTTTCGCTGCGAAACTCCGCGCTTCGTGCGTGAGCGGTCAAGGATTCACCACGCGCCAGCACCGAGGCTACATCCCCCAATGCTCGTGCCCCCTCAGGGGAACAGTGAATGACCGAACTGCGCTTTTGGAAGTCATAGACCCCAAGGGGCGAGGAAAATCGCGCAGTGCCCGAGGTCGGCAGCACGTGATTGGGTCCAGCGCAGTAGTCGCCCAGAGACTCACAGGCCATAGGGCCCACGAAAATGGCGCCCGCCACCGTTATCCGTTCGACCATCGCCTCGGCGTCAGCAAGCGCTAATTCGAGGTGCTCAGGACCGATGCGATTGGTGAGCAACATTGCCGTGTCGATATCGGGCACTTCAATGAGCGCGCCACGATTGGCCAGCGAGGCTCGAATAATGGTCTCTCGCTCCATTGTCGGTAGCGCTTTAACGATCGCGGCTTCGACCTGGTCAAGATAGTCGCGATCGGTGGAAATCAGCAATGCCTGAGCTTGCTCGTCATGCTCAGCTTGCGAGAATAGGTCCATTGCCATCCACTCGGGATCTGCGCTGCCGTCGGCAACGATGAGAATCTCCGAGGGGCCCGCAACCATGTCGATTCCGACAGTGCCAAACACCTGCCGCTTAGCTTCAGCGACGAAGCGGTTACCCGGACCCACAATCTTGTCGACCCGAGGTACGGACTCTGTGCCGTACGCGAGGGCTGCAACCGCCTGGGCACCACCCACCGTGATCACCCGATCCACATCAGCAAGGCAGGCCGCCGCCAGCACAAGTTCGTTCAACTCGCCCTCGGGGGCGGGTACGACCATAATGATTTCGCCCACACCGGCTACGCGGGCGGGAATCGCATTCATTAACACCGACGACGGATAACTGGCTTTGCCGCCGGGCACGTAGATGCCTACCCGCGCCATTGGGCTTACCCGCTGGCCCAGCCGATTGCCCAGGCTATCGGTAAAATCCCAGCTCGTTGCCAGCTGATGGTCGTGATAGGCCCGTATTCGCTCGGCCGCCGTTTCCAGCGCAGCGCGAGTCGAGGAATCAATCGATTCGAGTGCCGACCTCAAATCGTCGCGTCCGAGGGTGAGTTCGGCTACGGAGTTGACGGCGTAGCGGTCAAACCTGGCAGTAAATCCCAACACCGCCTCGTCACCCTGCGACCGAACATCATCGAGAATATCCGCGACAATCCTCGTTAAGGCCGGATCCCGCTCGTCATGACGCTCGGTCAGGCGCTGAAACTTGGCCTCAAAATCTGACGAAGAATACTGCAAACGTGCAATGAGCTCGCTCATGCCGCGCGCTCCCGCCGTGCCGCGACCGCATGACCCAAATTATCGACGAGCTCATTCAGCTGCCCGTGCCGGGTTCGCATCGCAGCTTTGTTAACCACCAATCGCGAACTGATATCGGCAATGTGCTCCAAAGGCTGCATGCCGTTGGCTTTTAACGTGTTGCCGGTATCAACGATATCAACAATCTCATCGGCCAGATCCATCAACGGCGCGAGTTCCATAGCACCGTAGAGCTTGATGATATCTGCCTGAACGCCCTGCGCTGCATAATGCCGACGGGCCACATTGACAAACTTACTGGCCACCCGCAGCCGCGGCCGCTCAGGGCTATTTGCCGGGAAGCCGGCGGTCATTAAACGGCACCGTGCAATCTCAAGATCCAATGGCTCGTACAGGCCTTCAGCACCGAACTCCAGCAGCATATCTTTGCCAACCACGCCCACGTCTGCGGCCCCATGACGGACGTAGGTAGGCACATCTGAGCCGCGCAGAATGACCAGTCGCACATCGGGGACGCTGGTCTCAAACAACAGTTTACGACTGGTCGATATATCTTCGAGGGGCGTTATGCCGGCAGCCGCAAACAGCGGCAGCGTTTCCTTCAGAATTCTGCCTTTGGTGAGGGCAATTGTCAGAGGGTGTTTCATTTAATCTCTCTCTCGCGCCAGACGATCAGCCGGGCTGGCGCCGAATATCAGCACCCAGTGACTGCAGTTTCTCTTCAATACATTCGTAACCGCGGTCGATATGGTAAATACGATCAACCAAGGTTTCGCCTTCGGCCACTAATCCCGCGATGACTAGACTTGCCGACGCGCGCAAATCTGACG
Organism: Luminiphilus sp.; assembly: GCA_965657905.1. GTDB lineage: Bacteria > Pseudomonadota > Gammaproteobacteria > Pseudomonadales > Halieaceae > Luminiphilus. The sequence goes on along the minus strand of CBFHPT010000003.1, from coordinate 130,238 downwards.
CCATTACCGGCGCACCCTTTAAAGTTGCGCGCCCTTTAATGATCGCCGTATTGCCCTCAATCTGGATGTCGGCACCCATACGATTCATTTCATGGGTCTGGATGAGACGGTTTTCAAACACCATTTCGGTCACCTTACCAACGCCCTCGGCAACCGCATTGAGTGCCGTGAACTGGGCCTGCATATCGGTCGGAAAACCGGGGTACGGCGCGGTTGTAATACCCACTGATTTAGGTCGCTGACCCTTCATATCCAAAGATATCCAGTCATCGCCAAAATCGATCTCAGCGCCTGCCTCGCGTAGCTTATCAAGCACAATGTCAAGATGATGCGCTACAGCACCATCAAGATAAATCTTGCCCCCCGTCGCGGCCACTGCCACCAAATAGGTGCCCGCCTCAATCCGGTCGGGCATAACGGAATAGTCGCAGCCGTGCAGGCGCTCAACGCCCTCAATCTCCAAGGTAGAGCTACCTGCACCGTTAATCTTTGCACCCATCGCGATAAGACAGTTTGCTAGATCGACCACTTCCGGCTCTCGGGCTGCATTGCGAATAACCGTCTTGCCCTCTGCCAGTGCCGCCGCCATCAGCAAGTTTTCAGTCCCACCGACGGTCACGGTCTCCATCGAGATGTCAGCACCCTTGAGCCGTCCGTCGCGACGAGCCTTGATATAGCCGTCCTCGATAGTGATTTCGGCACCCATGGCTTCAAGGCCCTTCAGATGCAAATCCACCGGACGCGAGCCGATGGCACAACCCCCTGGGAACGAAACCTCGGCCTCACCAAAGCGCGCAAGCAGTGGCCCCAACACCAAAATTGATGCTCGCATGGTCTTTACCAGCCCGTAAGGCGCTCGAAAGCTTGCGACCGTGCTTGCATCAACCTCTACCGCCAGCTTTTCACTGACCGTAAGACCGACACCCAAGCATCCCAACAACTCGATCATGGTGGTGATGTCGTGCAGATGGGGCAGGTTGCGGATAATGGTGCGTTCAGAGCCGAGCAGCGTGGCAGCCAAAATAGGCAGCGCCGCATTCTTTGCCCCCGAGACCCGCAGGCGTCCGTTTAACTGCCGGCCACCGCGGATGAGTAGGTTATCCACGGCAGCGCCCTCAGTTGCCGCTATTTTCGGTGGGTGTCAGGGCGCGGATATTGACCGCGTGGATCGTACCAGCAGCAATCACATCGGCGAGTGGCGCGTACACTTTTTGCTGCCTCGCCACCGGCCGCATCCCCTCAAATTCTGCGGCAACGACAGTCACCGTGTAATGCCCGCCAGCCAACTCAACGCGCACCTCGCCGGCAGGAAAAGCACCTGCGACAAGCGCCTGAACCTCAGTCTCATCCATCAGTGCTGTCCTCCTCGTCACGACTAATACTGCCTGCATCCCAATTAGCGATGACGTAATCCACATCGCCTTCGGCTTCACCCACTGCAGACTCAAACTGGTTACGGAAAATCTCCCCCAGATTGATGTTTTCAATGATTAAGTTGCGCAGTTGCCAGCTGCCATCGCGATACTGGCCCATCTGATATTTGACGGTGTACACCCGCCCTTGATCGCCGTAGACGAGCTGGGTCACGGAAGCGACCCGCGTGCTGCCCGGCGCGAAATCCGTGTCAGCAAGTTCCACCCGAGAGCCCCCAAAAGCCAAAAGACCCTTACTGTAGGTTTTGATCAGGGCATCACGCAGTACCGCTGTGAACCTGTTCAGCTGGGCTTTTAGCGTTTCTTTGCCTGCCGCGTCGAGACTTCGATAGCGCGCACTGCTTGCATGGTCACCCATAACACCCCGGGCAAAGCCACGGAAATCGACGACACGATCGAGTTCTGTACCGATTAACTCAAAATATCGATCGGGATCTTCATCGAAATAGTCAGGCACTTCCCGAACAACGGCCATGATACGGTCGGTTGCCTCGCGCACGACGACACCGGGCTTCGGCTCAGCCGATGTTTCCTGGGTGAGTGCGGGTGTTGCGCTCAACGATAAAAACGCGGCGCCAACAAGGGCAATTATCCCGGTAAGGAACTTGTGTTTGAATATGATCGACATAGCGCTCTCCGTAGTGGCTGGGAGTACGATAAACTCTCTTGCTCAGATGAATAAGTCACATTAATACGTTAGATGAATAAAATGAGCCGGCCAAAGTCCGCGACTCGGCCGCGGGCGGGGGATGATACCCGATCTGGCAAAAGGACGCCGAGCCGAAACTATTTCTGAATAAATGGATTTAGATAATTACCGAAACGCCCTCCAGGCCGGATAATGCATGCTTGCAAATCTCCTCATAATAGCCGTTGGACTCGCCGCACTGGTGTGGAGTGCCGACCTGTTCATTGACGGCGCCGCCGCAATAGCCCGCAAAGCGGGCATGGCGCCGCTGCTAATCGGCATGACCATCGTCTCAATCGGCACATCGGCTCCTGAAATACTGGTGTCGCTTATGTCCGCCCTCGCGGGCTCCGGAAGTCTCGCCGTCGGCAACGCATTTGGCTCTAACATCGCGAACATCGGTTTGGTTCTGGGGATCACGCTGGTGATTTCGCCCATTACAGTTGGCAAAACAACTGCGCTTCTTGATCTACCGCTTCTTCTGACCACAATCGCACTATGTGGGTTCCTGCTTTTTGATGGCGTGTTGTCCTTCGGGGACGCAATCGCTTTACTGGTGGGACTCGGCTTGTTTCTCACGCGCATGTACACCCACGTGCATCAACCGGATATCAACGACGAGACCCCGGTGATCCCTGAAATGTCAGCAGGTAAAGCCTGGTTAATGTTCGCCATCGGTCTGCTAATCCTTATTGGCAGTTCACGGGCACTGGTGTACTCAGCTGTGAATATCGCTACGTCCCTGGGAGTCTCTGAACTCATCATTGGCCTCACTATCGTGGCTATCGGCACCAGCCTGCCGGAATTGGCCGCGTCAACAATCAGTGCCATGCGAGGCCATGCTGACATCGCGATCGGTGCGATTGTGGGCTCAAACATGTTCAACTTGTTGGTTGTGCTATCTCTTCCTGGCTTATTTGATGACGTTGTCGTCGGATCTGACGAGGTTTTTCGCGATCTTGGCACGGTACTCGTCACTACGGCGCTATTGGCACTATTCATCTGGTTTAAGTGGGACAAAACCAGCGGTCGCGCGCGCTTGGGTCGTCTGCCAGGATTCACGTTTCTGGGCATCTATGTGGTTTACTACTTCTGGCTGTTTTACACGACCACTCAGGCCTAGGACACATGCTCGATACCAATGACATTCTGCAATCAGCGCGCCGTACCCTGGAAATGGAGAGCGCAGCCGTAGCCGCGCTAGCCCAAGCCATTGACGCCGACTTCGCGCGCACATGCCAACTGCTTCTCAAAGTTGAAGGCCGCGTTATCGTCACCGGCATCGGTAAATCAGGCCACGTCGCCAACAAAATTGCAGCAACCCTCGCCAGTACCGGCACACCGGCATTTTTTGTACACCCCGGAGAAGCATCTCACGGGGATATGGGCATGATCACTGAAAAAGACGCGGTGCTCGCTCTGTCCAACAGTGGCACTACGCCCGAGTTACTTACCCTGTTACCGCTGTTGAAACGGCTCAACGTCACCCTGGTGAGTATGACTGGCCAGCCCCAGTCGCCATTGGCTCAGGCAGCGGATGTTCATCTTTATGCCGGTGTAGAGACCGAGGCCTGCCCACTCGATTTAGCACCGACCTCGAGTACGACCGCGGCGATGGTAATGGGTGATGCGCTTGCGATTGCTCTTCTTGAGTGTCGCGGCTTCACTGCCGAAGATTTTGCCTTCTCCCATCCAGGTGGCGCGCTTGGCAGAAAGCTACTGCTAAAAGTTGAGGATGTCATGGCCGCAGGCGATGCAGTTCCCATGGTCGCGCCGACAGCCACTATTGCCGAAGCGCTGATGGAAATCACGGCCAAAGGACTGGGTATGACCACCGTCGCCGTAGATGAACGCTTGCTCGGAATATTCACTGATGGCGACTTACGTCGCGCTCTGGAGGCTCGACCCGACATTAACGCAACGTCTATCGATGCGCTGATGTCACCAGGGGGCAAGACAATCTCCCCGGGCATGTTGGCGGCGGAAGCGCTGGGCATGATGGAACAAAACCGTATCAGCGCGTTGGTCGTTACCGATCAACACCAGAAAATTCAGGGTGTGGTGCAGCTTCTGGCATTGCTGCGAGCGGGGATCGCCTGATGCTATCGATGGCGGAAGCGGCAAAAGGCATTCGTATCGTCGCCCTGGATGTCGACGGGGTACTCACCGACGGCGGTGTTATCTACGGGAATAGCGGTGAGGAGCTTAAACAGTTCAATATTAAAGATGGCCTCGGCATCAAACTCCTGCAGCGCGCAGGGATTGAGGTCGTCATTATTACCGGTCGAACGTCTCAGTTACTGGCGCGTCGGGCAGATGAACTGGGTATCAACACAATTTTGCAGGGTCGCGAAGACAAGCGCGTGGCGCTCACCGAGTTGATTGACGAACGAGGGCTGGATCTCAAATCAGCCGCGTACATGGGTGACGATTTACCCGATCTCAGCGCACTCGCTGATGCTGGCATCGGAGCATGCCCGGCTGACGCTGTCGAGCCTGTGCGAGATGCCGCGGACTGGATAGCCACGACGCGAGGCGGCCATGGTGCTGTCCGGGAGTTTGCTGAAATGCTGCTCCGAGCCCGAGGGCAGCTCGATGATCTGCTGGCGGACTATCTTCCGTGAAATTCACGCTCTCTGGGGTGCTGTTGATCGTTGCCGCGCTATCGTTGTGGCTGACGCTGGGCCACGGGGAACCCATACCGGTCGTGATAGAAGCGGATGAAGCCTCCATCACCAAAAGCTATCTCGAAGAGGCCGAGCGCTGGACCTACGACGTTCAGGGCCAACGGAGCCAGGTTTTAACCATTGAGTCCGCGCAACAACGTTCGGGTCATCCAGCGACGTTTCTGACCGGACTGACCTTCGAGGGTCCTGACGACAGTGGCCGATTTTGGCGGGTGACGGCGGGCGCAGGTCAACTGAAGCCCAATCGGAACGAACTTCATCTCACAAAAGGGGTCGAAGTCCGTGAAAGCGAGGGCAACGGCGTGCTGACAACACCACGACTGCGCGTCCTCATGAATCAAGAGCGACTGATAAATCGCGCGCCCGTTAAACTGACACTCAAAGACAGTGTGACAACCGCGAGAGGAATGGACATCGACATGCGGCAATCAGTAGTGAAGCTTCTCAGCGAGGTCGAAACAGTTTTTTATGAAGGCTGAGCATACGATGATGACCCGAAAATTCATTGGGATGCTTTTGGGCAGCCTGATCATCACGAGCCTCATCGGCCCCTTGGCTCACGCCTTGGAAGATGATCGCAATCAACCCATTCGCATCTCAGCTGACAGTGCCACCCGCAACGAACGTACCGGAGAAACCCGCTACGAGGGCAATGTCACACTTTCGCAAGGCTCGCTGCAGATATCAGCGGATCAAGTCACCGTGCAACACACGACTGAGGAAGCCAATACGATTGTGGCTACCGGCAGCCCGGCAACGCTGACCCAAATTCCAACACCTGAACAGGCGCCTGTGAATGCTGAAGCTGGACGAATTGAGTACTTGCGTGATCAAGACAAAATCACTCTCACCGAAAATGCTCGTATTGAACAGAATGGCGCCACGGTAACGGGCGTGCGGATTGACTATTTGGTTACCGAGCAGCAGGTCCAGGCTTCAGGCGAAGAAGGCGAAGGACAGCGAGTCGAGGTCGTCATTCCTCCCAGCGCTCTCAGCGCCGAATCCTGAGCCGGTATAACTCACCATGACAGCGACTTTATCGGTCGAGCATCTCGCTAAGGCCTACCGCGGTAGACCGGTTGTAAAGGACGTTTCCTTGGAAGTGGCTACGGGCGAGATTGTTGGCCTGTTGGGTCCCAATGGTGCAGGCAAAACCACGTGTTTTTATATGATTCTCGGACTGGTCAATGCGGATGCGGGGCGAATCTGCCTCAATGGCGTTGACCTAACCCGCAAAGCAATTCATCAACGGGCTCGGGCTGGACTGGGCTATTTACCCCAAGAAGCTTCAATTTTCCGACAGCTGAGTGTGCGCGATAACTTGCTCGCGATTCTTGAAACCCGAAGTGACCTCACAAAAACGGCTAGAAAAGCTCTCTGCGATGACCTGCTAAATGAGTTCAGCGTAGCGCATCTCAGCAAATCACTTGGCCAGGCGCTCTCGGGCGGCGAAAGGCGTCGGGTAGAAATCGCCCGCGCACTCGCGACGGACCCCACGTTCATTCTGCTTGACGAACCGTTTGCTGGGGTCGATCCAATATCGATTAATGATATCAAGGCCATCATCATGCATCTCCGCGACCGCGGCATTGGGGTGCTGATCACCGATCACAACGTGCGAGAAACACTGGATATTTGCGAACGGGCGTACATTGTCGGCGAAGGCCATGTGATTGCGTCGGGGGCACCAGAGGCGGTGCTTGCGGACGCAAAAGTCCGCGCTGTCTATCTCGGTGAAAGCTTCCGTTTGTAGCCAAGGCCTAACACGGAAGCAAGGATTGAGCCAAACATTGCAGTACCGCCAATCACGGGGCTACACTCGGGTCATTCGATAACGATCCAGTAGGCGAAAATCCGCTCCCGATGAAACAAACCCTGCAACTCAAGATTGGCCAATCGCTGACGCTGACACCTCAGCTTCAGCAAGCCATTAAATTGTTGCAGCTGAGTACCCTCGACCTACAACAGGCGATCGAAGAAACACTCGAATCAAATCCGCTGTTAGAGGTCGATGAAGGGCGACCCGAGCCCACTCGAGAGGACGAAAACGGCGAGCCCGCGGTGGATTTCAGCGCGACCACCAGTCCCACAGAGCCCAATGACGAGCTTCCCGTAGACACGCGCTGGGAAGACCTAATGCCCTCCTCCGCACCCAGTGGCGCCGTTGGCGACAGCGATGACGGACAGTTTGGCGAGCGCGACACCGCCCCTGAATCACTGCAAACCCACCTGCTCTGGCAGCTGAACCTGACCCGATTCTCTGAAACCGACAATGCTATCGCAATGGCATTTATCGATGCGGTTGACAGTAACGGACGGTTAACTCAGACCCCCGAAGACATCCTCGAGAGCCTCGGGAATCCTGACGTGGAACTCGACGAAGTCATGGCGGTATTACATCGCCTCCAACACTTTGAGCCCACCGGCGTGTTTGCGAACGACTTACGGGAATGTCTGTTGATTCAACTGCGTCAATTACCCACCGACACCCCTTTTCGTGATATCGCGGGCGCCATGGTGAGCCGTTACCTCGATCAGGTAGCGACCGCCGAACCGCGACAGCTGTCTCGCCGCCTTCGAACAACCGAAGAACATCTTCGCGGCGCACTTGATCTGATCAAATCCCTTGACCCGACACCCGGAGCCTCACTGGGCGATCAAGCGACAGAATATGTGGTTCCCGACGTGTTTGTGCGTCGGCATAACGGACGCTGGCGCGTTGAACTCAATCCGGAAATTGCACCCCGGCTGCGCATCAACGGCGACTATGCGGGGCTGATCAACAAAGGATGCTCTGACAACGACCGCACCTTCCTCAAAGACAATTTGCAGGAGGCCCGTTGGTTTATGAAGAGCCTCCAGAGCCGCAATGAAACCTTACTCAAGGTCGCCAGCAAAATTGTTGAGCACCAACGTCAGTTCTTGGAGGTCGGTGAAGAGGCTATGCGGCCATTGGTTTTGGCAGAAATTGCCGAGCAAATCGAGATGCACGAATCGACCGTTTCCCGCGCAACAACCCGCAAATATATGCACACCCCTCGTGGCGTCTTCGAACTCAAATACTTTTTCTCAAGCCACGTTGCAACGGCTGAGGGCGGCGAGTGCTCATCGACAGCCATTAAAGCCTTGATCCGAAAACTTGTGCTGGCTGAAAACAATCGTAAACCCCTGAGCGACAGCAAATTGTGTACGCTACTTAAAGAGCAGGGGGTGATTGTTGCTCGTAGAACGGTGGCGAAATACCGAGAGCAACTCAATATTCCACCGTCAAATGAACGCAAACGACTCATTTAGTATTCTGTTTAGGCGAATAGGAGAAGTACTATGCAATTGATGATCAGCGGACACCACATCGACCTCACAGACGCGCTGCGCGACCACGTCGCGGACAAGTTCGAAAAGCTTCAGCGACACATCGACCAAATTACTAAAATTGACGTAACACTCATCGTAGAGAAGCAATTGCACAAGGCCGAGGCGAATTTGCACGTCTCAGGGGCCGATTTGTTTGCATCAGCGGACTCCGACGATATGTACGCGGCGATTGATTCCCTGGCCGACAAACTTGATCGCCAGATCATCAAGCACAAGGAAAAACACCGAGGGCATTGAGCAATGACAGGGCTGGACAGCTTACTGAGCCCGGCCCGGGTTATGTGCCGGGTCGATGCGGCGAGCAAAAAACGTATTTTTGAACTGGCGGCACAGCAGATTGCACTCGCCGAGCCCGGCCTCGAGGAAGACGAGGTGTATACACAGCTGCTCGCCCGCGAAAAACTTGGCAGCACCGGTTTAGGACAGGGAGTTGCGGTACCTCACTGCCGGGTAGCTGGCTGTGGGCAACCGCTTGGCTGCCTGATCACTCTGGCCTCCGCCATTGACTACGATTCACCCGACAAGCGGCAGGTAGACTTGTTATTCGTATTGTTGGTACCCCCAGAGGCAACTCAGGACCACCTTGATCTTCTGGCCGAGATTGCAAGACGGTTCTCCAGTGAGCACTACTGCCGGGCCTTGCGCGACGCGGGCACTGATAGTTCGCTCTTAAACACCGCTATGACAGCTCAGGCTGCCTAACGATGGAACTCATTGTCATCAGTGGGCGCTCCGGATCTGGCAAGAGCACCGCGCTGCACCAGCTTGAGGATATGGGTTACTACTGTGTGGATAACCTGCCTGCCGCACTGCTTCCGACCCTCACGCTGCAACTTGAGCGCGACCAATACTCGGACTTCAAAGGGGTAGCCGTCTGCATTGATGCTCGCAACAGCAAGCACGATCTCGAGCAAATCCACGAGGTGCTGGCTGGCCTACCGGGCACCATAAATAACGAAGTTATTTTTCTCGACGCCAGCGATAACATTCTTATCAAACGCTTTAGTGAGACACGCCGACGACATCCCTTGAGCGGCGAAGACATGTCACTAGCCGAAGCCATCGCAACCGAGGGTGTTCTGCTTGATGGCCTGTCGAGCCAAGCAGATCTGGTTATCGATACCAGCAATTTGACTCTTTACGATCTTCGCGCCGTTATCACCAGCCGCTTGGGGGACAGTTCCAAGGATGGCCTTTCATTATTGATTGAGTCTTTCGGCTTCAAGCGAGGCGTGCCGCCGGACGCAGACCTGGTGTTTGATGCGCGTATGCTGCCCAATCCCCACTGGGTACCGGGTTTGCGAAGCTTGACCGGCCTAGACCCCGAGGTCGGCACGTTTTTAGAGCAGCACGAGGAGACCGAAGCCCTTGCCAATGATGTGGTGAATTTTCTGATTCAATGGCTGCCCCGCTACTCCGAGTCTCAGCGCAGCTATATGACCATCGCGATTGGCTGCACCGGGGGACAGCATCGTTCAGTTTATATTGCTAATCGTGTGTTCAACGCGCTGACATCACAGCATGCGCGCACACAGATCCGGCATCGGGAATTGGCCGGGATGGAAACCAAATGATCGAACGTGAGATCGAGATCATTAACCGGCTTGGTCTACACGCCCGTGCAGCCGCTAAATTGGTTGACTGCGCCGGTCATTTCAGTAGTCGTATTCAGGTGGGCAAAGACGGTCAGTTAGTGGATGCCAAGAGCATCATGTCAGTGATGATGCTAGCGGCTGGCAAGGGCACGTTATTGAGCGTCACCGCCGAGGGTCGCGACGAGGGAGAAGCTATTGAAGCCCTGTCGGCACTGATTAACGAGCGTTTTGGCGAACCAGACTAACCGTACCATTATCGGGATCATTCTCGGGGACCGATCGTGAACACAGCCGTTAAATCTCAAAAACAACTCGCGCGTCTCGACAAAGCGCTAAGCAGTGGCACCCTCGGCGATGTCGCGGGCATCCTCGCTGACCTGTCTCCCGGTGATGTGGCGCATCTGCTCAGCTCTTCGCCACCCCGCTACCGGCACGTGCTGTGGAGCCTGCTCGAGGATGAGCAGGAAGCAGACGTACTCAACGAGCTGCCCGAAGATCTGCGCAATGCCTTCCTGATTGAGATGGATCCAGAGGACCTTGCCGCTATCGTCGGCAAACTCGACGACGACGACGTCGCCGATATCCTACAAGAACTCCCAGAACCGATCACCGGGCAAGTACTCGGCATCATGGATGAGCGAGATCGGGCGCGAATTGAGACCGTCCTAGGGTACTCAGATGACGTCGCTGGCGGCCTAATGAGCACCGACATCATTACCGTCCGCGCCGACTTAACCCTCGATGTCGTCCTTCGCTATCTGCGCCGTCACTCGGAAATCCCCAAGAACACGGATGTCGTGATAGTCGTGAACCGTGAGGATCGCTTTGTTGGCTTGCTACCCATCCGAACCCTACTAGTCGCGGATCCACACGTATCAGTGCGCGAAATGATGGTAACCAGTCGCGACCCCATACCGGCACTAATGCCCTCTGCCGAGGTCGCTCGCCTCTTTGAGCGCAATGACTGGATTTCAGCACCTGTGGTTGACGATGACGGCAGGCTTCTCGGCCGGATTACCATTGACGACATCGTTGACGTGATCAGAGAAGAAGCTGACCACTCGCTGACGTCGCTAGCGCGCCTTGGTGAAGAGGATACATTTTCACCGGTGATGCAGACTGCGCCGCGGCGCGCAATTTGGCTAGGTATCAACCTGCTTACGGCGTTCATTGCCGCGTCAGTCATCAACGTGTTTCAGGATACGATCGAGAAGGTGGTCGCTCTCGCTGTGCTGATGCCCATTGTCGCCAGTATGGGCGGCATCGCTGGCACCCAAACACTAACGGTGCTCATTCGGGGTATGGCCATGGGTCACATCAACTCCCGCAACCAAGGCTGGCTGATTGGACGTGAGGCACTCGTTGGATTGCTAAACGGTATGCTGTGGGCGCTGGTGGTCGCCGCCGCCGCGGCCGTGTGGTTTGACGACCCTCTACTGGGTCTCATTATCGGTGCCGCCATGGTGATCAACCTGATTACCGCGGGGGTCTCGGGGGCGGTGCTTCCCCTTGTTTTACAGCGCTTCGGCATCGACCCAGCGCTGGCGGGTGGCGTCGTGCTTACAACGATTACCGATGTGATTGGCTTTTTCTCCTTCCTCGGACTAGCGGCACTTTTCTATGGATGATGATGACTGGTTCGAGTTTGACGGCCCGAGCAAGAGCGCCGTTAAGCGTGAAATGACTGCGCTTCAGGACCTTGGCACGCGGCTCACCGAGCTTCCAGAGCCGCAACTTCGCAAGATCCCCATTGAGAGCGAGCAGTTGCTCGATGCCATCATGCTCGCCCGACGTATTAAGGCCCGGGGTGGCCGACGTCGGCAGCTGCAATTTATTGGCAAGTTGATGCGCAATATTGACCCAACACCCATCGAAGAAGCGCTGGCAAAAATTGATGGTCAACATCAGGCAGAAAATGCGCGCTTTCACCGCATCGAACAGTTACGAGACCAACTCCTTGATCGTGGCGACGTCGGCTTAGACGCGATTCTCACAGCCTATCCCAACGCCGATCGACAACAATTGAGACAGCTCATCCGCACCCATCAGTTAGAGTTGAAAAACGATAAGCCCCTGACTGCGGGCAAGAAGGTTTTCCGCTATTTGCGCGAACTCGATGACGCGGCTCATGACGCCTCATCACCTGAGCAATTCGATTCCTGATGGGGATTGATTGCCACGACGGACGCCTTTTAACGCTTAGTTCGACCATTCAGTGGCAGTGACAGTGGCTGCCGAACCTAAATCGCCGGCGTTTTCCCCGTCCTCCGACCTCTCACCAGCTTCCGTTTCCGTTCCACCTTCAATTTCTTTTCTAACTTCGGTGCCTTTTGTAACTTCGCCTGGCTCGCTAACTTCGGCCTTTTCTTTTGTTGCGGAGCCTGCTCTGACGCTCGAGTCTTGCTTGCCTTCCTTGCGCACCTTGTTGCTGGTCGCATCGAATACCCGAACAAACTTCACATCGGGCTGCTCGAGGTCACCCGTCACCGAGTACACACCGCTCGATAGGCTCTTGACCTGATCCTCGAAGATTTTACTGACAAGGTAGGCGCCCGCGGCAATCGGTATACCACCCGCCAACGCAGCCACCCAAGGAATATTCTCGGCCAAGGGCAACGTCACAATGAGCTCGCCATCGATGGTCTGTGTGAGCAAATTAATATCGCTGTCGAACTCAAAACCGCCCCCGGACCCATCAACAACAAAACTTGGTATGTCGACTCGGCCAGGCTCGAACTCAAACACGCCCTTGGCATTTTTAAAGGTTACCCCCGGTTCGAATAGCCGGGTGACGTTGGCACGTTCAAACAGGCCAGCTAAATTCAAAACGCTCAGGATGCGCATAAAACCGGTCGCCCCCGAGGGCACGGGTAAAAATGAACCGTCTTTCAAGGAAGTGTTGATTGCTCCGTCGAGCTGTAAGTAATCAACATCAGTTGGCCCTCCAGGCCACGACAATTCCGCTGACACCGTACCCGAGCGGGTCTCGATCGGGGGCTCCATATCGAGAGCTTGGAATGTCAAACCGACATCTCGAAACTTTGCATCCAAACTTAATTGCGAGCCATAGGATCCGTCTGGCTGCTCGGACCAAACAAGGGCGCTTCCCTCTCGCAGCTCCATGCCGGCTAACTGACCCCGAATTTCATCAGCATTCAAGGTGCCATCAGCACTCGTCAGATCGAAGGTTACCGCCCCCAACGGCCGACCAGCGAAGGTCAGATTCGCCACCACAACGGTCAACGGTGCGGTAAAGTCCGGCGGCTTGGGCGATGAGGCGAACCCTGAGTCACCCTCGAGAGACGGTAAGCCATCGAGGTCGAGTTCGTTAATAATCAAAGACGATTGCGAGCCGTCATCCCGCAAAGTCAGCTCGGCGTCCAACCAATCAGCGTTGATGCCTAGCATATCCCAGGTCGCGTAGGGCGTGAGATCGAGATTGATTGGTCCGATATCGGCACCGCCGACCAACACGTCGTCCACCGTCAAGCGCTCCATGGTGATTGGGACTCCAACACCTGACTCAGCCTGATCAAATTCCATGCGGTCCCAAGCCGCAAGCCACGGCTCGACTGTCAGCAGCGGGAGAAAGCCGGTGATATAAATACCATCGCTAATCGGGGGGTCAGGCAGTGTTACCGAACGTGTTCGGGGTGTTAAATCAACGGAGGCACCTATGAAGGCGTCGTCTTGCCGAAGGAGTCTCGCGGTTGCCCTGCCGTACCAGAACAATGACCAGGTCTGATCTGCTTCAACCTCAAAACTGAGCTGCAGTGGTGCGTCATCACTCTGCGATTTCCCTACGGGCTTAGGTAAATCGATTCCGAGACCTGTCAGGTCACTGGTAACTCGCACGGTCGCGGTCTCACCGACCGCAATATCGACCAAGACATTCGTCTCGCCAGTGAGCGGAACCCGCCGTGCCATGTTCTCGGAGGATGTACCGATTAAAGCTGCCAACCAGGCACCCCCGGACTCGGCGTCAAACGGTACTGCGAATCGGGCATCGAATACCCCGTGGTCCGGTAGCCCAGAACTCCCCGCGCCAATCGCGACGGTCATGGGCTCACCCAACACATCGGCTGTTAACCCGCGACTCCCAAAGCCCGTCGTATCAGAATAAGTCAGATCACCGCGCACATTAGTCACATCAAGTTCGAGCAGCGTTGAACGCAATTGGCTTGCGTTCACATCGAGTGCCAGCTCAATCACAGGCGTCGAAGCAATATCATCAAGATCAAGAGTCAGTGAAAGCCTGCCTGAGAGCTGCCCCTCTCCTGACAAATCTGAGAGGACGCCACCGGCTATATCATTGATCGGCGAGGCAGCAAGCGTGGCCAACGCCGGGGCTAGCCCGCTTGAAAGGTTGCTCTGTATGTACAGCAGATTGGCATTGGGATCTGCTGCCAACTCAACGCTGACGTCTTGCGCGCTGATACCGGTCATGTTGCCCTGCAAACCCCAGACGCTGAGGCGCTTGGTATCGAGCAGCAAGGTCGCGTCCAGATCTGTAATTGAGGGCCAGCTCTCCTCGAACCGTAACTCGGTATCGACGAGATTCAGCCCCAACTGCAAAGACTGATCGCCCTCGCCGTAGTCGTCAAAAGGCCCCCGCCAAATAAACGCGCCAGAGGCCACTTCACCCGCGGGGATCGCACCGGCCAGCCAGTCGTACAAGTTCTCATCAACGATGTAAGGAATGTATCGATCGCGAATGGCGACTGGCGCCCGGCCAAAACCAACGCTGAGGTCCATTGCCAGGTCGGGAGCCTGCTCCGATGCGGAATCCAACGGGATGTCGATTCCAAATTCGACCACCGCCCCGTGATCGGCGTCAGTAGCGTGCAGTAATCCACGCTCCAGAAACAAAGCATCCGATCGCCAGTGCGCCGAGAGCTGTCCACGGACCTCTTGAAAACGAATCGGATCCCGATACACGCGGGGTAAGTCGAGGGCAAAATCAGTGGTGGCAATCCAAGCAGTAGCACCGCCCTGATCGCCCTCAACCGTTGCATCGATGCCCGCGAGCCCCGGCACACCCTGAAATGGATCAACCGTAGCATCCCTCACCTCAGCGATTGCTGACCAACCGCTCAGTGGCGCAGCAACGTCTTCTAGGCGTGCACTCAGCGCAACAACATGCCCACGAGGATTCAGCGTCGCTACCACATTCCCTGCGGCTTCCGGCATGACGTCAGAAGCCAACAGCACACCCGAAATTTGCCCGACATTCACCTGTTCAAGATTGATCTCGAGATTCGCGTCACGAGAAGCAAGCTGCACCTTCCCTAGGTTTAAAGCCTGATCAGCGATTTCTATGCTGACGGTGTCCAAGGTCGCACGCCAGCCCGTCTCAGTGGGCCGGTATATTCCCCTAAGATCAGCGCGATCCACGATTAACGGCGCGCGCGTTTTTGAGCCATCACCGGCTGATGACTCGACATCGATAGCAATATCTTTTAAGCCGGCAACGACGGTAAGTTCGGGATTCGCTGACTGAACCTGATACCAAAAGTCCACGTGGCCCGCCCCCGATGCTTGCAGACCGACCAACGACAGCAGCGACTTCAACTCGCTACTATCCACGCTGCCGTGCACCTCTCCACGGAAGCTGGCGCCGTCGAAAATATCGCCGATGCCCTCACCCGCAAGCGTCGCAAGGGTCTCCGTCCCGTCCTCGAGGCGCAGTTCGAATCGACGCAAACTGCCCTCCCGGCGTAGCTCCATCGCCGTATCCAAGGTCAGCGACGCACCGTCCCCATTGGTCAGGGTCATCTGTGACTCGGTGATCGTGACTTTGCGAAACACCAGCAGTAAATCCGCCAGACCACTGAGACCCAGGTCATTATCGACGCGCGCTGGCTGACGGTTGGCGGCAGCGAGATCAACGCCGATGCGAGCACCATGCAGCTGCATGGCGTCGAGCCGAGGAGACAGTGCCAGCAGAGTATTCCATGGATCGAGGGTGACACTCGCCGACGGTATCTCAACAACTGCGTCGTTACTCGGTGACGTTACCCTGAGTGCCGTGAGATCAATTCGTGGCGCAAACCCTACGAGTTGGCCGCTCACCTTCTCAACGTGAATATCTGCGCCGACCTGCTGCGACAGAGAAACCACAATACGATCTTGAATGGTCGGCAGCAGCTGAAAGACCAACCGCATGCCGCTCACGTATACCGCCAAGCCAATGAGCCCAGCGATAAGTGTTCGCCAGATGAGCGTTCCTAGGCCGCGATGAATTCGCTCAACCACGAGTCATCGCCGTCCAATTAGGTTGCACGCCAAATTCGGCCAACATTGATCGCGTCTCGGCGAGAGGGAGCCCCACTACCGACGAATAACTGCCGTCTATGGCAGTGACAAAGCTACCGGCTAAACCTTGAATGCCATAGGCTCCAGCTTTATCCCAGGGCTCATCGGTCGACAGGTATGACTCAATCAGCGTGCTACTGAGATCCGCAAAGGTGACCTGGGTTGCGACCGTACACTCTTTGAGTACGCCTCCTTTGCGCAGCGCTACCGCCGTGTAAACGGTATGGCTGCGACCGGACAACTGGGTCAGCGTGGCTCTCGCGTCAGCGTGATTTTTGGGCTTGCCCAATACGCAGTTGTCCAACGTTACCGTTGTATCAGCGGCCAGCACCAAGCGGATCGATTCCGGGCAGGCCAGTGCTTTCTCCCGCGCCATTCGAGCGACGTAGGTTTCAGGAGATTCGTCGAGGCGATGATTTTCGTCAATGTCACTGGGCATTGTGGTGACATTAGCCATCAACAGTCCCAACAGTGCTTTACGTCGGGGACTCGCCGAGGCCAATACAATCTCCATGTCCGGTTTGGCCATCAGTTGACCTCGTAATAACGACGCAGCCCACGGAGCACTTCACGCACCACAGGCCACATCAGCGCGGTCAAGAGCAGCGAGTAAAGGAACTTGAGTTCGGTGCCGCCCACGCCCAGCAAATTCTGCAGCCAGCGCTCAATGATCAACGCCAAGGCAACCAATAAGGTCATAATCGCGCTTTGCTGCAGCAGATCAAACTGCCTGATGCGTTGATAGTTAAGCAGGATAAACAAGGTACTGACGACCATTCCCAGGGCGAGCGCGCCGAAGGTGGTGCCGTCGAGCATATCGATTGCGAACCCGGTGATCGCCGCAGACAAAATTCCCACTCGGTGCGGCAGGCTCAATGACCAGTAAAACAGCACCAGGATCGGCCATTCGGGTCGATACCAGCGCCACTCAAGCGGTATGGGCACCACGTAAATAACCAGCGCCACTAGGGTCGTCGCAACGATGACCCAATTTGAGCGCCCCCCGATCACGGCTGTGTCGCGACGTCGTCGCTCGAATCGAGTGCCAGCAATACGTGGCGGCCGCGATCAAGCTTCGCAAGCGGACGCGCAACGACGGTGGCAAATGCAGCGCCGGGCCGCAATTCAATTGCAGTGACTTCGGCTACGGGATAGCCCGGCGGAAAACGTCCGCCAAGGCCCGAGGTCTCCAATACATCACCTTCCTGAATATCAGTCGTGGCGGCGACGTGACGAATGATCAGTCGGCCGAGGTCGCCCGTGCCCTCCGCCAAACCTCGAACGCCGTTGCGGTTGATCTGAACCGGCACAGCATGGGTCGAGTCGGTGATCAGCATTGCTCGGCTAGAAGAATCTCCAAGCAGCACGACCTGCCCCATCAAACCATCAGCGCCCAACAACGGCTGGCCTTTGGTCACACCATGTTGCCGGCCCTTGTCGAGTACGAGTAAATGACGTGCGGGATCTGCGGTCACCGAAATCACCTCAGCGACCATGACCTGAGACTCGACGATTTGAGCAGAATTGAGCAGGGCTCGATAACGGGCATTTTCAGCCATGAGTGCTGCAAGCCGCTGGGTTTGGCCTTTGATGACAAGATTTTCCTGGCGAAGCCGCGCATTCTCTTCGCGCAGATCAGACCGGGATTCGAAGTATTGAACAAGACTTTGCCAACCATCCCGGGGCGCGGTGGCGAGACCGTAAACCCAGGCTGTGGCGTCAGTCGTCATGGCACGGGTGTCTGCAAGCCGCGGGTTATCGCGGAACATAAACAACGCAGCTATGCACCCCAGCACAACCAAGAGAAGTCGCCAGCCAATGTGTTTTTCTGTTAGAAAAAGCGGTTTGATGCCTCGCCCCCCGGCGGTCTATCTCCGCCCGGACATTATTCGGTGGACAATAGTTCGAGTGCGTGGCGATCCATGAGCTCCAATGCTTTACCACCGCCTCGCGCGACACAGGTCAATGGATCCTCAGCGATGTAGACCGGCAAGCCGGTTTCATCGGCGATCCGACGATCGATGTCCCGTAGCAGCGCACCCCCACCCGTCAGGAAAATACCCGCTTCGGCGATATCCGCTGCGAGTTCGGGCGGCGACTGCTCAAGCGCCATCTTAACCGCGCGCAAAATCGCTTCGAGGGGATCTTCAAGAGCTCCTCTAATCTCGTCACTGTTTAAGGCAAAACTCTTTGGTACACCCTCGGCAAGGTGCCGACCGCGCACATCAATCTCACGCAATTCACTGGTCGCATACGCGCAACCCACTTCCTGCTTGATCCGCTCTGCGGTGGCATCACCAATCAAACTGCCATAGCGCCGACGGACATAAGAGACGATGGCTTCGTCAAATCGATCGCCGCCGATACGAATAGAGTCTCGATACACCACGCCGTTGAGGGAAATAATCGCGATTTCAGTCGTGCCGCCACCGATATCGACCACCATGCAACCCGAGGCCTCATCCACCTCAAGTCCAGCACCAATCGCGGCCGCCATAGGCTCCTCGATGAGTCGCACCTCACGCGCACCAGCGCTGAGCGCTGATTCCCGTATAGCCCGACGCTCAACTTGAGTCGACATACAAGGCACACAAACCAGAACGCGAGGACTTGGGCGGATAAACTGGGTTTCATGCACTTTGGCAATAAAGTGCTGAAGCATCTTTTCAGTCACCTGAAAGTCCGCGATTACCCCATCCTTGAGTGGTCGTATGGCCTGAATATTCCCCGGCGTTCGCCCCAGCATGCGCTTGGCGTCTTTACCGACCGCTTCAATGGATTTCTGGCCGTTGTGAATGCGAATAGCCACCACCGACGGCTCGTCAAGGATGATGCCCTTGTCTTTGACGTAAATGAGGGTGTTGGCGGTCCCCAGATCTATGGAGAGGTCGTTAGAAAAAATGCCCCGAAGGCGCTTGAACATATTGTGTTCCCACGACAATCTCGGCGGTCACCCCGTGGCAACCTGATACGTTTCCGAGACTCGATTAGTGTTCGCAAAGCCTCTATAGGGCACCAACAATCTAGGGCTGCAGTCACTGCGCCGAAAAATGTCCGCAAAACAGCGGCTTCGCGTCTTAAATTAATGTGGGGAATGTATCAACGCAGGGGTTTTTGGGCAAGGCGCAAATATGATAGCGTCCCGTCTCTCCTAGGTTTTGGACCTTAACTATGTCAGTCACCCCTGCAGATGTTGCACAGGTGGCGCAACTCGCGCGCCTACGCATCCCAGATGATGCACTTAACGACGTCACTGAACGCTTCGGCCGCATTCTCGATATGGTCGCAGAGCTTCAGGAGGTCGACACCAGCAACGTTGAGCCGATGTCAAACCCTCACGATATGACCCAGCGACTGCGAACTGATGCCGTCACCGAGGACAACCAACGCGAGGCGCTGCAATCGACTGCGCCCGCAATCGAAGGGGGCTACTTTTTGGTCCCACGGGTGATTGACTGATGACCCACACCAGCGACCTCTCTTTTGCCTCTGCCAGTGAGCTCTCGGCGCTCCTGGACCGAGGCGATGTGTCATCTGTTGAGCTCACCGAACATTTTTTAGCGCGTATCAACGCCCTAAACCCGAGCCTTAATGCCATCATCACGACCTGCGAGTCCGAGGCGTTGACCGCCGCTCAGGGGGCGGACAAACTACGCCAAGAAGGCGCCGGGGGTCCGCTGACCGGTATACCGTTATTGCACAAAGACATCTTTTGTACCCGCGGAGTGAAAACAAGCTGCGCATCGAAGATGCTCGACAATTTCGTGCCCCCTTACGACGCGACCGTTGTTGAAAAGCTCAACGCTGCAGGTACGGTAACCATTGGCAAGACCAACATGGATGAATTCGCCATGGGCTCTTCCAATGAAACCAGCTTTTACGGCCCTGCACGTAACCCTTGGGATACCAGCCGCGTCCCTGGAGGCAGCTCGGGTGGCTCCGCGTCAGCCGTGGCTGCCGGACTCGCGCCGCTAAGCACCGGCACCGACACCGGTGGCTCCATCCGCCAACCCGCCTCCCTGTGCGGCATCACGGGACTCAAGCCGACCTACGGCCGCGTATCCCGTCGGGGCATTATCGCCTTTGCTTCATCATTGGATCAGGCTGGTCCGATGACCCGCACGGTCGAAGATGCGGCCATGATGCTGACGGCGATCAGCGGCAACGACCCGGGAGACTCGACGTCAGCCGTCATGGACGTGCCCGATTTCCGTGATCTACTCACCAAGGATATTCGGGGCCTGCGAATTGGACTTCCCCGGGAGTATTTCAACGCTGATCTCGATGCCACCGTGGCGCAGACTATTCACGAGGCCTTAGCCGAACTCACCGCGGCCGGTGCCGAACTGGTTGATGTGGATTTACCCAATACCAACAAGGGGATTGCCACCTATTACGTAATTGCGCCCGCAGAAGCTTCTGCCAATCTCTCGCGCTACGATGGTGTCCGCTTTGGTCATCGCTGCGATGATCCCGTAGATCTACTTGATCTTTACGAGCGCTCCCGGAGCGAAGGGTTTGGCGGCGAAGTACAGCGTCGAATTTTAGTAGGCACCTATGCCCTGTCATCAGGGTTCTATGACGCCTACTTTAAAAAAGCCCAGCAGGTTCGCCGTATCATTAGTGAAGATTTCAAGCGAGTCTTTGAACAGGTCGATCTGATCGCCGGTCCTGCGGCCCCCAGCACGGCATTCAAGCTCGGGGAAAAGTCGAAGGATCCGCTGACCATGTACATGGAAGACATCTACACCCTGTCCGTTAATTTAGCGGGCCTGCCGGCTCTCTCTGTGCCTGCGGGTATGGTCAACGGCCTTCCCATTGGCCTGCAGCTAATTGGCCGCTCCTTTGACGAGGAAACGATTCTACGCGTTGGCCACCAATTCCAGCAGCGCACCGACTGGCACTGCGCATTGCCCTCGCTGGGAGAGACAACACCATGAGGTGGGAACTGGTAATGGGTCTCGAGGTGCACCTGCAGCTTGCGACCGAGTCAAAGATCTTCTCAGGGGCCGCCAACAAGTTTGGCGCTGAACCCAATGTTCAGGCCTGTGCTGTCGACCTCGGTATGCCCGGCATGCTGCCGGTTCTCAATGAACGCGCAGTTAACTACGCCGTCATGTTTGGTTTGGGGATTGGCGCGCGTATTGGCCAACGCTCGGTGTTTGACCGTAAAAACTACTTCTACCCCGATCTGCCCAAGGGTTATCAAGTCAGCCAGTTTTTTGAACCCATCGTCTGTGAAGGCACGTTTGACGTCCCTATGCCCGACGGCACTCTGTTCCCCATCCGCATTACCCGGGCGCATCTTGAAGAAGACGCAGGTAAGTCGGTCCACGATGCATTCGCGGGACAGACCGGTGTTGACCTCAACCGGGCGGGCACACCCCTGTTGGAAATTGTCACCGAACCCGACTTCCGCACCGCCGAACAGGCCGTTGCCTACTTGAAAGCCCTGCATTCGCTGGTGACCTATTTAGGCATTTCAGACGGCAACATGTCCGAGGGGTCAATGCGCTGCGACATCAACGTCTCATTAAGACCCGAAGGCAGCGATACGCTCGGCACCCGCACAGAAATCAAGAATGTGAATTCATTCCGGTTTGTAGAGCGCGCGATTCAAGTTGAAGTAGAACGCCAGCGCGACATCCTTGAAGACGGGGGCAGCATTACCCAAGAGACTCGCCTGTACGATGCGGATCGCAACGAGACTCGATCCATGCGCAGCAAAGAGGTTGCCAACGACTACCGCTATTTCCCCGAACCAGATCTGCTGCCCATTGAGATTGATGATGCCTATGTCGAGGCAATTCGTGCGCAGTTGCCCGAACTGCCGGGCGCAAAACGCAGTCGGTTTGTCAGCCAATACGCTCTGAGCGAGTACGATGCGGCGCAACTGGCCTCCGAGCGGGCGCTTGCTGATTACTTTGAGCAAGTGGTCGAGCACGCCGGGGAAGCCAAGCAGGCAGCCAACTGGCTGCTGGGCGATCTAGCGGCGGCGATGAATCGAGAGGACATCGGCATTGAGTCGTGCCCTATTGATGCGAGCGCTTTAGCGGGACTGATCACTCGCGTTGTTGATGGCACCTTGTCGAGCAAACTGGCCAAACAGGTTTTTGAGGGATTGTGGGCTGGCGAAGGCAGCGCTGACGACATCATCGAAGCCCGCGGACTTAAGCAGGTATCAGATACCGGCGCGCTCGAAGCAATGATTGATGCGGTCATCGCGGATAATCCCGCCCAGGTAGCGCAGTATCAAGCTGCCGATGACGCCAAGCGCAAGAAATTAAGTGGCTTCTTTGTCGGTCAAATTATGAAGGCGTCCAAAGGGCAGGCTAACCCCCAAGTCCTCAATCAACTGCTTACCAGCAAACTCAAAGACGCCTGATCGTCACTGGCCGTCGTAGGGAACGCGTCCCTTCAGAAACCGTTCGCGATTCTTGCGTTTGTTGTCGGCGTTTTTCTTGAGCAACACGTAAACGGCGCCGGTACCGCCGTGTACTGGCTGCGCAGAGTGAAATGCCTGAACCGGATCGAGGTCTCGTAGCCAGTGATTGACATAACCCTTGAGTACCGCCGTGCGTTCCTGCTCAACCTTTCGCTGACCTTTGCCGTGCAAGATCAGGACCGTGCGCAGCCCTAGCTCCATTGCGTCGCGTATGAACTGGTGCACTTCCTGGCGTGCCTGTTTGACCGTCATTCGGTGTAAATCAAGGCGCGCGTCCACATCATAGCGGCCCATGCGCAATTTTTTGTAGACCCCGTTTTGAATGCCCGGGCGCTTGAACTCCAGAACAAACCACGCATCGAGGGCCTCAACCCCCTCATCAGTAAGATGATTATCGGCAACACGGTTTGCCCCTGTCGCAGCGTCTCTGCGAGCGCTAACGTCACCCGAATCAGAGGTCTTTGCGAGGCGGGTGCGAGGCTCGCGCTTTAGCGGCTTTACGCCAGCCATCTCCTCATAAAAAAGCTCGTCATCACTCATCGAGCACCCCCGGAAAACTCTCTGTGAACTCAGTATACTGTGCTTGGGATCAAGGAGGATCACTGAAATGAAAGGAAATCTCATCACCGGCGCCGGCTATTTCTTCCGCGGCCTGAGTATGCTGCCGAACCCCGGCATTCGCTTGTTTATCGTGTTACCACTGCTCGCCAACATTTTATTGTTTGGCTTTCTCGGATCCCTCGCCTATGGCTATGTTCAAGCCATCATTGGCGGCGCTGAGGAGGCCTTACCTGATTGGCTTAGCTTTCTCACATGGTTATTGGTGCCGCTGCTGTGGCTGGCAGGTGGGTTGTTAACGGGCTACATCTCCACATTACTGGTTCTGCTCGTAACGTCACCCTTTCACTCGTTGTTAGCCGAGAAAGTTGAGGAACAGGTCACCGGCCAACCGGTTCAGGGCCTCGAAGGGTTCGGAGCAGCGATCATGGATATCCCCCGAAGTCTCGGGCGCGAAATCAGTAAGTTTGTTTACTACATACCCATGGCGTTACTGGTGCTCATTGTCTCGTTTATTCCGGTTCTGAACTCGGTATCGCCGCTGCTGTGGTTCATGCTGGGCGCTTGGATGATGGGCCTGCAGTTTCTGGACTACCCCATGGACAACCATAGGCTACCGTTCAGTCAGGTAAAAGAAGCCTGTGCAGCGCGCAGACTGAGCAGCCTTGGTTTTGGGGGCATCGTGGCGTTTGTTGCCGGAGTGCCCTTCCTCAACCTGATCGTGGTACCCGCGGCCGTCATCGGGGCGACCCTGATGTGGTGCGACGAACTGCGCGAGAACGCCTAGTTTCGCTCGAGTAAATCCGGCGGGGGCGCTGTGCAGGAGAGTCGCTCTCCGAGCAAAGTCTCGATATCGGGCAGTAGAAACGCGTCGTCTTCGCTGGCAAAGCTAATGGACACGCCGGTCGCGCCAGCTCGTCCAGTTCGGCCGATGCGATGGACGTAGTCTTCGGGGTCTTCGGGCAAGTTGTAGTTGACGACGTGACTCACCCCATCAACGTGAATGCCGCGTCCGGCCACATCCGTGGCGACCAGAACCGAAATTTTGCCTTCTTTGAAATCTGCCAGCGTGCGGGTCCGTTTTGCCTGGGTAATTTCACCTGACAGCATGCCGCAGGAGATACCCGCTTTCCGCAGCTTCTCATGGAGGCTGCGGACCTGATCCCGTCTATTTGCAAATACGATGGTTGAAACAGCTTCGGGACTCCGCAACACGTTAAGCAGCACTTTCAGGCGCTCCTGGCTGGTGACCAGAAATACCTTTTGGTCCACCGATGCGGTAGCCACGCGCTCGGGCTCGATTTCCACGGTAATGGGCTCGTAAGTCCACTGCTGAGCCAAATTGAGAATGTCTTGTGTGAAGGTCGCCGAGAACAGCAGTGTTTGGCGATCTTCCTTACGCGGGGTTGAGCGCACAATGCGCTTCACCTGGGGGATGAAACCCATATCGAGCATTCGATCAGCTTCATCGAGAACCAATGTTTCCACCCGATCAAGGTACAAATCCTGCCGTTGCAAAAAGTCAATCAATCGACCCGGTGTTGCAACCACCACGTCGGTAACGCGGCTCTGCACTTTCTGCAGCTGCTTTTGGTAGTCAGCACCACCAATCAACGTGACCGTGTTCAATCCCGTGTATTTACCCAAGTCTCGGGCATCCTCTGCGATCTGCATCACCAGCTCACGGGTTGGCGCGATAATGACTGCGCGGGGCTCAGCTAGGAAACGTTCACCCTCAACAGGGTGGTTAAGCAGATCGTTAAAAATCGTGATCAGAAATGCGGCGGTCTTGCCTGTACCCGTCTGAGCTTTACCGATCGCATCGAGACCCTGAAGCGTGTGAGGCAGAATTTTCGCCTGGATCGGGGAGCAATACTGGAAGCCAAGCGCGGCAATTCCTCGCATTAGCTTGGGGCTGAGATCCAAATCATGGAATCGGGTTTCGCCCTCGGCAGGTGCGACATCGAATTGTTCGACATCCCAGGACTCGGGGCTCTGTGTGACGTTGGATTTACTCAAGGGGTGAACTCGGTGAATTATGCAGATGCTAAGTCTAGCACAGCCAACGCCGTGCTAAATTGCGCCTCCAAATTCAACCACGTTTACAGCAACCATGCCGGGCATATTTACGCGAGACTCATTGCGCATCGAGCTAGCCAATCTATGGCGGATAGCCTGGCCGCTGTTGATCGCGCAACTCGCCCAAATGGGAACAGGCGTGGTCGATACCATCATGGCAGGGCATTACAGCGATCAAGATCTTGCTGCAATCGCCATCGGTTTTAATATCTGGCTACCGGTTGCGCTCATCCTGATCGGCTTTTTGTTTGCTACATCGACTATCGTTGCCCAAGATTTCGGCGCCAATCGAATCGAGAAAATACGTCGACAATTGCCACAGTCTCTCTGGGTTGCTGTCTTTGCCGGCGTCACTCTGGCCCCGTTGGTGTTTTTCAGCGAGCCGCTGCTTTCGCTGCTAAATCTTGATCCCGATACTCAGGAGAAAGCGGCGGCCTACACCCGCATGGTCGCCCTTGGAATTCCCGCCGCCGCGGTATTTTTAGCACTCCGTTTCCATACTCAGGGTCTCGGAATCACCAAACCCTTTGCCGTGACCGCCGTTATTGGCTTTGTCGCCAATATTCCATTGAACTACGCATTTATGTACGGCTGGTGGGGTGCTCCCGAACTGGGGGCCATGGGTTGCGGCATCGCTACAGCGCTGTCGATGTGGCTCAGTTTGGTGCTGATCGCGGGGTACATTTTGCTCGATACTTCGATAGCAGTTTACCTTCCCCGGTGGCAGCCGGTGGCACCGGATTGGCAAATCATTCGCGAGATCGTTGTGCTAGGAACACCCATAGGTCTGGCGTATTTCCTGGAAATCGCCGTATTCAGCATGATGGGGTTTCTGGTGGCGACCATGGGTGATTCCGCAATGGCTGCCCATCAAATCGCGTTTAATATTTGGGATGTCTGTTTTATCCCGCTGCTGGCTATTGGCACGGCCATGTCGACACGCATCGGTCATGCCATCGGGGCACAGGACAAAGACAAAGTGTTGCTGGCGCTGGGTGCTGGGATTCTCTCGGCGGCCAGTCTCTCGTTGTTGGCGATGACCGTACTGTTCGCGATGCCCGAGTTGATCGTGGGGATCTACACTGAAAGTCATGAGATCCGCGACATCGCAGTGTCACTGATTCGCCTGGCAGCATTATTCGTTTTGATGGACGCCGCGCAGTTTATCGGCTCCTCGACCTTGCGCGCCTACAAAGAGACGCGGTTTCCGCTGATTACTATGCTGGTGTCTTATTACGGTGTGACGCTGCCGCTAGGCTGGTGGTTGGGCATGGAGCTGGCACAAGACCCGACGGCAGGCACTGCGGGTCTCTGGATCGCCATTATCACCGGCATTGCCGTGGGTGCGCTGATGATCGACGTCAAGGTGTGGTACGTGCTGAAGCGCCCGCTTATTGATCGCCACACACCGGGCAATCCATCCGGCAGCCGAGGCTAAGAGATTGGGTTTCGCCGGTGGCAAAATCGCGAATTCGCAGCTTCCCCCAGGGCACCTTATGGCTGTCGCTTAGATACGCAATCACATCCAACACCTGCGTTAGAGCAACACTGGCCACGACTGGTCCTAAAACTCCTAGCTCCGAACAGCTGCCCCCGGTGACGGTGGTATCGGGGGCAAGGCACCGATAGCACCCCTCCTCGCGAGTCGGCGAAAATGCAATATTCTGACCACCAAACTGAACCGCTGCACCCATAAACCAGGGCAGCTTGCGCTTGGCGGTCTCAGCATTGACTCGCTGACGCGTCTCCAAACTGTCGGAGCCGTCGACCACAAGGTCGATCGAGTCCAACAGCATTGGCGCGGATTGCTGATCAAAACGACAGACATGACTATCGATAGCGACAGCGGAATTTGATGCCCTTAGGCGAGCAGCCAAGATCTCACTTTTGTTGCGCCCGACGTCGCTCTCGGTGAATGCTACCTGTCTCGGCAGATTACTCACCTCAACCACGTCATCGTCTACCAAGCGGAGATATCCGACACCTGCCGAGGCAAGATACATGGCAGCGGGGTTGCCGAGGCCTCCGCAACCAACGAGCAGAACCCGCGCTCTCGCAAGTGCCGCCTGTCCCTCAAAACCAAAGCTTGGCACAAGAATTTGGCGTGAATAGCGCTCGAGCTCTGCGTCGTTCATCCTATCCACCGTCCCCCACTGGCTCGCTCATGACCAGCTAGATCCCGTCGTGTCGAAACAGCAGTAAAGCCGGCGCGATGCAGCAAATCTCGAACCGCCTCCCCCTGATCCCAGCCATGCTCCAACAACAGCCACCCCCCGCACTCCAAGTGTTCGGTTGCTCCGGTCACTATCGCGCGCAAGCAATCGAGACCATCGGTGCCGGCCACCAATGCGCTCAAGGGTTCTGCGGGCAGGTCACCACGTTCTAGATGCGGGTCGGCCTCGGCAATATAAGGGGGATTACTGGCAATAACCGGCCAGCGACGCCCGGCAAGGGCGGCAAACCAGTCGCTAGCTATCCACTCAACCGGCAGTTCCAATTGCTCGCCATTGGTACGAGCCACTTGGAGGGCCGCGGCGCTGCGATCCACTCCCGTGACTACACCATCGGGAAATTCCGAGGCAACGGCTAAGGCAATGGCGCCGCTGCCCGTACCCAAATCGAGAAATCGTCGGCTACTCACTGCATCATGCAGCAGTTCAATAGACCAGGTGACAAGGACTTCAGTATCCGGGCGCGGAATGAGCACCGCATCGGTCACAGCGAGCCTGAGGGACCAAAAATCCCGATAGCCCGTTAGATAGGCAATGGGCTCGCCCTGCAATCGACGACGAACAAGGGAGTGAAAGCGTTGTTGGGAGGCCTCGCACAGGGGCTCATCGTTGTGGGTTAACAACCAGGCTCTGTCGCGCTCTAGGCAGTGTTGTAGCAGCAACTCCGCCTCGCGCCTCGGCAAATTCGCACTGGCGATTAACTCTTTGGCATCCGCCAACGTCAGTCGCCCATCGCTGCCAACAAGTCGGCTTGGTGCTCCTGCCGCAGTGGCTGCACCAAGCTATCGAGGTCACCAGCGATAATCTCATCCAACTTGTAAAGCGTTAGATTGATCCGATGATCGGTCACCCGGCCCTGTGGAAAGTTGTAGGTTCGTATTCGATCGGAGCGATCGCCGGTCCCCACCAGATTACGGCGCTCAACGGCCTGCTCTGCAGCGGCTTTTTCCTCGGCGGCAGTCGATAATTTCGCCTGCAACAGCGACATCGCGCGAGCGCGGTTCTTATGCTGCGAGCGCTCATCCTGACACTCCACCACAATGCCCGTAGGTAGGTGCGTAATGCGCACAGCAGAGTCAGTAGTATTCACGTGCTGCCCACCAGCACCCGATGAGCGAAACGTATCGATACGCAGATCACCCTTGTTGATATCCGTGGCGGTGACTTCATCGGGTTCGGCCATGACCGCGACGGTACACGCCGAGGTGTGAATTCGGCCCTGAGATTCGGTTTCGGGTACCCGTTGGACGCGGTGCGCGCCCGACTCAAACTTCAGGTGCGCATAAACATCGGTGCCTTGCACTCGAGTGATGATTTCCTTGAATCCTCCGTGATCGCCGGAACGTTCGGAAATCACCTCGAGTCGCCATCCGCGATTCTCGGCGTAGCGGCCATACATGCGAAACAAATCTCCCGAGAAAATCGCCGCTTCATCGCCCCCTGTGCCGGCACGGATCTCGAGGAAGACGTTCTGGCTATCGCGCGGGTCTCGGGGAAGCAGTAATACCTGGAGCTCCGCTTCAAGATCCGCGAGGCGCGACTCACCCTCAGCGACCTCTTCCCGGGCCATTTCTTTAATTTCAGGATCTTCTTCCGCAAGCATCTCCTGTGCGCCGGCAATGGCTTCCACGGTTTCACTGTAGGACTGGTAGGCTTTTACGACAGTATCGAGTTGCGAATACTCCTGTGAGAGCTCGCGAAACCGGCCTTGATTGGAAATTGTATCGGCATCACCGAGGAGCGCTGACACCTCCTCATGACGATCGCACAGGCCGTCGAGTTTCGTCCGAATGGAGTCCTTCACTGCAGCGTAGGCTTTTCGTGATCTGTACTGTCGGAATCCGTCAACCCAAGCAATGCTTTGGCACGACTGACCTGTCCGTCATCCCCTTCACGGGCCAACTGGCGGAGTCCGGTAGTGGGGGCATGGATCAGTTTGTTAGTCAGATCTCGTGCAAGACGTTTCAGCGTCTCCTCGGGTGCCTCACCTCGCTCGAGCAGTTTCAAGGCCTTGGCCAACTCCTGTTCCGATATGGAAAGCGCCGACTCTCGGTAAGTCCGAACAACGTCACTTGAACGTCGAGCGCGATAGTCCTCGGCCAGCTGCAAGACACCGTGGATAATGATTTCGTCTGCTTTGTTAGCCTCACTGGCACGCAACCTGAGGTTCTCTTCAATCACGTCGCGAAGGTCATCGACGGTGTACAGATAAATGTCGGAAATGTCCGACACCTCCGGCTCGATATCCCGCGGCACCGCTAAATCCACCATTAACTGGGGCCGGTAGCGCCGCTTCTTAACCGCGCGCTCCACGGCGCCTTTACCAAGAATGGGCAACTGGCTCGCGGTGGAACTGATGACGATATCCGCCTCCGCGAGGCGCTCGGGCACGTCAGCCAACATAATCGCCTCGGCGTCGTACTGGGTTGCCACCGACTCGGCCCGGGCCAGGGTTCTATTGGCAATGATCAACTTTCCGAGGTTCGCATCGCATAGGTGTCGCGCGACGAGTTCAATGGTTTCACCCGCCCCTAACAACAGCGCCGTACAACGACCAAGATCAGAAAATATATGCCCTGCTAAATCCACCGATGCGTAGGCAACTGAAACCGGGTTTTCACCGATCGCTGTGTCGGTGCGCACTTTTTTGGCAATGCGGAATGCGTCTGGAAAAACGCGGGCAAAACGCCCACCAATCGCTCCCACCTCGTCAGAGACAGCATATGCGGACTTTAGCTGACCGAAGATCTGCGGCTCACCGAGCACCATAGAATCGAGGCCTGCGGCAACGCGGACGAGATGGGTTAGCGCACGGTCGCCGAAATTCCGGTACGTACAGCTGGTTAATGCGCTATCGGGAATTTGGTGAAAGCGGGCAAACCATCCCGTCATCGCATCACCGGCTGCAACCGGATCGGCATCATCAGCGATGACCGCGTACACTTCGGTGCGGTTACAAGTGGACAGAATAACCGCTTCGGCAACCGGCGTTTCTCCGATCATCGCGCTCAGCGCGCCCGGAATTTTTTCCGGGGCGAACGCAACCTTCTCCCGCGTCTCGACCGACGCAGAGTCATGGTTGATACCGATTACGATGAGATCGTCAAACACCGAGTCGTTCCGGAACTAATGGCTTCAACGTGTAATCATAACAAGAAGCGAAAGCCCATGCTGCAATGCGCTGCGGTAAAAACGTGGGTTTGAATCCATAGGTTTGCTACACCCAGTGTGTCATCATCGGTTACATGAGTATTTTCGAAATGAAGCAATCCCAGTCCGTTTCGCTACCGCTCTCGCCCACGCCAACGCCAACGCGATGCATGCGATCATTAATTGCGGCGCTGACGTTGAGCGCACTCGTGGTGGGTTGCAGCACCGCGGCAACGGATCAGACACCCAAGGACGTCGCAGGGTCGCCTACAGAGAACAGCGCTGAAAAGCAGTCGTCTGACACTGAGCCCGATGAGCGTAATGGCAAAGACGTCGCCAACACTTCCGACGAGGACGGCGAATCGACCGCGAGTGATGCCCTACAACCCGCAGTCCCAGAAACGCCGATCCCCGATGCCAGCGTCTACCCGCTGTTAGCTGCCGAGTTTGCACTGCGCGAGCGTCAGTTTGACTACGCCTTGACGCTGCTGAGCGAGCAAGCATTGCTGCTCGACGATCCCGAAATCGCCCGTCGCGCGCTAAAGCTTGCCGAATTTCGAAATAATGATGCCGCTGCCCTGGCAATGGCCGTTCGATTAACCGAGTTGGATAAGTCCGATGCTGCGGCCGCGGCAACCGCTATGTCATTGCTGATCCGCTCGGGGCAGAACGAGCGCGCTCTCGGCTTTGCACGGGAAGCGAAACGTCGCGGCGCGCGCATTAATGCCCCCGCACTGCTAACCAACTACCCGGAGCTGCCAGAGGCGCAGCAACAAAATATGCAGGTGGCGTTTGAATCCCTCGCAACGGATTGGCCTGCGGATGAAGATATCGCCATAGCTCAGGCACTGCTGCGTCGCGAAATGGGTGATCTGACCGGCAGTCTTGAAGCACTCGAGCGAGTATTCGAGCAGAATCGATACGAAGATCGAGCTTTGGTTCTGTGGACGCAAATCAAGAATGAGCAAGAAGACCCCAAGGCCTTCGATCGCATCGCCAGCGCAATCGAAGCGCAACCCGAGAACGAACAACTGCGCCTTCAATACGCGCGCCTGCTTGCAACCAACGACGACTATGAGGGCGCGCGCCTTCAGTTTGAAGCCCTGCGGGAGATGTCACCGCGCAACGGTGACTATCTGCTCTCCCTGGCGCTCATTGACTACGAGATTCAGGATTACGTCGCCGCAAATAGCCATTTCCGTGAGCTAATCGCCCTTGGACAAAAGGTCAACGAAGCCCATTACTACATCGGCCGAATCGCGGAAGATCTGCTTGATATGGATTCCGCCATCTTGTCTTTTAACCGTGTTGGCCCGGGACGCGAGTTCCTCGATGCCCGCCGTCGGGGGGGCGCGCTGCTTCTCGATGATGGCAACCGTGTTGGCTTCCATCAGATGTTTGACGCCGCACGCCGAATGAACCCCGGCCTCGCAGAACGCCTTTTCATGCTCGAAGCCGATCTGTTGCTGGATCGAGAGGCACAGGCGGACGCCATCGAAGTGTATGGCCGAGCGCTGTCGATCTTTCCAGAATCGCTGGCCCTGCAATATGGCCGAGCAATGGCTTACGAGGCGCAGGAGGATATTGCAGGCATGGAGCGTGATATGCGCGCGATACTGGAGCGTGAGCCTGACAATGCAACAACCCTCAATGCATTGGGTTACTCCCTAACTCAGAACACTGAGCGCTATGAAGAGGCCGCCGAACTGATCGAACGCGCCCTTGAGCTCTCTCCGGGAGAGGCGGCCATTCTCGACAGCCTCGGCTGGGTGTATTTCAAGCTTGGACGCCTCGATGACGCGATCCCACCCTTAGAGGCAGCATATGCCCAGTTGCCAGACCCCGAAGTGGCGGCTCATCTGGGAGAGGCGCTGTGGGCCCTTGGTCGCACTGACGAAGCAAAAAACATCTGGCAGGAAGCGCTGACAAGAGACCCGGGCAATAGCCACGTCACCGAGGCCCTGCGCCGCACGGGCGCGGCCCTCGATTAAGACCTCGAAACATCAGTGAATCAAAGCCAAGCAACTGCCCAAACCCGGCGCTCTCGACCAACGCAATCAGCGCGATCGTTTGTTAGATGCTTTTTGGGTGGAATACTGCTTATTCAACTCAGCGCGTGCACCACACCTCATACACCCGCCGACTCAGACGCCCCAAAACCGCCTATCACCACTACCGGCTGGTCAACCAACGGTAAGGCGTCAATTACCGGTCCCGATGGCACAGAGACCGTCAACGTGCGATGGCAGCGCGGAGCCCCTGAGCGCGAGAGCGTTTTGCTATCGGGACCCGCCGGGCTCGGAGCGACAGCACTGGAACGAATTGGCGAGCAAATATTCTGGCGGGAGAACGGCAAACTAGAACCAATCAACGCGCTTCCCCTCACCGCCGATGGGGCTGCGGTTGCCGCCAGCCTGCCTGTTCTCAAACTGGGTGACTGGCTACTGGGCTATCCACCTATGGACGGCACTTGGCAGGTCACTATTGATCAATGGCAAGCGGCCGATCCCTGGCGTGTGCCGCGCAAGCTAATGCTAACCGACGGGGTTTATCGCGTGCGCTTAGTGTTACTCGAATGGCAATTTGACCCCGGCTTATGAACACCCCCGCACACTCGATCGAGTGCATATCCCCGGCCAAGCTCAACCTCTTCCTGCACATCACGGGCCGAAGAGCCAATGGTTACCATGAACTTCAGACCGTGTTTCAGCTGCTTGATTGGGGCGATGAAATGGTATTCGAGCGCACCGATGCACAAGGGGCCGAGTTGCTAAACCCGATGGCCGGGGTTGCAGCGGCAGACAATCTCATCCTGCGCGCTGCCAGCTTATTGTCGTCTGACCGTTGGGGGGTGCGCATCGGGATTACCAAGCATATTCCCATGGGCGCTGGCCTCGGCGGTGGCAGTTCCAATGCTGCTACGACACTGCTCATGCTCAACCACTTGTGGGAGCTTGGGCACTCGGTGGATGAGTTGGCCGAGCTAGGCCTTAGCCTCGGTGCCGATGTACCCGTTTTTGTGCGAGGACATAGCGCTTGGGCCGAGGGAATTGGCGAACAATTGAGTCCCATTGAGCTGCCCGAACGCTGGTATGTCATTTTGTGCCCAAACTGTCATGTGAGTACTGCCGAAATCTTTAGTGCTCCGGAATTGACACGGGACACGTCCGCAATCACAATGTCGGCCTTTTTCGAGGGGGCAAAACGCAACGATCTTCAGCCAATTGTTGAAGCTCGCTACCCTCGAGTGCGTAAGGCGCTGATTTGGCTTAACAAATTTGCGCCAGCAATGATGACCGGAAGCGGGGCGGCTGTATTCGCCCCAATTGAGACCGAAGCTCAGGCAAGGGCACTTGCCAATACCGCGCCGTCAGAGTTTGGCGCGGTAGTCGCCAAGGGAGTCAATAGCAGCTCACCGATCGCATCGCACCGCAATTAACCAGTTCTCTTGGGGTGTCGCCAAGTGGCAAGGCACCGGGTTTTGATCCCGGCATTCGCAGGTTCGAATCCTGCCACCCCAGCCATTATTACAAGTGCGAGGCGCTTTACATGTCATCCAAGATGATGGTTTTCACGGGTAACGCTAACCCTGAGCTAGCCCGTCGCGTCGCTGACCGCCTGTACCTTGGACTGGGCGATGCCCAAGTCGGCAAATTTTCGGACGGCGAACTGAGCGTTGAGCTCCATGAGAACGTGCGCGGCAAGGACGTTTTCGTTCTTCAGAGCACCTGTCGTCCGACCAATGACAATCTCATGGAACTGCTGTTGATGATTGACGCCCTGCGTCGAGCGTCCGCAGCGCGCATTACCGCAGTCGTGCCCTACTTTGGCTACGCCCGACAAGACCGCCGGGTGCGATCGGCCAGGGTCCCAATCTCAGCAAAGGTTGTGGCAGACATGATGGTTTCGGTGGGTGTTGATCGGGTTCTGACCTGTGACCTCCACGCCGAACAGATTCAGGGCTTCTTTACCTGCCCAGTGGACAACGTCTACGCATCCTCGGTCTTAAACAGCGATGTCGTCCAACACGATCACGACAACCTGATCGTGGTATCACCGGATATCGGTGGTGTTGTTCGGGCGCGAGCGATTGCCAAGCAGCTTAATGATGCCGACCTCGCCATCATCGACAAGCGCCGCCCACGGGCCAACGAAGCTCAGGTGATGAACCTGATTGGCGACGTTGATGGTCGAAGCTGTATTTTGGTGGACGACATGGTGGATACCGCTGGCACCTTGTGCGCCGCAGCGTCCGCGCTAAAGAGCCGCGGGGCGACCCGAGTTTCCGCCTACTGCACCCACGCCGTGCTGTCAGGCAAGGCCATTGAGAACATAAAGAATTCCCAACTCGACGAGTTGGTGGTGACCGATACGATCCCCCTGTCAGCTGAAGCTGCTGCCATGTCCCAGATCAAGCAACTCACCATTGCCGACTTGCTCGCCGAGTCGATTCGTCGCGTTAGCAACGAAGAATCAATCAGCGCACTGTTTGACGAGTAAATCGCAGACCGTGTAAACCCACCCACCTTTGAGCCGGTCGCAAGCTCACTGGTGTAGTAACAGGAGACAGACTATGTCTGATTCTATTGAGATCCAGGCCGAGGTACGGGCCGATGAAGGGAAAGGTGCGAGCCGCCGCCTTCGTCGACTCGAGGGCAAGACACCCGGCGTAATTTATGGCGGCGCTAAGCCCGCCCAAAGCATTAGCCTGATCCGCAAGGATCTGGAGAAAAACCTTGAAAGCGAGGCATTTTACACCGCACTACTCGCTGTGAATGTCGATGGTGGTACCGAAACCGTCATTCTCAAGGATGTCCAGCGTCACCCCGCCAAGGGTTTCGCGATGCACGTGGATTTCTTGCGTGTTGAAGCTGACAAAGAACTGACCATCAACGTACCGCTTCACTTTATTAACGAAGAGAAGTGTCAGGGCGTTAAAGTTGGCGGCGGTATGATCCAGCACCAGGCGACGGATATCGAAGTCCAGTGTCTGCCGGGCAACATTCCCGAGTACATCGAAGTCGATATGCTCAATGTCGACATCGGCGAGATCGTCCACATGTCAGATCTGACACTCCCTGAAGGTGTTGTATCGACAGCACTTGCACTCGGCGACGATCATGACTTGGCTATCGCTGCCGTCATCGCGCCTAAGGCAAGCAAAGCCGATGCAGCTGAAGATGCAGAAGCTGCTGCGGATAGCGCCGAAGAAAGCGACGGCTGAGACTGAGCCATGGCTGAGATCCGACTCATCGTCGGGCTTGGCAATCCAGGCAGGGAATATGAAGGCACTCGGCATAATGCGGGTGCCTTTTTTGTTCAGGAACTTGCCCGCCGAGCCGGCACCGTGTTGAAGGCGGAAAGTAAATTTTCGGGTGAAACCGCCCGGGGAAGCATTGCCGGGCATGACCTGCGATTGCTGGTGCCCACCACCTTTATGAATCGCAGCGGCCGATCGGTAGCCGCCATGGCCAACTTTTATCGCCTCAAACCCGAGGAGATTCTCGTCGCACACGATGAGTTGGACATCAGTCCAGGCCAAGCCCGCTTTAAGCAAGGGGGTGGGCACGGGGGACACAACGGTCTGCGCGACATCATTCCAGCCCTTGGAGGCAGTCGAGACTTCCACAGATTAAGAGTGGGTATCGGCCACCCTGGTCACGCCAGTAAGGTCTCGGGTTACGTGCTCGCAAAACCCAATGGCGATGATCGGCAAGCGATCGATGATGCCATCGACGCGGCAGTCGATGCGCTGCCACTTCTGCTTGGGGGTGATATCGTCAAGGCCATGACCCAGCTACACAGTTTTTCAGCGCCACCCGCCATCCGCTAACACGGCTCACGCCAGAAAAAAGGAAGACACCATGGGAATCAAATGCGGCATTGTTGGTCTGCCCAACGTCGGCAAATCAACGCTCTTCAATGCGCTCACCCAAGCGGGCATCGACGCAGAGAACTTCCCCTTCTGTACCATTGAGCCCAACGCCGGCGTGGTGCCAGTACCCGATCCCCGCCAAGATAAAATCGCTGCAATTGTTAAGCCCGAGCGGGAGATTGCGGCGACCATGGAGTTTGTCGATATCGCAGGTCTCGTGGCCGGAGCCTCAAAAGGCGAAGGTCTCGGCAATCAATTTCTCGCCAATATTCGAGAGACCGATGCCATCGCTCACGTGGTCCGCTGCTTTGAAGACCCCAACGTGATCCATGTTGCCAACAACATCGACCCACTCGCCGATATCGAAACGATCAATACCGAATTAGCGCTGGCCGACCTTGAATCCTGCGAGAAACAGCTCAACAAAGTGATTCGCACCGCCAAGGGTGGCGATAAAGAATCGGTGGCAATGAAGGCCTTGCTCGAAGCCAAGCTCCTGCCGCAGCTCAACGAGGCGAGACCCCTGCGCGCACTCGCGCTTGATGACAATGAGCAGGCACTGCTGCGCACACTTCATCTGCTTACGACCAAACCAACCATGTACATCGCCAATGTTGCCGAGGACGGATTTGAGGACAACCCACACCTCGACGCTGTGCGCACATTAGCGGCCGATGAGGGTGCTCAGGTCGTCGCGATCTGCAACAAGCTGGAGTCCGAGATCGTTGAATTGGAAGACGACGAAAAGCTCGAGTTCCTCGCCGAAATGGGTATGGAAGAGCCAGGCCTAAACCGCGTCATTCGAGCCGGTTATCAGCTGTTGAATATGCAGACCTATTTCACTGCCGGCGTTAAGGAAGTCAGGGCCTGGGCGGTGAAAGTGGGTGCAACAGCGCCGGAAGCCGCTGGCGTGATTCACACAGATTTCCAGAAGGGCTTTATTCGCGCCGAGGTCATTAGCTATGACGACTTCATCGAGCACAATGGTGAGCAAGGCGCAAAAGACGCCGGTCGATGGCGCCTAGAGGGAAAAGAATACGTTGTAAAGGACGGCGACGTTGTTCACTTCCGATTCAACGTATAGGGCTAGAAAAGCGCCGGTCCCGACCGTTGAATATCAGCCGAAGCCTCTCACACAGCACACGTTAGTCCGTGCCATCCGCAACGCCTCATGGCTCAACAGAGACGGATTGGGCAGCACTACATACCGAGCGTATTTCGAACCGCCTCGATATCTGAACGCGCCTCGCGCAGCGCGTTGATTGACGCCTCAGGACCCGACAGGAGTTTGGCGAACTTGTTAAATGATGGCACCTCGGTCAAGGGCGGGTACTGGCTCTCGGCGGGAGACCCCGCCACCGCATGCAGCTTGGCAATTCGCACAAGATCGGTGTAGCTCATGGGGCCGGGAATTGGCTCGAGCACGTCCGTGATACCCATGGGAACTTGGGCTAGGCCCTGATCAAAGTTCCAGTGCTTAAGCACGATATTGCCTACCAACCCGCGTAAGCGGGTAATTGCGGCATCGACTTCGGCATCCCTGTAGGCGTCTGCGGCCTCTCGGGCGATGTAATTGATGACAGCCAGCGCCCCGATTTCATGAGTCAGTCCGGCCAGCAATGCGCGCTCAGGATCTACCGCGCGGGTAATTCGCGCTAGCACAGCGCTGATCGCGGCCACTTTCACGCTTTGATTCCACAGGTCTTTCACCCGCGCCTCTATCTCTGGCCGCTCAGACTTGAACAACTGCTTCATCGTCAAGCTGGTAACGATATCCCGAGTTTGGAACAGTCCCAGCCGGGTAATGGCCTGGAGCAGTGTTGAGGTCTGGCTATAGCCTCCATACATCGCCGAGTTGGCAACTTGGATGAGTTTGGACCCCACGACCATATCGGCTTGCATCATCTGAGCAACCTGCTCGACGGACACATCTGGGTCGTTCACCGCCTTGCGTAACGCAACGGCTAAATCTGGCAGCGTGGGCAGCTCGATGGCGCCAGCGCTCGCATCCTCAAGCACTTTCTCAGCCAAACGACGCTCTGAGTCCTGCAATCCGTCGAGCAGTATCCGCTTGGAGACGTCCCCGACTTCATTTTCCTTAGGCTGTTGGCTGGCACCGGAAATTGCATTGGCTGTAGGCTCTACTGATGGAACCTTGGGTGATGTCTGAACCTTGCGTTTACGCTTGAGCCAACCAAACATTCAACACCCCTTGCTTGCCAACACTGCTTGAAAACAACCAATCCCTAACAAACAAACCCTTCTCGACTGAGTTGAGTCCACTCACACCCAAGCAATCTAAAATAAGGCTTAGATATGAAAAGCTTATGCCTCTGCATTCTTGACTGACAGGTATTTTTCTTGGAGAATCGCGTTCCCGTTTTGGGGCACCCTTTGTGGCTACGTAGCTCAGCTGGTTAGAGCACAGCATTCATAATGCTGGGGTCGGTGGTTCAAGTCCACCCGTAGCTACCATCTCCCTTCAAAGAAAGCCTTTAGCCCACGACCACCCATCACGCTACCCGCGTTTCGCGAGACCCCATGTGATGTCATACAAGTGTT
The DNA here is from genome assembly GCA_965657905.1 of Luminiphilus sp. Classification (GTDB taxonomy): domain Bacteria; phylum Pseudomonadota; class Gammaproteobacteria; order Pseudomonadales; family Halieaceae; genus Luminiphilus. The sequence goes on along the minus strand of CBFHPT010000003.1, from coordinate 91,245 downwards.
CAGTCAACGCCTTTCGCTCAAGGTGCGCGATCTCATCGTAGGGAATGGGCGCTCCGATCTTCACATCAAAATGCGAATCCATCTTGTTGCTCGCCTCGTGTAACAGCAGCGCCGCTCGCAACGTCATGCTGATGCTGCTGACAACGTGAAACGGCAGGCTGTTTCGGCCATGAAAGAAAATGGGCACCACCGTCGCCGATGACTGCTTGATCAGCTTTGCCGTAAAGGTCGTCCAAGGCAGATCGTCAAACTCACCGAAACCGCCTTTGCGCGTTGTTGATACGCCAGCGCCGGGAAACACCAGTAGGGTTCCACCCGACTGCAGCACTTCGATAGCCTGCCGCTTGGTTTCTATATTACGTCGCTGTGCTTCGCGGGACTCGGAAAACTCGATCGGCAAAAAATAGGGATCCAAATCGGAGTCACGACACAACAAAGCATGAATCAGTATCTTGAAATTGCCGCGGGTGCGCGCCGCAATGTCACAAAGCATGGTCCCGTCAACGACGCCGAATGGATGATTCGCAATAAAAATAACGGGCCCATCTTGAGGAATGCGCGCCTCAGCACTGGCATCCCTCTGATAGCTAATACCCGCCAGCTCGAGGCCTCGGCTAAAAAACCGATCAATCGCAAAAGGCTCGCGCTTTAGCTGCCGATACACCTTTTCGATCTTTCGACGCCCCGTCATGATTTCTAACAAAGACACCAGTTGGGAACGCAACCAAGGATCACCGGGCTGCACATAGCTGATGCTGGGCAAAGCATCCGGTAAAGAACTACCGGTTGCCGTATTAGATTCGGTCGAGTTGTTCATGTGCGCGGGTATACCACAGCACCATGACAACGATAAGCGCAGCCGCAAAGAATCTGCTATTTCTCTGGCATCTTCATGGCCGTTTGCTAATCTCATGTCCTGGAGCATCGGAGATTGCACGATGAATGGAAAGAATGCCTATAGACTCACGGCTCTGTTATTGCTGGCCGGTTGTACAACAACCTCAGAAATCATCATCGATAAAAAAGGCGTCGATCTCGCAAAGTACGAGGCGGATAAGGCCGAGTGCCAGACCTACGCTGTTGAGGTTCGAACTGGGGAGAAGGCAGCCCGGGGGGCCGCTTCGAGCGCCGTCGTTGGGGGCGCAGTCGGCGCGATTCTAGACGGCTCGGACGGGGCGGCTAAAGGCGCGGGTATCGGCGCCGTGACGGGCGCAGCTAAGGGAGCGCAGCGCGGCACAGAAGAAGAAGTCCGCGTGGTCAAACAGTGCTTACGTGGCCGGGGCTATCGAGTGCTCAACTGAGGGATTTCCGTTACTTACAATCCCGGCCGATAGTGCTTACTTCGCCCAGCGGTAAACCTTGTCAGATAAGTACACTAGCCGGAAATACCCCGAGCTCGACGCTGCAGAGATGCGAGCCGCTCGGGCATCACAGTCAGATCGACCGATGGGTTGTACGCCCCAGCCATTTCCCCTTCCAACTGCAGCCCATCGCGTAACGCCAGTTCCCAGCCATGGTTCATCGACGTTCGAATTTTACCGAGTGCTTCAGGGATGCAAGTGGCAATGTCGGCGGCGGTTTCAAGTGTTGTATCTAATAGCGCATCACCGGGCAGGACCCGGTTAACCAGGCCTATTTGCACGCCCTCCTCCGCTGAAAAATATCGGCCTGTAAAACTTATCTCCCGCGCGCGATTAATACCGATTAAGCGCGGCAATTTCTGGGACAAGCCCAAGCCAGGAATCAAACCTACCCGCGCATGGGTATCAGCAAAGGTCGCTGACTCGCCTGCGTAAATAAAATCACAGGCCAGCGCCAGCTCGAAACCACCCGTCACCGCAAAACCGTTAACAGCCGCAATTATCGGGACCCTCGACTGGCTGAATGCCTGCATCATGGTCGATCCGGGGCCAAGCCCCTGCGCCCCCATCATCTCCGGATTCGACTCAAGTGACTTGAGATCAACGCCCACCGAAAAAGCGCGTCCACGGCCAGTAAGTACAATGCAGCGAACCTCGGCACTACCTGACAACTGTACTAACAAGTCCTCTAGAGCAAGACACAGCCCATGGGTCAGGGCATTGAACTGATCGGGTCGATTCAACTCGATGAGAACAACACCATTACGATCGGTGACCAGTAATGATCCACCACCTAGCGTCTCTGTCATAGCATAGTCTCCAAAGCTCGTCTCATATCGCTGCAGAAATATGGTTACTTGCGCTGCGCACTGTTGTAACACCGTATCAAAAAAGCATCGGCCAAGAGCAAGCGGTTCAAAGGCGTCCCCCGCGGGTCGACGCTTTGCACTTCCGAAACAGCGGATGTTCGGTACTACTTGCGCAACGATTTCGCTAAAGAATTACGCCAAGCGTCCGCTACTTTGGATGAGGGGCATCAACGTCCCCGTGGAGGCAAGCCGTGAAGTTGCTGCATGAAGATATCGCGGAATTGGGCGTTCGCATCATTCGCATTGAGAGCGAGATAATATCCAATCAAGTCCTTCAAAAATTTATCGCGGATTTCTCATTCATATTGACCAACTCCTCTCTCACTTCCATTGATGGCTCATGTGCGGACACCTCAAGACCTAAGCAACTGCTGAACACCGAGAAGAACGCTTTCAGATTGAAACATCTTGTGAAGGCTTGCAAGCCCATAATCAGATGGTCATGCTACATGACGAGGTCACCTATAATGGCGAGCCCATCCGGTGGATTCTTTTTTGTCTTCTCGTTTGGGGGCTATAAACAGACGCCTATCGAGCGGGACACGAGCCTCATATAAGCGGTAACAAAAAAATAAAAGGCGAAACCACTGTGCAACACCAACCCAGTTACGCGATCTACTGCGCCATTGTTGTTTCAATCGGCGGATTTGTATTTGGCTTTGACGCCTCGGTCATTTCCGGCGTTGTCGGCTTTGTCGCAACCGAGTTCAACCTCACTCCCATTCAGTCGGGCTTCGTCGTTGCTGCTCCAACGCTGTCGGGCTTGTTCGGAACGGTCGTGGCCGGCCCGCTAAGCGACGCGTTTGGGCGGCGGAAAGTACTCATGGTAATCGCCTGTATTTACGTGCTGTCGGCCATCGCATCGGCCATGGCGACTTCCTATGAAATGCTGGTAGGCGCCCGCGCGCTAGGCGGCATTGCATTTACATCACTGATGCTCGCACCGCTATATATCGGCGAGATTGCACCACCGGCCGCCCGGGGCCGATGCGTTTCCATTAACCAGCTAAATATTGTCGTGGGCCTTTCCGCGGCCTATTTCACAAACTTCTTCTTGTTACAGCTCAGCGAGTCGGGCGCTGACTGGGTAGCCACACTCGGCATCGACACCCACGTATGGCGCTGGATGCTGGGACTGGAAATTTTACCCGCCACGGTGTTTCTCGTGATGCTTTTTACCATTCCCGACACGCCACGATGGCTCATGCTGAAAGGACGCGAAAGCGAAGCGCAACAAGTCGTTGCCCGCCTGCTTCCCGACGACGAGGTGGCACCAGCAATTGAGGTCATGAAGCACAGTTCTGCTGCTGAAGAAGAATCGGTGTGGCAGCGAATAGTCGATATTTTCGGCCCTAAAATGCGGCTGGCGCTCGTGGTGGGATTAGTGGTCGCCGTCGCCCAGCAGATCACCGGTATTAACGCGATCTTCTTTTACGCGCCGACGATTTTTGAACAGAGCGGTATCGGCACCAATGCGGCATTCTCTCAGGCGGTCATGGTCGGTTTAACGAACGTGATTTTCACTGTGGTGGCGATGGCATTGATTGATCGCTGGGGAAGAAAGCCGTTACTGGTCCTCGGGCTTCTGGGCATCATGACGAGCATGGCAGTCTGCAGCTGGGGGTTTGCCTCGGCCAGCTATCAAATCACCCCCCAGGCACTTACCGAGTTGCGCGAATCCACAGCCCGCGAAGACACGTCACTGGACGTCAGGGCGCTAAAGCCCTTGGTTGGTCAAGTCTTTGAGAGCGATGTGGCGTTCAAGAATGCATTAAAAGGCGCTATTGGCAACGAAGCTGCCCGAGATCATCAGAGCGAACTGTTAAAAAGCGGTGTCAGCATGAACTCAATTTTGATTCTCGTAGGTATTCTGGGCTTTGTCGCATCATTTGCCATCTCATTGGGTCCGGTCATGTGGGTGTTGTTCTCGGAAATTTTCCCCAACCAACTTCGCGGGGTAGCGGTGTCATTTGTGGGGCTGATCAACAGCATGGTGAGTTTTTCGGTTCAACTGGTCTTTCCGATCGAGCTTGATGCCCTTGGCGCTGCCATGACCTTCGGCATTTATGGCGGCTTCGCCTTCTTGGGCCTGATACTCGTCCTCAAGCTATTGCCAGAAACTAAAGGGCGGTCGCTAGAGGAACTCGAAACAGTTTTTCGCGGCGCCTCTAAATCAGCCTAGGCGTTCAGATTCGGTAATGACGAATTCTCAACCCCTAGATCCAGGCGTGGTGCATACGGTGGTCGCGCTGATTCCCGAGGGCCGTGTAGCGTCCTACGGACAGATCGCCGCCCTCGCCAGTGCCGGGCGACGCTCGCGCTGGGTGGGCCAGATACTTGCCAGACTGCCAGCCGACTCCGGGTTGCCCTGGCATCGGGTTGTAAATTCCCAGGGGGTAATCACCTGCCCAAGGAAGACCGTTGCTATTGAGCGATTGATCGCCGAAGGTATTGAGGTCAACAACGGGCGTGTTGCGATCAAACGCTACCGATGGCAACCGGGCGAGTAGTCAACAAACCCTCGATCAACACTGCTAGGAGCGCTTCTGTGAGCGATGAGTCAAACACTCCCTACGATGATTATCGGTCTCGACTGCGGCGCAGTGAGGACACCGGGCGGGAAGCGCAAGTTGCAAAACGTCATGCTCGCGGCGGAAGGACCGCTCGAGAAAATCTAGCGGACTTAACAGAGAACGGCCAACTAATGGAGTACGGGCGATTTGCCGTCGCCGCGCAACGCAACCGTCGGGACCTCACAGCGTTGCAAGAGGAAACATCGGGGGATGGGGTTATTACTGCCATCGGTCATGTGAACGCCGACTTGGTGGGTGACGCCAAGAGCACGACCGCGCTCATCATCAACGACTACACCGTACTGGCGGGGACTCAGGGCTACTTTCATCATAAAAAGCTTGATCGAATGCTTGGAGTGGTTCGTGAGCGCAGTCTTCCAGTCATTATGTACACCGAGGGCGGCGGCGGGCGGCCGGGGGATACCGATGTGCAAGTCACAATCGGTGGACTCAATATTCCAACATTTCAGCGCTGGGCAGCGCTGGCGGGTAAGGTACCGAGAATTGCAGTCAGTCATGGCTATTGCTTCGCCGGCAACGCAGCGTTGTTCGGCTGCGCTGACTTACGGATTGCAACGCGCAAAAGCTATATTGGGATGGCGGGGCCGGCCATGATTGAGGGTGGGGGTCTGGGTACTTATGCCCCAACAGAGATTGGTCCCGCCACGACCCACGCGCGCAATGGCGTAGTCGATGTACTGGCAGAAGACGAAGCCGAGGCTACCGCTATCGCGCGGAAAGCAATCGGATTCTGTCAGGGCAGCCTCGACGATTGGGATGCATCGGATCAGTCGGTGTTACGCAACCTGCTGCCAGCAAATCGGCGCATGACCTACGACGTCCACAAGGTACTCGATGCGGTACTCGATAAAGAATCATTTCTAGAGCTTAGACCTCAGTACGGACGTGCGTTGGTGACAGGTCTGGGCCGGGTCGGTGGGAAGCCTTTTGCTCTCTTGGCCAGCGACTGCCGCCATCTGGGTGGCGCCATTGATATTGAAGCCGCACAAAAAGCAACCGACCTATTCACTCTTGCAAAACGCTGGGGCCTCCCCGTGGTGTCGTTTGTCGATACGCCGGGCTTCATGGTGGGTCCGGCAAGTGAAGAGCGCGGAGCGCCGCGGGTGCTGTCGGACTTGTTCGTTGCTGGGGCTGCCTTGGAGACACCCATTGTCGCCATCTTCCTGCGCCGCGGTTATGGACTGGGCGCTATGGCGATGACCGGAGGCTCTTTTGAAGTACCAATTTATGCTGCCAGCTGGCCCGAGGGCGAATTTGGCGCCATGGGGTTAGAAGGTGCTGTGAAACTTGGATATCGACAGGAGCTAGATGCCGTACCTGAAGGGCCCGAGCGCGATGCGCTGTATAACCAACTCCTTCAAGGGCTTTACGAGCAGGGGCGCGCCACCGAAACCGCCAGTTACCTCGAGATCGATGGAGTGATTGATCCAGCGGATACACGACAAGTGATTCTCGAAGCACTGGGACCGTAGCTGACAGATTCCGCGACTTATATATTCAGCGACTAAGAAGAGGCTTTAAGCTTGGCGAGATAAGTCTCTAGCTGGTGGATACCATTACCTAGCAAACCACCAATTGGCTGCAACAACGATACTGGCACAGACTTTTGATCTTGAGCATCACGCTCAATCTCCCGAAACTTCTCACCTGCTGCGTCAATGCCAAAGGTCAGGCAAGCAGAGCCTAAGGTGTGTGACTCGCGAATGACTGCTTGGTTCTCATCGGCCGTCATCGCTTGCGTAAGCTGCTCCCAGCGACCAGCTGATTCCTCCAAAAACTTTCTCACAAGCGTTTCAGTGACATCGACACCCACCTCTTTCACCAGCGCATGAATCTTCGCGGCATCAAATTGTGGCGCCGATTCTGACGTGGCCATGTCCTCACCTCTCTCGTTTGATGCCGAAGCCGAATGAGACGTCACCACAGACTCTGCATTGTGGACGTCACTGCCTGGTCCGGAAGTCTCCAAAAGAGTCTTCGCGTTATCGGTCAGGGTCTCTGGCTCGGTCTCTAGTCGCTCTATTCTCAGCCAATCCTGAAGTTCACCAATCAGTTCTGATCGCACAATAGGTTTTGGCAAAAAGCTGTTCATCCCCGCAGCAATGGCTCGTCTTCTGACGGAATTTCCAACGTGCGCACTCAGCGCGAGGATGGTTAAATTCTCGGTGCCAGGGATCTGTCGGATCAACTGTGTCGCCTCGTAACCATCGACGTCGGGCATTTCCAGGTCCATCATGACAACATCGAAAGCGGAAGGATCGTTGCGGACGATCTCAACCGCCTTGCCACCACCGTTTGCGGTGACCACGGTCAAACCAAGGGACTCAAAAATATACGCATTGAGCAGCAAATTAGTTTCCAGATCATCGACCAGCAGTAACCGCCCTATTATCCGATACGCGTGATCGGCAACACGACTGCGCCTGGCAGGTTTCTCATCGTGCTCCAGTGACCGAGTAAGGGCCAGTTCAAAACTAAAGGTTGCACCCTCACCCATCGTGGACTCGACGTGAATCTCACCGCCCAAAATTCCCACGAATCGCTTAACGATACTCAGACCAAGGCCGGTACCTTGTTCGCTGCGCGTTGCCTCTGAAAGTCCCATTGCAAAGGGTTCAAATAGCATTCCCAACGCATCAGAGGGAATTCCGGGACCTTCATCGCGAACCACAAACGCGATGACATGAACATTGTCATTACGGGAAGAAATCAGCTTTACCTCGAGGCTTATCGATCCTTCGACCGAGAACTTCAGCGCATTCCCCAACAAGTTGGTGAGCACTTGCTTGATGAGCCAAGCTTTACCAAGGTACAGGTGGGAGAACGCCTGATGCCCAATTCTTAACAATTCAAGATTTTTCTCGATGGCTTTGGCTCGGCCAAGCATGAGGCATTCATCAAACAAAGCATCCAAGTCAAAGACCTGATCCTCAGCTGCACTGCCTCCAGAATCGAGAGCGGCGTTCTCAAGGGTGAAGTTAATCACTTCGAGCAGCCGAGCTGCGCTCTTGGAAGCCAAGTCAATCAGATCACGAGACCGTCCCTGTAAGTCCTCGTCAGACAAAAGTGTTAATGCGCTGATCACACCGTTTAGCGGAGACCGCATCTCATGACTAACGTGATTGAAATACTTTTGACGCGAGGCATTCGCTGCTTCCAGCTGCCCTTTAGCCCGCGTTAACTCATCGTTTACCTCTTGCAAATCATCGACCATCCCCTGCTGGGTGGTCATAAAGAAGAGCTGATCCATTTGGACATCAATAATTGGGAAGTCAGTCAGCGTTTATCCATGAGAGCTAACATTGCTCTCCATCCACCAGAGCCATGGCACCCCCACAAAATACAAGCCATCCAGACCATACGCGCGATAATCAAGAAACTGACCGCGTACGGCAAAACCCACGCTTTCGCTATAGGCCAGAATCAGATTGCCTGCAGATTCAAAGTCGCCAGTAAAACCACTGGGCCTCTTAAACCGAAACAGTTTGAAAAAATTGCCTGGATTATCGGTAGAAAGCTGGCATCGATTGGCGAAAAGATCGCGCGCTTGAACAATCCTGCCCGACTCATCAAACTGGCAAACAACGGTAAAGAGGCGGGTAAGCTCCTTCCAAACCGGAATCCCTGAGTCCATTAATGTCCTCAATCTACTCGGATATGAAAGCGAGAATGCTCCCCGCTCTCTGTCGGTACGATTTCGATATTGATGATCTCAATCTTCTGGTCAAACCGGCTTCCGAGCCCTTGCAGCAACCCCTCAACGAACGGCGTCAGCCCCTCGCGATGACTGCTGTACACAACGGTGAAAGTTCCATCATCATGGGATTCAACCAAGAACTGCGGCGGTTGATAATCAAGGAATGTCGAGCTAATTCGATCGTGTAGACCATTGAGATTTTGCAGAAAGGAGATGAGATCGTCGCCTGTAGAACTCGCGAGTGTGCTGTATTGCTTCTTGAGCGTATGCTCAACCCAGTGCACACCAAACGCTTTTAGCGCCTCGCTAAGATCGATTCCAAGCTCCGCCGCGGCGGATGTTGCCAATTGATAGGTGATCGCATCATCGTAGCTGCGCATCGTCAAAAAACTGTCTGCGGGCACTCCCGATTTCTCTAGCGCGCGCAGCCAGCGATCCTCGCCGAATTGCTCGACCATCATCTCTTTCAATGATTTGTTGATAATTCCGTACACCGCCCCTCCCCCTAATTATGAATCTATTTTATCCATGACAGCGCAGGTTTGCGTCCCGTGCTCAATAACCCATAGGGGTCTAATAGGCACTTGGACGTCATCTTGCACATCGCTTTGCACCGCTGTACCCGCCAGCGCCAGATGTTCTACCGCTACCATTGGTTGCGAATGACTCGACCCGTCAGGTGAGTTCGGACTTTCGTGCCGCATTGATCAGCGTGACTCGTAATCGGGCTGCGTCTAAGGGCTTACCGAGGAAATCTTCAGCACCCGCAGAATGACCTCTTCGTAAATCGGACAGAGCGTCGCGCTATCCTCGGCGATAAACGTCTTCATGTCGACCAGACTCAAGTGGCAGAACCGAATTTTTGGGTTCGGCAGCGCCCTGCTCATCTTGCAATGTGTCATAAATCCTGGCCATATCTTCCTCAGCGTCCAAAAAAGCCTGCAGTACATCGGGGCGGAAATGGTGAGGTTCCGTCCGGCCATCGCCATCGCGGATAATCGACATAACCTTCTCATGACTAAACGCTGGCTTATATGGGCGCTCTGATCGCAGGGCATCGTAGACATCCACCAGCGTCGTAATCGATGCCTCCACTGGTATTTCGCTGCCTTTAAGGGCTCGAGGGTAGCCTGTGCCGTCCCATCGTTCGTGATGGCAGTGGGCGATTCGTGTCGCCATTTTCATCACAGGATAATCGGAGGTCGATAAAATACGATAGGCATTCTCGGGATGCTCGCGCATATGCTTGAGCTCTTCAGGATCCAGGGGTCCTTCCTTCTAGTAAAGAACGGCTATGTAGAAGACGACGTGCGAAGGAGCGCCTAGCCGATGAGCGGCGTCATATACGCGAGCGCTCGGTTATCCGGGCATGGGCAAAAAACAAAGTCGCGGTCAGCAGAATCACCGCGCCACTTTGGTGGGCGGCAGCCACCGGCACGGCGATGTGAGACAGCAAGGCCGATATGCCAAGGATCACCTGCAGCGCCAAGGCGGCTATCATCAGACTGGCTGCCAGTTTCACCCGTAAATCTTCGGTGGCCAACAGATTGCGGATGGCGACGGTCACAACAACCACAACCAGAAAATACGCGAACATGCGGTGGTTAAATTGGATCGTTGTCACCTGCTCAAATGCCGAGATCCACCCGTCGGCGTACAGGTCGGGCGGGAAGAATGTCTCCCCCATCAGCGGCCACGTGGGATAAGAATACCCCGCGTCGGTTCCCGCAACCAATCCCCCACTCAGAATCATTAGGTAGATAAGCGCCACCAAACCCAGCGGAGTCCATGACGTCATTGGCGGCACCGGACGCCCCGGAGCCGTTAACCCAAGAATCAGCCAAAGCATGGAGGCGTAGACCAACACCGCCAAGCCCAGGTGAGCGGTCAATCGATATTGAGAGACATCGGGGCGATCGATCAGCCCGCTCTGCACCATGTACCAGCCCATCAATCCCTGGCAGCCACCCAAAACAAGCAGCAGCATTAGCTTGGGGGTGAGACCCTTTTTGATCATGCCTCGAGCGGCGAAGTACATGAGCGGCAAAAAGTACAAAAGCCCGATGAGCCGTCCGAGTACCCGATGCAGATACTCGTACATGAAAATCACCTTGAAACCGGCGAGATCCATGTCGTAGTTAATCTTTTGAAACTCGGGAAACTGCTTGTACTTATCAAAGGCTATCTGCCAATCGGTGGCGTTCAAGGGCGGAATCGTGCCCATGATTGGCTTCCACTCGACCATGGAGAGTCCCGAATCGGTCAACCGCGTGACGCCACCCAGCAAAATCATGCCGAAAATAACCAGTGCGCAGACGGTTAGCCAACGGGCGATCCAGCGATCATTGGGGTCTGTGACATGGGCATACATGGGTACGGCTCCCGATAGGATGAGACAAACTAAGCAAAAGGTGCAGGATTTTAACGGATTTTGAACAATGAATACGGCTGTATTCGAGCATCAAGACATTCAAACCCGTAAACTCCGCGCACAGTCTCGGAGAAACCCATGCCTTTACTACGTCTCGATCAGGTCGAACTACATTTCGGCACCCATGTCATTCTCGACAAGGTCGGTCTAAATCTCGACAAAGGCGACCGGCTTGGGCTTCTAGGGCGCAATGGCGCGGGTAAGACCACGCTGTTCAAAGTGCTGTCAGGGGACATCATGCCCGATGACGGTGAGCGATGGATGACACCCAATTGTCGTCTCGCACGGCTCGAGCAAGAACTCCCCAGTGCCGAGGATGCCACCGTCTACGACGTGATCGCCGGTGGTCTTGCCGACGTGGGTGAAGTCATCGCCCGGTATCACCACTTGCTTGAGCAAGGCATGGATGCCGACATGGATGCCCTCGCCCGCGCACAGGAAGAGCTCGAAGCCAAAGATGGCTGGCAGCTGCAACAACGCATCGAAACTGTCATCACCCAGCTCGACCTACCCGCCGAGGCAAGTTTGGCGTCGCTATCAGGGGGCTGGCGTCGCCGGGTCTCTTTAGGTCGGGCGCTGGTCACCGAGCCAGATATCTTATTGCTAGATGAGCCGACCAACCATCTCGACATACCCACCATTGAGTGGCTTGAAGAACAGTTGGCCAACTACCGGGGCGCGCTGGTGTTAATCACCCACGATCGACGCTTCCTGCAAAACGTCGTCAATGCAATTGCCGAACTCGAACGCGGCCACTTATCGGTCTGGCAGGGAGACTATCAAGGCTTCCTCACATTTCGTGAGCAGGAGCTGGCAGCCGAAGAGCGAGCCAACGCCTTGTTTGATAAAAAGCTCGCTCAGGAAGAAGTGTGGATTCGACAGGGCATCAAAGCCCGGCGTACCCGTAATGAAGGTCGGGTCCGGGCGCTTGAGCAAATGCGCGAGCAACGTGCACAGCGCCGGGAGCGTACCGGCACAGCTAACTTTGCAGTGGAAGATGCTGGCTCATCGGGAAAGATTGTTGCCGAGGTCAAAGGCATCAGCTTCGCTTATCAGGACGAAACCATCGTCGACAACTTTTCGACGGTCATTCAGCGGGGCGATCGCATTGGCATTGTCGGGCGCAATGGTGTCGGCAAAACCACCCTCGTTAAACTCTTACTGGGTCAGCTGGAACCCGAGAGCGGCTCGGTCAATGTAGGCACCAAACTCGAGATCGCCTATTCCGATCAGCTTCGAGGGCACTTGAACCCCGAGGCCAACCTCATTGACAACATTTGTGGCGGACAGGATTTCATCGAGATCAATGGCAAGCGACGCCATGCAATTAGTTACCTGGGCGACTTTTTGTTCACCCCTGACCGCGTTCGAACTCCCGTCAAAGCCCTGTCCGGCGGTGAGCGCAACCGCGCTATTTTGGCAAAACTCTTCACCCGACCGGCCAATCTTTTAGTACTCGATGAGCCAACCAACGATCTGGATATCGAAACACTCGAATTGCTCGAGGAAATCCTGATGGAGTTCCAAGGCACCGTTCTGCTGGTGAGCCATGACCGAGACTTTATGGATCGCTGCGTCACCAGCCTGCTCGTGATGCAAGGCAATGGCGTGATCGATGAGCAGTCGGGTGGTTACAGCGACTGGGAAGCCCGCGGCGGTCGCTTGACCGCTGAAGGGGCCTCAACAGATCCGAGCCTAAAACAAGCGAGCGGCGGTGCAAGTGCGAGTCTTGCAGATAGCACCAGTAACGCCGCTAACGTGGGACATGAACTCGGGAGTAAGCCGGCAAATAGCCCGAAAAAACCGGCACGTAAACTGAGTTATAAAGAGCAGCGCGAACTGGAGGCGCTACCTGCCCAACTTGAAGCGCTCGAAGCGGCGCAGGCGCAGTTAGAAGCCGAGATGGCAGAGCCCGACTTTTATGCTCAAGACGCCGAAACCATTAAACAAAAACTCGCCGAACTAGAGAACGCCACCGAAGCGCTAGACTCAGCACTGGAGCGTTGGACAGAACTGGAGGGCTAGCGGCCACCGACGCTGTGCGCCGGAGGCCGAGGTTTTTTTTTACAGGCCAGGCTTACAACACCGACGCAACAGCATCGACAACTTTATCCATGTTGCCGTTGTTAAGACTCGCAACGTTAATGCGCGAGGAATCCAGCATGTAAAGGCTGCGTTCCGAACGGACCTGCTGGGCCTGTTCTTTGCTCAAGCCCAAGAAAGAGAACATGCCTTTCTCGTTTGCAATAAAGCCAAAGTCACGACCCGTCGCCGCCTGCAGTCGATCGCGGAAACTCGTGCGCAAACCGTTGATGCGTTCGCACATGCCCGCAAGCTCCGCTTCCCAGTTGCTGCGCAATGCGGGGTCGCTGAGCAAGCGCCCGGCAATAATGGCGCCGTGAGCTGGGGGCATCGAGTAAATGCGTCGCGCGGCAACCTTGGCCTGACTTGCCGTCGCCTCAGCGGTTCGGGCATCGGGACCCACAAACATCGCCAAACCAGTGCGCTCCCGATAGAGGCCCATGTTCTTAGAGCACGACGCCGCAATGACTACCTCGGGCGTGTTATCAATCATGGTGCGAAGCCCAAAGACATCTGCGTCTAAGCCATCCCCAAAACCCTGGTATGCCAAGTCAATCATTGGCGTGAAGCCCTGCTCTGCCGCCATAGCCGCCATCACTTGCCATTGCTCGACATTGAGGTCCGCACCGCTGGGGTTGTGGCAACAGCCGTGGAACAGCACGATGTCGCCGGGTTTGGCCGCTTTTAGATCGGCGACCATCCCATCGAAGTTGACCCCGTGGGTGGCAGGGTCGTAGTAGCGATACTGCACGATCTCAAGACCAACGCTACCAATCAGCGGGATATGCACCGGCCAGGTCGGATCGCTCACCCACACCTTGCCTTCAGAACCCGCAGCCTTTAAAACCTCAGCGCCCAACCGGACAGCGCCACAACCACCGGGCGCCTGCACAGCAGCAACTCGGTCGAGACGGCTGCTGAGACGCTCACTGCCCAGTACCAGTTCATTCATTCCGTCGAGAAACGCCTGATCGCCCGCGGGCGAGATGTACGCCTTGGTAGTCTCTTCCTCAATGAGCGCCCGCTGGGCCTGCTTCACTGCATCAAAGACAGGGCACACACCCGACTCGTCCATATAGATGCCAATGGTCAAATCCACCTTGTCGGGATTCGAATCTGCGCGGCACGCAGCAGCGAGGCCAAGAATGGAATCGGGGGGCAGGATTGGCAGATGTTCAAACATGGAGGACGCCTCGGGAACAGATAAATTGTCTGCGTGGAAGTATGCGACAGCACTCGCAGCACTGCCACCGGTAAAGGACTACAGTTGGTATTATTCGTGTTCCTTTGAGAAGGCGAGCGATTGAAATGGCACCTCACCCATCCTTTTGGCGTGATCAAGCGGCAGGCTCCACCCAATGACCTCCAGCCGAGATACGTTATTTGCTGACACCCTTGGTGACCCCGGGCTATTTACCTTTAACGATGGCGTGGTCGGCGTTTTCCCTGACATGATCAAGCGATCGGTGCCCGGTTACAGCACCGTGATTGCCATGACGGGTCTGCTCGCAGCACGACACGTCAGGCCTGCAACCCGCATCTACGATCTAGGCTGCTCGCTCGGCGCGTCCTTATTGGCCACAGCCCGCTATCAGGAAACCGAAGACTGCGAACTCATTGGCATCGACAATTCGAAGGCTATGCTCGAGAGCGCCCGCCGCACACTCGATCAGGAATTGCCAAACCGGCAAATTCACTTGGTCGAAAGCGACATCACAGAGCAAACCTATGAGAACGCCAGCGTCGTTATCTTGAACTACACGCTACAGTTTGTGCCGCTGGAGCAGCGCCTGCCTCTACTAAGCGCCGTGCGTCGCGCGCTCTCCCCCGGAGACGTACTAATATTGTCGGAAAAATTAGCGCTCGCAGAGCCCGCCATGGATTCGCTAATGATCGATCTGCATCACGACTTTAAGCGCGCTCAGGGCTACAGCGATCTCGAAGTCGCCCGGAAGCGGCAAGCCTTAGAAAATGTCCTGATTCCCGAGTCCCGCGAGATGCACGTCAAGCGATTGAAAGCAGCGGGGTTCAGCCACAGCGAACTGTGGTTTCAGTGCTTCAATTTTGCCAGCCTGATCGCGGTCGCATGATGACACCGCCGGAACTCCGCTCAGATTTAGAGCAACTCACCGCGCGCTGGCGTGATACAGAACTCGCGCCGTGGTCTGCAGTGCTGCCCGAACAGTTCGCGCGAGGGCTCTCCGAAGAGCGTTTTGGCGACCTCCCCCGCTGGCGCAGTGCCATCGCCAACCTGCCCACACTGAGTGCCGACGCTGTGCGACTCGATGAAGGACGGGTAGGTTGTACCGGCGATATTGATACCGCCACACAGCAAGCACTGAGCGATGCGCTCATGGGCCTGCATCCCTGGCGCAAAGGCCCCTATGACGTTTTTGGCGTTCACATTGATACTGAGTGGCGCTCCGACTGGAAGTGGGATCGGCTGCTGCCCGGACTCGCATCGCTAAAAGGAAAACGCGTACTTGATGTGGGCTGCGGCAGCGGTTATCACTGCTGGCGAATGTTGGGGGCCGGCGCCGCAGAGGTCATTGGCATCGATCCAACGCCGTTATTTATCATGCAGTTCAAGGCGATCCAACAGTATTTACAGCAACCCAACATCCACGTTTTGCCTGCAACCATGGAGTCGCTCCCGCGGCCGTTACGGGCTTTCGATACCGTCTTTTCAATGGGAGTGCTGTATCACCGACGTTCTCCAATGGATCACTTACTAGAACTGCGCGACGCCTTAAAGCCGGGTGGTCAGTTGGTGCTTGAAACCCTCGTGGTCAATGGCAGTCGGGAAACGGTTTTCGTACCCCCCGGACGCTACGCGCGCATGGGCAATGTCTGGTTTTTGCCAAGCCCCGACGCGCTGTGCTGCTGGCTGGAAAAGCTTGGGTTCAACAACCCAGCAATTGTTAACGTCGACACCACGAGCACTGACGAGCAGCGGAGCACCGACTGGATGACCTTTCACTCGCTAGCGCAATTTCTTGACCCTGAGAATCCGAGCTTATCCGTTGAGGGTCATCCAGCACCCATGCGTGCAGTCATCACCGCTAACTCGCCCGCTTAACAACAACTGGTCTAACGCTGTTGGAATAGCTACAGCAACGATTTATCGCACCGCCGGCAGCGACTGATTTTGCGCAAGCCCTTTTTTGCGCAAGCTCCCTAAGTTTGTCCACCCTAGCGGTTAATGCAGTTGTTGAGACTCCCGAGCGCCGCCAAAGACCACGTCGAAAACTTCTTTAAAGCTGCGCACGAAATGCACCGTAATGCCCTCTTTGAGATAGTCCGGCAGTTCATCGTAGTCACCCTGATTCGCCTGGGGCAACAATACCTCGGGAATCTTACTGCGCCGTGCAGCAATGATCTTTTCGCGGATTCCACCAACCGGCAGCACTCGCCCAGTCAGCGTGAGCTCACCGGTCATCGCTAGTGGACGCTTAATGCGCTCGCGCCGAGCCAGTGATGCCAGCGCTGTTGCAATGGTGATTCCCGCGCTGGGGCCATCCTTCGGGGTTGCCCCTTCAGGTACGTGCAGATGCACCATCGACATATCGAAGAAATCTTCCTCGCAACCAAAATCACGCAAGTGAGCCACGATGTAGCTGTAGGCGATCTCGGCACTTTCTTTCATCACATCACCAAGTTGGCCGGTGAGCTTGAAGCCTCGATTGAGGGTGTGGATTTTGCTCGACTCAATAGCCAACGTCGCACCGCCGTTAGCCGTCCAAGCGAGCCCTGTTACAACACCGCGCCCGCGCAGGGGTTTGTCATTTCGAAAATGCGGCTGACCTAACATTTCAGAAACGTCTTTTTTGCCCAAGCGAACCTTGTCGAGATCGTCATCGACCATGCGCACAATAGACTTTCTAATGAGACTCGAGAGCTGCTTTTCGAGCTGCCGCACACCAGCCTCACGGCAGTACGACTCAATGACAAGCTTGAGCGCCGCTTCATTGACCTTAATTTGATCGGGACCGGCACCGTGACGCTCAAGCAGTCGCGGCCACAGGTGGTTGCGCGCGATCGCTAACTTCTCCTCAGCGATATAGCCCGCAAGCCGGATCGTCTCCATACGATCGAGCAGTGCCGGTGGAATGGTATCGAGCTGATTGGCGGTGCAGACAAACAACACTTTTGATAAGTCGACCCGCAGATCGAGATAATGATCGAGAAACTCGTGGTTCTGTTCGGGGTCGAGTACCTCAAGCAGTGCTGAAGCCGGATCACCCTGATAGGACATCCCCACTTTGTCGATTTCATCGAGCATGATGACCGGGTTAGACACCTCGACGTCCTTCAATGCCTGAATCAACTTACCGGGCATCGCACCAATATACGTTCGTCGGTGCCCCTTAATCTCTGCCTCGTCGCGCATACCGCCCAAACTGAAACGATAAAACTCACGGCCGAGGGCGTCGGCAATCGACCGGCCGATACTGGTTTTACCGACTCCGGGGGGGCCCACCAACAAAAGAATAGAGCCGTCAATCTGGCCTTTAAATGCACCGACGGCCAAAAACTCAGTGATGCGCTTTTTCACATCGTCGAGCCCGTCATGGTGTTGATCGATTTCGCTGCGCGCATGATCAAGATCGAGGTTATCAGCGGAGCATACGCCCCAAGGCACAGAGGTCATCCAGTCAAGATAATTTCGGGTTACCCCATACTCGGGACTGCCTGATTCAAGCACCCGAAGCTTGTCGAGTTCCTCGCGAAAGCGCGCCTGCACGTGGGCCGGCGGGTCAAGCTTGACCATCCGTTCTTCAAATCGCTCAGCATCCGAGGTGCGATCATCTTTCGAGATGCCCAGCTCTTTCTGGATGACCTTCATTTGCTCTTTCAAAAAGAACTCACGCTGATTATCGCTGACCTTGTCGTTGACTTGGCTCGATATCTGGCCCTGCAATTCTGCAACCTCGCGCTCGCGCTTCAGCAGGTCAAGCACTTTCATCATTCGTGATTGCAGTGGCAGCGTTTCGAGAATTTCCTGCAATTTATCGCCGGTTGCCGTCGTCATGGCGGCGGCGAAATCAGCCAAAATACTTGGCTGGTTGGGGTTAAAGTTGCCCAGATACTGCTTGAGCTCTTCGCTGTACAGCGGGTTTAAAGGCAGCAATTCCTTGATCGCTGCTATGATCGCCATTGCATAGGCGCGCACCTCATCCCCGTCCCGATCTCCCTGGGACTTCGGATACTCCACTTGTGCGATGTAAGGACCTTCCGTTTGGAGCCAGCGGACAATACGAAAACGTCGAACGCCCTGCGCGATAAATTGCGCGCTGCCATCCGGCGCAGCAGGGGGCCGGTGCAAACGCACGACGCAGCCCATTTCGGGGAAGTCTTTGGGCGTCGCCTCCAGCGGGTTCGTGTCACCTACGAAAGCCAGACCGAGCAAACCAGAGCCCTGTTCAGCCACCGCCTTAAGCGTTGCGTTCCAGTGCTCAGGGTTTAGACCTATCGGCTGCACCTGCCCAGGAAAAAAGGGTCGCCCAGGCAGAGGTAGCAGGACTAACGCCTCGGGCAATACGTCTTCGGCGACGGCGGGCGCACCCGATTTGCCCATTGCGTCGGGCAACAGCGGCAAGCCGCTTTCGTGAGCGTTGCTATCGCTGCTCTCGGCGGGCGACTCGGCATCGCTCTGGTCTCGGGGGTCGTCGGTGATCACCCATCATCTCCTGTCATCGTGGCGGCCTTCTAAATCGCTGCGGTTGTGCATTCCACCAAACTTTGGCTGGCGGAGAGACCAACCGCGCTTAGAGGTCTCGTCGAGGTGAAATGGGTGTGAAACCGCGAAATTTCAACGGGGGGCTAATCGAGAGGCTAACCGAGGGACTAACGGGAGGCTAATGTGGGAGCACAGCAGCGCGCCGCAAACCGCCGAGCGGAATGCGTAATAGGACGGCTTACTCGTCGCCGCTCGATGGCACCGTCGGGATGCCCGACAACGGGAAATTTGTGACCTTGGCCCCTTCAGTTTTGGGCGCGTCGGATACCTTGACGGCCCCCTCTTTCTCAACTTCATCAATGCGAATCACTGATTGCAGCGGCACGTAACTGCGCTTCACACCGGCAAATTCGGTTTTCAGTTTTTCCTCAGCGGGGTCAACCAGCAGTTGCGAACGCTCACCGAACAGCAACTCCTCGATCTCGATAAAGCCCCACATGTCGCTCTGGTAAATCTGGCGTGCGAAGACCTCGAACACCTGATTTCCATTGTGGAAGATGACTTTGTAGATCGGCTGGTTGCTCATGCACTACTCGATGACGCCGGGCTAGTCCGGGGCCGTATGAAAAAAGGGGCGCAATCTTACCACTTCGGCCGCCCGAAGCCAGTGTCTATCTCGTTGATTTGCCAAGAGAAGGGTATACTTCGCTACCGCTGGTGAGACACCGGCACAAAGAACGCATTTTCCGCCGGTGCTGATTGTCAGTGGTGCACTGCTCAGCTGGCTTTGCAACCTTGTTCAAACCCGTCCCAATTGCTAACGCGAATGGGCCAACTCGCAGGCATATGTACCCATCGTGAACGAACCCGCCCCAAAAAAATTATTTGTCCAAACTCACGGCTGCCAGATGAACGAGTATGACTCGGCGCGCATGGCCGACCTGCTCAATGAGAGCCATGGGCTGGTTGCGACCGACAACCCTGAAGACGCCGATGTGCTGTTGCTCAATACCTGTTCGATTCGGGAAAAAGCTCAGGAGAAGGTGTTTCATCAGCTGGGGCGCTGGCGACCGCTGAAGGAGGCCAATCCAGATTTGATTATTGGCGTTGGCGGCTGCGTCGCCAGTCAGGAAGGCGCCGAGATTGGCAAGCGAGCGCCCTTTGTGGACGTGATATTTGGACCTCAAACCCTGCACCGCCTACCCGAGATGATCGAATCTCGGCGCGATGGCGAGCCGGTCGTAGTCGACATTAGCTTCCCCGAAATCGAAAAATTTGACCGACTGCCCGAGGCCAAAGTCGACGGGCCATCAGCCTTCGTTTCCATTATGGAAGGCTGCAGTAAGTACTGTACGTTCTGTGTGGTGCCCTACACCCGCGGCGAAGAAGTGTCGCGACCGGTTGATGATGTCATTGCAGAAATCGCAGGCCTCGCCGAGCGCGGTGTCAAAGAGGTCAACCTGCTGGGCCAAAACGTGAACGCCTACCGGGGAAACAACCATCTTGATGAAATCGTCGACTTTGCAGACCTGCTGCATCTCGTCAATTTAGTACCCGGCATTGAGCGCATCCGCTACACCACCTCGCACCCTGTTGAGTTCAGTGGCGCAATTATCGATTGTTACGCAGAGATGCCCGCTCTGGTAGACCATTTACACCTGCCTGTCCAAAGCGGCTCGGACCGTATCTTGATGGCCATGAAACGCGGACACACCGCCCTTGAATATAAGTCCAAGATTCGCGCCCTGCGCCGGATAAGACCCAACATTTCGATGTCGTCGGATTTTATTATCGGCTTCCCGGGCGAGACCGAGGCGGACTTCGCTGCGACCATGAAGCTGATCGAGGATATCGGCTTCGACAACTCCTTTAGCTTCATTTACAGCGCACGTCCGGGTACACCCGCATCTGATCTGCCCGACGAAACACCAATGGCGGTAAAAAAAGAGCGCCTGCAAATACTGCAGGGCCGCATCGCCCAGCAGGCACAGGCAATCAGTCGCCGAATGGTCGGCAGCAACCAGCGGGTGCTCGTCACTGGGGTCTCCAAAAAGGATCCCGGGCAGCTTGCTGGACGCACCGA
This sequence comes from Luminiphilus sp., assembly GCA_965657905.1. Classification (GTDB taxonomy): domain Bacteria; phylum Pseudomonadota; class Gammaproteobacteria; order Pseudomonadales; family Halieaceae; genus Luminiphilus. The sequence goes on along the minus strand of CBFHPT010000003.1, from coordinate 70,448 downwards.
AAACAACCGCGTAGTGAATTTCAGCTGCACCGATCAGAGCCTGATCGGCGAGTTTACCGAGGTCTCAATCATTGAGGCGCTGCCGAATTCCCTCCGTGGCGTGCTTGTGAATGCCTGAAAACGTGACGTGATGCTGAATCCAGACGGTTGACTCCCCGAAAATCCTCTGTATCGTCACTTCCCCATCATTACCAAGAGCGACCAAACAGGCGTTGGATACTGAAAGCCAGCCGGCCGATTCGGAGAGCGAGTCAGGTACGGCCACCCAGCTTAGCTTTACGCTTGAACCCAACGACGCTCGTCATCTGGCCGCTCTGTGCGGTCAGTTGGACTGCCACCTGCGCCAAATAGAAAGCCGGCTAGGTGTCGTCATCCGCAATCGCAGCAATCATTTCACTGTTGACGGTCAAGAATCCGCGATCAACGCCACCGCAGCGCTGATGCACGGGCTCTACGACGACGTGAAGCGCGGCATTGGTCTCAGCCCCGAAACCATTCACCTACACCTGCAGCAAGCTGACCTCGAAAACCTCGTTCAGCAGGGTGGCGGGAGCGAATTGGTCGCCGATGGGGTAACGGTAATCCGAACCAAGCGCACGTCCATCAAACCCCGCGGCAGGAATCAGCAGGGTTACGTTCACGCCATTGCCCGACACGACATTAATTTTGGTATTGGCCCGGCGGGCACCGGCAAGACCTATCTCGCAGTAGCCTGTGCCGTGCAAGCACTCATTGATGAGCAAGTAAGACGCATATTATTAGTGCGCCCCGCAGTTGAGGCCGGCGAGCGACTAGGATTTCTGCCGGGCGACTTGAGCCAGAAAGTCGACCCCTACCTCCGCCCGCTGTATGACGCCCTTTACGAAATGCTGGGCTTTGAAACCGTCAATAAATACATCGAACGCAGCATCATTGAAGTGGCGCCCCTGGCTTTTATGCGCGGCCGCACCTTGAACAACGCGTTCATCATTCTCGACGAAGCGCAAAACACCACCCGGGAACAAATGAAGATGTTTCTGACGCGCATTGGCTTTGGTTCGACGGCCGTGATCACCGGCGACGCCACCCAGATCGATCTGCCCCGCGGGCAGCAGTCAGGACTAACCCATGCCACTCAGGTACTCGAAAATGTCGAAGGCATTTCGTTCACGTGGTTTGCCAACAAAGACGTAGTCCGCCATCCGGTGGTCCAGCGTGTGGTGACCGCCTACGACCGGTTTGAGGCACAAGATGCCAGCCATGAGCCGCGTGACCCGTGACGGTTCAGATTCACATCGATAGAGAATCGGGGCTCGAAGCTCCCAACGACGACAACTTCAGTCGCTGGGCGCAGGCCGCCCTCTTGGCAATCGCCCGAGACACTGACATTGATCTACCTACCGACCCCGAGTTCAGCCTACGCATCAACGATTTGGACGAAATGACTGCTCTCAATCTGCAATACCGCGGCAAATCGGGGCCAACCAACGTGCTGTCGTTCCCTACCGACCTTCCTGAAGACGTCGATTGTGGATTGCTTGGCGACATCATTATTTGTGCGCCAGTGGTGATTGATGAAGCACACACCCAAGGCAAAGATGCACAGCAGCACTGGACCCACATGCTGATCCACGGCGTCTTGCATTTGCTCGGCTTTGACCATATCGATGAAGCCGAAGCCGCTACTATGGAAAACCTTGAAACAGCCATTCTTCGGGAGATGGGACATCCAGATCCCTATGAAACCCCAGTGATAAATCAGCGAGTCTCGTAACAGTGAACGATAGTAGACAACTCGATTCGGAAGATCGCTCGTGGCTTGACCGCCTGACGCATTTTCTTTCGGGCACGCCACAGAGCCGATCCGATCTGAAGGGTGTGCTGAATCTGGCCGAGGAGAATGATGTCATCGACGAAGACGCCAAGACGATTATGGAAGGCGCCTTATCGGTCAGCGACATGCAAGTTCGCGACATCATGATCCCCAGAGCGCAGATGGTCTTCATCAAGGCTGATGCGGCACTCGAAGAGGTACTGCCACAGATTATCCACGCGGCACACTCTCGCTATCCTGTCGTTGATGACAGCCTTGATGACGTTGTCGGCATTTTGTTGGCCAAAGACCTGTTACCCCTGTTACTCAATCGCGACAACAATTTCGATATGCGCGAAATGATGCGGCCCACCGTCGTGGTGCCCGAGAGTAAACGCCTCAACGTGCTGCTGCGGGAGTTTCGGCAAAATCGAAACCATATGGCAATTGTCATCGATGAATACGGTGGCGTCGCCGGATTGGTGACCATCGAGGATGTGCTCGAGGAAATCGTTGGCGAGATCGAAGACGAAACTGACGTTGAAGAAGGCCGGAACATTCGCAAGCTGAGCGCCGCTGACTTCTTCGTTCAGGCACAGACACCGATCGACGACTTTAACGACTACTTCGAAACAGCGTTCAGCGACGATGAATTCGACACCATCGGCGGTCTGGTCGTGAATGCCTTCGGGCATGTGCCAGCACGGAATGAAACGACACGCTTCGATGGCTTCGAATTCACGGTGGTCAACGCCGATCAACGACGACTGCTGAGCCTGCGCGTCACCCCCGTCTCCTCCGAAGAAGAATAGGCACCGGCGCCGTGCCACAGGCCGCCACTCGCCACATCGCAGCGCTGCTCGCGGGCTGCGTTTTTCCTCTCGGCCTTGCGCCATTTGATTTTTGGCCCGCTATTTCACTGAGCGCGGCGTTATTTTGTGGACTACTGGTCCACCCAGCGTCGGGCAAAGGCATCCTTATCGGCTGGCTCTACGGGCTGGGCGTGTTTGGTGCTGGCGCATCGTGGGTCTACGTTAGCATTCATATTTATGGACACGCGCCGCCGCTCCTCGCAGGACTACTGACACTGATCTTCTGCGCAGGGCTCGCGCTGTTGTTCAGTTTTCAAGGCTATCTTTTTAAGCGCCTGCTCTCACAGGTGATTTCTCAGCGAAGCGACCGCTCGATCGGCCTTGTCATGCTTTTTGGGTTCCCTGCTTTGTGGGTGCTGTTTGAATGGCTGCGCAGCTGGTTATTGACAGGCTTTCCCTGGCTATACGCTGGCTACGGCGTACTCGATACGCCCATGGCCGGCTGGGTGCCCATTAGCGGTGTGTATGGCGCTTCGCTTTGGCTGACTGGCCTCGGGGCTGCGCTGGCCACCCTCTACTGGATGGGTAGTCCAGCCCGCAAATGGGTAGCACTGTGGACGCTCGCGCTGGCGTTCATCGGCGGATTGGGGCAAGCGTTGAAAGAGATCGAGTGGACGCAGCCAGCGGCAAGCGCTCAACGGGTTGCTCTTTATCAACCCAATATACCCCTAGAGAAAAAATGGGATCGGCGCTTTCGACTGGATATTTTGCGTCAGTATCAAGAGGCCTCGGTACCGTTTTATGATGAGGTGGATCTGCTGCTCTGGCCCGAATCCGCCCTGCCCGGCTTTCGCCATCATTTATCGCCGTATCTGGCAGCCGCTGACGCGCGCGCCACGGCATCAAACACTAACCTGATTTTGGGCATTCCCGTACGCGCTGCCAGCGGCCAACACAACAGCATCATCGCCCTTGGCACCGGCAGCGGCGAATACCACAAACAAAAACTTGTGCCGTTTGGCGAGTACGTACCACTCGAAGACTGGTTGCGAGGGCTGATTCAGTTTTTTGATCTTCCGATGTCCAACTTCACCAAAGGGCCACCGGTTACCCCCCGCTTATCGGCCGATGGTTACAGCGTTGCCCCGTTCATCTGCTACGAGGTCGTTTATCCAGACTTCGTCACCCAAGGCTCTGCACACGCCAATTTATTGGTTACGGTCAGCAACGACAGCTGGTTTGGCGACTCAATTGGCCCCCTTCAGCATCTTCAGATGGCGCGATTCCGCGCGCTGGAAACCGGTCGTCCGCTGCTGCGGGGCACCAACAATGGCGTGTCTGCCATCATCGACCACAAGGGTCGAGTGATCACCGCATCTGAGCAGTTCGTCGAAGCCACGATTACAGGCTCAATTACCCCCCGGGCGGGCAACACACCGCTGATGCTTTCGGGCAGCTTACCCATCATGCTTCTTTGCTTGTCACTGCTATTGGGCTTATTCCTGCTAGGTTTTATTCGTTCACGTCGGCAGTCAATCACCCAAGCCTGATACAATTCTGAGCTTTAATTGATACGCCAGTTGTTACGCCGGATCCCCGTTGTGAACCGGCCGCCCCGTTTAGCCCAGTGAGCCACTATGAATCAGGAATACACACCCCAGCAGATCGAGCTCGACGTGCAGGCCCAATGGGCAAGCGAGAAAGCCTACGTCGCCACCCGAGATGACAGCCGCGAGAAGTTCTATTGCCTCGCCATGTTCCCCTACCCCAGCGGCAAATTGCACATGGGGCACGTGCGCAACTACACCATTGCCGATGTCATCGCGCGCTATCAGCGCATGCTGGGCAAGAACGTTTTGCAACCCATGGGCTGGGATGCATTCGGGCTGCCTGCTGAGAATGCGGCAATCGCCAATAATGTCCCGCCCGCGGATTGGACCCTCAGCAATGTCACAGAGATGCGTCGACAGTTAACGCGCCTGGGTTTTGCCTTTGATTGGGAGCGCGAAGTCACCACCTGCACCCCCGAGTACTACCGGTGGGAGCAGTGGTTTTTTACCCGTCTCATGGAGCGTGGACTGGCTTACAAAAAAGAGGCCGATGTTAACTGGTGTGATACTGATCAAACGGTTTTGGCAAACGAACAGGTGGTCGATGGGAAGTGCTGGCGCTGCGACAACCCGGTAGAGCGTCGCTCAATCAATCAGTGGTTTATCAAGATTACTGACTACGCCCAGCAACTGCTCGACGATCTTGACCAGCTTGAGCACTGGCCAGAACAAGTTGTCACCATGCAGCGCAACTGGATAGGTCGATCGGAAGGAGCAACCATTCGCTTTGAGCGCGATGAAGGCGATGCCCTCGAGGTCTATACCACTCGGCCAGACACCTTGATGGGGGCCACGTATCTCGCGGTCGCACCTCAGCACCCGCTAGCTCAACAGGCTGCAGCCACTAACTCAGAGCTCGCCGCTTTCATCGCAGAATTGGGAAACACCAAGGTTGCCGAAGCCGAGATGGCGACCATGGAAAAACGCGGCATGGCCACGGGTCTGTCTGTGCGCCATCCGCTCACCAATGAACCCCTGCCCGTCTGGGTCGCCAACTTTGTGCTGATGGGCTACGGCTCGGGCGCGGTGATGTCGGTACCCGGACACGACCAAAGAGACTGGGAATTCGCCAACAAATACGGCCTAACCATCAAGCAGGTCATTGCTGGCAGCACAGATGAACCTGCAGATCTCGCTTCAGCCGCTTACACAGCCAAGGGCACCCTCATGAACTCGGGCGAGTTCGATGGCTTAAGCTTTGAAGAGGGGTTTGAAGCGATTATCGAAAGCCTCGGCAATCGGGGACTGGGTGAGCGGACAGTAAACTTCCGGCTGCGTGACTGGGGTGTATCCCGGCAACGCTACTGGGGTGCACCGATTCCCGTTATTAACTGCGATGACTGCGGCGCAGTGCCCGTTCCCGCACAGGATCTTCCAGTGGTATTGCCTACTGACGTCGCCTTTGAAGGCGTGGGCTCACCGCTCAAATCCATGCCAGAGTTTTATCAGGTTGATTGTCCAAGCTGCGGTCAGCAGGCCACTCGAGAGACCGATACCTTCGACACGTTTATGGAGTCATCCTGGTATTACGCCCGCTATGCCAGCGCCCATAACACTGAGGCTATGCTCGATGACGAAGCCAACTATTGGCTTGAAGTTGACCAATATGTGGGTGGTATCGAGCATGCCATTTTGCACCTACTGTACGCTCGCTTCTTCCATAAATTAATGCGCGACGAGGGATTGGTCACGTCGGACGAGCCCTTCAAGCGATTGCTCACCCAGGGCATGGTGCTCAAAGACGGCACCAAAATGTCAAAGTCCAAGGGCAACACTGTGGACCCACAAGGACTCATCGACCACTACGGCGCTGACACCGTGCGACTTTTCAGTATGTTTGCGGCACCCCCTGAGCAATCGCTTGAATGGTCTGATTCGGGTGTTGAAGGCGCCAATCGCTTTTTGAAACGTCTCTGGCGACTCGTCGGTGAATACACTGTCGTGGGTGAAATTCCTGCGCTGAACGGCACCGAACTCAATAAGGCTCAAAAGGATCTGCGACGTAAAACCCATGAAACCATCGCCAAAGTGACCGATGATTATGGTCGGCGCCAAACCTTCAACACCGCTATTGCCGCTGTTATGGAGCTGTGTAACGAAATCACTAAACTCAACAGCGACTCGACCCCCGAGAGCGCGCCCAAGGACCGCGCGGTGGTGGGCGAGGCCCTGCGCAGTGCCCTGCTCATGTTGTGCCCAATCGTGCCGCACATCACCCAGAGTCTTTGGCAAGCATTGGTTGGCGGCAATATTCTGCAAGCGGCCTGGCCGTCGGTGGATGAAAGCGCACTGAATCGCGATGAACTGGAGATCGTTGTTCAGGTGAACGGTAAAGTCCGCGCGAAAGTGACAGTTCCTGCTGATGCCGATAAAGCGGCGGTAGAAGCTGCGGCCCTGGCCCATGACAACGTACAAAAATTCATTGCCGATGCCACTGTCAGGAAAGTGATTGTGGTGCCGGGCAAACTCGTTAACGTCGTCGCCAACTGATGTTTATTGTCGTCGTACGTTGGCTACTGGTGTTCACGCTGGGCCTCGCCCTGACGGGCTGTGGCTTTCAGCTTAAAGGCACAACGCCGTCAAGTGTCGACAGCGCGCTCAGTGGACTGTCAATTGCCGTCGCCAGCAGCCAACCCCGCAGCGAACTCACCGCCGCCGTCGTGCAGCAACTCCGGCTCGAAGGCGCCGAGATCGTTGAGGCAAGCGCCAACACGCTAACCCTAAAGCTGGGCAATGAAGTATTCCAACAGCGCAACCTGTCGCTCACGGCGCAGGCGCGGGCGGCCGAAGTCGAACTCACAATGCTGGTTCGTATCGATTTGATGCGCGATGGTGCTGCACTGATCGAGAACAACACCGCCACCGTTGTTCGCCAGTTTCTGAATGATCCGCGCAATATCGTGGGCAAGACAGAAGAATTGCGGCTGTTACGTGACGAGATGCGTCGTGAGCTGTCAGCCCAGATCACCCGACGGGTGACCCACAGCCTCGGCAACTGATGCAGATCAAACCCGAACAGCTAGAACGACAGCTGCAGAGCGGCCAGCCCCCCTGCTGCCTGATCAGCGGTGAGGAAACCCTGATCGTTCAGGAGTGTGCCGACCAATTTCGGCGCGCCGCTCGCGCCAACGGCTGTAGCGAGCGCGAGATTATCGAAATCTCGAAGGTGAGCGACTGGCAGGATTTACTGCAGAGTGCGGGCGCCATGTCGCTGTTCGCGGAGCGTAAACTCATCGAGCTGCGGCTGCCGACCGGCAAGCCCGGCGCCGAAGGTAGCAAAGCCATTCAGGAGTACCTCAAGTACAACAGCGATGACGTATTGCTGATCGTATCAGGCAAAATCGATAAACAATCCCAGCGCGCCAAGTGGTACACCGCCCTTGATAAAGCCGGGATTGTCGTGCCGGTTTGGCCGATAGCACCACGAGAGCTCCCTCGATGGCTGGGTGATCGGTTGAATGCCGCGGGGCTGCGCGCGGATCGTGAGGCGGTGCAGTTACTCGCAGAGCGCGTTGAGGGAAATTTGCTGGCAGCCGCCCAGGAAGTGGAAAAACTCAAGCTGCTCGCGGATGGCACCGTGATCACCGCTGAGACGATAGTGTCTGGCGTTTTAGACAATGCGCGCTACAACAGCTTTGGTTTGGTCGATACGGCCTTATCCGGAGATGCCCGTGGTGCGCTGCGTGGCCTGCGCGGTCTCGAAGCTGAAGCTACACAGCCTTCGGCGATCTTGTGGGTCATCGCCCGGGATGTCCGGTTGTTGGCACAACTGCAGGAAGACTGCCAACGGGGCAGTAATTTGGGGCAGGCAATCAATCAACGGGGCGTGTGGCGCAGTCGCGCAGGATTGGTCCAGTCGGCTTTCCAGCGCCAGTCAGAAGCCAGCATTGAGCAACTTCAGTCGCTATTACTGACGACCGATTCGGCAATTAAAGGCTTCGGTCCTGGTAACCCCTGGGACTACCTCGATCAGTTGGTCATTCTGCTGGCACAGGGGTCTCGGCAAAGCGGAACTTATCCATCCAGCAATAATCGTCGCCGGGCATAAAGGGCCGCCACCAGGCCAAGCGCAATAACCGCTGACACCGCCAGTACCGGTACAAAGCCAAAGACGTCAGACATCGCACCGTATACCGCCGACCCAACGGCGGGCGATCCCATCGCAAGTAAAATCCACAAGCTCATGACCCGCCCCCGATACTCCTCGGCGACGGATAGCTGGGTAATTGTTTGGCAACTGGTTCCCGCGACCGTTGTACACAGGCTTAGCAAACCAACGAGGCAGCTCAAGTAAACCAGATCAACCATCCAATTTAAGCTGAGAATCACCAGTGAAGCGGTGATCATGGCAACCGACACCATCAATAGCAGGCGTACCGTGCTGGCATTCTGCCGGGATAACAGCAGGCCGCCGGTGATTGCACCGACGCCTGCGCTCGCAGTCAATGTTGCCAGCTCACCCGACCCGCCGCCAAGCAGCGAGCCCGACAGCGCAGGCAGCAGTTCGACCACGCTGCGACCGAGAAGACCGTTAACGACGGTAAAGCCAAAAATCAAACGGATGCCCGGGTGATTGCGGGTATAGCGCAGACCCTCCTTGAATTGGACGACAAACGCCTCTCGCGGACGAGGCGCCCGATGGCCAATCTCGCTGAGCGTCAAGAGAATCGCCCCCGAGGTAAAAAACATAAACACAGAGACCAGAAGCGCCTCACCGGCACCCCACTGCTGAATCAGCCAGGCACCCAATGCCGGACCCAAGATGCGCGCAGTATTGAAGGTCATCGCCGACATACCCGCGGCACTCGGCAGAGCCTCCCGGCCAACCAGTAGCGGGATTAATGCAAGTCGCATCGGGCTGTGCCCGGAGGTGACAACACCCATTGCGAAGGCCAGACAGAGCAGGACCGTCAGGTCATAGGTACCAGAAAATAAACTGAGCGCTCCCGCAAGACCGATAAAACCATGAATAAGCATGGATGCGATCAATCCGTGCCGCGGGTTAATGCGATCAGAAAGAATGCCAAACAGCGGCGAGAGCACAAATGCGGGGGCCAGCATGAGCGCCGCAACGACGCCAACCCAAGTACCCGACTCGGTGAGGTCCCAGGCGCTCCAGCCCAGTAGGAAGCGCAACATCCAAGAGCCCAAACTGGAAAACCAGCTGGCCGGGAAATAGCGTTTGAAGTGGGGCTCGGCAAGCGCCGAGCGGCGGACATGTCGCTTTTCACGACTCTCCAAGAAAAACTCCTCTTGCTTTCAGACGATTCTAATAATACTGTTTATCCATACAGCACTGTGTAAATGACCATGACAGCGGTCGCCACACTTAATTAGCTAGTCGATCAATACACCGATCAGTACGCGAATACGATGACAACGGAGCACAATCATGAACGATCCGCTTGAGCACATCATAAGCCGTCCCGATACCTGGCGCGGCCTGGAAGCCTCTAATAATGTCGTTGCCCTTAACCATTCCGCCAACAGTGACTGGCACGGGGTCGACGCCATGCCCACTGGCTATCGGGAACTCGATCAGCAGTTGCAGTTTGGCGGTTGGCCGCAGCGAGGCAGTGTTGAGGTGCTGAGTGACGGTTCGGGCATGGGTTCAATGGGGCTGTTTTTGCCCACCATGGCCACACTCAGCGGACAGGGTCGTTGGCAGACATTCATCGCGCCGCCTCAGGCACCCTATGGGCCCTTACTCGCCGCTCGAGATATCGATACCCGGCAGATTTTGATGGTGCATCCGAAGAACCGGGAAGATTTGCTTTGGGCTACCGAGCAGGCACTGCGCAGTACAACCTGCAGTGTTGTCTTCAGCTGGTTAGGCGCGACAGACTACCGTTATGCCGAGTTGCGCAAACTACAGCTGGCTGCAGCCGAGAGCGACACTTTGGCGATTTTCTTCCGATCAACCGATGTCGCCAGTCAGCACACGCCAGCGAGTTTACGCCTAATGATTAGCGGCTATCGAACGGTCGATATTCTCAAACAACGTGGTGGCCAACAGGTGGAGAACATTAGCCTGGGCATCGAAAACGATATTCCCGAGCAACCCCAACTCTGGGAATTGCCCACCCGCACAATGCGCACAAGTAACGGCCAGATGCTTCACCCTGTTGCCTAAGCCAGCTGCTTGAAATAGCTGATTGAGACAGACACCTGAGGATTGTGGGTAAACAGTGTCTCAGTGGAGAGTCATAAACGCGTTAATAGCAGTGCGCTGCCACTCCCTGCGGCACCACTGGCTGCGACCACGCCCACCGATAAATCGCTGCGCTCCAACTCATCGAGCAACGTGCCCGTCATGATGGCGCCTGTGGCGCCCATCGGATGTCCCAGGGCAATCACCCCGCCATTCACGTTTAGCCGGCTATCGTCAATATTGAGCGTTGAGCGCACCTTGATCACGGTTGCGGCAAAAGCTTCGTGAATCTCAAAAAGATCAATATCGTCAGTGCTCATCCCGTAATTCCGCAACACTTGCTGGGTCGCCGGTATGCAACCCGTCAGCACTTCAAGGGGATCACCGCAAGCAGTCGCACTGCCCAGCAGGCGCGCTCGGGGGCTAATACCAAGCTGCTTACCAAGACTCTCATCACCAATCAGGGTCACCGCCGCAGCGTCACACATCGCAGGAGAATTACCCGCCGTGTGCACGTGCTCAATCCGATCGAGATCAGGACTCGCAGCCAGTTGCGTTGCATCTGCGCCCGCCGCACCCAATTCGGCAAACGCCGGCGGCAGCTTGGCCAGACGCTCTGCGGTGATATCGGGTCGCACGCACTCATCCGATGACACGATGCCCTTTGGAGTCTCGATACCAACGATCGAGGTAAAGCGCCCTTCAGACTGCGCCCGGGCGGCTCGCTGCTGACTCAACAATGCCACCGCATCGCAGTCCTCGCGGGTAGCACCCAGTCGCGTGGCTATCAGATCCGCACCACTGCCCATGAGTAATACCTGATTGCGGACACCATAGGCCATATCGGTAAACACGCGGGCCTCATCTGCGAGTAGCGGCACCCGTGACATCATCTCGATGCCTCCCGCGATAATCCCCTGACTTTGCCCAGTGGCGACCTTGAGCGCTGCCAGCGCGATGGCATCAATACTCGATGAGCAAAAGCGGTTAACCGTGAGCCCGGCTATGTGAGCCGGCCAACCCGTATGCAGCACCGACGTTTTAGCCAGATTCGCAGCTTGCTCACCGTGCTGGGTGACACAACCAAGCATCACCTCGGTAATAAGCTCGGGATCGAGACGGGTTCGCTCAGCAAGGCGGTGGTACAACTGCCCAAGTAGGGCTGGAGGGGTTAGATCGTGCAGCCCACCGTCGGGTTTGGCCCGAGTACGTGCACTACGGATGGCATCATAAATAAAGACCTCGCGCAGTGCCGCCACCTATCAGCTACCCACACCCACAATAAAGCTGGCGCAGGTGGTTGTGCTGCCGCCGACATTAAAGGTCGCCATATTCTCAGCACCCGCAATCTGGCATGCACCGGCACGTCCCGTGACCTGCTTGGCACAGTCCCACACCATACGTACACCTGTTGCACCGACCGGGTGACCAAGGCCAATCAGACCACCGCTTGGGTTGATCGGAAAGTCGCCATCTTTGGTAATTCGTCCCTCAGCTATCGCTTTCCAGCTTTCACCCGGAGCGGTTAACCCGCAATGATCGATCGCCATATATTCGGTCACCGTGAAGCAATCATGGGTTTCCAGCCCGTCGAGCTCGGTAACGTCACTCATCCCCGCGCGTCGCCGCGCATCGGACAAGGTCTGTGCTGCATGGGGAAACAGCAATGGCTGATCTTTTGAGGCCGCTAATTTGCTCGCCAGAGATATTGCACTCGAACGGTGACCCCACCCCTTAATACGCGGTAGGTCTGCCAGTTGCAGCCCAAGCTTCTGCGCATGAGCCTTGGCAACCCGCTCATTCGCAAGAATCACGCAGGCGGCACCATCGGTTATCTGGCCACAATCGAGTTTGCGGACACGCCCCTCAATGACCGGATTAAGCTGATCATCCGTCGAAAAAGCCCCATCGGGGAACTGCCAATCTCGTGATTGAGCCAACTGATTTTGACGGGCGTTGGCAAAGTTAATTTCAGCAATGGTCCGCAGATGCTCGCCTCGAATTCCGTAGCGCACTTCATAAGCCTCGGTAATTCGATCAAACAGGTGAGGCCAGGGATACTCGCATTCCGTGGCCTCGTGTCCATGCCACGCAGCCGCACCCAGATGTTCTGCCGCCGTGCGGCCATTCACATTGCGCATCAGCTCCAGCCCAAGGACGCAGGCAGTTTCATAATGACCCGACTCAATGTCGCGCATGGCAGCCAACATCGCCATCGAGCCGGAGGCGCACGCAGCTTCATGGCGAGACGTTGGGAGTGACATTAATTCGGGATACAGCTGACCAAAAAATCCACCGAGCAAACCTTGGCCTGCAAACAGGTCGCCAACAAAGTTACCAATGTGGCCCACTTCTATGTCGCCGGGCTCGATCGCCGCATCGGACAAGGCGCCGGTCAGTGCCTCAGCAAACAAATCAAACATCTCGAGATCTTCGCGCACCCAATTACGTGCAAAGTCCGTTTGACTACCACCCAACACATAAATTGCGGAACTCATCAGCCCTTCTCCTCGTTATGATTAGGCATCGTTTGACAGGGTTTTCTGAAGCTCACCACGCACGACCTTACCCATCGGGTTGCGGGGCAACGCCGTGAGTATTTCCAGTCGCTCAGGATGTTTGAATCGCGCCACACCGCGCTCGGTGAGATACGCGCACAGCATCTCGAGAGAAGGGGGAGACTCGGGCTCCAAGGGCACAACACAAACTGCAACGCGCTCACTGAGCTTTTGATCGGGGTAGGCGCAAACCGCCGCCTCGCGAACGCCGGGCGCGGTCTCAAGCAAAGTATCGAGCTCCACCGGTGAGATCTTCATGCCGCCGCGATTAATAACGTCTTTGCAGCGGCCAGCGATCCGATAGTAATTCGGCGGGTCACCGCAAATCTCAACAAGGTCACCGGTTCTGAAAAAACCATCGGAGGTGAAAACGTCGCTGTTATCCATACCCAGATAACCGTCGAACACCGTCGCACCCGCAAAACACAGCTCACCGACATCCCCGGGGGCCGTCAATTCGATTCCTGCCTGAGGATCAATCACCTTACTCGTGACAGCCGTCGCGGCGTAACCTGTCCAAGGCATTCCTTTAACACCGAGGCGCGGAAACTGACTGGCGCGGGTCGCTGGATCGGAGGCATTCTCCGGGGTAGCGAACAGCGAGATACCTTCATTAGAACCGTAAAAATTAATGATTGGCTTGCCGTACTCGTGTTCGAACACGCGAATCATTTCCGGCGAAAGTGGCGCAGAACCGGAACCGATTGCGCGCACAGCACTGAAATCGAACTGCTGCCACAACGCCGACTGCTGGGCGAGTTGATTGAGCAGCGCCGGTGGCGCAATGGTGAAGTTGATTTGCTCATCCTGAAGCTGCTGAAGAAACAGTGTTGGATCCAGGGGATGGTGAAGAAATAGACCACAACCGTGCACAGCCGCTGCGAATAGGAAGCCCCCCACTGCGGCCATATTCACTAGTGGAAACGGGTTGAGCAAATACTCGCCGGCCTGATAGCCCCCCGCTTCAGCAGTCGTTCGCGCGGTTGCCAGCCACATTGCGTGAGAGCGCGGGACGCCCTTGGGTGTACCGGTTGTGCCTGATGTCCAGCAGACCGTGATCACTCGATGGGGGTCGTCAGGAACCTCGGCGCGGTACTCTTGCAAGGCCTTGGCAGAGGACTCATCGAGCTGCAACGCAGTACAGTCGAGGTCGTCATCGACAGACAACACTGGGACATCCGCCAGTACACCCCGGGCTCGCTCGGCCAAATTCTGCCCCTGAAATTCATTACAACTAATAAACGCCACGGGGTTGAGGCTCTGACCAAAACCCGCAATTTCATGGGCACCGTACTGAACCGGCAGTGGCGAAATCACGGCGCCAATTTTGCTCAACGCATAAAAGCAAACCACTAGCTCGACACAGTTGGGCAGTTGAACCATCACCACATCGGATTCCCGCACGCCCCGCGCCAACAGCTGACTCGCCAAAACGTCGCTGGCGATATCAAGGATTGCAAAGCTCAAACGCTGGGGCGGACTGCCCATCAAGGCCTGCTTGTTAGGCTGATCGACCGCAGCGAGTGCGCCGGGGCGCTGGCGGCACTGTTGCGCCAACAAGCTATGCAGCGTGTCTCCTTGCCATAATCCGAGTTCGGTTAGCTGCTGGATTCGTTCAGGGCTTGAAGTTCGCATACCACCCCCGCCGATCGAAATAGCACGGCATTGCCGCTAACCATTGAAAATGCGCCATAGTGAATGTCTTATCGTTATTGTTGAGTGCTGCATGCTAGTTCAGGCTTATCGTGGCGACAAGACGAAGGCCGGTGTAGAATAAGCGGCATTCAAAAAGCCACTTTTGGAGCAATACCATGGAAGCACTACCTCACCACTACACGGTCAACGCTCAAGGTGCTGCGGGCGACTCTCATGTGATTGTCAGTAGTAACGGCGTTGTCGACATCACCACAGATGCGCCAGCAGAATTTGGCGGGCCGGGAGACCAGTGGAGCCCTGAGGCTCTGATCATGGCGGCGGTGGCAGATTGTTTTATATTGAGCTTTCGAGGCATTTCGCGCGCTTCCAAAGTTGAATGGCAGGCTATTCAATGCGTTGCCACAGGCACACTCGATCGGATAGACCGAAAAAACCAGTTCACTGAAATTGCGCTCGATGTCGTCGTGACGAGTACCGAAGACGCCAGCAAACTCGAGCGAGTACTGCATAAATCCGAAGAGAGCTGCCTGATCACGAACTCCATGACCGCGTCAGTCACACTGAACACCACCATCAAAGCCGACTGAAGTGGCCCTCGATGAATGGATGAGCGATTGGGGCGTCACCCTCGGGGTAGGCGGCCTCATGCTGTTTATGGTGTTTATCGTTTGGGATTTAGCGCGCAAGAACAAAGCCGGTAAGTACGGCACGTTCATTTTGTTTATTGCCCTTGCCATGGGCATCCTTGGCTTTGCCATCAAAGGCGCGATTCAGTACCTGATGGAAAGTGGTGGCATTTGACCCTGTCGCGGCCTGCTTGATCGAGGGGCACCCTCTAACTTAAACAGCACTTGCAGAACTTGGCCCACTAAAATACTGTATATTTAACCAGTATTTGTGTTGTCTCAATGTCTCTTTGGCTCTGTGTTCGATTTCCGCGCCTGCCCCTCGACTGCTTGTCGAAGGAAGAGTCGCGCCCGGTGGTCGTGCTTGAGCGCCAGCGAGTCGTCGCAGCCAACGATGAAGCGCTCGCCACAGGCGTCAGCTGCGGTCAAAGCGCGAGTACCGTCCGAGCGCTCATTGCTGATGACACGCTGATACTCCTCGAGCGTGACCGAACCCAAGAACAGCGTGCGCTGCAACGACTGCTGCACTGGGCGTACAGCATCACCCCAACCCTTGAAGCCTGGCAGGATAATGCCCTGCAACTGGAAGTCGGCAGCTGTCTGCGTCTATATGGCAGTATCGAACCACTCATTGCGCAGTTGCAGCGTGCTATGGCACACCGGGGCTTTGTCACCCGCTTTGCGTTAGCACCTAACCGTATCGCAGCGGGGCTTTTGAGCCTGCAAGAAAATGCCCCCGCAATTGAGGCCAACCCGTCGTTGACGGCTCGCCTCGGCCCGCTGCCGCTATCCTTGATCCCCTGCGACAACGGCGGTGATTTTCAGCGTGTGATCACTAGTCTTGAACGCGCAGGCATCCATTCTATTGACGACTTATTGAAACTTCCCTCCGCGGCCATCGGCCGGCGCTGCGGAAAACCCTTCCAGCAATGGCTCGCCCGCGCTATCGCCAGTAGCGACGATGTCACTCAGGACTACCATCCACCCGCCACTTTCTATGACGCACTCTGGTTTGGGTTCGAAATCCGCCATACCGCAGAACTTAAGCCGGCAATGGTTCAGCTACTTGAGGGGTTTTGCCAGTTTCTCCGCAATACTCAGCTCAGCACCGGCATCATTACGTGGCAGTTACTGCGGATGCGCGGCGATCCAGAGAGCTTCACAGTCACCAGCAGCGAAGCCCATACCAATTCATCAATCTGGTTGGAACTGTCTTGCCTGCGCTTAGAGCGACTGACAATCGGAAACGATATCGAAGGCCTGGCCCTCGACGTGAACCAATTGACAAGCGATCAGGTTAGACCCAGCGATCTGTTTAATCAGAGCCACACCGCCGAACCTTTACACAGCTTGCTCGATCGGTTGCGTGGTCGCCTTGGGTTGCAAGCTGTCAGGCAACTTGGCCTGCGAGAGGCACACCTCCCCGAACACAGCCAATATTTGAGCCAAGATAGTAGTGATTCCGTGATTGAGTATCGCCACAGCGGGCAACGACCCTTTTGGCTATTTGCTGAGCCTCAACCGGTTCACCAGGAACAGGAACGCCTGTTTTGGAATGGCCCCCTTGATGTGATCTATGGTCCCGAGCGAATAGAGGATAACTGGTGGCAACAACCCATCAGCCGCGATTACTACGTTGCGCGCTCCACCAGTGGGCAGCCTCTATGGTTATTTCAAGACCGCCGCAACCGCCGCTGGTATGTTCAGGGTGTACTTCCCTAAGCCAACCCACTCGAGGCCTAACCAGCAGAAAGCGCATTTTTTTCTTTTTAGATCAGTCGGTTGAGCCCGTTAATGGCAAAATCACCAAAGACTTGATGACACTAATGTTTCATTTATGTTACATTTATGTTTCATTTCGGTGACAGCCAGGCGATATCGCCACCAAGCAACATGTCGGCGACGATCGCTACCTAACCAGGTAACGGGCCCACCGAAGACGTGCGGCAACCACCGCAAAATAACGCTGTGAAGCGATAGACGCGCTGTGAAGCGCAGGAGAGAAAGCAATGAAAACATTACCAGTAGCTTTACTCAGCACCGTTTTATTCACTACCGGTGCTATGGCTGAAGATGTCACACGCGAGTGCATTTTCACCGGTCACGTACACAACAATGATACTGCCGGTGCGAGCAACGAAGTTCGAGTGACGTTCCACAATGCCGAAAATGGGGAAAATGCACCGTGTCGTATGCAACAGAGCAAGACACGCGCGCGCATTCAGTTCAAGGCAAACGCCGAAGACCAACTGCACGCCCTCCCCGACGGCTCACCGGTGCAGTATCGGTATCAGCGCAAAAACGGCAAAGATCAATGGCAGCTTATAAATGCCGGCAACAAGATCTAAACACTAAGCCTTAGAACAACAGCTGGGCCTCAGCGCCCGGCCCTCAGCTACCGTCAAGCCAAATCAGCTTTTCGGTATCGAAGCCCGCGGCGCCAGCGCGTTCCACGAAGCGCTGGCGTACCTCATCGCTCACGCTTGGGGTGCGGGATAACAGCCAAAGATAATCCGTGTTAAATCCCGCGACGAAGGCGTATTGATACGCTGGATCGAGCTCAAAAATCACGTAGCTGCCATAAAAAGGTCCGAAAAACGACACCTTGAGATGGCCGACGTCGGCATCACCGACAAATTTTGCACGTCCCTCGGCACTTTCTCGCTCACCACTCTCGCTATCAGTGCCACTGTTGAGTACCCGAATATCGCCATCATCCAGCAGGCTATATTCTGCCGTCACGTCGACCAACCCCCGCTCAAAACTATGGTCGAGACGCGCAACTTCGTGCCAACGACCCAAATAACGCTCAGTATCGAGGCCCGTCACCGGTTCGATGCCGTCGGGCACCCCAGTGCAGGCCATCGTCAACAACGGTAAAGACACTATTAACGCCAACAATCTGATAAGGGACATCGGGTTATTCCTTCGCATAAAGGGCTACTATGCCAACTAACAGGCGTTCTGACGACACCTTCACGCAAACCGTCATAAATACTAAAAAATCACTAGGATTATCCGCGTTGCAGCGGCATTAGGATGGCTCCACAATGGTACGACGAGACTTTCCGGGCGAACCCAAAAAATATGTTCTGTCGTAGCATCGCCGCAGTGCTCGCGGCGCTAACCGGCGCCATGGCAGTCGCTGATATTCTGGTTGTCGACATGACAGGCCAACCCGTTCCCAGCGCCATCGTGTTGCTTGCTGACGGTGACCGCTATGCAGCACCAAAAGACATTATCGTTGACCAAATTGACAAACATTTTGAGCCTTTCGTCTCAATCACCGCCCCCGGGTCCCGGGTGCGCTTCCCAAACAGCGATGATATTCGCCATCACGTCTATTCATTCTCGGATGCCAAGACCTTTGAGCTGAAGCTGTACCATGCCAACGATGCCGAGCCCGTAGAGTTTAAGCGAGCTGGACTGGTGACCCTTGGCTGCAATGTGCATGACACAATGAAGACTTATGGCTTGGTGACGCCCAACCCGGGCGCTGTCAGCGATGAAACCCATCAAGAGATGGCGATTGGCGAAGTCCACTTCAATGCAATTGTGGAAGACCTGATTAAGGCAATGGACGATGAGAACATTCCCACTCGGGCACAGAACCAGCTACTGCAACGTTTGGCCGCCCTGCACGGCGAAATCACCGGCCGCTGACTGAACAATAGTCAAGGACAGTGCTTAAAACGCAGTTCTAATAAGTACAACCATAGCCTCCTAACTCACGTTATACTGTATAAATATACAGTTAAATATGCAGTACAACGTGAGCCAGCCGTGTCATATGCCGAACTCCATTGCCTGAGTAATTTCAGCTTTCTCCGGGGCGCTTCGCACCCGGAAGAACTGGTGTTGCGGGCCGCTGAGTGTGGCTATGAGGCACTGGCAATTACCGACGAGTGCTCACTAGCCGGCGTCGTCAAAGCGCATGTTGCTGCCAAAGAGGTTGGACTCCCGCTCATTATCGGTAGCGAATTCAACCTGACCGAGGGCATTCGGTTGATCGCGCTAGCGCCGAATCGAGCTGCTTACGGTGAGTTGTCAGGGCTTATCAGTCGCTCCCGCAGACGCAGCCCCAAAGGGGAATACACGACCCATCTGCGGGATATCATTTTCCACCTCAAACGCTGCCTGTTGATTTGGCTACCCGGTGAAGGGGAGCAGGAAACAGCCTACGGTCAACAGTTAGCGCGCCTGTGCCGAGGTCGGGTATGGATAGGTATGGCACGGCTGCTGGGTAATGATGAAGTGCGACGCTTCCGCCATCGCTGGCAACTCGCTCAAACACTTGGACTTCCCATGGTGGCCTGCGGTGACGTACAAATGCACTGTGCAGCACGCAAGCGCTTGCACGATGTGCTCACTGCTCTGCGTTACAACACCAGCGTCGATCGCCTCGGCCAGCGGCGACTGGCCAACAGCCAACAGCACCTACGCAGCCTCGACAAACTACTGCCGCTGTATCCGCCATCACTAACGGGGGAAACCTTGCGTATCGCGGCCCAGTGCACGTTCAGTCTTGATGAACTGCGCTACGAGTACCCTGAAGAAGTCGTACCGGACGGACACGATGCCAACAGTTATCTACGTCAGGAAGTGGCCGCCGGTGCCGCACGACGCTGGCCCGATGGCGTGCCGCTGGCCATTCAGGAGCGGATTCATCGTGAGCTCGAACTGATCACCGAGCTCAACTACGAGTATTACTTTCTCACCGTTTTTGATGTCGTTCGCTTCGCCCGAGAGCGCGATATTCTCTGCCAGGGTAGGGGCTCAGCAGCCAATTCGGTCGTGTGCTATTGCCTACACATCACCGAGGTGTCTCCCGAACAGGTATCACTGCTGTTTGAACGCTTTATATCCCGCGAGCGGGATGAGCCACCAGATATCGATGTGGACTTTGAGCACGAGCGTCGGGAAGAAGTGATTCAATATATCTATCAAAAATACAGTCGGCGCCGGGCTGCCCTCGCCGCTACGGTTATCACTTACCGATCTCGAAGCGCGGTGCGCGACATTGGAAAGGCTTTGGGTCTTGATGCAGTTTTTGTGGATGATCTGGCCAAATCACTCGCCTGGTGGAATCGGGAACGAGAACTCACCCAACGCTTTGAACGGCAGGGAGTCGGCATGGCTGGCCGGCAGGCTCGGTTATTTCTTGAGTTAGTGCAGGAAATTTTAGGCTTTCCGCGTCACCTGTCTCAACATGTCGGGGGCTTTGTTATCAGTCGTGGTCCACTGTCCAATATGGTGCCTATAGAGAACGCCAGCATGGCCGACCGCACCGTTATCCAATGGGACAAGGAAGACATCGAATCATTGGGGCTTTTAAAAGTCGATGTACTGGCGCTGGGAATGCTCGCAGCGATCCGTAAATCACTGGCACTGGTACATCGGGATCACGCCAATATTGCTCGGTTACAAGACATTCCACGAGAGGATAAAGCCACTTATCAAATGCTGCAGCGGGCGGATTCCATTGGCGTCTTCCAGATTGAATCTCGAGCGCAGATGTCGATGCTGCCACGCCTCAAGCCCGCCTGCTTTTATGATTTGGTCATCGAAATCGCCATCGTCCGCCCCGGCCCCATTCAGGGGGATATGGTGCATCCGTATCTGCGCCGTAAGCACGGCCTGGAGAAGGTCAGCTATCCCAGTGAAGATATCCGTTCGGTGCTCGAGAGTACGCTGGGAGTACCCATTTTTCAGGAACAGGTTATTCGTCTAGCGATGGTTGCCGCTGGATTTACCGGTGGCGAGGCCGATGCGCTGCGCCGCGCCATTAGCAACTGGGGCAAAAACAGCAAGCTACTGACTTTCGAGAAAAAACTGAAAAACGGCATGCTACATCGTGGTTACAGCCCCGATTTTGCCGACCGGCTATTCGACCAGATCAAAGGTTTTGGCGGCTACGGCTTTCCAGAATCTCACTCGGCAAGCTTCGCCCTACTCGCCTATGTATCAGCCTGGCTGAAATGCCATCATCCGGCAGCATTTTATGTGGGCCTGCTCAATAGCCAGCCCATGGGTTTCTACACGCCGTCACAATTGGTTCAGGACGCCAAACGCCACGGCATTACCGTACTGCCTGCCGATATCAACCACAGCGACTGGGACCATCAACTGCTACCGCGCCCAGATCACGGGCAGCCCCCTATCCGACTGGGACTGAGACTGGTCAAAGGTCTGAATCGTGAAGCAGCCAAGCGAATTATTGATGCGCGACAACAACAGGTATTCCATCAGGTAGGTGATCTCCGACGGCGCGCGCAACTGGACAAAGGCAACATGGAAGCACTGGCCGCCGCTGATGCGCTGGCCAGCCTGAGTGGCCACCGCCATCAAACCCAGTGGCAGATTATGGCGCTGGAATCGTCGCGCCCATTACTCACAACCGAGTCCCGACAGCACCCAACCGACCTTGATGATACTGTTCACCTCAATGCACCCTCGGTCGCCGAGAATGTCTTGGCCGATTACCACGCTACCGGTCTCACCCTGCGTGAACATCCGCTCGCGTTGTTGCGCCATCAGGACCCCTTCAATCGCTGCCGCAAGCAAACAGAGCTCAGCCACTGGGGAAACAACCGCTTTGTCCGCGTTGCCGGCATAGTTACCTGTCGCCAACGACCGGGCACCGCATCGGGCGTTGTTTTCCTGACGCTCGAGGACGAAACCGGCAATCACAATGTCGTTGTGTGGCCCAAGGTGCAGGAGCATTTCCGGCAGGCCCTGATGACCGCACAACTGCTACTGGTTAAGGGCACCCTGGAGTGCAGGGACGGCGTGATGCATGTGATCGCCGGCGGGCTGTATGACTACAGCCATGCCCTCACTGCGCTGCGGGTGAAATCCAGAGATTTTCACTAGCACCGAAGCGATACGGCACTGACCACACGCACAAAAAAAGCCGGCATAAGCCGGCTATTTATGGGGTCGCTGGTTACAAGGCACAAAGCCTACGCAGTGCGACTGCAATCAGCCCTCGAAAGCCAGACGCGGCTCAGAGACCTGCGTCTCTTCGACGTTCGAACCACGCAGGAATGCAAGCATGGTGTCAGCATCAGACACTTCGAAGGGATCGCTCTCGCAGTTGTCGTCGTAACCGGCTTCAGAGAATAGCTTCTCAATCGCACCGTCGTTCACAACCATCGAGTAGCGCCACGAACGCATACCGAAGCCCAGGTTCGCCTTGTCGACCAGCATACCCATCTTGCGGGTGAACTCACCGTTGCCATCGGGCAGTAGGAAAATGTTCTCGTTGCCGATCTCCTTGCCCCACTTAAACATCACAAATGCGTCATTCACCGATACGCAAATGATTTCGTCGATACCTTCTTTTTGGAACTCCTCGTAGAGCTCATCGTACCGCGGCAGATGGTTAGAGCTGCATGTGGGCGTAAAGGCACCGGGCAGTGAAAACACCACAACTCGCTTGCCGCCGAATAGGTCAGCGGTGGTCTTATCTTCCCAACGGAATGGGTTGGATCCCTCAACCGATTCATCGCGAACACGGGTCTTGAAGGTTACGTTCGGAACACGTGACACAGTCATTGCTTATCTCCAAAAATGCTAAAAAGGTGTGTTGGTATTGCTTACTAGACAGTATGGTGGTCTTCGAGCAATCTTAAAAGTTAATTATTTCGACAATAACAATCGGAATTATCGAATAATTGGAAAGAATGGCATCTCGGGGTCACGCTCCCACGACAAGGCCAAGTTTAGATCACTGAAACTCGCCGTATTAGGCGTATCAGCAGGGACTACAAACAGGAACTACAAGCTAGTCGTTTTCAGCGCGCACCGTGGCCATCAACTGACCCATGCCATCATCGCTGATAACGAAATCAATAGGGCGGCAGCACACCTGGCAATCCTCTATGTAGTCGACACCTACATCTTCGGGATTGAGCAACACGGTAATGGGCTCGCCGCAGTAGGGGCAGTACACCAGTGTCTCCTGAAGCTCCAACGGTGCCAAAACGAACTAACTCGCGGCTTTGAGTGGCGTGTCTTGGGAGCTCGAGCGAGTGCGGCTAAATATTAGAGCACCGTCTTCCAAGGGCGCATCGCGGAACATTTTCCGATCTTTGCGATAATTCTGGGGGTTGATCCAGGGCTCTCGGTCCCCCTGCCGGGGGAATCTTGGTAGTACCCGCTGCATATAGCCCGCCGAGAAATCATCGATCCAAAGTCGCTTGGGCATTGAGTTCGCAAGGGGTTCTGGGCATCGTGGGGTGGCACTGCTATAACCTTTGTTGTCCATATGATTGAGCAATCGACAGACCCAGCCTGCGATGAGATCGGCTCTGAGTGTCCACGATGCATTGACGTAACCAAAAGTCTGCACCATGTTGGGGATGTTTGAGCACATCATCCCTTTGTAGGTCCATTCTTTTTCAAACTCGATCGCGGCACCGTCAATGGCAAATGTCGCCCCGCCCAAGATGACCAACTCCAGCCCGGTGGCGCACACAATGATATCGGCATCGAGCTGCTTGCCAGACTTCAAGGTAATGCCCGTCTCGGTGATTGCGTCAATGTGATCAGTCACGACATCGGCTTTGCCCGATTTTATCGCTCGGAATAAGTCGTCATCAGGTACCAGACAAAGTCGCTGATCCCAGGGGTTATAGCTGGGCGTGAAATGACGGTCGACATCACACACATCACCAATTTCTTTGCGCACGCGCTTGAGCAACATCGCTTTGAGTAATGAGGGTGCAGTGCGGCTCAGACCGTACAACATTTGCTGCCATAAAGTGTTCTTCCAGCGAGTGACATCGTAGGCAAGCTGTGCCGGTAACCAGCTACGCAGCTTGTTCGCGAGGCCATCCTCGGAGGGCGCCGAAATCACATAGGTAGGCGAACGCTGCAGCATAGTGACTTTTTCAGCGTCGCAAGACATGTTGGGTACGATGGTCATGGCCGTGGCGCCAGAGCCAATTACCACCACTTTTTTACCCGCGTAGTCTAAATCCTTGGGCCAAAACTGAGGGTGAATCCACGTACCGGCAAAATCCGACTTCCCAGGAAAGTCGGGCTCGTAGCCCTGCTCGTAGCTGTAATAGCCAGAGCACATAAACAAAAATTTACAGCGGTATTCCTGCTTGGCGCCGTTGGCGTCAACGGTCACATGCCACTGATCAAGGTCGCTTTTCCAGTCAGCGGCGACGACCTTGTGATTAAAGCGAATTTTTTCTCGGACTCGATACTCGTCAGCGGTCTCATTGACGTAATCGAGGATTGCAGGGCCGTCGGCGATGGACTTTTTTGCTTCCCAGGGTTTGAAGTCGTAGCCAAGGGTATGCATATCGCTATCGGAGCGGATACCGGGATAACGGAATATGTCCCAAGTGCCTCCTATGGCCTCTCGGCGCTCCAACAAAGCAAAGCTATGAGTGGGGCAATCCCGCTGTAGCTTTACCGCGGCGCCGATACCCGAGAGACCTGCGCCCACGATCAGGACATCGAGATACTCTGCTTCGCTCTTGGCTTGAGTGTCGGCAGTGCTTGTACTTGTGCTTGTAACCGTCATATCGTTCTCCGAACTCTCCACCGTAAGCGGTATGGTCTTTGTCCTTAAGCCTGATGCCGACCCTTACCCGCGGCAATGCGCAATCGCAGTGCGTTGAGTTTGATAAATCCCTCAGCATCTTTCTGATCGTAAGCCCCGGCGTCGTCTTCGAACGTCGCCACACTTTCATCAAATAATGAGTCTTCGGAGCGACGGCCGCAAACAATCACGTTGCCTTTGTAAAGCTTGAGGCGGACTTCACCATTGACGTATTCCTGGGTCGCGTCAATTGCGGCCTGAAGCATGCGTCGTTCCGGCGACCACCAGTAGCCGTTGTAGATCAGCTTGGCGTACTTCGGCATGAGCTCATCTTTCATATGCGCCGCTTCGCGATCAAGCGTTAAAGATTCGATCGCCCGATGAGCACGCAACATGATCGTGCCACCGGGGGTTTCATAGCAGCCCCGCGACTTCATACCGACATAGCGATTTTCAACGATATCGGTTCTACCCACGCCGTGCGCACCGCCGCGCCGATTCAGCGTCTCCAATACCACCGCTGGGGTCATCGCCTCACCGTCGATAGCGACAATATCGCCCTTGCGATACGTCAGCGTAATTTCCTCAGCGGTATCGGGCGCTGCTTCGGGGCTAACTGACCAGCGCCACATATCATCCTCGGCCTCAGCCCAGGGATCCTCAAGAATCCCTCCCTCGTAGGAAATATGCAGCAGATTCGCATCCATCGAGTACGGAGACTTCTTCTTGGCGTTGGCAAAATCGACGGGAATATTGTGCTCGGCGCAATAGGCCATCAACGATTCCCGAGATCCCAGGTCCCACTCCCTCCAGGGCGCAATCACCTGGATGCCTGGTTTTAGTGCGTATGCGCCCAATTCGAAGCGAATTTGATCGTTGCCTTTGCCGGTCGCACCGTGAGAAATCGCATCAGCACCCGTCTCATTGGCGATCTCAACCAAACGCTTGGCAATGAGCGGTCGCGCGATCGAGGTGCCGAGCAGATACTCACCCTCATAGACGGTATTGGCGCGAAACATTGGGAATACATAATCCGCTACAAATTCTTCGCGCAGATCGTCAATATAGATTTCCTTAACGCCAAGGGCTTCCGCCTTGGCACGAGCGGGCTCTACCTCTTCACCCTGCCCAATGTCGGCGGTAAATGTCACCACCTCACAACCATAGGTTTCCTGCAACCAGCGGACGATGACCGAGGTATCGAGGCCACCGGAATAGGCAAGCACGACTTTGTTGACAGACGACATAATCTGGGGATCCGTTTAAATTTAGAGAGAATATACAGGGTGAGCGCTGCAGTTTACGCCTGCTGAGCAGCATTGCCCAGTTAAGCCCTGCTAGACTATACGCAAACCCAGCGGAACAATGTCATGGACACCCTCACTCTTACCCGCCCCGACGATTGGCACATTCATCTACGCGATGGGTCTGCGCTCACACGCACGGTCAACGATGTAGCTCATTGGGCCCACCGCGCGATTGTCATGCCCAATCTGGTGCCTCCGGTGGCAACCGTTGATCAAGCTCTCGCCTACCGACAGCGAATTCTCGATGCTCTAGCACCCGAGGCACCGAATTTTGACCCGCTGATGACGCTCTACCTCACCGACACGACTAGCCGCGAGGAAATTGCCCGAGCGGCCGCCTCCGACCACGTGCGGGCCGTCAAACTGTATCCTGCGGGCGCCACAACGAACTCCGCCGCGGGGGTAAATGATCTCAGAGCGCTATATCCAACCCTCGAGGCCATGGAAGAGCACGATATTCCGCTTCTGGTTCACGGCGAAGTCACGGGCAGCGATATCGATATTTTTGATCGTGAGAAATTGTTTATCGAGCAACACCTTGAGCCGCTGGTCGAGCAGTTCAACGGCTTACGGGTCGTTTTTGAGCATATAACAACCGAGGATGCGGTCGCCTTTGTCGCGGGTGCGCGGGACCGGGTTGCGGCAACGATCACGCCGCAGCACTTACTCTACAACCGTAACGATATGCTCGTTGGCGGGATTCGGCCTCATTATTACTGCCTGCCAATTCTGAAGCGCAACAGCCACCAAACTGCCTTGCGTAAGGCGGCAACCTCGGGCAGCAGTCGATTTTTCATCGGTACTGATTCAGCACCTCATGTCCGCAGTGCGAAAGAGAGTGCCTGCGGCTGCGCCGGCTGCTACACGGCCACGAGTGCATTGCCCCTCTATGCGGAAGTTTTTGAAGACGAAGATGCACTTGAGCATCTCGAAGGCTTTACGAGTCACCACGGTCCCGACTTCTATGGCTTAACTCGCAACACCGACACGATCACCTTGCGCAAAACTCCCAACACTCTGCCCGAAAGTCTGAGCCTTGGTGACGACACGGTTATACCGCTGCGCGCTGGAGAGACCTTACGCTGGCAGATCGCGTCGTGAACGATGATGGAGAGTCACTTATCCGCCAACGGTTCCGGGGCTTCCTGCCGGTAGTTATCGACCTCGAGACAGGGGGTTTCAACGCACATACCGATGCCTTACTCGAAGTCGCCGCCACCCTGCTGGAGATGACCGAGGATGGTGAATTACGCCCCGGCGAGACTCTGAGTTTTAACGTTGACCCCTTCGAAGGGGCAAATTTGGAACCCTCTGCGTTGGAGTTCACAGGCATCGACCCCGAGGACCCGCTGCGTGATGCGGTGCCCGAGGACATCGCGCTCGGCGACATCTTCAGCCGAGTACGTCGGGAAGTCAGGGATACCGGCTGCAACCGAGCCATCCTGGTTGGCCACAATGCCCACTTTGATGCGGGTTTCCTAAATGCAGCGAGCGCTCGATGTGACATCAAGCGCAATCCGTTTCACCCGTTTTCGCATTTCGATACCGCCACCCTGGCGGGTTTGGCGTTTGGGCACACGGTACTGGCCCAAGCCTGCAAGCGGGCGAATATACCGTTCAGCAATTCAGAGGCACACTCGGCGGCTTATGACGCCGAGCGAACCGCAGAGTTGTTTTGCCTTATCGTTAACCGCTGGCAGGCGCTTGGTGGCTGGCAGTGGCCGGCGCTGGCTGAGGACCTCTAATCAGCCCGCCCGGGGTCGTTGACTGAAATTTTCCGTCACGAAACGTCACGACACCGGATTTAATCGTGGCTCGGTAACCCTCTGCAGTCTGCAAGAGCCGCTTGCCGCCAGCAGGTAAGTCCCGTGCAACCCACGGGCTGTTTAAGCGCACAGCATCAAGATCAATAATATTCAAGTCGGCCAGATAGCCACTGCCCACTACCCCACGGTCACAGAGACCATACAATTGCGCCGTGTCATAACACTGTCTTTTAACAGCTTGCGACAATGACAGGGCACCCCGCTGTCGATCCCTAACCCAATATTCGAGCATGAAGGTGGGGGCCGCCGCATCGCAGATGGTGCCGCAGTGGGCCCCTCCATCCGACAGCGAGTTCACACAATCGTCTGAGCGAAGAACCGACTCTAGAAAATTGAGGTTACCGTCAGAGTAGTTGAGCAATGGGAAATAAATAAACTCACTTCCTTCATTGCGCATCAACACGTCATAAGCGTAGGCACTGGCATCGATGCCCTCAGCCTGGGCTCGGGACGCTATCGACTGCTCTGCGGTGGGTTCGTAGTTAAAACCCTCGCCCATTTCAAACTGCATCCCGAACGCTGAATCGAGCAGATCAAGAATCAATTGCAGATCACCGCCAATGGGCTCGCTCTTCTCTGCCAGCAATGCAGCTTTGAAACCGGGGTCGCATAGTTTGGCGTACTGAACGTCCCAGGGCTCATCGGCGATTGCCAGCCAGCTGGGCTTCTGCCTGAAAGGATGAAAACTCGCCTGCCAACCGAGCAGCAGCCCGGTACCACGCATCGAAATTTGGGCCATGATGTTCGCGCCCTTGGCATTCTCTGCGCGCATCGCAGCAAGCTGCTCTTCGAAACTCAGGGCTTTCAGCGGCGATTGTAAGGCCGTGAAACTCACGGGCAGACGGGTCTCGCGGCTCAACTCACCCATCCACTCAAATTCATTCCACTCGGGCACGAGATCGCTCGCGAGTTCGAACACGCCAAAACCAACGCGCCCCATTGCGCGACCAATACCAATCAACTCCTCCTTGGTCGCCGTTGTACCGGGCACCAACTCACCGTCGATGGATTTGTGCAACACCGTCCGCGATGTCGAAAATCCCAGAGCACCGGCTCGAAGTCCCTCTTCGACAATCGCTGACATGCGCGCAATGTCTGTTTCGGTGGGCGGCTCATTTGCAGCGCCTCTCTCGCCCATGACGTAAGCGCGCACCGCGCCGTGGGGAACGTGGGTGGCCACATCAACACTGCGTGGCAACGTCTCAAGAGCATCAAGATATTCGGGAAACGACTCCCACTCCCAGGTCAGCCCCTCTGCCAATGCTGAGCCCGGTATGTCTTCGACCCCTTCCATAAGGCCTATCAACCAATCGTGCCGATCCGGCGCCGCCGGTGCGAAACCGACACCACAGTTTCCCATGACCACGGTTGTCACACCGTGCCAAGAGGAGGGCGCCATCTCCTGATCCCAAGTGGCCTGACCGTCATAGTGGGTGTGAATGTCGACGAATCCGGGGGTAACGTAACAACCCTCGGCATTGATGTAATCGTGAGCAGATCCAAGATCACTACCCACTGCCACTATTTTGTCGCCCGAAATTGCAACGTCAGCCGCAAAGGGTTCGCCGCCTGAGCCATCGACAACCGTACCTTTTTGGATAATAAGATCGTACATAGATGCCACCTGTTATTAGTATTTTGTGTAACCAGTGTTCTGTCTAATCACCCCTTCTAGCCATCACAGCCAACAATCGCTGGTAGCAGCTATCAACCCTAAAGACTAACGGTAGCCTCTTGGGCGATACGAAATCAATCCTCTCCACTTATCTGATTGAGCAGTATGTCCAGCTCTCGCACCAGAGCATCAATAGACTCCATCCCCAGCAACTCATACTTGATTGACTCATCAAAGGGCAGCAGCTGTACCAATGTAAACGCCACCTGCCAGGCGTTGTTGTGGTCGATCTCGAGCTGCATCTGTTGCACATGAGGATGCACCTCAAGCCCCTTGAGCACCGCATTGAGTGACTGCCAACTATCGAGCATTGGAGTCGCGGACAGCGCATCGGCCATCTCAACATTTGCTTTCACTAAGCCATTTGGCGCCCGCCAGACGTCAATCACATCAAAGCGCGCCTGACCCTCGATGGTAATACCCAACAGGCCATTGGGGAGCTGGTCAAAGTCGGTGATTGCCGCATACGTGCCGTAGTCACCAATGTCGGGCGTACTGATTTGCTTGGCAGCAAGCTCGGAGCCTTTGCGCAACCACACCACACCAAAGCCCTCGCCCTTGCGCATGCAGTCGGCAACCAGGTCGAGGTAGCGCTGTTCGAAAATCTGCAGCGGCATGCGCCCGTACGGCACGAGGGTTGTAGAAAGGGGGAACAAGGAAATTTCAGTCATCAACTAGGCTCCAGGCGGCCGACTGTCGAATTCAATTGTAGTCATTATGGACAAGGCCTGTTCGCGAGTCTCTCCACAAAATAGGGGTTCCGGGCGAAACGCCCCACAGATATCGGGCCGTCGGGCATCACCAAACAGCTCACACCTGAAAGATGCGCTCAGATGAACGCAGACCTCACCGGCGGCTTTGCCGTTGGGCATGCGGTAAAAAGGTTGCTTAATCGACGGCGCAATACAGCAAGCCCCGCATCCTTCCCGGCACTCCAAAATCTATTCGATCGCCCCCGCATCGGGGCCCAAGGGTTTGAAGATCAGAAGCAGCTTGGGCAACAGCAACAGCGCACCTGCGACCGCCGCCGCCATGGCAATCACGGTTAGCACACCAAAATAGAGGCTGGGCGTAAAGTTAGACAGTGTCAGCAACGAGAAGCCGATCATGACGGTGACCGTGGTGTAATACATCGCGCGGCCAATGCTACCGTGACTGCGGTGCATGGCTTTGTGATAGTTCCCGTCTACCGCATACTCAACGCGAAAACGATGAATGTAGTGGATGCAGTCATCTACCCCGATACCGACAACAATCGCCGCAATGGTAATGGTCATGATGTCCAGCGGAATACCCGCAAGCCCCATGATGCCGAGCACCATCGCTGCTGCCAGTAAATTGGGCGCCAGTGCCAGCAGTGCCAGTGACAGGGATCGGAACAACACCCAAAACATGAGACCAATCGCAGAGAACACCGCGCCGAGGGTCAAGATCTGCGACGTAAACAAGCTTTGCAACACGTTGTTATACAGCACCAACAGCGAGGTAAATTGAATCTGCTCGGGCTCGAGATCGAGCTCCTCAATCAAGGTCGACCGGAGGCTACGCAAAAACGCGTCCCGTCGAAGGGATTCGCTAGTTTCCATGGCCCGTACCGATATCCGTGCTTCACCGTACTCAGCGGCGTAGTACGGCTTAACCAACGTCGAATCAACATCCTCGGGCATGCTGTGCTCAATTAACGCCATCTCGATAGGACCGAGCTTGGAGCCGTATAAGCCATCCATCACCTCAAAGGCGGTCGAGAGCGACAATACTTTGCCGGCTTCGGGCCGCGCATCCACTATGGCATGGGCCGCATCAATCAGGCGCCGTCCTTGACTGGTGAACCAGTAGCCGGGCTGAACACTATCCGCTGAGCCGAAGGGGTCATCGCTGCCAAACGGATCGTCGCCGAACGGGTCATCACTAAAAGCGTCGTCGGCGAATGGATCATCTGAGAGTCCATCATCAGACCCGGCATCGGAAAATCCCTCATCAGACAACCCTCCATCCGCCAGCGCGGAGGCGCTCTCCGCTGCAAAGGGACCGACATTTTCACTAGACCCATCGGCGACACTCGAGGCCTTACCCGACGCCGATAAATCCGTCGAGCCCGACGCCCGTGCATCCGTGCCCTCGGCGTTGAGCTCAAGTCGACTTTCGGCGGGGGAATACAAAATAATATCGAGCGGAATTGTGCCACCGAGCTTGGCATCCAGTACCTGCATGCCCTGATAGATTTCGGTCGACTCCTTGAAGTAGTCAATAAAGCGATTCTCGACCTGCAAGCGACTGATCCCGATCACCGTCGCCACCGCCAGCGCGGTCGTGGCCAGCAGCACTATCCCGCCCCGCCTCTCAACGAAACCCGACAGCTTTTGCGTAACACTGGTGTCGGATGCAGTACGGACTTGGCGAGTAGGCTCGGGCAACGCCGCCATCAGCGCCGGCACAATCAAGAACGTACAAATAAAGCCGACAATGATGCCCACTGTCATCATGAGACCGAAATCAATCACGGGTTTCAGCCCCGCAACCAACAATGACGCGAAGGCGACCACAGTAGTCAGGGCGGTATAAAAACAGGGCGCAGCCATCAATCGAGCTGCATCAAACGCACGCTGGGCGCGCCCACTGTCGGGCCCCGTATGCTCGAGCTCTCGGTAACGAACAACAAGGTGCACCGACAACGACAGGGTGACAATGAGCAAAACCGGTACGAAGTTTGAGGAAATTACTGTCATGCGCCAGTCAAGCATGGCCAGCAAGCCCAGCATGATGGTGACCGTCGCCGTGCAATTGACAATTGGGGCCACCACCCAACGCCAATCCCGAAAGATTGCCGCCAAGACCAACACCATGATGGCAATAATGGCGGTTCCAAAGGTAATCAAGTCTGATTGAACAAAAGCGACCATATCCGCCGCGATCATCGGCACACCGCCCACAAATATTTCGGCTTGATCACGGTAAACGTCAGCAACTGCGCGCACCTCCTCAACCAGCTGACTGCGGCTCGCCGACATCGCCTGCTGTAAGGTTTCGTAGCGATCTTCGACACTCTCAAGCCGCACTAGCTCAGCGTCGTCTAACGCCCCCTCACGCTCACGAGCCCGCAGCGCTTCACGCTCATCAAGAAGCGCTTCCAGCTCCGCATTAGTGGCAAGGCTTACCTGCACAGCAGTCAAATCGCCCTGCTCGCTCACCAGTAAATTTTGGTAAATCGGGCTCGTCGTCAATTCAACCAGCGCTAGGGCACGGTCAATATCGGGATCGCGCAATGTCGGCAAACTGTCCGCGCTCGCAAGATCAGTCAGTGACAGCGGCGGGCTCTCAAGCAAAGGTACGTCCAGTACGCTTGTGACCTCTGATACGCCCGGCAGGTCACGAAGCTGCTCGACCATAGAAGCCAGAGGTTCGAGGGACTGATCGGACAGCAGAGGAACCGAGGGCCGCCAGGTCAGCACCAGAAACTCGCTGCCCTGATAATGACTGCTCGCCTCGCGATAAAAGGCGAGATCAGGGTCACCCTGCAGTAACAAGGAATCTGACGAAGCGTCCAGCCGAACATTGCCAAGCTGGCTGACTCCCGCAAGCGCCAACATCAGCACACCCAGCACTGTAATCACCGGTCGACCAAGGACAAGGCGACGATAGAGAGCCATCATCAGTAAATCCGCCAGAGCGCGCTTAGGCGCGCTTGTTAAGTTCGGTTAGGAGACGTTCGTGAAAGCCACCGAATCCACCATTACTCATGATAACAACCGAGTCTCCCGGCTCAGCGATAGAGCAGACAGCGTTGGCCATGTCATCAAGATCCGAGCAAACGGTCGCAGGTTTGGCACTTTCATCGACAATACGCTCGAGCGACCAGTTTAGACCGGCGGGCTGATACCAAAAAACTCGATCGGCCATTTGAGTCGATGCGGCCAACTGCTCTCGGTGTTGGCCACTGCGCATCGTATTTGAGCGGGGCTCAATCACTGCGATCACTTTGCCGCGCCGACTTCGGGCATGCAGTCCACGCAACGTGGTTTCGATGGCCGTAGGGTGATGGGCAAAGTCGTCAAACACTTCGATGCCGCCCGGGGTGCCACGCAGTTCAAGCCGCCGTTTTACACCTTTAAACGCCGCTAGCGCAGCAGCACTTGTTGCGGGCGCGATTCCGACATGGGCAGCAGCGGCGATTGCCGCGCATGCATTAGCGAGATTGTGCTGGCCAATCATCGACCACTCGACGGTCACCGGCTCATGATGGGGTCCGAAAATTTCAAAGCGGTCTCCAGCAGGCGTCAGCGCGCGTACCATCCAATCGGCAGTTGGGCTGTTGGCGCCTCCGCTATCGATACCAAGGCTTTCTATGGGCGTCCAAGCACCACGAGCCATCACCCGATCAATTGCCTCAGAGGACGGCCGCAGTATTTTTCCTTCCGCGGGAACGCAGCGAACCAGATGGTGGAACTGGGTTTCAATAGCTGCAAGATCGGGGAAGATATCCGCGTGATCGTATTCGAGGTTACCGATAACGAGGGTGCGCGGACGGTAGTGGACAAACTTGGAGCGCCTATCAAAAAACGCCGTGTCGTACTCGTCTGCCTCAATAACAAAAAAGTCTGACTCCCCGGCACGCGCTGACAAACCAAAATTTAACGGTACACCGCCAACCAAAAATCCCGGCTTCATGCCCGCGTATTCGAGCAGCCAAGTGAGTATTGCGGTCGTGGTTGTTTTGCCGTGAGTCCCCGCAACAGCTAACACCCAGCGGCTCGCCAACAAGCGCTCGCCGAGCCACTGAGGCCCCGACATATAGGGAAGACCTCGGTTTAACATTGCCTCGACCGCAGGATTGCCACGGGATAAAGCATTCCCCACAACTACAAGATCGGGCGCAGGGTCTAAATGAGCTGCCTCATAGCCCTCGTAAAGGGCAATGCCCGCCTCCTCTAGCTGCGTACTCATCGGCGGGTAGACATTCGCGTCCGAGCCCGTCACACGATAGCCCAGCTCGCGTGCAAGCAAGGCGAGCCCGCCCATGAACGTGCCGCAAATGCCCAAAATGTGAACGTGACCAGACAAACACACTACTCCTAACAAAAGTCCACAAAGCCTAGCACGCAAGTTAGTCAAAACGCGCACCTGCCCAACAGATCTTGATAGACTCACCCTCTTTTGTCGGTCTAATCGCGAGGACAGCATGCCGAAAGCCAACGCGTTTTACGCACAATCAGGTGGCGTAACACCCGTGATCAATGCCTCTGCCTGCGGCGTTATTGAGACCGCCCGAAAACACAAACAACATATCGGCAAGGTTCTCGCGGGCAGAAATGGCATCATCGGCGCGTTGCGAGAAGACCTGATTGATACCGGCAAAGAAAGCAAAGCGGCAATCCGGGGCTTACTCACTACACCTTCTGGGGCGTTTGGGTCCTGTCGCCATAAATTGCGCAGCTTCGATGAGAACCCCGCCGAATATCAACGATTGATCGATGTTTTCAAAGCCCACAACATCCAATATTTCTTCTACAACGGGGGTGGCGACTCAGCCGATACCTGTCTGAAAGTTTCACAACTCTCGGCGCGACTTGGCTACCCACTTCAGGCCATCCATGTGCCGAAAACGATCGATAATGACCTGCCGTTTACCGACAACAGCCCAGGCTTCGGTTCAGTAGCAAAGTACATTGCTGTTTCTACCCAAGAAGCTGCGATGGACGTTGCCTCTATGTGTGAGACGTCGACTAAGGTATTCATCCTTGAGGTAATGGGTCGGCACGCGGGGTGGCTAGCCGGAGCTTCGGGACTCGCTGCCGCAAACAGCGGCGACGCACCGCATATCATTCTCTTTCCTGAAGTTGCGTTTGATCGTGAACGCTTTCTCGCCAAAGTTCAGAAGACAGTTGCTACCAAAGGATATTGCGTCATTGTCGCATCCGAGGGCGCGCAAACGGCAGATGGCAAACTACTAAGTGACAGTGGTGTCCGCGATGCTTTTGGTCACGTGCAGCTTGGAGGTGTCGCGCCCATTCTTGCCGAACTGGTCAAAAGCGAGCTGGGATACAAGTATCACTGGGCGGTAGCAGATTACCTACAACGCGCAGCACGACACATTGCTAGCCAGGTGGATGTGGATCAGGCCTATGCTGTGGGACAAGCCGCAGTTCAAATGGCGGTGGAAGGCAAAAACGCCGTCATGCCGACGATTTTGCGCAATAAAGAAAGTCGGTATGGGTGGACGATTGGTGAAACCAGCCTGAGTCGCGTGGCTAACCGAGAAAAGAAGATGCCCAAGAGCTTCATTACCAAAGACGGTTTTGGTATCACCGCCAAAGGGCGCGCCTACTTTTCGCCGCTGATTCAGGGCGAAGCGTATCCGAACTACAAACACGGGCTACCCATCTACACGCGACTGAAATGCAAAAAGGTACCTCGAAAGCTTAAAGGTCGCTTCGATATCTAACACCGAGCGAGGTTCATTCAGCCTTTCTGTCACTGAAATATCGAAAATCCGACGGCAGCATAGGCGCACCACTATCCATCGCGTAAGATACGCGACCTTAATTCTGTAATTACCCCAACCCGCCCCTTTGAAGGAAGATAAATCAGGAGACCACACCATGTATCAGGATGGAGAATTCGCACGCTGGCGCCGACACCCTTGGCACGGACTCAACGCAATCCCTGAAGGTGCCGACGAAGGCATTGTTCAGGCTTACATTGAAATGCTCCCAAGCGATACCGTGAAGTACGAGTTGGACAAGAATTCGGGCTTTTTGATGGTAGATCGCCCCCAGCGCACCAGTGCAACCCCGCCGGCTCTCTATGGCTTTATTCCCCGCACATACTGTGCCGAGGAAGTGGCCAAGCGATGCGAGCACGCTGACGTCGCCGATGGTGACCCACTTGATATCTGCATTTACTCGGAGCGATTGATCACGCGCGCGGACATCATTCTCAATGCCCGTGTTGTCGGCGGCATTCAAATGATTGATGACGGCGAAGCCGACGATAAGATCATCGCCGTTCTAGATGGCGACAACATCTGGGGAGGCGTCGATGACATTGCCGATTTGCCGCCGATCAAAACCGAGCGACTACAACACTATTTTTCAACCTATAAGCTGATTCCCGGCAAAGAAATCGACATCAAGGTCGATTATGTCTATGGCCGCGAGGAAGCGTTAAAAGTGATTGAAGCTGCGCGTACTGATTACGACAATCACTACGGCCACTTGTTCTCGAAGGGCGAATAACCCGGCCGCTGAACGGGCCAGTCTAGTTGCGTTCAAAAACGACGGACCCGACCCGACGCAAAACGTAAAGGCCCTCCGGGGCCTTTTTTATTGTGCGACTTTATGGGCAAAGAATCACCTAACGACATAGCGCTCCAATAACTCAGGTAACTCGCTTTCTATCTCAGTGAGCAGCGCGAGTTTATCTAAGCAATCCATGCCGTGAACCGGCACGCCGCGCCAAATCTGCCCCAGTATTTCAGGATCTAGCCGCGCTCGCATGCGCTCCGCCGAAGGCCGGTAACTGATATGCCAAGGCTCAGGGGCCACGCCTCCGCGATCTTCTGCATAGGGTCTAAAAAAACCCTCAGCGTCATCCGCATCAATGTGCTCGGTTAGCCACGCGTTCAGTAATGCAAACGGGCCATCAGAAGCATACTCCGCGGGCGTCAAGCCCAGCTGATAATGCTGATCGACCGCCGCACGATCCCAGACATCAAAATCGGTGCCCCAATGGTGCCGCGACGTGCCTGGCAGGGCCGAAAACCGCAAAATTGCGTGCAACCATTCCGGGTCGGAATATGCAGACCGGTTGAGGGGCGCACCCCGCGCATCCTGCACTACACGGGTTCCCGCTGCCTTAGCATTAAAAATGGACAATTGGCGCGCGTAATCGCGAAAACCCGAAGCCACGGCAAGATCAATCCCGGCTGTTGACGCGCGTCTGATCAATCGCTCAAGTGCCGCAGCAGCGTCAGGATCACTCAATCCAATGACCGGATGCTCGCTTAAGTGCTGACGAGACAGTCCAAGCGCACATTGGCATGGAGTAGAGATATGCACAGCAACGTCACTCACTCGCCGAAACTCCTTGTGAAGGGCTCGACACGCTACGCCGTCGCAAATTCAAACGGTAACAAACCTGTGATTCGAATGCCGTTTGGATTGATATCGGTACCCAAAGCATAGACCTCTACTCCGGCCTGTATCGCGTCTCCAAGCGCTGCCGCATAAGCAGGGTCGATCTCGGCGGCAGGCGCCACCCGGGTAATTCCTGAGTGCAAAACGCAAAACACCATAGCCGCTCGTTGGCCCTGGGCAACCACACCGGCGAGCTCCCTAGCGTGTTTACGCGCACGATCACTCACGGTATCGGGGAAAACCCCCAAACCATCGTCTAGGTGCAAAGTCACTGCCTTGACCTCGACAGTGACCGTGTCAGCACCCTTCTCGAGCAAAAAATCCGCGCGGGAGCCGTCGCCATACTTTACCTCGGGCCGATAACGCTCAAAGTTGGCAAGCTCAGGTATTGCTCCTTCTTGTAGCGCCGTACCAACGAGACCGTTGGCCCTTGCGGAATGCACGCAAGCCATGCCCGTATCCGTAGAGACAAGCTCAAACGTCCAAGGCAACTTTCGTTTCGGGTTGTTACTCGCGAGCAGCCACACCGGGGAGTTAGGCTCGGCCAGACCCGTCATTGCGCCGGTATTGGGACAGTGAGCCGTGACCGCCTCCCCCGAATCCAACTGCACGTCCGCCAAGAAACGCTTATAGCGCTTAGTCAAGGTGCCCCGTACTAATGGTGGATAATCCAGACTCAACCACTCACCCTCATCTCTCAGTTGCC
The DNA here is from genome assembly GCA_965657905.1 of Luminiphilus sp. Lineage (GTDB taxonomy): Bacteria > Pseudomonadota > Gammaproteobacteria > Pseudomonadales > Halieaceae > Luminiphilus. Next base: position 32,038 of record CBFHPT010000003.1, on the reverse strand, counting down.
TTTCCCATCGACTTGTCTATCCATTATACCAAGTGGCTAATTACTTCAGGGCGTGCCTCCATGCGCAAGGCAGGGCGACTCGAGACCCCTTATGCAATCAAAGCTAGCAGTGCGCGGTTGAATCTGGTACCTTCCCTCGCCCGAAAACGGGCAGTCCTGGCAAGATTACTGCCCACCACGGCCCTCGGGCCCCATCGGTTATCAGGGAATTCAACGATGCCCACCAAAAAAGCCGGCGCGAAAAGCGACAAAGACACCGCCAAAACCAAGAAGAAAACGGCGGCCCAGAGCAAAGCCGTTGCGAAAAAAGCACCGGCTAAAAAGGCGGCTGCTAAGAAAGCACCAGCCAAAAAAGCACCTGCGAAGAAAGTTGCAGCCAAAAAGGCTCCTGCTAAGAAAGCTCCGGCCAAGAAAGCACCTGCGGCCAAAACACCGGCTAAAAAAGCTGCAGCCAAGAAAGCGCCTGCGGCTAAGACAGCACCTGCGACCAAGAAAGCACCTGCGACCAAAGCACCGGCTAAGAAAGCTCCCGCTAAGCCAGCCGCGGCAAAAAAAGCCCCGGCAAAAAAGTCGAGCAGTAAAGCCAAGGCCAGCAATGTGGCGCGGGCAGTGGGCTCGGTCCAGAAGTTCGATGACTTCAAGCCCTATAAGCCGGCCCGCGGCGAGTCGTACATGAACGACGAGCAGCTGGAGCATTTTCGGCAGCTACTGCTCAGCTGGCGCCTTGAACTTGTGGACGAAGTCTCTAGAACTGTGACTCACATGAAGGATGAGGCCTCCAACTTCCCCGACCCAGCAGACCGGGCAACCCAAGAAGAGGAGTTTAGCCTCGAGTTGCGCACGCGAGATCGGGAGCGCAAGCTGATCAAGAAAATTGACAAGACTCTTGAGCGCATTAAAGAAGACGACTATGGGTACTGCGACGCCTGCGGTATTGAAATCGGCATTCAGCGACTGGAAGCACGTCCAACGGCGACCTTATGTATCGACTGCAAGACTCTTGCAGAAATTAAGGAACGACAGGAACTCGGTTAATCGCATGGCGCGGTGATCGAAGACGCTGTGCATCCCAACGACACTAATTACACTGGGCGCTTCGCGCCCTCACCAACAGGCCCTTTGCACGCTGGCTCATTGGTAGCCGCCGTAGCGAGCTTCTTAGATGCTCGCGCTCATGGCGGTCGATGCTTGCTCCGCGTTGATGATATCGACCCCCCAAGAGCTGTGGCGGGGGCAACCCAATCGATTCGAGCAGCACTCCTCGCGCACGGTCTGTCATTCGATGGCGAGGTGGACCTTCAAAGCACCCACCAACAGCACTACGACAGGGCGTTAGAACAGCTCATAGCTGACGGGCATTTATTTGCATGCAGTTGCACACGCGCCACCCTCGGGTCCGGCGGCACGTGCGTACGTGATTGCCAACATCGCACCACGCCCCCCGAGGCACCTGCCAGTCTGCGTGTGCACGTCCCCGAGGACACCGTTATCGAATTCGAAGACCTATTATTGGGGCAGCAGGCGTATGCGCTCGGCAAACACTGTCCCAACTTTATCGTGCGCCGAAAAGACAATTTTTACGCCTATCAACTCGCCTGTGCCATCGATGATGGCAGCTCGACAATCAGCCACATCATTCGAGGCCGCGACCTGCTTGATTCCACGCCGCGCCAGATATTCCTGCAACAACTTCTGGGCCTTGTGACACCCTGTTACGGCCACCTGCCACTGATCTATGGTGCAGATGGCATCAAACTCAGCAAGCAGACGGGTGCAACTGCGCTCGATAATGCGACGCCCGCCGCTAACCTCAAGGCTGCGCTGGCAGTACTGGGCCATGGCGAAAACGTCGATCAACATGCAGCTCCTGCTGTGATTTTGGAACAAGCAGTAATCAGTTGGCAGCGAGATCGTATCCCAAAGTAACAATCTGACCTCTATGTGTTACCCCGACTGTGTTTTACGTTAGACTCGGAAACTACCGGTAACACATAGAGGTCACAGGCATGCCCCAGATTCTCCTGGTCGATGACGAACCGTCGCAGCGAAGTTCGCTGCGCAAAGTACTCGAAGCTCAGGATATGAAGGTCGCCGATGCAGGTAGCGTCAGCGAAGCCGAAGACCGATTCGATTTCAGCGACTTTGACCTGGTTGTAACCGAACTCAAACTACCGGGTGAGGCTGGCAGCGAACTGATCCGCCTCGCCCATCCAGTGCCCGTCATCGTGATGACTAACTACGCTAGCCTGCGATCGGCGATCGATTCCATGAAGCAGGGCGCGGTGGATTATCTTGCCAAACCCTGCTCCCCCGAGGACTTACTGGGGGTGGTACGCGAAGCGCTCTCAGTTCACCCGCAAACCCACCCTACTCACCCAGCTCGAGGTCACGCACCTGCAGATTCGTTTTACCGGGGCAAGTGCCCAGCTATCCTCCAGCTCTATGAGGATCTGCAGAAAGTCGCAAGAACCGATGCGACCGTATTGATCCTTGGGGAAACGGGCACCGGTAAAGAATTGACTGCACGTCGGGTGCACGAGCTGAGCAGTCGCGCCGACCGCCGCATGGTTGCTGTCAACTGTGCGGCGATCCCCGACACACTCATCGAGTCTGAACTATTTGGCTATGAAAAAGGCGCGTTCACCGGCGCGAACTCTAACCGAGTCGGCCTGATTGAGGCCGCTGACGGTGGCACTTTATTCCTCGACGAAATCGGCGAACTGCCCCTGGCCGCTCAAGCTCGGCTATTGCGCTTCATTCAAGAAGGTGAGATCCGTCGTATCGGCGCGGTAACCAGTCGTAGAGTCAATGTACGGTTAATCTGCGCAACCCATCGCGAACTTGCCGAACTCGCGAGTCGGAACGAATTTCGACAAGACCTTTACTATCGAATCAACGTTCTCAGACTCGCAATCCCGCCCCTTAGAAGTCGCGGGGATGACGTGCGCTCTATGGCCGCATGGTTTGTCGATGTGGTTACCCAGCGCATGGGATACCCGTCGATGACCCTAAGCAAACCCGCGATGGACTTGATAGCCAGCTATCAGTGGCCCGGTAACGTCAGGGAGTTGGAGCACGCCATCGAGCGTGGCGTCGTCATGGCATCAGATTCACAGATACAACCCGAGGACCTGGGACTCCCCGATACTTCCCCGCCCTTAGCTGCGATGTCGGAGCAAGCAAACATCGGACAACTGACGCCCAAGCCTGCAGAGGAAGAACTCTCACTCGAGGATTACTTTCAACGCTTTGTGCTTGAGTATCAAGACTCCATGAGCGAGACCGAGTTGGCGCAAAAACTCGGGATCAGCCGGAAGTGCCTTTGGGAGCGACGACAACGCTTTAACCTACCGCGAAAGAAATCGACCCGCCGTCAGGCCTAGTGTCGTAATCATTGTCACAAAGCGGTAACAAAAGAGTCCGGAAAGGTAACAAGCAAGCGTTGAATTTTTCGTACCTCCCCCTCCCGAAATACTTAAGTCATTGTTTAAAATAAGATTAATTTTATTGGCACAAGCCATGCAGCCTAAGGGGGGAGCCGAAATAACAATAAACGGCCGAAAAATAATAACAAACGCACAACGGACCTGGGTGGGGAAGGAGACTTCCCCATGTTTCGTTTTGGGCCCAGAAAATCGGCCATCCTCACCAACTTCTGTGCCACAGTAGTACACTGCTCCCCAGACTCTGCACACGCTAAGGACCCCACTTGAGGGTAATCCCACAAGATATACACGCCATTGACCTCAAATTGGTCAGCACGGCTGCCGCCAGTGTCATTAAGCGCTTGCGCGAGGTCGGCTATGAAGCATTTATCGTCGGCGGTGCTGTACGCGATCTGATGCTCAATGGTCAGCCGAAAGACTTTGATGTCGCAACCAATGCCACACCAGAACAGGTAAAAGCCGCGTTCAGGAACGCTCGCATTATCGGTCGTCGCTTCCAAATCGTGCATGTGCGTCAGGGTCGCGAAGTCATCGAGGTGACAACCTATCGCGGCCACCACGACAGTGATCAAGCAAAACCAACCACTAGCAAGCAGTCTGATAAAGGCCTGCTGTTACGGGACAACGTCTACGGCACGCTGGAAGAAGATGCGGCAAGACGCGATCTTACGGTCAACGCCATGTACTACGACCCCGAGGCACAAACCGTACTGGATCAGATGGCGGGCGTCGATGACATCAAGGCGCGCTTGATACGGATTATTGGCGATCCGGCAACCCGATATCGAGAAGATCCCGTTAGGATGCTCCGAGTTGTTCGGTTTTCCGCCAGGCTTCAGTTCGATATTGAATCAGAAACCGAGCAAGCCATAGAGGCCTGCGGTCCACTGCTGCAGGAAGTGCCCGCTGCACGCCTCTTTGATGAATTTCTCAAATTGTTCATGTCGGGGCATGCCAAAGCGACGTTTTTGTTGCTGCTCGAGCACGACTTACTGCGCTATTTATTTGCAGAACCCGCACAGGAAATCGCCGCCAAGCCACAGTTTAAACAGTTGGTGGCGCTCGCCATGGACAGCACAGACCGGCGCGTTCGCCAGGACCGGCCCGTCACCCCTGCATTTTTGCTCGCAGCCTTGCTGTGGCCCGCAGTTCAGCCCCTCACTCAACGGTTGCAGCACCAGGGTGAATCGATACCCCAGTCGTTAAACAGCGCTGGCCAACAGGTGACGGCCGCTACCTGCCACCAAACCGCGATTCCCAAGCGCTTTTCGATGCCCATGCGTGAAATTTGGGAAATGCAGCCGAAGTTGGAGCGGATGCAACCCAAGCGCGTCAAAGATCTGATAGCAAGTCGACGCTTTCGGGCCGCCTATGATCTGTTATTGCTGCGCGAGCAATCAGGAGAGACCCTGGGGGATGCCGGAGCATTCTGGACCGAGCAACAAACCCTGTTTCCCGAACTGGTAGGATCTGCGCCCGCCCCTGAGCGGCCCCCGGGTGGTCGACGGCGGCCTCGACGACGGCGACCACAATGATCACCACAAGGCTCCGCTGTGCCGCCTAAGCATAGGGATGCGTTCATTGGCCTTGGCGCTAATATCGGCGAACCTCTTGAGCAACTACAGCAAGCAGTTCGGGAGTTAGAGGAGACACCGGAGATTATTTTGGTGGCCGCGTCATCCATTTACCAGTCGCTGCCGCTTGGGCCTCAGGATCAACCAGACTTCTTCAATGCCTGCCTGCACTTACGTACCGACATCGAGCCCTATCCGTTGCTTGGCATTCTCAAAGACATCGAAGCCCGCATGGGACGCAAGCTGTCACGTCGCTGGGGCGAGCGGTGCATAGACCTTGATTTACTGCTCCTGGGTGAGGTCGAACTCACGAGCGCAGAGCTAACACTGCCTCACCCCGGCATGCATGAGCGCGCCTTCGTCCTCAAGCCACTTGCCGAGCTCGTATCTTCAGGATTTAAGATGCCAGATGGTCGTGTTCTTGGTAAATTACTTGCCGCCTGCCCTGAACCCGATGCAATGCCCAGCGGGATCACACTAACACTGGGTACGCCAGCCCAAACCGATCATGGAGTGCAGCGTTGAACCCGAGTAGCGACCAAGAGACTCTCGATCTCCGCGGACGCACGCCGCCGGCATACATTGCGATCGAGGGGCCTATTGGCGTCGGGAAAACGACGCTTGCGCGCAGGCTCGCTGCACTCTTCAACTATCAAATGCTGCTTGAGGATGCCCACGAGAATCCGTTTTTAAACCGGTTCTACGAAAATCGCCGAGAGGCAGCGCTGGCAACCCAGCTGTTTTTTCTTTTCCAGCGCACCCAGAAGATTCAGGATTTACGTCAGCAAGATATCTTTGAGCCAGTTCGGGTGGCGGATTTCCTGATTGAGAAGGATCCGCTATTCGCTCGAATCAATCTCGATCCCGATGAGTACCAACTCTACGAAAAGGTATACCGGCAGCTGACCATCGATGCCCCCAAACCCGATCTTGTGATTTATCTCCAAGCCTCACCAGATCGCCTACTAGAGCGAATCGAACGGCGGGGAATTGCCAGTGAGCAAAACATCGACCGCGTCTACCTCGAGGAGCTGAATGAGGTATACAGCGACTTCTTCCTCTACTACGATGCCGCGCCTCTACTCATTGTTAATGCCAATGAGATTGATCTGGCCAGAGGGGACCGTGATTTCCTACAATTTGTTGACTACCTGTTAGATATCCGCAACGGGCGACACTATTTCAATCCCACGTTCTTCGGGTAGGCTGACGGCACTCGCCTCACGTATAACTCCGCTAGGGAGCCTTTTCAGGAAAAAATATGAGTAAGCGCGTAACAATCAGCACGCTCGACGCGATGAAGGCCGCGAACGAGAAGTTTGTGATGATCACCGCCTACGATGCCACATTCGCTCGTCTGGTGAGCGAAGCGGGCGCTGAAACCATTTTGGTTGGCGACTCTCTCGGCATGGTACTGCAAGGCCACGAGACAACAATACCCGTGACCCTTGAATCCATGGTGTATCACACGGCCTGTGTTTGTCGGGCGCAGCCGCGCTCACTGGTCGTGGCAGATATGCCTTTTATGAGTTATGACACAACAGATAAAGCCCTTCAGTCAGGCATGGCTTTGATGCAAGCTGGCGCGCAAATGGTCAAGATGGAAGGGGGTACTTGGCTGAGCGAGACGATTCATCAACTGGTTGAACGCGGTATGCCGGTATGCGCCCACCTTGGCCTGACCCCCCAGTCGGTAAACGTCTTTGGCGGATACCGAGTGCAAGGAAAAACCCCTAAAGAAGCAAAGTCCATTCTCGCTGATGCAGTCGAAATTCAGGATGCCGGCGCCAGTCTGCTTGTGCTGGAGTGTATTCCAGCGCACCTGGCAGCAGACATAAGCTCAAAGTTAGACATCCCGGTCATTGGTATTGGTGCAGGGGGCGGCACTGATGCTCAAGTGCTGGTGCTTCACGATCTACTCGGGCTCAGCGAGCGAGCACCAAAGTTCGTCGAGAATTTCATGGCCAAGCAGGACTCGGTGCAAGGGGCACTTAAAGCATTTGTCGACGCAGTGAAGTCCGGCGAATACCCGAAGGCAGAGCACGCCTACTCCTGACGGACGTCGCCTAGCCATGAAAATCGTCACAACGGCCGCCGAATTGCGCGCACACATTCGCTCAATGAGATCGGCGGGCAAAAGCGTCGCATTTGTACCAACGATGGGCAATCTCCACGATGGCCACCTCGACCTGGTGCGCCGTGGGATCGCCCTCGCCGACCATGTCGTCGTGTCGATTTTTGTGAATCCAATGCAATTTGGCCCTGACGAAGATCTCGACAGCTATCCCCGCACCCTCAACGACGATATCGAGAAGCTGAGGTCGGTTGGGGCACATGTGCTGTATACCCCTGATGTTAGCCAGATTTACCCCGAAGGCTTGATCGCCCATACGCGCGTCTGTGTTCCCGGGCTCACTAACGTCCTGTGTGGGGCCAGCAGGCCCGGGCACTTTGACGGTGTTACAACCGTGGTCTGTAAACTTTTTCAGCTAGTGGCCCCAGACGTTGCAGTCTTCGGCGAAAAGGATCTGCAGCAACTACTGATCATTCGCAAAATGGTGCGCGACCTCGCTCTACCCGTCAGCATCGAAGGGGTACCCACCAAACGGGCGGCTGATGGTCTGGCGCTGAGCTCCCGAAATCGCTACCTAAACAGCACCCAGCGATCGCTTGCACCGCTTCTGCAGCAGAAACTTCAGGCGATGCGAACGGCTATCGTGGCAGGCGAGCGCAACTTCGAAGCGCTAACAAGCCGTGCCTCCGCGGAACTTCAGAAACAGGGCTTCAACCCCGATTACATCGACATCCGTCGGCGATCAGATCTGAAGCCTGCCGGAAACAACGATTCAGAGATTGCGATTTTTGCTGCCGCGCGATTGGGGGATACCCGCCTCATCGATAACGTGCAGCTGAGCCTCAACGATCCGGTGTCTCCGTGAATACCAAAGACGCCTCGCCAAAATAGGCTGCGCCCTGAGCAACAGCGACGAAGCGTACTGAATCGTCTGAGGCCGGTAGCGTGCCCAGCGGGTATCGCCATTCCGTGAGGCCGCCGCTGACAGGTCGCGCGAGACCCGGCTGCACATTTGCCTGTGAACCCAAGCCAACCAATAACGATTCAAGTGGAACGGCTGAGATCACGTTTACCACGCCGGTGTCAGTTAACGTAATAGTCAACTCGAAGTCCTCATTGGACAACGCGCACGCGCCCCCCGCGTAGCGGCATCCGGGACGCTCGATCAGAGGGTATGACGCGCCAGGTTCCGCGGGCACAGGCTCCTCGGCCACATCCCCGGACATCCAACCTACGCCATACCAGGCAAACACAGCCAATAGCGGCGCAACCAGCAAAGCGACGATAAGGTGTTTGTTCTTCAGAGTAGCTAACAGCGACATTCGGAATCTCTCAGGTTCAATCAGTGGGTTTAAGGTGATTCGCAACACAATTCTCAATCGATATCTAAGATGCGTTGAATCAGCGCACAAACAATCGATTTCGGCAAAAACCAGCTGCTGTGATGTTGATTTCATCGCCTAAATCGCGCCGGCGCCGCGGCGGCGATGTTACCGCTGCTGAGTGGTTGCGAACAAGCCAGGAAAGCACACAGCATTAAAAAGGGAGCCGAAGCTCCCTCAAGAAACGCACAATGTATAAGTTCGAGTACTAGCTCTCGCTCACCGAGCCTTCAGTGATGCACGTGAGCGACATCAGACCCCATGGGTACCCGAATGTCTTCGACGAGATCCTGAATACGCTCAGGGGGTTCTGCGGTGACTTTGCTGACGGCCAGCGCCACACCGAAGTTCACCAGAGCTCCAACAACGCCGAAAGCATTGGGCTCAATGCCCAGGAACCAGTTGGGCGACATGTCACCGAGGAATGCGGTACCGGGCACAAACATGATCCCTTTGTGCTGGAACACATAGAACAAGGTGACACCAATACCCGCGATCATCCCTGCGATAGCGCCCTCACGGGTCACTTTCTGAGAGAAGATGCCCATCATCAATGCCGGGAAGATTGACGAGGCGGCAAGTCCAAACGCCAGCGCCACGGTTCCCGCCGCAAAGCCCGGTGGATTGAGTCCGAGATAGCCCGCACCCATAATCGCTAAGGCCATAGCACCTCGTGATGCATTGAGTTCCCCCTTCTCACTGATATTCGGCATGAAGGTACTCTTGAGTAGATCGTGGGAAATCGCCGACGAAATTGCCAGCAGCAAGCCTGCCGCCGTCGACAACGCCGCAGCCAGTCCGCCCGCAGCCACCAGCGCAATCACCCAATTGGGAAGCTGCGCGATCTCGGGGTTAGCCAAAACCAGGATATCTCGATCAAGCTTGACCAGTTCATTGGTCTCAGGATCAGCACTGTACTGAATGCGGCCATCGCCATTCTTATCTTCAATCTCAAGAAGACCAGTCGCTTCCCAGTTTTTAAACCAGTCGGGACGCTCGTCGATCTTCAGGTATTCGCCGGGTGACGGTTCGATCGTCTGCATGATATTCAAACGCGCCATACCTGCGACAGCGGGTGCGGTTGTATACAAAATAGCAATGAAGATAAGTGCCCAACCCGCTGAACTACGCGCATCTTTCACTTTCGGTACGGTGAAGAAGCGAATGATCACGTGGGGTAAACCCGCGGTACCGATCATCAGCGAAGCAGTGTAGGCAAACATATTGAGGCTACTGATTCGGGTATTGGTTGTGTACTCCGCAAACCCTAAATCAACCACCACCTGATCAAGCTTATCTAGCAGGAAGGTGTCGGTCCCCACAAGGGTACTACCCAGGCCAAGTTGAGGAATGGGATTGCCCGTCAACTGCAAGCTGATGAAGATAGCGGGAATGGTATACGCCAAGATCAGCACGCAGTACTGCGCGATCTGGGTGTAGGTAATTCCCTTCATGCCCCCGAGCACCGCATAAAAGAACACGATGATCATGCCGGTGTACAAGCCCGTTGCGTAATCGGTTTCTAAGAACCGAGAGAACGCAACACCGATACCCTTCATCTGCCCAATCACATAGGTTACTGAACAGATAATTAAACAAATCACCGCAACAATACGCGCAGCGTCTGAATAGAACCGGTCACCGATAAACTCGGGCACTGTGAACTTGCCATATTTGCGCAGGTAAGGCGCCAGCAGTAAAGCAAGGATCACATAGCCGCCAGTCCAGCCCATGAGAAACACCGAGCCACCGTAACCCATAAACGCGATTAAACCGGCCATGCCAATAAACGATGCAGCAGACATCCAATCCGCGGCAGTCGCCATACCGTTAGCGATAGGATGAACGCCGCCGCCAGCGATATAGAACTCTTTCGTTGAGCCGGCGCGTGCCCAGATCGCAATGCCGATATAAATTGCAAAGGTAAAGCCGACTACGATGTACGTGATAGTTGAAAGATCCATTAGTCCTCCTCCTCCACGCCGAATTCCTTATCGAGCTTGTGCATCGCTCGAGTGTAGTAGTAGATGATGCCGATAAAGACATAGATCGCCCCTTGCTGCGCAAACCAAAAGCCCAGCTTGAAGCCGCCTATTTGGATATTGTTCAGCACATCGACAAGAAAAATGCCGCAGCCGTAGCTGACAGCAAACCAGATGATGCCCAGCTTCCACATAAGGGCCTTGTTACGACGCCAGTATTCCTGAGCGCTTTTTTCTGATAGGTGAGACATAAAATGTCCTCCAGATTGTGATTATGTATTTTCAGATTCCGTACTTGATGCTCATCAACAGGCGATTCATTGAACCGTCGTTACCGTTCTCGAGTTCTTTGTGGCCATAAACCAGTTCGCCGCCAATGGAGAGTCGCGCTGTGGGCGTATAAACCAGGTTCAAATGACCCGTTTGATAGCTCTTGGCGAGTGAACCCGTTGGCACATAATCAGCGGCAGCAGGGTTATCAGCCTCGGCCAGTGACAGAGTGAGGCCACCAGACCATTGGTCGGTGAAGCTATGCCTGTAGGCGACGAAGCCACCCATTTGGTCGATTTTTCCGATGCTGCCGTCAGCAGCGACATAACCATCGTTGAAGGCATTGAGGCCCATATAGCGACCCAGGGCATCGCCGTAGTTGAGTCCAAAGCGAACATCATCTGCGCCCAATAACCACTTACCGCTCAGACTGACGCCGTAGCCAAAGGTCGAGTCGTCTCTGACAGTGTTGTCATAGGTAAGCTCACGCGCGATACCGGCCAGAGACCAGTTCAGATCGCCTGTCTTACCGTTGTAGCGCGCAACCAAATCGGGCAAGCCTTCCGAAAAATCATCGTGTGGCTCGCCATTGAGTCGCGTACGCGGGTTCTCTGCCGCAAGCATCAGCGGACCGGAGGTCCAACGAATCATAGGCTGACGATTAAAGATGGTGCCAACGGGGCCCACAAAGTCGAGGTTGGCGGGCAGAGAGCTGACGTTGAAAAAGGTTGACCAGGTCTGGCCCGCAAGAATCGACTTTCCTTCGGCGTAATCCCACTTCACGTAGGCGTGACGCATACGATTAGCCCAGGAGTTCGAGATTCGCTCATTGCCCTGACCACCAACAGCGAAATCCATTTCGAAATTGGTAGAGATCTTACCGACTGCGGTGTCTGTCGACGTTTTCAGGAAAAAGCGCGATGTTTTCGCGTGCATGTTGAATGATTGGTAGCTATCGCCGCTGCCATCAGAGGTAGGAATCAGCGAGGGCACCATAAAGTCTTCGATTAAGCCTGACGAAGGCTTACCATCACTGTAATGGGTTGCTAGGGAATCAACCTTGATAAAGCCACCATACGATAGCTTGGTACCCGATCGCGTCGCATGAGCTTCGTCAGCCATTGTGGCGGTTGATCGAATTTGCTTTTCGTCGGTATCCAGTCGCTCGGTGGTTACTTGAATTGTGCTCTGTTGAGACATCAGCATCTCTTTGAGCGCCGCGACCTGCTTTTCGAGCTCGGCAATACGGCTGTCAGTCGATTCATCCGCGTAAACTGATCCGTACGGCAATACGGCTAGTGCTGCTGCAAGCGCCGTTTTTCTGGCAATAGAACTGTGCATCTTCATTGTGAAAACTCCCCCGCGTCATTTCTCGGTTATTTTGGAACGTGGAATCGCCGTTATACGGGGGTAAAATCAGTCGGCACACTAGACTTTGGTCAAGTCAGGCGCTAATTTCGACTAAAGTCTAAGGCCGAACCTTCGAGCTCATAGTCAGTTTGAAGCGTATGTTCGGTCTAACCGCTTAATCACCATTACTTAGAAAAATTCAAAAACATTGGTGCAAAACGGAATAGCAACAATCATGGCAACTCACATCTGTATTGCAGACGATCACCCGCTGTTTGGGCAGGCATTGGAAGGCGTTGTCTCTGGGGGTGGCAGTGCGCGAAACGTCACCCGGGTAACGAGTGTTACTGACCTACAAAAGTTGATTTCGGGCTCCGTGCCCCTCGAACTGCTCATGCTGGATTTGCACATGCCCGGTGCGGTCGGATTCTCAGTGCTCAGTTGGGTGAAGGGCCAGCGCCGTGACCTCCCCATCATTGTCGTTTCCGCCAACACACACCCCGATACCGTGCGACGGGCGCTCGATCATGGTGCCGCCGCATTCCTGAGCAAGTCCACCGATGCAGACACAATCAACGTTACCGTAGAGCAAGTCATTGACGGTGAGCGGGGACTTCACCCCAACCTAAAAGTCGCCAGCCAGGGTGAATCACTAGCAGCCCTTGATGCTGCCGAAGCGGTCGCCTCTATGACGGCACAACAACTACGAGTGGTGTCGATGTTGGTTGAGGGTCAGCTGAACAAACAAATTGCTTGGGAATTGGGCGTCAAAGAGGCAACGATCAAAGCCCATTTGACTGAGATATTTCGAAAGCTTGGTGTTCACTCGAGGACTCAGGCAGTGCTCGTTTTGAATCGGCTGAATCCCGAAACCAATGAAGACCACGTCACACCGCTGGATTCCTGAACATTCATCACAAAAGTGCGTCAAGCAATGCTCTCAAACGCTGAGGCTCAATCGGCTTAGGTAGAAAGCGGAATCCCGCGGCGCGCACGTCATCACGCAGGTCGGGACTATCATCCGCGCTGACCATCAGCACTGGCGCACTAAACCCCTGCGATCGCGCCCGACGAGCCGTTTCCAAGCCATTTTCACCGTTATCCAGATGATTGTCAGCGATAAGCAGGTCGGGGGTGTCCTCTGTAAAAAGTGCTGCATTGGCAGCCGCAGAAGTCGACACGGGGGTTACTGACAACCCAAAATCTTCTAACAATTGCGCAATGCCCGCGAGCAGCGACGGGTCGTTATCCAACAACACAACCCGGCCTGATAAACCCGCCTGGACGCCTGTCATGGGGGTTGACTCTACTGCCGCCGAGACACCCCCGACCGTTCCTCGGGGTAAATCAACAGAAAATATTGAACCCCTGCCTGGCACCGAAGACACGCTCACTGAGCCACCAATCAAGCCAGCGTACCGGGTGACCAACGCAAGCCCTAAACCCAATCCGTCTGCCCCAGAACCCGATACGCGATCCAAGCGCTCAAACTCGTTGAATATCCGCCCTTGTTCAGAGTCAGTGAGGCCGGGACCGGTATCACAAACTTGAATTCGCACCGCGTTCTGAAGACGACGTACCCCCAGCACGACGCCGCCCTCCTGCGTGTACTTCACGGCGTTGGCGAGGAGATTTTCTAGAAGCCTTCGCAGTACTACAGCATCGCTGTTCACCCACAGACTACTATCGACCCCCACCAAGCGGATCCCCTTTTGGCGGGCAGGCTCAACAAACTGCGTGACAAGGGACGCGATCATTGGCTTGAGCGGGACGGACTCAATTGCGACTGGTTGTCGCCCGCTATCCAGACTCGCCATCTCCCGAAGCTCAGTGATCATTTGCTGAGACCGCTCGAGGGCAGTGTCGAGTTGTTGCCAACTGGAGTCCGCCGGGGAATCACTGTTGCCGTCGGTAGCAGGAGGGGCCAAATAACGATGCTTTAGGGAGGTCGCGAACAGCCGCGCCGCATTGATGGGCTGCAAGAGGTCGTGGCTAGTCGCCGCCATAAAGTCCGCTTTACTTTTAAAAGAGTCGCGCAGCCGCGTTTCCGCTTCAGACCGCCTCCGAACTTCCTGACGCAATAGCGCATTACGGTCACTCAAGGTCTGCTCGCCACTTGCAAGGCGCTGTTCGAGCTCGTGACGCGCCTCTTCGAGATGTCGAGTCATCTCACGGTATTCCGTGATGTCGACATAGGTCGTCACAAAACCACCGCCCGGCACAGGGGTACCGCGAATATCAAGCACTCGACCATCAGGCATCAAGCGCTCGACCTGATGAGCAGATCCCTCGCGCATGTACTGCAACCTGCGCTGCACCTCCTCTTCCACGGGACGATCCGAGCGGCCCAAAATGCCCCGCTCCGCATTAAATCGGTACACACGTTCAATGGGGCTGCCCACAAATAAAAACCGTGAGGGATAATCGAACATTGCTTCATAGCGCGAATTCCACGCAACTAGTCGCAGTTCGGCATCGATCACTGACACCCCATGGGACAGGTTCTCAACGGCGGCCTCTAAGGATTCCCTGTTGAAGACCGAACCCTGTTGGGCGTGCCCCAGTAAATCTGTGATGTCACTGAGCTCGAGCTGGCGATCAGATTCAAGTCGACTGATGATTTGTCGCGCCGAAGACGCCCCGACGGCGTTAGCAAGTACGGCCTCGGCCGCAGCAACCACAAACAGCGGTGCGCGATCAGTTGGAAGCAGTCGCTGCTCATAGGTTGTTTCTAATTCCCGCCAAAATCGCTGGGCGCCGACATCTGACAGCAGCGGCGAAATCAAATTGTCTAACTGGAGGATCGGGATCGGACTTAAGGATAAATCTAGCGGCCTTGATGGCCCCCCTTCCCCAAGAAAAACACCCGCTTGACGAACATCTGCGGGACTGAGCTTGAATACAAAGCTCATCAGTACGCAGACCACTGTATTAACCCCAAGACTTAAAGCCACCAAATGACTGAATGCCAATGACTCATCCACATTCATGGCTATAGGCAGAACACCAAAAGTTAGCCAGATAATAGTGCCCGCCAACATACCTGCCAGCACCGCGAGTCCATGGGTACGACCCCAGTACAAACCCAGTAACAGCGGCGGCGCCAACTGCACCGCCCCCAAGAAAGACAGGAAGCCGATCTGGCTTAACGCGGGTAACGACGACAAGCGAGACGCGACGATCCAGGCGGCAAGCGAGACAATAACGATAGTGATTTGTCGTGAGCGGCGCAGAAAAGTGCCGAGATTCAACAGCGCTCGAGAGCGGGCAAAGCCAACCCGGTACAACAGCGGCGTGACCAACTCATTGGTCACCATGATCGACACCGCAACGGTGGCCACCAACGCCATGCCGGTGGCCGCCGAAATACCCCCGAGGAAAGCAATGAGGGCAACCCAATCTGCGCCCAAAGCGATTGGCAAAACCTGCACGTAGGTATCGGCAGATACCGACCCGTCGCCTTGAAACAACGCACTACCGGCTATCGAAATTGGTACTGCCAAGATCATGAAAGCCAGCAAATACAGCGGGAACACCCATCGGGATAGCGCGGTCTGCTCGAGACTTTCCACCTCAACCACTGACACATGAAACTGGCGTGGCAGACACAGTATTGCCAGTCCGCTAATCAATAGCTTGGCAAGAAAATCTGCATCGACCGCACCACCAAGGGATAACGCGCTCCATTTGATCGTGCTACCGCTGTCGTAGATATAACCCATTGCCAACAAGGCTACCGCAGCGAACGCAACCAGTTTCACCACGGACTCGACGGCCATCGCTTGCATCAGACCGCGCTGGCGCTCGGAGCCGTCCATACGCCGCACCCCAAAAAGAATTGCGAACAGCGCTAAACCGACCGCCACGAGTAACGTGACGTTATCAGCACTGGTATCGGCCGCCACCACTTCACCGGTGTTAACCACTGCCCATATCTGCTGAAGTGCTCGATATTGCAGCGCCAAATAAGGCAAAACCGCCAACAGACAAATCAGAGCAACAACGGCGGCGACAACTTGGCGCTTACCAAAACGCGCTCCCAGAAAATCGGCAATCGATGTGACCCGCTGGCGATGGCCAATACGTGTAAGCCGATCAACCACCGGACGAAAAACCACCAACAGGATAATCGGACCCAGGTAGATTGGCGCATGGCTCCAGGGCTCGGCGGTCATGGATCCAACCGCACCGTAGAACGTCCAACTGGTACAGAAAACGGCCAGCGTCAGGGCATATATCAGCGGCGAACCACCAGTCACTTCGACATTGCGACGCTCGTGTAAGCGCGCCACAGTGAATAAAACGGTGACATAAATGAGGGCAGCTACAAGTAAAACAGTTGGCGTCATTATTATCGTTATCTCTTTATCTCAGTCACGCTACCACATGCGACGACAAATTCCGGCATGCTCTCGATGAACCCTACGACTAGGCTTGCATTCGCGAACATAGACTTTGGTAGCGTTGATTCTCGCTGACGGTGATCTACCATCAGGTTTTATTTTCAACCAATAACAATGGAGCGCCAAGCATGTCAGATCACGGCAAGTATCCAGTACCTGCGGCTTTTGCGGATGCACATATCACTGCGGAAAGCTACGAAACCCTGTACCGCCAGTCTCTCGACGATCCTGATGCTTTCTGGAGCGCCAAAGCCAGAGAGTTTTTAACATGGGACACCGAGTGGAGTCAGGTCACCGATAACGACATTAACGTCGGCAAAGCAAATTGGTTTGTCGGCGGAAAACTCAACGTTTCGGTTAACTGTATTGATCGCCATCTGCCCGAGCGCGCGGATCAAACCGCCTTTATCTGGGAGGGGGATGACCCAAGCCAGAGCAGTCACATTACCTACAGTGAGCTTAAAGATAAGGTTTGTCGGTTAGCGAACGTTATGCGTGCCCGAGGCGTTAAAAAAGGCGATCGGGTTTGCATCTATATGCCAATGATTCCAGAAGCCTCTTACGCCATGCTCGCCTGCGCCCGAATTGGCGCTGTGCACTCTGTAGTTTTTGGTGGATTTTCTCCCGAGGCACTGCAGGGACGCATCAATGACTCTGATTGCCGCATGGTCATCACTTCTGATGAAGGTGTTCGAGGTGGACGCCAAATACCGCTTAAAAACAACGTCGATAAAGCGCTCGAGAGCTGCCCGAACGTCGATACGGTCATTGTGGTCAAGCGCACAAGCAGCGACGTGAACTGGCAGCCCGGACGGGATGTTTGGTATCACGAGGCGACCGCGGTTGCCGACAGCGAATGTGTGCCCGAGATCATGGATTCGGAAGATCCGTTATTCATTCTCTACACCTCGGGCTCCACCGGCCAACCCAAAGGGGTTCTACACACCACCGGCGGCTACCTGTTGCAGGCCGCAATGACATTCAAATATGTCTTCGATTATCAGGAAGGTGAGGTGTATTGGTGTACCGCGGATGTGGGCTGGGTCACCGGCCACACCTATATCGTCTATGGCCCCCTGGCCAATGGCGCAATTTCACTGATGTTTGAGGGCGTACCCACCTATCCCGACGGGGGACGATTCTGGGAAGTGGTCGACAAGCACCAAGTCAATTCATTCTTCACGGCGCCAACGGCGATCCGTGCCTTGCATGCGCTGGGCAATGAGTTTGTCACTCGGTATTCGCGAAAGAGTCTCCGCATCCTCGGGTCGGTCGGCGAGCCCATCAATCCCGAGGCATGGGACTGGTATCACACGGTCGTTGGAGACGGTCGCTGTCCGATCGTCGATACATGGTGGCAGACTGAGACAGGCGGCATCATGATCACGCCGCTGCCCGGCGCGCACTTGCTAAAGCCGGGTTATGCCAGCTTCCCATTTTTTGGCGTCGAGCCCGTCTTACTCGATGAGCAGGGTCAAGAAATTAACGGCGCTGGCGAAGGCTATCTTGCCATCAAGCGCGCTTGGCCCGGACAGATTCGCACCGTCTATGGTGACCACCAGCGCATGCTGGACACTTACTTCAGCACTTATGCGGGCTATTACTTCACGGGCGACGGCGCCTCGCGGGATAGCGAAGGCTACATCCGAATCACCGGACGCGTTGACGACGTGCTGAATGTGTCGGGCCATCGCATGGGCACCGCGGAAGTCGAGAGCGCGTTGGTTGAACATGCGCAGATCGCAGAAGCCGCTGTGGTGGGGTTCCCCCACGACATCAAGGGACAGGGTATCTATGCCTACGTCACGCCCATGGGTGGTGTAGAACCAACGGAGGAGCTGCGCAAAGAATTAATCGCCATGTGCGTAAAAGAGATCGGACCCATCGCCAAACCCGATGTGATTCAGTGGGCACCGGGACTGCCTAAGACCCGCTCCGGCAAGATTATGCGGCGTATTTTGCGCAAAATCGCAGAAAACGAACTCGGCAGCCTCGGCGACACATCGACGCTCGCCGATCCCGCGGTTGTCGACGATCTGATTGAAAACCGCGCGAACAAGTAGGCGATGAAACCCTGCAATGGGTCAGTCATTGCAGGGTTTCAGGCGCTGTCTGGAGCTTTTAGGTGCACGACCCGCTTGGCCCTCGTGCAATAAAAATCCGAGACCGCGGTAAGCTCAGCGTTGTGTCTATCCCGACGCTCAGAACGTATAGGCGTAGCTAATCGCAGGGCCTTGATAGGACAGCGCATTAGTCGCTGACTGACCTTCTACCGTGACATCTTCATCGAAGCGGAGATAACGGTAGGTGACAGTCATCGCACTGGTCCCCCAACGGTAGCCAACGCCCGTCGCCGCCTGAATGGTGAAATCGTGATCGCCGGTGCCAGCATCAAAATGGTACGGCACAAACCAGGCGTCTTTGAGGGCCACCTCACCCCGGAGACCAACGACGCCATCCAGCGAGTCGTCTTTAAAGACCGCCTCGACAGCGCGACCTTCACCGTTGGGTAAGCCCGCTGATGCGTCAAATTCGACTATGGTTTCGGTATCCACATAGCGCGCGCCCACATACACATCGAGGAAACTGCCTTCGACGTCTAACAGCTTGTAACCAATACCGATATTGTAGGTCCAGCTCTTGAGTGTGGCGCGTGCTTGCGTATCGATATTAATCGGCCCAGTCCCGTCAATCAGGCCAAAGGTGTTCTGACGCTTGTCGGAGTTCTTCGAGTAAACGATATCGGCAAGCAGGATTAGCCGATCCTTACGCATCTCGATATTGCCCATGAACGTCATATCGAGGGTGTCGAGTACCTGACTTTTAGACACGACAATTTCACCACCGGGTAACGTCAGTGGCGCTTCCTGACTGATCTCGGGCACCCACCCATAGATGCGCCCGGTCGTTTGCCAGCCATCCTCATCGGCACTTACCGCCTGACTGAATAAAAAACCTCCAATGCAAAGAGCCTGTGTAAAGCGTGACATGTTTTTCATTCGATGGCCTCTATTCGATTAACCCATTCATCATATCTGCTCTAGCTGTTATCTGCGTCGCTCAAAATTGTACGGTTCGGGCAGAGCCCCATAACCCCAAGGGCGTATCGCGGGATTGATTGTCATGAGCACTAAACTCACCACACACAAGCCATAAAGGGCAGTCGTTGGTGTCACCAAATATGCACTGTGCGGTAGCCAGATCACCGCAACGGCTGTCACCACCGACAGCACCTGCCAGACCAAGGTACGAAGCACGATCGTTTTAGAACGCCAAAATAGGCTGAGCAATACAATGGTAAACAGTGCGACGCCCCAGGATGTCAGGAGGCGATCGGATGCCCGAGCGCCGTCCTCCCGAAGAAAGAATAGATTGCGCTCAAGACCCGCCGCCATGCCAAGGACACTGGCAACCAACGGCAGGTGCATGATGGTCCAAAACACCGAGCGATTGTGTCGACCGCTAAACGTTATCTGAGCCAACATGCCGAAGTACAGTCGCCACAGAGCAAACACCATGAGCACGGCGGCCATACCGTTGACGATCATATTGAACGTCACCTCACCCACGTGTTCGCCCACACGAGCAACGGACAAAAAACACTCTCCGAGCGCCAAGGTCATGAACAAACCCGCGCGTTCGGTGGTGTGGCTTGAGTTCATCGATACCCGTGCGTCGCGGAAAAATGCAACCAGTGGCACCAAGATTTGAAGCAACGCGGTGGCGAGCAGGGCGAGCTCTCGCTGAGCTCGGTCATCGGTGCCAAGTCCGAGCCACATGGGCACCAGAGCTATGACAATACCCACCGCCTGCATTGAGGTGAATCGTCGAACCTCGGGCACCTTGAACCAGGCGCGCAGAAACATTCCCACCGCAATGAGCCGCAGCACGGTATAGCCCACCACGAACTCGAAGTAATCTTCCCCGTACAGCTCGTGAAACGTTGCCAACACCAGCACGATTGCAATTTGGGACAGGGCGACGAAATGCCAATTCTCTGCACCCTCGAACACGTTCACAAAGAAAGTGAATGCGGTCCATGACCACGTAATTAACAAAAAGGTAACGAGGAACTGCGTCAGGCCCTCGGGCATCTCAACGCCAACCAGGGTGTGGGTGGTGGAACCCAGTGCCACCACGAACGCGAGATCAAAAAGCAGCTCAATCCAGCCTGCACTGTATTGGGAATCGGGATCTCTAAGACGTAAACCCGAACGCCTGCCATCAGTCATTTTAAATCACCACCTCGACAGTTCACGCTGACAATACACCCCTCGCGAAATAGTGCCAAAGCGCGTTTAGTGTAATCAATAACAAACACAAAAAAGCCGCGCTAAGCGCGGCTTTAAGCTGGTAGGCCAAAACAGGTGGGCCAAACCCACCCGACTCCTGCAACGATTACTCGTTAGTCAGGTCTTCTGGCTCTGCCTCATCGGCATCAACCGCATCACCTTCTTCCACTTCTTTCATGGACAGCTTGATGCGACCGCGCTGGTCAACGTCGAGCACTTTAACGCGCACGTCCTGACCTTCTTTCAAGTAGTCAGACACGTTCTCAACTCGCTCTTCAGCAATTTGAGAAATGTGTACCAGACCATCTTTACCGGGCAAGATCGTGACGAAGGCACCAAAGTCCACGATTCGGGCAACCTTACCTGTGTAGATAGCACCCACTTCCGCTTCGGCCGTGATAGCCATGATGGCGTCGACGGCTGCATCTCGTGACTGCTGATTCTGGCCAAACACCTTCACCGTGCCGTCGTCATTGATATCGACAGTAGCACCCGACTCTTCAGTAATCTGGCGAATAGTTGCACCGCCCTTACCGATGATGTCGCGAATCTTGTCAGCGTCAACTTTGAGAGAAATCATGCTCGGCGCGTTTTCTGAGGTGATTTCACGGGGCGCATCAAGTACCGCGTTCATCTGACCCAAAATGTGCAACCGTGCGTGCAGCGCCTGCTCAAGCGCAATCTCCATGATCTGCTCGTTAATACCTTCAATCTTGATATCCATCTGCAGTGCAGTGACGCCACCGGCGGTACCGGCAACTTTAAAGTCCATGTCACCAAGATGATCTTCGTCACCCAGGATATCGGTCAGTACGGCAAAATTATTGCCTTCCTTGACCAGACCCATTGCGATACCGGCAACCGGTGCCTTCAAAGGTACACCAGCGGCCATCATGGCCAGTGAGCCGACGCAAACTGAAGCCATCGAACTTGAGCCGTTAGACTCAGTGATTTCCGAAACCACACGCGTGGTATAGGGAAACTCCTCGTCGTTCGGCAATACTGCCGTCAAGCCGCGACGCGCAAGACGACCGTGACCGATTTCACGACGGCCCGTTGCACCAACACGACCGGCTTCACCGACCGAGTAGGGTGGGAAGTTGTAATGCAGCATGAACGGATCGCGACGCTCGCCTTCGAGGGCGTCAATGATCTGTGCGTCCCGGGTGGAACCCAGGGTTACTGCACCAATGGCCTGAGTTTCACCGCGCGTGAACAAAGCAGAGCCGTGAACATTAGGCAGGATATCCACCTCACAAACGATCGGCCGTACGGTACGTGAATCACGGCCATCAATACGGGGCTCACCGGCAATAATGCGCTGGCGAACCAGATTTTTTTCGACTGACTTGAAGATGTCTTTGACATCATCAGCCGAGGGTCCGCCCTCGACAGCGAGTTTAGCAACGACCGCATCGCGGATTTCACCGACGCGCTCATAACGAGCAGCCTTCTCTGTGATGCGATACGCCTCGCCCAGAGCTGACTTGGCCTCTGCTTCAACGGCAGCTTTCAGATCGGCATCTACCGTGTCTGCCTGCCATTCCCAACGGGGCTTGCCAGCTTCTTCAACGAGCTCGTTGATGGCTTTGACCACGGTCTGCATTTCTTGGTGCGCAAACAACACGGCGCCAAGCATCTGATCTTCGTTCAGCTCTTGGGCCTGGGATTCAACCATCAACACCGCGTCGGCGGTTCCCGCTACCACCATGTCGAGATCGCTCTCAGCGAGTTCGGCGTAGGTCGGGTTCAAAAAGTAACCGCGCGCTTCATTGAAGCCAACACGTGCGCCACCGATAGGACCATTAAAAGGACAGCCTGAAATTGCCAGCGCAGCTGAAGTACCAATCATGGCGGGGATATCGGGATCGTTGATCTTGTCCGCCGACATGACAGTACACATGACCTGTACTTCGTTCATGAAGCCATTAGGAAACAGTGGCCGAATGGGACGGTCGATAAGACGCGACGTCAGCGTCTCTTTTTCACTAGGACGCGCTTCGCGCTTGAAGAACCCACCGGGGATTTTACCAACGGAATAGGTTTTCTCGATGTAGTGCACTGACAGCGGGAAGAAATCTTGCCCTGGACGAGTGCTACGTGCGGCAACAACCGTACAAAGTACGCTGGTGCTGCCCATTGTGACGAGAACCGCACCCGAGGCCTGACGCGCGATGCGTCCGGTCTCCAGGGTGATTTCTTGGTCACCGTACTGGAAAGTTTTTTTGACTACGTTCACTGACTTTCTCCAACAAATAAAAGGGCCGGCATAAGCCGGCCTTTAGACTGGTCGTTACCGACGCAGACCGAGACGCTTGATCAATTCTGCATAGCGAGTCGTATCTTTGCGCTTGAGGTAATCCAGCAGTTTACGACGCTGGTTGACCATACGAATGAGGCCACGACGAGAGTGGTGATCCTGTGCGTGATCCTTAAAATGACCTTGTAACTGCTCAATATTCGCCGTCAGCAGTGCAACTTGGACTTCGGGTGAACCGGTGTCACCTTCAGACTGTTGATAATCCTGGACGATCTGAGCCTTCTTGGCTGCATCTAATGCCATGCTTACTTTCTCCAACCTGCTTGATTAATCGAGCCTGTCCGTGCAGGTTTACAGACAGGTTCGGTGGGGTTTACTCGGTGATAGTCAGTCGAACAATACCTAAATCAGTACTTACAACAGTCACCTGACTACCAGCCGACGCGGTGCGAGGCGGCCATCATCGAGCATTTCACCAATGCCCAGAAACAAACCGTCACCACCGTAGGCGCGCACCATACCATCCCGGGGACCATTTGGCACTAGCACCGGTTGCCCCTGTTTCAGGTAATAACTCGCTGATTCCACAAGGGTTACTGCGGGCAATCCAGCCAATGGACCGTCCATAGGCAGCAACTGGGCATCAAGCGCTTCGACACCCGCTTCTGCAAGCGCCTCAAGTGCTTCAAGACGTACCGACTGAGCCAAGGCATAGGGACCCGCGAGACTGCGACGCAGTGTTTTTACATGGGCCGGCACACCCAGTGCCGCGCCGAGCGACTCGGCCAGCGTGCGAATGTAAGTCCCCTTGGTACAGCGAACGGCAATATCAACCTCAGCACAGGATCCGGGACGAAACGCCTCCAGTGTGAATTCATGAATCGTCACAATGCGCGTTTTACGCTCGACTTCGATGCCCTGTCGCGCCAGCTTATACAGGGGCTGGCCATCGCGCTTAATCGCTGAATACATTGGCGGGGTTTGTTCGATCATCCCAGTCAAACCTTCAATGGCGTCGGCGACGTCTTCGGCGGAGATTGCAGCCGCATCAGCGCGCGCTACTTCGCTACCCTCAGCGTCCAGAGTATCGGTCCCAACGCCCAATACAACCGTGCTGAGATAGGCCTTATCGGCGTCGAGCACGTACTGGGAAAACTTGGTTGCTTCGCCAAAGCAAAGTGGCAGGACGCCGGTTGCCAGCGGGTCGAGGCTACCGGTATGCCCCGCTTTCGCAGCATTAAACAAGCGCTTGGCGCGCTGCAGCGCCCCATTGGAAGTCATACCGGGGGGTTTATCGAGAATTAGGATGCCATCGATGGGCCGACCTCGCCGTCGTCGCCCCACAGTCAGTCCTGATCGGGATCGCGCTGGGATTCCTCGCCCAGTAGCTCGCGATCAGCCGCTTGAACTTCGCGCAACAGTTCCTCCATGCTCCTGCCGCGACCGACGCTTTCATCGAAACGAAAGTGCAAGCGCGGTACGGTGCGCATGGTCGCTGCGCTTGCAATCTGGGAACGCAAGAAACCCGCAGCCTTGTTCAGCACCGCGGCGGTCTCAGCGGCGTCATCGGCGTTATCGACGCCAAGTTGTGTGAAGTAGGCCTTTGCGTGGGACAGATCTCGACTGACATCGACGCCAGTGACGCTGACCATCTGCAACCGAGGGTCGCGCAACTCCCGCTGAATCAGTAGCGCCAGCTCCTGCTGGAGAAAATCACCAACCCGCTGAGTTCGGCTGTATTCCTTCGCCACTGGAGCTTATAGCGTCCGTGCAACTTCGTTGACGTCAAACACTTCGATCAGGTCACCAACCTTCACGTCGTTGTAGTTCTTGACGCCGATACCGCACTCCATGCCGTTGCGCACTTCGTTGGCATCGTCTTTAAAGCGACGCAGAGATTCCAACTCGCCCTCGTAAATCACCACGTTGTCGCGCAGAACACGGATAGGTTTCGCACGGTATACCGTACCCTCGGTCACCATACAGCCTGCAACCTGGCCAAACTTCGGCGAGCGGAAGACGTCGCGTACCTCGGCAATACCAACGATTTCTTCGCGAAGTTCTGGGGACAACATACCGGTCAGCGCCGCTCGAACATCATCGATCAAATCGTAGATCACATTGTAATAACGGACCTCAACGCCTTCCTGTTCCGCTAAGCGACGAGCGCCCGCGTCGGCACGGACATTGAAGCCGATGATGATGGCCTCACTGGTCATGGCGAGGGAGATATCTGACTCGGTCAGACCGCCGACACCACCCGAAACTACGTTCACCTTCACCTCATCGTTACCGAGGTCCGACAAAGCGCCCTGCAAGGCCTCAAGTGAGCCTCGAACGTCGGCCTTGATCACGAGGTTCAAAACCTGTCGCTCGCCCGCCGTCATCGACTCAAACATGTTGTCGAGCTTAGCCGCCTGCTGGCGCGCCAAACGACTCGAACGTGTCTTCTCCTGACGGAAGTCGGCAATTTCGCGGGCGCGCTTTTCGCTCTCTACCGCAGCAAACTGATCGCCCGCATCCGGTGTGCCGTCTAGGCCTAGAATCTCAACCGGGATACTCGGACCCGCTTCCTTGATGGGCTGGCCATTTTCGTCGAGCATCGCGCGCACTCGGCCATACTGAAGTCCCGCGAGCACGATATCGCCCTGACGCAAGGTACCTTCCTGAACAAGCAGCGAAGCGACCGGACCACGTCCCTTATCGAGGCGAGATTCAATCACAATGCCCTGCGCCGGCACATCGGCAGGCGCCTGCAATTCAAGTAGCTCAGCCTGCAGCAAGATAGCGTCGAGCAGTTCATCAATACCCTGGCCGGTATGGGCAGAGACGTTAATGAACTGCGTGTCACCACCCCAATCTTCGGGGATAACGTCTTTCGCAGACAGCTCGTTCTTGACGCGGTCAGGATCCGCCGCTTCCTTGTCCATCTTGTTAACCGCAACGACGAGTGGCACGCCCGCAGCGCGCGCGTGCTGCACCGCTTCCTCGGTCTGAGGCATCACACCATCGTCAGCAGCTACGACTAGAATCACAATATCGGTAGATTTAGCACCGCGCGCACGCATCGACGTAAACGCCGCGTGACCGGGCGTGTCGAGGAAGGTAACCATGCCGGCATCGGTTTTTACATGGTAAGCACCGATATGCTGGGTAATGCCTCCCGCCTCTCCGCTGGCGACCTTGGTCTTGCGGATATAGTCGAGAAGCGAGGTCTTACCATGATCGACGTGACCCATAACGGTAACGACAGGCGCACGGGACTCGAGCGTGCCATCGTGGCTGGCGAGGGCTTCGACCAGCTGATCTTCGAGTTCGGCGTCGCTGACGAGCTTAACGTTGTGTCCCAGCTCTTCTACGACTAGCGCCGCAGTATCCTGGTCGACCATCTGGTTGATGGTTGCCATTACGCCGAGCTTCATCAGCTCTTTGATTACGACGCCGGCTTTGACCGCCATTTGCTGAGCGAGATCGCCCACTGAAATATTTTCGGGCAGATTGACTTCGTACACAATTTTTTCCGTTGGTTGTTCGAAGCCATGCTTGCCATGCTCTTCGTGACTGCTCTTCTTCCGTCGGCTGCCGCGGCGTCGTGCAACGCCAGCTTCCGCTGCTTCCAGAGCATTCAGCGACAGGTTGTGACCACGCTGCTTTCCGCGGGCACCTGGTATTGAAGACTTGTCGAGACGGCCACGTCCCGGCTTGCGGCGGGCGGGCTCTTCTTTCGCCGGCGCGTCGTGTAAACGCTTTGGTCGGCGATCAGCATCGGTCTCAGCAGGTGCGGCAGCGGCGTTCTTCGCTGCAGCTGCCTTGGCTTTCGCCTCTTCAGCCTTGCGTTCTTCTTCCGCTTTGCGCTCAGCAACAGCCGCTTCCAACTCACGCGCCTGTCGCTCTTCCTCAAGCTTGCGCCGAGCTGCAGCACGCTGACGCAGCACCTCGGGATCGACGTTAGCCGGGTCCTCGTCAATTTCAGGCTCGGGCTCAGGTTCGGGCTCGGGCTCAGGTGCTGGCGCGGGCGCAGGCGTCGGCTCAGCCGGCACTTCAGCAACGGGCGATTCAACTGCGACCTGATCGTCAACAGACTCTTCCGCCGCGACTTCTTCAGTCGGCTCAAGTTCGTCGCGCTTTACGTAAGTACGTTTCTTGCGCACCTCAACGTTGACTGTGCGCTTGCCGCTGCCACCGGTGCGCAAGGTGCTAACCTGTTTGCGCTTGAGGGTAATTTTGCGCGGCGCAGCCGTGCTCTCCCCATGGCTACGTTTTAGGTAAGCCAAGAGAGTTTGCTTGTCCTCTTCAGATACCGCTTCTTCCGCCGCCGAGTGGGGCAGACCGGCATCTTTCATTTGCGACAACAGTCGGTCGACGGAAGCACCTACCGTCTTTGCCAACTGTTCAACTGTCACCTGAGCCATTTGTTACTCCCTGATCTGTTTGGATTTGCTCGCTTTAGGTAGCCCTAAACTCAGGCCTCTTCCTCGGCAAACCACGGTGCGCGAGCTGTCATGATCAGCTCCGCAGCACGCGCTTCAGTCATTTCTTCAATTTCCATGAGGTCATCGACACTCTGCTCGGCCAGATCTTCCATGGTGACGATACCTTTGCTGGCCATCAGGAAGGCGAGGTGGCGTTCCATTCCTTCCATTGTCAGTAGGTCTTCTGCTGGCTCACCCGCGTCAAGCTGCTCCTCTGAGGCGATAGCCATGGTCAGCAGCGCATCTTTTGCACGCGTACGGAGCTCTTCAGAGATATCCTCGTCAAAGCCCTCGATAGACATCATCTCCTCGAGGGGCACGTAGGCGACTTCCTCGAGGGTGGTAAAGCCCTCTTCAACCAGGACGCCTGCAACGTCCTCGTCCACATCAAGGGCCTCCATAAAGGTCTCCATGACCTGCACTGCTTCCGCTTCCTGCTTCTCCACAGCGTCATCAACGCTCATGACGTTGATTGTCCAGCCGGTCAACTCAGATGCCAGTCGTACGTTTTGACCACCGCGGCCAATCGACTGGGCGAGGTTATCCTCACCAACAGCAACTTCCATGGTGTTGCTATCCTCATCGACTACGATCGACTCGACTTCGGCAGGTGACATTGCATTGATCACCAGCTGGGCCGGGTTATCGTCCCAAAGGATGATGTCGACACGCTCGTTGTCGAGCTCGTTTGAAACGGCCTGAACACGCGACCCTCGCATACCCACACAGGCTCCGACCGGATCAATACGCTGATCGCCAGTCTTGACCGCGATCTTGGCGCGGGAACCTGGATCACGAGCGGCCGCACGGATCTGAATAACACCCTCGGAAATTTCCGGAACTTCAATTTTAAAGAGTTCGATCAGCATTTCCTTGCAGGATCGGGACAGAATCAACTGGGGCCCGCGGGATTCCGTGTTGATCTCAATAAGCACCGCGCGTACCCGGTCGTTGATGCGGAAGGTCTCGCGACCTACCAACTCACCGCGAGGAAGTAATCCTTCAGCATTGTTACCAAGGTCGACAATGACGTTGTCTCGGGTAACTTTTTTGACTATTCCAGCGAGCAAGTCGCCCACTCGATCTCGGTAAAGGTCGACGATCTGCGCGCGCTCTGCGTCCCGAACTCGCTGAACAATGACCTGCTTCGCTGTTTGCGCAGCAATTCGTCCAAAGTCCACGTTCTCCACGACTTCCTTGTACACGTCGCCGACCTGCAGGCTGGTATCTTTCTCTGCCGCTTCTTCGGTTGTGAACTGGGTACCCAGCAAGGCCAACTCAGTATCGGGTACAACTAACCACTGACGTGTCGTCACATAGCTGCCCGTATCCCGGTCGATCACGACCTCGATATCGGCTTCCTCGTCGTAACGCTTCTTGGCGGCTGTCGCCAGCGCCAACTCAATCGCTTCGAAAATGATGTCCTCCGAGACACCTTTCTCGTTTGAAACCGCCTCAGCGACCATCAGGATTTCTTTAGTCATTTCTTGCCTCTCAGCACCATCGACGCTACCGCCGAATTTATTTCATATGTTGCCAATCGTTTTACCAACACTAAACATGTCAGCTCTTACTATTTCTTCTCACCCTTCGGGTTAGGCAGGCGCGGCTGAACCCGTGCCTTATCTATCTGTTTCAGCGGGAGCAGATAGTCGTGGTCATCTACGCGCACAACCACATCGTCTCCCTCAATACCTTGTAACCAACCACGAAACCGGCGACGCCCTTCGAAGGGAAACCGCAGCCGTATCTCAATCGGCTCACCCTCATACAAACCGTACTGCTCTGGCTTGAATAACAACCGGTCGATGCCGGGAGAGGACACCTCTAGGGTGTACTCAGCACTGATTGGATCCTCGACATCCATCACCGCACTCACGTGGCGACTAACCTCAGCGCAATTTTCTACCGTCACGCCGTCCTCGCTCTCGATGTATAACCTGAGCGTGGCGCGACGATTGGGAGAGATGAGCTCCAAACCCCAGAGCTGAAATCCGAGCGACTCAACAGTTGGCGCCAGCAGCTCCGACAATCGCGACTCTTTTCCTGCCATCGCCCGCCTCTCCTGCAAATATTTACCAACCGCATTTTCTGCGGATACGAAAAAGCCCCATAAAGGGGCTTCACACGTGACGACAATCCGAGCAATGACTGTCGTCGATTTGGTAGCGGGGGCCGGATTTGAACCGACGACCTTCGGGTTATGAGCCCGACGAGCTACCAGGCTGCTCCACCCCGCATCAAAACCGTTTTGTGACCGCCCCCTGGGCACCATCGCAATACCGCTGCAACGCCGCTGGCTGTCACATGAGCCGGCTAAAGCCAACCCATCAGAGGCGCAGAATTATAGGGATCACTCCCCTGCCCGTCAACCCGATCGGCACATTAAAACCGGCCTTATCCGAAGCGCTCTTGGAGGTGCTCGTGGCGGTGATGCCATGCGCAGATGGCAGAGCCCGAGCGGCATGCACGCCGCGATGGTTCAGCGAGGCCTGGAATAGTCCCGCGTGTCGTTCGTTAGGGCCGAACACGAAGGTTCTTAAAAATTCACGCAAGTGTCACATTCGACACCTAAGGTATTAGGCTTTGGAGCCCTATTTGAGGAGAAGACAAATGCAGAAGACCGCAGTGGCGATTTTACTTCTTACTTTCGTATTCGCTGGAACTTCAGCCTATGCCGAGCAGAGTGATGGATGCGACGGCGTAATTTCTATCCTGAGAATTTCAAATTACGTAGAAGCTGGGACCGAAGAAGGTCTTAGGGAGGCGTCCTCTAAGCACGACGCTTGGTATAAATCCCACGGAGTGAAAGATAATGAACAAGTCGTGATCCCTCTATTCAAGTACGACAGAGACACTGACACGTGGACCAAGGACCGCAAAAGAGTGTCAACGTTGCACCTTAACTCGATGGCCAGTGCAAACGCGCGCGAGCATCAAGGGGATTCCGCGTGGGATGAATTTATCTCTTTGTACAACAAGAATACCGAAGTAACGGAAACACTGTTTGCTTGCCTGCCAAGATCACTTTTTTCAGAGTGATAGGCACGAAAACACACATTTGGCGCTTCAAAGACTTTGATGAGCTCTCTAGTCGGATATGATTGCTGCACCGATGCAATCGGATGGCCGACTGGGAGCGCGATTCCCAGTGAATCAACTCAGTGAGTTGCAAAAACCCATTGATACGTAACGTGAATTCGCAATCGTTCAAGCGATTCCGCTTATACAGCGGGGCGGTACTTATTTGGTCGCTTAACACCTTAGCCGGTGACGCAGATCTGATCGTGACTGATCACACCGTTTCTCGTGTCGCTTTTGGCTCATGTAACTCGCAGGATAAGCCTCAGCCGCTGTGGTCATCTATTCAAGATGAAAACCCCGATCTATGGATTTGGACTGGCGATAACATCTATGCAGACACGCTAGATGCTGGCGTATTTCGTGAGAAATATGATCGCCAGCTTTCTAACCCGGATTACTCAACGTTTGTAAAATCAGTGCCGTTCATGACAGGCATTTGGGACGATCATGATTACGGCGTGAACGATGGGGGTTCAGAGTATCCAAAAAAGCAACTCGCAAAGCAGGAAATGTATCGATTTCTAAATGTGCCCGAAAGTGACCCGTCATACTCGAGGGCCGGAGCGTACAGAAGCTACGACTACGGGCCGCCAGAAAAGCGGCTCAGGGTCATACTGCTGGACACTCGATGGTTCCGCGACGCGCTTGAGAGAACCAAGGGCAGTGAGCCCAGTTATGTGGCCAACTCAGCAGGAACAATACTTGGAGCGGACCAGTGGCTATGGTTAGAGCAGCAGCTTGGAGACCCAGAGCCAGATGTGACCGTGCTAGTGAGCTCAATTCAAGTTGTCGCGAGCGAGCATCGCTTTGAGAAGTGGGCAAATTTTCCAAACGAGCAAAGAAAGCTCTACCGTCTGTTGGCAAAAACTAAACCTTCAAATCTATTTATTATCTCTGGAGATCGACATGCCGCTGAGATTTCGGAGCATAAAATAGCTGGCCGGACGGAAACCTTAATCGACATCACCTCTAGCGGTCTCACCAATACTTGGAGTAAAGAGTTCCCAGAGGTCAATAGCAGAGCCCTTGGTCCAAAGGTAACTGAAATTAATTACGGTCTTATACAGATTAACTGGGCAAATCCGGCGGAGCCAGCGGTAACTGTATCCATTAAAGGAGTCGATAAAACTACCTATCAGGCCATTTCCTTTTAACTCGCTATTCAAAGCCAAAGGTAAATTACGCTCCGCCGAACGGCTGTTGAAATTGATCGGGTCCGCCAGAGGAAGTTGGCTCAGGATTGCTCAACATATGGTGCGGAAAGCGGCGTAATAGGGAGCCACTAGATGGAAACTTCAACAGGTCTGCAGGCCCGGTCAGAACAACCAGCGACGATGCCTTCTCTCTGTCACCAGTACGTAGATCCTGTGCCCGATATCGTCGGCTGCCATGTTGATCAAAGCAAGGACGCCGGTGTTCGCAATGCCGCTAATAAATGCAAGCACCAAG
>CBFHPT010000002.1:0-285171 GCA_965657905.1 Luminiphilus sp. | reverse complement strand
CCTGTCGACTTTAAATCGATGAGCATCGCTCGCAACTCACTACGCCAGTCATTTCCCGTCGAGCCAATCAACTCTCGTGTGGTCGTTTTATCGAGAACGCTATAGGCGGGCCGGGCCGCCGGCGTCGGGTAGCCGGCCGCTGGAATCGGGCTCACCTGAGCAGCTTGGCCTAACAAACCCAGTTCAAGTCCTAACTCGCGAATTGCGCAAGCAAAGTCGTACCAACTGCATGCACCGGCATCGCTCCAGTGATAGACGCCAATAGCCTGCGGGTGGCCCAACAGTGACCAGCAGGTCGCGGCCAGCGTCCTCGCCCAGGTCGGCGTACCCACTTGATCTTCCACCACCGACAACGCGTCCCGCTCGGCCATTAAGCGCAGCATCGTTTTGACGAAATTGCCCCCGTGCCGGGAGTACACCCAGCCCGTTCGCAGCACCAGCGCATCGGCACCACTCGCAAGCACCGCCTGCTCGCCTTCTAACTTGCTGGCACCGTAAACCCCCAAAGGGTTGGGGTTTTCCTCGGGGAGGTAGGGGCTACCCTTGGTACCGTCAAAAACAAAGTCCGTTGATACATGGAGAAAACGCAGGCCGCGAGCCGCGCAGGCCCGCGCGAGATAGTCGGGCGCGGCTGCATTGATTTGACGTGCACTTTCCTGATCGGTCTCGGCGTTATCAACCGCCGTATATGCCGCAGCATTGATGACTGCGCGCACCGGGGATGCGTCGAGCACCCGCTCGATGGCCTGGGGATCGCTGATATCGAGGGCTTCCCGTCCATGGGCAAGAACCTGCAGGCCAGCGGGACAGGTCAGCTGCAGCTCTGACCCCAGTTGACCCCGCGCTCCACAGATTAAGACCTGCTCGTGCATAGAACCCGGCGCCTCGGGGGTTGATGCAGGCATTACAATCTCGCTTCTACCCAGTCAACGTAACTTGCAATAATTTCATCTCCCTCGGGTTCATTAAATATTTCATGAAACAGGCCGGGTAAAATTTTGGTGGTCAAATCCTCGGAGCTCACCGCCGCCGAAAACTGCTCAGAACCCGCGGGCGCCGCCATAATATCTGCACCTCCATGCATGATGAGGAGCGGCAGCGTTATCGACGACGCCTCCGCCATCACTTTGGCCATGGCGTCGAAAAGTGCGATTCCCAATGCCGCGGTGATCTTATCGTGGTGCACCAACGGATCTGTATTGTAGGCAGCCACCACGTTCGGGTCGCGACTGACACCGCTGGAATCCAGCGCAATCATCCCGGCTTTCGGTGCGACAGCGGCCAATAGTCTGCCGATCAGCATCACAATCGCCGACGGCGGCTGTTCGGCGGCAAATGCAGGGCCGCTCAACATCGCTCCCGCATACTGGTCTTGATCTTCCAGTAACAGTCGACCCGTGATTAGACCACCCATACTGTGGCCAAGAATAAAACAGGGAGCACTGGGATAAATCTCGTTAATGAGGTCGCGACACTCCCGCACGCCCACCAGATAGTCATCAAACTGCTCAACAAATACCCGTGTGCCCGGGGACTCGCCGTGACCGAGATGGTCGGGCGCAAGCACTACAAACCCCCGCGCCATAAGTAGTTCAGCTACTCGCTGGTATCGGCCGCTGTGCTCGCCCAGCCCGTGAACCAACAACACAGCTGCCCGGGGCTGGCCCTCGGGTCGCCAATGGCGAAAACAGATACCCGACGCAGTTGTCTCCATAGTCACTGATTCCTGATTGACGGGATTAATCGTTCACCGGCGTGAGCCAATCAGCATAGCGCGGATCTTTGCCGCGAACCGCATCAAAATATACCTGCTGAAGTCGCTCGGTGACCGGACCACGACGGCCCTCGCCGATCTTTCGGCCGTCGAGTTCTCTTATAGGAACAACCTCCGCAGCGGTGCCCGTAAAGAACGCCTCATCAGCGATATACACTTCATCACGGGTGATTCGTCTCTCCTTAATGGTGAAGCCCTCGTCTGCAGCAATCTGAAACAGACTCGATCGAGTGATTCCATCGAGGCACGAAGTGAGGTCGGGGGTATAAATCACCCCATCGCGCAACATGAAGAAATTCTCGCCGCTGCCCTCGGCAACATAGCCCTCGTTATCAAGCATCAGCGCCTCTTCACAGCCACTTTCAATGGCCTCTCGCAAGGCGAGAATTGAGTTAATGTAATTCCCATTAGCTTTGGCTTTACACATGGTGATGTTGACGTGGTGTCGCGTGTAGCTCGATGTACGCACCTTTATGCCACGATCACGGGCCTCTGGATCCATGTAGGAAGGCCAGGACCAGCCAGCGACCATGACGTGGGTTTTCAAATTGTCAGCACGCAGCCCCATTCCCTCTGAGCCCAGGAAGCACATGGGGCGCAAGTAGCCCTCCTCGAGTTCATTGATACGGATTATTTCGCGTTGCGCAGCACTCAGTGCTTGCTTGTCGAAAGGCATATCCATCTGCAGGATATGCGCAGAGCGAAACAATCGATCAGTATGCTCTTTGAGCCGGAAAATACACGGACCTCTATCCGGCGTCATATAAGCGCGAACGCCTTCGAACACCCCAAGCCCATAATGGAACGTGTGTGTGAGCACGTGTACCTTGGCCTCCTGCCACGGCACGAGTTCGCCATCAATCCAGATTTGACCGTTCAGTTTGGACAGGTCCATTGTTTTTCCTCATATCGTTTATCGTGCTACACGCCTACGACGGTAACTCGTCGGTTATTCCCGGAAGCAAACGCTCCCTGACGGCAATCACATGCTTCAAATGTTGCTCAAAATCGCCTGCCCGACCCACAGCTTGTTCACCCTGCAACGCTGTCGTATGGACAGCCGAGCGATATGCAAGATAAGCATCTACCAAACCGCTGGCATCCTGTTCGGGCAATACAGCATGCTGCTGGAGTGATTCGATAATTCGAACCACATCAGACCACTCGGTCAAAGCAGGGATCGTTCGAGCGTGTTCTAGAACAAGGTATTGCACCACAAATTCGATATCGACAATACCACCAGGGTCACGTTTCAGGTCGAAGCAGCCGTAAGGAACGTCTATTTTTTGAGTTCCGGCCTTGAGCATACGCCTACGCATCGACACAACTTCATCAATGAGCGTGGTGGAGTCTCTTGCCAAACACAACACCTCTTTACGAAGCTCAGAGAGTGTTCTCGTGAGGTGACTGTCCCCTGCCAGCGCTCGAGTGCGCACCAACGCTTGATGCTCCCAGGTCCACGCAGATTCAAGCTGATACTTGCGTAAACCCGTCACCGAGACCGCTACCAGCCCGGAATCTCCATGAGGGCGCAGCCGAAGATCCACCTCATACAGCCGGCCCGCGGCCATTTTGGTGGACAGAACATGGGTCACTCGCTGGGCAAGTCGGGTAAAAAAGCGCACGTTGTCTATCGGGCGCGGACCATCGGTCTCACCGTCATCCCCCTCATAGACAAACACTAGGTCCAAATCAGAGCCGTAGCTGAGCTCAATGCCACCTAACTTTCCGTAGCCAAGAACGGCAAAACCGGTCCGCTCGCCCTGGGGCTGGCCGTGACGCTGAACCAATTCGGCACGCGCCACATGAATGGCCTGCTCTACAATGACCTCGGCGAGAAAAGTGAGGTAATCGCTGACCTTCATCAGGGGTAGATGATCGCTCAGCTCACTGGCGGCAACGCGCAAAACGACACTATCTTTTATGCGCCCCAAGGCAAGCATCTGCGCCTCTAAATCCTCCTCGGGTACGCGCAAAAGCTGCTGACGAACCAAGGACTGAATGGCGCTCCGATCGGGGGCCGACGTCAACCGGTCAATATCCAACAACTCGTCGAGCAGATCCGGTCGTTGGGCCAACCGGTCCGCAATCCAGGGGCTCTTGGCGGCTAGCAATATAAGTTGGGCCAAGGCCTGTGGATTTTCCTCGAGTAGAACCAGATACGCGCTGCGTCGTGAAACTGCCTCGACAAACGGCAGGAGTCGCTCCAAGACAAGCCCCGACGCTGAACTCTTCGCTGCCGCCACGCACAGCCGCGGCAAGAAACGTTCAACGCGCTGGCGGCTATCGCCCTGCAAAACCTGAAAGCGACTACTCAACAGATAACGCTCGATCAATCCCCAGCTCTCTGAGGGATTATCGAAATTAAGTTCCGTGAGGCTAGCCAATCCCAGCGTGGCAAACTGCAGCGTATCTTCATTACTGATCGAGTGCGTTGCCGGAGCAATGAGCTCAGCAAAATGACGCGCTACCGCATCTCGATGACCATTGAGAGTCTCAATGAGGGCCGACCAATTTGGCAGCCCCATGATTGTGGCAACGCGCTCACGGCTGAGTGGCTCGACTGGCAGGGTCTGGGTTTGACGATCTTCCATGCCCTGCAACGCGTGCTCGCAGTCGCGCAGCCAGCGATAAGCGCTGATTAGCTCATCGATCACGTCGCCGGGGAGCAGCTGCGCCCTACGAATCGATTCCAGCGCGGGCTCCAAGCCAGGCAACTGCAGAGTTCGATCTCGGCCGCCATGAATCAACTGGAGACACTGGGCGATGAACTCGATTTCTCGAATACCGCCCTCACCTTTTTTTATGTTGTCTGATAAACCCTGACGGCGGATTTCCGCCAGAATCATGGCCTTCATATCGCGCAGGCTTTCGATCACGCCAAAGTCGGTATAGCGCCTAAATACAAACGCTCGAATCATCTCATTGAGCGGAGCCAACGCATCTGGATGTCCGGTGATTGGCCGTGCCTTCATCAGGGCATAACGCTCCCACTCCCTGCCCTGCTCCTGGTAGTAAAGCTCGAGGGCATCGAAACTCGATACCAAGGCGCCACTATCGCCGTAGGGCCGCAAGCGCATATCGACGCGAAACACGAATCCGTTGGCTGTGACCGTATCGAGGAAGCGAATCACCCCCTGCCCAAGCTTGATGAAGTACTCCTGATTGGAGACTGAGGTTCGACCACCCTCTGTTTGACCTGCCTCGGGATACGTAAAGATCAGATCAATATCTGACGATAGGTTGAGCTCTTCACCGCCGAGCTTTCCCATGCCAAGCACAATCAATTCTTGGACACGACCCGTATCGCGACCCACGGGCTGTCCGTAGCGAGGCGTCAGGCCCTGACCCGCCCGCTCGACCGCGGCTTCG
Organism: Luminiphilus sp.; assembly: GCA_965657905.1. Classification (GTDB taxonomy): domain Bacteria; phylum Pseudomonadota; class Gammaproteobacteria; order Pseudomonadales; family Halieaceae; genus Luminiphilus. Next base: position 280,025 of record CBFHPT010000002.1, on the reverse strand, counting down.
ATCGTGGTATCAGCAAGCCGGGAAACGTCTGCAACGGTGGCGTCTAAATTGGCACCGCCCGAAAAATCGCGCCAGACAATCCGCAGCATTTCTCGGCTACGAAAGCGACGCAAAGCGGCCATAAATCCGGCTTCGTCATCGGCCCCTGCGGTAAATAGGGCCAGCGCTTCGCGCCAGTCATCAAGGCTCCAGCTTCGGTCTTCAAGCCAATCCGTCGCCACGTTGTCCGCAACCCAGTCGGCATTTTGTGCCAGTTGCTCCACAAAAAAAGGGCTAACGGCCACCAGGCGCTCGACCTGTTCAAACCGCCCACACGCCTTTAAACGTGCACGTAGATGTCGAAGGCTATCATCGCCCGCGAGGGTCGCTATCCTGTCCCAGGCTGCAGGCAGACAATCTGCCAAAGATTGCGTCAGCGACACGGGTTACCCGACTGGCGCTGTCGCCAACTAATCCTCAAGCGCAGGCGCAACACGCAGAACTTCCTCGACAGTGGTTTCACCACTGACAATTTTTTCGGCGCCAGCGAGTCGCAGAGGCGTCATACCGCCGGCAACACCAGCCTGACGGAGCTCACTGGTCGAGTGCGCGTCAACGATGTGTGCCTGTAATGCCGGATCTGACACGAGCACTTCATAAATACCTTCGCGTCCACGATAACCGGTATCTCGGCACTGTTTACAACCTACCGGGCGGTAAAGCCGATCTGGACAGCTGGGGCCCCGCTCGCCGACCAATGCCTGCCAAGCCACCGGATCGGCGGGCCCGAGCCGCTTACAACTGTTGCACAAGGTCCGAACCAAGCGCTGCGACATGACACCGCGCACGGTGGCGCGAATCAAAAATGCTGGCACTCCAAGCTCACTCAGTCGCGAAATGGCGCCGGGGGAGTCGTTGGTATGGAGGGTACTCAGGACCAAGTGTCCGGTAAGCGCCGCCTGGATAGCCATATGCGCCGTCTCCAGATCTCGGATCTCACCGACCATGATGATATCGGGATCTTGGCGCATGAGCGCCCGCACCCCCGAGGCAAAGTCCAAGCTTATCTGATGGTTGACCTGCATCTGGTTGAACGACGACTCCACCATTTCGATGGGATCCTCGATGGTGCAGACATTTACCTCGTCCGTGGCGAGGCGCCGTAAGGTGGAATATAAAGTTGTTGTTTTGCCTGAACCCGTGGGTCCAGTCACCAACACGATGCCCGTCCCCTGACCAATCATTGTCTCCCAACGACTGTAGTCATCCCCGCGCAGGCCAAGCTCGTCAAAACCCTTAAGCAACACGTCGGGGTCAAATATTCGCATGACCAACTTTTCGCCAAAGGCCGTGGGCAGTGTCGACAGCCGCAGCTCGACCTCGTTGCCCTCGGGTGTCCGGGTCTTGAGGCGGCCGTCCTGCGGACGCCGCTTTTCGGCCACGTCCAGTCGCGCCAGAATCTTGAATCGACTCGTGACCGCTGCGGCGACCGCCGCCGGCAATTCGTAAACTTTGTGTAAAACGCCGTCGATGCGCAGACGGACGTTGCCCACGTCGCGGCGGGGCTCGATGTGAATATCACTGGCTCGCTGCTCAAACGCGTACTGCAACAGCCAATCCACGACACTGACAACGTGCTGGTCATTGGCGTCGGGCTCACCTTTGCTACCAAGTTCAAGCATCGCCTCAAGATTGACCACCTTGCCCTGACCATCCAAGGATCGGGACCGCGCGCCCTGTACTGAGCGCGCCATGGTGTAGAACTCTTTTGTGTGTCGGGCAATATCGCGGGGATCAGCGAGCACTCGCTTAATTGGCCGGCGCACGACGTGCTCCAAATCGGTCTCCCAACGGGTTATCCAAGGGTCCGCGCTGGCGATGGTCACCGACTCTTTATCGACAGCAACCGCCAAAATTTGATGCCGCTGGGCGAAGGCCTGGGACATGACCTCGGCAACCGCAGCGACGTCTATCTTGAGCGGATCGATGTCGGCAACCGACTGGCCTGTCTCTTCAGACAGGAACCCCAACAGTGCGGGCATGTCTAGCAACAACCCGGGATTAGCCAGATCACTCAATTTTTGCTCGGCAAGAAAAACCACGGGGTGGAGCGCCGTGTGGTTATTGGATCGCAAACGCGCCAGATTCTTCACCGACAGACGCCCCGCGCGATGCAGCCCCTCTGCGAGTGAAGCGACATCGAGGCGCGTTTCGGGCGGCATCTGAATGTTTTTTTCCATGGGGTGAGTTTACGCGCAGATACGGCGCTATCACAGCCGGAAAATATCCTACGCCAATGTCATGCAGGTCGCTCTATGGTCGCAATATTAGGATATTCCCCGCGACCACTAGAGCGCGTATAGTTTGACGCTCGAAACTAAACATAAGCATCGGATTTCCCATGGATATCATCTCGAGCCACGGCACAGTACTGCTGGGACTCGTCGCCATTTTCGGCTTCTATATGGCTTGGGGCATCGGTGCCAATGACGTCGCCAATGCCATGGGGACCTCGGTGGGTGCCCGCGCCCTTACACTTCGCCAAGCGATCCTCATCGCGGTGGTGTTCGAGTTCATGGGGGCTTTCCTCGCCGGCGGCGAAGTCACCTCGACAATTCGCAAAGGCATCATTGATCCCGCGGTTTTTACCGATATTCCCGAGCAATTTGTGTACGGAATGACCGCAGCGTTACTGGCCGCGGCGACTTGGCTGATGATCGCCAGCATGCGCGGTTGGCCGGTCTCCACGACTCACTCGATTGTCGGCGCCATTGTTGGCTTTAGCAGCGTTGCCATCTCCGTTGACGCAGTCAACTGGGTCAAAGTCGGCTCAATCGCGGCCAGTTGGGTTGTCTCACCTGTTCTCGCAGGAGGACTGTCCTTTCTGCTATTCACCAGCGTTCAGAAGCTCATTCTTGATCACGACAATGCAACTGAGCGCGCTATCCGCCTGATCCCGGTATACATGTGGATTGTCGGTTTTATGATTTCAATGGTGACCCTGCTCAAGGGTCTCAAGCACGTGGGCGCCGAGGTGAATTTAGGCACTGGCTCGCAGTTTGTTGATGCTGCGCTGCTCTCGACAATTGCCGGATTATTGGTCGCAACGCTCGGAGCTGTGCTGTTACGGCGCTTGGCGGGCCGGCGGGGTGATGTGGGCCTGGAAAAGGTTTTCGGTGTGCTTATGATCTTCACCGCCTGCTCGATGGCGTTCGCCCACGGCTCGAACGATGTGGCTAATGCCGTCGGGCCTCTTGCCGCCGTCGTTCAAACACTGCGCTCTGGCGGCGAAATTGCTGCTCAGTCGGCGATGCCCGGGTGGATTCTACTAATTGGTGCTGCCGGTATTGTCGTTGGGCTCGCCACGTTTGGCTGGCGAGTAATGAAAACCATTGGCCAGAAAATCACAGAGCTAACCCCCAGTCGAGGCTTTGCAGCAGAGCTGGGTGCTGCGGGGACCGTGGTACTCGCCTCCGGTACCGGTCTGCCGATTTCGACAACGCATACGCTGGTCGGCGCCGTCCTTGGGGTTGGCCTCGCGCGGGGCATTAATGCCGTTAACTTAGGTGTCGTGCGGCAAATTGTCGTTTCGTGGGTCGTGACCCTACCCGTCGCTGCTGTACTCGCAGTGGTGTTCTTCTACCTACTGCAAGGCATTTTTGGCTAGGCTGTTAGCTCCGCAAGAGGAATCGCCATGCCTACAATCGAACAAACCGTTACTCGCCAGATCAGTGAACTGGTTGCCTTGCCCTCGGTCAGCTCGACTGACCCCAACTGGGATAGCAGTAACCGGCGCGTCATTGAGCGGCTCGCTGAATTCGCTGAAGCTCAGGGTTTTACAACCGAAATCCTGCCGTTGCCAGGCAGTGACAAAGCAAATTTAATCGCAAGATTGGGGCCCGAGAAACCGCTTCCTGAATCGGGAGATCAAGCTCACGAGCAGCCCAGAGGCGGATTAGTACTCTCAGGGCACACGGATACCGTGCCCTTTGATGAGGGGCGCTGGACCAGTGATCCACTGACCCTCACGGAGCGGGATGGCAAGCTATTTGGCTTGGGCAGCGCCGATATGAAGGGGTTTTTTGCCATGGCACTTGCTGCGGCAAGTCGAATCGATCCGTCGGCACTGCGAGCACCCCTCTACATCCTTGCCACCGCTGACGAAGAAAGCTCAATGAATGGGGCCCGCGCCCTTGAAAGCACCGCTTTAGCGGGCGCCGAGGCGGTCATCATTGGCGAACCCACGTCCCTGCGTCCGGTACGCCTACACAAAGGCATCATGATGCAGGCGATTAAATTACGCGGCCAAAGCGGTCATTCCTCTAACCCGGCACTGGGTAACAACGCGATTGAAGGATTGCCTCGACTACTCCAGCTGCTCGATGAGCTGCGAACCGAACTCGCTGCCCGTTATCACTGTGCGCTTCTACAAATACCTGCGCCGACCCTAAACTTCGGCTGCCTACACGGGGGAGATAGCCCCAATCGGATCTGTGGTGCGGTAGAGCTGCACTTTGATGTGCGCATGGTGCCTGGTCTAGATTTCTCGGTTGTCGAAGCATCGTTGCAACGCTGTATTGAGCTGCTCGCCACCGAGCGAGGCCTCGATGTGAGCATGCGCCGCCTGGTCCAGCCAATTGACGCCTTTGAAGAATCCACCGATGCAAAACTCGTAAAAGTCGTCGAATCCGTAACCGGAGTACCGGCAGAAGCAGTCAATTACGCCACTGAGGCACCTTTTTTGCAGCGACTCGGTCTTGAAACCATTGTCCTCGGCCCGGGGTCTATCGACTGCGCCCATCAACCCGACGAGCACCTCGCCCTCGACCAGCTCACTCCTGCACTGAAAATTCTCGAGCAAACGATCGGACATTATTGTTGCCGGCGACAGTGAAATCCAAACAATTGCGCAGACCCGAACTGCGAGTTTCCGGTAGGCTTCACTAAATCGCCACTGGGTTAGAGCGCTGTGACCATCCAGACCAACACCATTGAGTGGTTCCGACACACGGGACCCTATATTCGAAGCCACAAAGGAAAAACTTTTGTGGTGTATCTGGGCAGCGGTGCGCTCGACAGACCCGAAGCTCGCAACCTGATTCACGATTTTGCGCTGATTCACCTGCTGGGCATCCGATTAGTGCTGGTGCACGGCACTCGCAACGCCATTGAAACGGCGCTGGTGGAACGGGGAATCAAAAGTCACCTTCACCGCGGAGTTCGTGTCACTGATCCTTCGGTGCTGGGAATTGTGCGCGAGATCACCGCCGCACAGCGGCTCAATCTGGAGAGCCGGCTGTCCATGGGTCTTCCCGATTCCCCCATGCGCGGTGCGCGGCTGCGGGTGATAAGTGGCAACTTTGTCACTGCACGGCCATTGGGTGTCGTAGACGGCGTGGATTTTCAATTTACCGGCGCAGTGAGACGCCTAGATGCCACGGGAATCGCCACTGCTCTCGATAATCAAGCAATCGTTCTGCTATCGCCCTTGGGCTTTTCACCAACTGGTGAGGTATTCAACCTGAGCTCTGATGAGCTGGCCACAACGGCGGCCATTGCAACCGGTGCAGACAAGCTCATCATCATGGACGCGAACGATGGACTCAACGACAGCGACGGTAATTTGGTTGCCCAGTGCACGATTGAGCAGGCACAGGGCTTGCCAGTCTCCGATGAAATTCAGGCGGCCCATCGAGATGCGGCATGTCGGGCCTGCACTCAAGGGGTGGCGCGCGCGCACCTGATCAATTACCACCGCAACGGAGCGCTCATCGAAGAGCTCTTCACCCACGACGGTACTGGGACGCTGATCAGTCAGGATGATTTTGAACGAGCCCGCCCAGCATCCATCGATGACATCCCTGGGGTTCTGGACTTGGTTACCCCTTTAGAGGAGCAGGGCGTTCTAGTTCGACGTTCAAGGGAGCTACTAGAGCAGGAAATCAGTAATTTCCGAGTGCTAGAGCGCGACGGTCGTATCATTGCCTGCGCGGCGCTCTATCCGTTTAGTGAGTCACAAATGGCCGAGGTCGCCTGCATTGCAACCCACAGCGACTATCGAGGCGCTGGGCGGGGCGAGCACCTGCTGCGTATTATCGAGCAGCAGGCGAAAGATCAGGGTGTTACGCAGCTTTTTGTGCTCACTACCCAAACCACTCACTGGTTTAGAGAACAGGGTTTTACTGAAGCAGATCTTGAGGCGTTGCCCGAGTCCCGAAAACAGCTCTATAACTTACAGCGCAATTCAAAAGTCTTACTTAAATCGATCCACTAGCACCAGTAAAAAGCTCTGGTAGACTCGTCCCCCGTCTGAAATAGAGGCCTTTCACCATGCCCCAATACCGCTCCCGAACTTCGACCGCTGGTCGCAATATGGCAGGCGCACGCGCGCTTTGGCGAGCCACCGGCATGAAGGATGGCGATTTCGAAAAGCCAATCATTGCAGTCGTGAACTCCTTCACCCAATTCGTCCCCGGACATGTACACCTCAAGGACCTCGGGCAGTTGGTTGCACGGGAGATTGAATCCGCCGGCGGTGTCGCGAAGGAATTCAACACCATTGCTGTCGACGATGGCATCGCGATGGGACACGACGGCATGCTGTACAGCCTGCCCTCAAGAGATGTGATTACCGATTCTGTCGAATACATGGTTAACGCACACTGCGCCGATGCGATGGTGTGCATCTCCAATTGTGACAAGATCACACCGGGAATGCTCAACGCCGCAATGCGCCTCAACATTCCGGTCGTGTTTGTATCGGGCGGGCCAATGGAAGCGGGCAAGACCGCACTGTCAGAACACAAACTCGATTTGGTCGATGCCATGGTCATCGCCGCAGACAGCAGCGTCGATGACGAAACCGTCGAAGCTTACGAGCGCTCGGCCTGCCCCACCTGCGGTTCATGTTCCGGGATGTTCACGGCTAACAGTATGAATTGCCTAACCGAGGCGCTCGGCCTCAGCTTGCCCGGCAACGGCTCGCTTTTGGCCACCCACGCCGATCGAGAACAACTTTTTCGACGGGCAGGTCGGCTAGTCGTTTCGCTAGCGCGCCGGTGGTATGAACAGGATGACGAGTCCGCTCTGCCGCGCACTATTGCGAATCGTGCGGCCTTTGAGAACGCCATGTGTCTCGATATCGCCATGGGTGGCTCAACCAACACCATTTTGCACCTGCTCGCAGCGGCGCAGGAAGCCGAGCTCGATTTTGGTCTTCAGGAAATTGACGTGTTAAGCCGGCGCGTGCCGCAACTCTGTAAGGTGGCGCCGAGTACCCAGAAGTACCACATGGAAGACGTTCACCGTGCTGGGGGCGTTATGGCAATCCTCGGGGAGCTGGCTCGCGGCGGTCTGCTTAAGACAGAAACCTATACCGTTCATTCGCAGACAATGGGCGAAGCACTGGCCAACTGGGACATCGCTGTCAGTGAAGATGCGGCGGTAAAAGAAATGTACTCGGCGGGTCCTGCGGGAATTCCAACCCAGACCGCCTTTAGTCAGGCCACACGCTGGCCCAGTCTCGATGTTGATCGCAGCGGTGGCTGTATTCGTGATGTCGCCAATGCCTACTCGCAAGAGGGTGGACTCGCAGTGCTCTTTGGCAACATCGCAGAGAACGGCTGTGTTGTGAAAACTGCCGGCGTCGATGACAGTATTTTGATGTTCTCAGGTCCCGCTCACGTCTGTGAGAGTCAGGAGGCTGCTGTTGCCGATATTTTGGAAGATCGCGTTAAAGCAGGTGACGTGGTGGTTGTGCGTTACGAGGGGCCTCGCGGCGGACCCGGCATGCAGGAAATGCTTTATCCGACAAGTTATCTAAAGTCGAAAGGCCTCGGTGCCGCCTGCGCGCTGGTCACTGACGGGCGTTTTTCTGGCGGAACGTCGGGCCTATCCATCGGCCATGCGTCGCCCGAGGCGGCAGCAGGGGGCGCAATCGGTCTCGTCGAACAAGGGGATACTATCGAAATCGATATTCCCAATCGGCGAATTGACGTGAAGATCAGCGCAGAGGAAATGGCCGCGCGTCGCACGGCAATGGACAACAGCGAAAAACCGTGGCAACCGAAGAACGAACGGCCGAGGAAAGTTACTCCGGCGCTGAAGGTCTACGCGAAAATGGTCACAAGCGCCGACAAAGGAGCAGTGAGAGATCTATCTCTGCTCGACTAACGCACAGTCTATTCGGCTAAATCAGGGTCTATTCGGCTAAATCAGCGTCTATTCGACTAGCTCGAAATTCACTCTACAGCTTCGGTCCGCTGGATTTCAGCCCGCTGCTGCAGGCTCAATGGGCCAGGCGTCAACTTCGGCGGCGAGCGCGATAAAGTCGTCAATATAGTCATCGATTGAACGACGTAGCCGACGATCTTGAACGTCAGTTCGCTCGTTGAGGACCGCTCTAAAAATGGCCGAAGACTGCTGGGTGTTGTGGGTATAACCCGCCGTGTAGGCTGGACTTCGGCGGTCAGCTCGCTGATCAACCGCTGCTCGAACCTGAGCGGGCCAGTCCGGGTCATCTCGCTCGATGATCGCCGCCAAGGTCTCTATCCACTTAGCACGGTCTTCTAACCAGAGCGTATCAATGCGAATAAATTCACTGCTGTAGTCACTGATGACGGCTTTTTGTTCTGGCGTTAGTCGACCGATGTAGTCGCTAAAATTATCCTCGAACCGCTCGATAATCGCTTCGTAATACGCTTCATCAGTTCTCTCTAGCCACTCTTCTCCCAACTCAACTTGCCGCTCTTGCAGAGCCGCAACAAAGTCGACCCGCTGCTCATGGTCGAGGTCTGCGCCAAACGCCAGCATGGTATCGAGTGCGCGGTCCTGAATACGACTCGCCGCAGCTTCCAGTTGATCCGAGATCTCCTGAGTATCCCTCTCAGTTAATGGCTGGTCTAACCGCGCCTCGAAATCCGATAGAAGCCGGACGTAACGGGGCAATTCCTGGCGCTGGTGCCAAGCGATAAGTGTGTCAATCTCGTCATCAAAGGCGCTGGACTGGGCTCGGGTGAAGTCGATGTAATCATCGACATACCACGCGATAAGCGTATCGAGTTGATTGTAAAAAAAAGTTGTACTGGAACAGGCCGCTAAGAGAACAGAAGCCAGCAGGGTGACAAGCAGCTTAGCGCCAGATCGGCACAGTGCCTTTAGTGAGCGCATCGATATCGGCCTCTGAAGCATCAACTTCGACACGGTTACGACCCTTCTCTTTGGCGGAGTACATCGCCGCATCCGCCTTAGCGAGCCAGTCCTCGGCAGATTCCGCCTTGGTAACATCACAAACCCCTATGCTGACGGTGACGGTCTGGCCTGACAGTGCCTCCAGCCCCTCAATTCCAATACGTAGCTCATCGGCGATTTTTGCAGCTGTGGTACTGCCCGCTTCACTCAGGATCACCAAAAACTCTTCACCGCCGAGGCGGTACAGCATATCTACGCCGCGGATCCGATCTTCGATCAGCGCAACCATGGCCCGAAGTACCTTATCGCCCTGGCTGTGCCCAAACTCATCATTAATCCGCTTGAAGTGATCTAGGTCGATCATCAGCAGGGATGACATCCTAGCGTAGCGCTGGAAGTCAGCAAAGTTCCGCTCAATTTGCGGCACCAGGTACCGTCGGTTATGGGCGCCGGTCAGCGGGTCGTAGAGGGCTAAATCCGCCAACTCGTCACTGTGCTGGGTGAGTAACCGCATGACGGCCAGCGAAATCAGCCACGTAGCCGTTAGTACCGCGGCGTCCGCTAGGCTGTGGTCCGTGTCGGCTCCACCCCAAAAAAGAGCTAGAGCAATCAACATGACCGTGCCAAAGAACAGCGCAACAACCGTCGGCAGTAGACCGGCGAGTGCAATCATGAGCGGAAACAGCCAGCGCAGGTGGTGATCGCCACCTGCACGCAGCGCAAGGAGCACAACGATAAAGTTCAGCGCCAGAGTGATAATGGGTGGCACTAACACCCGCCCTTGGACAGTCAGCACAAAAAAGGTTGCGCTTAGCACTGCTGCGGCGATACCCGACACACCGAGCGTCAACAGCTGCTCCGCGTCGGTCATCAGGGTTTCACCCAAGATGACGAGTACCGAAAAGAGCATTAGAACCAGCATAGCCCGGTACACAGCCATGCGCCGGGAAAACTGAATATCGTGGGAGTCGACGTTTGTCGGGGCAATCAGCTCCGACTGAAACAGCTCACGCCGAAGCTGCTCGAATAGATCCAAGTCATCCGACTTCTTGCGCACAGGATCATGTTTTTGTTCGACAGCCATCGCAGAGCAGTCCGATCAACCCGCTAGATACGGAGTATCGATATTGTGAAACAGGGCTTGGGCTCGCGGACACTGCCGTTAAGCCCTCCTCTGCCTTATTTCAGTTGGGGACTCTCCAGCTAAGCGGCCGCACTGGCCTCCAAACCATGGTCCTTCAACGCCGACACTATGGCTGCCAATGACGCCTGCACAATATCGTGACTTCGTCCGACACCGCAAGGGCGGTCCCCATCGATATTCAACTGCACATAACACACTGCCTCAGCATCGGCGCTCTGGCCCAAGGTGTGCTCGCTGTATTCTACCAGAACGATTTTTCGTCCGGTGTAAGCCTCCATAGCGTTCACGAAGGCATCCACAACGCCGTTGCCGCGCCCGTTGATTGAGGTCTCCCCCGACGGGGTTGCAAGCACGGCCTTGAGCGCGTCCACGCCCTCCTCGCGAGCCAGCTGATAATTACCCAAAGACCAGTCTGCCGTTGGCGAAAGGTAGGTCATTTTGAAAAGCTCAAAAATGGCCTGGGATGAAACCTCCGTCTCGCTTGCTTCAGCCAAAGCCTGTACGGCTGCACTGAAATCAATTTGCAACCACCTCGGCAATTCGAGCCCATAATCCCGCGAGAGGATGTACGCAACGCCCCCTTTGCCTGATTGGCTATTAATGCGAATGACTTCTTGATAGGTACGTCCGATATCTGAAGGGTCAATGGGAAGGTAAGCGACATCCCAGCCGTCATCGGGATTACGGCGCGACAGACATTTGTTGATGGCATCTTGGTGACTGCCTGAGAACGCTGTGAACACCAACTCACCGGCGTATGGATGACGCGGATGCACCGGCAACTGGGTGCAGTCACGCACCACGGCAATAATCTCATCCATGTGTTCTAAATTCAGTTCGGGGTCGACGCCTTGGCTGTAAAGATTCATCGCCATCGTGACGATATCCATATTGCCGGTGCGCTCACCATTACCCATCAAGGTGCCCTCGACGCGGTCGGCCCCTGCCATCACACCCAATTCCGCGGCAGCTACTGCGCAACCCCGGTCGTTGTGGGTATGCAGTGAAATCAGCAACGACTCCCGATTGGCGACCTGGTCACAAAACCACTCTATTTGATCGGCGTAGATGTTGGGTGTACTCATCTCGACGGTGGCTGGCAGGTTCAAAATCAGCGGGTTTTCGGGCGTCGGCGCAAGCACCTCCGACACTGCGTCACAGATTTCTACTGCGTAATCGAGTTCGGTTCCGGTAAAACTTTCCGGACTGTATTCAAAAACCCAGTCAGTACCGGGATAGCGCGCGGCTTCTGCCGCAACAAGGCGCGCCCCCTCAACGGCAATCTGCGTAATTCCCTCTCGGTCGAGATCGAAGACATCCCGGCGCTGAACCGTCGAGGTCGAATTGTAAAAATGCACTACTGCGCGCTTTACACCCGCGAGCGCTTCGAAGGTGCGCGTGATGAGAGCTTCCCGGGCCTGGACCAAGACCTGAACCGTGACATCGTCTGGAATGCGGTCTTCTTCAATGAGTTTGCGCAAAAAATCGAAATCGTGAACCGAAGCGGAGGGAAAACCCACCTCTATGGTTTTAAATCCGATGGCAACCAGCTGCTCCCAAAGACGGAGCTTCTGATCCGCGTTCATCGGTTCCACCAGCGCCTGATTACCATCACGTAGGTCGACTGAACACCAGATAGGTGCCTTATCAATGGTACGGTCGGGCCACCGCCGGTCTGACTTTACAACCGGCTGAAATGGACGGTATTTCCGGTGATCGAAATTGCGGGCGGATTGCTGTTCCACGGTGCTGCTCCCTGCAGGCCGGACGCAAGCCGACCAATAGTGATTTCTGAGCTGAGATTCTAGCCCGACTGCGCGAGTTATTGTCGCCAAAAACACAAGCCAAATGGTTAATTTTTAGTGATATCCTCCAATAATCGTCTATTTCATAGTGTAGGAACCCAATTTATGGCCATTGCTGAGCTTGACCGCACCGACATAAAAATATTGAAGGCGCTGCAGTCGAATGCCGCGTTAAGCAACTTGGAACTTGCCGAGACAGTGGGACTATCCGCAACGCCCTGTGCGCGCCGAGTCAAACGATTGGAAGTCGATGGGATCATTGAGCGGCGTGTCACGCTTTTGAATCAGGCAAAGTTGGGGCTGGCCCTCACGGCACACATCGGCATCACGATGGATCGCCACACGCCCGAACGATTTGAAGCCTTTGAAATCGAGGTAGCCAGCTACCCTGAAGTTATGGAATGTTGCGTGGTCACAGGCCAAAGCGCCGATTATCTTATCAAAGCGGTGGTCCCCGACATGAGCCATTATGAGCAGTTTTTGCTCGGAAAATTGACTCGCATCGCTGGAGTCGCCGGAGTGCACTCGAGCTTCGAGTTAAGGCGTGTTGTCAGTAAGACCGGGCTGCCGCTGGACAGCGCCTAGGTTTACGCAAGGCTTGGGTTTAACCGACGCTTATTGGGTCGAAGCCAAGCGGCTCCGGGGGTTTCGAGGACACCCTTGGGCGTCCTCTAGGCAGCAAATCAGGCCCCTTCGTTACGCTCTTGCTCGATCAAAAACTCAGCGATCGAAATCATGTTTGCCTGGCTACCGGCCTTGCGAGGGGTAATAAGGTACTTGCCGTTAACCATAAGTGATGGCGTACCCGATATCTTCGCGGAGCGCGCACGGGCATCGGCCTGACGCACCTGGCTATCAACACCAAACGCGTTGAATGCGCGGTCAAAATCCTCGGGCGCCACGCCATTCTCAACAAAGATTTCTTTTAGGGCTGCTTCGCTGTTTAAGCGGCGTCGCTCAACGTTCAGCGCTTTAAAGAGCACCGTATGCATCGGGTCTAAGACACCCAGCGTCTCCGCAACGTAGTACGCCTTTGCATGCAGCTGCATAGGCCCATTCCACATGGCCGGCGACGGGCTAATAACAACGTCATCTGGAAGCTGTTTTTTCCACGCCTCGATCATGGGCTCAAAGGTGTAGCAGTGCCCACATCCGTACCAAAAAAACTCGCTAACCACGATATCGTCGCTGGCACCCACACGAATAGTTGGGGTGACGCGATCGTAGTGGGTACCCAGCTGCCACGTAACAGTCTCGGCGCTGCAGCTTGCCGCGACCAAGAGGGCTGTAAAACCACCCAAAACGTTGATAAAAGCGCGTCTAAGCATCATTAACTTTCCTTGGGTTAACTGTTATTGCTTCAGGCCCGAGACGTAACTAGCTACCGCCTCAATCTCAAGATCGGAAAGCTCAAACGCCGTGGTGCGCATGATTTTGGTTTCGCCATCATTGACGCGGCCGCTGGGGTCTTCATAGCCCTTGCGGAACATTTTTAGCTGCGCTGCAATGTAGTCGGCGTGCTGTCCAGCGAGGGCAGGGAAACCACCGGGGCCATTACCTTTACCCGTGGGGCTGTGGCACCCAGAGCAAGCGGCGACCTTACGGTCCATGATTCCCGCCATGTACACCTTTCGACCCAGCTCGACGAGCTCCTCATCAGCCATTTCGGGCGTTCGAGATTGGCCATCATAAAAAGCGGCGATATCTGCTAAATCCTGGTCGGACATATTGTCCACCTGACCCGCCATGGCAGCAACTGGGCGCCAGCCGTCGCGAATGTCTTGCATTTGCTTTAGCAAATATTTTTCGCCCAACCCTGCGAGCTTGGGAAAGTTCGGTACAGCACTGTTGCCATCGACCCCGTGACAGGCGCCACAGGTAACGGCTTTGCTTTCACCGGCAGCAGCATCACCTTTGATGACTCCAGCGGCGTTGGCGGCCGCACTGAGAACAACCGAGAGCGCGGCAACAGAAAAACTTCTAACAAGTGTTCGTGAAAACATGACTTAAATCCTTTAGTTGAAGCGAATTACTTCGGTGACGACATATAAGTAATGAGCTCTTTGTATTCTTCATCGGTGCAGTCGGCACACAATCCCGTTGGGGGCATAGCATTGAGTCCATTCTTGACCGAGGCCAATAAGGTATCCATACCTTTTTCGAGACGTGGCGCCCAAGCCGTCGCATCGTGAGCCATTGGCGCGCCAGCAACACCCGCCGCGTGACAGACACCGCAGGACTTATTGTACTTATCCATGTTGGGTTCAGCTGCGACTGGACCAGCAACCGCTATAGCGAAGAGAAGCGTTGCGGGTGCAATGGCACGACGAATTACGTTTAATGAATTCATGATATCTCCTCAGCGCCAAGCGAGCGGTTCGCCGGCAATTACAAATTGGTAACAAATCCGTGAGCACCCCACACTGGGCCTCGTGGCGTGGCATTATAGTCAATCGTACGCGCCGGATAAAAGAGACCGATGAGCATTGATTTTTCTGATAAACCGGCCTTGGGTAAGGTCAACTTCCGCACTACCGAGTTCCTGCAGAGCGCCAGCGCCCTCGATAACGCCCCGCCGGACACCGGCTCGGAGGTCGCCTTCGCCGGCAGATCAAACTCAGGAAAGTCTAGCGCTATTAATACGCTGACTGAAAACCGAAAACTTGCCCGAACGTCACGCACTCCAGGGCGCACCCAACTCATTAACTTCTTTAGCCTCAGCGACACGCAGCGACTAGTTGATTTACCCGGCTACGGCTACGCCAAGGTACCGCTGAAGATGAAGCAAGCTTGGAATCGACACCTAGAGCAATACCTGCAAGAGCGCCAGAGCTTGCGCGGCCTCATACTGCTAATGGATGTCCGCCATCCCCTCAGAGATCAAGATGAGCAGATGATTAGCTGGGCGGCTACCGCCAGCATGCCCGTTCACGTCCTGCTAACAAAAGCCGACAAGCTCAAGCGCGGTCCCGCCAAAAGTACATTGCTTTCGGTGCGCGCCCGATTGATGGAATATGGCGAACTTGCCAGCGTGCAGCTGTTTTCATCGCTCAAACGGGACGGCTTGAAAGAACTTGAAGGCAAATTGAAAAGCTGGCTGACCGATGAGTCAGTCTTTGACAAGCCTGAGGATGACGACGCAGACACCACCGAAGGGATCGACAGCGCTCCTGCCGAAGCAACCGACATCTCAATTGAACCGCCGACACCAGCAAAATAAGCGAACACACATAGCCCCAAGCGTTACTGGGTCAGTGCGCTTCATCCCAATTTAGCCCCACGCCCGCCTCCACGAGCAGCGGCACATCCAGCTTAGCCACACCCGCCATCAACTCGGGTAGGGCATCGAGCAGCTTGTCGACCTCCGGCTCGGCGACCTCAAACACCAGCTCATCGTGCACCTGCATGATCATCAGAGCATCAATTGTGTCCCCCGAAAGCCAATCATCGACGGCTATCATGGCAAGCTTGATGATATCGGCGGCTGTTCCCTGCATAGGGGCGTTAATCGCGGTGCGTTCAGCCGCTTGCTGTCGCTGTTTGTTGCGCGCATTAATTTCTGGGAGGTGCAGACGTCGGCCAAAGAGGGTTTCTACATAGCCCTGATCGTGGGCCAAAGCCCGAGTTCGGGTCATGTAGTCGGCAACACCGGGATAGCGTGAGAAATACCGATCAATATATTCCTGTGCTTCTTTGTAACCGGTCTGAAGCTGTTTGCCTAAACCAAATGCCGACATGCCGTAAATTAACCCAAAGTTAATCGCCTTAGCTTTGCGCCGCTGATCTCCGGATACGTCGTCCAGAGGAACGCCAAACACTTCCGCCGCCGTTGCCGTGTGAACATCGAGATTTTTATCAAAAGCTGACAGCAAGCCGGCGTCCTGAGACAGATGCGCCATGATGCGTAGCTCTATCTGAGAGTAATCTGCCGCAACGATTCGGCGACCCTCCGGGGCACAAAACGCCTGGCGGATCCGACGGCCCTCCTCCGTGCGTATGGGAATGTTCTGCAAATTCGGGTCGGATGATGACAAACGTCCCGTTGCGGTAATCGCTTGATGGTACGAAGTGTGTACTCGGCCGGTATTGGGATCGATGACCTCGGGCAACCGATCCGTATAGGTCGATTTAAGCTTTGACAGGCTCCGATATTCCATCAACACCGCGGGTAGCGGGTAGTCCAATGCCAGTTCTGCCAAGACTTCCTCGGCCGTCGAGGGTGCCCCTTTTGGTGTTTTTTTGAGTACCGGCAGTTCCAGTTTATTGAACAGTATCTCGCCAAGCTGTTTAGGCGAGCCTAAATTGAAACTCTGACCTGCGAGTTCATGGGCTTGCTCCTGCAGGGCGCGCAATCGTTCGGCAAGTTCATGACTGTGATCGGCGAGTTGCTGACGGCTCACCAACGCACCGTTACGCTCTATACGCGTCAAAACCGGTACCAACGGAATTTCAATCTCGCGATAGAGCGCAGAAAGGGGTTGCTCAGACACAAGCTTTGCCCATAGAGCATTGTGCAGTCGCAACGTGATATCCGCATCTTCAGCGGCATAAGGGGCCGCCTGCTCCAAGGCTATTTGATTGAAGGTTAGTTGCTTCGCACCCTTGCCCGCGATCTCTTCGAAACTGATCGCGCGCTGCCCCAAGTATTTTAGCGCCAACGAATCCATGTCGTGCCGGGTACCGGTGGAGTCCAACACATAGGACTCCAACATCGAATCGTGACGGATGCCCTTTAACTCGATGTCATGATTGAGCAGGACGTTGGCATCGTACTTGAGGTTCTGTCCAACCTTATGACTGCCAGGGTTTTCGAGAATCGGCTTTAACAGCGCCAGCACAGTATCCCGATCAAGCTGCTCGGGTGCACCGGGATAGTCATGTGCCAGCGGGACGTAGGCGGCGCTACCCGGTTCAACGGCAAATGACACACCGACCACTTGTGCCTGCATGTAATTGAGGCTTGTCGTTTCGGTATCAAAGGCAAACAGCTCGGCGGCTTCTAAGCGATTGAGCCATTCCCTCAGGGTCGCCATATCCTGAATCACAACAACATCTAGCGGTGGCGCAGTGGCCGCTTGAACTTCTGCCTCTCCCTCTGTTTCTGCCCCCGCCCCTGCTGGACCTTCTGGGGCGTCACCGGTCAAAACCTCGGATAGCCAACCTTTAAACTCGAGTTCGGTGTACCAACGCGTCAGCTCATCGCGGTCAGCAGGTTTTGAAACCAAGTCATCGTCGGCGAGGGGTAACTCGCAGTCGGTTTTTATCGTCGCCAAGCGATAAGACAACTCAGCAGACTCCCTGTTGGCATCGAGCTTTTCACCCAACTTCTTGGCGCCGCGCACCTCCAGTTCGGCCACCCGATCAAGGTTGCTGTAGATCTCCTCGAGTCCGCCCAAGCCCTGCAAGAGCGCGAGGGCGGTTTTCTCGCCAACGCCGGGCACACCGGGAATGTTATCGACCTTGTCACCCTGAAGTGCCAGCAGATCAATAATCAGTTCTGGGGGAATCCCAAATTTATCAATGACTCCCTGCCTGTCCATCACCGTATTATTCATGGTGTTGACGAGGGTGACGTGGTCGTTGACGAGCTGCGCCATATCCTTATCACCGGTCGAAACCAAAACCGGTCGCTGCTGCTCACTGGCACGCCGAGCGAGCGTTCCGATCACATCGTCGGCCTCGACACCCCCCACGCAAATGAGTGGCAATCCCAGCGCCCCAATCACGGAATGAATAGGCTCAATTTGTTCCCGCAGCTCGTCAGGCATCGGGGGCCGATTAGCTTTGTACTCTGAGTAAATCTCGTTGCGAAAGGTCGGCCCCTTGGCATCAAAGATGACAACTACCTGATCGTCAGGATGTTCTGCGACCAGTTTCCGAACCATGCCGATCACGCCTTTGGCAGCACCCGTATTTAAACCCTTGGAATTGGTCAGCGGCGGCAACGCATGATAAGCGCGAAAGAGATAGGACGAACCGTCGATCAGAATCAACCGCTTTGTCATGACATTAATGATCCCAGAGATAGCGAGCGGAGCGATAGGTTACCTTGACCTTGGCCAAATCCAGTGGCGCCCTAAAAAAGCCGTGGTAGTCACCGCGCGGATTAACCAGCACCACGTTAGCGCTGTGATCCACTTGGTAACTGCCATCTTCGGCGGTGACCTTTCTAAAGGGAGCGTTAAACGTGCGCGCAAATTTCATGATGTCCAGAAACTCGCCGGTTACCCCGGTAAATTCCGGATGGAAATAGGGAACGTAGCTCGCCAGCGTTTCGGGGGTGTCACGAGCCGGATCCACCGTCACCATAACGACTTTGGTGTCTGCGGCTTCGGTGCCCTCTAATTGTCCATGTAGTTCAGCAAGAAACGATAGGGTCGTTGGACAAATATCGGGGCAGTGCGTAAAGCCGAAAAATATCAACGTCCAGTGCCCCTCGAGGTCCTTTTCGGTAAACGATTCATCGCGATGGCTAACCAACGCAAAACTGCCGGGATCCCGCGGCGTTTCAAACAAAAACAACCCGTTTGCCTGCATCTCGGTTTCCGCCATGATCCGAGGCTGCTGGACACGGTTGATAAAGCTGCCCACAACAATTGCCATGAACGCCACGATGAAACCGACGGTCAGCCAGATGCCGCGTTTGTTCTGCGTGCTCAAAACACACCTCCAATCAACCAATGATCAAGCAACATTACGACAAAAAGCACGAGCAGATAGGTGATCGAATATTTGAAGGTTTCCATTGGCGCCTTGTCATTTTTACCGCGGATAATTTCTATAGACCAATACAAAAATACCAGCCCCAACCCCACGGCAGCTGCAAGGTATAGCCAGTTGCTTAGCCCCGTTGCAAAAGGCATGAGCGTGATCAAAAACATGATGATGGTGTAAAGCAAGATATGCAGTGCGGTGAACTTCACGCCGTGGGTCACCGGCAGCATTGGAATGCCTACCGCTGCATATTCCTCTCGACGATGAATGGCGAGGGCCCAAAAGTGCGGTGGCGTCCAAGCGAAGATTATCAACACCAGTAGCAAGGCGTGGCCGTGAACCTCGCCCGTTACCGCCACCCAGCCGAGCAGTGGCGGCGCGGCGCCCGCTAGGCCACCAATGACAATATTTTGCGGCGTAGCGCGCTTAAGAAACATGGTATAGATAAACGCATAGCCAATAAGGCTGGCGACTGTTAGCACCGCCGTCAGGGTATTTACCCACAGAACCAGCACCACAATGCCTGCGAGTGCCAACATAGCGGCAAAAATGATCGCTTGAGATTGAGAGACCTTACCGGTCGCAACGGGCCGACTTTTTGTACGGCTCATTTGCTGATCAATGCGCTCGTCAATCACATGATTAATCGCCGCCGCCGATCCGGCGCATAGCGCAATGCCGAGATTTCCGAGCACCAGGGGTTGCCAGGGCACAAAACCCGGCACCGCCATACACATCCCGATAATGGCGGTCAGGATCATGAGGGCGACAACCCGCGGTTTAGTCAGCTCGAGATAATCCTGCCACGTGCCGCTCTCTGCGGTAGCCATTGTCATCAGTTCCCTCCCGAATTCTTCAGCAGGAACTTTAGGTCGGAAATGACCGCTTTGTACTCCAAATCATCAGAGAAGCGCATCATGACCCACCCCGCCGGATCAACGAGATACCATTGTGCGGGAGCGTCGCTCAACTCAGGAAAAAGCGTCGACACGTCGGAAGGACCCGCTTCTAGCGCCACCAAGCCTTGGTGTGCCTGAGCAATGTAGGCACTCAGTGCGTTCCCCGAAAGTCCCGCTGGCCAGCCCAAAGGCTTCTCATCGGGAACCAACAGCTGGGCATCTTTGATCGGCACATCCGTGATATATACCCGACGCAGGCGATTAAATTCTTTTCCGAGCGCTATGTGAATTTGGCGGGTGGTATACAACCGCCGCTCGCAGGCGGCGTCGCACAGAGCACCAGGGTTGACGACCACCATTGTCCAGCGAGGGTCAAGATCCGACCACGCGAAGGCAGCACCCACATCATCGCGAAACGGCGTCTCGATGATCTGGCGCGGGGGACTCGTCAGGGTGCCGTTATTAGAGGTGCCCAGGGCACCCACCAAATCGAGATTCCCTTCAATCACGAAATACCAAAGCCAGGAAGCTGCCAAAACCATCGTGAGGGGAATACCCGCGATCAGCAGCAGGGTCATTCGGTTTTGGCCGTCGGTTTTTGCGCTCGGCGACATGGATTCCTCTCAGTCTTGCCCCGGCGAGGGGCGCTTGCGGATCAGGGATAGGATATTTGACGATCGCAAAACAAATGCGATGAACAACACGGTAGCCATGGTAAACCATTGCACCGCATAACCGGTGTGCTTCTCGGGGCTTTGATTAACAACAGGCCAATCTGCGCGCTTCGCCAATGGGTGTTCTTGGTCGATTCGCACTTGGAGCGGTAATACCTCTTGCTGAAGTATCTTGGATAATGACTGGGCCATCTCGGAACCCTCAAATGCCTGAATCACCGCTGGCAACGCCTCGAGAGGTGCTTGATCCGCAAGAAGATAGGCGCTTCCCAAGGGAAGGTACACACGGCCCGATATCAATTGAGGGGTGGTCGGCAAGGTTATCTCGGGTAATGAGCGACGCGCAGGGTCCCCTTGAACCCAGCCAAGATTGACCGGCAAACGTTTGCTGCCCGCATCGACCAAGGCAATCAACTCGTAGCCAAACCGGCCCTCCCGGAGACGATTATCGAGCAATATATAATGGTCCTTAGTAAAAGAGCCCTTAAACGTGATTTGGCGGTCAGCCAGAGAGCTCTTGGTAGCGCCCTGACCGCCCAAGGCCGCTTCCAGCGCCTCGAAATCCAGCGCCGGCAATGCTTGCCGCGCTAAATGGCGCTCAGCAAGAATGCGCTTTTCTCCCGCTCGATCGAGCTGCCAAAACCCCAGTGTCACCAGAAATGGCAGCAATAGGACAGTAAAGAGTGTCAAACGCCATTCAAGCGTTAACTCCAGTCGGCCCAACTTCGCGTTAAACTCTCTCATCATCCCTCGCGCACGCTTCCCAAGGAAACGGCTTTGCTGAAAATTCTGATTGTCTTTTTCATGGTGGCTCTAATCGCCAGCCTCGGTAGCGGTTTCTACTTCCTGATGACCGATCAGGGTAATGCTGAGAAGCGCGGTCTTGTTACGTCCCTTGGAGTACGGCTAGCACTGGCATCGGGATTGATAATTGTCATTATCTACGGTGTTGCCACAGGCCAGCTTGGAAACCGTAATCCTTGGGACGCCGGCACCATCGAAACTCAGCAGGAATCTCCGCCAGAAAACTAGTGCGGCACGCCCCTCATTGATAAGCCCACCTGTTTGTAACCTATCAGCGAGTGATCAAATCTTTCTATAAACCGGTCTACTCGCGACCGGCCACCGTTATTTAGAAACTTGAGCCGGGCTGAATCAGAAACGCTAGCTCCTCTGGGGTCGATGCCCGATCCAAAATGTCATTGCGATGAGGGTAACGGCCGAAGCGCTCGATAATTTCACGGTGTCGAAGCTCAAAGCGATAGCTGTTTTCCAACCCCGGCTGATTGAAGAGCGCAGCCGCCGACAGATGAACCGACAGGGACTCTGAGTGCATATAGGGCATCAACAAAAAAGGTCGCTGTTGGTCGTTTAGCGGGCCGTCACAACCCGCAGCCACCGCCTCTTGAGCCAGTGCGAGCGCCAAACCGTCTTGGGCAAACGCCGCGGGCTGATCGCGATAAATGTTCCGCGAGAACTGGTCCAATACCAAGATCTCCGCCAAACGACCCTCCGGACTGCCGCGCCAGGACCAAAGCTCGCAACGGGCTGCATGCTCATGCACCACACCGAAACGGTCGGCGATGATCTGATCAAGCGCGGCATCCTTGGCGAACCATTGTTTTTGCTCGAGCTCCTCAAACCAAAAATCAAGTACGTCTTGGTAAGCCGGCAGAACAGGCTTCATAAGGCGTTTACCGACGCTGGGGCGTTAATCGATTTTTTCATCGGAGCAATTCATATGGGCAATTGATAGACGCAATTCACAAGGGCAACTCATAAGGACAACTTATAAGGGAAAAGTCTGAGCTGCAAAAAAAGGGGCGCCGAAGCGCCCCTCATTTAAGCTCATTAAAACTTAAAGGATGTAAACAAACAGGAACAAGAACACCCATACGACATCAACAAAGTGCCAATACCAGCTCGATGCCTCAAACCCAAAGTGATCAGAGGCAGTAAAGTGCTTGTTTTTCACCGATCGAATCAGCTGAATCGCAAGCATGGTCATACCCATGGCAACGTGGAATCCGTGGAAGCCCGTCAACATAAAGAAGGTTGAACCATAAATTCCCGAGTTGAGCGTCAAGCCGAACTGCGCGTAGGCCTCGTAGTATTCTGCTGCCTGAAGGAACAGGAACAGGACCCCTAAAGCAACGGTGACGCCAAGCCACACATTGAACTTCTTCAGATTTCCAGCCAGCAATGCGGTATGGGCGATATGCACTGTGAAGCTTGAGGACAGGAGAACGATGGTGTTCCACATGGGCAACCATTGATACCAATGATGCGCATCAGCAAATGCCATGCTGCGTTCGCTGGTGGTGAACTCGCCATTATTGGCAATCAACTGCGCGTCTGTACCTCCTACAGCTTCCTGTGGGGTGGTCACAGGAGGCCAAGCGTAATCAAAGCCGGGCCACAATATGCCATTCATGCGCCCGCCCTCACCTTCGCCGGCTAACCAGGGTCCGGCGAGGGTGCGTACGTAGAACAGCACCCCGAAGAAGGCGAAAAAGAACATGACTTCGGAGAATATAAACCAAAACATGCCCAGCACGTAGCTGTGCTTGAGCTGGCCGCTTGCCATGCCCTGGAGGTTTTCTCGGATTGTCGTGCGGAACCAACTCGCGAGGGTGGCGACAAAAATCACCAGACCGACCATCAAAATCCACTTGGCGTTAGAGCCCGCGTCGGGATCGCCGAAGGTCATATCGTTCAGGAGCAAACCACCCCCGAAAACCGTTGTTACCAGACCGATTGTTGCCCGGATGGCCAGGCTAGAACTGTCGGGAACATAGTACTTTTCATAACCCGCTGGAGCGGTCTGACTGGAAGCCATTTGTTTTCTCCGTTATCGTTTTCCGGGCCCCCAAGTGCCCCGGAATCAGCGTGTGGCGACCTTGTCACCCACCATGTCTGTCACATCAAACAGCGTATATGACAGCGTAATTGTTTTAATATCCCGCGGCAGATCCTGATCCACAATAAATTGCAGTGGCATTTCAGCATCGCTATTACCATCGAGCGGTTGCTGGTTAAAGCAAAAACACTCTGTCTTATGGAAGTACTCCGCTGCACGAGAGGGAGAGATGCTCGGAATCGCCTGAGCCACCATGGGATTGGGTGTCACATTCTCAGCAAAGAATATCGTGTCATTTGCCGCGCCCGGATGCACCGTCATCATAGTAACACTTGGCCGAAACCCCCAAGGCATGTCTTCGTTATTACTCGCCACAAACTGAACCGTAATTTGGCGGCTTTCATCAACCTGAGCACTAACGGATGTGTAAGCCTCACCACTGGTTTTCCCGTTGATCCCTAGCACGTCGCATAAAACGTTGTAGAGGGGCACCATCACCACAAACACAAAAGCGAACATGGCCAAAGATACCGCCACCAATTTGATGACGGTATCGATGGCGGGATTAGCGCTCAGTCGGAACATTGCTCAGCTAACACTCACGAATGTGCGTGGGCCGGATCAAGCTTCGGCGGCACTTCAAAGGTGTGATATGGCGCAGGAGTAGCAACAGTCCACTCAAGGCCTTCAGCACCGTCCCAAACCTTCTCATCGCTGGTTTTCTTGCCAGAGACAATGGTCGCAATGACGTTGTAAAGGAACAGAATCTGAGATGCACCGTAAATGAATGCGCCAATTGAGGACATCATGTTGAAATCGGCAAACTGCAGCGCGTAGTCGGGAATCCGGCGAGGCATGCCCGCTAGACCCACAAAGTGCTGCGGGAAGAACGTGATATTAAAGCCGATAAACGATACCCAGAAGTGGATCTTGCCCATATTCTCGTTGTACATACGGCCGGTCCACTTGGGCAGCCAGTAGTACACGCCGGCAGTCATCGAGAACACCGCTCCCGCAACCATGACGTAGTGGAAGTGAGCAACCACAAAATAGGTATCGTGGTACTGGAAGTCTGCAGGTGCGATGGACAGCATCAGACCCGTAAAGCCGCCGATGGTAAAGAGCACCAAGAACCCGATCGAAAACAGCATTGGGGTTTCAAAACTCAAAGCGCCGCGCCACATGGTGCTGATCCAGTTGAACACTTTCACGCCGGTAGGCACAGCGATCAGCATAGTGGCATACATGAAGAACAGTTCACCGGCGACAGGCATACCCACGGTGTACATGTGGTGCGCCCAAACGATGAATGATAGGAAGGCAATCGCCGCAGTCGCGTAAACCATAGACGCGTAGCCAAATAGCGGCTTGCGAGAAAACGCTGGAATGATCTGAGAGACCACGCCAAAAGCGGGCAGGATGATGATGTATACCTCGGGGTGTCCGAAGAACCAGAAGACGTGCTGGAACAGGACCGGATCACCACCGCCTGCTGCAGAGAAGAAGCTGGTGCCAAAGTGAATGTCCATCAACATCATCGTCACCGCACCCGCAAGTACTGGCATAACAGCAACGAGCAAGAACGCAGTGATTAACCAGGTCCATACGAACAGCGGCATCTTCATGTAGGTCATGCCCGGTGCACGCATATTCATCACCGTGGCGATGATGTTGATCGAGCCCATGATCGATGACACACCCAAAATGTGGATGGCAAAGATGAAGAAGGTGACCGACGGCGCAGCGTAAGTGGTGGACAGCGGCGCGTAGAATGTCCAACCGAAGGCTGGTGCTCCGCCCTCCATGAACAGTGTTGATGCCAGCATCAAAAACCCTGGAGGCAGGATCCAGAAACTCCAGTTGTTCATGCGCGGCAGCGCCATGTCTGGCGCACCGATCATCATCGGGATCATCCAGTTGGCCAAACCAACGAATGACGGCATGATCGCGCCGAACACCATGACCAAGCCATGCAAAGTCGTCATCTGGTTGAAGAAACCCGGCTCGACCAGTTGCATACCGGGCTGAAACAACTCAGCACGAATAATCATGGCGAAGGTGCCGCCCAATAGGAACATAGCAAATGAGAACCATAGGTACATGGTTCCGATATCTTTGTGGTTGGTTGTAAACAGCCAACGGGAAATGCCCTTGGCTGGACCGTGGTGATGATCGCCCATCGTTATATCTCCCAATTAACCTTGCTTGTAGCTAACAACATCCGAGGGCTGAACCACATCCCCAGTGTTGTTACCAAACGCGTTGCGTTGATATGTAATGACCGCCGCCATATCGACGTCGCTCAGCTGACCACCAAAAGCCTGCATTGCCGTACCCGCAACGCCTTTGATGCCTACTTCCAGATGCTTGTTGATGTCGCCGACAGCAACTGCGCTGCCTGCAATTGCTTTACCAACACCGCCTTCACCGTTGGCGCCGTGGCAAGCCATGCACTGTCCGTTATAGACCGTTTCGCCTTTAGCCATCAGATCATCAAGGCTAAGTTCCTGAGACAGCATTGCGGTTTGAGCAGCCTTATCAGCGCGCTTAGCCGACATCCATGCGTCGTACTCTTCACGGCTCACGACGTGGACTTCGATCGGCATAAAACCATGATAAGAGCCGCACAGCTCTGTGCACTGACCCCGGTAAATTCCCTCGGTGGGCACTTTGGTCCACGCTTCATTAATAAAGCCCGGAACAGCATCTTTCTTCACAGCAAGCTCAGGCACCCACCATGAGTGAATGACGTCGTTAGCGGTCATGAGGAAGCGAACCTTAGTATCGACCGGAAGGACCAGCGGCTCATCCACATTCAGCAGGTAATCGGCCTCTTTGGTGGCCGTGTTGTAGATTTCTTCTTGGGAGGTTGCCAAGTTTGAGAAAAACGATACGTTGTCGCCCGCTTCATCAAGGTACTCGTACTTCCACTTCCACTGGTAACCGGTAATCAAAATGTCGATTTCCGCATCGTCGGTGTTGTAGACCTCAAGCAGCGTCGATGTCGCCGGAACCGCCATGCCGATCAATATAAGGAAGGGGACGACCGTCCATGCAATCTCGACTTTGGTGCTCTCGTGAAACTGAGCCGGCGTGACGCCACGTGATTTTCGGTGGTAGATGATTGAGTAAAACATCACCGCGAACACCAGAACACCGATGACTACGCAGATCCACATGATCAGCATGTGCAGATCATAGATTTCAGCGCCTACATCAGTGACGCCCTTGGGCATATTCACTTGATTGCCCTGCGCGAACGCAGCCGCCGGCACTAGCATCGCCAGTGTCGCCGCCAGGGCAGCTGAAAGAACGTTGCTTGCTTTTTTGTATGACATCTCCGCCTCTCTAGAGCAGTGCGCGGGGGCCATGAACCTTATAGATTTACGTTGCCTCGCCTACCTTTTTATAAAGGCATGACGAGCCTCGACAACCCAAAGGCGTTCCCCCCAGAAACAGTCGGCGGCAGATTCGCTTGCGCGTAATAACCAACCTGACTGCAGACCATCATCAGTGAGTGACGATTCTGCGGAGCGGATTATAGCTAAACGCCTTCAAAATCACAGTGTTAGGGGGCTTATTTACTGACGCTTTAGGGTTATCTGGGACAATTGCTGGGCGTCCTACTGGATCAAAACACCACATCTTGTAGTTCTGGCGGCTTCAACCACTACATAGGGAGATTATTACCAGCCCTACCTCGGCAAGTCTTGCGCTGCAGCCATGCCCAACAAACAACAACTATATCAGGACAATCCCACGACAACGCCGCGAGCAACCCCCCTGCTCCGCTGACAACACAACCAAGCCGTTATTTCTCAATCACCACAGCAAAGAACACCTCGGCGAATATCGTTCCTAATATCCGTCCTATAAATGTCCGCCCTATTATTCTCCGCTGTCGTCGGGTGTGGGCCTGCTAGGGTCAAGTAAGCGAACGGGCTCTGGAGCGGTCTCCGTTCGCCGTGCAGCCGCGCGCGTCACCCGAGTAGGTACCGCCTGCGGCGTATCTCCAGGTCGGCCATCAGTAAAGCCGCACTCAACGCAGGAGCGCTCTTCGCCATCCCCACTGACCACTATACGGTCCATGATGCCGCAACGGGGGCAAACGGCGCCGGCTATAAACCGACGGGGTTTTGGGGTAGTGGTATCAGTCATGGCAGGATAGGACCTCGCGCTGTATGGGCATTAGTGTAGTGCCTTGCGCGACAAGCGGGGAGTCTGTGGGATCTTAATACTCCGCTCAGAGGGCAGATTTCCAGGTCATTCAATGTTGAGGAAGTGCACATGACAGGAGTGAGTTACCAAGCGTCAGACAATACACGCCCTTTCGAGGACTACCAGCCCCGCTTTGGCGTTCGAGTGTTAATTGACCCGTCGGCGGTTGTTTTGGGTGATATCACCCTAGCCGATGATGTCAGTATTTGGCCGCACTGCTCGATACGCGCCGATATGCACAGCATTACGATCGGTGCACGCACCAACATTCAGGACAACTCAGTGCTGCACATCACCCATGCGAGCACGTTCAACCCCAAGGGCTGGCCCCTAGCGATTGGCACTGATGTGACCGTCGGTCATCGAGCGGTGCTTCACGGTTGCACCATTGGTAATCGCGTTCTAATCGGCATGGGTGCAATTATCATGGATGGCGCGGTCGTCGAAGATGAGGTGATGATCGCGGCGGGCAGCCTTGTGACCCCGGGGAGACACCTGCAAAGCGGCTTTCTTTACGGTGGTAGCCCAGCAAAAGCGATGCGGCCATTGAAACAAAGCGAGCAAAATTTCCTTCAGTACAGCGCCGACAATTACGTCCGCCTCAAGCAACGTTATTTGGACGACGCCGACGAGTCCGAGGCTCCTGACTAATAAGCGGCGCCAAGCACCCAAGCTCATATCCTCGGGGTTCCGAAAACATGTCGGCACTCCTGGGGTTGATGAGCCTCATGGCGCTCCACTCTATGCGCCTATCTATCCTGCCACTTGGGCCTCGATCTCTGCTGCCCGTTAATGCACCGAGCTATGCACCGTCTATACGGTCATTAAAATTCTCAATTGCTGAATCACTTCACTGGTTGAAGGGCGTCGACCACGCCAAAGGAAGTAACTCTCTGCAGCCTGCTCTACGAGCATTCCCAAGCCATCTGCAACCGCCCAGGCGGCTTTTCCCGCCGACCAACGCATGAACGGTGTTGGCTCGGCGCCGTACCCAAGGTCGTAACAACAGCAACGATCAGACAAGATGATGTCGGGCAGATCGGGCAACTCACCACGCAATCCCGCACTGGTGCCACTGATAATGAGGTCAAAGGTTTGTCCGGCGATATCTTGAAGGCCGCAGCCTGTGACCGGTATCGCATTGTCAGAAAACTCGTCACCCAAGTCGTGTGCCTTTTGTGCGGTTCTGTTCGCGATCACGATTGACTGCGGCCCCTCCGCCATCAAAGGCTGAAGAATGCCCCGCACCGCACCACCTGCACCAATGATCAAGGTCCTGCGCCCAGACAACTGCCAACCCTGGGTCGCGACCATGTCTCTTACCAGCGCAATCCCGTCAGTGTTATCAGCGCGCAGTCGACCATCTCCGATTGGAATCAAGCAGTTCGCTGCACCGGCTCGACGCGCCCTGTCGCTGGCCTCGTCCGCCATCGCATAGGCGCGCTCTTTGAACGGGACCGTCACATTCAAACCACATCCGCCGCCTACAAAAAAAGAGGTGACACGCGCTTCAAATTGATCAATATCGATACTCAGCGCCCGATAGGTAATCTCCTCGTCGAACTGACGGGCAAACGCCGAGTGAATCACAGGAGACTTACTGTGCTTAATTGGATTTCCAAAGACCGCGTAGTTTGGCGTGGCTAGTTGCCCGGCAACGCCATCCTGCGCTAACTGCTGCGAGGGTGTTAGCACGGAGCTTCTCCAGCATCAGTAGACAACCAGTCGCGGTGTTGTAGGTAATAGTCAGTCAATGCCGCTTCTGGCGTGCCGCTCTCGGGGTGATAGTCGTAATCCCAGCGCACCAATGGTGGCAGCGACATCAGAATCGACTCAGTGCGGCCGTTGGACTGCAAGCCAAAAATTGTGCCGCGATCGTAAACCAAGTTGAATTCCACGTAGCGTCCTCGGCGGTAAAGCTGCCACTGACGCTCGCGCTCTCCCCATTCATAATCCTTTCGCCGCTCGACAATCGGTGAATAGGCTTTTAAGTAGCCATCACCGACGCTCTGCATAAACGCGAAGGTTTTATCAAAACCCCACTCGTTCAAATCATCGAAAAATAACCCGCCCACCCCGCGCGACTCATCGCGATGCTTGAGATAAAAATAGTCGTCACACCAAGTTTTATATTTTGAGTACACATCGGGGCCAAAAGGTTCGCAGGCTTCCCGAGCAGCCTGATGCCAGCTCACCGCATCTTCAAAAAACCCGTAGTAGGGGGTGAGATCAAAACCCCCTCCCATCCACCATACGGGCTCTTCGCCTGGCTTTTCGGCCACAAACATCCGCACATTGGCGTGGGACGTGGGGATATAGGGATTGCACGGATGAATCACCAGCGATACCCCCATCGCTCGGAAACTGCGACCGGCGAGATTAGGTCGGCTCTGGGTCGCCGACGCAGGCAAATTGTTGCCCATAACGTGAGAGAAGTTGACACCTGCCTTTTCGAAAACACCGCCGCCCTCGAGAACGCGGGAGGTTCCACCGCCTCCCTCGGGCCGGTCCCAGGACTCGCTGATAAAGGTTTTTTCACCATCTATCGCCGCCAATTCTTCACAAATGCGGCTCTGCAATCCTCTGAGGTATTCCTCTACTGCATCGATATTCATAGTTCCCCAAAATTTTTAACTGAAGTTGGCCAGTAATACCCGCGGCTTCCCTTTATTCTTTTATGACCGCACAACCTCGCCGGTAGCGGCGCGTCGTATTGTCGACGGTTTAGCTTGCAGGTCAACCGACCCCACTGCGCGTGGCAGTTGAGCGCCAAAATACTTCACCACCTCAAAACCGTGTCGCGCCGGTGGTACGCCGGCTGGATTTGCAGAGGTGGAAACCACCGGCCCACCCACGGCATAAGAGAGACGTCGTAGGGCAGGCGCAGAGGTTATGCGCACTGCAACCTCAGAGCTATTCCCGGTCACCCACAATGGAAAAACACCTTGATTAGGCACCAACCAGGTATTGGGTCCGGGCCAGCTCAAAGAAAGCGCACTGCGCTGACTATCGGGCAAACCGTCCAATAGCGGTGCCAGCATCCAGATTTCAGCGGCAACCACAATCAGGCCCTTATCGACCGGACGCCCTTTGAGAGCCAGCAGGTCTAACACTGCCGACTCCGAATACGGATCGCAGCTGAGACCCCAAACCGCCTCTGCTGGGCAGGCTACAACGCCCTCTGCGGATATTTCGTCAGCCAGAAGTCGAGTTCTGAAATCCTGCGGTTGCAAACAACCTCCTTGCTACTTGTGAAACCGAGCCTTGTAAAAATAGTCCGGCGAGGCGAAAGCCCCGATTCACGCAACTAATCTGTCCGTCCACAGACGCGGTATCCCAGTGTTGTGGCAACAATCATGCCGCTGAGTTCCATCCTGCTTAATCGCGCGCGCAATTCTGCGGCAGGAACACCGGTCAAGTCCATCAATTGACTTAAGGAGAGTTCGCCATCGCCCAAGTGCTGCAACAGCACCTTTGTATCAGTCGCCTCTGGCTCATTGGCAGCGTCATCGGATTTCGACAGCATACTAAGCTGCTTACCCGACCCCGAGGCCACTGAACTTTCAGGCTCCGGCTTGCACGTAAACGTATGACCATTGGGCGCTTTGTTGGTAGTGGGCAAGAACTCACAAGTGGCTGATAGCAGGTGTTCCAAACCCAGCACCACGTCATTTGGGCCGCAAGCAAGCTGCGCCCCCTCCGCCAGTAGTTGGCGGCATCCCGCGCCACCTTGGTGGTAGATCGACCACGGATAGGCAAACACTTCTCGGCCTTGCTCAGCGGCAGCGGTTGCCGTTATCAATGATCCACTCGGCGAGCCAGCCTCAACAACGACAGTGCCTAGAGTAAGTCCCGATAACGTTCGATTTCGGCGCGGGAAATGCCATCGCTGAGGGTCCGCCCCGGGAGGAAATTCAGAAACCAGTACCCCTTGGCGCGCAATGCTCTGCACTAGCTTCTCATGTTGGCGAGGATAGACACGATCGATACCCGTCGCCATAACTGCAATCGTTCGTCCACCGCCGTTTAAGGCACCCTGATGCGCACTGCCATCAATTCCTTTCGCAAGGCCACTGGCAACGATAATCCCCGCCCTCGCCAAATCCCGCGCGAGATTGCCAGCGGCCCGGCATCCATCAGCGGACGGATTGCGGGTACCGACAATCGCGACGGCGGGCTGATTCAAGGCATCAAGATCTCCAACAATAAATAAGGCAGGGGGGGCGTCGCCGCACAGAGCCAGCAGCGGAGGATAGGCAGCCTCACCCCGGTGCACCAGGTACACCGAATGGTTGGCATGTCTAACGTTAGCGATCTTGATAGCGGGCGCTACTAACTGATCGCAAAGTTGCTCAAGCCGTAACGTTGCGTTCTCACTGGCGACATCCATCGCTTGGGGCCGCAACGGGTCGAACCCGGCTAACAACAAGCGATTGCGTTCACTGTGATTGAGTAAACCTGACTGGAGAAAAGTCAGCCAAGAGGAATCCGCGCGGACATCCTG
The DNA here is from genome assembly GCA_965657905.1 of Luminiphilus sp. Taxonomy (GTDB): domain Bacteria; phylum Pseudomonadota; class Gammaproteobacteria; order Pseudomonadales; family Halieaceae; genus Luminiphilus. Next base: position 248,039 of record CBFHPT010000002.1, on the reverse strand, counting down.
TCCAAAGCAGTGGGGCATAAGCTCGTCCTTGAGCAGCGAAACTGTAATTTATATAAGCCGATCACGATCCCTCCAGGATCATGAATTCGGGTCGGCTAGCTCAGTGGTATGTGGTTCACGCTTAAAGAACTGACCCGAACCATGCCAGCTACCCTCCAGCGAAGCTTGCCTTTTTTTGTTAGGGGTTCTTTACTTTATCTCCCACAGCCAGCGGGCGACTCGCAGTAAGCACTAGCCCATAGCTGGCTTTCTCATAGACCGAAAACAACATTACGACACCAGCACGCACGTCGGGTAACGCCACCATGTCGCCGACTACGGGGTCTTTAACCACCTCTCCAGTCTGGAAGATCGCCATGACGTCGCCCACCATTAGCCCTTCCCGCTCACCGCGGTTAATGATCACGATGTCCATTTCACCGATTTGAGTGACACCGCCATCAACCGCGACCATGTACCCATCCTCAATCTCGATATCAGGGGCTTTAGGTTGGAAATACGCGTCCAGGATGCCTTCTTCTGTGGGAAATAATCGATCGCCTATTCGAACCTCTTCGGTCATGCGCGTGACTTCAAACTCTTTGACTTCGACATCTGTAAATTCGGTTGTTTCTGCGGCCAGCAAAGAGGCCGTACCAATATCACTCGCCTGTATTCCAAGCAGCTCACCGGTTATCGGGTCGACGATGGGCGGACCTTGACGCACGATCCAAAACGTTCGGTCAGCGGCATCAATGGGGCCGCGCCCATAAACGCGATCGCCAACGCCACTAATGATGCGTTGCGCATCGCCCGCGATAAGGTAAGCCAAATTTTCATAAATCCCCGGTTCAATCACGCGGTTTGAACGCAGAAATGGGTCGATCTGGTCACGAGGAATGGGGGGAATTGCCGTATCGAGGCTTTCACTTCGCAAGGTCGGAGACAGCTTTACATCACCGCGGCTGGCGAGACCGAGGCGAGGACGGCCGTTTTCCCAGCGCAGTTCCAACACGTCGCCCGGATAAATCAGGTGCGGGTTATCAATCTGGGGGTTGCTGTCCCACAGCGCGGGCCAGCGCCAGGGCTCCTTCAGATAGATGCCGGAGATGGCCCACAGTGTGTCGCCCTTCTGCACGATGTAGGTCAGGGGAACGTTTTCATTGAGCTCCACGTAATCGGGACGATCCGACTGCGCCAGTGCTGTTTGGTTAGCAACGACGAGCAACAACACCGCGGCGAGCACAACAGAGAACAACGCCTTCATTGACGCGCCGAATCGGAGACCTGGATTCTCAGTAAAGACTTTCACAAGCTAGCTCCCGGATACCTAAGTTTTTGACCCACCGCCCGGTCAAGGCGAAAGCAAGTTGCACGGCGCACGGGACGAAGACCCCGAGGCCACGTTATAATCGCAGTTTGAGCCCGGCTGGAGACAGAGGCAAGCACAAATGCTGCCATCTTCAGGCTGAGCGATTCGAATGTCGATTCAGGATTACCCATGGCACTGCTACCCATACTCGAGTTTCCCGACCCACGACTGCGCACTGTCGCCCAGCCGGTTGCAGTCGTGGACGACCGTATTCGCTCGCTCATCGATGACATGTTCGACACCATGTACGACGCCCCCGGCATTGGACTTGCCGCCTCGCAGGTCGATGTCCATGAGCGCGTGATTGTTATCGACATTTCAGAGGGGCGAGATGATCCTTGGGTTTTCATCAACCCCGAATTCGAAGTGATTGATCCCGAGCTTGGAGACTATGATGAAGGCTGCTTATCGGTGCCGGGATTTTTCGAGACGATTCATCGTCCTAAAAAGATCACCGTGACAGCGCTGGATCGCGACGGGCAGTCATTTACGGAAGAGCTCGACGGGCTCATGGCCATTTGTTTACAACATGAGATTGACCACCTCGAAGGCAAGCTGTTCGTCGACTACATTTCGCCCCTTAAGCGACAGCGGATTCGGGGGAAACTCGAGAAAGCCCACCGCCGGCAAGCCTGATTATGCCGCGCCCCCTCAGGGTGATATTTGCGGGCACCCCAGACTTTGCAGAACGTCACCTCGACGCGCTCATTAATAGCCAACACGAAATTGTCGCTGTGCTGAGCCAGCCCGACCGCCCATCAGGCCGAGGTAAGAAACTCCTGCCATCGCCAGTCAAGCGTCGCGCCCTCGAGGCCAATCTTTTGGTGCTCCAGCCCCCATCACTGAAGGACTCGGACGTTCAGCGATCGCTCACGGACCTTTCTGCCGATGTAATGATCGTCGTGGCTTATGGGCTAATTTTGCCCCAGGCGGTGCTCGATATTCCTCGCTTTGGGTGCCTCAATGTCCATGCATCACTGTTGCCACGGTGGCGGGGCGCTGCACCCATCCAGCGGGCAGTTGAAGCCGGCGATGATGACAGCGGCGTGACCATTATGCAGATGGATGCCGGGCTCGATACCGGACCCATGCTTGCGGAGAGCCGGCTGCGACTCAATCCCAACGAGACTGGGGGCTCGCTACACGACCGGCTCGTCGATATCGGCCCAACGACCCTTATCGATGTCATCGATAATCTCGAGACCCATCTTGCTGCGGCCAAAACCCAAGATGACAGCCTCGCTACCTATGCGGCGAAGATGACCAAAGTCGAGTGTGATCTCGATTGGTCCCAGTCGGCTACCTCGCTGGCTCGTAAAATTATGGCGTTTAATCCGGTACCCGTGTGTTTTAGCAACCTCGACACGATCCGAGTCAAAATTTGGGAAGCCGTCGCGATCGCAAGCATCAATTCGCCAAAGCCACCCGGCACACTGCTTGCGGCAAACAGCGATGGATTACAGGTCGCCTGTGGTGAGGGCGTCTTGGCCATTCAAAAACTGCAGTTTCCTGGGGGCAAACCCTTAACGATCGCCGAGGCGCTGAATGGAAAAGCCGCGTTGATCGCTCCAGACAAAACGTTCTTCAACGCAGCTACCGCCAACGCTGCGGCGCAAGCGTGAGCAACAAAAGTGCGCGCTGGGTAGCGGCACGGGTGTTGGCAGCAGTAGCCAAAGGGGAGTCACTGGGCGCCGCATTACCCGCCCAATTACCCGAGACCCCACTCGCGCAACGACCACTCGCCCAAGAACTGGTCTACGGCACACTTCGAGAGTGGCCACGACTTGCTGGCATCGCGCAACAACTTTTAAAAAAACCCCTAAAAACAAAAGACAGTGACGTCTACAGCCTCATGTTGATGGGGCTTCATCAGATTGCTGGTATGCGAGTTCCCGATCACGCCGCCGTATCCGAAACGGTAAATATCGCTCGTAAACTCGGCAAACCTTGGGCAACAGGGCTCATTAATGGCGTATTGCGTAGCTATCAGCGCGACAGCATATCGCTGGAAGCCAATCTGTCCCCCCCTTCTCAAGCGGCAATGCCCGACTGGTTATTCGAAACACTTGGCACCCAGTGGCCCGAACATCGGGATCGTCTGGTTAGTGCGGCTCGTCATCGCCCCCCGATGACCTTGAGGGTAAATCTCAGCAAAACAACAAGGGCTGAGTGCCTTAAACGCCTGAACCAGGAGGGCATCGAGGGTTCCACAAGCGCTCAGGTGGAGTCCGCAATCACCCTGAGCACACCTCGGGACGTAAAAGACCTGCCGGGCTTCTCGACGGGGCTAATGAGTGTTCAAGATGAGAGCGCCCAGCTTGCTGCCGTTCTTCTCGCTCCCGCCGCTGGGGAGAAAATCCTAGACGCCTGCGCAGCACCGGGCGGAAAAGCCTGCCACCTACTGGAGACTCAGCCATCGATCGACCTGACAGCTGCCGATATCAGCGAGTCTCGACTCGGGCGCATTGTTGAAAACCGTGATCGGCTCGGATTGGACTTATCGCTGGTCGCACTCGATGCCGCTCAAGGCTCAACGCTCTTTGGAGATGCTCGCTTCGACGCTATTCTTGCCGATGTGCCTTGCTCGGCAACGGGTGTTATCCGTCGACATCCCGACATCAAGCTGCATCGCCACGCCGAGGATATTGAACATTTCACCATCCAACAGCACGCAATTTTGCAAGGACTCTGGCCTACCTTGAAGCCTGGCGGCCGACTGTTGTATGTCACGTGCTCCGTGCTTGAAGAAGAAAACGACGCCATCGTCAGGGGTTTCTTGACGACAGTTGCCGACTGCGTGGTCGGTGAAATCAGCGCCCCGGACACCATTAAGACCGAGCTGGGTATCCAGCGATTACCCAACCCCGAGGGTGGGGATGGTCTCTATTTTGCACTGCTCGAACGCGGGTTGCCGTGATGGCCATACAAGTGCCTGAGTCAGCGTGGTTAGACCGACCTATCGAAATACGTAAAAAGGTTACAGAGAGCAGGTCTTACCATGTTGTTACGCTTTGTTTAAGGTGGCGTTGCGCGGTTTAGGAGGTAGGTGAGCCGGTGAAAATTATCATTCTTGGTGCGGGACAGGTTGGCGGCACGCTTGCTGAACATCTGGCCGATGAGCAAAACGACATCACCGTCGTCGATAGTCAACCAAATACCTTGCGTGCCCTCCAGGAGCGGCTCGATATTCGTACCGTGCAGGGGGATGCGGCACACCCCACTACCCTATTAAATGCGGGTGCGGAAGATGCCGATCTTCTGATTGCGGTGACCAACAGCGATGAGATCAACATGCTCGCGTGCCAGGTGGCCTTCACGCTGTTTCGAACACCCACCAAAATTTCCCGGATTCGCTCAGCGAATTATCTTGATCAGGGAGAAGCACTCTTTAAGCCCGGAGCGATTCCTGTCGATTACGTGATTGGCCCCGAACAACTGGTCACTAATAACATCGAACAACTCATCGCAAATCCCGGCTCACTTCAGGTAGTCGATTTCGCCGATGGCCGCATTCGGCTTGTTGCCGTGCGCGCTATTGAAGGCGGGCCAATTGTTGGGCGACAACTTCAAGAAATCCGACAGCATATGCCCAAGATTGATACCCGGGTGGCAGCGATTTTTCGCCGGTCGCAGGCGATTATTCCCGAGGGCGATACGGTCGTCGAACCGGAAGACGAAGTGTTCTTTATCGCTGCACGAGAAAATATACGCGCAGTCACTTCAGAGCTGCGCAAGATAGACAAACCCTATAAACGGGTCATGATTGCCGGCGGCGGGAACATCGGCGCAACCTTGGCGAGTCGTCTCGAGCGGGACTACCAGGTCAAAGTATTGGAGCTATCCTACGATCGCTGCCGAATGCTGTCGGAATTGCTCGAAGAAACCATCGTTTTACATGGCAGCGCCGCGGAGCCTGCGCTACTGAGCCAGGAAAATATCGAGAACACCGATGTGTTCTGCGCACTCACTAACAACGACGAATCGAACATCATGATGTCGATGCTCGCCAAACGGATGGGTGCTAAGAAAGTGATCACCCTCATCACTAATTCGGCATACGCAGATTTAGTGGGCCAGGAAATTGATATCGCCATCTCGCCGCAGCAAATCACGATCGGCAGCTTGCTAACCCACGTGCGGCGCGGGGATATCAGCAATGTACATTCTCTGAGGCGCGGCGCCGCAGAAGCCATCGAACTGACTGCTCATGGAGATATGAAATCCTCGAAGGTTGTCGGACGACGACTAGATGAACTCGAACTCCCCGCCGGAGTATCGGTCGGTGCTATTTTGCGTGGCGAAGAGGTCATCATTGCACACAGCCACGTGGTGGTTGAACACGACGACCACCTCATTCTGTTCCTGATTGATCGCAATCACATCGCCGAGATCGAGCGCCTGTTTGCCGTTGGATTTGGATTCTTCTGATGCATCTGACGGTGTCACTGCGGATTATTGGTGTGCTGCTCATGCTGTTCAGCGTCGCCATGCTGCCCTCTATGTATTTGGGGTTGACGGCCAATGACGGTAGCGCAGGGCCGTTTGCCACGGCGTTTGCAATCAACATTTTCGCCGGCTTAGTACTTTGGTTACCAACCCGTAACGCTCCATCCGATTTGCGCATTCGCGATGGATTTCTCGTCACCGCGTTGTTCTGGATCGTTCTCGGGATATTTGGTTCTACGCCATTCATACTGTCGGAATCGCTGAAGCTCAGCGTGGTCGATGCCATCTTCGAATCAATCTCGGGCCTGACCACGACGGGGGCCACGGTCATTGTCGGCTTGGATAGCCTCCCTCAATCAATTTTGCTTTATCGACAGCTTCTGCAGTGGCTTGGGGGCATCGGGATCATTGTTCTAGCCGTTGCAATCTTGCCGATGTTGGGAATCGGCGGTATGCAGCTTTATCGCGCTGAAAGCGCGGGACCCGCGAAAGACCGGAAGCTCACGCCCCGCATCACAGGCACGGCAAAAGCGTTGTTCTCAATTTATTTGGGCCTTACCACCGCCTGCGCGCTGGCATATTGGGGCGCCGGCATGACTGTTTTCGATGCAATTTGCCACGCGTTTTCGACTGTGGCGATTGGCGGGTTTTCAACCCATGACGCCAGCATGGGATATTTTGAAAGCAATACGATTTTGCTCATCTGCACCGTGTTTATGGTGATCTCTGCCGTCAACTTCGGGCTGCACTTCATTGCCTTCCAGCGTCGCAGTTTCGATATTTACCGACTGGACTCAGAAACCTCTTTTTTCAGTTTGATCATTTTGCTGGCGGTCGTTCTTACGTGTGCCACCTTGATTGCTGGCAACACCCTCTCACCGGAAGAGAGTCTGATTCACGGTCTGTTTCAAACCGTATCAATCGCAACTACCACGGGCTTTACCACGCAAGACTTCGCAAGCTGGCCGAATTTTCTACCCCTCTTGTTGCTCATGCTGTCTTTCATGGGCGGTTGTGCAGGCTCTACCGGGGGTGGCATCAAGGCGATGCGATTGCTGCTCATTTTCCGGCAGGGCATGCGGGAGCTTAAGCAGCTGCTGCATCCAAATGCGGTGATTCCACTGAAACTGGACGCTAGACGCGTTCAACCTTCGGTAGTCAGTGCCGTGTGGAGCTTTTTTGCTGTCTACATGTTTTGCTTTGTCACCATCATGCTGTTGCTTCTAGCCACTGGCTTGGATTTCACGTCCGCTTTCTCCGCTGTGGCGGCATCGCTGAACAACCTTGGCCCCGGCTTGGGTGTTGTCGCCGCGAACTACGCCCCGGTGGATGAAATGGGGAAAATTATTCTTTGTGTCGCGATGCTTCTAGGCCGACTCGAGGTCTTTACTTTGCTGGTGCTATTTACCCCCGCGTTCTGGCGATTCTAGGGCTGCGCGCTTGCGATCACCGTGCTGCCTACCGCCTACATCCCACGGGCTTCGCGAATCACCTGATAAGCAGTGGAAATTTCTGCGGATCGCTCGGTGGCTAGTTTGATCAAATCATCCGGCACGCCCTTGGCAATCAATTTGTCAGGGTGATTTTCGCTCATGAGTTTGCGGTACGCTTTCTTAATCGCGTCATCGGAAACCGAGCTTTCCACGCCTAAAGCCTGATATGCATCCGCCAGCTGATCCCGGGGTGCCTGACCGAAGCTGCCGCCGGCTGAGCCGGCGCGCCCCTGATGAAATCGCGACTGAGCAGAGATCATGGAAACGAGACGATCCACCTCTGCAGCGGGCACACCCAGCAGGTTGGCGATCCGGTGCAATGCCTCCCGCTCAGGCTCATGCAAGCTCCCATCGGCCAGCGCCATCGAAGCGAGGAATGCAAATAGTGTCTGTTGTACCTGACGCCGAGCGCCGACCTTTTGGGCAAACGCGGCAACCGTCGGCTCTGGGTCAAATCCGGCTTGGGAGCCCTCTTTAAATCGAAGGATTGCGGCTTGGCGCTGAGCTGGATTTAAACGCAGCTGTCGAAACAGTGCTTCGGCCTGGGCGACTTCGGCTTCACTCACGCGGCCGTCGGCCTTTGCGACGTAGCCCAGCAGGGTAAACGTAGTATCAAAAAACTGTCGCTGAACCGCTGCCAGTGCATCGGGGCTTGCAGCCTGTAGCGCCTGCCAGAGGCCGCGGTCAAAAGCGTGACCAATGGCTAAACCAAAGAGCAGGCCAACAGGGCCTAGGGTAATAAAACCGATCACACCAGCAATGAGCTTGCCGGCGAAGTGCTTAATCATTTCACCACCTTTGAACCGACTGGCTCGTTGTTAGGGCTGCACTCGGCGCACGAGACCCCCGTATACCTTTTCATTTTTCAATCTCCAATCCACGGGGCGCCTTCAAGTTGCGATAGTGGTCAGTGTCACCTTTAGGTCGACACCGGAACCGCTTATACAACCACTGGTACTGAGCGTCTCGACCTCGCAACAACTGCTCAACCGCGTCATTCATTGCGGTCAGCGCTTGTTCTGGGTCATCGCTATAAAGTGCCTCTGGGGCGGGTACGTAACAAACCCGAAAACCACCTGCAATTCGAAATGCGGCACCCATAAAAGCGACCGCTCCGGAGCGATTCACCATATTCACACCCAGCGATGCCGTCGCACAAGGCACACCCATAAAAGGTACGTTCAAGCCGCCATTATCAGAATCCGGCACTTGATCAGGCAAAATGCCCGAGATACCGCCGCGCTTCACACTTTTTACCAGTGCCGCGAGCCCTCGGGGCGTGGTGGGCACCAACTGGCCTCCGCTGCGTTCCCGGGCAAACTGAACGAGTGGGCCCAGACTCGCTATTTTAGGCGGCTCGAACAGCGCCACCATATCCCCGAGGGTTGCTAAATGGAGTCCGAGCATTTCCCAGTTTCCCAAATGTGGACCCAGAACAATGACGCCCCGGCCTGAATTGAGGGCGGCCCTCACGTCAGATTCTCCCTCGACCTCGAGTATTAAGTCCTGTGTCTCTGTCCAGGGTCGCATCCAGACATGGCCCATTTCCGCTGTGAGGGCGCCAGTTTCCTCGAGAGTGGCCCGGACGAGACAAACTTGTTCGTCGGCGGTCAAATCAGGATAAGCGAGCGCAATATTACGTTCCGCTACACGCCGACCGCGGGTATCCAATGCCCAATAGCGCCGCCCGGCCCACCGACCCAAGCCCCTCGCCCACTCAAGCGGCAGCCGCGAGCAAAGCCAGAGCAGGGTCCGAATAGCCAGCGATAGTGCACGCTCACGGAAATCAGTCATTTTTTTGGTGTTCCAAGGGGAATATTCCAACTACCTATGCGCTACATTTATTATGCCGCCGCCTTCACGGGTATACTAAACCCTTAAATCCGTCTTTTCTGGACCTCAGTGTGATTCCCGAAACATTTCAAGAGCTGATTCTGCGCTTGCAGAACTTCTGGGGCAGCCATGGCTGCGTCATTTTACAACCCCTCGACATGGAGGTTGGTGCCGGCACCTTCCATCCTGCAACGTTTCTACGCGCCATTGGCCCAGAAAACTGGAATGCCGCTTACGTGCAGCCCAGTCGCCGTCCAGCAGATGGTCGCTACGGGGAGAATCCCAACCGTTTACAGCACTACTATCAGTTTCAAGTGGTCATGAAGCCCAGCCCGGCGGATTTTCAGGAACTGTATCTCGACAGCCTGAAAGCACTCGGCGTCGACCCCCTTGAACACGACGTGCGGTTTGTAGAGGACAACTGGGAGTCACCCACTTTAGGAGCCTGGGGACTGGGCTGGGAAGTCTGGCTCAACGGTATGGAAGTCAGCCAGTTCACCTATTTCCAGCAGGCCGGCGGCATTGAGTGCTTGCCGGTGACGGGTGAGATTACTTACGGCCTTGAGCGCATTGCCATGTATCTTCAGGGTGTCGAGTCTGTGTATAACCTGGTTTGGGCGCAGACGCCCGCCGGTCCTGTCACCTACGGTGATGTTTTCCACCAAAACGAAGTGGAAATGTCGACCTATAATTTTCAAGAGGCCGATACCGACCAACTCTTCGGTACCTTTGACTTTTGCGAACACGAAGCACTGCGCCTAGTCGACAAGGGGCTGCCTTTGCCCGCCTACGAGCATGTGATGAAGGCGTCCCACGCGTTCAACTTACTCGACGCCCGCCACGCGATTGGTGTGACCGAGCGACAGCGGTACATTCTTCGAGTGCGTACGCTGGCGAAAGCCGTCGCAGAGTCCTATTACGCGGCACGAGCCGCCCTGGGTTTCCCGCAAGCTGACGCCGACCTCCGTGCGCAGGCGCTGGAGGCTTTATCATGACTAACGCCGTGATGAACGACATAACCGCTGCCGACGAAGCACTCGATCTACTCTTCGAGTTGGGATGCGAGGAGTTGCCGGCGGGGCCGCTAACGACGATGGCCGAAGCCCTTCACCAAGGAATTTGCCAAGGCCTAGCAGACCGCGGCTTAAGCTTTACCAGCGCAGCATGGTTTGCAACGCCTCGACGTCTAGCCGTGCTCGTGTCCGGTTTAGTCCCTCGTGCGCCCGATCGTGAAACCGAGGTACTGGGACCTCCGGTCGCAGCAGCAACCGACAAAGACGGGAACTGGACACCGGCTGCAGAAGGATTTGCTCGGAAACAAGGTGTAACGGTCGATGAACTACAGCAGATCGAAACGGACAAAGGGCTGCGGCTGGGGTTGACCCGCACCGAGCCCGGAGCGATCGCAGCCGACGCCCTGCCCGAATTGATCAGTGACGCTGTTGCGGGTATCCCCGTGGCGAAACGCATGCGCTGGGGGCGTGAGAGCAACGAATTTTTAAGGCCGGTGCAATGGGTGGTTGCCCTATTGGGCGATCAGGTTCTGCCCGTTACCTTATTTGGTTTGAAGGCCGGCGACACCTCTCCCGGCCACCGCTTTCACCACCCGGATTTGGTATCTCTTAAAGCACCCAGTGATTACGTAGCCGCGATGCGTACGGCAAATGTTGTGGTGGATTATCAGGAAAGGCGTCAACTTATCCGGAATCAAGTCGAAGCGGTAGCACGCGAAGTCGACGGTGTGCCCGTCATTGGCGACGACCTGCTCGATGAAGTGACCGGCCTAGTGGAATGGCCCGTGGCGTTGGCCGGCAGTTTTGCTGAAGAGTTCTTAAACGTACCGCAAGAGGCGTTAATCTCTTCCATGCGCGAGCACCAAAAGTATTTTCATCTGGTGGATCACGAAGGCAACTTGTTGCCTAAGTTTATTACCATCGCCAACATTGAAAGCGTCAATCCTGCGACTGTCATATCAGGTAATGAACGGGTTATTCGCCCCCGATTGAGCGACGCGGCGTTCTTCTTTGAGACGGATAAACAAACACCGCTCGCAGCGCGCACCGAGCGCCTTGCTGGCGTGGTGTTTCAGCACAAGCTAGGCAGCCTCGCTGATAAACAGCAACGAATGGTAGGGCTGACAGAGCAGCTATCTGAACCTCTCGGGGCAGAGCCTGTGGCAGCAACCCGAGCCGCAGCTCTCGCTAAGTGCGATCTTGTTTCCGACATGGTCCTCGAGTTTCCGGAGCTTCAAGGAATAGCGGGCGCTCACTATGCGGAGAATGACGGAGAACCCGCACAGGTCGTGATCGCGATCGAGCAACACTACTGGCCAAAGCAAGCCGGCGACGCGCTACCCAGCACACCCGAAGCCGCCGCAGTGGCTCTCGCTGATCGCCTCGACACTCTAGCGGGCATTTTTGGTATCGGACAAACGCCAACGGGCTCCAAGGACCCTTTTGGTCTACGGCGTGCGGCACTCGCCGTCCTGCGCATTTTGATTGAACGTGGCCATGACCTTGACCTTCGGAAGTTGGCGGAGAAAGCCGTTGCGAGCTATCCAAGCGGGAGCCTTGATGGGAATACCGCAGCCGCGGTAACCGACTACAGCCTTGAGCGTCTGCGAGCTCTGTATGAAGACCAATCAATTGGCGTCGACGTGCTGCGCGCCGTCACCGCGACAGGACTCACAGCACCGTCAGAAATCGATAAGCGCGTTCAAGCACTGCAAGTTTTTGCCAAAACAGAAGCGGCCGAAGCGTTAGCTGCTGCAAACAAGCGCGTAGCCAATATTCTTGCTAAGTCAGAAAAACCCGTTAGCGGCGAACCCGACCCTGCGCTGTTTACTGAAGCGGCCGAAGCCCAACTGTTCGAGGCACTGACAGGGGCCAAGCAGCAGATGGCGCCCAAGCTGGAGATCGGGGACTACGCGGCAGCACTCGCAGTACTCTCCGAATTACGTCAGCCGATCGATACGTTTTTTGATCAAGTTATGGTCAATGCCGAAGACCCGGCACAAAAACTCAATCGCTACCGCTTACTCGCTGCGCTGAGAGCTCTGTTCATCAGCATCGCTGATATCGCCCAGCTCAGCTACGGAAACGGATGAACCTTGAGAGCCTTAGCCCAGTTGAGCTCCTAGCGGCAGGCGCTGCGCTAGGTAGCGTGATTTCGGGTACGGTTTTTTGGCTGTACGCATCTGCCCAAGGCAAGCAGCTTAAATCCGATTTCGCGGATATGCAGCAGCAGCGAGACAACGTTAATGCCTCAATAGGTACGTTGGACAACGAACGCCAGCGCATCGCCGATCAGCTGGCAGCTCTGCAGCGTGAACACCAGACTCTGGTTGCGCGCTTAAGCGCCGAGGAAGCAAGAAGTGAGGAGCGCGAGCGGAGCCTTCGGGAGCAAATCAAACAGTTCGAGGGAAGCCGCGGCCAACTCCGTAGCGAGTTTGAAAACCTCAGTCGCGAGTTCTTAAACGCCCGCGACAAAGAGCTTCGTGAAAAAAACCAAGAAAGTATTGGGGCGATTCTTAAACCCCTGAGCGAGAAAATCGAGGGTTTTCAGCACCGAGTGAACCAAGTTCATGGTGACATGGTTAAAAACTCCTCGGCGCTCAGCGAACAGATTCGCGGACTTGAGCGTGTCGGTCTGGCCATCAGCAGCGACGCAACCAACCTCACCCGCGCGCTAAAGGGTGATAAGAAGCTCGTGGGCAACTGGGGCGAAGCGCAGCTCGAACGCACGCTGGAATTGGCAGGCTTAAGGCCCGACGAGCATTACGAAACCCAAGCAAGTTTCAAAGACGAGTCGGGGCAACGGTTTTTACCCGACTTTGTCATTAAATTGCCCGAAGGAAAAAACCTTGTCATTGACAGCAAGGTCTCATTGATTGACTACGAAACCGCGATATCCGCGGAGGATGACAGTCTTCGGGAAGCCGCGCTCAATCGGCATGGAACCGCCGTCAAAAATCACATCGATAGCCTATCGGCAAAGGACTATGCGCAGCTACCCGGCATGGCGAGCCCAGACTTTGTGCTCATGTTTATGCCCGTTGAGCCCGCCTACATCGAGGTGATGCGGCACCACCGTGATCTGTTCAATTATGGCTACCAGAAAGGCGTCGTCATGGTGTCTCACACCACGCTGATGCCTATTCTGCGCACGGTGGCAAACCTGTGGATGGTGGAGCGGAGTAACGCCGAAGCCCGTGAGATCAGCGAACGTGCGGGGGATATCTTCAATTCGGTATGTCTAATTGCCGATCGCTTACAAACCTTAGGCAGCTCTCTGCAGACAACAACCAAAAAATACAACGACACGGTGACCGCGATCGTTGGTCGTCAGGGGCTGCACGGCAAGGTCGAGCGGTTTCAGCAACTCAGTCAGCGAGCGAATAAGACATTTCCCGACCAACTCGCTTCGCTGGCGCCGGAAACCGACGCCCATCATTTAAGCATTGCGACCGGCGCGACCGACAAGAAAGAAGCTGACGAGTAGAGGCTCGCCGGAATGCCAGTGATGTCAGCACTCACTGTAAGCCTCTATCACCTAAGACGCCTTGCGACGTCTTTTGCTTGAACGCCTAGATCGAAGAGATTAGAGGGAAGTTCCTAGAGCGAAGCCCCTTGGGAGCACCTACGGGACATCAATGCCCCAGCTCTTTCTGGGGGTTCCAGTCTTCCCTGACTGGCTGAATCTGCCATTGCTCTGCATAAGCTTCATAAAGATCAACCAGCTCCGCCAACTCTTCAGGCATGTCGGCTTCGAGCGGATTAGTTTCCGCAGGGTCGTTGCGCAGGTGATAGAGGTGCCACTTGCCATCACCCCACATGCCGGAACGTACTTTTATCGCCTTGTAGTCGCCACGCACGACGTAAGCGTTGCCAAACAACTCAAAGGCTGTCCAATCCTCAGGACCGTAGACGGCGTCGGCTTCTTGGTTCAGATAGCCAACCATGCTCTTGCCCGATGGGGGAACAATATCCCGCCCCTGATAGCGGGTCATCGGGTGCTCTACTCCGGCATACTGAAGTATTGTCATCGGCAAATCTTTTACCGACACAAATACATCCGACACGTCGCCCTGCTGACTGAATGCATCCCCGTGGGACTTGGGCGGTACAACAATCAGTGGCACGCGAATACCGCCTTCATCGATGAACCACTTCCACCACTGCAAAGAACCTGTGGCAGCGTTTGCCCACTCAATGCCTATCTGCCAATTAGAGTTACCGTGCCCAACGTCTGCAATATCTTGACTGAAGTGCTTTTCCATCCATCCACTAAGCGCGGGATTACCCAGTTCGCCAAAAGCGTCAGTACCCTCTGGGCCGTTGTCAGTCATGTAGATAATAAGTGTATTGTCCAGCTCGCCGGTTTCACGCAGCCAATCCAATACTCGACCGATATGCCGATCCTGTGACTCAATCATCGCCGCATACGTAGCAAAAACTTTGGCCTGGAGTTTCTTCTCGTCGTCACTCAGGCTATCCCAGGGCCGAGTGATCGGATTCTCGGGGGGTAGCTTGCTGTCTTTAGGCAGAATGCCGGCATCAATAAGCTGCTGCATTCGCTGAGCTTTTAATCCGTCCCACCCCAGCTCGAGGTATTGCTCGTAATAGCGCTCCGCCAGACCACCGGGAGCTTGAATCGGCAAGTGAGCGGTGGTGAACGCCAGGTAGGCAAAGAACGGGGTGCCGGATCGTCGTGACTGCTCCATAAATCCGAGCATCTTGCCGGTATAAAGGTCATCAGAGTAAATACCAAGCGGCCGCTCAACCGGTTCGCCGTTTTCAAAGTAAGGCATATCAATCATGGGCGGGATCTCACCCGCTGCAGCGGCTTTCTGAGAATCTGGGTGATGCATATTTGGCAGCATGTCGCCGCTGTTCCAGTGGTTGGAGCCCCCCGCGAGAATGCCGTAGCTGCCGGTGAAACCCATTTCATGGGGCCCGCGGCCGCCATGCTGACCACCAAGGTGCCACTTACCGGTTTGATAGGTATCGTAGCCTGCGTCGCGCAATAGCTCCTGAATAGTGACCGCGTTTTCGGTCAAGTAGCCCTCATAGCCAGGTTTACCTTTGGCCTCTGGGTACACCGCATAGTCGAAGCTAGCCAACCCGATCTCGATATTGTTGTTGCCGGTTAGCAACTGGGATCGGGTAATTGAGCAAACAGGGCTCGCATGAAAGTTTGAGAAGCGCACGCCTTGCTGTGCCATCATGTTTAAAGACGGCGTGTGAATCTCAGAGCCAAAGGGTCCAATATCACCGAGCCCCATATCATCGCCGACTAACAGAACAATGTTCGGCGGTTTTTTCATTTCGTCAGGCGCCGCCTGGGCCGGCGCAAATAGCGCTGCCGCAACACAACCAGATATGAGAGCAGACAAAGCAAGGCGTTTTTTCATGAATAGATCCCGAGATTTACCAGAAAGAATTTAATATCGACCACGTTTAATTCGCGGACACGCGGCTCGCTAATCGATAGGCCACTACGGCAAACAAAACCTCAAGAACGAGGTATATCACAAGGGGAATTTCGGGGATGCCATCAACGACCAGGCTCAGTGTTCGACCTATCGCCAACCCCCCCCATAAACACTACAACGCTGCAAAGGGCAGCAAATTGCAGCGTCTCTCGAAACGCACCCAGCAGCCAGAAAACCACCATCCCCAAATAGAGCCCCATCACAGCCCGAAAGATGTGGATCGTATTAACTGAGTCGACCGTCACGCCGTAAAGCATCGGCACGGTCGTTGTCGGTTGAAGACCATACAATAAAGCGATCGGCGTAAGGCCCGCAGCAGCAACCAGAAGAAACACTTTTTCTTTGCTCATCCGCTATCCTTAAATCTTGCTTGTTTATGTGTTAATCGATGCCTTGAGCCAAACACGATTGGTAATCGCACAATGAGTGGCGTGCTCAATAGCGCACTTTCATACACATATAAGCCGATATTCCGGGGAGCAGTCTGAGCACGGAGACAATTGAGTGCAACACAATTAACTTTTGTGTACTTTTGATTTCATATTATGAAATTAAGAGTGAAAAGTGCTCTCCAAAGACACGCTAAGCGCCATCATCGCCCTCTCCTCCATTGGTGGCTTTAAAAGTACCGCTGCAACATTAGGCATTACGCCAGTCAAACTTACTCGGTTGGTGCAGCGGGCTGAAGATGAGTGCGGTTTTTCAATCTTCGATAGAAATCGGCTTACGACAACCCTCACAAATCGCGGTGCACAACTTCTAGAAGCGTGCAAAGAGCTCGATTTAGCTGCGGCTGATTTCGAACAGAAGCTCGCGCTAATTAAGGGGAAAAGTCACCAGTCGCTGAGGGTGTGCTGTGGACCTCTTGCGACACACACGGTGTTGTTACCAATACTTCGGGGGTTGTTAGGGGAGAAACCCGAGATAAGCGCTAATTTAATTGTCACTGCTCACGGGGAGCCGATTCAGCAACTTCGTAATGGAGAGTTAGATTTGTTCATCGGGGACCTAACCCACACCACCGCCTTTGATGATATCAAGGTGATGGTGTTGGAAAAGCGCGAAGTGCTATTTGCAGCGCGGCCCGCCAATCCGATCCACGAAGGGGGGCCCTATTCATTCGCTGAATTGCTCCAGAGGTCGCTGGCGTTGCCACACATTCATCGATACTGGCAAACAACCTTTAAAGCAGCCTTAAAAGATGCCGGGCTGCAGGATCACCCGACAACTCCGAAAATTGAATGCGACGATTACCAAACGCTCATCTCCCTAGCGGCCACCACAGACATCATAACAGCGGGCACTTTCGCCCAATTGGAAGATGCACTCGCTTCAGGGCGGTTGGCTTTAATCAAACTAAGTTCGAAAATCCGATACAACATCTGCTGCGCTGTCCGAGACCGGCACGCTAACGATCTGGTGGAACAGGCGTGGCAGGCTATCGCTGCCAACCATGCGGCGTGATCTTTGCGGGTAAAGTGCATACAAGCGACACGTTGTGATGGCTTTTGTTGCCATACAAGCGTCAACTGAGCGCTAACTAAACATCGAGATTTTCCACTGCCAACGCGTTTGCCTCAATGAATTCACGGCGCGGCTCAACGTCATCACCCATCAGCGTTGTGAACATTTGGTCCGCAAGAATTGCATCTTCGATAGTGACCCTCAGCATGCGACGCACATCGGGATCCATCGTTGTCTCCCATAGCTGATCGGGGTTCATCTCTCCCAAGCCTTTGTAGCGCTGGACTGAGAGGCCTTTGCGGGCCTCAGTCAGCAGCCATGCCAAGCCCTGGGCGAAATCTTGAGTCTCTAACCGCTTCTCACCGCGCTGAAAATATCCGCTGGGTTCAATCAGACCATTCACGACCTCTCCCAGAGACACCAAAGATGCATACTCTTTACTGGTGAAGAATGCATGCTGAAGCGGGAAGTCTTTGGCCAGACTGTGGGAGGTTTGACGAATCACGGGATACCAATGCCCGCGCTCGGGGTCCTGACGCAAGAAGGCATCGTAAGCAACGGTCTTTTCGGTGTTTGTTAGTAAGCGCTCACATAGAGCATCAGCAAACGTCTGTACTGCCTGCTCGTCCATAAGTTGGTCGGCAGTGAGCGGGTTTAGATAGGGCAGCTGCCATAACACTTGGGTTGGATACACACGTGAAAGCCGGTTAATTGTGGCCTCTACGGACTGGTACTGCGTGACTAACTCGGACAAGCCCGTTCCCGTGATTGGTGGAGCATCTGAATTGACATAGATCGACGCACTATCGAGGGCGTTAGAGGTCAAATAGGCGACGTAGGCTGCTTCATCCTTTAAATACTGACTCTGTTTGCCACGAGATATCTTGTATAGCGGTGGCTGGGCGATGAACACGTGCCCTCGCTCAATGAGTTCGCGCATTTGGCGGAAGAAGAAGGTCAACAGCAACGTCCGGATATGTGAGCCATCAACATCAGCATCGGTCATGATAATGATGCTGTGGTAACGCAGCTTATCGGGGTCAAACTCGTCTTTTCCAATGCCGCAGCCGAGAGCTGTCACAATCGTGCCGACTTCTGCGGAGCTCAGCATCTTATCGAAGCGCGCTTTCTCAACGTTAAGAATCTTGCCCTTTAAGGGCAGTATCGCCTGAAACTTGCGGTTACGCCCCTGCTTCGCGGATCCGCCCGCGGAATCTCCCTCTACCAGGTAAAGTTCGCAAAGCGCTGGGTCGCGCTCCTGACAGTCCGCAAGCTTGCCCGGCAGACCGGCAATATCCAAAGCGCCTTTACGTCGCGTCATTTCGCGCGCTTTACGGGCCGCCTCTCGAGCACGGGCAGCGTCAACCATTTTGCCCACCACAAGCCGCGCATCCTGCGGGTTCTCCATAAGGAAATCGTTGAAAAAAGCACCCATGGACTGCTCAACAGCGGTTTTCACCTCGCTGGAGACCAGCTTGTCCTTGGTCTGAGAGGAAAACTTCGGATCAGGCACCTTCACTGAGATGATCGCCGTCAAACCTTCCCGCGCATCGTCTCCAGTTGTGTTGACCTTGGCTTTCTTGGCCATGCCTTCACGCTCAATGTACGCGTTTAACGAGCGCGTAAGTGCTGCGCGAAACCCAGCCAAGTGCGTTCCGCCGTCTCGCTGGGGTATATTGTTGGTATAAGAAAAGATATTTTCCTGGAAGGTATCGTTCCACTGAAGGGCAATTTCAACGCCTATGCCCCCTTCCACATCAGTCTGGAAATGAAATACGCGGTTTACCGTGGTTTTGCCACGGTTGAGAAATTCGACAAACGCTTTCAAGCCGCCATCGTAGCAATAGGTTTCCTCTTGACCGCTGCGCTCGTCTCTCAGAACAATTTTGACGCCGCTGTTCAGAAATGCCAGTTCGCGGAGTCGCTTACCCAGGATATCGAAGTGAAAGGCGATATTAGTAAAGGTCTCAGCAGAAGGCTTAAACCGAACAGCGGTGCCCGTCACCTCGGTTTCACCCACAATCCCAAGCGGCGCGTCCGGGACTCCGTGGCGGTAGATTTGCTCGTAAAGCTTTCCCTGGCGGCGAATCGTGAGCTGCAAATGCTCAGATAACGCATTCACCACAGAAACCCCTACGCCGTGCAAGCCCCCCGAGACCTTATAAGTGTTGTCATCAAACTTACCCCCCGCGTGGAGCACAGTCATGATGACTTCAGCCGCCGATACGCCCTCTTCATGGACCTCGGTAGGAATACCACGACCATCGTCGGCGACCGACACCGACTCATCAGTGTGAATGACTACGTCAATCTGGCTGCAATGCCCGGCGAGCGCCTCATCGATGGAGTTATCAACGAGCTCAAAGACCATATGGTGCAGCCCGGTGCCGTCATCGGTATCTCCGATGTACATCCCAGGCCGCTTGCGGACCGCATCAAGCCCCTTCAACACCTTAATACTGGAGGAATCGTACGCTGCCTGTGGCTCTAGGCCGTCGTTATCTGTCATGGTCATACCTATTTTTATGCCGCTTGTTAGACGACTGAAGTTATCTCGCCTTGTTCCACGTGGAACAAAGACAGGCCGTCAGTCGGCCAAATATCCGTAATATCCTCTTGAGCGACCGCTGTTAGCACGACCTGCCCACTACTTTCAGCCAGCAACTCGCAAACCTGGCTCGCGTGACCTCTATCAAGCTCGGCGGCCAAATCATCCACCAGATAGAGTGGCGAACACCCCACCTGTCGAGCAACTAGCCGCCCCTGTGCCAGCTTCAGCGCGGCCACCGCCAACTTGGTTTGTCCTCGGGACATAACCTCCGCGGCAGGCCGACCATCCCAAAGCAGCTTCAAATCACCACGATGCGGCCCAACATGGGTAAATCCTTGGCTCCGGTCTGAAGGCAAACTTGCCTCGAGGGCCGCCAAGAGTGGCGCATCTTTGCTCCAGCCCTGACGGTGTGACACCGTCACCGCAGACAACTCAGGAGCAAGCTTGTTCAGCACCACCCCAAACTCAAGGGCAAGCGCCTGCACGAATCTCTCACGACTGCTGGCCAAGGCCTCTCCAGCGCTTGCTAACTCTTGAAGCCAAGCATTATCCCCGTCAACTATACCATGGCGGAGCCCCGCGTTTCGCTGTTTCAAGCCGCGCTGATAGCGACGCCAAATCGACAGAAATGGTTGTTCCACGTGGAACAAAGCGCCATCCATAAACCGACGACGCAAGTCAGGGGCGCCCGTCACTAGATCTAAACCATCAGTATCAAGCAAAACAAGAGGCAGCAACTCTGCGAAAGCCGCAAGGGACTTCAATTCCTCGCCATCCAAGCGCAGGTCCGACTGGCCCGACCTGTGTCGGCGAATACCCGCCTCATGCCGCCTACCACCACGGACCACCCGAGCTTGAACGAGACATGCTTCAGAATCGTGATGAATTAGCGGCCTCGCGGTATGGGTGCGAAATGACCGTCCCGTGCCAAGCAGGTAAGCCGCTTCGAGCACGCTAGTCTTGCCGCTCCCATTATTTCCAAATAACAGGGACGCGCCCGGCTGTAACTCAAGACGCTGACCGACCAGATTGCGAACCCCGTCGATAGTCAGCCGCTCTATCGACAGAGCCGACATCGACATGTTATCAATTACGCTGGGTATGGCAGAAATTGTGGGCTCACAGCCTCATCGGCATAACAACATAAACCGAATCACCGCCGTCGGCCTCTTCAACCAGTGCGCTACTTGCCGAATCTGCCAGGGACAAGCGAACTCGATCACCATTCAGAACCGACAATACATCAAGCAAGTAACTCACATTGAAGCCAACTTCGAGCTCAGTGCCCTGGTATTCCACGGTAACTACTTCTTCCGCCTGCTCCTGCTCGGGGTTATTCGCGGTGATTTCCAAGCTATCGCTGCTCAGCTTCAAGCGAACACCACGGTATTTTTCATTAGACAAAATAGCCGTTCGTGTAAACGCCTGCTTCAACTCGAGACGATTACCAATCACCGACTTGTCGGGTGATTTCGGCAAAACTCGTTCATATTCAGGAAATTTCCCATCAACCAATTTTGAGGTAAACGTAAATTGGCGATTCGCTGCTCGAACGTGGTTACTACCAATCACTAAACGTACATTTTCATCGCCTTCGAGCAGACGCGCCAGCTCCAACACACCTTTGCGGGGAACAATTACTGTTGCATCACCCGCATCAACGGGATCGGGTGCGGTGCACAAGGCCAGGCGATGACCATCGGTCGCCACCATACGTAGTCGGCCCGACTTCAATTCGAGCAGCATGCCATTTAAGTAGTAGCGAACATCCTGTTGCGCCATTGCGAACGCCGTGCGATCAATCAGCCGCTTCACCACTGCTTGGGGTAGCTCCAAGGCAAGCTCACCAGCACCCTCTTCTACCGACGGGAACTCAGAGGCCGGTAATGTGGAAAGGGTAAATCGGCTGCGACCCGCTTTAACAGTGGCTTTCCCGCCTTCCACAGAAAATTCTATTACGGAACTATCCGGCAACGACTTACAGATATCTACCAGCTTTCTGGCTGGCACCGTCACGTCACCGTCGACTCCTTCGACATCCAACTCAACCCGACCGACCAGCTCGACTTCAAGGTCGGTACCCGTCAATGCGAGCTGCTTGCCCTCAAGGCTCAGTAGCACATTGGACAAAATCGGGAGGGTTTGACGCCGTTCAACGACGCCAGCCACCAAATTAAGAGGTTTGATTAATGCATCGCGCGAAATACTAAATTTCATTATCCGGGTCGCTCCAAGCTAAAGACAGCTCGCGCCCAAAACACCTGACTGTCAGGTCGTCAATGAGCGCAGTAGATTCTTGTAATCCTCGCGAATATCGGAACTCGTTTCACGAAGTTCCTTAATCTTACGACAAGCGTGAAGCACTGTCGTGTGGTCTCGACCACCAAAAGCATCACCAATCTCAGGAAGACTGTAATTTGTGAGCTCTTTTGCCAGGGCCATCGCCATTTGGCGGGGCCGCGCAATCGATCGACTGCGCCGCTTTGACAGCAAATCTGATACTTTGATCTTGTAGTATTCAGCGGCGGTTCGCTTGATGTTATCGAGGCTAATCTGCTTGTCCTGCAGTGCCAAAAGGTCTTTGAGGCTGTCTTTGATGAGGTCAATATCCAGCGGTCGGCCAGTGAAGTTGGCGCTGGCAATTACTCGCTTTAATGCTCCCTCGAGCTCCCGAACATTTGATCGGATACGCTGGGCAATAAAAAAAGCAGACTCCGGCGCAAGATCAATATTTGACTGCTCGGCTTTCTTCATCAGGATAGCGACGCGGGTTTCTAACTCGGGAGGCTCAACGGCCACCGTCAAACCCCAGCCAAATCGCGACTTCAAACGCTCCTCGAGCCCATTTATTTCCTTTGGATAACGATCACAGGTGAGGATCATCTGCTGGCCCCCTTCGAGTAACGCGTTAAACGTATGGAAAAACTCTTCTTGTGAGCGGTCTTTGTTGGCAAAAAACTGAATATCGTCAATCAACAACGCATCAACAGATCGGTAGTAACGCTTGAACTCAGTGATCGCATTCAGCTGCAAGGCCTTTACCATGTCCGCGACAAACCGCTCGGAGTGCAGATAAACTATCTTCGCGTCAGGCTTATCGCGCAACAGCGCGTTTCCAATCGCATGCATTAGGTGGGTTTTACCCAAACCTACGCCCCCATACAGAAATAAGGGGTTGTAAGAATCACCAGGGTTTTCCGCGACCTGTTGGGCGGCAGCCAGTGCCAGCTGATTACTTTTACCCTCGATAAAACTTGAAAAGGTATATCCCTCAACGAGATTGTGTTGATGAGACGGCGCAACCGACTGAACCACCGGTGATTTCGACGCAGTTGTATAGCCAGATAACGCTGGGCGATGCTCGCTTACAGGTGAGGGCGTTCGGCCATCAAAATGCTGCTCGGCACCCACTCCTCGCGACCCCGGCAAATTACCACTTAAGTCATGCTGTCTTTCGGGGGAAAGTTTTGCCGAAGAATTCAAAGGCGTCACAGTAGCCAACCCGCCGCGCCCCATTTCGGGCAAACCTCGCAAATCATCGTTGTGGCGAGACGTCGAAGCTAAGGCAGCTTGGTTATTGCCCGGGTCACTGGAAAGGTTGCTGCGAAACGCAGGCTGTTGCTCGGCCACTAGAATATTGACGCTGATTCCGTTGCCCCCTGACACTTCCTGCAAAAAATTAGCAATCATCGCTCCGAATTTGTCTTCCACAAAATCACGAATGAAGCGATTGGGCGCGCCAAGGACTAAGCCCTCATCGCTGTCGACCCCCCGGAGAGGGCGAATCCAAGTATTAAACTGTTGGGTGGGCAATTCATCCCGTAAACGGGTAAGGCAATACTGCCAAACATCCGCATTAGACTGACTAACTGACAAGGTGTTCTCCGAAATCCAAGCGCGCTGCGCGCTGGAAAAACTTATTAACAATGTGATCGGCTTAGTTATCCACAAACAAAAAGAAACTGCAAAGCTTTATTTCTACATATAAAACAGATACTTAAAAAAAAAAATCCGCTTATAGAATAATCTGTAGAGTTTCAACCCCTCTGTCGACTTAGGTTGTGGATAAGTTGTTAACATCTTTAAGATAAGCTCTGCTCATGTTCACCAGCTAACCGCGATCTACTGGCAACAGCCCAGCAGACACAGGGCCAAATAGGTTAGCGACGGCCCACATCAACAAATTGTTAGCTTTTTTAAGTCACAAGACTTATGCTGCCGCGGGCTTGAAAGCATGCCCAGACCTCTCTATACTCCGCGCCCCTTTGATTCCATCTCACTGTAGGTTGTTGAGACATGAAACGTACATTCCAACCAAGCGTTATCAAGCGCAAGCGCACCCACGGTTTCCGTGCTCGTATGGCTACCAAAGGCGGCCGCCAAGTTATCGCCCGTCGTCGAGCCCGCGGTCGGCGCAAACTGTCGGCTTAAGATTTGAGTTAACGGGTTGAGGCTGCCAATGGCTTCTTTTGGACAGCCCTTCACCCGTGCAGCGCGCTTACTTACCCAATACCAGTTTAAACAGGTATTTGATCGCAATCAGGCGAGAGCGTCCTGTCGCTATGCGTTGCTGTTATCCTTAGACTCAGCCTCCAATCAGTCCCGCTTGGGGTTGGTTGTCGCAAAAAAGCACGTTCGCCTCGCCGCTCAACGCAATCGCATTAAGCGGCAAGTTAGAGAGTACTTCCGCTGCAATCCGCTGCGCGATCCAAGAGATTTGGTTTTTATTGCTCGCAAAGGCATTGCCGATTTATCAAACGAAGACATCCGCACCGAGCTCGACCGCCTATGGGTCAAGCTCGATAAGCAGCTCGCCCAATCATGATTCGCCAACCCTTGTCCTGCAAAAACTTGTCCCACGAGAACTCGCCCTGCGAACCCCGGCCCTGCGAACTCTTACCCCGCCACTTTGCACAGCCCAGTGATCTACCATTGGCCGTAGCAGTTAATGAGGTAATTTGAAATGCAGGCATTCGTCCAGATAATCCTAAACCTCCCAAGACAATTGTTGTTACTGATCATCCGCGGTTATCGGTTGGTCTTAAGTCCATGGTTGGGGCGAGCTTGCAGGTTCGAGCCAACCTGCTCTCACTATGGAGAACAGGCAATCGAACGATTTGGCGCCATTAAAGGCACATGGCTTACCATTCTTCGCATTGGACGGTGTCATCCTTGGCATGAGGGCGGGTATGATCCCGTCCCTGAAGACTGAACCCAAAAACCCTGACCTACACTGACAGACGCTAACTTATGGACATCCCCCGTTACCTCCTCATTGCTGCCAGTGCGGCGCTCGTTATCATGCTTCTTGGTGAGTGGACCAGCTTTAAGGAAGAACGCACCGAAAGCCAAGATCGATCGCGCCTGGCGGGAACGAGCTTTGAAGAACCCACCCCCTCGTCCAACACGGCTATGAACAATGACGGTCAGGTACTGGATACCTTGGGTGAAGCAACTACCACCGAAAATACCTCAGCAGCTGTCTCAGATGACATTCCAACCATTACCAACGTAGCAGCTGGGGAACAAAAAGCTCCCGAAACCGCCACAGACAGTAATCGCTTGGTCACCGTCACCACCGATTACCTTGTTGTGGTCATTGATTTACAGGGCGGCGACATTATCGAAGCAGCACTGCCTGAATTCCCCGATAACATCGAGCAACCCAACGTACCTTTTGTGCTGCTCGAGCAAAACAATACGCGAACCTACATCGCTCAAAGTGGCCTCGTTGGCCCTGACGGCATCGACAGTCCGAAGCGGGCGATGTACACAACAGCACAAAATTCCTATCGCCTCTCTGGTAGCGGTGCACAGACCGTCGTGCTGACGACCCGCGATACAGCAAATGCTGTCGATATTGAAAAACGCTACACGTTTTCGCCGGGTAGTTACTTAATCGAGCTCGAATATGAGATTCGCAACAATGGCTCCAACCGCTGGCAGGCAGTGCCCTTTGCACAGTTAAAGCGGGACAGCAGTCAGCCTCCCGAAGCGGATACCAGCGGCTTTGGCATGCAACCGTTTCTAGGGGCAGCTACCACCACCCCTGATGACCGATTCAAAAAATTCACGTTTGGCGACATTGCTGACGATCCCTGGAAAGCGAACCTTCCTGGGGGGTGGATAGCGCTGATGCAGCACTACTTCGTCACGGCCTGGGTACCTTCACAAGAACAAAGCCACACGTATTCGACGCGGCAAACCGCTGCCGGATTCAATATCGCTGGATTTACCAGCCCTGCCATCACGGTCGAGCCCCAAAGCATCGCGTTATACAACGTTGAATTATACGTTGGCCCCAAAGACCAGTACGTACTAGAAGAAGTTTCCCCATACCTTGAATTAACCGTCGACTACGGCTGGCTTTGGTGGATCGGCAAACCGCTTTTCTGGCTACTAACTCAAATTCAAAGTGTTGTTCAGAACTGGGGCGTCGCCATCATTCTGCTCACCGTGTTAGTAAAAGGTGCATTCTTTAAGCTTTCGGCCACGAGCTACCGCTCCATGGCCAAGATGCGCAAAGTTCAACCGAAGATGCAAAACATTCGCGAACAGTATGCCGACGACAAGCAAAAGCAATCTCAAGCGATGATGGAGCTGTATAAGAAAGAAAAAATCAATCCGATGGGGGGCTGCCTACCGATTCTCATCCAAATGCCGGTATTTATTGCGCTGTATTGGGTGTTGATGGAATCCGTCGAGCTTCGCCAAGCGCCGTTTGCTCTCTGGATTCAAGACCTATCTGTCATGGACCCTTATTTCGTACTGCCTATTTTGATGGGCGCTTCGATGTTTTTCATGCAGAAGCTAAACCCACCACCGCCCGACCCGATGCAGGCAAAAATTATGCAGTGGTTACCGGTGATCTTTACTTTCTTCTTCCTCTGGTTCCCTGCCGGACTGGTACTGTATTGGGTTGTGAACAACCTCCTGTCTATGACCCAACAATGGATTATTACCCGGGGAATTGAGCGCGAAGGCCTCAAAACCTGATCAAGCTACCCCAAGCCCAATGACACTGCGTCCGATCGATACCGATACCATCGCTGCCATAACGACTGCACCCGGACGCGGTGGTATTGGCGTCATACGTCTTTCAGGTAATCAATCCCAGGCAATTGCAGCAGCGCTAACCGGACGATCTACATTCAAACCGCGCTACGCTCACTATTGTCGCTTCATGGCTGAAGACGATTCGGTTATTGACGATGGGCTAACACTTTACTTTCCGGCCCCCGGATCGTTTACCGGCGAAGATGTGATCGAACTTCAAGGGCATGGAGGGCCTGTGGTGCTCGCCATGCTGCTCGAACGGTGCCTGAACTTAGGCGCTCGGCAGGCACGCGCCGGTGAATTTTCAGAACGCGCCTACCTCAACGACAAACTTGACTTGGTTCAAGCTGAAGCCATTTCCGACCTTATCAACGCTCAGACCCAGTCAGCCGCACGACAAGCACAAGCCTCCTTGCGGGGGACATTTTCAAAGTCTGTGGGCAAAATTGCTCAAGAATTACTTCAGCTTCGAATGTTGGTTGAAGCAGCCATTGACTTCCCTGAAGAGGAAATCGATTTTTTGGCCGAAGACAGTGTTGCCGGGCGACTCACTGAAATACTCAATCAAGCCAGAACACTCAGGCGCAGTGCTAAACAAGGCGCCATATTTCGATCTGGTGCGACAGTGGTTCTAGCCGGTAAGCCCAACGCTGGAAAAAGCAGCCTGCTTAATCAACTGGCAGGTGATGCGATCGCAATCGTCACGGATCAACCTGGAACTACCCGGGATATTGTCCGCGAATACATTGAACTTGATGGTGTCCCCCTTAGGATTACCGACACCGCGGGCCTTCGCACCTCGAGTGACGCTATTGAACAAGAGGGAATCCGCCGGGCTCACAAAGCGATTGCTGAGGCTGATCTCACCTTGGAGCTGATCGACGATACAGAGCCAAAAGGAGAGCAGGAGCACGAATCAATATCGGCAACCGGCCCCCATTTACTTGTTCTCACTAAAATTGATCTTAGCGGCCGTGACGCCGGTTTTTATGCGGCGTCTGCGATCGAAGCCACACCATCAGTGGCTATAAGTAATGCCACAGGTGCCGGCATCGCCGAACTCAAACAGGCAATACTTGAAGCAATAGGCTTGGAAAGTGGCGCTGAATCGCTTTTCAGTGCGCGAGAACGACATCTCACCGCACTTGATCGAGCCCTCAATACTTTGAGCACTGCTGAGACGCAGTTTTTAGCATCCGGTGCTGGCGAACTACTGGCAGAGGATTTGCGACTAGCCCACGACCACCTTGGTGACATCACGGGCAAAGTAACCAACGATGAGGTACTTGGTGAAATATTTAGCAGCTTCTGTATTGGTAAATAGTTGGCATCTCGACGACTCAACTAGCGATATATCCCCTGAATAGTTCCCTCCAAACCCTGTGGATGGATTTTGGACAGAATCACTTTGTTTTTTCAGCCAAGGTTGTGAACAAACCATACACAGCTCCTACAAGGGCTAACGGTCATCAATACCTGTGGTTGTCCCCGACGCTGTAGCAAGCGGACATTAGGTTGACGCGGGTTATCCCCAAAAACGGGCGTCCCTAACAATAACTACATTTATATATCTTACTTACTCTCAATATATATTTAATTTTAACTTAATCAGTTGAATAACTTTTGTTAGAGCGCTGTTTGGCTTCGATGGGCTCGGTACAAGTACGGTTTGTGCTTAACCATTGTGGACGTATACTTGCCAGCCATTTTTGAGAGTCACATGGATTCAGTTCCAAACTTCAGGTAGCGACGTGGCAATTTATCCGAAACACTATGACGTCATCGTGATTGGCGGCGGACACGCGGGAACCGAAGCGGCCCTCGCTGCTGCGCGCAGTGGCGCCGCTACGCTGCTGCTGACTCACACGATCGATACGCTCGGGCAAATGTCTTGCAACCCAGCGATTGGCGGTATCGGAAAGAGCCACCTCGTTAGAGAAATTGATGCGCTGGGCGGCGCAATGGCGAAAGCCACTGACAAAGCGGGTATCCAATTTCGCGTTCTCAATGCCCGTAAAGGTCCGGCTGTTCGCGCCACAAGGGCGCAGGCGGATCGGGTGTTGTACCGAAACGCTATTCGAGAGCAATTGCTAAATCAGCCGTTGTTGGATGTGTTTCAAGACGCGGTAGACGACGTACTCCTTGACGGAACGCGGGTTGTTGGGGTGGTGACGCAAACCCAACTGACGTTCCATGCCAACTCGGTGGTGCTCACAGCCGGCACTTTCCTGCGCGGCAAGATCCATGTTGGCCTTGAGAATTCCGAGGGGGGGCGAGCAGGTGATCCTGCAGCAGTCACTTTGGCCGATAGACTCCGTGAATTGTGTCCACGCACGGGACGCCTCAAGACTGGCACCCCCCCTCGCATTGATGCGCGGTCGGTAGACTTTTCTGTGATGACGGAGCAATGGGGGGATACACCCCGACCAGTGATGTCACTGACTGGCTCCGTAGCAAATCACCCTGAACAGGTTTGCTGCTGGATTACTAAAACTAATGCGCGCACACACGACATTATTCGAACCGGCCTTGATCGTTCACCGTTATTTAGCGGCGTGATCGAAGGCACTGGCCCTCGGTATTGTCCGAGCATCGAAGACAAGATTCATCGTTTTTCCGACAAGGATTCTCACCAGATATTCATTGAGCCCGAGGGTCTAACGACCACTGAGCTCTACCCGAACGGCATTTCGACAAGCCTGCCCTTCGATATTCAGCTTGCCCTAGTTCAGAGTATCGAGGGTCTCGAGAACGCGCGCATTATCCGACCGGGATATGCCATCGAATACGATTATTTTGATCCGCGTGATTTAAAACACTCGCTGGAAACCCGCTCCGTTGCCGGGCTGTTCTTTGCTGGTCAAATTAATGGCACGACGGGTTATGAAGAGGCGGGTGCCCAGGGTCTTGTTGCGGGCTTAAACGCTGCGCGTCAATCTCGCGGTGAAGCACCGTGGGAACCTCGCCGCGATGAGGCCTATATCGGCGTGCTCATTGACGATTTGGTCACGCTTGGAACCCGTGAACCCTATCGTATGTTTACCTCTCGTGCGGAATATCGACTGTTGCTTCGGGAAGACAATGCGGATTTGCGACTGACCCAGCTTGGTCGTGAACTGAATCTCGTCGATGATCAGCAGTGGACGGCCTTTGAGAAAAAGCGCGAGATGATTGATCAGGAAATGTCTCGGCTTGAAACCACTTATGTTCAACCGGGCAGTGAGGCTGCCGCAGGGATTCTTAACAAAATTGGTAAACCATTGAGTCGAGAGTATTCCTTGGCGGATTTATTACGTCGACCTGAGTTGGGCTACGGGGATGTGGCTTTCCTTGCGGGAGAATCCCTCGTTACCGATGAACGCGCGGCAGAGCAAGTCGCTACGCAGATCAAATACGCGGGGTATATCGAGCGACAGCAGGAAGATATTGATCGTATGCACCGTCACGAGGAAACCGAAATTCCCTCAGATTTTGATTTCACCGCCGTACCAGGTCTTTCTAATGAGATTTGCCAAAAATTAGTGGAAGCCCAACCTGCATCTCTGGCTCGAGCAGGTCGAATTTCCGGTGTGACGCCAGCAGCTCTATCTTTGCTGTTAGTGCACCTTAAGAAACGTAGCCAGTCCGCTCGTGTGTCTCATGGCTGATGTCTGCGGCGAGCGCCTTAGCGCAGGGATTGAACAGCTAGGCCTGCCTCTTACCTCGCGGCAGATTGACCAATTAATGGCCTATCTTGATTTATTAGTTCGATGGAACCGAGCGTACAACTTGACCGCGATACGCAATCCTGAGGAAATGGTGATCAAGCATTTGCTCGATAGCTTAGCGGTTGCCCCCCTTATACAGGGCTCCCATGTGATTGATGTGGGTACCGGTGCAGGACTTCCCGGGATACCGCTCGCCATTGCTTTCCCAGAAAAACACTGGGCGTTGCTCGACAGTAACGGTAAGAAAACCCGTTTTCTTTTTCAGGTGATTTCAAGTCTGAGGTTGGTAAATGCCACGGTCATTGAGGCCCGGGTAGAAACCTTTCAGCCTGAGCGTCCGTTTTCAGCTGTCATCTCAAGAGCTTTTGCAAGTCTTGATAAGATGGTAAGTAAGTGCTCACACTTAGTGGCTGAGAACGGGGTTTTATATGGTATGAAGAGTGCAGCTGTGGGTGATGAACTGGAAGCTCTTGATAGCAGTGTTCAAGTGCTAGCCCACCAAGCCTTGAGCGTCCCGTTTCTGAATGACGTACGATCGTTGGTTACGTTGCAGGTAAAACGGAGCATGGCACTGGTATGAAAACGATAGCGGTTGCCAATCAAAAAGGCGGCGTCGGCAAGACCACCACCAGCGTCAATCTCGCTGCCAGCCTCGCGGCGATGGGCCGCAGTATCCTTTTGGTAGATCTTGATCCCCAAGGTAACGCCACAATGTCATCTGGTGTCGATAAACACGCCTGTGACCTAACAAGCTACGATCTTCTGATTAATAAGACCCCCCTGAACGATGTAGCGGTACCCGCGGGGGATAACGGTTATTTTGTAATACCCGCGAACCGGGATCTCACTGCCGCAGAAGTCGAGTTATTACAGGTCGAATCCCGGGAGCGCCAACTGGCCAATGCGTTGGCAACAGGCTTTCAATACGACTTCATCATTATTGACTGTCCGCCATCGCTCAGTATGTTAACGGTGAATGCCTTGGTCGCTGCACGATCGGTGCTCATAACCATGCAATGCGAGTACTTCGCCCTGGAAGGACTATCGGCATTGTTGAACACGATAAGCCGCGTGGCCGATACGGTTAATCCAACACTCGAGATCGAGGGCATTTTGCGTACGATGTACGATCCTCGAAATTCGTTAACCGGAGAGGTATCAGCGCAACTGCATAAACACTTCGGTGACTTAGTCTATCGAACAGTGATTCCTCGCAATATTCGGCTCGCGGAAGCCCCCAGCCATGGATTACCTGCACTTTTATATGATCGTTACTCGACAGGTGCCAAGGCCTACTCTGCCCTCGCCGGTGAGTTTGTCAGGCGTCAGGCACCTTAGTAGGCTGGTGCGCCATTTTCAGAGGAGTTGCCGTGAGTTCACGTAAGAAGCGATTAGCTAAAGACCTCGATCTATTGATTGGTGCGGCCCGGACGCCAACATCCGCGGGTCAGCCTGAAGCTTCGTCTCCCGATGATCAAAAGATAAGCGGCTCGGCAAATGACAGTTTGCGAAAACTGCCACTGGACCAGCTGCAGCGAGGTAAATATCAGCCCCGGCGGGAGTTTGACCAGGCGTCTTTAGAAGAATTGGCGGAAAGCATTCGTTCTGAAGGCGTGATGCAACCAATAGTGGTCCGCCCAGTGGGTGATCAGCGCTGGGAAATTATTGCCGGTGAGCGTCGTTGGCGCGCGAGCCAATTGGCAGGCGTTGACCGAATTCCTGCTGTGATCCGTGAAGTGAGTGATGAATCTGCCATTGCGATGGCGCTGATTGAGAACATTCAGCGTGAGAATCTCAATGCCATTGAGGAGGCCCAGGCATTAAAAAGGCTCCAAGTTGAATTCGAACTTAGCCAGCAGCAGGTAGCCGACCGGGTTGGGAAATCCCGGTCAATGATCGCCAATTTGCTGCGCCTGCTCTCTCTTGAGCCCGACGTCAGGGATCTGATTGAAACCGGACAATTAGACACCGGTCACGGGAAGGTGCTGCTCGCCCTCGAAGACGCAACGCAGATAAAAGCCGCTAAACAGGTAGTGGCTGGACGTCTTTCAGTCCGCCAGACCGAGGCGCTGGTCAAGGGCCTTCTGCAACCGGCACCCGAAACACCCTCGCGTATTGACCCTGATATTGCTCGGCTCGAACAGGACCTCGCTGGACGCTTGGGTGCTGCCGTGGCGATTAACCACTCGGACAAAGGGCGAGGAAAATTGGTCATCAATTACGGCAGCTTGGATGAGCTCGACGGCATTTTGTCACGTATCCGCTAACCTCTTATCTTGTTGAAGGGTATGGGTGTTTCGATTACACTCCAGCGCGCTTTGAGACGGTCGTGGTCGTAAGGTGGCCTTAGACGAGTCAGCAGCGTCGATTTTTCGGTTAAGAACCGAGCTTTTGCGGGCTCTTTTATGGGTGCTGCTTGGATTGACGGTGATTAGTCTGGTGACGGCAGTGAGTTCGGATATTTCGGGCGCAGTTGATGTATTGGCGGGCGGGATAATTGTTTTGACGCCCAGCCTTTGGCTCGCATTAAAGGTGTCATCCCAGCGCGGGTCGGGTAATGCGGCGGTGCTGGCTCTGGCTAAGTACACGCTGAGTGGCGCAGGGTTTGCGCTTTGGTTTGCACTTAACCCAACGAGTAGTGGTCCGCTGATAATGGCAGGTACGGTATTCGTTTTGATAAGCACACCAGTGGCGACGGCAATCTGTCGCTCCGGTAATTAATTTAACTGGCAGGAATGGCAAGCGGACATCATGGCAGCTAACGGACAGGAACAGACGGTTTCTGAGTACATCGTCCACCACCTTACTAACCTCACCTACGGCAAACTCCCGGGTGGTTTTGATCGTGGTCATGGTGAATTGGTACCCGAAGGCGGACAGTGGACGGTTGCCCATGGGGCGGACGAGATTGCCGCGATGGGTTTCAACGCCATTCATCTGGATTCCATGATTTGGTCCGTCGGTTTGGGCATCTTGTTTTGCTGGCTGTTCCGATCTGTAGCCAAGCGCGCCTCTTCAGATACGCCGAGTGGCTTGGTCAATTTTATCGAGATGGTGGTCGAATTCGTCGACAACAATGTCAAAGACATGTTTCACGGGCGTAATCCGCTGATTGCACCACTCGCCCTGACGATTTTTGTTTGGGTATTTTTGATGAACCTGATGGATCTCATTCCTGTTGATCTCGTGCCGCACACACTGATGCTGGCCGGCGTCGAGTACCAGAAGATCGTACCGTCAACAGACCCCAATATTACGATGGGCATGGCTTTGGGCGTTTTCGTGCTGATGCTGTACTACTCGATCACAGTCAAAGGCTTCGGCTTTGTGCGTGAATTGACTATGAACCCGTTTAATCATCCTGCCTTTATACCGATCAATTTATTTATGGAAGTGGTTGGCCTGCTGGCGAAGCCCTTCTCTCTTGGTCTGCGGCTTTTTGGAAATATGTATGCGGGCGAAATGATTTTCATTTTGATCGCTGCGCTCTTTAGCGTTGGCGTCATGTGGATCTTACCCGCCGCGTTGTTGCAGATTGGCTGGGCTATTTTCCATATTCTTGTCATCGTACTGCAAGCATTCATCTTTATGGTACTGACAATTGTGTACCTGAGCATGGCCCACGAAGATCACTGACTTATCACTTAACTACTGAGCATCAACCCACTAGGAGAAAACCATGGAACTTATATACGTTGCAGCTGCAATCATGATGGGCCTCGGCGGCCTGGGCGCCGCAATCGGTGTAGGCATACTTGGCGGCAAGCTGATTGAAGGTTCTGCCCGTCAGCCCGACTTAGCCCCTAAGCTGCAGGGAACATTCTTCCTTGGCGCTGGTCTAGTCGACGCTATTCCAATTATCGGTGTTGGTATCGCGATGTACCTGATCTTCGTTGTTGCGGGCTAATTAATTGCCGATTGTGAATACCGGCGGCGATTCCGCCGGGCCCTTTGGTGATTACAGGAGCAAACCGTGAACATCAACTTAACGCTATTTGGTCAGTTACTGGCGTTTGTCGCTTTCGTTGCGTTCTGTATGCGCTACGTTTGGCCGCCAATCGTTGGTGCAATGGCCGAGAGGCAAGAGAAGATCGCCAGCGGACTGGCGGCGGCTGATCGCGCCAGCCACGACCTGGAATTGGCGAAGAAAAATGCAGCTGGTCAAATGGCTGAAGCAAAACGCGAGGCAGCAGGCATTATCGAGGCCGCCAACAAGCGCGCTGCGCAAGTGGTCGAGGAAGCCAAAGGGGCGGCTGAAGTTGAAGCTGCCCGTATTAAGTCGGCTGCAAATGCTGAAATTGAGCAAGAACGCGCTCGCGCCCAAGAGCAGTTGATGGCAAAAGTGTCTGCACTCGCAGTGAGTGGCGCCGAGAAGATTCTCGAAGCTGAGATCGATGCTGCAAAGCACGCCGATCTGCTCAATCGACTGACGGCGGAGCAGTGATCTTATGATCGAGCCAATGACACTGGCCCGGCCTTATGCTCGCGCTGCCTTCGATTATGCCCGTCAAGCGGGACAACTTGACTCATGGTTATCTGCACTTTCGACGCTTGCCGCTTCGGCATCTGATCCACGTGTGACTCGCATGCTGAAAGATCCTGCGATGACGGGCGAAGCTCGGGCTGATGCTTTTTGTGGGCTTTTGGGCGATAGCGCCCCGAGCGGTTTGAATGCATTTCTCCATGTGATGGCAGAGAACGGTCGGCTCGACTTGTTGCCTGAAGTGGCAGAGCTGCTTGGTGATCTGAAAGCCGCTTTGGAAGCCACCGTCGAAGTCGAAGTGACGTCAGCGATGGACGTCAGCGATGAAGAGCTGCAGCAACTCACTGCGGCAATGACGGAGCGCCTCGAGCGCACTGTCTCAATCAATACCCTAACCGACCCCAGCTTAATTGGTGGGGCAGTGATTCGTGCCGGCGATCTTGTGATCGATGGCTCTGTCCGCGGCCGATTGCGAAAACTCGCCGGCGTGCTGACACCCTGATAGAGGACTAGTCCATGCAACAACTGAATCCATCAGAAATCAGCGACATTATTCGCCAGCGCATCGAGCAGCTGGACGTATCCTCGCAAGCTACTAATGAGGGTACCGTCGTTTCTGTGACTGACGGCATCATCCGTATCCACGGTCTCACCGAGGTTCAATACGGTGAGATGATTGAATTCCAGGGTGGTATCTACGGCCTGGCATTGAACTTGGAGCGCGATTCCGTCGGTGCAGTAGTACTGGGTGACTATAAAACCTTGGCCGAAGGACAGACCTGTCGTTGTACCGGTCGAATTTTGGAAGTGCCGGTTGGACCCGAGTTGCAGGGCCGTGTAGTCGATGCGCTGGGAACACCAATTGACGGTAAAGGCGCGATTGATGCCAAGCAGACCGATGCCATCGAAAAGATTGCACCAGGTGTAATTGCTCGACAGTCAGTTGACCAGCCTGTTCAGATTGGTCTTAAGGCTATTGATGCCATGGTGCCGATTGGTCGAGGTCAGCGTGAGTTGATTATTGGCGATCGCCAGATCGGTAAAACGGCAATCGCTATTGACGCCATCATTAACCAGAAAGATACCGGCATTAAGTGTATCTACGTCGCGGTCGGCCAAAAAGCTTCATCGGTTGCTGCAGTTGTACGCAAACTTGAAGAGCACGGCGCGATGGATCACACCATCGTTGTTGCGGCAAACGCAGCTGATCCCGCTGCCATGCAGTTCTTAGCGCCTTTTGCGGGCTGCACCATGGGCGAGTATTATCGCGATCGTGGTGAAGACGCGCTGATTATCTATGATGATTTATCTAAGCAGGCTGTTGCTTATCGACAGATTTCTCTGCTGTTACGACGCCCCCCAGGTCGCGAAGCTTACCCCGGTGACGTCTTCTATCTACACTCACGCCTCCTTGAGCGTGCCGCACGAGTTAACGCCGAGTACGTAGAACAAATCACCAACGGTGAAGTTAAGGGTCAAACGGGCTCTTTGACTGCTCTGCCTGTAATTGAAACTCAGGCCGGTGACGTATCAGCGTTCGTACCGACCAACGTGATCTCGATCACTGACGGTCAGATCTTCCTCGAAGCTGACATGTTTAACGCGGGTGTGCGCCCTGCAATGAACGCCGGTATTTCGGTTTCTCGTGTTGGTGGTGCGGCGCAAACCAAGATTATTAAGAAGCTGTCGGGTGGTATTCGTACCGCCTTAGCTCAATACCGGGAATTGGCTGCGTTCTCGCAGTTTGCATCCGATCTTGACGATGCCACTAAGGCACAGCTGGATCACGGTGAGCGCGTTACTGAGCTGATGAAGCAGCGACAGTATTCGCCCCAGAGTATTGCTGAGATGGGCGTCATGCTCTTTGCGGCTAACGAAGGTCACCTAAAAGATATTGAAGTCGACAAGATCGGCGCATTTGAAACTGCACTGCTTTCTTATATGCATGCCGAGCATGGTCAGCTGATGCAAGAGATCGTCGCTGACGGTAACTGGAATGATAACCGCGCGGCCACGTTCAAGACCGCTGTCGAAACCTTTAAGTCCACTCAGACTTGGTAAGTATCAATGGCTGCTGGTAAGGAAATCCGCACTAAGATCTCGAGTATTCAAAGTACTCAGAAGATCACCAGTGCAATGGAGATGGTCGCGGCAAGTAAAATGCGCCGTGCACAGGATCGCATGGAGCTGGGCAAGCCCTACGCTCGGCGCATGCGTTCTGTGATTGGCCACATTGCCAATGCGACACCTGAGTATCGCCATGCGTACATGGAACAGCGCGAGATTAAGCGCGTTGGGTACATTGTTGTCTCAACCGACCGTGGCCTGTGTGGTGGTCTGAACATAAACGTGTTCAAAGCGGCAATCAACGCGATGAAGCCATACCACGACGATGGCGTGGAAATTGACCTGTGCCTGATTGGTGCGAAGGCGCTGGCGTTTTTTAATAGCGTTGGCGGCAATGTGGTTGCATCGGTTCGAGATGTTGGTGAGCAACCGACAGTTGATCAGCTGATTGGTGGCGTCAAGTTGATGCTGGATGCCTACGCTGAGTCGCGTATCGATAAGCTGTATCTGGTCGGTAACGAATTCGTGAACACCATGACCCAGTCGCCGCAGATTGAGCAGCTACTGCCGCTCGAACCGTCTGAAGACGAGGCGCTGGCGCATCACTGGGATTACATTTATGAACCCGATGCTCGCGAACTTCTCGATGGCCTGCTGGCTCGATACGTTGAGTCCGCGGTGTATCAATCAGTGGTAGAGAATGGCGCCTGTGAGCAGGCGGCGCGAATGATTGCGATGAAGAACGCTAGCGATAATGCGGGCGAACTCATTGATGAACTACAGCTCGTCTACAACAAAGCGCGACAAGCGGCGATTACCCAGGAGCTCGCCGAGATTGTCGGCGGTGCAGCGGCAATCGGTTAACACTATTTTTTATTGGCCACTGCAATAGCGGTGGCCCGACGGACAGACTAGAGGACCCGAACATGAGTAGCGGAAAGGTCGTACAAGTAATTGGCGCGGTTATCGACGTGGAGTTTCCACGTGACAGCGTCCCAAAGGTATACGACGCGCTGACGATCAGTGAAAAAGGACTGACACTTGAGGTGCAGCAGCAGCTCGGTGACGGTGTCGTACGCGCCATCGCCATGGGCTCCTCGGAAGGTATCAGCCGCGGGTTGGCAGTAGAAAATACCGGCACAGCGATTGAGGTGCCTGTGGGTATCGAAACTCTTGGCCGGATCATGGACGTTCTCGGTAACCCGATTGACGAGAAAGGCCCGATTGGTGAGAAGGCGCGATCAGCTATCCACCGCGCTGCGCCAACCTACGAGGAACTCGCCGCATCGGAAGAGCTTCTTGAAACGGGTATCAAAGTCATCGATTTGGTCTGCCCCTTCGCCAAGGGCGGTAAGGTCGGACTATTCGGCGGTGCCGGCGTGGGCAAGACCGTCAACATGATGGAACTGATTAACAACATTGCGACCGAGCATTCTGGCCTTTCAGTATTTGCAGGGGTTGGTGAGCGGACTCGTGAAGGTAACGATTTCTATTACGAAATGCAGGAATCCGGCGTTGTTAACGTTGAACAAATGGCCGAGTCCAAAGTGGCAATGGTCTATGGACAGATGAACGAGCCACCCGGTAACCGACTCCGTGTTGCACTGACGGGTTTGACCATGGCGGAGAAATTCCGTGACGAAGGCCGTGACGTACTGCTGTTCGTCGACAACATCTACCGTTATACCCTTGCAGGTACTGAGGTGTCGGCGCTGCTTGGACGTATGCCTTCCGCTGTGGGTTATCAGCCCACGCTGGCTGAAGAAATGGGTGTATTGCAGGAGCGAATTACATCAACCAAGACCGGTTCGATTACTTCGATCCAGGCGGTATACGTTCCTGCGGACGATTTGACTGACCCCTCTCCGGCCACGACGTTTGCCCACTTGGATTCGACCGTTGTACTGAGCCGAGATATTGCAGCCAAGGGTATTTACCCCGCGGTAGACCCGCTTGACTCAACATCGCGTCAGCTCGATCCACTGATCGTTGGTACCGAACATTACGAAGTTGCCCGGGGTGTTCAGACGGTACTTCAGCGTTACAAAGAGCTTAAGGACATCATTGCGATTCTGGGTATGGATGAGCTCTCTGAGGAAGACAAGCTGACGGTTGCGCGTGCACGTAAAATTGAGCGCTTCCTGTCGCAGCCATTCCACGTTGCAGAGGTCTTTACCGGCTCGCCGGGTATTTACGTATCCCTTAAAGATACGATTGCAGGTTTCAAAGGTCTGCTTTCCGGTGAATACGACCACCTGCCAGAACAGGCGTTCTACATGGTGGGTAGCATTGAGCAAGCAGTCGAGAATGCAGCGAACCTTTAAGCCGTTTTGGTTTGAGCATGCTGCGGGAGTAAGCAATGGCTATGACATTTCACTGTGACATTGTTTCTGCAGAGGCCCAGATCTACTCGGGCCTGGCAGAGATGCTTGTTGCTACCGGTTCTGAAGGTGAATTGGGCATTTGCTATGGTCACGCGGCACTGCTCACTGGCCTTGCGCCCGGTCCTATTCGTATTGTTGAACAGGGTGGCAGCGAGCATATCTATTATGCGTCCGGCGGTTATCTTGAGGTTCAGGGCGGTGTTGTTACCGTACTCGCCGACACAGCTATCCGCGCCGATGATGTAGACGAGGCCGCTGCGGAAGAAGCCCGTCAGGCTGCCGAAGAGGCGTTGGCCAACCAAAGCGGTGAGCTTGACTATGGTCGAGCTTCAGCCCAATTGGCAGAAGCAGCAGCGCAGCTTGCTACCTTACGTAAACTTAAGAACCGCGCTGGCCGAGGATAAAGTCTCTCGGTAAGTGCTGTAAAACCGCCGGAACGGCGGTTTTTTTGTTTCTATAATGCCGATTTACGGGTTGTTCACTTGCCTTTACGGACCAGCTTGGAATGATGGGAATCCAATAGGATGCCAGCTAACGCTATGCTTGACGTGATAATTCTTGCCGCCGGTCGTGGAACGCGGATGCGCTCTCCCATCCCGAAAGTGCTTCACCCGTTGGCGGGCCGCCCCCTTCTGTCTCATGTGCTTGATACAGCGCGCGCACTTAACCCCGAGGCAGTACACGTTGTCGTTGGTCATGGCGCCGATGAGGTCATATCGACGCTGAATGACACAACGATACAGTTTCATCAGCAGGTTGATCAGCTTGGTACTGGGCATGCTGCCGCTCAGGCGCTCCCAAGCTGTAATCCAGATAACTTGGTGTTGGTGCTGTTTGGAGACGTGCCGCTCATCAGTGTTGAGAGTTTAAAACGTCTTGTTGCTGCTGCTGGACCTGCGCCGGCAATGCTTGCCGCCCGCCTTGATGATCCCTCGGGCTATGGTCGTGTGGTGCGCGATGCCGCGGGTGGTTTTATATCGGTTGTTGAGCACAAAGATGCCACTCCGCAGCAGTTGTCGATCGCCGAGGTCAATACCGGGGTGCTGGCGGCGCCCGCGAGTCTGCTCACCGAATTGCTGGCGCGCATTGATAACAACAATGCGCAGTCCGAGTATTACCTTCCGGATGTTTTGGCGCTTGCCCGTGCCGATGGGCGTGCTGTTGCGGTTGAGTTGACCGAAGATCCTGTCGAAATGGCCGGTGTGAATGATCGTTTGCAGTTGGAAGAGCTTGAGCGGGTCTATCAGCAGCGCACGGCTGAGTCCCTGCTGCGCAACGGCGTAGGCATTGCTGATCGGCGTCGCTTGGACATTCGTGGGCAACTGGAGTGCGGTGAAAATGTCGTTATCGACGTAAATGTCGTGTTCGAGGGCCATGTCGTGCTCGGTGCTGGCGTTCGTGTGGGACCAAACTGCGTCATTAAAAACGCCCATATAGGCCCGGGCTGCAACATCAATGCATTCTCACACATTGAAGACGCCACCCTTGGCAGCGAGTGCTCGGTTGGACCTTACGCCAGATTGCGGCCAGGAACTGAGTTAGGTGATCAGGCGCGGATTGGGAACTTTGTGGAAACCAAAAACGCGGTCTTTGGCCGCGGGAGTAAGGCCAATCACTTGGCGTATATTGGTGACACAACGCTGGGTGACGGCTGCAACATCGGCGCCGGCACCATCACCTGTAACTACGATGGCGTAAATAAGCACCAGACGATCATCGGTGACCGAGTTTTTGTGGGCTCAAATAGCACCTTGGTTGCGCCAGTAGAAATCCAAAATGACGGTTTTGTGGCAGCGGGTTCCGTAATCACGAAGACAGTGGCTACCGATGAGTTGGCCGTGGGTCGGGCGCGGCAGCGTAATATTTCCGGTTGGCAGCGGCCCGTTAAACCAGGCACTGGATCAACAACTAAAAAGGATCAGTAGGAATGTGTGGCATCGTAGCGGCAACCGCATCCCGGGAAGTTTCCGAGATTCTTTTGGAGGGATTACGTCGCCTCGAGTACCGAGGTTACGACTCCGCCGGGATTGCCCTCGTTGATAACGAGCGCACGCTGCACCTTCACAAACACAGCGGTAAAGTCGCCAACCTTGAGGAGGCTCAGCGCCACAATCCTATTCATGGGTGCATCGGTATTGCTCACACCCGGTGGGCGACCCACGGGGAGCCCAGCAGCATCAATGCACATCCACACATTGCCGGTAATCGCGTGGCTTTGGTTCATAACGGCATCATCGAGAACCATAAAGATTTGCGCGCCGAGCTGGAAGCTGCCGGCGCAGAATTTCAGTCACAAACCGATTCCGAAGTAGCGGTGCATCTTGTCGAACGGGCTTTAGTCAGCGGCGCGTCTTTGTTATCTGCGGTACAACAAACCGTGGACCGACTTGAGGGCGCATACGCCCTCGCGGTGATTGACGCCCAGGACCCGGACACCCTCGTCGTCGCGCGAGAGGGCAGTCCGTTGGTGTTGGGAGTTGGTATCGGTGAATACTTTGCTGGGTCTGACACCCTGGCCTTGCGACCGGTGACCGATACGTTTATTTATCTTGAGGATGGCGATACAGCAGCGCTTTCCCGTTCCAACTTGCAGGTCTTTGATCGCAATCGCCAGCCAGTGACGCGCGCGACCACACGGCTGGAAGCTACTCTGGAATCCGACGGTTTAGGCGACTACGAGCATCACATGCTCAAAGAGATTCACG
Organism: Luminiphilus sp.; assembly: GCA_965657905.1. Lineage (GTDB taxonomy): Bacteria > Pseudomonadota > Gammaproteobacteria > Pseudomonadales > Halieaceae > Luminiphilus. Next base: position 206,006 of record CBFHPT010000002.1, on the reverse strand, counting down.
AGCAACCAGCCCGTTTACGCGACACACTTTCACTCGAAAATCTTGGCCCCGGTGTGTTCGGTGACCAAGCAGGCGAACTGTTTGCTAAGGTGAAGGCGGTACAAATTATCGCTTGTGGCACGTCCTATCATGCAGGCTTAGTAGCTCGCCACTGGATAGAATCCATGGCCGCTATTCCCTGTCAGGTCGAAGTCGCATCCGAGTTTCGTTACCGGCAGTCTGTGACGCTACCCGGGACGCTGATTGTCTGCATTTCTCAGTCAGGTGAAACGGCCGATACCCTGGCAGCGCTCAAGCATGCATCCAATGCCAATGTAGTAGCACGTCTGGCAATCTGTAATGTCGATTACAGCGCGATTGTGCGCGCCAGTGAGCTGGTATTCCTGACCCGGGCTGGTGCTGAAATTGGTGTGGCCTCGACCAAGGCATTTACCACCCAGTTGGCAGCACTATTGGTATTAACGGGCTGTCTAGCGCAGGTCAGTGAGGCGCCTGGTTTTGATGCCGCCGCAATCAACGCAGCGATTGAGGAAATTCCTGGTGCAGTCGCGCGGGTCATTGCCCAAGAGAGCAATATTGCGGCGATGGCACCGCATTTTATACCCAAGCATCACTCGCTATTTCTTGGGCGGGGGATCTTCCACCCGATAGCGATGGAAGGCGCACTCAAGTTAAAAGAAATTTCTTATATTCACGCAGAGGCTTATCCCGCTGGAGAACTCAAACACGGCCCCCTCGCGTTAGTTGATGCGGACATGCCGGTTGTTGCTGTGGCGCCGAACGATGAGTTACTTGATAAGTTGCGTTCCAACCTTGAAGAGGTGCGAGCGCGGGGTGGTGAATTGTTTGTATTTGCCGATGAGGCAGCCGGCTTCACCGATGGTAATGGCATCCACGTGTTAGCGATGCCCCACTGTAGTGAATTAGTAGGTCCGGTGGTCTATACCGTTGCACTGCAGATTCTTTCTTATCACGTGGCGGTGGCCAAAGGGACTGACGTGGATAAACCCCGTAATCTAGCGAAGTCAGTGACGGTGGAGTGAATAGCGATGGAAGGCCTTGCCGCTGCTGCTTTTGTCTTTGCCCTGGTTGGGGTTGTTGCTCTCATAAAAGTTGAGAAGCTGATCAAAACCCTCAAAAAAAAAGGCATTCTTGAGAAAGACTACAAAGATGAATGACCCGCGATCACTTTGGCCTTCACTGCATCCACAGCATCTGATTGTTAGAGCGGCATAAACTGTCCATGGCCACATCAAACTGCCTAGAGCGACGAACAGCCCAGAACGCAACAGAAACCCCAGCCCTAGCTGAAAGCCCTAGAACTTAATGACAGTCATAAAGTGCACCTAACAGGTAAAAGTGGGCGTGTTAGCGCCCAAACCGGTTAGCTGCTAGCGCCTTAGCTTGGGTTGGCGGCCTTGTAGGCGCGGACTGCGGTATTAAAATCTTCCGCGAGCTTCTCTTCCGCAACAACCGATGCATTGTAGGCATCGTTAGCTGTTTTATATGCTTCAACGGCGGTCTCTTCGCCGCTTGCTGCCGCTTCCTTCATGGCCTCCAGGGTCTCATCGACGCAGGCTCGGTAGGCCTGAACGTCGCTTTGAAATCCTTTGACCGCTTTCTGACCGGCAATCATCTCTTCCATGCTGGCGCTTGTGCCGTCGGGTACAGAGGGGGTCTCTGGCAGTGAACAGTCATTTGCGAAGGCGGGTGCTGTGAGAACAGGTGCGGCGATGAGTAGCGCCGTTGCTGCGAAGCGTTTGAAGAAAATTGTCATTATTAAGCTCCTAAGGCTGTTGTAGTAACGTGGGTGTATCTGTTGAGTTTATCGCTGGCGCTCGCTATTGCTGTCGGCAACGGGTAGTCGCTTTGGTTTTTTGCGCCCGTGCGTCAGGTTATCTGAAAATCAGTATTGGCGGAGCTGAAGGTTAGGCATATTGCCCATTTGAGCCAGCTCCTCAGTAACACGCTCTCCCTCTGCCCGGTCAGCAATGCCAACCACTTGGACACGGTAGAACAGCTCGCCAGAGCGGTATTCAACCGCGACTTTGGCCTCGTATCCTGCCGCGTTAATTTCATCGGCCTTAGTATCAGCATCGACCCCATTGGCATAGGTGTCAACATAGATAAACCAGCCGCCCTGCCCGGATGTTGTGCGCAGGGTGATTGGTTCGGGTTTGGACGCTAGTGCATCAACCGGTGTACTTGCTGGAGCCGCTTTGGTCGATGTGCTGGAACCAATACCAGCGCCACTGCTGGGCAGTTCGTCGCCAGACATCTCACCGACCCAAAGTGGCCCAATATTAAACGTACGCTCCAATTGCTTTGCGACGGCTTGAGCATCCGGTTTGCTGCTATAGCCTATTGCGCGCACCCGATACAGAGGGCGGCCGTTGACTTCCACTTCCTGTGTGATGACCTGGCTCACCTCGGCTTGTACCTTGGTCTGCCATTCACTCGCTATGGCCTGTTTTGAGTACGACGCTACGTTTACGAACCACGTACCGTTTGGCATGGGTTGGGGTGAGGTGCCCACTGAAGAAACGGCTTGTGGCTCGGGGTCAGGTGACAAGGTTTCGGCAGCGTCCGTCAGCTCGGCCTCGTCAGCTGCTGAGCTTTCAGCAGACTGAACCAATGATGGCTCAGCGGCCGGAGCCGTGCCGATGTCCGATTCAGTTACTGAATCAGCCTCGAGGTTATCCACCTCATTGAGCAACGTTGTTTCTAGTCGGCTGATCTCAGCGGCCATCCCTGAGTACTGCTCGCGCAACGTTGCGAGCTGCAAGCGCAGTGACTGATTGTCGGATTGAAGCGCGATCTCTTGTTCCGCCGTCAGGTCGCCTTTGGCGTCGCGTTGGTTGAGGGTCGCCTCCAATTCGGCAACGCGCTGTTGTAGTGCTGCGCGCTCAGACAGCGCTCCCCAACCACCCACAATTAGCAAGACGAGTGCGGTAACTATGGCGACGATTGGCCATAGGGGGAACTTGCGCGGGGGTTGTTGCGCTGCAACCTGGTGGTCTGTCAAAAGTTCCTCCGAATCACCGGCTTGGATCGGGGTGCTTGTTTCGCTGCTACTTTCCGCTGCGGTGTTTGTAGCTAATGTTGTCGGTAACGGATCGGGAGCGTTGTCTTTCGAGACCAAGCCTGAAGTCTCGTATTCCGCGGTGGGCGCACTTTCCGGCGCAATAGGGCTGGATGGGCTCGAGTCTGTTGGAGCAGCTTCTAAGGGCGGCTCTTCATCGTGTTGTGTCTCATCCTTGGCGACCTCTTGAGAGGCCGTTTCTGTGAATGGCTCTGCACCTTCACTGGTATCAGCGACCTTAAGCCAGTCGTCGGTGTCATCTTGGACCAGATTGCTGGGACCGTCTTCACCCTTGGGTGAATAAGCGCTAGCAGTAGCCTTGTTTTCTTCCCCAGCCGATGCCGCGAGATCTTGAAGTTCATCGTCAAGGGGTGGTGCAGCACCGAGAGGCGCCGGTTGGCTTTCGTTAGTGGTTTCACTGTCCGTGAGCCAATCAAGCTCCTCTCTCTCTCCCAGCCCTACTTCCGGCCCCGCTTCCGCTTCTGATGGCGCAATTTCAGTAATGTTAAGGGCCGACGTCTCGGGCGCAGATGTTGTCAACGCATCGGTTTCGCCAGTCTCGGGAGGGCTGTCCATTGGCTCAGGGCTGTCCATCGGCTCAGGGCTGTCTACCGGGTCAAGGCTGCTCTCCGGCACGGGCTCCGGTTCGGATAACCAATCGGTGTCGCCGCCCAATAAGTCGCTGGCGCCTGGATCATTGCCACCCCATTCTTCGGGGGGCGTCATAACGCGGCGTTTTTCGTCGTTATTGTCGTCTTCAGCCATTGGCGTAGTTTTCCTATCGCTACGGTTTCGTTTTAAGAGCCTACCAGAACTTCTGCAAAATCAATCGTAAATCCAACGCATACTGAACAGAATCTGTGTTTTGTCGCGTTACAAACGAGCCCTCTCTCGGTTTTCCGGTAGACTCTGTACTCATGGATGTTTCCGATATTCTTAGCCCCTTAAACGAAGCTCAGCGCGATGCGGTGGCAGCAGATCCGGGCAACTTATTGGTGCTCGCTGGCGCAGGCTCAGGCAAGACCCGTGTGCTTGTACATCGGATTGCGTGGTTAGTTCGCGCTGAAAACGTTTCCCCACAGGGTTTGCTTGCTGTGACCTTTACTAATAAGGCCGCTAGGGAAATGCGTGGCCGGATTGAAGAAATGTTGCAGATGCCTGCCCACGGCATGTGGGTAGGTACCTTTCACGGACTCGCGCACCGCCTATTAAAATCCCACTGGCAGGAAGCGCGTCTGCCCCAGAATTTTCAGATCTTAGACAGCGACGATCAGTTGCGCTTGGTAAAGCGAGTCTGTCGGGATTTAGATCTCGACGAGTCGCGATGGCCAGCAAAGCAAGCTCAGTGGTACATCAACGGTCAAAAAGACGAGGGGCTCCGAGCTCGTCATATAGAGCCACCCTTTGGCGATCTTTATGCGAAGACCATGTTGCGCGTCTACGGCGCGTATGAAGAAGCCTGCGAGCGAGGTGGCTTGGTGGACTTTGCCGAGTTGTTATTGCGTGCTCACGAGTTGTGGCTGAACTCCCCCGAAACCCTTCAACATTATCAAAGCCGTTTTAAGACGATTTTAGTGGACGAGTTTCAGGACACGAACACGATTCAGTACGCGTGGTTACGCGTGTTGGCGGGTCAGACGATTCCGGTTGTCGCAGTCGGTGACGACGATCAGTCGATCTACGGCTGGCGCGGTGCAAAAATCGAGAACATCCAGCGGTTCAGTGAAGATTTCACTGGGACTCGCACGATCCGTCTTGAGCAAAATTATCGCTCCACCCAGACAATTTTGAGTGCTGCAAATGGCCTGATCGCGAATAACTTTGGCCGCTTGGGCAAAGATTTGTGGACCGCTGGTGAGCAAGGTGAGCCGATTAGTCTGTATGCAGGTTTCAACGAACAGGACGAAGCGCGTTTTATTGTCGAGCGGGTTCAAAGCTGGATTGAGGAAGGCAATCCGCGCCGCTCAGTTGCACTGCTATATCGCTCAAATGCCCAATCCCGAGTGCTGGAAGAGGCGCTAATTCGTGCGCAAATCCCTTATCGGATTTACGGCGGGCAGCGATTCTACGAGCGACTTGAGATCCGAAACGCCCTCGCCTACATGCGCCTACTCATCACCCGAAGCGATGATCCGGCTCTCGAGCGCGTTATCAATATTCCACCTCGGGGAATTGGCAGTAAAACCATCGACAACCTGCGGGAACTCGCGCGTACTCGTGCTGTTCCTCTTTGGCAGGCCATATCAATCGCGTTGGAAGAAAAGTTGTTTGCAGCGCGAGCGCTTTCGTCTCTGTCTGGATTTCAGGCACTGGTCAATGAACTCGATTCGGGCACCTTAGAACTACCCCTTGAGGAGCTTGCCGAGCACGTCATTCAAAGTTCAGGCCTATTAGAGTATCACCGCGCCGAAAAAGGTGAGCGGGGACAAGCCAGAGTAGAAAACCTCGAAGAACTGGTGTCGGCGGCTAAAACCTTTATCCCGGAAGACAGCGAACTCGCACCGCTACAACAGTTTTTAGACAGTGCAGCACTCGACGCGGGCGATGCCCAAGCTGACGCCCATGAAGATAGCGTTCAACTGATGACCCTCCACTCGGCAAAGGGGCTCGAGTTTCCATTGGTGTTTCTTGCTGGCATGGAAGAGAACCTGTTTCCACACCGCATGTCGTTGGACGAACCCGGCCGGCTCGAGGAAGAGCGACGTCTTTGTTATGTTGGAGTTACTCGCGCAATGGAAAAGTTGGTGCTCACTTACGCCGAGAGCCGACGCCTTCACGGCAGCGAAAATTACAATACACCCTCGCGATTTGTCAGGGAGATTCCTCGGGACCTTATCAATGAAGTCAGGCTGAGTAATACCATCTCCCGTCCCTTATCGACGTTTGCGCCCAATGCCAGCCCTGCTCATGAAGACGCGGGTATCGCTTTGGGGCAGCGCGTGATGCACCAAGTATTTGGTGAAGGTGTGGTAACAAATTTTGAGGGCCGGGGGGCCAATGCGAGAGTCGAGGTGAGTTTCGCTGAAGGCAGTAAGTGGCTCGTGCTTCAATACGCCAATTTACAGGCCTTGTGAGTCGTTAGTGAAAATGAAATTGGAGCTTCCCCATGTTTGAACGTCGTTACTTGCCTGCCGTAGTCGTCCTGCTGGTGGCGGCCTTGGTGCTTGTGCTGGGCCTATGGGCAACCGAGCGTGTGCGCGGCGGAGAGACCAGAGCCGATTTAGGTGGACCTGTAAGCGGTCAAGTATACGAGTGGAAGTTGGTCACCACTTGGCCGAAAAACTTACCTGGCTTAGGCAGTGCCGGCGAAAATTTCGCGCGTTATGTGGAGGCCATGAGCGGCGGTCGCCTCAAGGTAAAGGTTTACGGTGCGGGCGAAATAGTACCAGCATTTGAGGTCTTCGATGCGGTTGCACAGGGTGTAGCCGAGGCTGGCCATGGAGCGGCTTATTATTGGAAAGGTAAAATCCCCGCCTCAGTGTTCTTTACGGCGGTGCCCTTTGGAATGACCGCGCAAGAAATGAACGGCTGGCTTCACTACGGCGGTGGCCTTGAACTGTGGCGGGCGTTGTATGCGCCGTTTGGGGTTGTGCCCTATGCAGGCGGTAGCACTGGCGTACAGATGGCTGGGTGGTTCAATAAAGAACTGCGTAGCGCGTCTGATTTGAATGGGTTAAAGATGCGCATCCCCGGCCTGGCAGGCGAGGTGTTTGACGCTGCTGGGGGTACGGCTGTGCGTATCTCCGGGGGCGAAGTTTATACTTCCATGCAAACCGGTGTGATCGATGCGGTTGAATGGGTCGGCCCCTACAACGACCGTACGCTGGGCCTGCATCAAGTCGCTGAGTTTTATTACTATCCCGGCTGGCACGAGCCCGGAGCGATGCTGGAATTCATCATTAATGATGCGGCACTCGCCGAGCTACCTGAAGACTTGAAGGCGATTGTTGAATACGCCGCGCGAGCAGCGAATCAAGACACGCTCGATGAGTTTACCGCTCGCAACAACGAATCCCTGCGCAGCCTTATCGACGAAAGCGGCACCCAATTGCGTCGTTTACCAGATGATGTCTTGAGTCTGTTGTATGAAAAGTCAGTCCTCGCGATGGCGGACCTCGTTGAGCAAGATCCAATGGCGGCTGAGATAGAGGCGTCCTATAGCGCGTTTCTCGATAACGTGCGCGCCTACCACGAGATTTCCGAACGGGCATACCTCAATGCTCGAAGCGCCGTGATGCCTGCCATATTGGAGTCCGCTACCGATTAGCGCCAATCACCGTTGTTCATTGGCCGTTTGGTCGCGCTAGCGGCGTCCTTTAAATTCGTCGCGTGCGCTTGTCTTCATCGATGGCCACATAGACAAACGTGCCCTCGGTGACTTTGAGTGGTTCACCGTCGTGACGGGAATTTATCCAAACTTCTACGACTATGCGTACCGAGCTGCGGCCGACATCCACAACATCGCTGAAACAGCTCACTACTGCGCCGACGTGAACGGGCGTCAAGAATGACATCCCCTCCACTGCAACGGTCGCGACTCTACCACCTGCGACATCGCAGGCAGTGACATAGCCCGCTAAATCCATTTGCGACAACAGCCAGCCGCCAAAAATATCCCCGTGTGGATTCGTGTCGGCGGGCATTGCCACCGCCTGCAGGGAAAGTTCTCCCTGGGGTGTGGGGTTGGCGTCGATTTCGTTCATAAAACCCTCGAAGGTCAGCTGGCTAGGTTACACAAGCGGATGGCGATGAGCTGTCGCTTAACCGCCGCGAAGTAGCGTCGGCAGCCCTGTTGCCAGCACTGGCCACTGCCAAAGCAGTGCCAGTACTAACAGTTGGATGATAATGAAAGGGATTACTCCGCGATAGATGGCGCCTGTGCTGACCTCTGAGGGTGCGACTCCACGAAGGTAGAACAGGGCGAAACCAAACGGCGGCGTCAGAAACGACGTCTGGAGGTTGATGGCGATCATGATGCCCAGCCAGACTGGATCAAAACCCATCGCGAGCAGAATAGGACCCACAATCGGTACAACCACAAAGGTAATTTCAATAAAGTCTAGGATAAAGCCCAGAAGAAAGATCACGACCATCACAAGCAGCAAAACCGCCGTGGGGCCCCCCGGCATGTTCATAAAAAACTCTTCGATTAGTGTTTCGCCGCCAAAACCTCGAAACACCAACGAGAATACGGCGGCACCGATCAGAATTAAAAACACCATGCTGGTAACCTGCATGGTTGCAATGCCCACGTCTTTTAAACGGCTCAGATCCATTTGGCCTCGGGTATATGCCAGCGCGAGCGCGCCGACCGCCCCAACCCCAGCAGCCTCCGTCGGGGTTGCTGCGCCGAGCAAAATGGATCCGAGCACCAGCGCAATCAGCAAGAGCGGGGGCAGTAGCCCAGCCAAGAGCACTTTACCGTTAAACACACTGGCCTCAGCGGGTGGTGCGCTATTGGGAGACAGAATGCCTTTCAACCCTACATAAAAGGCATATAGCGTCACCAGCACGAAACCGGGCACAAGCGCACCCACAAATAGATCGCCAACCGAGACCGTTGCAGTATTGATTACCCCCAACTTGAGCTGTGCTTGCTGGTAGGCGCTGGACATGATGTCCCCGAGGAGCACCAGCGCAATCGACGGCGGAATTATTTGTCCGAGGGTGCCGGTGGCGCAGATTGTGCCGGTAGCGAGCGCGGGGCTATACCCGGCGCGCAACATGGTCGGTAACGATAACAAGCCCATGGTGACAACGGTCGCGCCAACGATTCCGGTGCTGGCCGCTAGCAGCGCGCCAACAATGATGACTGAAATACCCAGTCCGCCGGGTTTACTGCCAAACAACCGCGTCATGTTGGTCAGCAGGTCCTCCGCGATTCGAGCTTTTTCAAGTATGTTGCCCATCAGGATGAACAACGGCACCGCGATCAACGTCTCATTATTCATGGTTCCAAAGACGCGCGCGGGTAATGCCGATAGATAACTGGCATCGAAAACGCCGCTTAAAATTCCACCTACGGCAAAGGTCAGCGCCGTGCCCGCGAGCGTCAATGCAACCGGAAAGCCCAGCATAAGCAGCAGGCACACCGCCGCAAATAACCCTAAAGCGATTTGCCCATCAGCCATGATTCAGCTCCTTAGTTAGGGTCGCCAGGGATTTAAGTATCGAGGAGATGGCCTGTAACGCCAGCATTCCCGCCATCAGTGGAATTAATGTCTTAAGCAGGAACACCGCAGGAATACCGCCCGGTTCTGGGGAGACTTCGCGTATCCCCCAGGATTCTCCGACGTAGCCAAGGCTCGATAAACCAATTAGGGCACACAGGGGCAAAGTGAATACAACGTGGCCCAGCGTGTTAACCCAGGCGCGGCTTCGTGGAGAGAAGTCTCGATAAAAGACATCGACCCGAACGTGTTCGTCTGCCAGTAAAGTGCACGACGCGCCCAGCATAAACAGGGCACTATGCAGATAAATGACGCTCTCTTGCGCCGCTATTGCCCCCAAGCCAAAGCCGTATCGAAGTACCACGACGAAAACGGTGAGTAGTGCCATGAGCAACGGCAGCCACGCCAATACATTGGCGAGGTGAGAAGACAGGCGATCAAGTCGATCGGTGAGCGACGCTGTGCGCGACACGATGTTTTTCCTATTTTTGAGCGGTCCCGACAAGGTTATCATTCCCCGCTCATTGATAGCAGCGAGGTTGCGACGTGCTTACGGTTCTTTCACCAGCAAAAACACTCGATTACGACACACCACCGAAAACACGGAAGGCAACCCAGCCCCAGTTTCTGGAGCGAGCGGCGGCCCTTGTGGATGATGCCCGCAAGCTTTCCCCTGATGATATCCGCGGGTTGATGGGGGTCAGTGACAACATCGCTACGCTTAATCACGAACGTTTTATGAATTGGCACCCGGATTTCTCGCTCGATAACGCCAAACAGGCTGTGCTCGCTTTCAAAGGTGACGTATACACCGGCCTTGACGCTGAGACACTCGACAGCAAAGACCTCAGTTTCGCCCAAAAACACGTGCGGATTTTGTCAGGCTTGTATGGCTTGCTCCGCCCTTTGGATTTAATGCAGCCCTACCGTCTTGAGATGGGACTCAAGTTTGCCAATCAGGGAGGCAAAAACCTGTACGAATTCTGGGGTGACGACATCACGACAACCCTCGATAAGCAGCTCGGCAAGAGTGGTAGTCGCGTGCTGGTCAACTTGGCCTCCAATGAATACTTTAAAGCCGTTAAAGCTAAGCAGTTGGATGCGGAGGTAATCACCCCGGTTTTTCGCGATCTGAAGAATGGCCAGTATAAGATGATCAGCTTTTTTGCTAAAAAAGCGCGGGGTGTTATGGCCCGCTATATTGTGACCGAGCAGATCAACGACCCAGAGGCCCTAAAGAAGTTTAGTGCTGATGGTTACCGCTATAGCCCCGAGCAGTCGTCAGCTAAAGAATGGGTGTTTTTACGGGATAAGTCACCAAGCGCGGCCTAGCACCTTGTTCAATCCGCTGCCTTGAATGGCAGCAGACTTCGGGCATCGTCTCGATAGGCACGGACGTGCTCACACTCACGCTCGCAAAAGTCAGCAAGGGCCGGGTTGAAACCGGTCTCTGCCACCCAGTGACTGGATTGGGTTAGCACCGGCTCAAATCCTCGTTGAATTTTGTGTTCCCCCTGGGCTCCGGGGTCGAAGCGAGCGATTCCCTGCTCAATGCAGTATTCGATGCCGCGGTAATAACAGGCCTCAAAGTGGAGGAACTCGAACTCCTCAAGACATCCCCAGTAGCGCCCGAATAAGGTGTCTTGGCTGCGAAAGTACAGCGCCGCGGCAACTGGCTTGGCCTCATGACTTGCCGTGACCATAACAAGCGCATCGCCGAGCGCAGGGCCCACTGACTGAAAAAATTCGCCGGTAAGGTAGCCACTGTGACCGCTGCGTTTGGCGTAGGTCATCTGGTAGCAGTGGTGAAAGAAGCGCCAATCCCCGTCAGTAATTGCAGCACCGGTCTTCGTCTCTAGCGTGAGACCCTGCTCGACAACCCGCGCACGTTCTTTACGAAGGTTTTTGCGCTTGCGGCTACTGAACGTTGCCAAAAAATCATCAAAGGTAGAGTAATCTTTGTTGAACCAATGAAACTGGGTTGTCATACGTTGATGCAAACCACGCGCGGAGAGTGCGTCAGCGAGCGCCTCGTCGGCAAAGAGCGTGTGCCAACTTGAGATACCTTTGTCGCGACAAATCTGTTCCACCGCCTCTAGCAGTGCGTCCAGGGCGTGGGGCGCGCTGGGGTTGAGATACAGCCGCGGCCCTGTCGCCGGCGTCAGCGGCGCGGCGGTTACAAGTTTGGGGTAGTAGTTAAGACCGGCTCGCTGCCAAGCATCAGCCCACGCCCAGTCAAACACGTATTCACCATAAGAATGGTCTTTGAGAAAGCACGGCGCAGCGGCAATGACCGCATCGCCCTCTCGGAGAACCAGGTGAAAAGGCTGCCATCCCGATGCGGGAGTGGTGCAATTGGTTTCCTCCAAGACTCGGAGAAAGTCCCAGTTGAGGAACGGATAGTCGTCACCCAGCCAGGCCGTCCACTCCGCTTTGGGAATATCGGCAATCGACGTGTGTATCTCGAGCTCCATTGCTCGTGCCCATGGTTGGTTTCAGTGTATGAATACGCCTGCCGAGGCAAAATGTCCCACTAGTCCGGCAAGAATAATGGCACCGATCCATTTGCTCTGATTGAAGGCGAGAAAACACGCGGCGCGATCGCGATGGCGAATCAACCACTGGTGCCACGCGAACATTCCTGCAACCGCGCCGATTGCGAGATAGTACAAAACGCCGAGCCCAAACGCCTTGCCTGTCATCACAAAACAACCGAGCGCAGCAACTTGCATGGCGCCGATCAACCGTCGATCCATCTCTCCAAACAGAATCGCAGTGGACTTAATGCCGACACTGAGGTCATCTTCTCGGTCCACCATTGCATACTGAGTGTCGTAAACCACAGTCCATAACAGATTTGCTGCAAACAACCACCAGAGCCCAGTTGGCAAACTGTTTAGGCTTGCAGCAAACGCCATTGGAATTGCCCAAGAGAAAGCGGCCCCCAACACGAACTGCGGCAGGTAGGTGACGCGCTTCATGAATGGGTAGATAACCGCCAGTGAAACGCCGACGAAGGAGAGTTTGACGGTGAGCGGGTTGGTTAGCAGTACCAGCAGTAAGGCGATAGCGAGTAAAACGAATACTAAGAGGAACGCCTCTCGCGTCGTGAGCGCGCCCGTGACAAGTGGCCGAAATTGGGTGCGCTCGACGTGCCCATCAAGTTCTCTGTCGGCAAGATCATTCGCCGTACAGCCGGCGGCGCGCATAACCACAACTCCGATTGCGAAAATTGCTGTCAGTTGCCAGCCGGGCCAGCCACCATTGGCGAGTACGAGCGCCCAAGCAGTTGGCGCACCCAGCAGGTAGGTGCCAATCGGCTTATCAAAGCGCATCACTTCAAAGAGTGCCCGAAGCTTCGTTTGAGGTGGCGGTGTGGCGATATCAGTTAGCCCCATTAAAGGTTTACAAAAATGTGTTGAGGTTGAGGCCTGTGATGCCTTGGGAAGTTCATCGATCCGAATCGTGGAGTTTATCGTTTCTTGCTTTACTCGGCGCCCTAGAAACCCGTGCTGTGGCTTTTTGCCATTCTCAGCCCCGATTAAACCCGCGCAAAAGCCTGTCGTTCGCCGGTCCACCGTGCCACCAGCTCACTGGCGGCGTCGGGGTCGCTGTGCTCCAAGGTATTTGCGATATTTGAAACCGTATCAAGCAAATGTTCGTGTTCGGGTAGTTGCGCGACGCGAAATGACATCAAACCGGTTTGGCGCGTGCCCAGTAGCTCCCCGGGTCCCCTTAGGCGGAGGTCTTCCTCGGCGATAAAGAAGCCGTCATTACTGTCACGCATGACCTGTAAGCGGGCTTGTCCGTTGTGGCTTAAGGGGTGCTGGTAGAGCAGTACGCAGAAGCTTGCCTCTGAGCCCCGCCCCACTCGGCCACGCAATTGATGGAGCTGCGCGAGCCCCAGCCGCTCGGGATTTTCGATAACCATTAGACTGGCATTGGGCACATCGACTCCGACTTCGATCACCGTTGTGGCAACCAGAACCGCAATGTCACCTCGCTTAAAGGCGGCCATGGTGCTCTCTTTTTCGGTGCTCGGCATGCGGCCATGTATTAGACCAACAGGGATATTGGGTAGCTGTTCTTGCAGCAAGGCAGCCGTGTTCTCTGCAGGGCGTGCATCCAGCGCTTCGGACTCTTCAATAATGGTACACACCCAGTAAGCCTGCTTGCCTTCATCGCAGGCCTTGCCGAGTCGGTCGATCACCGCATCCCGTCGGCGGTTGTCAACAAGTGAGGTTTTTACGGGGGTCCGCCCGGGTGGCAGTTCGTCGATCACCGAGCAGTCGAGGTCCGCGTAGGCCAGCATCGAGAGCGTTCGGGGAATAGGGGTTGCTGTCAGCACTAATTGGTGAGGAAGAATGTTGTCGATACCCTTCTGTGCTAGCGCCAAACGTTGGTGAACGCCAAAGCGATGCTGTTCGTCGATGATCGCCAGGGCCAGATCGGCAAACAGGACTTCATCCTGAAACAGTGCGTGAGTGCCCACAATTAATCCGGGACGGCCCTCTGCGATGTCTGCGAGCGCAGCTTTCCGGGCGCGACCTTTGACTTTGCCGCTTAACCAAATGACCGGAACTTCAAGGGGCTCAAACCACTCCCTGAAAGTTCGCAGGTGCTGCTCGGCAAGCAGCTCTGTGGGTGCCATTAGCGCGACCTGATGCCCTGCATCGATTGCCGTTAACGCCGCGAGTGCTGCCACCAGCGTTTTGCCCGATCCGACATCCCCCTGCACGAGTCGCAACATCGGGGTCGGTTGGCGCAGGTCGTTAGCGATGTCATCGAGGACGCGAGATTGTGCGCCGGTTGGTGCGAACGGCAGGCTTGCCAGGAGCGCCTGCTGCCGTTGGGATGTTGGTGAAATCGCTCTGGCGGATAGTGCCCGCTCCCGAGCCCGAAGGGCTCTAAGTGACAACTGATGGGCGACTAACTCTTCGATAGCCAGACGCAGCTGCGCCGGGTGTTGCCAGTCTGAAATTTCCGCCAGCGCGGCGCCTGTTGGCGGTCGATGTAAGTAAGTGATCGCTTCTTCTAAAGAGTAGCTGGCAGGGGCGTGGCTCCCCAAGAGGTCGGCAGGAGGGCTACCTTTAAGCGCGGTGAGCGCTTGCTCAGTGAGGTTTCTCCAGACGTTTTGACCGATACCTTCGACCGTGGGGTAAATGGGCGTCAGTGCTGTATCCAGTGAAATTTCTTGGTTGCCCAGCCGATATTCGGGATGAATGATTTCAAAGCCGTTATTGCTGCGTCGTGGCTGGCCGAAGAGCGATATGGGTGTCCCCGGGGTCATTTGCGCAACTTGAGCCTGCCGAAAGTGAAAGAATCTGAGGGTTACAAAGCCCGTATTGTCAGCGATTTTGGCGACCAGTGATCGACGGCGTCCCGGCACCACGCTGGCAATGCGGACCTCCCCTTGCACGACCGCCTCCACGCCATCTTTGAGGCCACCGATGGGTGTGAGTTGGGTACGATCCTGATAACGCAGGGGGAAATGGAAGAGCAAGTCCTCGACCGAGTTTAGGCCAAGCTCACTCAGGCGTTGACCGAGTTTGGGCCCCACACCTTTTAGAGTGGAAAGAGGTATTGCCAGGGGCTGATTGCTCAATGTGAGGGCTTTCCAGTCTCAGGGTTGGCATACTCGTCCCCATAATAGCGATCTGAGGATGTTAGCGTGAAGGCACCACACCTATTAATTGTCGGCTGTGGGGATATCGGTACGCGGGTGGGGCTGACCTTGGCCGACCAAGGTTGGCGGGTGACCGCGGCGCGCCGGTCGCCCGAAAACCTGCCTCCGGTGTTTCATCGCTTGCGGTGTGATTATACCGATTCGACGAGTCTAACGGTCTTAGCGGGGAGCGCACCCGACTACGTGCTGTTTACGCCACTGCCGGCGGATCGCAGCGCTGCGGGATATGAGCTTGGTTATCGTGAGGCGACCGCCAGCTTATTAACGAGCGGTTTAGCTAGCCGGTTAACCGCAGGTATTCTCGTCTCCTCTACTCGGGTTTTCGCCGAGGCTTCGGGGGGCTGGGTCGATGAGCAGTCACCTCTGACCGACAGCGACCCGGCTGCATCTGCCATTAGCGCGGCTGAAGCCGACTTTCTATCACGATGCCCCAACCCGCTGGTTTTACGTGCATCGGGCCTTTACGGCGCTGACGAGGGCATGTTGACGGCTCGGGTTGCCCGCGGTGAGGCTAGCGCCGATCCCGCCCGATTCAGTAATCGAATACACCGGCAAGACCTCGCGGCACTCATTGCGTTCGCGCTTATTGAAGCAAATCAGCGCCAACCGATAACGGGGGTGATGATTGCTTCAGACAGCGAACCGGCCCCTATCGGTGAGGTCGAGCAATGGCTGGCCGCGCGTCTTGGCGTCTCACTCTCACCGGTGGGCAATAGGACCGCGGTGCAGCGAGGCAACCGCCGGTGCGATAACCGGCGAATGTTGGCGAGTGGATTCCGACTGCAATTTCCAAGCTATCGAGAGGGCTATGGCGCCGCTCTGAGTGGACGGAGCTCAGCTTCGATTTAAGCGCCCTACTTCGATAAGAGCAGCCTTAAACCGCCAGAATAGCCTCGACCTCGATGGCCACGCCCTTAGGGAGTGCGGCCACTTGCACGCAGGCCCGTGCAGGATAGGGTTCCTTGAAGAACCTCGTCATAATCTCATTGACCGTCGCAAATTCCCCGAGATCGGTCAGAGAAATATTGATTTTCACCGCATCGTCCAGGGCGCCGCCGGCGGCATCCGCCACGGCAGCTAGGTTCTTAAACACCTGTGTTGCTTGCGCTTCGATGCCACCTTCCACCACAGTCATGGACTCAGGGTCCAGTGGAATCTGCCCGGAAATCCAGACGGTATTGCCCACCTTTATTGCCTGTGAATAAGGGCCAATGGCGGCAGGTGCCGCTTGGGTGGCGATGACTGCTCTATTGGACACGGTTGGGCTCCTTTCAAATGGGCCTGCAGAAGATTTACGTATTGTAAAAGGTGACGTGATCGGGTTCTAGCGTCGAGCGCTACGAGCGACCCGGTGCACGCCCTCGATAATCCGCAGCCGTTTCATAATTCGCGCTAAATGGATTCGGCTGTTTACATGCATTTCGAGATCGATATAAGTGAACTGGAAGTCTTTGTCAGTGGTCGAGATCCGGTCAATGTTGATGCCCACCGCACTGAGGCGCGTGGCAATTACCGCGATCAACCCGCGGCGGTTCTGTGCTTCGACTCTGAGCGCAACGGGGAAGGTGCCCTCCACTTCCTGATCCCAGCGGAGGTACATAATGCGCTCAGGTTGTTCGCGCATCTCCGTGAGGTTCCTGCAGTTGTCTCTGTGCACCACGAGGCCTTTTTCGGGGCTCAAATAGCCGCCGATAGGATCGCCAGGTAATGGGCAGCAGCACTTGGCATAAGTCACAACAAACCCTTCGGTGCCACGAATTGCTACAGCCTCTGATTTTTCCGGGTCCCAGGGGCCAGATGCGGCACCCGCCAAGTGACCGGCACAAATTTGCGGCAGCAGATTACCCAGTGCTATGTCGACCAGCACAGTATCGATGCTGTTGCGACCAAGCCGATGAAGGCCCTCGGCAACCTGCGCCTCGGAAAGATCTTCAAAACGCGTATCGAGGGCTATCAGCGCCTTATCGAGTAGGTTTCTACCGAGTTCAACCGAGTCTTCCTGGCGTTGATCTTTGAGGAAGTGGCGGATGTGGGTACGCGCTCGCGCTGTGACCACGTAGTTAAACCACGCAGGGCTGGGCCGACCGCTGGGAGACGTAATAATCTCCACTGTCTGTCCGCTCTGAAGGGGTTCTGATAATGGCGCCAGTCTTCGATTGATGCGGCACGCCACGCAGCGATTGCCAATATCGGTATGAATGGCATAAGCCGCGTCTACTGCGGTAGCTCCCCGCGGCAGCTCCATAATGTCGCCTTTGGGCGTGAAGACGTAGACCTCATCTGGAAACAGGTCAATCTTGACGTTCTCGATAAATTCGAGCGAGTTGCCTGCTCGCTGCTGCATCTCTAGCAGGCCTTGTACCCACTCGCGCGCGCGAGTGTGGGAGCCGCTCGCAGACCCCTCCTCGGATTTGTAGAGCCAATGGGCCGCTATCCCATTGTTGGCCATATCCTCCATTTCACGGGTTCGGATTTGGATCTCAATGGGCACCCCGTGCATGCTTTTCAGCACAGTATGGAGAGACTGGTAGCCGTTAGATTTTGGAATAGCAATGTAATCGGCAAACTCTCCGGGCACAGGTTTGTATAGGCTGTGCATGACACCCAGGGTTCGGTAACAGGTGTCAACTGAGTCGACAATGACACGAAACGCAAAAATGTCCATAATTTCAGAGAAAGACTTACGTTTTGTCTTCATCTTCTGGTAAATACTATAAAGATGTTTTTCCCTGCCGACTACTTCTGCGCGCAATCCTTCGCGCTCTAGCACCGCCTCAATTTGAGTCTGTACCTGTTCAACTAGGGCTTTGCGATTGCCGCGGACCCCTTTGACGGCGGCTTGGATGCGGCGAACGCGCATGGGATACAGCGCTTTGAAGCCGAGGTCTTCGAACTCCATCCGTACGCTGTTCATGCCAAGTCGCATCGCTATCGGCGCATAGATTTCGAGCGTCTCAAAAGCTATTCGGCGGACTTTATCCCGGTTGAGTACCCCGAGTGTTCGCATGTTGTGTAGCCGGTCCGCTAGTTTGACCAAAATGACGCGGATATCCCGGGCCATGGCCAGCGCCATTTTCTGGAAGTTCTCGGCCTGTTTGAGCTCGACGCTGTCAAACTCGATATGGGTTAGCTTGCTGACACCATCGACCAACTCAGCGACTTCCCCACCAAATTGCGCATCGATATCCCCTTTGGTCACCCCGGTATCTTCAATGACATCATGGAGCAACGCGGCCATAAGGCTCTCGTGATCCATATGCATATCGGCAAGGATGCCTGCAACGGCTAGGGGATGGGTAACGTAAGGCTCCCCGCTGCGACGGATCTGTCCGTAGTGGGCTTGCTCGGCAAAGTAGTAAGCGCGTTTTACCTGCTGCGCCTGCTCGGGGGTGAGGTAACTGCCGAGTACCCTTTCGAGCGCAGCGAGCGACCGATTGCCGGTTGCTGCGGGTGTTGTGGCAATGTCGGGAGCTGAACGAAGGGTGAGCCGAGAGGTAACGTCGGTGATTGAACCGCTGAGTGTCTGAAGTGTTGTTGCAACCACGACGCGCGGCTACCGGGCTTCAGTAAATGGGTGTTTCGAAGCTCGCTGCAAGTTCTTCTTCGGCTTCAATTTCGGTCTCACGAGCCAGCAGTTCGGGGGTTACCATGCCCTCAGCGATTTCCCGCAGTGCAATTACCGTGGCCTTGTCTGACTCTTCCTCGACCAATGGGTCTTTGCCACCGGTAGCGAGTTGCCGGGCGCGTTTAGCCGCCAGCATAACGAGTTCAAATCGGTTGTCGACGTGGTCTAGACAGTCTTCTACGGTTACGCGTGCCATGGTCTGGTAATACTCCTGTAAAAAAGCCGCGCCATAACGCGGCCGCGCAGTATAGCCCATTCCACTTAAAGAGTGTGAAGTATGGTTGTGAATTGCTGACACCGCGGTTTCGGTATGGGTGCGGTGCGAAGTCTGCTGCGAGCTGCGGGGATATCAGTCGCCCAACACGTCAGCTAGCACGTTCGCCAACTTTTGCTGTTGCGACCTTCGAGACAAGCGCTGGCTGTCGACAATGGTCTTCAGATCACACAGTGCGCGGTCAAAATTATCATTGAGCACCAGATAATCTGCCTCAGCGTAATGGGTCATTTCGCTGCGCGCCTCCGCCATTCTGCGCTCAATTGTCGCTTTATCATCCTGCCCTCGACCGGTAAGCCGTTGACGGAGCGCGCTGAGCGACGGCGGTAGAATAAAGATCGCACAGCCCTCGGGTAGAGCCTGCTTGACTTGGCGGGCGCCCTGCCAGTCGATTTCCAGTACGACGTCGAGCCCTTGGCTTTGCAAGCCCTCGACCTGGCTTTTTGCGGTGCCGTAAAGGTTGCCGAACACTTCCGCCCATTCAAAAAAGTCTCCGGCGTCTCGCGCGGCCTCAAATTGGCTGCGACTGACGAAATGGTAGTTCTCGCCATCCACCTCGCCGGGCCGCATAGGGCGCGTCGTGTGTGAAACAGAGACCCGCAGATTGTGATCGTCGTTAATCAGTGCGCGGACGAGGGACGTCTTGCCCGCTCCGCTCGGTGCCGACACGATAAAGAGGTTGCCAGGTGTTTGTGACGATTCCAAAAGCAGCGTTTCCGTTCTTATTCGATGTTTTGTACCTGCTCGCGCATTTGCTCGATCAGGACCTTAAATTCCACCGCGGTGTTGGTGGTTGTTAGCGATGTGGCTTTGGAAGACAGTGTGTTCGCCTCCCGGTTGAGCTCTTGCATTAGAAAATCCAGGCGCCGGCCGCAGGGGGCGTTGCCATCCAAGGCGACGAGTATAGCCTCTAGGTGTGCGCCTAGGCGGTCCATTTCTTCGTCAACATCCGAGCGCTGGGCCACGTAGACGAGCTCTTCCTCGAGTCGGCGCGCATCGGGCTCTACGCCCGCGTCTTCTAGGCGATCGAGTAATCGCTGTCGCTGTTGCGCTCGAATTGTGGGTAGGTGCTCTTGCAGTGCAGCCAAAAGTCCTCGGATGCCATCAACCCGCTCGCGAACCATTGCCGACAGTTGATCGCCCTCTCGTGAGCGTTCGGCGACCAACTCATCCAGCGCTATCGACAGGGCTTGCGCCACAGCGCTGGCGAGCGCTTGTTCATCGACTTGATCGGACTCCATAACTCCGGGCGCCTGCAGTAGAGCCAGCCGGTCGGGTGGTGTCGATTCCGGAAACCGGATACCCACCTGCTCTAAACCACTACCGATGGCATCGAGCCTCTCAGTGTTGATGAGCAGTGTGTCTGTGCCAGTGCCAGCCTGCAGTCGCACCGAGACCTCGACTTTACCGCGATCTAGTCGACGGCTGAGCGTTTTGCGCCAGCTTCCCTCGAAGGCGCGGAGGTTTTCGGGACAGCGAAAGTGCAAGTCGAGGAACCGGTTATTAACCGAACGCATCTCGACAATGACGGTGATGAGGGGGGTTGTTACACTACCGCGGGCAAAGCCCGTCATGCTCTGTGTCACACTGACTCCGTAAACGACATCTCTGGATTTCCTGCCTGTCGCCAGTCTAACAGCATGCGCTGCTGGTAGCGCCGACATACCGGGTCGATATCAGCGCGTTTCGCAGTAATTACCTCACACCGATAAAGGATTGACCCATGTCTCAGCAGCATCCTAGACCCAGCGGCCGCGGTTACGGCGAACTGCGCGAAATTCGATTTGATCGACAGTTCACCTGTCACGCCGAGGGATCGGTGCTCGTCTCTTTTGGGCGCACCAAGGTTATCTGCACGGCGTCGCTGTCGGCGGGGGTGCCCGGGTTTTTAAGGGGTAAAGGTCAGGGCTGGTTGACGGCTGAATATGGCATGTTGCCTCGATCGACCGGGTCTCGGATGGATCGCGAGGCGGCTAGAGGCAAGCAGTCAGGGCGAACCGTAGAGATTCAGCGACTCATCGGGCGATCGCTTCGCGCGGCGCTTGATCTAAAAGCCCTCGGAGAAAACACATTAACCGTTGACTGTGATGTCATTCAGGCAGACGGCGGTACGCGCACAGCGGCGATATCGGGTGCCTGCGTAGCTGTCGTGGATGCGCTCAATGGTTTTCAGCGCGCAGGCATTTTGAAAACAGATCCCCTCAAACACATGATTGCGGCGGTATCGGTAGGTATTTGGCGCGGCACACCGGTAGCTGACCTTGATTACGCTGAAGATTCGACTGCGGATACCGACTTAAACGTTGTCATGGCAGAGGGCGGCGGGTTGGTCGAGGTTCAAGGCACCGCTGAAGGAGCGACATTCACCCGGGAGGAGCTCGACTCCATGTTGGCCCTTGCCGTTGATGCGGGAGAACGCATTATCGCGGCTCAGAGAGCGGCGCTATCTAAGGGTCTTTAGCTATCGGCCTTTAGCTACGGGTCTATTACAAACGGGGCTAGTTTGGATGAGCTGTCAGATGTGGCTGGTCAGCCGGTCACAGCTCTACGTCGTAATCAACGATAACCGGTGCGTGGCTCGAGAATGCCTCAGCGGTGTAAATCGCCGCATAGTCAATGCGACCAGCCAAAGACGCTGAAACGATATGGGTATCCGTGCGTATGCCCCCGGCATCATCTCCTTCGGGCCACCAGGTGAATTCCTCGGGTTCGTGGGAATAGGCACGAAACGCATCGCAGTAGCCATTGTGATAAAGCTCGCGGAGCCAGCTCTGCTCGATATCTGAGAAACCGGGAATATCGGTGCGGTTACCCGCCTCTTCGGCGTCGATCGGCTTGTTAACGAGCTCCCAACCGCCGCAAATTATGAATTCCCTGCGCTTGTTACGTACCTTTTGGAAGTGCCCACCGAGCATTTCCATAAACTTGAGCTTGGTGTTCATGGCCTCGTCGTTGCTAATGCCACTGGGCATAAGTAGCGAGCCGAAACTAAAGTCTGTGTAGTCAGCCTGGATATAAACCCCTCGGGCGTCAAAATCGACAAAACCCAGACCGGACATGATTGCTTTGGGGAGCTTGCGGCAATAGATCGCGACACCATTGTTTGTGTGGTCATCGAAATCGTCGAGAAAATAAGCGTTATAGTCGCTTGGGAAGAACTCATCATCCTTTAGGGAATATTCCGAACAGCGGGTGTCTTGCAAACAAATGATGTCCGCATCCTGCTCCATAAGCCATTTGAACAAGCCCGCTTCCCGCGCCTGCTCAAGCCCCTCGACTACTAAACTGATGACTCTCATTGCTAGTCCTGCACTGTCAAGCTCGCTATGATACGGCAATCCGCCCGCGGACCACTATTTTCAGCTAAATTTTTTGACACTATGTTTTGTGGTTCACACAACCCATTGAGATAGTCGGATTACATACGGTTCTCAACTTAGAACAGCGAGGCGCAGCATTGAACGTAGAGCTCTCAGCTAACAGAACGTTTCGACAGGATTTCATTGATCTTGCAGTTCGCTGCAACGTCCTGCGTTTTGGCGAATTCGAGCTCAAATCGGGGCGGATCAGCCCCTATTTCTTCAACGCCGGGGGTTTTTCTTCGGGGGGCGCGCTCGCGACACTGGGGCGCTGCTACGCCGCGGCGCTGGTCGCGGCAAACAGTCAGCCTGACGTGTTGTTTGGGCCCGCTTATAAAGGTATTCCCTTAGTCGCGACGACAGCGGTTGCCCTAGCGGAACATCAGGGTCGTGATGTCTTGTACGCGTTCAACCGAAAAGAAGCCAAAACTCACGGTGAGGGAGGTTCGTTGGTCGGTGCGGCTCTCAAGGGCAACGTCGTGATTGTTGATGATGTAATGACCGCAGGCACCGCTGTGCGGGAGTCGGCCCAGCTCATTGCCGCGGAAGGTGCACGGGCTGCAGGTGTTATTATTGGCTTGGACCGTTGTGAGCGCGGCCAAGGAAGTCAATCTGCGGTTCAGGAAGCGCAAGAGCAATTGGGGCTCGATGTGGCGAGCGTGATCGACTTACATGATATTATTCAGTGGTTGGAGTCTGAGCCAAGTTATGCCGAACATCTCGAAGCAATGCGTCGGTATCGCGATGAGTACGGTGTTTAAATTAAACGCTGCTCGCATAGGAGCGAGGGCGATGGCTGTAGCTTGCTTGCTGGTGTCCTTCGCTGCAGCTGCAGGCAACCTCTATCGGTATGTCAACGACCGCGGTGTGACCGTGATTGATTTTCGAGTGCCCGCTGACTACGCCAAAAAAGGCTACGAAGTTCTCAATGAGCAAGGCCGGGTGATTGACGTCGTGCCGCGACAGTTGAGCGAGGATGAAAAGGCCGACGCATCGACGGCGCGCGAACTTGCCGCTCAAGCAGAGGCAGACAAAGTACGTTTGCAGCGGTGGGATCAGTCGCTGCTTCTGCGTTATAGCACTACGGAGGATATTGAGTCGGCCCGAGATCGCTCTCTAAGAGATCTCAAGATCCGTGTGTCGATACTGAAAAGTAACCAGCGAAGCTTGCGACAGCGGGTTGAAAACGGTCAGGCGCGCGTTGCGGAGGCGGAGCGATCCGGGCGCAGCCCCTCTAAGCAAGACCTCACGGCCATTGCAGACCTCAAGGACGAAATAGACCACACCGAGAAAGCCATTACCGATCGGCAAATGGAAATCGAGCGAGTGAGCGACCGATACCAGCGAGATATTGACCGCTTTTCGCAGCTTCAGGAGGTTGTGGAATTGCGGCGGTCCTTGGAGACGCCGACCCGCTAAGTGTCTTATTGACTAGCTAGCTGAGGGTACCGGGCGCATGAGATCGGCAGTCAGCACGCCCCATTGATCGTTCCAGCCTAGGGTTGGTGATCGTTTAAAACGACTCCGAACATATTGGTTTATTCGCCCTTCTGCCATCGCGAGCATCATACCCACAGCGTCATTTAACACGATTGTAGGGCGCAGTTGCTCCTCTACTTCGGCCTGCCGCAGGCTGCTTCTTAATTGGGTTTCTAGTCGTTCATAGACTTGTGTGACCCGCTGATACAGCCGCTCAGGTTCGCCGTTGAGTGCTTCACCGTGGAGAATTCGCGTAATGCCCGGGTTTCGTTCGCAAAACCCCAACAGCAACATCAAAATACGGTTGCAGGCGTCAACGGCAGACTGGTCGTCTGCGAGGATAATTTTAATCCGAGAAAATAGCGTGTCCTCAGCAAACTCTATGAGCGCCTCAAACATTTTGGTTTTCGAGGGAAAGTGACGGTACAGAGCCGCTTCAGACACACCTACTTCTTGGGCGAGTCGGGCGGTCGTGATTTTGACCTCGGGCCCCGCCTCAAGCATTGCTGCTAACGCTTGAAGAATTTGTTCTCGTCGATCTGATCTAGGTTGGGGCATTAGCAGTGAGCCTGACTCTTGTCGGATGATGCTAGCTACTGGCGGCGCGGGACGCAATCATCATTCGGTTTCCGGAGGCATTTTGTTGGTGATCAGCGTGCCGATACCTTCATCGGTAAAGATTTCTAGTAGCGCCGCGTGAGGGACTCGGCCATCAATAATATGAGCGCTGGTCACACCCGCGGACACTGCATTAAGTGCGCACTGTATTTTGGGCAGCATGCCGCCTTTGATTACGCCATCGGCGATGAGCGTATCTACCTCTGCTGTGGAAAGCCCAGTCAATGTGTTGCCATCGGCGTCGAGAAGTCCAGCAACGTTTGTCAACAGCAGCAGCTTTTCAGCCTTTAGTACCTCGGCAATTTTGCCTGCCACTAGATCGGCATTGATGTTGTACGTCTGCCCGTCGGCACCACCCGCAACGGGCGCGATCACAGGAATATAGTCGCTGTGGTTGAGCATATCGAGGACGTCTGTATCCACCTTGGCAACCTCGCCAACCTGGCCAATATCAATGGCTTTTCCAAAGTTTCCCTGGAGTTTTCGGGCCATAATCAGGCGCCCATCTTTGCCCGTAAGTCCCACCGCGCGCCCTCCATTGCGGTGGATGCTGTCTACGATCTCTTTGTTGACGCTCGCACCCAGCACCATTTCCACGACGTCCATGGTGTGCTCATCGGTAACGCGCATGCCGTCAACAAACTCACTTTCTATTTGGAGTCTATCTAGCAGTTGTCCAATTTGTGGGCCGCCGCCGTGGACGATAATGGGATTCATGCCCACGACCTTCATTAGGACTACGTCACGGGCGAAACTTTCGTGCAGCTCGGGGTCAGTCATTGCGTTGCCCCCAAACTTGATCACGAAAGTCCGATCTGTAAAGCGCTGAATGTAGGGCAGCGACTCAGTGAGCACTCGGGCAAAGCTGGTGGCAGATTCTCGGGTAAGTGACATGGCTTGGGCTCGCGTTACAACAGTGATGGTGGGTTGCTTGTGAAAGGCGCGGCGTATTTGCCGCTAGAATAACTTGACGGTTAGAACGGCAGCGCTAGATCCGGTACGATTTCCAATACGGCTTTTCGCATGACCCCTTGCACCCTCGCAAGACTGGCTTCGTCATTGCCCTCAAAGCGGAATGACAGCGCGTCTTCCGATGCTGAATTTCTAACCAGCCCCCAGCTGTCAGCGTAGTCCACCCGCAAACCATCGAGCTTGTTAAGCCTGGCCTGCGGGAACTCGGCGGTTTCAGATAAGCGCTTAAGGAGTTGCTGGCGAGCGTCGGCTCCCAGGGGCAAGGTAATCTCGGGGCTTGTAATTGCCTGAGGGAGTTCTGCGGCTAGCTCCGCGTAGGTGCCGCTCGCTGCCGATAGCAGCTCAAGCAGTCGCGCTGAACCATACAGTGCATCTTCAAACCCGTACCAACGCTCTTTGAAAAACAGGTGTCCGGAAAATTCGCCTCCTAACAGGGCGCCCGATTTCTGCATGGAGTTGGCGACGAATGCTCTGCCGGTTCGTGACATTAACGCCCGGCCGCCGCAGCGCGCGATAAAGGGCGCAAAGTGACGCGAGAATCGAACATCATAAATGACATCTGCACCGGGATTTCTCTCGAGAACATCGCGGGCGAGCAGCATCAGTAACCGGTCAGTCTCAACCGGCTCGCCGTTTTCCGCCACGGTATAGAGTCGATCCGCGCCACTATCAAACAGCATGCCGATGTCGGCACCCTCCGTCGTCACGCGCTCACCCAAAGCGGCCAAGGCGCTCTCTAGCCGCCAGTCTTCTAATCGTTGTCCCTCAGCAGGGCTATTACAGCTGACGATATCGCATTCGAGTGCCTCGAGCATGTCGGGCACGACACTGGCTGCTGTACCAAAATTAGTGTCGATAACCACCTTAAGTGGCAAGGCTAACGCAACGTCCAAAGCAACTCGGTCGATGTAGTCGGGTGCGACATCTTGCTTGGCGATGCGGCCTTTACCGTCAGTCTTTGCGCCTGCTTTGACCAGCGCGAGCAGCGCATTCATGTCGTCGGCACTCAATGGCTGTCGATTCAGTGAAATTTTCAGGCCGTTGATGTGCTCGTCACTGTGCCCGCCGGTGATCATCACGCCCGACTGAGCGTCGGTTTCGTGGATAGCGTAGTAGAGCAGGGGTGATGGTGCTTCACCAATATCAATGATATCGATGCCCCCCGCGAGCATTGCCCGAGCCAGGCGGCTTCGGATGTCTTTACTGCTGGGCCGACAATCGTGGGCAAGAGCAAATGTTGTGATCCCACGGTCCTTCCCCAACACAGCAAGGGCGTTGCCGATTTTATCGATGACTTCATCGGTGAGCTCGGTATTGGTGTCGCCGCGAATGCCTGCTGGACGGAACAATGTGTCTAGCGGATCGCTACTGTTGTCGCTGGGTGTTTGAGTGGGTGCCGCGTTATCTACAACAGCATCTTCAGTTTCTGGGGCCTCTGTCGCAGGAGGTGGAGGCGCCTTGGGATTCGCTTTTGTGTCCTCTTTATGGGCCTCTCGCCTTGCGTGGCTGACAAGTTGTCGGCGACTAACCAAGCTAAGCTGGCGCAGCATCTTGGCGAGCGGTAGCAGCGCGGGTACTGACAGTTTTAACGTTGTGTGCAGCTCGGCACTTTCTGCAATGTGATTCGCCTCGTTGCGCAGCAGCCTAGGAACCCCCAGCAACACAATAAGGCCTGCAATGAGGAAGCCAAGTAAGCCAAGGCCTGCCGCCGCAATCAGCGGTAGGTAGTTGGGAAGCAGGGCCTCGAGCCATGTATCACTTGGAGAGAAGCGCAACTGCCAGGGCGTGGACGATACAGCCGCCAAGGCTGAAGCCGTCTCTTGATTACTGGCGCTACCTACTACAACCTTGCCGCTTTTGCCCGGTAGGGTCTGGATAAGTTCAAATCGGCCCGCAGACGTGGCTGCCAGCATACGCTCGATCCGATCCGCCTTGAGTTTTACGAGAATGACGCCCTGTGCCGGGTCGCCATAGGCGCGGGCGATCAGCGCAAAAGGGGTTTCAGGTTGCACCACCATTTCGGGCTGCGGGCTGTCCCCGACAAATGCTTTGCGAATGACGTCGATACTGATGTGGGTCTCAAGGCCGAGATTTCCGGGCTCGAGGCTCGCAGTACCCATTTCGTCCAGTGGGATAGTCACCACGGCTAAAGCGTCCGGGAACCCGGCTTTGATACGATCGAGTTCACCCGCAGGTGTGTCCGTGGGTAGCGTTAACGCCAGGTTTTCCGCCCGCTGGGTAGCGTCCTCAATATACTCGGTAACGACCGCTGCACGGGCGGCTACAACAGCTTCTGCGATCACTTCAGCGTTTTCACTGCGCAGAGTGGGTTCACGCAGTAGACCTATCCAGCTGAAGACCAAAACCGCTGGCAAGATGGCCACTAGGGCCGCTTTTGCGAGCAGCCCTCGAAGCGCGTTACTTCCAACGACAACCTCATGTTCCGGCGCGGATGCCCGGGGCTCTGTCCCGGGTTCTGTTTGAGATTTTGTAGATTTTGTATCAGTCCCTGTCAATGCACCGGGCCTCCTGCCGAAGTGGACTTGGCGGTGTTTAAACGCTTCGCGAATTGAGTAATCAGCGTCACTGCCAGCGCTTGCTTCGTCGCAGTGGGTAGTTCGAGGCTGCCTTCACTGTCGACCACCGACACGGCGTTGCTGTCGCTATTAAATCCGATATCCGAACGCGAGACGTCGTTGGCGATGATCACATCGAGCCCTTTGCGCTCGAGCTTGTCACTTGCGTAATGCTCAAGCGCTTGGGTTTCGGCAGCAAAGCCCACCACCAAGTGAGGTCGGTGTGATGAGCCCGATACAGTGGCCACGATATCAGGGTTGCGGGTCAGTTCGATGGAGAGTTGTGCGCTCGCTTTTTTAATTTTTTGATCGGCAACCGCAGTCGGGCGATAGTCCGAAACGGCGGCCGCGGCGATGAAAATATCAACGACAGCCGACGAGCCCGTGTCACCGTTACCGGCCTCGCTCTCGTCATGTTCCGTGCCTTCAATTGCGTCAAGTGTTGCCGCGAGCATCTCTTCTGCAGACACCACGTTAATTCGCCGAACGGAAGGGGGTGTGGGTAGGTTTACTGGCCCTGCAATCAAGATCGTCTCGGCGCCAGCTTCTGCGGCTGCGCGAGCGAGGGCGAAGCCCATTTTGCCCGAACTGTGATTGCTTAAATACCTAACCGGATCAAGCGCCTCCCGGGTTGGGCCGGCTGTAATAACGACCTTCCGACCTGCGAGGTCACCAGTGTCGAAAGTTTGAGCCACTGCCGTAGCGATCGCTTCGGGATCCAACAAACGCCCGGGACCAACGTCGCCACAGGCCTGCTCCCCTGCATCGGGGCCAATCATCACCGCGCCGCGGGTTGCTAGGGTGGCAACATTGGCGGCAGTCGCGGCATTCAGCCACATTTGCTGGTTCATCGCGGGTGCTATAAACAGTGGAGCTGGCGTCGCTAGCGCAACGGTAGTCAGCAAGTCGTCCGCACGGCCCTGAGCTAGGCGGGCAATAACGTCGGCTGTCGCCGGCGCTACCAACATTGCGTCAGCCCAGCGTGCGAGCTCGATGTGCCCCATGCCTGCCTCTGCAGCCTCGTCGAGCAACTCGGTATGAACCGGCTCCCCAGATAGTGCTTGTAGAGTGAGCGGTGTAATGAATTCTTGCGCACCTCGCGACATGACAACGCGTACAGAAGCCCCAGCCCTTTTGAATAGCCGAACAATTTCCGCCGCCTTGTAGGCCGCTATGCCGCCACAGACGCCAATGATGATATTGCGATTGGAAAGGTGTGCCATGTGGCTGTTTTTACGCTGAAAATATTGCGAACACTAGCATTTAGGAGGCGTTTTGGACACAGAAAGGGGGGCGTTTAGTGGCCTCTGGCGGGAGTCTGCGAACTTTGAGGGGGTTGAGCTCTTGGCAAGAGCAGCGGGCCTTGATCCCGCGGAGGTCGCGAAACAGTGGCAAGGCTACTGTTGTGCGCCCACTCAGACGCTAGATGCTCGCAGCGAGGGGGGACGGAAGTCGACCCTGCGGCATCGGGGCCTGTTGAATGATGCCGTGAGAGCACTTTTGGACGGTCACTGGGCCCTGCAGGGCGTTGGCAGGCGACGAATTGAGCGGTTGAGTGCCTCTTTGCAGCTTGCTCACTGGCTAGCGCGGGAGCAATTGTTGGCAGGCGGCGTGCTGGACTCCCCGAGCGCCTGTGAAGATTTTTTGCTGCAGCACTTAAGCGGCGAGCGACGGGAGATATTTTGCTGTCTGTTTCTCGATAGCAAGAATCGCCTGCTGTCAGTGGAGAACCTTTTTCACGGCACAATTGACAGCGCAGCGGTGTATCCACGGGAGATCGTTACGCGCTGTTTGCTGCTGGGTGCCAGCGGGCTGATTTGCGCCCACAATCATCCGTCGGGAAGCGTGGAGCCGAGTCAGGCGGATCTTCGCATTACCGAACGGATTTCGAATGCCTTGGCCCTGCTGGATATTCGCCTTCTCGATCACCTGATTGTTGGCCGGGGGTGTGTCTATTCGATGGCCTTGGCGGGTGTTGCCGGTTTTGAGGGTTGATTGCAGGGTTGATTGACGGGTTAATTGAAGAATGGATAGAAGGGCCGATAGCGAGAATTTTGGCACTTTGTGTCGTGATGGTCACAAGCGCTCGGCGGCGTGATTGGCGGCGTGAAATAGTGCCGTTCGGGTGGGACGCGGAGGCCGGAAGTGTTGCAGACCCTCACATGCTCTGGTATAAAGCGCACCCTTTTGTTTTGACGACAGGTTTCACAATGTCTCGAGTATGTCAGGTCACCGGCAAGCGCCCGGTCACCGGAAACAACGTTTCGCACGCCAAAAACCGCACGCGTCGTCGGTTTTTGCCGAATCTTCATAACCACCGCTTTTGGGTTGAGTCTGAAAAGCGCTTTGTGACACTTCGTGTATCCAGCAAGGGTATGCGGGTTATCGACAAGCGCGGCATCGATACTGTGTTGTCCGAACTCCGCGCCCGCGGCGAAAAATTCTGAGGTATTGACCCATGCGTGAAAAGATCCGTATGAATTCATCCGCTGGCACTGGTCACTTTTACACCACTGACAAGAACAAGCGGACGACTCCCGAAAAGCTTGAAATGAAGAAGTACGATCCCGTTGCCCGCAAGCACGTGATGTATAAGGAAGGCAAAATCAAGTGATTTGCTTTACCGCCGGCATTGTCCATCGGTAATAACGCTCACTGGTTTTACCCAACGATAAAAAACCCCGGCATTGACCGGGGTTTTTTGTTTTTAAATGGCCTTGGCGGTTAATCTGCGCTTAATCACATTTAAGTGGATCTCTCAAAGCACCTGAGCCGTTGCGATCCTGATCGAGGGAAAGTAATCGATGCCCGAGTTACCCGAAGTCGAGACTACCCGTCGGGGTATCGAGCCACACGTACTTGATAACACCATCGTCGCAGTAATAGTTCGAGAAGTACGCCTGCGTTGGCCAGTGCCAGCCGATTTGGCTAATGCATTGGTGGGTCACCGTTTCATCGCAGCACGCCGAAGGGCAAAGTATTTGTTGCTCGACACGGCCAGTGGAACCCTCATGATTCACTTGGGGATGTCGGGTTCCCTTAGGATTATGCCGGCTGATGCGCCGGCGCTGTTCCATGATCATGTCGATATCGTCTTCGAGAACGGACAGTGTCTGCGCTACAACGATCCGCGACGTTTCGGGAGTTTTCACTGGCTTGAATCAGATGACCACCCCCTACTCAATCACTTAGGACCCGAACCGCTTTCCGATGCGTTTGACGGTGCCTATTTGCGCGCCAAGTCAGCAGGAAAAAAAGTTGCCGTTAAGCAGTTTCTGATGGACGGCAAAATCGTGGTCGGCGTTGGCAATATCTATGCTAACGAGGCGTTATTCTTGGCGGGCGTTCGCCCAGACCGGGCAGCTGGCAGAATCAGCGAGGCGCGCTATCAGCGGCTTGCCACTGAAATAAAGCGGATACTAGCCGGCGCCATCGCCCAAGGGGGCACCACCCTTCGAGATTTTGTCGGCAGTGACGGCCAGCCAGGTTATTTTGCCCAGCAGCTGCGGGTTTATGGCCGAGGCGGTCAGGATTGCCGAGTGTGTGCGAACAAGCTCAGAGAGATTCGTCAGAATAATCGCGCAACGGTGTTTTGCCCCAAATGCCAGCGTTAACGGGGAAACTTTTGATAGAGCGCATCTGATACAGCGGGTGGCACAAAGGGTGTGATGTTGCCGCCAAGCGATGCGATTTCGCGTACAAGCGAAGAGGAAATATACGATAGGTGCTCGGCAGGGGTTAAAAACACGCTCTCGAAATCGGGTTTGATCGCCCGATTCATATTTGCCAACTGAAATTCATATTCGAAATCCGCCACCGCTCGAAGTCCGCGGAGTACGCAGTTGGAGCCCTGCTCGGTGACAAAGTCAGTCAGCAGGACGTTGAAGCCGGTCACTTCAATATTGTCGAGATGACTCAGCACGGTCTTGGTTAGCTCGACCCGTTCATCCAGTGAAAACAGTGGGCCTTTGCGTTCGCTGGAGGCAATCGCCACAACCACACGATCAAAAAGGCGCGCCGCGCGCTCGACCAGGTCGATATGGCCGTTGGTAATTGGGTCAAACGTCCCAGGATAGACAACAGTATGGGTTCGCATTGGATAAGCTCCCTGCCAACAAGGCTGGAGACTTTACACAAGCGTTGAGTCCGCGACAAACGCCACGCTCAATCATTGGCGCGTACTTTAAGTCGCTGGCGCAGAAGGAGAAGTGCCGTCTGGGCGCTAGGAGGGAAGCCCGCCTAACAAATGAAACTGCACATTGCCCGCGGTCTTCGCTTTGAGGTGCTCGAAGGTTTGTTCGATGTCGGGCATAGACTGGGATACTGGAAGCTCGAGGTAGATTCGACCGTCGTCGGCAAGCAGGTCCGCGTCGGATACCTGCATGAGTGCCGCATCGAAGTAGTTCGCATCAAAGGGCGGATCAATGAAGACGAGGTCATAAGGGGTGTCGGAGCGCCAGGTAAGAGCATCCGCCGAGATTACCGTGCCGCGATCACCACAGCCGAGCTCCGCAATATGGCGCTTGATGGCGCTTGCAGCCGCGGTATTGTGTTCGATGAAATCACAGTGGCTCGCGCCTCGAGACAGCGCCTCAAGCCCCAGCGCACCACTGCCGGCAAACAGGTCGAGGCAGCGCGCCCCGGGAGTGATTGGTTGAAGCCAATTAAAAACGGTTTCCCGGACGCGATCGGCGGTTGGCCGCAGGCCATCTATCTCGGGAAACGATAGCTTGCGCCCTCGCCAGCTACCGCCAATGATGCGCAGGGTTGCTCTTTCCCGAGATTGTCGTTGTCGGGCCATTTTTGATCCTATTTTGCCAGTGATACCATGCTGGTGTGGGGCTACAATTCCGCAGCTCGTTTGTTGGCCGCTAAATGCCGAATCTTATGTGCCGGCCCTTATGTTTCGGCTCTATAGTAGCGTCGCGGAAACCAGTGTCGGTGAAACCCGACGATCGTAAGCATAGTGAGCAATTGTCGATGAAGCTATTCAGACGCGCACGAAAAACGGCCGGGGAGGGTCGTGACGGTGATGCGCCCGATGCAGGATCGGTTTCGGATCAAGCGGGCCCGGATAGCCCCGATGCCGATCAGCGAGCGTGTGTCGAGGCTGCGAGCGAGACTCGCGTCGAACGCGCCACAGAGATCGATCAGGAAACTTTGCCGGAACGAGGCTTTGCTGCATCGATCCAATCCGAGCAAGAAAATGAAGTTTCAGGCGCAGAGCTACACCCAGAACGAAATTCAGAAGTAAACCCAGAACTAAACTCAGAGCTGCCGCAAGCCGAGCCCGTTAAGCCAGAACACCATCAATCGGCGCCGCAGCAGTCAGAGCCCCGGCAGTTAGAGGAACCAAAATCAGAGGGTTTCTATGCACGCTTAAAACGCGGTCTCAGTCGCACTGGCAATCAGCTCGCTTCGGGGCTGGGTGATCTCTTTCTGGGTCGTAAGACCATCGATGAGGACTTGCTCGAAGACTTGGAGTCCCAGTTGTTGCTCTCGGATATTGGCATTGAGGCCACACAGCGAGTGCTTGAAGACATTACAGCTCGCGTCTCCAGAAAAGAACTCGCTGACGGCGAGGCGGTCATGAAGGCCACGCAGTCAGCGCTGCTCGATATCATTCGGCCCTGTGAGCAGGCGCTTGATACAAGCGGTGCCTCGCCCTATGTCATTTTGGTGGTGGGTGTGAATGGTGCCGGCAAGACTACAACAATTGGCAAATTGGCCCATCGCTTTACGTCCGAGGGCAAGAAAGTGATGCTAGCGGCTGGAGACACCTTTCGCGCTGCGGCTGTTGAGCAGCTTCAGACCTGGGGTGAGCGGCACGACGTGCCTGTCATAGCGCAGCATACGGGTGCGGACAGCGCTTCGGTCTTGTTCGATGGGTTGCAGGCGGCTAAGTCCCGCGGCGCGGATATTTTGATCGCCGATACCGCGGGCCGGCTGCAAAACAAAGCACACCTCATGGACGAGCTCGAAAAAGTGGTCAGGGTGATGAAAAAGCTCGACCCAAGCGCGCCCCACGAAACCTTGCTTGTACTCGATGCGGGTACCGGACAAAACGCGGTCGCTCAGGCAGAACAGTTTGACCGCACGGTAGGGGTCACTGGAATCGTTCTGACTAAACTCGACGGCACCGCCCGGGGCGGCGTTATTTTCGCTATTGCGCAAAAGCTCAGCCGCCCCATTCGCTTTATTGGCATTGGCGAATCTGCAACAGATTTGCGCCCATTTGCCGCAGAGCCTTTTGTTGAAGCGCTCTTCGATCGTACTAGAGATTGATCGCCGGTGATCGAATTCGATCGAGTCAGCAAACGGTTTGAACAACACGATGCCTTGCGTGATCTTTCGCTGACCATTGATGACGGGGAAATGGTATTTCTTACCGGTCATTCGGGTGCAGGGAAAAGCACCTTTCTTCGTCTTCTTATGCTGCTCGAGCGCCCTTCGGGCGGACGCCTTACGGTTAACGGCCAGGAGACTGGCAAGGTCCGGCGGCGAGACGTTGCCCGCTATCGGCGGGATTTCGGTATTGTTTTTCAGGATCACCAGCTCCTGTTTGATCGATCGGTCTTTCACAATGTGGCGCTGCCACTAGAAATTGCCGGCTTTGAGCAGCGCGATATTGAGCGGCGGGTCCGTGCCGCTCTCGATAAAGTGGGTCTTTTGCACCGTGAGCGCGCCAATCCAGCTGTGTTGTCGGGGGGTGAGCAGCAGAGGGTGGGTATTGCCCGGGCTGTGGTTGCGCGACCAAAAATCTTGATTGCGGATGAGCCCACGGGGAACCTTGATCCGCAGTTATCAGCTGAAATTATGGCCTTGTTTGAGGCGTTCAACCGCGTAGGAGTAACGGTTGTGATTGCCAGTCACGACCTTGTGCTTATCTCGAGGCTACGACATCGCATTATCACGCTGAAAGAAGGTCGCCTCGTCGGCGGCGGTGGGGTTTAGCGGTGAATAAGACTCGCGGACTCGGCACCGGCCCTCGCTCTAAACTTGGTGCCTGGATTCATCATCACCGACAAGCAGCGGCTGACAGCTTGCAGAAAATGCTGTCTGAACCTTTGTCGACCTTTATGACTTGGCTGGTTGTCGGTATCGCGCTCGCCCTGCCCACAGTGCTTGCGGTTATGCTCGACAACGGTAGCGCGCTGGCGGGTGAATTTGAGTCCCCCGCGCGTTTCTCTCTGCTGCTTGAGGACACTGCGAGTCTCGAGGCTGCCGATGATCTGGCGGATGGATTAGCGTCGCGGGTAGATATTGAGAGTGTCACCCTCGTTGCCAGGGATGATGCATTGCGAAGCTTTGCGGCTGACACGGGGCTCTCCGCCTTGTTGGATTCACTGCCAGAGAACCCACTGCCCCACACCCTGTTGGTACGGCCCGAGGCGTCGCTAACTGGTGCTCGACTAGAGGCGCTTGTCACTGCACTCGCTGCTCAACCGTTGGTAGATGAAGCGGTATTTGATACCCGCTGGTTATCTCGGCTGGAGGCTAGCCTTACCTTTGCACGTCGCCTTGTCATTGGCCTGGGTATATTGATGATGGTTGGCGCCGTGTTGATTCTCGGCAATACCATTCGGCTCGCCATAGAAGCCCGTCGGGAGGAGATTGTGGTGATCAAGCTGATCGGCGGTAGTGATGGTTTCGCCCGCAGACCATTTTTGTATACAGGCCTTTGGTGCGGCATTGGCGGCGGCATGTTGGGTGCGGTTCTGGTGTTGGCTTTCTTCATGGTTGTCGCGCCACCAATTCGTGAACTCTTAGCGCTTTACGATAGCCCTCGGGGGTTTTCGAGCCTGAGTTTAGTTGGGGTGCTCAATCTAACGCTAATCGGTGGCGCTCTTGGTCTGATCAGTGCCTGGCAAGCAGCTAGCTTGCACCTTAAACGGGTTGAGCCTCGCTAGCGTATATACCGTGAGAAGGAACTTTTCCCTGGTTAGCACTCTCTAAGTGAGAGTGCTAAAATAAGCGCGATAGAGAGGAGAAACTCACCATGAAAGAGCCAAAGAACGCGATAGCCTTGGGTAACAGTGCCGCACTGGGTATGGTGCCGGGCGCGAACCTTGGCGCTTACGTGCAGGCGGTTAGTGGGATTTCAATGCTCACCCCTGAGCGCGAGAAAGCTCTCGCTGAAAAGCTATTTTACGAGGGTTGCGTTGACTCTGCGCGAGAGTTAGTACTTGCTCACTTGCGCTTTGTCGTCCACATCGCAAGAAGTTATTCGGGATACGGCCTTGCTGAAGCCGACCTCATTCAGGAGGGTAATGTCGGTCTGATGAAGGCGGTAAAGCGCTTTGACCCGAATAAAGGTGTGCGTCTGGTGTCATTTGCGGTGCACTGGATCAAGGCCGAAATGCACGAGTTCATTTTGCGCAACTGGCGCATCGTCAAGGTTGCTACCACTAAAGCCCAGCGCAAACTGTTCTTCAATTTGCGCAGCGCGAAAAAAACCTTGAGCTGGTTGACCCCTGAGGAAACCAG
The DNA here is from genome assembly GCA_965657905.1 of Luminiphilus sp. Taxonomy (GTDB): domain Bacteria; phylum Pseudomonadota; class Gammaproteobacteria; order Pseudomonadales; family Halieaceae; genus Luminiphilus. The sequence goes on along the minus strand of CBFHPT010000002.1, from coordinate 169,678 downwards.
CGCAATCGCCGCCGACTTAGGTGTCGACGAAGTTGAGGTTCAGCGAATGGAGGGTCGTCTCACCAGTCGAGACGTGGCCTTTGATTTGCCTGTTGATTCGGATGATAACGATGCCTGGCAGGCGCCTCAGGCGTTTCTGGAAGACCACTCTGCTGACCCAGCGATGACGGTGGAATCCGCCGATACCCAGCTCGATGGCGAGACCCGTTTGCATGATGCGCTGGATGGTCTTGATGAGCGCAGTCGCGACATTGTGGCCCGACGCTGGTTGGCTGAAAAGAAGTCGACGCTGCACGAACTGGCTGCCGATCACGGTGTGTCCGCGGAGCGGATTCGCCAACTTGAGGCTAACGCGATGAAGAAACTGCGAACGGCACTAGCGGCGTAATTACTCGTTTCTGCCCATAATTAGCTAATACTGATGCAACCCAAGCCGCTACGGTGGCCACTAGCCGTCGCAGGTGCTTTAGGCGCCTGCGCTGTGGCTGCGGGCGCTTTTGGTGCTCATGGCCTTAAAAACCATTTGTCGCCCGCCATGTTAGATGTCTGGAATACCGCGGCGGACTATCATTTGGCCCACGCTCTGGCACTGCTAGCCCTTGGCCTTGCTATTACTGCGTCACCCGCGCGCTTTACGCAACGCAGTATGCTCATCGCGGTAGTCAGTATGGCCCTCGGCACGGTTGTTTTTTCGGGGTCACTCTATGGCTTGGCCTTGACCGGCATCGGCTGGCTGGGCGCCGTCACGCCTATTGGGGGCACGCTGCTGATCGCCAGCTGGCTGTTAGTGATCAGGGTCGCGCTAACGGTTCGAGGGAACTCAAGCGACACGCCGGTTTAGCGCTGGGCGCTACCCACTCCACGTACCGGATACCAGAAAACATGGATAATCTCCGCCGCCGACCAATTCGCAGTTTTGTAATGCGCGCCGGTCGAATGACCGAAGGCCAGCAGCGCGGCTGGGACCAGGGCTGGCCGGCTTTGGGGCTCGAGCTTGCCAGCGGACAGCTAAATTGGGAGGACACCTTTGGGCGGTCGGCTCGGCGAGTGATCGAGATTGGTTTCGGAATGGGTGACTCCCTGTGCGAAATGGCGACGGCCAATCCTGGTGACAATTATGTGGGCATTGAGGTCCATCGGCCCGGCGTGGGGCGGTTGTTGTCGCGCTTGCTGGATGCAGACATCGACAATGTTCGCGTCTACGCCGAGGACGCAGTCCAAGTGCTAGAGGACTGTATCCCGCCGAAAAGCATCGATGCCCTGCAAATTTATTTCCCTGATCCATGGCATAAAAAGCGACATCATAAGCGGCGATTAATACAGCCTGAGTTTGTCTTGATGGCCTGCCAGCGTTTGCGAAAGGGCGGCATCATTCACCTGGCAACCGATTGGGAGCCCTATGCGGAGCACATGCTTGAAGTGCTGGAAGCAATCCCAGGACTTGAAAATACAGCGGGCGCTGGCGCATTTTCTGAGCGCCCTGAATGGCGCCCGCTGACTAAGTTCGAGTGGCGCGGCGCCCGATTGGGGCATGGGGTTTGGGACCTTATTTACCGCAGCGGCTATTGAAAAAACCTACCCACAACGTCGTCAAGATAGCGATAACCGGTTTCTGTTGTAGATAAGCGTTCAGTTGCTTTAGATACCAATCCCTGTTCTTTCAATACCGACAGTGTCGGCTCAATTACTGACAACGGGTAGCCGGTTCGCGCGCTAAACAACGCCGCGGGTACGCCTTGACGTAGCCGAAGCGCATTTAACATGAATTCTCCCGGTACCTCGCCGGCCGCAACCACTGTAGCAGCGACAGCTTGCTCTAGACCAACGGAGCTTAGGTAATCGTTGGGTTGCCGAGTGCGCTGGGTGCGCACAATGCGGCCATCGGGATGGCTCAGTTTGCCGTGAGCCCCCGCGCCAATACCGATATAGTCGCCAAACTGCCAATAGTTGAGATTATGCCGACTGGCTTGGCTTGGGCGACTCCACGCTGAGACTTCATACTGGTCATAGCCCGCAGAGCGAAGCAGCGCTTCACCGCGGGCCTGGCCCTCCTCTAACACCGGCTCAACTGGAATCTCGGGTGGGCGCGACCAAAACACGGTATTGGGCTCCAGCGTCAGTTGATACCAAGAAAGATGACTGCCCCCGCGGCTTATCGCCTCGTTTAAGTCAGCCTCAACCATCGCTGCCGACTGCTCGGGAAGACCGTGCATGATGTCGAGATTGAAACGGTCAAAAAGCTGCGTCGCTAAATCGGCGGCTCGACGCCCCTGATCGGCGTTATGGACGCGCCCAAGCGCTTTTAAGGAATCGTCATGAAAGCTTTGAATGCCGAGGCTGAGCCGGTTGATACCCGCCGCTTTATAGCCAGCGAAACGACGTGCCTCAGCACTGCTGGGGTTCGACTCGAGTGTGACCTCGATATCCGAGTTGAAATCAAACATTTTGCCGATACCCGCCATCAGAGTGGCGATGCTTCGAGCGCTGAACAAACTCGGTGTCCCACCTCCGATGAAGATCGATGTTAGTGGCCGCGAAAGGGCAAACTGGTCGCGCTGCATCTCGAGGTCCTTCAACAGCGCGCTGATGTATTCGGGCTCTAGCGAGGGCGAGAACTGCTCATGAGAATTGAAGTCGCAGTAGGGGCACTTCCGTTCGCACCACGGAATGTGTACGTAAAGTGCGAGGGGAATCGCTGTTAATTCAACGGCCAAGGACGTCTTTGAGTTGTCGTACGGCTTGTCCCCGGTGGCTAATGGCGCGTTTCTCCGCAAGTGTGAGCTGTGCCGCCGTCACGGTATCGTCGCCTACCCGAAAAATAGGGTCGTACCCAAAACCGTCGTCGCCGGAGGGTGACTCGGCGATATGGCCGTACCATCGGCCCTCGGTGATGATCGGAGAGGGGTCGTTGGCACTTTGCAGGAACGCCAGCACACAAAAGAAATAGGCCGCACGGTCTTGCCCGTCCAGATCAGTCATTGTTGTCAGCAGTTTATTGATATTGGCCTGATCGCCACCCCCCGAATAGCGTGCGGAGTATATGCCCGGGGCACCACCTAAAGCGGGTACCACTAGCCCAGAATCATCGGCTATGGCGGGTAAGCCCGTGAGTTCGGCGGCGTGGCGAGCTTTGATGAGCGCGTTTTCAATAAACGTCGGCTTGTCCTCAATGGCATCGGAAACGGCAAACTCGGACTGGGGCTTGAGCACCAGTCCACTGTCCGCCAGGGCATCCTGTAGCTCTAGAAGCTTCCCTTTATTGCCGCTGGCGAGCACCACGGGCGCCTGCTTCATCGGGGGTTAGTCCTGCTTCCAGAGCTGGGTTTTGAAGGTGTATTCATAGGTCTTGTCGCTTCCCTCTGGCTTGAAAGAAAACTCAAAGAAGCGCCATTCTCGATTGATGAACTCAAAGTCAGCAATGTAATAGGTCGCTCGTCCCTCGCGTATCTCCTTAAATTCAAGGTCACCCCCGTGAATGAGATCCCAAGTGCGACCCTCGATCTCCATCGGCCTTCCCGAAGTTTCACCCGCATCGGCATCGCGCACTGACAAGGTGAGGATGGCCTTGTCATCGCCCCTGGAAATTCCATATTGAGCAGCAATTTCAGCGGTTAGAAACGTGGTGTAAACGACACTTCGATGTAACTCAAACTGGTCAAATCGCTCGGACTGCTGGGCACTGGCCCATGGGGTAGCCAGCAAGGTCGACAGCAGTACGAGCGCGCGAAGCAACGGACTTAGCTGCTTCGGGCGCGAATACGAAAGATCGCGGTTATGCCAAAGAGATTGGGGAACAGCCGGGCCAGTAAGGTTTGCCCCGGGGAGGCGACGATGTCGCGGGCGGTGATTTCGATATTGAGTTGAAAGCACAGGTCTTCAAAGTCCTTCACGGTACAGAAATGGATGTTCGGGGTGTCATACCAACTATAAGGCAACACTTTGGAGACTGGCATACGCCCGCGCAGCCCTAGGTACAGACGACAGCGCCAATGGGCAAAGTTCGGGAACGTCACAATGGCCTCGCTGCCGATACGTACTATATCGCCCAAGACCCTGTGGGGGTGGTGCAGAACTTGTAACGCGTGGGCCATCACGACCATCTCGAAACTGTGGTCTGAAAAGTTCTCCAAGCCCTTGTCCATATCCTGATATATGACGTCGATGCCCCGGGACGCTGCCGCGATCAAGTTGTTTGCATCGAGTTCGATGCCGGTGCCTGTGACCTCGCGTTCCTCCCGGAGTAACCGCAGAAATTCACCGTCGCCGCAGCCGAGGTCAAGCACCCGAGAGCCCTTGGGCACCCAGCGCAAAATATGAGTCAGGTCGTAGCGCATCAGCACGTCACCTGCTGCATCCATGCGCTAAACAGGCCCATATATTCCGCGTTCTCGAGCAGAAAGCCGTCGTGGCCATCATCAGTCTCGATGTTAGCGTAGGTGACCGGGCGCTGTGCCGTGAGCAGCGCATCGACGATCTCGCGGGAGCGCGCAGGGGCGAATCGCCAGTCGCTACTGAATGACACCACCAAAAAACGGGCTTGAGTGGCAGCCATAGCCGCCGCGAGATTGCCACCAAAGTCAGCGGCGATATCGAAGTAGTCCAGCGCCCGCGTCATCAACACGTAGGTATTTGCGTCAAAACGGCTCGAAAATTGATGCCCCTGATAACGCATATAGCTCTCAACCTGAAAAACCACTTCCGCCTCGTCGCTGGGATCAAAGCTCCCCTCGCGGAGCTCGCGGCCGAATCGCTCGCTCATCCCATCCGCAGACATATAGGTGAGATGACCGACCATGCGCGCAAGCCCTAGGCCTCGAGCGGGTATGGTCGATTGCGCATGATACTGACCTGCGTGCCAATCGGGATCGGTGATGATTGCGTGCCGAGCGATCTCGTTGAAGGCAATATTTTGAGCGGTCAGCCCCGGCGCCGCAGCTAAAACCACACAGTTGCGGACCCGGTCTGGAAACTGCACTGCCCACTGCAAGGCTTGCATGCCCCCGAGGCTGCCGCCGATCACGGCTGCCCACCGGACGATACCAAGTCGATCAGCCAATAGTGCCTGGGTTATTACCCAGTCAGAAACCTGTACCTGGGGGAAATCGGGGCCCCATGGCGCGCCAGTGGCAGGATTGATGGAGGTCGGGCCGGTACTGCCATCGCAGCCCCCCAAGTTATTGAGGCTGACAACATAAAATCGGTTGGTATCGATGGGTTTGCCTGGGCCAATAAAGGTGTCCCACCAGCCTGGCTTACGATCTTCGGTAGCATGGTATCCCGCAGCATGATGATTGCCGCTCAGGGCGTGGCAGATCAGCACGCCATTGCTGCCCTCAGGGTTGAGCTCGCCGTAGGTTTCGACGGTGAGTTCAAAGCCCGGCAAAATTTTGCCATTACTCAGCGTGAATGGTTCATCGAAGCGCACCTGATAGGGCGTCACCAGGCCAACACTCGAGGGATCCATGCGGACTAGATCCCAATAACCAGACTAGTGGGAAGTCCGACTGCAACTGACATGTGGCGCAACATGATCTGGATGATGTTGATCAGCACAAAGAGCATAATTGGCGAGAAATCGAGACCCCCCATATTTGGCAGCAGCGAGCGGAAGGGCGTCATGATGGGGTCGGTGATCTGATATAGCAGTATGACCGCCGGGTGTCGGGTACCTGGTGCTACCCAGCTGACGACGATCATGGCGACCAGCGCGATGAGTATGGTGTTGACCACCAGTCCAACGACACCGAGAAGCGACCACAGCAGCAGTGTGACTGGGTCGGGGGGCATGAAGCCAGCAAGCAGTAACACGGCAACAAGGGCAGCGAGCTGTACGAGTATCGCCAAAATGATGACTGCGGGATCAAACCGTTTGCCCGAGGGAATCAGCTTACGGAAAGGCTGCAACGGATAATGGGTTGCTCGAACAATAAACTGAGAGATCGGGTTGTAAAAATCAGCCCGCGTCGCCTGCAAGATTCCCCGCAAGACAACAATAATGAGGTAAAGCGACGCGACGGTGTCTACCAGATAGCGTCCAATTTCTGATGCAGCGCCCATGGGTTATTTGAACTCCTCAGCCATTTCTTTAGCCCGTTCAAAGCAGGCCTGCATTGCGTGGGCAACAATCTCACTCAGATGATCGTCGCTAAACGCTGCGAGCGCCTGCGCGGTAGTCCCGCCGGGGCTGGTTACGTTACTTCTCAGTACATCGATGGGGATCTTTTGTTCACTTGCAAGTCTCGCTGCCCCTAGAGCCGTTTGCAGCGTAAGCCAGTTGGCATCTTCGTGAGTCAGTCCCAGCTGCACACCTTTCTCGATCATGGCCTCCATAAAGGCAAAAAAGTATGCAGGGCCGCTGCCCGAAACGGCAGTGACAGCGTCTAACTGAGCCTCGTCATCTACCCAAAGGGTTGTGCCAACCGATGCCATCACGGCGTCGGCTTGCTGCCGCTGCGTGTCACTAAGCCCGGGGGCACCGTAAAGCGCCGACGCGCCGCAACGAACGAGTGCAGGGGTATTGGGCATACAGCGCACGATGGGTTGATTGGGTACGCCCAACATCTCCGACAGACTATCGCAGGGGACCCCGGCGGCGATCGACATTACCGTTGCTTCGCGACTCAAATGCCCCTTAATTGATTGGACAACGCCCCTCAATCCTTGTGGCTTAACGGCCAGCACCACCAACGAGGCGTTTTCCACTACATCTGCGGCCTGGGTGCTGACGTCAGAAATCCGCATCGCTTTTAAGGATTCCAGTGCGCGTTCGGATAAGTCGGCGCCACTTATACGGCTGGGCGAAAAGCCTGTGTCAAGCAGCCCGCCAATAATGGCACTTGCCATGTTACCGGCACCGATGAACGCGATTTTTTCCGGGTGAACCTGATCAGGCACGGAATCTCCTCATGAACGGTTAGTGAATAATGCTGGCGAGTATACCTGCCAAGGATCCTAAAAAACTCGATCAACGGGCGCCAAATATGTCGGTGCCGACTCGGACAATTGTCGCGCCTTCGTGCACCGCCGCCTCGAGATCACTGGACATGCCCATGGACAGCGTGTCCAGCGTGGGATGGTCGGCTTGGAGCGCAGAAAAAAGTGCACACAGTCGTGCGCAGGGTTCGCGCTGGGCGGCCAATGTGTCTGCAGGCGCCGGGATGGCCATGAGGCCCCGCAAGGTCAGTTTTGGCAGCGATGCAACGGCGGCGGCCAAGGCGGGTAATTCATCGCTGCTTACCCCTGACTTACTAGCCTCCCCCGATACATTGACTTGAAGACAAATATTCAGAGGTGGCAGCGTGTCGGGACGCTGCTCCGACAGGCGGCGTGCAATTTTTTCACGATCAACACTGTGAACCCAATCCATGGTTGTCGCCAAGCCACGAGTTTTGTTCGATTGAATGGGGCCAATAAAGTGCCATTCAAGATTCGCGGCGGCTAATGCGGTGGCCTTCTCGATCGCTTCTTGCGCATAGTTTTCGCCAAATGCGTGCTGTCCCGCGGCGGCGGCAGCCTCAATCATGGCAATCGGTTTGGTTTTGCTGACGGCCAGAAGCGCTATCGACCCAGGCGGTCGGTGAGCGGCGTGTTCTGCGGCGTCTATCCGTTCGCGGACGGCTGTTAAATTTGAGGCTACATTTATCTCTGGCATGCTGCCATGATACCCGAAGCCACTGTCCATCGACCTTAGACGGACCATACAGATTGAACGCGCAGCGATAAGAGGAAGCCACTGCCCCATGGATATTACCGAGCTGTTGGCATTTAGCGCTAAGCAGGGTGCGTCAGACTTGCACCTGTCCGCGGGATTACCCCCCATGATCCGTGTTGATGGCGATGTCCGCCGTATCAACGTGCCGCCCCTCGAGCCGAGCCAGGTGCACGACTTGATTTACGACATCATGAATGACAAGCAGCGCAAGGATTTTGAAGAGTTTTTGGAGACTGACTTTTCTTTTGAGGTCCCGGGTGTGGCGCGTTTCCGAGTCAACGCCTTTAACCAAAATCGAGGCGGGGGTGCGGTGTTCAGAACGATTCCGTCCAAAGTATTTACCATGGATGATCTCGGTATGGGTCAGGTGTTTAGAGACGTTTCCCTGCTACCGCGTGGTCTGTGTCTAGTCACCGGCCCCACCGGCTCAGGAAAATCTACCACGCTGGCGGCGATGGTCGACTTTATCAACGATAACCGTTACGACCATATTCTCACCATCGAAGACCCGATAGAATTTGTCCACGAATCCAAGCGTTGTCTCGTTAACCAGCGCGAGGTTCATCGGGATACCTTAGGGTTCTCAGAGGCGTTGCGATCAGCGCTGCGTGAAGATCCCGACATTATTTTGGTGGGCGAAATGCGGGATTTGGAAACCATACGGCTCGCATTGACTGCGGCCGAGACGGGTCACTTGGTATTTGGCACCTTGCATACGACCTCCGCGGCAAAAACCATTGACCGTATTATCGATGTGTTTCCTGCCGCAGAAAAATCCATGGTTCGTTCCATGCTGTCTGAATCACTGCAGGCGGTTATTTCCCAGACGCTGCTGAAGCGGCGGACGGGGGGTCGTATCGCGGCTCACGAAATCATGCGCGGTACGCCCGCGATTCGAAACCTCATCCGAGAGGACAAAGTCGCGCAAATGTATTCGGCTATTCAAACTGGCCAATCTATTGGAATGCAGACGATTGACCAGTCATTACAGTCGTTGGTGGACAAGAAATTGATCACCTTAGAGGCCGCTCGTGAGAAAGCCCGACAGCCTGATGCAATTCGGTAATCCCATGACAGCCCGCGGCTCGGAGGTCTGATAGATCATGCGTGAACTTCTTAAAATCATGGTTGAACGTGGCGCCTCCGATGGTTTCGTGACAGTCGATGCGCCAGTGACGATTAAGATTGATGGGGATTTGATCCCTATTGGTAGTCATCCGATGGAAGAGGAGGAGGTCCGAAAGCTGATTTTCGGCAGCATGTCCGACGCACAGCGCACGGAGTTTGTCGACCATAACGAATGCAACTATGCGATTGACGACGCCGAGCACGGCCGATTTCGCGCTAGCGCTTTTATCCAGCGAGGCTTGCCGGGGTTGGTTTTACGCCGCATTAGCGCGGACATCCCAAGTTTCTCTAAACTGGGGTTGCCCAAAATTATCGAGCAGTTATCGATGCTCAAGCGCGGCTTGGTGATTTTTGTCGGTGGAACTGGAACGGGTAAATCAACCTCGCTGGCAGCAATGTTGGATTATCGAAACATCAACAGCCATGGTCACATCATCACCGTTGAGGACCCTATCGAGTTCGTTCACAGCCACAAAGGCTGTCTGGTGACGCAACGAGAAGTAGGCCTCGATACCGAGTCTTACGAAGTCGCTCTTGCCAATACCCTTCGCCAGGCCCCTGATGTCATTATGATCGGTGAGGTCAGAACTGCGCGCACGATGGAAGCCGCCTTGGCATTTGCCGAGACCGGTCACCTCTGCCTATGCACGCTACACGCAAACAATGCAAACCAGGCTCTGGATCGTGTGATGAGTTTCTTCCCTCCCGAGCAGCGGGATCAAGTTTGGATGGATCTTTCGCTCAATGTGCGTGCGATGGTGGCCCAACAGCTGCTGCCTAAACGCTTGGGCAAGGGGCGGGTACCCGTGGTTGAGGTGTTGCTGGGCACGGCCCTAATTCAGGACCATATTCGCAAGGGTGAAGTGCACCTCATTAAAGACGTGATGGCGCGCTCCACTGACCAGGGCATGCAGACCTTTGATCAAAGTCTGTTTGGTGCTTATAAGAATGGACTCATCACCGAGGAGCAGGCGGTGCGCCACGCCGACTCAGCAAATGATGTTCGCCTGAAGATTAAGCTCCACGAGCGCGGACAGGACTCGCTGCGGGAAGAGGCCGACTTTGATTACGATCTCGAAGAGGATCGTCGCAACTAGTCGCCAGCCGATAGGCTGTTTAACCAAGTTTGTAAAATGATATCCGCTGCCTCGTCATCAATCGGATGACTGCCGTAGTCCCCTTGGTGGCCCCGTTCCCGGGACGCGGATTTCGCTGCATTTGAACTTAGCCGCTCGTCTGCCAGTGCGACGGGCAGGTTAAAACGACCAGCTAACTGTCGGCCGAACTTCCGTGCTCTCGGCGCTATTTCGCTGTCACTGCCATCCATATTGAGCGGTTCCCCCACGACCAGCTGCTCGGGTTTCCACTCGTTAATCAAAGCGCTGATTCTTTGCCAATCGGGGGTGCCATTTTTCGCTTTTACGATGGCGCAGGGTTGGCTGGTTCCCAGCGTGATATTACCGACGGCGACTCCGATGTTATTGAGCCCCCAGTCGAAGGCCATTACCCGCCCGCCGGTGTTGCCCCTCACGCGTGGCCTGCATCGCCCGACATGAGTCGGATATCGATACCGAGTTTCTGACCGGCGCGATCGAGTCGATCGACACAATCGGTTTTAAACAAAATGTCGGGGTCTGCCTTCACTGTGAGCCAGCTGTTCTGCGCCAGTTCTTCCTCGAGTTGCCCTGCTCCCCAACCGGCGTAGCCGAGCGCCACAAGATGGTCAGCGGGACCTGTACCTGCTGCAATCGCGGCTAGAACATCCCGAGATGTTGTTAGGTACACGTGGTCACTGACTTTTAGCGTCGAGTCCCAGTCCCCGCCGGGGCGATGGAGCACGAAGCCATGATCAATCTGAACTGGTCCCCCCGCGAGCACTGTTTGGTCATTGGGAGTGTCGGTAACCTCGATCTCAAGGTGCTCGAGAATTTCTTGGAGCTCAACCTCCAGGGGCTGGTTGATCACAATCCCCATGGCGCCTGTTTCCCCGTGCTCGCAGATGTAGGTCACGGTGCGTGAAAAGAACCCCTCGCTCAACGCGGGTGTCGCTAGCAGCAAATGATTTCGCAGCGAGTCAGTAGTCCGTGGAATCCGCTTCGACATCGCTCAGATCAATCCCGTCAGCATGATCAGGAGCCCGTTACGGCTGTAGAGCGGAACTGCCAGGTGCGGACAATCTCCAACCGAGAGGTGCTGCGAGCGAGCTCTGCAGAGAACGGTGGAAAGGGCGCCGCGAGTACAACGGTATCCTGTGCGGCCTGATCCAGCGCTGGAATGCCCGATGATCTGATAATTCGAATGCTGTCGAGCGAGCCATCGGAAAGCACGGTGACTAATAGCCGTACGTCGCCATTGCCTGCTGGAGGCTCACCTCGGTAGAGGGTGTTGCCGACTTGCTCGACTCGGGCGCGCCAGCGCGCGAGATACTGGGCATCCAGTGCTCGTCGTGCAGCAACGGCGCCCAGCCGAGGATTGGGAGGCGCGTTACTGTGCGACAGAGATGAGAGTGCTTGTTCCAGCGCCTCGATTTGTCGCTCAATGGAGTCGGTAGAGAGCGCGTCACTGGGCAGATCACCCGAACTGACGTCCAGTTCCCGAGACAACGTCAGCGATGTTTGCAGCGCGAGTTGCGGCGCCTCTCCGGCAGGCTCTAGCTCGCCCAATTGATCGTCGGCGGCCACGTGCCGCGCCCTCTCTGGCGCAACACTGGAGGGTGTCATTGTGAAGGTCACAGCGATGGTGTTATGCCGGATTTCGGGCCACTCAAAACCGAACCCAACAGCCAAAAGCAGCAAAGCGTGGATGGCCGCGGCAGCAACCAAGGCTGGGGTTATCGGCTCCTTAAGTGCTTCGGGCAGCGCAGTTGGCAGACTTTTAGCGACCAAGGCGGCGAAGCTCCTCCTCAATACAGGTCATTAGACTGTCACCGATACCAGGATTTTCTGCCGCTTCTATCTCGCGCAGGCAGGTAGGGCTGGTGACGTTGATTTCCGTAAGATAGTCGCCAATGACATCGAGACCAACGAACCACAAACCCTTTTTACGAAGCGTTGGTCCGACCGTCTCAGCGATCCAGCGGTCTCGATCAGTCAGCGGCTGAACGCGCCCCGTTCCGCCGGCGGCTAAATTGCCGCGACTTTCGCCGGCGAGGGGCACTCGTGCCAGACAAAAAGGCACGGGTTCACCATTGATCATCAGGATACGCTTGTCACCATCGACGATCTCAGGCAGGTAGACCTGCCCCATGATCGTCCGCTCGCCGAGCTGCGTCAGCGTCTCGAGAATCACGCTGACGTTGGGGTCATCGGGCTTCACCCGAAAAATAGAGCTGCCACCCATGCCGTCGAGGGGCTTGAAAACCACGTCCCCATGCTGGCGATGAAAATCCCGGAGGCGGGCTGCGTCACGACTGACAATTAGAGTTGGACAGCATTCGGGGAACTGGGTTGCAAACAGCTTTTCATTGCAATCCCGCAAACTCGCGCAGCGATTAACCACCAATGTGCCGCGCCGTTCCGCGACCTCTAGCAGATGGGTGGTGTAGACAAACTCCATATCAAAGGGTGGGTCTTTGCGCATGAGAATGACGTCTAATTCCGCGAGTGCATTGTCTTCGAGTTCGCCCAGTCGGTAGTAGTCGTCGGGGTTTTCCATTACCTCAAGAGGGCGCATGGTGGCTCTTGCGTCACCGGAAGCGAGGTAAAGATCGGACTGTTCCATGTAATAAAGCTCGAAGCCGCGATCCCGAGCTGCCCAAAGTAGGCCCAGGGTTGTATCCTTTTTATAAGTGAGGGCCTCAATTGGGTCCATCACCACACCGACTTTTCGGCTCATAACTGGCTTCTCTGTAATCTCAAGCCGCTAACTTACGAGGCGCACTCGCAACACGCAACTGCGCGGGGAATAAAACATGTGGAATACCCTATTTCTGACCCTTGCCGTGTTTCTCGCCCTGTCCACCTGGACGGCTGTGGTCCGCGGCCGAGCGGTGGGCTGGTTTGTGCCTCTGTGGTTCTTGGTGTCCACCGCAACCGGTGAGCTTGCGCCATGGGTGATCGGCATAGAATTAGGTTTGGCGCTCTTTGGCCTGGCCTTTCTTGACCTTGCGATGCCCAGCATTCAGTTGGGGGTGTTGTTACTGGTGGCCTCATCGGGCGCAATGCTGGTTGTGCTAAAGCGCCATTTTGAGGCGGGACACGTTTTTGAGCGGGCTTTGACGACAGGGCTCGGCGATGATTTCGAGCAAATTATTCCGCTTCAGCGCCGACATCGCTTGAGCCGACAAATTAAAGCCGAGGATTGGCTGCATCCGCTGACCTTTCCGAGACCCGGAGTTCGTGTTGAGCACGACATTAGTTATGGTGACGCCGGTAAACGAAACCTGCTCGATATTTATACGCCAATGACGGCGGGGTTGGGGCGCCCAGTGCTATTGCAGATTCATGGCGGCGCGTGGCTGATGGGGCACAAAGCCGAGCAGGCGCTGCCGCTTCTGCATCACATGGCTGGCTTGGGGTGGGTTTGCGTCTCAATCAATTATCGATTGTCTCCCAGCGCGGTGTTTCCCGACCACATTGTGGATGTCAAAAAGGCCATTGCCTGGATTCGCAAGGAAATAGAAGCCTGGGGTGGAGACCCCAACTTCATCGCTGTAACCGGTGGTTCGGCTGGAGGACATCTGGCGTCTTTAGCGGCATTAAGCGCCAATTATGCGCCCTGGCAGCCCGGTTTCGAAGACGTTGATACACAGGTGCAGGCGGCTATGCCATTGTACGGATGCTATGATTTCTGTAATCGGTACGACATTCGCTACCGGACAGCAATCGATCGTCCCATTATGCGCGCGGTGTTAAAAGTTGAGCAGGACGCCAACCCCGAGCTTTACGAGCTTGGTTCACCCGTTGCCTGGGTGAGTGAAAACGCTCCGCCTTTTTTCGTGGTGCAGGGCACCAATGACACGCTGATTTGGGTCGAGGAGGCGCGTAAGTTTGTTGCCGAACTTAGCGCCGTGAGCAAGCGTGAACTGGTATACGCCGAACTGCCTGGTGCCCAACATTCCTTTGAGGTCGTGCATTCACCCCGAACATCTCATTGGCTCAATGCCGCGGCGCTCTGGCTGGGGTGGGCTTATGGGGCGTGGGCTAATGAGGAGAGGGCTAATGAGGAGAGGGCTTCTGAGAAGCGGCGTTGATCAGAGCCCTGATCACAGTTGGGAGAACAACACCGTTCATCGAGTGAGCGGTTTGGCTATCCGATAAGCCTTAGAGATCGCCCCATCGCGCGCCAATGATTGCCAGTGCGACCGCAGGCGCTGTTTCGGTTCGCATCACTCGCGGCCCCAGTTTGACCTGTCTAAAACCGGCATCGACCGCATCGTCGACTTCAGATTCTGTCAGACCACCCACTGGGCCGACTAAAAGCGCTACCGATTGGGGCGCAGCTTCAGGTAAAGCGCCGCCATCGTGATGGTGGAGCACCAGTCGAACATCCCCGTCGACGATTTTTATCCATTCGTTTAACGCCATTGGCGCATGAACATCGGGCACGATGGTGCGAAACGATTGTTCGCAGGCGCTTGCTGCGATTTGTTGCCAGTGGGCCAGCCGTTTAGGCAGCCGGTCTTCGGGTAATCGCACATCCACCCGCTCACTGAACAATGGCGTGATACTTGATACGCCCATTTCAGTGGCTTTTTGAATTGCCCAGTCCATTCGCTCGGTTTTGCTCAAACAGAGACCCAAGTGGGTCGTCAGCGGAGACTCAGTATCGGGTTCTGAAAACGCACTTAACGCGACGGTAGCATCGCCTTTCTTGCTGGAGACAATCTCGCCGCGCCAGTCCCGCCCATCTCCGTTAAATAGCGTAACGCTATCTCCAACACGGGCACGCAGTACCCGCGTGAGATGATTTGCAGCGACCTCATCAAGCTCGATCGGAAAATCGACGCTCAAAGGCTGGGGTGTGTAGAGGCGAATTTCACGCATGGTGACGTTTCCGCTGGGGACGGTGTGGCAGAGAGTCTAACCTGTAAATTGCTCAGATTGCGGACCGCGTTTAGGTTTCCGTAAGCCCCAAATTGCGGGCGATGCTTAGCACCGGTTCGACCTGGTTCATCGTGTAGAAATGTATGCCGGGTGCACCACTTTCAGCTAGCGTGGCACACAGCTGAGTAATCACTTCGATACCAAACAGTCGCACGCTTTCCTGATCATCTCCAAACGCCTCAATTCGGCGGCGGATCCAGCGGGGAATTTCGGCGCCACAGGCTGACGCGAAGCGATCGAGGTTGTTGAAATTCACAATTGGCATGATGCCGGGGTGTATCGGTTGCTCAATTCCAGCCGCCAGGCAGCGATCGAGAAAGTAAAAATACGCTTCGATGTTAAAGAAAAACTGGGTGACGGCGCTGTTCGCGCCTGCATCCAGCTTCTGCTTTAGATAATGAATGTCGTGATCGTAGCTTTTGGCCTGG
Source organism: Luminiphilus sp. (assembly GCA_965657905.1). Lineage (GTDB taxonomy): Bacteria > Pseudomonadota > Gammaproteobacteria > Pseudomonadales > Halieaceae > Luminiphilus. The sequence goes on along the minus strand of CBFHPT010000002.1, from coordinate 154,367 downwards.
GGGTGAATTTCTGGGTATGCCGCAACGGCAATCTCAAAGTGATCCCCCGTATGCTTACGGATAAAGCTCACCAACTCGTTGGCGTGCACCAGCTGCCCTGCACCGCCCATACCAGACGGCAGATCTCCGCGTAGCGCGACCAGACGCTTGATACCACTGTCTTTGTAGCCGTTTAGAAGCGACAGGATCGTCGCTTCGTCATCGGCCCCAAAACTCAGGTGCGGTGCCACGTCCTGACCCCCAGCGTGGAGCGCACTGACGACGCCTACCGTCGTGTCTCGCGTCGAGCCTCCGGCACCATAGGTCACCGAGCAGTACTCGGGATTGAGTGCCATGAGTGCGGGAAGCGTATGGTTAATGAGTTTCTCCCGCCCAGCGTCAGTTTTGGGCGGGAAAAATTCAAGGCTGCAGGGCTTTGGTTGTGGCATTGGTCTTCGCCGTATCAGTACTTATAGCTATCAGTCTTGAAGGGACCTTCGGGCGTCACGCCGATGTACTTGGCTTGCTCATCAGTCAATCGGGTAATGACCCCGCCAAAACCTTTCACCATGAGTGTGGCTACCTGCTCGTCGAGGTGCTTGGGGAGCACTTCCACAGTGATCGCCGCTGCCTTTTGATCCGCGGGCAGGTCTGCAAACGCGTTCTTGTACATGTGTATCTGTGCTAGTACTTGGTTGGCGAAGGAGCCATCCATGATTCGCGAAGGGTGACCCGTGGCGTTACCTAGGTTGACCAATCGACCCTCTGAGAGCAGCAGCAGATGATCGTTGCTGGCTCGATCCCGATAGATTTTATGAACCTGCGGCTTGATCTCTTCCCATTCCCAATGCTCACGCATGTAGGCGGTGTCGATCTCGTTGTCAAAGTGACCAATATTGCAGACGACCGCGCTCGACTTTAGCGCTCGCAGCATAGCGGCGTTGCACACATTGAAGTTACCAGTGGTCGTGACCAGTAGATCAGTTGTGCCCAGCAGGTCGGTATCGATGCAGCTGTCGAGACCGTCATTGATACCATCGATGAATGGTGAAACCACTTCGTAGCCATCCATGCAGGCTTGCATTGCGCAGATTGGATCCGCTTCAGTAACCCGGACAATCATCCCTTCCTGACGGAGCGACAGGGCGGAGCCTTTACCCACGTCACCGTAGCCGATAACGAGCGCACGCTTACCTGACAGCAGGTGATCAAGGCCTCGCTTGATGGCGTCATTCAGGCTGTGGCGGCAGCCGTACTTGTTATCGTTCTTGGACTTGGTGACCGAGTCATTCACGTTGATCGCGGGGATCTTTAACTCGCCATTTTCCAACATCTCGTACAGACGGTGGACACCCGTCGTTGTCTCCTCGGTAACACCATGAATACGGTCGAGCATTTCTGGGTATTTCTGGTGGAGCATCAGCGTGAGGTCACCCCCATCGTCGAGCACCATATTCGCGTCCCAGGGCTCACCATCCTTCAGGATTGTCTGCTCTAAACACCACTCGTACTCTTCTTCGGTCTCGCCCTTCCAGGCGAACACTGGAACCCCTGAGGCGGCTACCGCGGCAGCAGCGTGATCTTGCGTAGAGAAAATATTGCATGATGACCAACGGACTTCTGCGCCAAGTGCAACGAGGGTTTCGATCAGCACACCCGTTTGGATAGTCATGTGGATACAGCCCAAAATTTTGGCGCCAGCCAAGGGCTGTTCGGCACTGTATTCTTCACGAAGTGCCATCAGCGCGGGCATTTCGCTCTCGGCAATATCCAGTTCTCGGCGGCCCCAGCCCGAGAGATTAATGTCGGCGACTTTGTAGTCGGTGAAGTTATCGACGTTGACTGCTGTGTTCATTGGTTTGCTCCTTTGCCTTATTCAGGCGTTGTCACCAGAGTGTCACGCTGGCGTTCAATTCTGTGGTGTTTATGAGAATCACGATGTGAGGCTTTAGGCGCCAGCGCGCAGGGCGTCGGCCTTGTCGGTTTTCTCCCAGGAGAAATCCGCTTCTTCCCGACCGAAGTGCCCGTAACTGGCGGTTTTTTGGTAGATCGGGCGCTTGAGATCGAGCATATCAATAATGCCTTTTGGGCGAAGATCAAAGTGTTCGCGCACTAACGCGATGATCCGCTCGTTGGCAATTTGGTTGGTGCCGAAGGTGTTGACGGAAATAGATGTCGGCTCTGCCACGCCAATCGCGTAGGACACCTGAATCTCGCAGCGCTCAGCAAGCCCTGCAGCAACAATGTTTTTAGCAACGTAGCGCGCAGCATAAGCGGCCGAGCGGTCTACTTTGGACGGATCTTTACCCGAGAATGCACCGCCGCCATGTCGAGCCATGCCCCCATAGGTATCGACAATGATTTTCCGGCCGGTTACGCCTGCATCCCCTACCGGCCCACCAACAATGAACTGCCCAGTGGGGTTGATATGAAAGCGGGTGTCCGTGTGTAACCACTCGGCAGGCAGAACCGCATCGATTATGTGCTCGCGCACTGCGGCGTGGATATCAGCCTGGCTAATATCGGGGTCGTGCTGGGTCGATAGAACGACGGCATCGATGCTGCTTGGTTTACCTGCCTCATCGTAGCGTAACGAGATCTGGCTCTTGGCATCGGGGCGAAGCCAGGGCAAAGCGCCTGATTTGCGCAGTTCTGACTGCTTCTCAACCAAGCGATGGGCGTAATAGATCGGAGCAGGCATCAGTACGTCGGTTTCATTACTGGCGTAACCAAACATCAGACCCTGGTCGCCGGCACCCATTTCCTTATCTTCGCCCTCATCGACCCCTTGGGCAATGTCGCTTGACTGCTTGCCGATGGCGTTGAGCACTGCGCAGGAAGCGCCATCAAAGCCAACGTCAGAACTGTTGTAGCCGATGCCTGAGACTACGTGGCGGACAACTTCTTCCAGGTCGACGTAAGTGTTGGTGCGCACCTCACCGGCGATGACTACCATGCCGGTTTTCACCAGTGTCTCGACGGCCACGCGGGCATGGGGGTCATCTGTGAGAATGTGATCCAAAACTGCGTCAGAGATCTGGTCGGCCATTTTATCGGGGTGGCCTTCAGAGACCGATTCCGACGTGAAAAGTGAGTACTCGCTCATGCTTTATTCCTTGTTAAATATCGTCGCGACGTTGAAAAAGCCGCACTTGGATTTGGAATCCATTGCGCTGAGTAATGAACAAATCCGCCTGATCAACGAGCCCTGCTTCTTGAGCCCACTGCGTTAATTGTTGAGGGGTAAAACCCAGCCATAGGTCGCCACAGTTCTCCCTTGCCCAGGCCTGATCGTGGGCACACAGTTCGCTGATGATCAGCCAGCCGTTGTCGTCGAGCAGCTCTGCCACGTCTCGGATAACCGCGTCGGGTTCGGGTGTGTGGTGCAGAACCATGTTCATCACAGCCGCGCCGAACTGTCCTTTACGGCGCTTTAAACCATTGTCCGTGTCGCCCTGCACAAACTCCACGTTGCCCAAGTGACTAGCGGTGGCGCGGGCGGTGTTTAACATCACTTCGGAATTATCGAGCGCCACTACGTTGCCAGCGCGCTCGGCAAGGGCGGGAAGCAGGCTGCCATCCCCTGGGCCAACCTCCAACAGCGGAGTCTTTGATAGATCGCCACATCGGTCTAACAGGTGCAGAGTTGCAAGCGCGTATTCCTCGGATGCGGCGATGAGTTCCTTTTGTTCCTTAAACCGCGCTGCGTTGTCGCGAAAGAATAAAAGGGAGTTCTGCTCCCGCTGCCGCTCTACCCGTAACAAGCCGGCTGCGACGCTGGGCTCCAGCGGAGCATCGTCGATTTGGCGAATAACCGTGTTGATCAGCTCGGCTCGACCGCCAGTGGGCAGTTGTCGGCGATAGAAGATTGCCGTTCCTTCGCGTCGTCGCGCCAATAAGTCGGCTTGAACTAAGACTTTCAGATGATGGCTTAAAGCGCTCTGACGGAGATCGAAGACCTCGCACAGCTCGGAGACACTCAGTGAGTCTCCCTTGAGCAGGCGTAGGACCTGCAGGCGCAAAGGATCCCCTAACGCCTTTAACAGACTCGCTAGTGTATCGATTGCCCCCGATTCATCGTTTTTGGGGTCATCGACGCGCAGTTGCGAAATGTTGGTACTTGCTTCCATGACGACAATGTATCACCGGGATTTTTATTTATCAAAATATTTTGATGGATGACGGTGCCACTTGAGGTGCGCTTTCGATATCTTACGCTCCGCTTTTCATATCTTGCGCTACGTTATCGGTATACTGCGCGTTGATCGATGAGAGATGATCGCTCGGTCGATCAAATGGATTTCAGATAGGGAGCAGGGCGTGGATCAGCAAGCAATGAAGGAGCAAGTCGCTGCGGCAGCGGTGGAGCGTGTGGCGGCCCTGCCGGGGGATGCGTTGAAACTCGGTATTGGGACAGGCTCTACGGCCAATTGCTTCATACAGGGTCTTGTTGCTCTAAAAGATCGCATTGCGACAACGGTTGCGAGCTCAGACGCTTCGGCGAGACTCTTGCGAGAGTTAGGGCTGCCTGTCTCCGAGCTCAATGACTCTGGTGAACTCGATGTCTATATCGATGGTGCAGATGAAGCCAATCTCGATCTGCAACTGATTAAAGGCGGGGGTGCTGCGCTGACTCGGGAAAAAATTGTGGCAAGCGCGTGCAAGCAATTTATCTGTATTGCGGATGAGAGCAAGCTGGTCTCGCGTTTGGGCAAATTCCCCCTGCCGGTGGAGGTTATTCCCATGGCCCGACAGGTGATAGCCAGGGCGCTGAGGGAGCTTGGGGGGGAGCCGATCTGGCGTGAGGGCGTGGTGACAGACAATGGCAACGACATTTTGGATGTCCATGGGTTGGATATCGCGCGCCCCGCCAATCTCGAACAGGCAATTAACCACGTCCCCGGCGTCGTCTGTAACGGCTTGTTTGCGCTGAGCCCCGCTGATGTTTTGCTGCTGGGCACGCCCACAGGCGTGCGCACACTCAGCTCGAAATATTAACTACCGGGAGAAAAACCCGTCGTCGAAGCCTGCGAAGGCTCTCTAATAAGCACCGTTAAAGAAGCTCTCGCAGCGAAGGACTCAGCAACCGATGGATCGCTTGGTGCCTGGTGCTTGGTGTTTAGTGCTTAGTGTTTGGAGCCGTGCGGACTCTGGGTGGTCTAACCGCTAATCGCGGGGTCAAAGACTTTACTGGGGTTAAGAATGCCATCGGGGTCAAAGGCCTGTTTGATCGCCTGCATCAAGGCAATCTCTGCCTCACTTCGACTGTAGCTGAGGAAGTCTTTCTTCAGCAGGCCCACACCGTGCTCCGCTGAAATCGAGCCGCCGACTGCTTGAATCGCTGCGAACACCTCGGTACTGACCGACTTGCAGCGCGCCTGGAAGTCATCGATCGCCACATCGTCAGGCTTAAGAATATTGAGATGCAGATTGCCGTCGCCAATGTGGCCAAACCATACGACCTCAAGATCGGGGTAGCGTTCTGCCACAATCGCATCCACCTGAGCCAGAAACTCGGGCACCTTGGCAATCGTCGTTGAGATATCGTTTTTATAGGGGGTCCAGCGCGAGATGGTCTCGGAGATATCCTCTCGCAATCGCCACAGGTTGCGCGCTTGCTGCAGGCTTTGGCTGAGCACCGCATCTTCCACAAAGCCCTCTTCCATACAGGCCGATACGATTTCCATTACTAGATCTTCGGTCTCCGGCCCGAGGTTTTCAAACTCGAGTAGGGCGTAAAAGGGTGTTTGAGTGTCAAAAGGTCGCTGCAACTGTTGGTGTTCTACAACCTTTGAGAGCGCGAGTTCCGAGAAAAATTCATAAGCCAATAAATCGAGCTTACTTTGAAATGCCTGCAAAACCTCGGCAATCGCCGCCATCGATGGGAGCCCGAGGACGATGACCTGAGGATCTTTGGGCGCCTTACAGAGCCCAAGGGTCGCCTCAACGATGATCCCAAGAATACCCTCTGAGCCAATCATTAGGTGGCGGAGGTCGAGCCCGGTGTTGTTCTTAATCAGTCCCCGGTTGAGCGATAGTAGTTCGCCTGTGCCCGTCACAACTTTTAGACCCAGTACCCAGTCGCGGGTCATGCCGTAGCGAATAACCTGTATTCCCCCGGCATTGGTAGCGATATTGCCGCCAATTTGGCTCGAACCGCTCGACGCGAAATCCACCGGGTAAATTAGGTCCTGAGCTTCTGCGGCCTGCTGGATGGCCTCGGTGATCGCCCCCGCCTGGCAAGTAAGACTGCGATCAACGGGGTTGAGGTCAAGAATTCGGTTCATGCGATCGAGGGCGAGTACTAGTTCGCCATTGGCGGCCATCGCGCCACCACTGAGGCCGGTTCGGCCTCCAGAAGGCACAATTGCAACCCGATGCGCGCGCGCTGTCACAACAATAGCCTGCACTTCTTCCACCGTTTCAGGCAGAACGACGGCACACGGTGCGGGCTCTGCAAAGCGTGTCCAATCGCGGCCATAGTGAGCGAGTGAGTCCGCGTCCGTTAAAAATCGCGTAGCGCCAAGCAAGCCTTCTAATTGGGCGGCTAGCGCTGGAGGTAGTGTTGGCATTGGTGCAATCTTTCCTTTCTCGTAGGTCAGCGGGTCAATTTCTGCAAGCTGGATGATCGACGAATGCCGACAGGATGTCATTACGCGAGTGTGATCAGAGTGGATGTGCTGCTTGCCGAGCTGGGCCGGTCTATAAACGCATTCAGTCAGCGCTCTGAATGAGCGCGATCGATAAACGATATCAATAAAGATATTAGCGCCGAATGAACCGATAGCGGATTTTTAGCGAATAGAGTTACCTAACGCGGAACAAGTATTGCGAGGAACAGCGACGTTATCAAGCCGCTGCTCTGTCAGCTAACACTTTGGCTCGCATGGTACGTCGTTAGTTCGCCCGTATATTGCCTCGCATAACAGCACCGCACGTTGGTGCTGAATGTTTGATCCGTATGGTAATCTTCGCGCGCTTAAAACGTCCCCGTTAACCTCTCCCTTAGCCGGTGAGCCATGACGCTTTTTTACAAGCCAGTTCAGGAACTGCCGTGAGCCAGACTTCACTTAACAAAGAAAAAATCAAATTTTTGCTGCTAGAGGGCGTTCACTCGTCAGCAGTCGACACCCTTGCCTCGGCGGGCTATACCAATGTCGTCACTCACAGTGGCGCTCTGTCGGGTGAGCAGTTGCTCGCCGAGATAGCGGATGCACATTTTGTGGGCATCCGTTCACGGACTCAGTTGACCGAGGAAGTTTTCTCGGCGGCCAAAAAACTGGTTGCTGTCGGCTGTTTTTGCATCGGCACCAACCAAGTGGATTTGCAGTCCGCGGCAGTGCGAGGGATTCCAGTCTTTAACGCACCGTTCTCTAATACGCGCTCGGTCGCTGAGTTAGTGATTGCGGAAGCGATTTTGTTGTTACGGGGGATACCCGAAAAAAACTCAGCGGCGCATCGGGGTCAGTGGCTCAAATCCGCCAACAACAGCTTCGAGATTCGCGGCAAGACTCTGGGGATTGTGGGTTACGGAAGTATTGGTATGCAGCTGGGAGTGATTGCAGAAAGCTTGGGGATGACGGTTGAGTTCTATGATGTCACCACAAAGCTGCCAGTCGGTAATGCTCGCCAGATATCCAGTCTGCAGGATTTGTTGGGCCGAGCCGATGTGGTGAGCCTGCACGTTCCACAGCTTGCCAGCACCGCCAATATGATTGGTGCGACAGAGATTGCCGCCATGAAGCCTGGTGCAGTCTTTATCAACGCATCACGGGGAAATGTCGTTGAGATTGATCCATTGGCGGCGGCACTCCAAAGCGGCCATCTGTCCGGTGCTGCAATTGACGTGTTCCCGGTAGAGCCGCGCTCTAACAATGATGAGTTTGTCTCGCCCCTTCGTGGTATCGATCGAGCACTGCTCACGCCGCATATTGGCGGCAGCACTATGGAAGCGCAGCTCAATATTGGCGTTGAGGTGGCCAAGAAACTGGCCCGGTACAGCGATAACGGTACGACGTTGTCAGCAGTCAACTTCCCCGAGGTGGCGCTGCCGGAGCACGAAGGCCAGCATCGCTTGTTGCACGTGCACAAAAACGTGCCCGGTGTGATGGGTGAGATCAACCGCATCTTCTCTGAAGGCGGCATCAACATTTGTGCTCAGTACCTCCAGACCCTCAGCGATATTGGTTACGTCGTGATTGATGTGGACTCTGAGTATTCCGACGTTGCTTTGAAGCAACTCCGCGGTGTCGAGGGTACGCTGCGCTGCCGAGTGTTGTTCTAGCCAGCCCAAGCGTATCGGGCTTAGGGTTTAAGATTTCCGCGCAGAAAGTATGCGTGACTTTCGCGCCGATGCGGTGCCTGGTTTATGCTGGAGACCTCCTCCTAAAATGAAGCCAGTTCTATGATCTACCCCGATTTACTCGATGCAATGAAGTCCGGTGATAGGGCACGTGCTGTCACGATCATACCTGCCCTGCTGGACGGCCCGCAGTTGTCTGCAGACCAGATGCAGACGCTGTTACAGAGTGCAATTGCTTTGGGTGAGGTGTCTCTGGTGCGCAAGGTCTCTCGCAAACTCTGCAGAAACCTCCCCGATAAGGCGAGCGCGGCGGTTTTTCATGCGGGTAATCTGGCTAGGATGGGCCAACTGGAAGAGGCCTGCCAACATATACGGCAGTATTTGAGCGCTGGCCGAGCCACACCTGCCATCCATCACTTTCTGGGAACTTACTTTATGCAGGTGGGTGATCGGGAGAAGGCAGAGAAGCACCTGCGTAAGACCCTCCGGGAGTGGCCGCTGGCGGGCTCAAGTTGGATAACGCTCTCTAACATCAAAAAATTCAAGCCCAAAGATAAAGACCTTGCTCAACTGCTATCGTTGGCCCCGCAAATACGCAAGACTGCCCCGGTGAATCAAGGGGCATATCACTACGCCCTCGGCCGAGCGTTTGGCGATAGCAAAGACTTTTCCCGCGCCGCCAAGGAATTTGCAGCTGGGGCTCAACTCATGGCAGCAGCCACCCGCTATGATCCAGTTGCCGAGGAAGCGCGCACTCGAGATCTCATTGGCGGATTTTCTGCAAACTTTTTTGAGACACAGCGGTCCCGAGTAGGCTACGCCCCTAGCGATTCCAAGCGGCCGATTTTTGTTGTTGGTTTGCCGCGATCGGGTTCAACCCTCTTGGAGCAAATGCTGTGCGCGCATCCAGACGTTACCGATGGCGCGGAACTGGCACTGGTGCGATCGTCGCTGATGCCTTTTGGGGGCTACTCTGTTGGTCATGTCGACGCCACTCAGGCAAAAAATCAGGCCTGTGTTTGGTCTTCAATGGCGGACACCTATTTGCACTTGCTTGCCGAGCGCTTTGGAGCCGACGGGCGAGTGGTCGATAAAACACTCAACAATAGTCGCTATCTGGGCCATATCCTGCTGGCGTTTCCGAATGCCAAGGTTATCTGGATCCAACGAGGACCTCGCGATAACGCCTGGTCGATTTATCGCTCCTATTTCTCTGAGGGAGTCGCGTTCGGGTGGCGATTTGACGATATTCAGCACTACATGACACAGGAGCAAGCGCTGTTTGACCACTGGACAGCCTTGTTTCCTGACGCCGTGCTGCCGGTGTCCTACGAGGGCTTGGTGAAGAATCCCGAGCAGACGGCCGCATTGGTGACGAACTTCGTTGAGCTGTCGCCCAACCATGATCTGCAGCGTTTCCACCGCTCAAGCAGGCCGGTACTGACCTCTAGCGCAATACAGGTCAAGGCACCCATTAACACCGCGGGTATTGGTGTTGCGAGGCCATATACCCCGCTAGTGCCGGCGCTTGGGACATTCCCTGCCCCTTAGTAGCGAGCAATGGTTGATGCCGCACACTCGGGGCCGCGCTCCCGTTTGCGTTTCAAACGATTTCTTCAGGCAAAAAAACCCCGGCACATGGCCGGGGTCTTAGCTTAGTGACTAACTAATTAGTTGAAGCTGTATCGAGCGGTCAGACGCAGTGTGCGTGGCTGCTGATACCGGAAAGGCATACCGTATCCAATGCTGCCCGAGTTTTCTTGAACTTCCTGAACGTTGTCCTCGTCGAGCACGTTGAAGATGTCAGCAGACAAGAGCAGATCGCTGTCGCCAAACTGCATGCGGTACTGAACGTTTACATCCAGTTGGATCAGGTCGTCAGTTTCGCCGAGACTGCCACGTGGTACCAGTACTGGGTCAGTGCTGGTGCTGTCGCTAACCAGGTTAGCGTTGCAGTAGAACGACTCGTTGCTGTAGGCTGCTGCGAACGCATCCGTGGGGTGCGTACCGAAGCAGTTCTTCGGACGACCTGTTTGCCACAGGAAGCTACCGCCGACATTTAGACGGTCAGTGATGGCGTACGTACCGAACACCTTCACAGTGTGACGACGGTCGTTTGGTAAGTAACCGTAGGCACCATCAACCAGTCCAGGCTGGTCGAAGTTGGTAGTGATACCCGCATCGTCCTGGCCGTTATCTGAACGGACGTAACCTTCGTTGTTACCTTCAGACTTGGCGTAAACGTACGAACCTGCGAGAGACCAGCTGCCGTCGTAAGGACGGTTGAAGGTGAACTCGAGGGACTCGTAAGTACGCTCAGCTTCTGGGTAGTTCAACTGTGCTGCGCTCAGGTCAATGAACTCATCCGTTTCGGGGATGTAAATGTTCATGTCTGCGCCGGGGTTGGTCAGTACATACTGGTGGAAGCCTGAGAAGGTTTCTTCAACAGTGCCGCCAGCAGTCCAGCCCCCGTTGGTGTTGTAATAGTCGATAACTGCCGCATCGATCGCTACGTCTTCAATTGAGGTCTTGAGGTCGCGGTTCATGTAGCGAACACCGAGCTCGATACCTGAGTCGAGTGCGTAGTTGTAACCAACAACAATCTCATCTTGGTACATAGACTCGAGGTTCTTGTCTACCAATGAGCGTGTATCACCTACCTGTCCAGATGCGAAAGTCTGAGTACGGTACAACGTGCTGGGGTCATAGGTCGCTTCGCCATCTGGACCGCGGCTGGTGCCATCCCAAGCGTAGAAGTTCTGGATGTACGTCTCAGCACCAGACAGTCGGATGTTGGTGTTAGAGGCGATGGGTAGGAAGTAACGGCCGTAGCTTGCAAAGACCTTAGACTTGCCGTCGCCGGTTGGATCCCAAACCGCTGACAAGCGAGGTGCGTACTGGTCTTTTAACTCAACAAACAGATCGCCGTCGGCATTGTAGTTGGCGAATTCGTCGTAACGAACGCCCAGTTCCAAGGTCAGGTTATCGCTAACATCCCAAGTGTCCTGAATGTAAAGCGCCTGGTTCTCCACCTTGAAGCCACCGCCGTTCCGGTAGTCACGAATACGGACTGCCGCGTCATCAGGACACTCAGCAGGCGTACAGTTATAGTCAAGTGGTGCGTTAACCCAGTTTGGCGTTACGAGGTTCAAAGAGTAGACGCCACCCGAGTTGAATGCATTCTGGGTAGAGAAGTTATCTTCTTGGTCGTAACCGAATTCGATGAAGTGATCACCGACTGCGTAGCTTAAATCCATACGGAAAGCTTTGCGCTTATCTTCACCAGCTTCTACCAGGAAGGTGGTGAAATCGCTAACCGGTGTGAACACGCCATCGACGTAGTCGTATACAACGGGGATCGTCGCACTTGAGGGGTTAGTGGTGCGGTTAGCTTCGTTTTCACCGTAAGACAGCTTAACTGTCAGAGCGTCGGTCATTTCACCGGTATAGGAAACAATCCAGTTGTCACCACCACGCTCGGCAGTTTCGTCACCCACTTTGGTGCCGGTTTCACGAGTTACTGGATCCCAGTTAACGATGTCAGTAACCGTATCACGGGTATCAGAGAACGCGGTTGCCTCGACGGTGTGGCCTTCGGTGATCACAGCATCGATCTTGACTGCGTAGAAGCTCTCATCAGTCTCATCAAGGAAGCCCTGCTCAGCCAAAATGCCATAAGACTCCTGATTGAACTTGTTCTGACTGTACAACGCATAGAAGAACACGCGGTCTTCGATGATAGGACCAGACGCGTAAACGTCGAAGTTAGTTTCGTCGTACTCGTCTTCATCGTTAGCTGCAGAGTAAGTCTCTGGGCTGGTCGATGTGAATGTCTCGTAGTAGACGTTGGCACCGAACTTGAACTCGTTCGATCCGCTCTTTGAAACGGCGTTGATAACACCACCGGTTGAGCGGCCGTACTTAGCAGAGTAACCACCGGTCTTAACCTGAATGGTCTCGTAGAATTCAAAAGGAACCTTTGAGAAGCCCAAACCGTTACGGAAGTTGGTAGTGTTCAAGCCGTTGATGTAAGAGGTGTTCTCAGCAACCGATGAACCACCAAAGCTGGTGAAGTTACCAAACGCTGAGTCACCCTGGTTTACGCCAGGAGCAAGCAAAGTAACGTCGCTCAGATCACGAACAACTGGCAGTGCATTCAGCTCGTCAGTTGAGATAACCAGACCGCTTTCAGCGATGCTGGTGTCAACGGCAGCAATACGCTTACCGGTAACCAGCAGCTCTTCAACCAGGGCTTTCTGAGATGCCAGAGTAATCGTGGTGGCTTTACCCAGTTCTACCGTGACTTCGGCGGTATCGACAACAGTGCCATCGACAAGTACTTCAACGGTGTAATCACCGGGAGACATGGTCTTGGACTGGAAGCTACCGTCGCTAGAGATCGCCATTGGTCGGCGGCGGTTGGTAGATTTTTCGGTTGCAACAACTTCAACGCCTTGAAGTGTGCCTTGAACAGTACCGCGCAGCGCGCCGTCAACACTTTGTGCTGATGCCACTGTTGGCAGGAGGGCTGCGCCTCCGAGAGCGATGCTGGTCGCGAGTACAAGCGGCTTAAGCTTGATGTGATTCATATGAGCTCCTGATTTTTGCAGGTTACGGGCAAAATCGACTGATTCTGCTTTCGTAGTGTTTTTCCGGCTAGCTTGCAACGAGCGGGTAATCCGCCATATCAAATCGGTTGCCCGAGCTTGGAGAAATTCAAACTCGTTACACTTCCTGTGTAGGCCGCTGTCCAGTGCTGTCCTTTTGAGACACTGCTTGACCGCCGTTGGAGACATAATGAAGTGTTACAACACTTCGTTGCATAGCGAAAAAGGTGAAAAATGTACGAAATTGATGAAAAAGGGGAACTATTGACGGTGCGCGGAGTGCAATTTTGCCACCTTGGTGCGCGGGCACTATTTTTGCTCACAATATCAGCGATTTACCTCGGCTTTCTGATGCCACTGTCACGAGTGGTGATATTGCTACACCGAGTTTCTATACAAAGAGCCTCTTGAAGCTGGCAATCGAGGCCGGCCATGAAATGAGAGCCATTTGCGGCGGTTGCAGCAATCGCTGGGTGTGGAATCGCTATGGGTGAATAGGCGTTGTGAGAAATTGAGGTTGTCTAAAGGCATTGGCCAAGGACTCCCATGCCGCACCGGCGGCTAGGACCTGTTGATCGGCTTCCGCGGGGCCAATAAAAGACAGGCCCAGCGGAATGCCACTGACATGACCCATAGGTACTGTCAGGTGTGGATAGCCGGCAATGGCCGCTAAGTAGCCGGCCCCGGACCACGCGGGCCAGACATCCCCGTTGACCGTATCGGCCCGCGGCGCGATCGGACCTGATGGGGCGATTAGAATGTCGACGTTGTGGCTGGCCAGCAGTTGATCGATACCGTCCTCGCGAGCCGCACGCAGTAAGTTGCTTCGGGTAGCCTTAAATGCCTCATCCTCTTCAGTTTCGAGCGAAGACTCAAAAAGATCCTGTCCAAACAGCGAAAGCTCCTGCTCGGCGTGGGCTTCGTTGAATTCGATCAGCTGTTGAAGGCTGCGTACAGGGATGTCAGCGGGTGATTGGGCGAGGTAGGCGTCCAGACTGGATCTGAACTCGGTCTTGAGCAGTGTGAGCTCGTCACCCCAAAATTCGTCGGGGACACTGAACTCATTAATCTCCACCACCGTGGCGCCCGCCGCTTCCAGTTGATTCACAGCGTCATTAAACAATGCATTGATCTTGGGGTTGTCACCCACTGAAAACCTCAGCACCCCGATGCGCAGATCTGACGGCGTCAGCGTGCCTATGCTGTCAACAAAGCGACTGCCACTTCCGACCATCGCATCCAGCATTAGCGCCGCGTCATACACCGTGCGCGTCATCGGACCTGCGGTGTCTTGGGTGGGCGAAATGGGGACGATGTGCTCCGCGCTCACCAATCCAACAGTGGGTTTGAAGCCCACGATGCCATTGACCTGAGATGGACAGATGATAGAGCCATTGGTCTCGGTGCCTACGGCTGCCGCGGCGAGTGCTGCCGCTACAGCAGCGCCTGATCCTGAGCTCGAGCCACAGGCGGTGCGATCCAAGAGGTGCGGATTCTTAACGAGTCCGCCTATCGATGACCAGCCGCTAATGGAAAAGGACGACCGGAAGTTGGCCCATTGACTGAGGTTGGTTTTACCAAGGATCACAGCGCCTGCAGCGCGCAGTCCGGCAACCAATGGGCTGTCACGGCCTGTGGCGTTGGTGGCAAGCGCCGTCGAGCCGGCAGTCGTCGGCAAAGGATCGGCGGTTTCTATATTGTCCTTCAACAGCACCGGTATACCGTCGAGGGGTCCAAGCGCCTCACCCTGTTGTCTTCGTTGATCGCTGGCCATCGCCTGAGCGAGAGCATCGGGATTGGTCGCGAGGACGCTATTTAGTGCTGGTCCAGAGCCGTCAATTGCTTCGATACGCGCCAAATAACCACGAGTGAGCGCTTCCGATGAGACGGCACCGCTGGCGAGGGCCGCGCTAATCTCTGCTACCGGCTTGCCAAGCCAGCCGTCGGGTTGATAGTGATCGCTCAAGAGGCCTCCGCTGGCGTCCGTAGGTTCAACAGCTGCGGCTGTTACCCCTGCGCTTCCTTGAAGAGTTTGATGGTTTGAGTCTGATGTCGTGCTTGATGTGCTGTCGGGTGCAGGACCGCAGCCCGTCATGACGCAGACAGTCGTTACGCAGACAAGCAGTGCCGCTTTGACCGAGGCTGACAATCGCTCACGAGGGGAGAAGGGCCAGCCCTTATGCCCAATCCCCCTGTGCGGGCTCACAACTCGCCGGTGTCGTATCGCTGCTGAATGACCGAGAGTGACGCGGGGCGGATTTTTGATGCCATACCTGCCGTACCCATTGCTTCATAGCGGGCAATGCAGATGTCTTTCATGGCCACGAGGCTTACGCCCAAATATTTTCGCGGATCAAATTCAGAAGGGTTTTCGGCCATGAATCGGCGGATTGAGCCGGTTGCTGCCAATCGCAAATCGGTATCGATGTTGACCTTGCGCACGCCGTGTTTGATGCCTTCAACCACTTGCTCCACGGGCACCCCATAGGTTTCGGGAATCTCACCGCCAAATTCATTAATGGTTGCGAGCCAGTCTTGAGGCACGGCGGATGAGCCATGCATGACTAAGTGGGTGTTGGGAATGCGACGATTGATTTCCTTTATTCGGTCAATAGCGAGGATGTCCCCAGTCGGTGGCCGAGTGAATTTGTAGGCCCCGTGGCTAGTACCACAGGCGATTGCAAGGGCATCCACGCCGGTATCGGCGACAAACTGCGCCGCTTCCTCGGGATCGGTCAGCATTTGGTCGTGGGTCAGCTTGCCCGCGGCACCCACTCCATCTTCTTCGCCGGCCTCACCGGTCTCCAGTGAGCCTAGGCAACCGAGCTCCCCCTCAACCGACACGCCGCAAGCATGCGCCATTTCAACCACCTGACGGGTTACTCGGGCGTTGTAGTCGTAATCAGTGGGCGTTTTTCCGTCGACTCCTAGTGAGCCGTCCATCATCACAGAGCTAAATCCCAGCTGGATAGAGCGCTGGCAGATGGCTGGGGAGGTACCGTGGTCCTGGTGAACGACCACTGGAATATGAGGAAACTCACTCATTGCGGCTTCCATCATTGCCCGCAAAAACGGCGCCCCCGCGTATTTTCGTGCCCCGGCACTTGCTTGCATGATGACCGGGGAGTCGGTGGCGTCGGCAGCCTCCATGATGGCCCGAGTCTGCTCCAAGTTGTTAACGTTGAATGCGGGCACGCCGTAGCTGTGCTCGGCGGCGTGATCCAAAAGTTGTCGCAGGCTAATCAGGGCCATCTGTTAACGCTCCTCAGTTATTAGTTCGTAAATCAAGCCGTTTCGAATCCGTTAGCTTTGACGTTCGTTAGATCTCAAGCCCAGTAGATCCTATGCCCGATAGATCTTAAGCCTAGGGGGCTCAAGATTGGGCGCGTTCATTAAGCATCGCGACTGCTGGCAGCGTCTTTCCTTCGACATATTCGAGGAAAGCACCACCACCCGTTGAAATGTATGAAACCCTGTTGGCAATGTCGAATTTATCGATCGCTGCCAAGGTGTCGCCGCCGCCGGCGAGGGAAAAGCCCGCGCTAGCCGCAACCGCCTCAGATACAGCTTTGGTGCCGCCTGCAAACGCCTCAAACTCGAAAACCCCGACGGGTCCATTCCAAAGAATAGTCCCGGCTGCGACTAGCTTCTCTGCGATGGCAGCCGAAGACTGGGGGCCAATGTCGAGAATCATATCGTCCTCAGCGACATCTGCTGCCAGCTTGATTTCTGCGGCAGCGGACTCGCTGAACTCCTTGGCCACAACCACATCGATTGGCAGCGGAATATGGGTTTTATCCATGAGTGCGCGCGCGGTATCAATGAGGTCATGCTCACACAGGGATTTGCCGACGGGGTATCCCGCTGCGGCCAAAAATGTATTGGCGATACCGCCCCCGACCACCAAGCTGTCACACTTATCTGCAAGCTGTTCAAGGACCTCGAGCTTGGTCGAGACCTTGGAGCCTCCAACAATGGCTAGCATGGGACGCGCGGGTTCAGCGAGAGCCTGTTCGAGCGCATCTAACTCTCGTGCAAGTAAAGGGCCAGCACAGGCGATCGGTGCAAAGCGACCCACCCCATGAGTGGACGACTGTGCCCTGTGAGCTGTGCCAAATGCATCCATGACATAGACATCACACAGCGCGGCATACGTCTTAGACAACCCTTCGTCATCTTTCTTCTCGCCCGGGTTAAAGCGTACGTTTTCTAACAGTACGAGCTCCCCCGGTGCCGGTGCTGCGTTTTGCCACGTCTGCTCGACCGAAACCGGTATTCCTAGCAGCTCGCTTAATCGATCAGCAACAGGCTTTAAAGAAAATGCCGGGTCAAACTCCCCTTCGGTGGGTCGCCCCAAGTGGCTCATCACAATAACGGCGGCGCCGGCATCGAGCGCAGCGCGCAAGCTCGGCACCGCAGCGCGGAGACGCGCATCGCTGGTCACCTGCCCCTCTTTAATCGGCACATTCAGATCTTCGCGGATCAACACTCGCTTACCGGCCAGATCGAGTTCTGTCATCAGATTCATTCGCTAGTCTCCACTGATTCTGGGTCGGCACGCCTGACCGAAGTTAGGTTTTGGCGGCTAGCTCTCGAAATCGCAGTGCAATGTCCAAGAGTCGGTTGGCATACGCCCATTCATTATCAAACCAAATTAACACTTTCACCAACCGATCCGAGCTGACTTGCGTCTGGCTGCTGTCGATGACGCCAGAGCATGTCTCTCCAATAAAGTCACAAGACGCTAGCGGTTCCGTCGTAAACCCGAGAATTCCCGACAGCGGTCCTGATGCAGCTGCCTCCAGCACTCCGTTGACGTCTGCAGCGGTGCAGGTTCGCTCGGTATAAATCGTCAGATCCATCGCCGATACATTCAACGTGGGCACCCGCAATGCGTGTGCGGTCAGCTTACCGGCGAGCTCTGGCAGGATTCGGGGCACCCCAATTGCCAAACCCGTATCAACGGGAATGATCGATTGAAATGCGGCTCGAGTCTTGCGTAAGTCAGTGTGGTGGTAGGCGTCCAGTACCGGCTGGTCATTCATTGCTGAATGGACGGTAGTAATGGTGCCGGCGGTGATGACAAATTGGTCGTTCAGGACCTTCAAGACGGGGCACAGGGCATTAGTGGTACAGGAGCCCGCGGACACAATTCGGGCACTGCCGTTGAGGGTGTTCTCGTTAATGCCCCAGACAATTGTTGCATCCACGTCGGGCTGGGCGGGTTGAGAGAACAGCACCCGTTGAGCGCCGGCTGCAATATGTTGTTCTGCGGTAATTCGGTCTGAAAAAGCGCCGGTGCACTCGAGTACTAGGTCGATATCGTGATCGCGCCAGGGCAGCTCTTGAACCGCCGCCTCTGAAAGCAGTGGCACTGAAACGTCGTCGACCGTCAGGTGGGTTCCCTGCAGTCCGATCACACCCGGAAAGCGACCGTGGGTGGAATCGTAGCGAGCGAGGTGCGCAACCGTTTCGCCGTCCGCCAACTCGTTAATGGCCGCGAGGGTCAGTCCCTGACGGGCAGTCTCTCGGGTCGCCCAAGCCCGGAATGCCGAGCGCCCGATGCGGCCAAAGCCGTTAATCGCAATGCGATAGCTCAATCGAGGAACACGTCCTCAACCGCGGCAACGACGTTGTCGACGGTGAATCCAAACGCTTTCATGAGGTCGCCCGCGGGTGCAGATTCGCCAAACGTGGTCATTCCCACAATGCGGCCATCGAGCCCAACGAATTTATGCCAGAAATCGGCGTGACCGGCTTCGACGGCAACCCGTGCGAGGACATGGCTTGGGAGTACTGCTTCACGGTACTCCGCATCCTGTGCCACAAAGCGCTCGGGGCATGGGATTGAAACAACGCGAATGCCGCGACCCTGATCGGCGAGGATCGACGCGGCCTCAATGGCGAGAGAGACCTCTGAGCCGGTGGCGATGATAATAGCGTCGAGGTCACCCACTTCTTTTACCAGCACATACCCGCCGCAGGCGATTTCTTCGAGGACTTCGCCAGCTCGGTACTGATGAGGCAGGGTCTGACGCGAGAAAACCAGCGAAGTGGGGCCGTCTTCGCGCATGATCGCCGATTTCCATGCCACGGCAGACTCGACGGTATCGCAGGGGCGCCAGGTCTCGAGGTTGGGGGTGGCGCGTAGAGCAGTCAGCTGCTCAACCGGCTGGTGGGTCGGGCCGTCTTCACCTAGGCCAATGGAGTCATGAGTGTAGACAAAGACGACGCGCTGTTTCATCAGCGCCGCCATGCGCACCGCGTTGCGGGCGTACTCCATGAAGATTAGAAAGGTTGCACCGTATGGAATGAAACCCTTGTGCAGTGCAATGCCGTTCATCACCGCTGACATACCGAACTCGCGTACGCCGTAGTACACGTAGTTGCCGCCGGGGGTGCTTGGCGAAATCCCTTCGCAACCATCCCAAATGGTCAGGTTGGAGCCAGCCAGGTCGGCGGATCCGCCCAGCAGTTCAGGAAGTAGCGGCCCCAGGGTGTTCAGCGTCTGCTGGGAGGCTTTCCTCGAGGCCACATCAGCCGCTGTTTCGGCACACAGCGCGATGTAGTCGTCCATGTCGGACTCGAAGTTTTCCGGTAGTGCACCCTTCAGGCGACGCGCTAAACCGTTGGCAAGTTCGGGATAAGCCTCTGCGTAGGCTGTAAACGTCGCTTTCCAGTCGGCTTCCGCGGCAGCGCCTTTGCTGCGGGCATCCCAGCCACTGTAAACCTCGTCGGGTACCACAAAGGGGGCATGCGGCCAGCCGATTGCTTCGCGGGTGGCCGCCACTTCGGCATCACCCAGGGCGGCGCCGTGGCAGGACTCGGTTCCCTGCTTATTGGGTGCGCCTTTGCCGATAATGGTTTTACAGCAAATCAAGGTGGGCCGATTAGTGTCAGAGATCGCTGCCTTTATGGCCGCATTGACCGCCTCAGGATTGTGTCCGTCAACGGCGGGGATTACCTGCCAGCCATAGCTCTCGAATCGGGCAGGGGTGTTGTCGGTGAACCACCCCTCTACTTCGCCATCAATGGAGATCCCGTTGTCGTCATAAAACATGACCAGCTTGCCCAGGCCCAGCGTGCCTGCCAACGAACAGGCCTCGTGACTGATACCTTCCATAAGGCAGCCGTCTCCGAGGAATACCCAAGTGCGGTGGTCAACGACGGTGTGGTCTTCACGGTTGAACTGTGCGGCCAAGGTCTTCTCCGCCAAAGCCATGCCAACCGCGTTAGCAATGCCCTGACCTAAGGGGCCTGTGGTGGTTTCGACTCCTGGTGCGTAGCCGTATTCCGGGTGTCCCGGGGTTTTACTGTGTAACTGGCGGAAGTTTTTCAGTTCTTCGATGGGGAGTTCATAACCCGTGAGGTGCAACAGGCTGTAAATGAGCATCGAGCCGTGACCATTACTCATGACAAAGCGGTCGCGATCGGGCCACTCGGGATTGCCCGGGTTGTGTTTCAGATGGTCGTTCCAGAGCACCTCCGCGATGTCTGCCATGCCCATGGGCGCGCCTGGGTGGCCGCTATTGGCTGCCTGCACGGCGTCCATGCTCAATGCCCGGATGGCATTGGCGAGTTCTGATCGAGAAGGCATGGGATCTCCCAGGGAAGTGCCGGTAATAAAAAGGGTGCGTATTGTCGGCGATCCACCGCTCGGTCGCAATCGAAAGGTGGGCTTGGTAACGACCTAGAGGGTAAACATCCTCGACGATGCCATGACGCTGGAACCCTAAACCCTTATGATGCGCGGTCTCCAGATAATCAGACGGTTCGCTGTAATGCCCCATTCCTACATCAAACGCATTCTCAATGCTCGGGTTTATGACGTCGCGCGGGAAACCCCCCTCGAGCTTGCGCCACTGATGTCTCGCCGGATCGGCAACAGTGCGTATTTGAAGCGCGAGGATTTGCAGCCCGTGTTTTCGTTTAAATGTCGCGGCGCCTACAACAAAATGATCAACCTCAGTGAAGAGGCCCGTGCTCGCGGCGTGGTTGCTGCATCAGCGGGTAATCACGCGCAGGGGGTTGCCCTGGGTGCCCAGAAATTGGGTGTGCGTGCCAAGATCGTGATGCCGGTGACTACCCCCATGATCAAGGTCGATGCGGTGCGCAACTGGGGTGCCACCGTAGTGCTGCACGGGGATACCTTCGACGAGGCTTCAGCCCGAGCTATGGAAATTGTTGAGTCCGAGGGAATGACTTATCTGCATCCCTTTGACGATCCGGATGTGATCGCGGGTCAGGGCACAGTTGCAATGGAGATCGCTAGACAAGCTCCCGCCCCGATGGATTACGTATTCATTTGTTGTGGCGGCGGTGGACTTTTGGCAGGTATGTCCGCGTATCTGCGCTATGTCTGGCCTAACACGAAAATTATTGGCGTTGAGCCTGATGATGCGGCCTGTACCAAGGTTGCCTTAGAAAAGGGCCGTCGAGTCAGGCTGAAAGAGGTTGGTCTGTTTGCGGATGGTTGCGCCGTTGCGCAGGTAGGCAAAGAGACTTTCCGAGTGATTCGCGAGTGTGTCGACGAAGTGATCACAGTCACAACGGATGAAATTTGCGCGGGGGTCAAAGACATTTTTGAGGATACTCGGGCCATCGCCGAGCCTGCGGGTGCCCTGGCGGTTGCGGGGATGAAAAAGTACGTCGAGGCTCACGGTATCGAGGGCGCGACAATGGTTGCTACGGTCAGTGGTGCCAACACTAATTTTGACCGGCTGCGCTATATCTCTGAGCGCACGGAGATCGGTGAGCGGCGCGAAGCGGTAATGAGCGTGACGATCCCCGAGCGCCCAGGCGCGTTTCGTGCATTCTGCAATGCCTTGGGTAAACGCAATATCACTGAGTTCAACTACCGCTACGAGAACGATCAGCAGGCTCGCGTCTTTGTGGGGTTGAGTGTCACTCCCAACGGGGATGATCAGCAGCAGTTAACCGCTAAGCTCGCGGGTCAGGGTTATGCGGTCAGCGATCTCACCGATAACGAGACTGCAAAATTACACATCCGGCATATGGTGGGTGGTCGCGCGCCCCAAAATATTGATGAAGAAATGGTTTTTCGGGTGGAGTTCCCGGAGCGCCCGGGCGCACTGCTCACTTTTTTAAACGCGCTGGGTACTGAATTTAATATTTCTTTATTCCACTACCGAAACCATGGCGCGGCCTATGGTCGCATTCTCGTTGGCCTACAAGTTCCCCCGGGGCGTCGTTCAGCCCTACGCACCTGCCTTGCAGATATCGGCTACCCCCATCGCGAGGAAACAGACAACCCTGCTTACAGCATGTACCTCGGCCGCTTGTAGCGCCGACAGGTCAGCATTTGATGCCCAGAATAAAAGTTGTCAGCTAAACTTGACATTTTTTTGACAGAGCGTAGGTTACGTCCGGCTGCTGAGGTTTATTGGTCGAGAAAGTCAGTAAGTTCAGGGCAAAAAAGGACTTTTTAGTTTGCGGCCCGTTTTTGTTTTTGCGGGCACAGAATAATTATTTTTATACGCGGCGGTTCTGAGAAGCCAGATACCGCAGCATTGAGATTGGTGAAGTTAAAAATGAGCAATCGCAAACCTGACTTGTTTTGGATTCTCGCGATCATTGTCGCCCTCGGCGCAGCCTCCAGTCACTTAGTCGGTGACGACGGCCCCAAAATGTCCCCCGAGCAGGCGGGTATCATTGTTCAGTAGCTTGAGAGTCCAGTAACTCAAGTGTTCAACAACTGAAGTCTCCGCTAGTTTCATTACCCAGTAGCTCAGCCTTAAAACCCCGTCCGGATATCATTCCGAGAACAGCGGTCCACAAAGTGGCCAAGCGAAATAACATCGAAAACAGGCGCCCGGATCTGGGGTTGTTGCTTAGCGCTGAAACTAAGCGCTGGAAATAGCCGTAAAAACTCTAATCCCGCCAATTGGGTTCTTCTACTACCGCCAAAATCTCGTTTTCACGGACCAAAACGCTCAAAACGCTCGGGACTTAGAAAAGCCTGCAGTCGTTGATCGTGAGCGTCTGAAGGCAGTTCTCTAATCCGCTGAACCGCAAACCCCAGCCCGCATCTGAAGCCACTGGACATGCTCAGGTAGCGATCGTAAAAGCCACCCCCATAACCAAGCCGGATGCCACGATCATCGCAACCCAACAGCGGTATCAGAAAAAAGTCGATGTCTTGCGATGGAATGACAGGGCAATCACTGGTCGGCTGTTTGATGCCATTGGGACCTTCCTCAGTTGGATCTGAGGGCCGCCAGGCGCACATCACCATCGTACCTTTAGCGATTACCCGGGGATACGCAACAGTTTTGGCAGATGTTATTGCCACCTGATCGCAGGGGCTGGGGCAAAGCTCTTCAACATTCGCCCAATAGCTGGCAACGATGCGAGCGCTTTTCCACTCGGAGATCGTGTCAAGCTGGTGACACAGCTCTTCTTCCCCGACACGAGATGCCTGGGCTCGGCGCTTTTTCAGAGTAATTCGCCAGTCCTGCTTGGAGACTGGGATATTCAGTTCCGAACGCGTGTTCACAGTGTGTAACCCACCGTGTTTGAAGAAAAGAGAACCCAGCGTACCGCTGACAGTGTCGCCCTTGAACCCTGCGGTTCAAGGTGGTGACCGCCGCGCAGCATCAGGCTTTCCGGTCATGCCGGACTTGCACAACAGCAACGTTCGGTGGCCCCCGGATGGTGCATTATCGGCTCGAGGACTGACTGTCTGGCGAATACGCCAGGAACGCCTCGAGTATAACGGAAAATCGTCAGTTGATTTCCAGTTGACGAAGCTGGTAGAGCGCCTCGTCTAACTGACTGTTGAGCCCCTTGATTCGGTCCTCGTGGTCGTCAAGGCGCTTGGGGTCGTAACCCCCCCTGACGGCAAGTAATTCGTGGCTTAGGTTCAATGCGGCCATAATCGCAACGCGTTCTAACCCAATGACTTTGCCGCCAGCCCGAATATCGCGCATCTGTTGATCGAGGTGCTTTGCCGCGGCGACCAGCTCTGCTTCCTGCTCGGGTGGACAAGCAACTTGATACTCCTTGTCGAGGATCTCAACGGTAACGGTCGGGACGCGACTCACTGGCCACCTTCTATTTTGCGCAATTTCTCGAGCGTGCTGTTGACGTGCTCGCCCGCCAGTCGCTGCCGCTCAAGCAACTCGCGTCGCTCACGCTGCAATTCCGCATTGCGCACTTTGAGCTGGCGGTTCTCACGGTTGAGTTCTCGGCTCAGTTCAATGAGGTCCGAAACCTTGGCTTCGAGGGATTGGATGAGTTTCTCGGCCACGACAGTTACACTGGGACTATGGAGTGGTAGCCACTATAGGGTTGGCTCGGCAGACGGTCAATGGCGTCCACCGGTTCCCTGACGAGTTTAGGGAAAAACCTGTTAATTCAACGGGCTGCTGATGTTTCTGAACCATTATCCGAACTTGAGCCCTCTAGTGGGCATCTGGAGGCAATGTGCTGGTCGATTCTCTCGGTGATTACGAAGACATGCCCGGCTGGTCCGAGAGCGCTGACGTGTTGTTTGGCGACGGGCTGACGTTGAATCCCTCTGAGCTGCATGGGGCCCTTCTGGGAATGCTGGCGGCCGGTGTTGATATTAGCAATGACGAACGTCGCGACAATGCGTTGGCATTACTCGAGAAGTCGCTGGCGGTTGATTTGCACGGTGAGGTCGCAGACTTCACGCGACGGATCATGGCCGCGACCCTGTCAGCGGTCGCCGATGCCGACTTTGCATTTCAGCCAATGCTGCCCGAGGACGATGAACCCTTCGAGCACCGGTTACTGTCGACCGGCCGGTGGGCCAGTGGCTTCCTCACCGGTTACACTCAGGCGGTAGCTGCGATTGCGGGAACGGGCGGTAGCGTCCCACCCAGCACCGCCGAGGCGATCAAAGATTTTGCCGCTATCGCACACATTGACGCTGAGGAAGAGGAAAGCGAAGAAACCGAGCGGGATCTTTCGGAGCTGGTCGAGTACATGCGCATCGCCGCTCTGAGCGTTGTGCAGGACGGGCTCGAGGACATGCTTAATAAGCAGAACACAGGGCCGTCTGCCCCACCTACTACAAATTGAATGAGAGTCGACATTGAAAATCAGCAAAAGTGAATACGCCCGCCGCCGCCGTCAGCTAATGGGCATGATGAAGCCAAACAGCATTGCGCTGCTGCCGGCTTCCCATGAGTGCACCCGCAGCCGAGACACGGAATACGTTTTCCGCCAGGACAGCGACTTTCTCTATCTGACTGGATTTAACGAGCCCGACGCGGTACTTGTTTTGGTGCCCGGACGTCGTCAGGGCCAAGTCATCATGTTCTGTCGCGACCGCAATGTTGAGCTGGAGCTTTGGAATGGTTACCGCGCGGGCCCGGAAGGCGCGGTCAAAGATTATGGCGTCGACGATGGGTTTCCGATCGATGACATTGACGACATCTTGCCCGGCCTAATGGAAGGGCGTGAGCACATCTACTACTCAATGGGCCATAACGACAGTTTCGATCAGCAGGTGATGGGCTGGGTCAATACGATCCGCAAGCAGGTGCGCACAGGCGCCAAGCCCCCGGGCGACTTCTCGGATTTAGGGTTTTTGCTTCACGAAGAGCGCTTGGTAAAAAGTGCCGCTGAACTTCGAATCATGCGCAAGGCGGGAGAAATTTCTGCCGAGGCCCACTGCCGCGCCATGCGGGAGTGCAGGCCTGGCCGCTATGAGTACCATCTTGAAGGTGCGATCCTTCACGAGTTTGCCGAGAACGGTGCGCGCAATCCCGCCTACACGAGTATCGTCGGTGGCGGCGTCAACGCCTGCATCCTCCACTACACCGAGAACGCCGATAAGTTGCGCGATGGGGATTTGGTGCTGATCGACGCCGGTTGTGAATATCAGGGCTATGCTGCGGATATCACGCGCACATTTCCTGTGAACGGGAAGTTCTCGCCTGAGCAAAAAGCGCTCTACGACGTGGTGCTCAAAGCCCAGCTTGCTGCCATTAAGAAGATCAAAGCGGGTAACCCCTATAATCAAAGTCACGACGCAACCGTACGGGTCATTACCCGCGGACTCATCGAGCTCGGTTTGTTAAAGGGCGATGAGAAGCAGCTGATCAAGGATGGCGCCTATCGGGATTTTTACATGCACCGCGCAGGGCACTGGATTGGAATGGACGTGCACGATGTGGGCGATTACCGGGTTGGCGGCAAGTGGCGGCAGCTTGAGCCTGGCATGGTTTTGACCATCGAGCCCGGCATTTATGTCTCGCCCATTAACACGAAGGTGGCGAAAAAATGGCGCGGTATTGGCGTCCGCATCGAGGACGACGTGGCGGTCACCGCGGATGGCTGTGAAATTTTGACAGCGGGGGTGCCCAAAACTACCGAGGACATCGAAGCACTGATGGCGACAGGCTAAGTGCATGGCACCGAGGATTCGCGTCGTTGGCGGTGGCATGGTCGGGCTGGCTTTTGCCGTTGCCGTCAAGGATGCCATACGTCACGCTGACGTCGCGGTGCTTGAGGCGCGTCCCTTACCAGCCGGTACACCTGACCCACTCGATACGCGCGCTTCCGCGCTAAACCTTGCCAGCCGCGCCATTCTGCGTTCTCTCGAGGTTTGGCCGGCCCTCGATGGACATAGTGGGGTGATTCGCAAGATTCACGTCTCTAACCAGGGGCGCTTTGGCAGCGCTCTGATGGATGCCAGCGATGTCGGCGCTGACTGTCTTGGGTTCGTGTGTGAGAACCACGTTATCGGCCGGGCTCTAAAATCACAGGCTGACACTTTAGGGGTGGCCATTCACGCACCCGTTGATGTCGCCTCTGTCGGCAGCGCTGGCGGTCTCCCAGGGATTACTTTGGGTGATGGTGAAGCCTTGGCGGCAGATCTTGTGATTGTCGCTGACGGTGGTGATTCCAAGCTTCGTGGTCTGTTAGGAGTTTCAGTAGATCGGCACAGCAGTGGTCAAACAGCGATCGTGGCAAACGTGTCGTTTAGTGGAGTTCAACAAGGTGTGGCCTTTGAGCGTTTCACTCCCGAAGGGCCTCTGGCGCTGCTGCCACTGCCAACGGTGCAGCAGGGCGAGCAGCGGTTCAATCTGGTCTGGTCTGCTGCTGAGGGTCGCGCTGCGGCCTTGTTTGAGCGAGATGATGCAGGGTTTCTCGCGGCTTTGCAGGAGGCCTTTGGTTGGCGTTTGGGTGAGTTGCTCAAGGTTGGCCGGCGCAACGTTTGGCCCCTCGAGCGGGTTCGCGCTGCGGAGCAGATCCGTCCAGGCATCGTAATTGCGGGTAATGCGGCTCATGGTATTCATCCGGTTGCAGGGCAAGGGTTAAATCTTTCGCTCAGGGATGCGATCACCTTGGCCGCGACACTTCAGTCGGCCACGCTTGCCGGCGAGCGGCTCGGTAGCCCCGACGTTTTGGCGCGTTATCTTCGTGCCACAGAGCCTGATCAATCTCGCACCATTCAGGGAACAGACCTGTTATCGACGTTATTTTCTCGCCGTGGCCTACTGCTTGATGGCCCCCGAGATGCGGCACTGGCCGCGCTTGATCTGTTGCCTCCAATGCGGCGCCAAATCGCTCGAATCGGGACCGCCGCAGATTTCCAACTCCCGGCCAACCAAAAGTCGGCGACTTCAGGGAGCGTGCGTTGATGGTTAGCTCCGAATTTGAAGTCGATGTCATTGTGGTCGGCGCTGGAATCGGCGGTTTGGCGCTGGCGGTGGCGCTCGGGACTCGAGGTATGCGGGTTGCGGTGCTCGAAGCCGGATCGCGGCCAGGAAGCGTTAGTTTGTCAGTTCAGCTCGATGGCTGGGATAGCCGCGTCAGCGCCCTGACTCCAGCGTCTGTTAGGTTTCTTGATGCCTTAGGTGCCTGGTCTTCTATCGCGGACCAGCGGGTTGGACCTTACGACCAGATGTATGTGTGGGACGGTCAGGGCACCGGTGAAATTCGTTTTTCCGCTGCCGAGGCGGGCGACCCCTTGTTGGGGCATATTGTGGAAAACCGCCTCACGATTGCGGCATTGCTCGCGGTGGCCGAGGGTAATCGCAATGTGTCGATTCATTGGCAAGATGCTCTGGCTTCAATCGATTCTGTGAGTGCGGAACAGGTGACAGCCGAGAGCGCGAGCGGTGCCCGGTTCTCGGCGCCGCTGTTGCTGGGTGCCGATGGTGCGCGCTCTAGGGTTCGCGACAAAGTGGGTTTTGAAACCCGCTCCTGGTCTTACGATCAACACGCAATTGTGTCGACCATTGGGCTCGGCGACAGCCATCGCGCGACCTGTTACCAGGCTTTCTTGCCTTCGGGTCCTCTAGCCCTGCTACCTCTCGCTGATGAGGCGCTGTGCTCAATCGTTTGGTCGGTCGATGATCCGTTGTTAGAGGGGCTCATGGGGGCTGACGATGAGCGCTTCATTGCAGAGCTCAACCGCGCATTAGGTGATCGTGCACCGCAAGTCGTCGCGGTTGGTAAGCGCGCTGCATTCCCGCTCAGGCAGTGTCATGCGGCGGACTACGTTAAAGGTCGGGTTGCGCTGGTGGCGGATGCCGCCCACAGCATTCACCCGTTAGCCGGCCAGGGCATTAATCTTGGCCTATCTGATGTGCGCGTCCTTGCCGAGGAACTGTGGCACGCCTATTCATCAGATCTTGATTGGGGGTCAAAGCCTGTACTTGCGCGCTATCAGCGCGCCCGCAAAGGCGAGAATCTAGTGATGATGGCGGCGATGGAAGGGTTCAAACGCGGTTTTGGGAGTGGTGACCCGATAGTGCGCGTCTTGCGCAATACCGGTTTGCGTTGGGTCAATGCCGCGAGCCCACTAAAGCGTTGGTTTGTGTCCCAAGCATTGTCTTGAACTGGCGTGAAACGGCTTGAGATGGCTCGAAATGAATGACGGCCAATGAGCCAGTCTCGGCTAAATTTTTCGCGATTTTTACTTCTCAATCAGCGAAGCCTCTATTTTTGGTTGCCATCGCCTTGATCGGCGGCTACTTTTTACTCCGATACGACACTGCGGCGCGTTGCTCCCATACGAAATGGCAAGCATCCGCACAGATGATTCGATTCTTGTTGGTAAAAAAGGCTCAGTAACGCTTGATTAATATGACACTGACACGCTAGAAAACATGCACCTAACACGCGTTAACATGCAGGCAACACGCCGCTAACATACACACAAAACGCAGTTCACAAGCCATAGCAAGCCACAGAGAGAGGCACTGAATGAGTAACAATCCCAGCGAGCTGAAATATGCCAAGACCCATGAATGGGCTCGACTCGAGGAAGATGGTTCGGTCACCGTAGGCATCACCGAGCACGCCCAGGAAGCCTTGGGTGACGTGGTCTATGTTGAGGTGCCCGCGGTTGGGGATGCCATTGCGGGGGGCGATCAAGCTGGGGTTGTTGAGTCTGTCAAAGCCGCTTCTGACATTTACTCTCCCGTTTCCGGGGAGGTCATTGGCATTAATGAAGCCCTCGAAGACACTCCTGAAACGGTGAATTCTAATCCCTATAACGATGGCTGGTTTTTCCGCTTAAAGCCCGATGACGTGTCCGAGCTCGAGGATTTACTATCTGCTGACGATTACGCTGGGCACTGCGAAGAAGAGAGTTAGCCACCGGCTCACGCCGTTAGCGTAGCGAGATGACTCGCCAGCGCCGCTGCTCGGCCGCCGCTTTAAGCCGCGTGTCCGGATCCACTGCCACCGGATTATCGACCTGCTCCAGTAGCGGCAGGTCATTGTGGCTATCGCTATAGAACCAGGCACCCTCCAGGCTTTCTCCATGTTCTGCAAGCCAAGACTTGAGCCGCGTAACTTTGCCGTTTTGGAAGGTGGGCGTGCCAACGACTGCACCCGTGTAGCGGCCGTCAACAATCTCGGCGTCAGAGCCAAGCAAGTGCTCAATACCAAGCCTGGCTGCAATGGGCTTGGTAACCACCGTATTGGTCGCCGTAATGATCATAAGCGTGTGCCCTAGGCGTCGGTGGTGGGCGATGAGCTCCAACCCCTTTGTTAGCACCATGGGTTCAACCCAGTCGGCCAAAAAACGCTCCTGAAGTATCGCGACAGACCCTAAGTCGCGACCGGCGATTGGGGCCAGCGCGAACTTGAGATAGCGATCAATATCGAGCGTGCCCGCTTGATAAGCGGCATAAAAACCATCGTTTTCACTGGCGAAAACCGCGGGGTCAACTTCGCCCTCGGCGCATAGGAATTCGCCCCAACTGTGGTCTGAATCGCCTGCGAGTAGGGTATTGTCAAGATCAAAGATTGCGAGGGTCACAGGAAAACTTCCGTTAGCGTAGGGAATTCGATATCCGCGCTAACGCGTATCGGGTTAGTGTGAAAGAATACCGCTGCCTAGACGGGCAGACAAATTGCCAAGATTTGACCTGCCTGGCTGATCTCTCCGTAACGTTGAGAGGCCAGCATAGATAGACAGCTTGGAATACTGGCTGCGCAAACTGAACTACAAATAAACGATTTGAGGTGGCCGAGCGTCACCGGACAGATGACAGGGAGTTGTTGGTGGGAGTTGCCGATAAAGAACGGGTTATCGACGCGCAGGGCTTTCGGCCTAACGTCGGTATCATCGTTGCGAATGCACAGGGCAGTGTGCTCTGGGGTCGGCGTATCGGCGGGCGGGACTCCTGGCAGTTTCCGCAAGGGGGCATTCACGCCAACGAAAGCCCAGAGGAGGCGATGTTTCGGGAACTCGACGAGGAGGTTGGGCTAGCCAAGGAGCATGTTGAAATCATTGGGCGCAGTCGCGGCTGGTTGCGATACCGGCTGCCCGCGCGATATATCCGAAAGCACGAGCAGCCAGTCTGCGTCGGACAAAAGCAGAAGTGGTTCTTGCTGCGCCTGCTGGCCGAGGACAGCGCGGTGCGCGTCGACGCCCATCCCGACCCCGAGTTTGATCATTGGCGCTGGGTTAATTACTGGTACCCGTTGACGGGGGTGGTGGATTTCAAGCGCGCGGTTTACCGTGAGGCGCTAACAGAGTTATTGCCGTCGTTGATGCCCCGCCGGAAGCGCAAGCGAGCTGCCTAATTAAATGATTGAAACTCTCCGAAAAATTGTCCAAGCGGTTAACGAGGCCGATAGTCTCAATGAGGCGTTATCGTTGATAGTGCGTGAGGTTCGCGCCGCTATGGCGACCGAGGTCTGTACCGTCTATTTGCGGGATCGAGCCAGTCAGCGCTTGGTGTTCCGCGCTACCGAAGGCCTTAATGCCAATAAGGTGGGCCAGTTTTCACTCGGGATGGAAGAGGGTTTGGTGGGTTGGGTCGCCGGCCGAGGCGAACTGCTCAACCTCGACGATGCAATGAATCACCCCAGCTTTCAGTTAGTGCCAGGCCTCGGGGAAGAAAACTTTAATACCTTTATGGGCGCGCCCATCATTCACCAGCGTGATCTGCTGGGTGTGTTGGTTGTTCAGCAATCTGCTACCAGACGCTTTAGCGATGATGAAGAAGCTTTCTTAATCACTGTGTCGGCGCAACTTGCGGGGGTTATCGCCCACGCTGAAGTCTCTGGTGCTGCGACAGACCTGGCACCAGCAAGCGATGGCATCACTCGCATCGCAGGTATTCCCGGGTCTCCTGGTATTGGTATCGGTACCGGGGTATTTGTCTCGCCGACTGCCGATTTGATGGCAGTGCCCTCGCGCCAAGCGCCCAACCGAAAAGATGAGCTGCGCGCGTTTCGCGGCGCCCTCGCTCGGGTGCGGGATGATATTGAAGTGGTCGCGGAGAATTTAAGGGACGAGTTGTCGCCCGAGGATCATGCGCTCTTTGGGGTGTATCTCAACATTCTTGATGACTCGACACTTGGGGGCGAAGTCGCTGCGCTCATCAAGTCAGGGGAGTGGGCGCAGGGTGCGTTGAGTCAGGTCATGATCAAGCACATCCGTCATTTTGAGCGCATGGAGCACAGCTATCTTCGAGAGCGTGCGGTGGACGTGCGAGACCTTGGCACGCGAGTACTCACTTACCTTCAGGATGACGAGCACAATCGGCGTGAGTGGCCAGAACAGACGATATTAGTGGCGGAGGAAATCACCGCATCGGCCCTGGGAGAGGTGCCCCGAGAGCGGCTTGTGGGTGTGGTGTCGTTGCGCGGGTCTAGCAATAGCCACGCGGCGATCTTGGCTCGTGGTATGGGTGTGCCCGCGGTAATGGGTGCGACGGACCTCCCCTACAACCGGCTCGGTGACAAGAAGCTGGTAGTCGATGGCTACAACGGACGGGTGTACATTAACCCGCATCCCAACGCCTTGGTCCGTTTCCAGCAGTTGGTCGACGAGGATCGGGTGCTTTCCGAGGAGCTCTCGACACTAACCCGCGAGCCCTGTGAAACCCTCGACGGGCACCGCATTCCACTTTGGGTTAATACGGGCATTGTCGCGGACTTGCAGCGCGCCCTTGAAAATGGTGCCGAAGGTGTCGGCCTCTATCGCACCGAGGTCACTTTTTTGTTGCGGGACCGCTTCCCCAGCGAGGAAGAGCAGCGACATCTCTACCGTGAGCAGCTCGAGGTCTTCGCACCGGCACCGGTCACGATGCGAACGCTGGATATTGGCGGTGACAAATCCCTGCCCTACTTCCCCATTGAGGAAGACAACCCTTTCCTCGGTTGGCGCGGAATTCGGGTCACCCTAGATCATCCAGAAATTTTTCTCGCTCAAGTGCGCGCGATGCTCAAAGCCAATGAGGGGCTAGGTAATCTTCGAATTCTGCTGCCGATGATTTCCAGCGTGGAAGAGCTTGAGGAATCCCTCGAGCTTATTCGTCGTTGTCATAATGAAGTGGTCAGCGAGGGCTACAGCCAGCCATTTCCGCCTATTGGCGTAATGATCGAGGTGCCCTCCGCGGTGTTTTTGGCGCCCGCGTTAGCAGCGCGCGTAGATTTCCTTTCCGTTGGTTCAAATGACCTTACTCAGTATCTGCTCGCGGTCGATCGAAACAACGCTCGCGTTGCCGATCTTTATCATCCGCTTCACCCCTCGGTCATTGGCGCTTTGCGTACGATTGTCAGCGCTGCGCATGGCGCAGGCAAAACCGTCAGTATTTGTGGCGAGCTGGCGGGGGATCCGCGATCGGTTGCGCTGTTGATTGCCCTCGGTTTTGACCAGTTGTCGATGAACGCCGCGAACGTGCCGCGGGTAAAGAAAGTTGTGCGCTCAATCACCAGTGCCGAGGCACAGGCGGCCCTAGCCAAGGTTGAGGGGCTATGTACCGCGGCTGAAGTGGGCGCCGTCGTTGATGAACTTATCGAGCGTCGAGGACTCGAGCGGTACATTCGGCTAAATCAGGATAAAGACGAATGATCGCTTACCCGCAGATCGACCCCGTCGCCATTGCGCTCGGACCAATCAAAGTGCATTGGTACGGCCTGACGTACCTGGGGGGATTGGTCTTTGCCTGGTGGCTGGCCAATCGACGCAGTTCCCGTGCCGATTCTCCGATCAGCAGAGACCAGGTCGATGACCTTATTTTCTATGCGGCGCTGGGCATCGTTGCCGGTGGGCGATTAGGCTACGCCGTGTTTTATGGCTGGGAACGTCTGATTGCCGAGCCGCTGTGGTTGTTCCGTGTGTGGGAAGGCGGCATGGCGTTTCACGGCGGCCTGTTAGGCGTCATCGCAGCGCTTTACGTGTTCGCCCGTCGCCATCGAGTTCAGTTTGGTTCGGTTGCCGATTTTGTCGCTCCGTTGGCGCCTGTTGGCTTGGCCCTTGGGCGCTTGGGAAACTTCATTGGCCAGGAGTTATGGGGTCGTGCGGCAGACGTACCCTGGGCGATGGTGTTTCCCAAAGATCCTCTTGCGCTAGCCCGTCACCCGTCCCAGCTTTATCAGTTTGCGCTTGAGGGCTGCCTGCTATTCTTTGTCGTGCTCTGGTTCAGTCGCCGCCCGCGCCCCACTTGGTCAGTCGCTGGCGTCTTTCTTGTTGGCTATGGCCTGCTGCGCTTTATTGCTGAATTTTTCCGGGAGCCCGATGCGCACATTGGCTTTGAGGCCTTTGGGTGGTTAACACGGGGGCAGCTACTGTGCATCCCCATGTTGCTTTTGGGTAGCTGGCTTCTGCTCTGGGCGTACCGCCTGAACCGATCCCATAACTGAAGACTGTTTCTCGAGCCACAAAAAGCAGAACATGAAGCTCGATACGAGAAGCAACACGATAAATAACACGAGGAACTATGCGCGCCTATCTCGATTTACTGGCTGACATCAGAGACAACGGAATTGACCGCGGTGACCGAACCGGCACCGGTACTCGGTCGGTATTTGGGCGCCAGTTGCGCTTCGATCTCGCTGATGGCTTTCCGCTTCTGACCACCAAAAAGGTGCATTTCAAAAGCGTTGTCAATGAGCTGATCTGGTTTCTCAGTGGGGACACCAACACGCAGTGGCTTAAAGAGCACGGCGTCTCAATCTGGGACGAGTGGGCCACCGATGAGGGCGACCTCGGCCCCCTGTATGGCGCTCAGTGGACGCGCTGGCCAACCCGGGACGGCTCAACAATTAACCAGTTGGATTACGTGCTGGATTGTTTGCGCAATCGCCCAGAGAGTCGGCGGATACTGTTTCATGGCTGGAATGTCGAGTACCTGCCGGACGAATCCATGTCGCCTCAAGAGAACGTGCAGGCTGGGCGGATGGCATTGCCGCCCTGTCATTTGCTTTATCAGTTTTATGCGGCAAATGGCCGACTGTCCGCATTGCTTTACATCCGTTCGAGTGACGCATTCCTCGGTCTGCCCTTCAACATTGCCTCTGTCGCGTTGCTAACCCACATGCTTGCTCAGCAGGCGGGTTTAGGCGTGGGCGAAGTGGTCATTACTCTGGGAGATGCCCATATTTACAGCAATCACCAAGAGCAGGTGGCACTGCAGCTGAGTCGCACCCCGAGCGCGCGCCCCTCGCTTTCGATTGTTCGCAAGCCCGATTCGCTCTACGACTACCGGTTTGAGGATTTCTTACTCGAGGGCTACGAGCCGCAAGCCCATATTAAAGCGCCGGTGGCGATCTGATGGACGATTTTGCTGATACACCTATCGTGTTGGTGCTCGCAGTGTCTGAGAACGGCGTCATTGGCAAAGGGGACGGACTGCCCTGGGATTTGCCCGACGATCTCCGGCACTTCAAGCAAACAACATTGGGACGGCCGGTGATCATGGGGCGCAAAACCTTTGAATCAGTGGGCAGGCCTCTGCCAGGTCGCACCAATATCGTATTGACTCGCCGCTCTGACTGGTCTCACCCAGGGGTTGAGGTGTGCTCAGACCTCGCCGGCGCTATTGCCCGCGGGCAGCAGCAGGCGCTCCTTGATGGGGCTGATGCTGTTTGTGTTGTTGGCGGTGCAGAAATTTATCGACTCGCTTTACCGATTGCCGATAAGGTTGTGCTCACTCAGGTGCACGGACAGGTAGAGGGTGACGCATTCTTCGATTTGTCGAGCATTGACGGGTGGCGAGAGGCGAGCCGGGTGAAAAATGAGGCTGGAGAGCGCAATAGTCATGCATTCAGTGTTGTAGAACTGGTCCGTTGAAGTTAGTCTCGGAGTTCGTGGTATCACCAATAAGAATACGGAATTTGCCTCGGGGTTATCTGCTCGGGTAAAGTCTGCAACCCGTGACTCACTCACACTTAAGGGATTCATACGCGCGCGCTGGAAACTTGCAGCACTCACGTTGGATTGTTTTGACAGCGAGACGGGCTACGAGAGGTACCCGTCCACGGTTTTTGTCTACATAGAGGAACTACCGACCCCATGACTACGCAACGATTAAAATCTGTTCTGCTCGCGGCTTGTGTTGCCGGCGGCGCCCTGGGTGTCGCTGCTTCCGCCAACGCCCAATCACTTGACGCTATCCTCGATGTTGGTAAGGAGCGCACTGCGGAGGCTCGCACGTCACAGGCGAAAATTGACCGCCTGGCCGACGAAACCCGTGACCTGTTATCCGACTACAAAACGGTGATGAAGCAAGTTGATGGCCTCAAGGTCTACAACGCTCGACTGGAGCGACAAATTGCCAACCAGAACGCGCGCATCGGTGATATCGATACTTCGATCGCTGAAGCCGCAATTATCCAGCGCCAGATCCCACCACTGGTCGTGCGCATGCTCGACGGTCTCGACCAGTTCGTGCAGTTAGACATGCCCTTCGACCTCGATACCCGCATGGGCAACATCGAGGCTGTTCGCAGCAATCTCGACCGGTCAGATGTGACCTCAGCGGAAGCTTTCCGACAGGTGCTTGAACTTTACAGCATTGAGCTTCAGTACGGTCGTGGTATTGAGTCCTATAGCGACACCATCGACGTGGACGGCTCGCCGCGCGAAGTCGATGTGCTGCGTATTGGACGTGTTGCACTGGTTTACCAGACGACTGACGGTGCCCAAACAGGCGCTTGGAACAATCAAACGCGCACTTGGGAAGCCTTGTCTGCTGGTGAATACGCCGCAGCTGTCCGTAAAGGTGTTCGTATCGCAGAAAAAACCGCCACTATTGAATTGCTGCTCATGCCCGTAGCGGCTCCGGAGGCCAACTAAGATGAAAGCCCAGTTTGTTAAAGCTTCAGCCCTCGTGGTGATCGGCGCATTCGCGTCTGCCGGTGTATTTGCTCAGGATGACGCCGCACCAGAAGTACCTGCGGGCCCTACGCCTCAGGAAGTGGCCGCTGAGAATATGGATGAGCTGCTCAGCCTTGTGAAACAAGGTAAGGCGCGCGCCGCATCAGAAAATGCTGCCCGCGAACAGCGATTCACCCAAGACAAAGCCAATCAGGCCGCTGAACTCCGGCGCGCCGAGCAGGAGCGCACCCGCGAAGAGCAGCGTTCGGCTCGTCTTGAAAAGACCTTTGAAGACAATGAGCTGCTGATTGCTGCCAAGCAGGAGCAGTTGAAAGAGCGCCTCGGCACGCTGTCTGAGCTGTTCGGTCACTTGACTGCAGCCTCTGGCGACTTGGCATCTCAGATGGAAGTGTCGCTGGTTTCTGCTGAATACCCAGATCGTGAAGGTTTCCTCAAAGACCTCATCGCTAAGATGAGTGGCTCTGACAAGTTGCCAAGCGTTGAAGAAATCGAGCGCGTTTGGTTCGAAATGCTTCGCGAGATCAAAGAGCAGGGCTCTATCTCCAAGTTCACGGCGTCGGTGGCCACACCTTCGGGTGAGATCGCAGATCGCGAAGTCGTCCGTGTTGGTGCCTTCAACGTCATCGATACCAGCGGTGCTTACCTCGCATTCAACAACGGTAATCTCGCTGAATTGCCTCGACAGCCTGGCCGCGGTCGCAATGCCATGGGTGCTGAGCTTGCTACCTCAAGCAGCGGTCTGCACCAGTTTGGTATTGACCCGACTGGCCCCACCGGTGGCTCATTCTTGGCGGCAATCATTGATAGCCCAACTCTTGAAGAGCGCTGGCATCAAGGTGGTTACGTAGGCTATGCCATTACTGCGGTTGGTATCTTTGCATTCCTGCTCGCCATTTACCGCGTCATCGTGTTGACGGTGGTTAGCGGCAAGGTGAGCTCACAGCTGAAGGCTGACAAAGCGAACGGCAACAACCCGCTTGGCCGAGTTCTCATGATCCACGAAGAGAACCCCAATATGGATCCTGAGACGCTGGAGCTGAAAATGGCCGAAGGCGTTCTCAAGGAGACACCCAAGCTGGAAGGTGGCCTCACACTGCTGAAGATCATTGCTGCGGTCGCACCGCTCATGGGTCTTCTGGGAACGGTAACCGGTATGATTATTACCTTCCAAGCCATCACGATCTTCGGTGCTGGTGATCCTAAGGCGATGGCCGGCGGTATCTCGGGCGCACTGATCACAACGGTACTGGGTTTGTTGGTCGCTATTCCAACCGTCCTCCTGCACACCGTTGTTAACGGTCGGGCGCAGCGCATCATTCACATCTTGAATGAGCAGGCTACCGGAATCGTCGCAGAGCACGCCGAGCGCGAGCACAATAAGTAATTTAGGGCGAAGAGGGCCGATCGATGCCAGGAATTTTTGAAGCCATTCTCGCCTTTATGGACAAAGGCGGGAACGTCCTCTGGTTGATTGCCATTTTGGTGTTCTTCATGTGGACGTTGATCTTCGAGCGACTGTGGTACTTCACAGCTACTTGGAAGCGAGATCGCAATCTCGTTGTGCAGACTTGGGAGGGCCGCTCTGAGCGTCGCTCCTGGAATGCTAAGCAGATCCGCATGAGGCTGCTTTCCAAAAGTCGTCAGCTCATCAACGACAATATGAATGTCATCGCCACCTGCGTTGCCATCTGCCCACTTCTTGGGCTTTTGGGCACTGTGACGGGGATGATTGAAGTATTTAACGTGATGGCGGTGACCGGTGGTGGTGACGCCAAGTCGATGGCAGGCGGTGTTGAGAAATCGACTATCCCCACCATGGCGGGAATGGTTGCTGCGCTGTCAGGCCTGTTCGCCAATACTTATTTGCAGCGGATTGCCACGCGGGAACAACAGTTCCTAGAGGATGAATTGACGTCGGATCATTGATTCGGCGCCTAGAGGAATAACTATCCATGCGCAAACTTGCGAAACAACAGGAAGAGGACGGCGCTGAGATCGACTTGACGCCCATGCTGGACGTCGTGTTCATCATGTTGATCTTCTTCATCGTCGTGGCTTCGTTTATCAAAGAAGCGGGTATCGAGGTAAATCGTCCCGATGACAATCAGCAGTCCGATCCTAACGATTCGGTCAGCATTGTTGTTGAGGTTGCCTCTGATGGGCAGATCTGGATGGAGAATCGACGGGTTGATGTCCGCGCGGTTCGTGCCAACATCCAGCGTATGCTCGCAGAAGATCCTGAAGCCCCAGTGACCGTGAAGGTTGAAAAAGGCGCCAAGACTGGCGTAGTCGTTGATGTTGCCGATGCCGCTCGTGAGGCGGGTGTCGGTCTTGTCAACTGGGCGAGTTCGGGAGGTTGATGCCATGAGTATGAGAGATCAGGCAACAAGACCTAGTGCGGGATCCCAGCAAAGTGAGAACCAGATTGACCTGACGCCCATGCTGGACGTCGTATTTATTATGTTGATCTTCTTCATCGTTACCTCGTCCTTTGTTAAGGAGCCGGGCATTGAGGTGTTCAAGCCTCAGGCAGCGACTGTGGAAGCGTGTGAGCGCGGCACCATAATTTTCGCTGTCGATTCGAAAGGTGACATTTACTACAACAAGAACAAGGTGCCCCTAGAGCGCTCGCTGCGCATAGCCGAAGCTGCTAAGAAGGAAGCTCCCCAGGCCAATGTCGTGGTTCAGGTCGATCGGGAGACACCCGCGTTCGCTGTTGAAGATCTCATTGATGCAGTTCGGCCGATTTTAACCGCGCCGCCCTGTATCTCTACGGACGATGAGGCTTAATCGTAATGGGTAGTTCAATTCGCGTTTTTGTCGGTGCGCTACTGGCTGTACCAGTTGCCATCGGTCTGTTTTACATCATGCTCAGCCTTGTCGACCGTGACTACGAGCAGGAAGAGACCAAGGCGCGCAAGATTGCCGACATTGTGGTACCAGATAAGGTTATCGAAACCAATCTGAAGGAAG
This sequence comes from Luminiphilus sp., assembly GCA_965657905.1. GTDB lineage: Bacteria > Pseudomonadota > Gammaproteobacteria > Pseudomonadales > Halieaceae > Luminiphilus. Next base: position 114,922 of record CBFHPT010000002.1, on the reverse strand, counting down.
TAAAGCCCGAGAAGGTCGAAGATCCCGAAGAGCCACCGCCGGATCTTGAGCCAATTCAGTTTGATACTGACATGGACGTCAATGCGGTCAATATGGCCCCAACAACTGACGTGTCACTCAAACTCAGCAGTTCTGGAATGTCATCGGGTGACGGGGAATACCTGCCAATCGTAAAGGTCGCGCCTATTTATCCGCGACGTGCCCAGACACGGGGCATCACAGGATACTGCATTGTCGAATATACGGTGACCAAAACAGGGTCGATTCGTGACCCTCAGCCGGTTGACTGTAATCCTTCAGGCATTTTCGAGCGCGCTTCCGTCAAGGCGGCTGCGAAATTCAAGTACAAGCCCAGGGTAGTAGACGGTGAGGCCATTGAGGTGGCCGGCGTACAGAACAAGTTCACTTACGAGCTCGAGAAGTAACTCGGGTTCTGGAGGTAAGTTTGATGATTCATCGATTTTTCACCACGTCTGCACTCACTCTAGCAGTGTCTGTGGCAGCGGTTGGTGTCGATCAAGCCTTGCCGGGCATGGAACTCGTGAGTTCCGCCTACGCACAGGCTGAAGAGAAGAAAAAAGAGCGCGAAACCCGGCGGACGCCGGCGCTCCGGAACAAAGTGTACGAAAAGCTCGCCGAAGCTCAAGTCGCAGCAGAAGCCAAAGACTTCAAAACCGCACAGTCGATTTTGGATGAAATGATCTCGGGTGAAGGCAAGCGCGCTCTCAACAGTTATGAGCTCGCGAACGTGTATAACCTGTATGCGTTTTTGCGCTACTCCGCTGAAGACTTTGATGGCGCAATCTCAAACTACGAGAAAGTCATCGCTCAGCCCGACATTCCGTTGGCAATGGAAATTAACACCAAGTTCACGATTGCCCAGTTGTATTTTGTGCAGGAGCAATGGCAACGGGGTATTAATGCACTGCTAGCTTGGTTCGAATTGACTGACAAGCCCAACGCCAATGCTTACGTGCTGTTGTCCCAGGGTTACTACCAGCTCAAGGACTACGACAAGGCACTTGAGAACGTCGAGATCGCTATCGGTATGCACGAGAAAGATGGCAAGCTGCCGAAAGAGCAGTGGTACAACCTCGCACGCTTCTTGTACTTCGATAAGGGCGACACCGACAGTGCACTCGACACCTTAAACGTGCTGTTGAAGTACTACCCGAAGAAGCAATACTGGGTTCAGGCTTCACACCTTTATGGCGAGAAGAAAGACGATGCACGACAGTTGGCCATGATGGAAACTGCTTACGAGCAGGGCCTGCTCGACAAGAGTACCGATCTGGTAACCATGTCGTATCTGTACCTTAATGCTGAAGTTCCGTTCTCTGCAGCTCAGGTGATGGCTAAAGGGTTTGAGGACGAGGTTATCGAGAAGAAGTCCAAAAACTATGAGTTGGCGGGTACGTCTTGGCGCCAGGCACAAGAAACCGACAAGTCGATTCCCATGATGGAAAAAGCTGCGTCATTGGCCGAAGACGGGGAGCTGTATGCCCGGCTGGGTAACGTCTACCTCGATGGTGATCAGTTTAAGAAAGCGGTTGAAGCGATTAAAAAGGGCTTAGCTAAAGGTGGCGTGAAGCGACCCGATCAGGCTCAGTTGGTGTTGGGTATGGCACATTTCAATTTGGGTGAGTACAGCTCTGCTCGAAAGGTGTTTCGTGAAGCTGCCAAGGATACTCGGTCTCAGAAGTATGCCCAGCAGTGGCTCAAGTACATTCAGAGTGAACAGGATCGTCAAGAGCAATTGAGCAAAGACGCCTAATATTTAACACCTAGCATTTAACACTTGGCATTTAACGCCTGGCCCTGACAGCAGGGTCATCGTTACGGACAAAAAAAAGGGGCTTCATAAGAAGCCCCTTTTTTATTCACTTCCGAGTAGCCGCTACTGCTAAGCAATAATAGCTATTCGCAATTTATTTAGACCGCTACGACGTTCTCAGCCTGTGGTCCTTTCTGACCGGTCGTGACGGTGAATTCAACTTTCTGTCCATCCGAGAGCGTCTTAAACCCGTCTCCCTGAATAGCGCTGAAGTGAACGAATACGTCAGGGCCGCCTTCTTGCTCGATGAATCCAAAACCTTTGGTTTCGTTAAACCATTTTACGGTGCCAGTAACTGTTGCCATTTCAATATGTACCTGTATTGCTGATTTGCTGCCCAACAAGTGGGATCGTAACGCTTGATGGGAACTGGACCGTAGACCAAAGACCTGCGACTGCTCGACATAAAGCGGTGTCGCTTCTGCGACCTCTTAATATTAGCACCTGCAAAATGACTCGCTATTAATAATTTGTGAAATTGTGCACCCCTTTTGCGCTCAAGCGTGGGGGGTTACCCGTGAATTCACTCCACCGGCAGGATTTTAAGCATGTTGGTTTTGCCCGCCTGACCCATGGAACTGCCCATTGTGAGCATCATGAAGTCCCCTCGGTTCAAATAACCCCCATCCATTAGAAACTCTAGCACTCTCGCCTCGAGATCCTCGGCAGAAAATGCCGTCGCATCAAAATAAAGCGGTACCACGCCGCGACATAAGGCTAGACGCTGAAGGGTCTTGTGCTGCCGACTGAGGCCGAAAATTGGTAGCCCCGAGCTCAATCGCGACATCATTGTGGGGGTGGAGCCGGCTTCCGTGAGCGCAGCAATACCGCGCACCCCGGGGAAATGGTTGGCTCCGTACATCGCGCAGAGCGCCACCGTTTCCTGCGCGTTTCGAAACTCCCGGTGCAGCCGATAGCGGGAGGTTCGCGCCACCGGGTGGCGTTCGGCGCCGAGCGCAGCATCGGCCATTGCGGCGACAACCTCCACCGGATATTGACCCACCGCTGTTTCCGCTGAGAGCATGACTGCGTCACTGCCATCGAGTACTGCGTTGGCAACATCGAACACCTCGGCACGGGTCGGCATACTGTTGGAGATCATAGACTCCATCATCTGGGTCGCAGTGATCACCAGGCGATCTAGTTTGCGTGTTCGCGAGATTAAGTCTTTCTGAATACCAATGAGCTGGGCATCGCCGACCTCGACTCCAAGGTCGCCACGGGCGACCATGATGCCGTCTGACGTCTCAATAATGCTGTCTAACAAGTTCTCGTCAGCGACGACTTCCGCCCGTTCAATCTTGGCGATGATCGCGGGCGAGAGCCCAACCTCGCTCAGCAGTCTGCGAGCCTGTTCGATGTCTTCCTTGTTCGACACAAATGAAACAGCAATAAAATCAGGATCTACTGCACCCATGCCGGCGATGTCGGCCAAATCTTTTTCAGTGAGTGCCGGCGCTGCAAGCCCCCCGCCGAGTTTGTTGACGCCCTTGCGGGACGATAAACGCCCACCGATTATCACGGTGCAGTCCACGGCGCGATCCGTCACGTCATCAACTCTCAGGCGAAGCTTGCCGTCATCCAGCAGCAAGATGTCATCAACTTCAACGTGATCGGGCAGCGGCGTGTATTCCACACCAACTTTACGGGCATCACCTGCGTTGGCGTCCACATCAAGGTCGAGACAGAACGGATCCCCTGCGTTGAGGGTGACCGAACCATCAGCAAAGCCGCTGATGCGAATCTTGGGACCTTGAAGGTCGGCAAGAATACCCACATAACGTCCTTCATGACTGGACTGCCGACGGATCCGCTCGGCAACCTTGCCGTGATTTTCCGCTGAGCCGTGACTGAAGTTCAGCCTGAATACATCCACGCCCGCTTGAATAAGCCGACTGATCATATCCTCAGATTCACTCCCTGGGCCGACGGTGGCGACGATTTTGGTCCGTCGATTAACTTTCGGTGCTTGTGTCACTAGCTTAGTGCTCCTTTAAATCCCGAGGGACTGCGTGTTCACTGAGGATGTGATGATCAATAAATGCTCGAGTTCGATCGGTAAAGTCCGAGAATGCGCCGTCGACACCGAGCTCAATGAAGAGCGCTTTCTGAAGTTGGTCAAAGCTTTCGAACCCTGAGGGAAGTGCGTCGACGCGAAGGGTGTAGGGGTGCACCAACAGGTCGCGCGCTTGGGCACGACCCACGAGATCCCGGGTCAGCGACTCCTCTGAGAAGAGTTGGGGAATCCACGGGCCAATACCGTCAGCATAACTTGCAACGTCATCGAGGCCTGCGTCAGTGCGAAGCCAGTCGTAATCAGTTGCAGTGTCTTCTCCCCAATCGTTGTCAGCAATAAGCTGGATCATTGGCAGCGGGCTACCTAGCTCATTTTTCAAGCGCTTCAGGGTATTGGGGTTGAAGCATTGTAAGAATACGGGGGCCGCGGCGTTATTGAGCTGGTACTTGTCGAGCACCCCTAAGACCGCCCGCGCGATATCAAGTCCGGCCTCATCGTGTAACGCGGGTGCTTTCAGCTCGATATAGAAGCCGGTGTTTAGGCCACGTGACTGGTTTAGGCCGCTGATCAGCTCAATCTCTTCTTCAAGGGTTGGAATCCGTAAACCCAGGTCAATTGATGGAAAGCGATTTGGAAAAACGGTCGACCCATCAAGGTTGACGCGCTCGTGGACCGAGAGAGCCTTTATCTCAGACAGGGTGAAGTCCATTGCATAAAAGCGTCCGTCAGATCGAGCGCGCTCAGAATAGTGATGGGCCACATTGGTTGTCGCGTCCAGATATACATCATGCAGAGCAATGGGAACCCCGTCTTTGCTGAGGACGATATCCTGCTCAATGAAATCCGCACCCATGATGTGCGCTGCTGTGACTGCGGGCAGTGTGTGCTCGGGCAGGTAGCCACTGGCACCTCGATGAGCGATGACGATGGGCGGGGTTGCGAATGCGGTCATGGTCAGGACACCCAGTAAAAACGCCGTCAATAGGCGCTCGAATAAAAGTCGGTGCTGTGATTGGCGCAGAGCTCTGTCCCCCCTCACGTCGCTCCAACCTATCTACCGGCCGCTGAGTGCAGCCGCCTTTGTAAGTCAACGCGCGTGGGCGCAGTATCGCATCCGGTGGGTGGGTTTTCTATGACAGGAAGTTTGCAAGTGGGCGGTTGAGTGCTATTAATATCAGCCATGGAAACTTCTGACCCTCGTACTCCTTGCCCACCTCTTGGCTATTCCCGGGAGTGTAGCCTGCCTGAATCCCGGCAGATTGAGCTTGTGGCTGAGTTCCATGCCTATCGCATCAGACCAACTCGAATCGCATATCGCCTTGGCATAGACATCGCGCTGATCGACAGTTTACTGGCTGGTGAGTACCAATCGAAGCGCTTTAAAGCCTTGGTGAAGTATTACCGCAAACGTCGCTTAGGCCAGCGGCTGGGCGCTGCGGATCGCGATAAGGGTCAGGTTGCCTATGAGCAGCGGCAATTGGCGCTGCAAGAGTTTGAGACTCAGACCGATCTCTAAGCGTCCGATTCGCTGTCGCGCTTGGATTGTAGCCATGCCAGCTTTTGATTCAGCCGGGCCAGCGTTACCTCCTCAGCGGGTCGCGCCTCTTTAGGCAATTTCTTGAGTAACGCCTGCTGAGCTTCAATTGCCGAGCGCGTTTGGGCAATCTCTTCACGTTCGCGCTCTAGCAAGGCGGCGGCGTCAGCGCTATCAAAAATTCGCTCCTCTGGTGTAATGTTTGAGGGCGCCCGTGGTGCTACAACCGCGCTAGGCATTACTCGGGTATCCCCGGGCTGCTGTCGCTGAGCCACTACTGAGGGCGAGGTAATCTCTATGTCTGCACTATGGAGCGCGTCAAGAACGCGCCTTCTTAGGGTACTCCGAGCGCTCAATGGGTTTCGAACGTCGGTGAGAAAGCCCGCCACACGGTAGTTAACAGCGTGATCAAATAGGTCTGTAATGAGCACATAGGGTTCGTCGAGCCCCGCATCGGCAGCGGCTTCAGTCAGGCGCGCTTCCGCCTGCAAATGGTGAACGTCGTAACCCAGTGAGACATCCGCATGAATGATCGTGCCTTCTCGATGCATGACCGTAATGGGGTGCGTAACGAGCATCAGATTTGGCAATGAAGTGAAATCTCGTGTTTCGGTTTGAACGCGGGTATGTACCAAAGCGCGATGGGTGACCCGGCCAAACACCCCGTTGACCTGAATAAAATCTCCCGGTCGAAACGGCTGAGTCGCTTGCAGCATGATGCCGGCCATGGCGTTTGACACAAAGGTCGTCGAAGAAAGGGCGATAATGGCGGAAATTACGACGCCAATGAGGCTTAGAATTTGCCCGCGAACACTATCGCTGAGTGGCAGTGCTACGAGAACGGCAACGAGAAGCGCCAAAGCTGCGGCCCACATCACGAGCTGTAGAATGAGTGCTTTGTTGTCATCGGCGTCCGAGCGCTGGGCGTAAGCCCTGAGCAAAATTATGAGCAATGCGCCGCCAGCGAGGGTGAGTGCTGCGGGGATGTGATCCTGAATCAGTTCCATGGCTGTGGGCATCGACGTGCTCTGCTGGTGGATAACTCAGAGCGTATCATTTGCGCACTCTTAACGGGTGCCAAAACGGTTGCCAAATGGGTACGAAACGGGCGCGAACCGCTGTAAATTTAGCGCGGTGAGGTCAAGGGCGTAAGGCATTGGCCCTTGCTGAGTGGTTTTCCGGCTCGTTGGCAGCACGTGGATGCCCTCGCGATGATGCTTGTTATTTGAAATAGAGGTGAATTTATGGATGCGGTTGTCAAATGGCACGAGGTGATGAGCAGCGGCCAGCCTGAGGGACTTCAATCATTGCTGCACGAGGAATGCGTATTATGGTCGCCGGTCGTTCACACGGCCCAGCGCGGTAAAGCGATCAGTTACGCGTATCTCGCCGCGGCCCAGCAGGTATTCAACTCCGATTTTCGCTACGTGCGGGAAGTCATAGATGGTAACCATGCAGTACTGGAATTCAAATGCACAATGGACGACATCGAAATCAATGGCGTCGATATGATCACCGCAGAAGGGGATCAGATTATCGAGTTAAAAGTGATGGTTCGGCCGCTAAAGGCAGTGCATAAAGTGCACGAAAAGATGATGGCTATGCTTGAGCAGGCTAAATAAGATACCCCTCGGCTCCCGTGCTTGACGGACCTGCTGCACGCCGCTAGGTTATGCGCAGCTAGGCAGCAGGCAACCGGTTCGCACACAACATGGGCTTCGCAAAAGTTGTGCACGAAGCAAGCAAGACGTACTCAAGGGTCAAAATGACATCGAGGGGCTTTTTACAGGCAGTGGCTAACGGTGGATCGGTCCGATCTGCTGTTTTTGCTGTGCTGTTTGCCCTCTTATCACTCCAGGTAACTGCCGGCGATCACTGGCATCCGGTTGAGGCAGGTGTTGACTGTGAGGTCTGTGTCCACGGTCACGGCGCCCCACTCCCAAGCGGCAGTTGGTCAGCTCCGCTGCCGCAGTCTCAAACTTACGTTATCGCACGACGGCCCGTCGATTTGCCTTGGGTTGCGCGTGCCCTGCCGACAATTCGCGGTCCCCCCTCCTACTCCTGATTGATTTTCGGTGACGCTATCAGCGTCGTTGTATGACAATTTGGAGACGAAAACATGAAAACTATCGTTTTTTTGATAGCCGCTTGCGCAGCTGCCGCCTGTCTTTCTGCGCAGGCTCAGGAACAAGATCAGAACCAGAACCAGAAGCAGGAACAGGGGCCGAATCGCCAGTTAGAGCACGTGCTGGTAACTATTCCGCTGCATCAATCCACGATGGAAACTGCTTTTCCGGTCGATAGCTTATCGGGTGATGCCCTCGCGCGTGAGGCGGCGGCAACGCTTGGGGATACTCTTGATGGAATTCCCGGTGTACACAACGCGAGTTTTGGCCCCGGTGTTGGACAACCGGTGATTCGTGGGCTTGCTGGCCCGCGAGTCATGTCGCTTCAGAACGGTACTCGCAGTGCCGATGTTTCGTCACTCAGTGGAGACCACGCCGTTGCGGTTGAGCCCTTACTTGCCGATAGCATCGAGGTGCTTCGCGGGCCGGCCACGCTGCTGTATGGGGGCGGCGCGATTGGTGGCGTGGTCAACGTTGTCGATGGCCGGGTGCCTACCCAGCTGACCGACGCACCACGATTGGGTCTGGCGTGGCGCTATAGCGGTGCCAACGAGGGTCAAAGTGGGGTCTTTCGAGCCGAACACAGCATCGGAAATGTGGCGCTTTATGCGGATGGCTTGCTCCGCGATGCAGACGATCTCACCGTACCTGATGGTGCGGGCAGTGATGACTCCGATACGCTGGGAAACACCTCCGCCGAGGCCGATAGCGGCACTCTGGGTTTCAGTTTTCACTTTGACGGCGGGTTTTTTGGCTTTGCGGCCAACCAGCTCAACAGTGAATACGGCCTACCCGAGGGCTCTCATGCCCACGGCCATGAGGAAGATCATGACGAAGAGCACGATGAAGATCATGGGGATGAGCACGACGAGCATGATGAAGAGCATGAAGATGGCCATGACGTGCATGACGACGATCATGATGAAGAGGAAGGCGAAGAGAATATCCGCCTTGATATGGAACAGACGCGTTACGACGCTGTCCTGCACTTACACGAGCCGTTACCCGGCGTAGAAGTGCTGCGCGCATTTACTACCTACACCGATTATGAGCACGTTGAACTCGAAGGATCTGAAATCGGTACCGTCTATGCCAGCGAGAGTATCGAGGGCAGGGTCGAACTGGTGCATAAGGCTATCAACGATCTACACGGTGTTGTCGGTATTCAGGTCAGTGATACCTCGTTCAGTGCGCTCGGTGAGGAAGCCTTTGTTCCCGAAACAGATATTGAGCGCGCGGGCATATTCTTGCTTGAGGACTGGCATGGTGGCGATTGGCAGCTCGAAGCAGGCTTGCGGATGGACTGGGATTCGCTAACCCCCGACGCCACAGTCGCGCCAAGTCGCGATTACAGTGCCTTATCTGCTTCGTTGGGGGTCATATACGAGCTGAACCCCGCTTGGCACCTGTCCGCATCACTTAGCCGTGCAGAGCGGGCGCCAGCAGCGGAAGAGCTGTACTCTAACGTTGGCAACATGGGCCCCGATACCTGGGTCACTCACGCTGCGACGGGCGCGATTGAAATTGGCAATACCGATCTCGATACCGAGCGCGGTGTGAACCTAGATTTGGGTGCAACGTTTCATCGTGGCGCCAATAGTGTATCGCTTGCTTTCTACGTGAACGATTTCGACCGTTTCATTAATCTCGAAAATACCGGGGTAGAAGTGGATGAGACGCCGGTGCGACGGTATGTTCAGGAGGGCGCACGATTTGTTGGCGGCGAGCTGGATGCCGAGATCCATCTCGGTGAGGCCCTCGGTGGCACGGCATTTTTAGAGCTTGGGGTTGATGTGGTGCGAGGTGAGCTCGATGACAGCGGTGATGTGCCCCGTCTGCCACCCGTCACCGGATCTATGGGCCTCAATTGGTCCAGCGATAACCAGTACTACTACACGCGTCTTGTTGCCGCCTCAGATCAGGATCGCCCCGGCGAAAATGAAGAGCCGACGGATAGCTGGTTACGCTGGGATCTCGGTGGCGAGTGGCGATTTAGTCCGGCTGATGTGCCGGTAACCGTTAGCGCCGGTGTACGCAATATCGCGGATGAGGAGATTCGGTTGAGCACCTCTTGGTTGCGGGAATATGCCCCAGAACCCGGCCGCTCAGTCGAATTGGGTATTCGCCTCGACCTTTGATCCTCAGGAAGGCTCTCAGCAGACACCCGTGCTTATCCAGCACTGGTGTCTGCCTGAATGCCTGTTACCCTTAGCTCCTTTTGGTTGCTTCCTACTTTGGAGCGCGGGTTGATGGATCGGCTCATTATTGGAATTAGCGGTGCCTCGGGCGTCATCTACGGCGTCCGAGCCCTTGAACTGCTGCGCCCACTGCCGGTGGAAACCCATTTGGTCATGTCGAAATCGGCTGAATTAACCGTGCATCACGAATTGGAGCGGTCCGTCAGCGACATCAAGCAATTGGCGGATGAGTTTCATCCTGTTCGCAACGTCGGTGCTTCTATTGCCAGCGGCTCTTTTCAGGGCTTGGGTATGTTGATTGCCCCGTGTTCGATTAAGACTATGGGTGAAATCGTCACTGGCGTAACGTCGACTCTGCTCACGCGATCGGCGGATGTGGCACTTAAGGAGCGCCGACGCCTGGTGCTTATGGTTCGAGAAACACCGCTGCACTTGGGTCACTTGAGAAACATGGTGGCCGTCACTGAAATGGGAGCAATCGTTGCTCCACCGGTACCCGCTTTTTATGCATCCCCACCAAACATTGATGCAATGGTGACCCAGAGTGTGTCGCGTACCCTCGACCTATTCGGTATTTCCGTTCCCGAGGTTCATCGCTGGACCGAGTCATGACCTGCGGATCTGTAGGTGACTCATGACGTCGCCTAATTTCGATCGTGACAAAAAACGCGGGCTGCCCCCTGAGTGGCTGGTGTTTCTGGTCATCGTTGTTGATCTGATCGGCTTTGGCATTGTTCTTCCTATTTTACCGTTCCTTGCGCCCAAAGTCGGCGGGAATGAATTTGATGTGGCAATGGTCATCGCGATTTACAGTGTCTGCGCGGGGTTGGTCGCGCCGTTTTGGGGAGGCTTGTCTGATCGCTTGGGACGCCGGTCTGTTCTGATCATTTGCCTCTTTGGCGGCGCCCTTTCGTATGTGCTGTTGGCTTTCGCAAGCACGTTATGGATGTTATACGCGGCGCGAGCCCTCGGCGGCATCATGGCGGGCAGCCTGCCGGTAGCATCTGCGTTGATGGCCGATATTAGCCGTCCAGAGCGACGTGCTAAGGCTATGGGGCTGGTGGGCACGGCGTTTGGCGTCGGGCTCATTCTCGGGCCCTTCATCGGTGGTCTATTAGCCGGGGACGATCAATCGTTTGTTATTCCCGGCTTGTTCGCCGCAACAATGTCACTGGTATCGGCGCTACTTGCGGGCGTGCTGCTCGATGGCAAAAAACCGACTGATAGTCGCGCTGTGACTATTCCCCCGGTGGCGAACGAATCCATGCTTGCGTTTTTGCGGCGCCATCGTGCGCGCCTAATGGTATTTCAGTATTTACTGCACACCTCCGCCGTGAGTGCGGCAACTTATCTGAGCCCGCTCTGGCTGGCTGCCACGCTTGATTGGGGCCCAAAAGAGGTGGGGTTTTTGTTTGGGGTAGTCGGTATCGGCATGATCCTGATTCAAGGAGTGATGATGAACTGGCTGACGACGCGATTCGGTTTGCTGCCTGTGTTAGCCACCGGCGCAGCAGTAAGCGCCATCTGCTTGCTTGGCACAATTTTGGTAACGGGAGAGCTCCCGCAAGCGCTGATTCTGATCGGGCTGTTCACGGGGGCAATTTGCTGCGGACCGGTGCTTAATACCATAGCCAGCATGTTGCCTAGCGACAGCGAGCGCGGTCGAATGATGGGCGCCACTGCGTTGTCCGCGTCCGCCGGCCGAGTCGTTGGTCCGTTGGCCACGGGTGCAGTATTGGCAACTGCCGGCTATGACGGCGCTTGGCTGTTTATCGCTATGCCAATGTTTGGTCTCCTGCTCTGGTCACAGACCGCTGGAAAGCACCTTTGCGTAAAACGTGGCGTGGCTAAATAAAGGGGGTCGGCGAGTAGGCAGGCGCACGGGCTTCAGTGACTTTCTCATATCAATCACAAAAAAAAAGGAGTGACCCATGGCAACCGATCTTTTTGATCTGACAGGACGTATCGCACTAGTCACAGGCGCCAGTCGCGGGATAGGCGAGAGCATCGCTCGTCTGCTCGCCAAGCAAGGTGCCCACGTTATTGTATCGAGCCGTAAAGTAGACGATTGCCAAGCAGTTGCAGATGCGATCGCCGCCGCAGGTGGTAGTGCAGAGGCGTTCGCGTGTCACATCGGCAACATGGACGACATCAGTCAGATTTTCCGCCACATCAAAGCGACGCATAATCGTTTAGACATCTGCGTCAATAACGCGGCCACCAACCCGTATTTCGGTCATATCCTTGACACAGACCTTGCCGCGTATTCGAAGACCGTGGATGTGAATATTCGCGGCTACTTTTTCATGTCGATCGAGGCGGGCAAACTCATGCGCGAGCAGGGCAAGGGGGTGATTGTGAATACCGCTTCAATAAACGGGCTACAGCCAGGGGTTTATCAGGGCATTTACAGCATCACCAAAGCCGCGGTAATTAACATGACAAAAGCCTTCGCTAAGGAGTGCGGCGGCCTAGGCATTCGGTGTAATGCATTGCTACCGGGGCTCACGCGAACCAAATTCGCAGGCGCGTTGTTTGATAACGAAGAGATAGCCAATGAGTGGAAAGGCAAAATCCCCCTTGGTCGCGAGGCCCAGCCGGACGAAATGGCCGGAACGGTGCTGTACTTGGTATCCGACGCATCCAGTTATACCAATGGTGAGTGTATTGTTGTCGACGGTGGCATTACGTTGTAGGTCCGCAGAGATCATTCTAGAAAGATGGCTGGCTGACGGTTAAGCGCGCTGCCAATCGTTACATTGACGTTTTAAGTTTGTAGATTCACTGAAACCTGTCGAGGCGAATATGTCGTCAAAAGTCGTTGTTGCACTGCCCTTGCCCGAGGCTGTCATGGGCATCTTACAGGCGCAGTTTGATGTAAGCGTTCCCGACGAAGGGGAGCCGCTGACCGAGCGCGCGTTAAAGCGCTTTTTACAAGATGCCGATGCGATCCTGTGTTCGGTGGGCAACCCAATTCCCGCCTCGGTGTTATCCGCGGGCGGCACACTGAAACTAATCTCGAGTATTTCCGTTGGCGTCGATCACATTGATATGGAGGCTGCGACTGCGGCGGGCATACCGGTGGGGCACACTCCCGGCGTTTTAGTCGACAGTACTGCCGATATGGCGTTGTCGTTGATGTTGGCGAGCACGCGGCGCATCGCTGAGGCTGACAAATTTATCCGCGAGGGTGGCTGGCAGGCGGGTTGGTCGACGGGCTTTTTCTTAGGCAGTGATATCAGTCGCTCAACCGTGGGTGTTATAGGTTTGGGTCCGATTGGGCAGGCGGTCGTCAAACGGGTTCAGGCATTTGGGGCCCATGTGATCGCTTGGAATCGAACCCCTCGCGAGCTGACGGGCGTCGAAGCGGTGACACTCGATGAACTGTTTAAGCGTGCGGATATCGTAACCGTTCATGCTGCGGCAACACCGGAAACGCGGTATCTGGTAAGTGCAGAGCGCTTAGCTTCGATGCCCGATGGCGCGACGCTGATTAATACCGCGCGGGGCAGCCTTGTGGATGAGTCGGCCTTAATCAATGAGCTGGATAGCGGTCGCCTGCGTGCCGGACTCGATGTCTTCGAAACCGAACCGCTGCCCTCAGACAGCCCCTTAATCAGTTTGAACAATGCTGTGCTGGTGCCGCATTTGGGCAGTGCGACGGCCGCGACACGTCAAGCTATGATGGAGCGCGCGCTTGGCAATTTAATGGCCGGGCTGGCCGGCAAACCGATGCCCTTCTGCGCGAATCCTGCGGTTTACGACGGCTGATCCGTTACTGGGCTTTGGGGAGTTTGCCCAAGGTACGACTCACAGCCGAATTGACGCTTTTCGCCATGTCTTTCGGATCTTGCTGATTGACGTCTTCCACTATCTTGCTCATCGAGGCCGCCCAGACAAGCCCCTGATCGGCGCCGTCGGAAAACGTAATCAAGACGCTGTTGACCTGACGAGGCCCACTGAGTGCATAAGCGTTATCGACCAGTGCTTGATCGGTGCGTCGATTGATGATCGCTTCCGTATTGGGAATCGGGTAGCGATTGTCTGAGATCAACGCAGTTGAGGACAGGGCGCCATCGGAAAGAGACGTTTTGAATTGGTAGTCGATGATAAACTCCCCTCCGGCATTAACCATTTGATAGCCCTTACTGAGTAGCTCTTTGTTGACTGCGCTGCGAACAGTCGGGTCGACGGCGTAAATGAAGTCTTTTGAATCATCGGTATTTTCCATGGGCGCAACCCGCCAGCTGTAGGTCTGATAGTTCCCCTCAGCGAAACGCTCTACCGGTGTAGAGTCGACTTGCACCCCACTGCAGCCGCTTAGTCCAACAAAAGCGAGAGCAAAAATAGCGATAAGCATGGTGCGGCGGACTGTGCGACGGTCTGTGTACATGTTGTCTAGCTCCCAATGGCTGCATGCATCTGCGGTCGATTCGGTGCACTGTCAGCTTAAAAATAGTAAGCGTACCACCATCGCCAAAATCGCGAGGGCCAACACTGGCCGGATCAATTTTTCACCCCGGCTGATGGTAAGTTTAGCGCCCAGATAGCCACCTAGCGAGTTCCCAATGGCGAGTACGCCACCGATGAGCCAGAGTAAGTCACTATTGATAGCGAATACCAGCAGTGCAACCACGGTATAGCCGCCGGCGATAAATACCTTGTAGACATTGGTCGCTACGAGATCCAGGCCCATGACGCGATTTAGAATCGGCATTAGGATGAAGCCAACGCCTATCTGGATAAAACCACCCCAGAAACCCGCAAGCACCATGAGTAGGTGGCCCAGTAATAGATTTTTGGGTTCATCTGCGCTCGAGTGAGTTGCGCTACGACCCGTGAACATCAGCACCAGTACGATTAACATCACTAGCGCCAGCACGGTGTTGAAGATGTCTCCCGCGAGGGACGCCCCCATCCATGCACCCAGTGCTGCACCGGGAATGGCGCAAGCCGTGAGACTCAGGCTGAGCTTGATATAGGACCGCCCGAGCTTACGAAAGGTCGCGATGGCCGAAACATTCTGAGCGAGAATGGCTATCCGGTTCGTGCCGTTTGCCACCGGCCCCGGCACGCCAAGAAAAATCATGACCGGCACGGTGATAATTGACCCACCACCTGCCATGACGTTGAGCATCCCGCCAATCGTGCCCGCGAGCACTAATGCGCCGAGCTCCCAAAGCTCAAGCGTCATGGGTGATCTCAGTTAATCGAGTCGTAGCCTCGACAACCCTATGCACGTTGCCTTTGGGACGTTGCACAGGGTGCATAGTCTCCGGCGTTATCAGCAGCAATTCAGGCGACGGGCTCGCGCATGGTCACAAACTCCTCGGCGGCGGTGGGGTGTATCCCGATGGTTCGATCAAAGTCATCCTTGGTAGCACCGCAGCGGATGGCTATTGCCATGCCCTGCACGATCTCTCCCGCGTCCGGGCCGACCATGTGCAGACCAACCACGCGGTCCGAGGCCTTATCCACTAAAAGCTTCATCATCGATCGCTCATCTCGACCGCTCAGTGTGTGTTTCATCGGCTTGAACTCCGAGCGGTACACAGTCACGTCGCTAAATGTTGCGCGGGCTTCGTCTTCGCTGTAACCCACTGTCCCAATATTTGGCTGACTGAAAACCGCGGTGGGGATGTACTCGTAGTCCACGGTGGTTGCCTCGTCACCGAAATAACGTTTGGAAAAAGACATGCCTTCAGCGAGCGCTACCGGGGTCAACTGGGGGCCGCCGGTCATGTCACCGAGCGCATAGATGGAAGGCTCGGCAGTCTGAAAGGTTTCGTCAACTTTGATGAATCCGTGCTCGGTAAACGTTACATCGGTAATTTCGAGATTGAGACCCTGGGTGTTGGGGCGTCTACCCGTTGCAACCAGTACGGCATCCACTTCGATTTCGGAGCCATCGTCGAGTTCGACACGCAGTCCGGTATCGACCTGATGAATGGCGTTGGGACTCACATTGACGCGCAGATCGACGCCTGACTTACGCACTTCTTGCTCAAGAAAGCGACGAACATCCATATCAAAGCCGCGCATAAATAGGTCGCCGCGATACAGTTGCGTCACCGTTGATCCGAGTCCGTTGAAAATGCCCGCGAATTCGGTCGCGATGTACCCCCCGCCCATAATCGCCAGTCGCTTTGGAAACGTCTCCAGATCAAAAATCTCGTTGGACGTTAAGGCAAGGTCACTGCCGGGGAACGCCGGCACAAAGGGCCACGTACCCGTCGCTAACAAAATTTTCTCCGAGGAGAAAAAGCGACCCTCGACCTCAACGGTGTGGGGGTCGTGGATGTGGGCACGGCCGTTGATAATCTCGGCGCCGGGATTTTCAAGCAAACGCTCATAGATGGCGTTGAGTCGCGAGATTTCGTCTTTCTTGTTATCCCGCAGAGTCGGCCAGTCAAACGGTGGTGCTTCTGATTGCCAACCGAACCCCTGAGCGTCTTTGAAGCCTTTACCGTACTCGCTGGCGTAAACGTAGAGTTTCTTGGGTACGCAGCCCACATTGACACAGGTTCCGCCCATGTACCGGTCTTCCGCGATGGCCACGGATGCGCCCATTGATGCAGCCATCCGAGCCGCCCGAACGCCCCCCGAACCTGCGCCAATTACAAATAAATCGTAGTCATAGCCATGAGTCTTGGCTGAATCGGTCATTTTCCATCGTCCTGTTAACAAAGCGGGGCGTAGGGCTCAGCATTATTCAAATGGAAGGGCAAATCGCGTACAGTCGCCCACCTCGAAATACCTCCGGAGCCAATCGTGCGCAGTTTAACCTTTGTGACTCGAATACGCCCACTGCTGGTGATTGCTATTGCGGTGCTTACCCTCGCCTCCCGCGCGCAGGCTGACGCGGATCCCTCGTTAACGGCTGACCCTGCCACAGAGGCATCCGTCCGCCTCACCGATGGCTCCGTCATCATGGGTGCCGTGATCGATATCCGTGAGGATTCATTGCACTTAAAGACCGCGTTTCGCGATGACCTCGCTATCGACGTCAATCTGGTAACAAGTTTGCAGTGGCTGGAGGAAACGGAACTGCTGTTGGATGACGATCGTATTGTCGTGGTGCCTGCGCTTAAGGTTGACGAAGGCAAGGTTGATTTAGGCGAGGAGAATCTAGTTCTCGCGGATATCGACATCATGAACCCGGTCGATTGGGAGACTGGCATCGGTTATCAGTGGACGGGTGATACGGGCGCAGCCATCGCATACAACCGCGGTAACACCCGCACTGATGAGCTTGATGTGAACATCAACACCGTGTTTACCAGTGTTCGGGACCGGTACACGTTTAACGCTAATTTTGAGCAGGATGATGCTTATAACCTGACTGAGGTCGAGGTCGGCGGAGAGTTTGTTCAGCGCTGGAACAAACAGGCTACCGCGGATAACTGGAAGGTGCTTGGTAAGTACGATTATTTTATTGAGGGCTCGGGCAACTACCTAGGCGCTAATGCCTCGGTTGAGGCGGATGCGCTGGCTGGCATCGATTTGCGGACTTATATTGGTGCCTATTTTGGCCGCCATTTGATTGAGCGCGAAGAGCTGACCCTCGATGGCGAGCTAGGTCTCGCTGCAGTAAGCACCGACTACGAAGAGTCCTTGGGCGAGGAAGACAATGAATACGTCGGCCTCAACTGGAACTTCACCGGTGAGAGCAACATTCTCGGTGGTGACTCGCGCTTGTATCTGCGCCACGTCGGTATCATGGATGTCGAAGACGCCAGCCAATTGATCTTGAAAACCACGGCTGGTCTGGCATTTCCGCTACTGTATGGTCTTGAAGGCGCAGCGGAGATCACCATTGATTACGACGGCACAGCCGCCGACGACCGGGAAGAAGTGGACGAGGTCTACAAGTTTCGGGTTGGTTACGCTTGGTAAAAGGTGCTTAATAGCGATGCTCAGTCATCGACCTGAGCACCCCCAACACCCAGCGGGGGTTCTTCGAGAGGTAGCGCCAGTATGAATCCCGGCCCAGATGCCACCTGGTTTCTGCCACTGGGTGGAACCGGTGAGATTGGCATGAACCTCAACTTGTATGGCCACAACGGTCGTTGGTTGATGGTCGATTGCGGTATTACCTTCGAACACGACCCCCGTTCATCCACGGGTCGCCCGCGCATTCAAATGCCCGATCCGCGCTTTATTGCGAGTCGTCGGCAGCTGCTCGATGGCATCGTCATAACTCATGCTCATGAGGACCATATAGGTGCGCTGCCCTATCTGTGGGAGCAGTTTGGATGTCCGGTTTACACCACGCCGTTCACGGCATCGGTTCTGCGGCGAAAAACCGGCTGGCGAGGCGGACAACTGCCTTCCCCCCTGATTGAGGTCGCACCCGATGCCTGCCATCAAATCGGACAGTTCTCGGTACGCTGGCTGCAACTCACGCACTCAACCCCTGAAACCTGCGCCCTCCAGATAAAGACCGACGGATGCACGATTGTGCACACCGCTGATTGGAAAATTGATGGGCGTCCGGTTGTGGGGCCAAGTTGGCGTCCTTCGGACTGGCGAGGACCTCAACTCGAATCTCCCGACGTCGTGGTGTGTGATTCTACCAACGCCCTCAAGCCGGGGCGCTCCCCGACGGAAGGCGATGTTGCCGACGGTTTGTTGCAGACGATCGCACCACTCGCCGGCAAGGTGGTTGTGGCGTGTTTTGCCAGTAACGTCGCCCGCCTGCAGACCGTGTTGAAGGTTGCCCACGCAACAGGCCGCCGAGCGGGCCTTTTGGGGCGCTCGCTGGAGAACATGTATCGCAGTGCATTGGCTTGTGATTTGTTGCATCCGGATTTTCGCCCAGTGGATGGGGCGCATCTCGGGTATTTACCGGATCAGGAGGTGCTAGCACTAGCAACCGGGAGCCAGGGTGAGATCGGAGCAGCATTGCATCGGCTGGGAATGGACAGTCATCCACATGTCTCTGTGGGCGAGGGTGATACGGTGATTTTTAGTGCCAAGACGATTCCGGGTAACGAGCCGTCGGTGGCCCGCGCGGTTAGCTACCTGCGTGAGCGCGGGGTGACGGTCATCCATGCGGATGACAGCTCGCGAACCTTGCACGCTTCGGGTCATCCCTGTCAGGAAGAGCTTGAAGATCTGTTTAGGGTGATCAAGCCAAGGCTGGTTATCCCTGTACATGGTGAGGTTGAACATATGCGCGCGAACGCCCGGATCGCGCGGTCTACTGGCGTGCCTTCGGCGTTGACGGGTGAAAACGGCGACCTCTTCTACCTTGCCCCAACCCCCGGCATTCGAAGAGCATGGGCGGAAGTCGGTCGTTTGGAGTGGTCAGAGGAGCATCGCCGGCTCTCCGTGGCATAATGACGTCGAGTTTTTAGAGCGAGAGGTTGTGGCGTGATCAAAAAAATGGCAAGTGCCGTATTCGGTCTCGCGAGTCTTTCGCCGTTGGCGATGGCCGAGGACATCCGGAACAGCTATCTGGCGCGCGATCATTTGATTTACCTCGGAATCTACGATCAAACCGCAGAGTCTTCTTTGTTAGCCCAGCGTGGGGACCTGCCCCCGGCCAGTGTCGATTTTGATGGCGTCGGTGTCGCAGACGATTACACCAGCGGCATGCTCGAGTATCGCTATCGGTGGACAGACAAATGGAATGTTTCGGCGTCATTTTTTCGTTTCAGTAACGGTGGCACAGCGGCCGTGTCTGAAGAATTTAACTTTGATGGGGTCGAGTTTGAGTTAGGTGCCGAGGTGGAGTCATCATTGAGGGTTGATACGTACATTCTTGCTGCTTCTTACGTTCTGCATAAAAGCGATAGCTCCAAGGTCGCTCTCGGTGGCGGTATTCACGGCCTGGATATGTCGGCCACGTTGCAGGCCACTGGCTTTGTGAACGGTGAGCCGGTGTCTGACTCGGAGCAGGCGAGATCGTCAATTTTGGCGCCGTTGCCTAATGTGCGGGCAAGCGCTTTCCATGCCTTTAACAATAAATGGGCCGTGATGGCGACAGGGGGGTGGTTGAGTCTGTCGGTGGACGAATATGAAGGTAACTACCGTTATCTACATGTACGTGGTCAGTATCAGATCAGCGACGCCTTTGGTTTAGCCTTGGGTTACCAGGTCGTCGATGTCGATGTGGAAGAGTCTTTGTCCAACGGTAGAAATCGTTTCGACTTCGGTTTCTCAGGTCTGACCGCTGGAGTGACCTACGAGTTCTGAGCGCGTTTCAGCTCCCACGCTAGCTATCGATTGAGCGTTCAAACTGGTCTTTTGCTGAATCTCGCAGCTGCGCCTGCCTATCGATCATTTCGTAACTCAAGAAATATTTAAAGATGTTGGCAACGTATTGGGTGGTTTCTCGCCCGATTTGTTCCGCTGCCATGACCTCCACGTGATCGAACCAGCGGGTGGGATCATAACCCCGCTCTTTCGCCATGCGCTGCAGGCGACGTATTTTAGCGGGCCCAGCGTTGTAGGCCGCCAGTGCGAGCAGTGAGCTGTTAAGTGAATCATACTCCTCACCGTTGAAATACCGGCTTCGCAGGAACGCCATATATTTGGCGCCCGCCTCAATGTTGGGGTCTATCTCATAGATATTGTCGATACCAACGTTTTTGTCACTCGCTGTGCTTGGGAGCAGTTGCATGATGCCCACTGCACCTGCGGCGCTTCTCACACCCTGTCTCAGCCGTGACTCCTGATAGCCTTGTGCAGCCAACAGCGATGGGTTCACACCATATACTTGTCCATGACGGACGAAGTACTCTTTAAGCTCCTGGTACTTGCTGAGCTCTTCCACCGCGAGTGCATTGCTGGTCCAATCGAAATCGCGCACGTATCGGTTGCGTAAAATGTTGCCAAACAGCGTGCCTTCTTTGGTCTCCTTTAAAAAGTCATCGAGGAACGCTTTGAGCTTGGGACTATTTTCACGCAGCGCCCACCCAAGGCGCGCGCCTTTGCGAAAGACGAGATCCTTGCGAATGGTGATGTCGTTGAAAACACCTTCCCACATCTGAGGTTTGTAGTCGTCGACGATTGCCCAAGGCAATAAACCGATATTGACCATTTCAATTAGGTCTTCGTCCTCGAGAAGATCTGACACGTATTCAATGTTGATTGCTGGTTTGCCGGCATCAACTAGTCGCTTTGAGAGCGCCCGCGCACTTTCGGCGTAGCTTGAGGATTGCCTGACAAAGACAGTTTGTCCGGCTAAATCATCGATCGATTTTAGCGGCGGGGCGGATGGACCTGTCACTAAAACTTCGCTCAGGGGTTTGCTGTATGGAATTGTAAAATCAACCTGAGCGGTACGCGCACCAGTGATGGTCGTGCCAGCAATGACGATATCCCCGCGGCCGGCCTGTAATGCCGAAAACAGCTGATCACGTGCCACCGGAATCACCATAACGACTACCTTGAGGTTTCCGGTCTTGTAGTTGGCGTTGACTTCCTTCTGAAGGCGCTTTGCGTATTCGGCGGTGATGCCTCGTGGTCCGTCTTGCAGGTAATAGCGACCGGGTCCGTAGACGGTAAGGACGCGAATAATACGGCGCTCAACCATGGCGTCGAGATCTCCGAACCAAACGCGGGTTAGCGATAGTGCGTTTTCGGCTGTGGATTCTGCCGATGAAAGATCGCTCGATGGGTCTGTTGTGAGCGAATCGCCCTGTTTCAAATCGCCTGCGGATTCCTGGCCGTTGGGCACTGAAGAGACCTGCGAGCTGTCGACGGTGTCTGCACCCGAGTCACTACCGCAAGCGCCCAGTAATCCGAGTGTTATCGCAAGGACGAAGGCAGTGTGGGTTAGTTGAGTCTTGGCCATGAGAGGTCGCTGTTATTCACTGGTTGAGGGGTTAGGTTGCTGCCGCTGAAGCTGGGTAGACTAATTTGATAATCGCTGGAGAACGTTAGATCGTCGGTATCCCCTGACAGATCCAGAATTACCGGCGAATCCAGCGTTTGGAAAGCGCCGCAGGTCTCGCCTTCATCGCAAATAAAGAAGTCGTTATCCGTGTCGGTGCCCGCCCACACCTCATAGCGGCCCTTCGGCACTCGGCCTACTTCAAATTCATAGTCGCTTTTGGCGCTAGTGACCGCCTGACTAATGACTTCCTGGGTGTCGGCGTCGATAAAGAGGATGTAGACGGTACCGATGTCGCCTTCGGTGCCACCACCAACCCGTTGGCTGACTTCTAGTACCCCATTACCTGCGTCGGACATAAAGGTGACGTTACCTTGGTAGCTGCCATCCGCAAGACCTGAACGGTCGACGGATACGGTCCAAGTACCCAATCCCGAGTCATCAGCGTTCGCGGCCGAAACCGATAGCCAGGGGCTGTTTGTGCTGGCGCTAGAAACCGAAAGCTCCCCGCCGCCGAGGTTGCTGACAATCACGTCGATGGCGGTGAAATAGCTACCAAAGTTTAAATTATGGGATGACAGACCCAGCTGGGGCGGTTGTTCGTTGTCGGTGCCGCTCTGGCCAAGTGCAGCCAATACTGCTTTCCGCGCGTTAATCAGGCCGTAACCGTAGCTGTTATCTCGACCCTCAATTCCCAAATCGTCGGTCAAGGCTCCGGCGCGCAACAGTGCACCAATGCTATCGGTGTCCAAGTCACTGTTGACCGCTCGCATCAGCGCGAAAACGCCCGCGACATGGGGTGTCGCCATTGAGGTGCCCTCTAAGAAGGCGTACTCGGGAATACCCGACGTGTAATACGTACTGAGTACCCCGTCGGGCTGGCCATCACCGTTGAGATCGGCCTCGGCTCGACCTCCCGGTGCGGCAATGTCGAGTGCGGTTCCGCGATTGGAGTAATCGGTGACGCGCCCCTGCGCGTCGGTCGCGCCGACGGCAAACACATGGTCGTAGGCGGCGGGGTAGTCAACCCGTTCACTGCCGTCGTTACCGCTTGCGGCGACCACTAGGATTCCGCGCTGGCGCACGGCGTTGTAAAGGTTCTGTTCAATGGTACTGAAACTGCCACCCCCCAAGCTGAGGTTGATGATGTCAGCGGGGCGTGAGGGTACTAATCCTGAGTCATTGCTGAGACCGGCTGCATACCGGACCGCCTGAATAATATCGTAGGTGCTGCCGCTACCATCTGCTCCTAAAGCCCGAAGTGGCATAAGTGTGCTGTCGTATGCCACACCGGCGATGCCGCGGTTATTGTTGCCCCGCGCAGCGACAGTGCCGCTGACATGCAAACCATGGAAGTTGCCCGAACGGAACGCATTGCTGCCCTCCCCTTCATCGGTAGGATCCGGATCAATACCGTCCCCGTCCCCCGCATTACTCGCATCCGAAATGAAGTCGTATCCCTGAACCAGCTTGCCTTGTATATCAGGGTGGTCGGCGATGATGCCGGTATCGACAACCGCGACCGTCACACCGGGCGCGCCGGTGGTGATATCCCACGCCGCTGGAACGTTGATCAGATCGTAGTGCCAAAGGAAGTTGATGAAGCTGTCGTTGGTGGTCGTGCTCGTGCTGACGATAAAGTTGGGCGTTACTTCGGCGACGCTGGGATCAGCCAAAATCGCCTTCGCGAGCATGCGGGTAGTCCACGCATCGCGAAGGCGCGGTTTGCTGCTTAGCTTTTCTAATATTTGGGCGTGACGGCTGCCAGTCTCCAGTTCAAGCATTGCGGCGGTGCTGTCGGTGTGCAAAAGGCGGCGAGCCCGCGCTAATCCGCCACCTCTCTCAATGAGGCCAAATCGATGCCTGAGAGTACGACGTCGCTCGGTAGCGGCTTCCTGACGTAACACCGTTTCACCGTTGTGGGTCACCAGAACTTCGCCTGCAACCATGGCGTGAGAGCTGATAAGGCTATCGCTGCTTCCAATAGTCAGTAAATAGTTGGAGGCACCTCTACATAAATAGGGATTGAGAAACCACGTGCCATCCGTAGGAATCAGAACCTGCTCGATATCACCGGTACCTGCTGAGAAATCAACGAGTTCGCCGTCGCCGTTGTAGAGATAAAGGTCCAGGTCAGCGTCGACATAATCTGCGGGGAACAACGTCACCACTTGCCCTGCCCTCGCTTCAACGGCATAGATATCATCCAAATCGCCGCGCAGGAACGTGGCGCCGTCAGCGCCAGTCAGCGGTTCGTTGAGATAGCCCGCTACGGTAGCTGGATTTGAGATTGTCTGTGCACGCGCGATCGTATCGTTGTCACTGAAGTTGTTCTCGGTGTTATTGGTATCAACATCAATCACCGCCTCATTGAGGACTCCAATTTTACCTGCCACCGAATACGAAGCATTGCCAATTCGCTCGAAAATCGGTTCCAACCTCGCGACCGCGTCCGAGGCGAGTGCACTGCGTCGGAGCGTGGGGGGTAACCCGGCGAGATCTATCACGCAGGGATCAGTGGCACCCCCACAGGCGTTACTGACACCGTCTGCCCAGCCAGTGAATCGGTAGCCGCTTTTGGGTGTGGCAGTGAAGGTTTCAGAAAAATTCTCATCTTCAATGTCGGTCTCACAGCTTGTCGATACGGGACAGTCATAATTCCCGCTACTCGAGGTGACTTGTCCGCCCTCGGGCACAACGATCTCTAGCCGACAACCCATGAGCGCTAGTAGGGGTAGCAGTGGTAAAACGCCTATTAATTTTGGTGCGATTGGATACATGGGTTGGTTGCTAGCTGGATCCGCAGTCGAGCAAGATCTTGCCCATGTGCTCGCCGCTTTGCATGAGTTCCTGAGCCTCCATCGCTGCTGCCATCGGCACAACGCTGTTAATCACAGGCTGAATGCTGCCAGCCGCGACCTTAGGCATCATGTGCTCGCGAAGTGCTACAAAGCCCTCGGCGCGGGTGGCTAAGTCCATGCCTCGCAATGTACTGCCGGTCAGTGTCAGGTTCTTGGCCAGAATGCTGAACAGATTGATTTCGGCTGACATGCCTCGCATCACGCCGATGCAGACTACGCGCCCACCCGGCGCAGCAAGGTCGAGGTTAAGCTGCGTGAAATCACCACCGGCGATATCGAGGATGACGTCGATCTTGCCCGCGTATCCTGCCTGAGTGAGTTCGTCGTGAAGTGAGCCGGTTTTATAATTAACGACGTGATCCGCACCCAGTGCGGCAACGCGAGCGCACTTATCGTCAGTACCTGCGGTTGATACCACTGTCGCACCGTGAGCCTTCGCCATCTGAATGCCGAGGCTCCCGATCCCGCTGCCGCCGCCGTGAATAAGAACCGTCTCGCCGGCCGCCAGTTTTCCGAGGGTAAAAACGTTATGCCAGACGGTGAGCAGTGCTTCGGGCAGCGCGGCAGCGGCTTGAAGATCAACTGACTCGGGAACCTTCAGGCAGTGATCTTCTCGTGCAATCGCTGTTGAGGCGTAACCGCCCCCATGAACCAGCGCGCAGACACGGTCGCCAACGGAAAACTGCTCGCAGCCAGCGCCAAGCTCTGCCACCGTACCCGAGACCTCGAGCCCCATGATGGGGGAGGCGTCATCGGGGACCGGATACAGCCCGAGTCGCTGCAGAACATCCGCTCGATTGACGCCGGCGAAAGCGACGTCAATCCTTAACTCACCGGCCCCAGGGCTGGGTGCTGAGTCCTCGCGAACAAGCAGGGTATCCTGATCCGCGATTTCCACGTATTGACGTCTAGTCATCGCCCGCTTCCACAAATAATAGTTCCAAGGATACCCTACCCGTGTTGAAATCTAATGCTGCTTTCGCGGGCCTAAATAACGGCGCTCGTTTGTCTGCTCAATAATAACGTTAAAAGGAGAAACATAATGGCAGCGCCGATGATTCTGCGACGGGCCAAGTGGCATTTCACGTTGACCTTAGCCAAGTTATTGATTGGGAAAAAGGCGACTGCGGCGCATTTTGCTCTGGTTGGTGCCGGCAGTTCGCTGGCGCTGACCCAGCGACTTACCGATGCTGGCTATCGAAAGGTGCTGGTAGTCACCGATGCGCCTCTTCGTGCACTCGGCTTGATTGACCCCATCGTCGATTCGCTTACCTCAGAGGGTGTTGAGGTCGAGATTTTTGATGGGGTTGAGCCTGATCCCACCTATTCTCAAATCAAAGCGGGTGCGGCGATAAAGCTGTCGACGGGCTGCGATGTGGTGCTCGCCATCGGTGGTGGCAGTTCTATGGATGCCGCGAAGATTATTGCCTGCTGCAAGAGCCCAACCGACACTCCCGAAAGCTGGGTCGGCAGAAACAAAGTGCCGGAGGAAATCACGCCGCTGTACGCTATTCCCACAACGGCGGGTACGGGTAGCGAAGCGACAATGGGTGCGGTCATCACCAACGAAGCGGATCACTGTAAGCAGGTTATAGCGGCACCTGACTTGCTGCCCAGTGCCGTGGCACTTGATGCCGGGCTGATGCTGGGGTTGCCCGGATCAATTACGGCGGCAACCGGTATCGATGCCCTCACCCATGGCATCGAGGCTTATCTCAGTGTGTGGGATCGGGGCACTCGCGCCGAAACCGGTCGCTTGGCGATTACGGGTGTTTTCCAGTGGCTGCGTAAGGCTATGGAAACCCCAGAGAATCTCGAGGCACGTCAGGGAATGGCGATCGCAGCTTACTATGGTGGTGTTGCTATTAATCAGGTCAATGTGGGTACTGTGCATGCGATTGCTCATCAACTCGGTGCCACCTACGGAATTCCCCACGGGGTCGCTAACGGCCTGGTACTGCCCCACGTGCTGCGCCTGTACGGTGAGGCCGCTACTGATCGCTTAGCACAGCTTGCAGCGGCAACCGGTGTGGCCAGCGAGGGCAGTGCAGAGGCTCGAAGTGAGGCATTTATCGCCGCCATTGAGGCGCTCAAACGCGATGTGGGTTTGCCCGAAAAACACCCTGCGATTCAGCGCGCTGATCACCTGGCGATCGCCGAGGCGGCGGTCGCTGAGGGTGATGGTTACTTCTCGCCGCGACTTTTCACGGTGGAGCAGGTCTGTGGGATCCTCGAGGCGATTACCGAATCGGGGTCTTAAAAGCCTCGAGCCAGTCGGTCGCCAGTGCCAAGAACTCTTGATGACCTCGGCTTGGACCTGACATAGCGACAAAGTCATGGGCTTCGCGCTCGAAATGCTGGTAGGTCACGTCCACGCCGGCTTGGCGCATGACAATGGCGAGACGCTTACCATCGTCTTTAAGCGGGTCCCGCTCAGCAGTCACAATCAGTGAGGGTGGAAAGCTGGTGTAATCGCAGCGTCGACCGACAAAGACCGTTTTCGTACTGGGGTCGGCGGGTGCGGTATCGCCCAAATAGGTATCGTAAAACCAACGCATGACTGCCGAGGTCAATGGCCCTGTTTTAGCTTGGGTGACGTAGGATGGCAGGCTGGCTAGGTAATGCTCAGTGGTGGGATAAATCATTAGCGCGCCCGCCAACCGAGGTTCTCCAAGGATGCTGGCAGCGGTGCACGCCACGAGATTCCCACCCGCACTGTCACCCGCCAGCACGACCGTACCGTTATTAGGTGCCAGCGTATTGAGATTGCCGGTAATCCAGTTGGTGGCATCTAGGCAGTCTTCATGTGCCGCTGGGAAGCGATGTTCGGGTGCTAGCCGGTAGTCGATCGACATCAGCGTGCACTTTGATGCGGCAGACATTACGCGGGCGAAGGGGTCGTGGGTGTTTAGGTCGCCAATCACCCAGCCGCCACCATGAAAATAGACGATCAGCGGCCGATCCGCGTCTCCGTGATACATGCGCGCAGCCACTTGGCCCGCGCGGGTCGGAATCTGCAGATTGCTGATTTTGAGATCTGCGCCGGGGCTATGGTCTCGCCAGGGTCGGGCTGAGGTAATCCGGTAGATCCAGCGAAACAGGAGGGTCTTAAGTCGCTCGAGGAATGTGCTCATCGGTGTCTATAAAGCGTGCATCGGGATTCTTACGATACCAGTAAACGCCTTCATCATCGCGATTTCTAGAGATATTCCCAGCCCTCAGCAATAGATTCAGATGCGCGAGGGTTTCTCCGGTTGCCAGCCCAACGATATCGTCGGTGATCGGGCGCTTGAACAGGCTTGGAAAGCAATCGATGACGCGTTTGGGTTCGGTTAGGAAATCGTATACCGACTGTAGGCCCTGCCGGTGGCTTTCGATAATTTGATTGAGACGGGTGTGCAAACCATAAAAGGGCGACTGGTGCGATGGCAAAACCAGCAGGTCGGGTGGCAGGATATTGATGAGCCTGGTGCAAGAAGCCATCCACTCATCCAGTGGGTTGCCCTCGGGCTCTGATGGAAACACCGAGACATTTGGGGTGATTCTGGGCAGCACCTGATCGCCTGAGATCAGTAGCTTGAGTGCCGGGCAATATAGGCAGGCATGTTCGGGGGAGTGCCCGGATCCGACAATGACTTGCCAGTAACGAGACCCTATTGTGATGGTTTCTCTATCTAAAATTCGTCGATAAGCATGGGGAAAAGGCGCTATTACCTTGCCAAAATTGCCAAAACGAGCACGATAATTGGCTAGCTGGCTTTCTGTGTATCCGGCGCGGTGATAGAACGCTACGGCGGCATCGGGTACTGTGGCGTTGGTGTACGAGGTCATCAGGCTGCAGGTCAGGTACTCCTCGCGGGTCATCCACAAGTCGCAGTCGAAACGCTCACATAGCCATCCTGCAAGGCCAATATGGTCTGGGTGCATGTGGGTGCCGATGACGCGCTTGACGGGTTTGCCGGCCATGAAGTCTGTGAACAACGCTTCCCAGATGGCCCTGGCCTCGGGCCGATCTAGGCAGGTATCGACGACTGTCCAGCCGTCCTCGTCTTCCAGCAGCCAGATATTGATGTGATCGAGGGACATGGGCATTGGAAAGCGCGCCCACCAAACCCCCTCGGCAATCTGCCGGGGTGTCTCAGCATCAGGCACATTGGTTCGACCCCATGGGTAGGACAGTCCACGGTATACCTCTGGGGCACCCTCTAAACCCTTACCCCCGAGACCGGTGCTCTCGGGGTAGGTGTTTCTGGAGTTGTCAGTCTCGCTAGGGGTGGCCGTTGTCATTTCGCAGTCTTCAATTCTCGGGCAGTGGCTCAGTGTGGGGCTCGGGCAAACCAATGTCCATGTCGGCGCTGTTTTGTGATCCCGATAGCAACCTTTTTACGATAAGCCGTTACACTATTGGTTCGGCCCTTGTCCTTTAGATTTCAATGTCCTCGACAACAGCACCCTCCTCCCTTTACTCGCCCTCCGAGCGCGAGACCGCTTTGGCGGCCCTCGATGGTGCAGACCTCGATACCCTTGTCATTGGCGCGGGCATCAACGGCGCTGTGGCGGTGGCGGCTTTGGCGGGCGCGGGCACAAATGTCGCGGTCGTTGATAAGGGCGACTTTGCCGGTGGCGTCAGCTCCCATTCGAGCAATCTGGCCTGGGGAGGGATCAAATACCTCGAGTCGGGCGAGCTTAGGCTGGTGCGTAAGCTGTGTATGTCGCGCAATCGACTCATGGATGCATACCCTTCTACGGTGCGAGAGATTCGATTTTTTGCCAGTATCCGCAAAGGCTTTCGGATGTGGTCGGGCTTTGTCTGGTTGGGCGCCCTGCTCTACTGGCTGATGGGCAATATGCGCATGTCTGCACCGCGTTATTTGGGGTCGGCTACCATTCGTCGCGAGGCACCGGTGGTGAATGCCGATGACATTGTCGGTGGTCTCGAGTACTCAGACTGCTACCTCTACGATAACGATTCGCGCTTTGTATTCAATTTTGTACGGCGCGCAATGGATGCAGGCGCACCCGCGGCAAACTACGTGTCGGTGGATGATCTCGCGTGGTCTGCAGAAGAATTGCGCTGGAGGATATACGCAACTGATCGTGTAAGTGGTCGCTCACTAGCGTTTACGGCTGCTTCGATAGTGAATGCAACGGGACCCGAGGCAGACACTTTTAACGCCTCGGTGGGTGTGGATACCGAGCATCATCACGTGCTTTCCAAGGGCATCCATTTGATTGTCGACCGGGTGTCAGAAGTGCACAAAGTGCTGACCTTCTTCGCCAGCGACGGGCGTTTGTTTTTTGTGATCCCTATGGGCCCAAAGACCTGCATTGGTACCACGGATACGCAGGTGCAGAATCCTGGGGTTGGTGTGACTACCGAGGACCGAGAGTTTGTGCTTGCCAACGCCAATGCGCTTCTAAATCTTCCGAAGCCGCTCACAGCCGCCGATGTTATTGCCGAGCGTGTGGGTGTTCGGCCGCTGGCGCTGGCGGGGCAGCAGGGTGGTCGCGATTGGGTCCAGTTGTCCCGTAAGCACGAAATCGAAGTGGATCGAGAGCGCCGATTCTTGAGTATTTTTGGCGGCAAGCTGACTGACTGTATCAATGTCGGTGAAGAAGTCGTCGATAAACTCATTGACCTGGGTGTTCCTGCGCCCAATCAGGGTGCCCGTTGGTACGGCGAGGCCCCATTGGCAGAGCGCGCGGCATTTATGGCGAAAGCCGCCGGTATGGAGTTAGATCGTTTTACCCACCCTGCGGCCTCGGAATCGCTTTCGGTGCGATTCTGGCGTCGTTATGGCCCCAAAGCGTTTGAGTTGCTGGATGCCATTGCCGCCGATAACCAAGAGGCAGCCTACGTCATGGCGGAAACTCACTACACGCGCGCGGAATTACGATTGATTGCGCGACGGGAAATGGTTGTCAGCTTTGAGGACTTTCTGCGCCGGCGCTCAAAGATTGAGCAGGTCGTGCGTCAATCAACGTTAGCGTCAGATGGCGGTGTAATCGAGGCAGCTTCCCTACTTTTTGGAGATGATCGCGCAAAATCAGCTGTTGCTGAATATTTAGAAGCACGATAGGCGACCCTGCTTGTCACCTTTTGTCTGGGCTGCGAGGCCACGCTCAGACCACAGGGGTTTAAGTGATAGGCGCTGACTTAAAAGTTCTTGCCAGACGCCGGGTGCCCTTTAACCTTCTCGACCTATCAGTGCGGCGCGCAGCTCTGGCCGCGTTGTATGGGGTGACAGCCAGATACCGGCAAAGTCCCGGCCGAAGTCCGGGTCGGTGATGCTGCCCAGCGTGTCGTCGTTGAAAGAAAATCGTGCAATCCCAGATTCGTCGAGGTCCAACGTAATGACATCGCCCTTCGAAACGTCGGGCCAGAGGGATAGCAGTTCACCCAACCAAATGGTGTGGCGGGGGTCTTCGAGTCCTTGATCGCGCCATTCTTTGCCAGTCTGCTTGACTAAATCAATGCCTTTGATGTCGCGAAGATAGCGTATCTCAAGGCGCAGGGGTCGTACCCCAGACTCATAGATGCCATCAGGTGTGTAGAGGGTGGATTCATAAACGTCCCAAAACAAAACTGATAGCTTGGCTTCGCCGCACTTCGCCAGTACGGGGGCTTGTTTGAGTGCGGCGTTGGTAACCTCGGTGCCTGCCACCGACAGCGGTGAAGCCAGTGTCGCAAGCAGGGCCGCAACACCGAAAATAAAGGCGACTATTGAACTAGCGAGTGACTTCATTTGAACTCCTGCGCGTTGTTGGTAGCGCAATCCAGTACAAGGCGGGCAAGAGTACCGTCCATACGCTCACCAGTATCGCGCCAGTGATTAGCGGGTCGAGTGGCAGGGTGACCGCGCCGAATTGTGCACCGGCAGCATAGTTAAAGGGCACGCCAATGCCGCCGACGAGTGCAGCGATAATCGGATGGCGGCCAAATACGGCAAGTGCACGAGGAATCGCCGCGGCAAATGCAATCCACAGCACGCAGAGCCAAGACGGGATAAGTACGCCGCCAAAGTCGAAAACACCCACTGCGCTCAGCAAACTGTCAACGATAATGCCGATCTCAATCAGCGGAGCTAGGCGCTTAAGCTCCCGGCGCGCTGAATCGACCAACAAAAAATGCAGCCCCACCATCATTAGCGCTGCGGGCAACCATGTTTCGCGACCTAGTACGCAGAAGAACCAGGTTGACTGGAACCAAATGGCGTTGAACCAAGTTTTCTCGGTTAAACCGAGCGCACGAAGGCGATTGAGCGAAGCAATGAAAGTATCCACGGCATAAACTACGCCGCGGACACCTGTGCAGATCAGCGGATGCCGTAATGCTCTGCTGTGCGATCGAGTGCTACAGCCAGTTTGCTCACCAGGTTATCAATCTCGGCGGGGGTCGTGACAAAGGGCGGCGCCATGATCATGGCATCGCCAGTTTGACGGATCATCAAGCCGTCGCTGACTGCCCGATCGCGGCAGTAGACCGCACCCGCGGACTCAGGCGCCAGCCGCTCGCGGCTCGATTTGTCACGCACCAACTCGACCGCGGCAAATAGACCTTTAACCCGCACCTGGCCGACGATTTTGTGATCGACCAGCTCCTGTAGTCGGCTGGCAAAGTGAGGCGCTAGCGTTGCCGCCGATTCGCTGATGATGTCAGTTTGCTCATAGATCGCCATGGTCGCGAGCCCCGCAGCGCATGAGGCAGGGTGGCCCGAGTAGGTCAGTCCATGGGCAAATTCACCGCCGCCCGAGAGCAGCACCTGCGCCACTTTATCGCCGACCAAGCTGCCGCCGAGGGGCATGTAACCGTTGGTCACCGCCTTGGCGAACGTAATTAAATCGGGCTCAAGCCCGTAAGTCTCGGCACCGAACCATTTGCCTGTGCGGCCAAATCCACAAATGACTTCGTCTGAAATAAATAAAATGTCGCGCTCATCCAGAATACGTTTTACTTCTGGCCAGTAAGACTCTGGAGGAATGATTACTCCACCGGCACCCTGAACAGGCTCCGCGATAAAGGCTGCCACATTCTCCTCGCCCAATTCATCGATTTTGGCTTCCAGCTCCCGAGCGACCTGGATACCAAAGTCGTGTTCATCCATGTCACCGCCCAGCTCAAACCAGTGCGGTTGATTGATGTGATGGACGTAGTTGAGGCCAATGACCTGCTTGTGCATGCCCGACATACCCCCGAGGGATCCCGCCGCGATGGTCGAGCCGTGATAGGCGTTGTTGCGACTGATGATCTGTTTCTTGTTGGGTTTGCCAAGCAGATCGAAATACCGGTGGACTAACTTGATCTGCGTATCGTTTGCCTCAGACCCCGAGTTGGTGAAAAACACGTGTTGAAACGACGCCGGGGATAGTTCACACAGCTTGCTTGCGAGCTCGACCGCAGGCTGGTTCGAGCAGCGAAAGAAGTTGTTGTAGAAGGGCAGTTCGTTGAGTTGGGCTGCGACTGCTTGCTTGATGGTGTCCATGCTATAGCCCAGGTTGCAGCACCAGAGACCCGACATGCCATCCTGAATTTTGTTGCCCTCCGAGTCGTAAATGTAGACGTGCTCTGCGCGGCTGATTATTCGGCCGCCGTGCTCGGCGTAATCATGAAAATCGGTGAAGGGGTGCAGGTGGTGAGCCTGGTCCATGCGCTTGAGCGCAACAGTATCGAGCTTGGCAGTCACGGCGTGTTCTCCTAGAGGCTTGCCGCACTTGGGTGCGGCACCAAATGATGATGGCGCCATCCTTTCACAGGATCGTTGGCAAGGGAGTACCCCTTTGGTGGGGCGGACCTAGCGCAGAGGGGTTAGGCCGGCTCGTCATTGTTGGTCTAGAGACAAAAACGCCGGCATTGAGCCGGCGTTTGTAAAAGTTTGGAGTGAATGACGATTACTCCCAGCTCATCCCCACCATGACACCCAACGTCAGCGGTCGCATGGGGCCGAAGAAGTGCGAGGGGATAATGCCGCCGTTGTTGTTTTGCCCATCCCAGGTGAACTCGTCAAACAAGTTCTCTGCGTAGGCGGTCACATACCAGTTGTCTTCCGATTCAAACCCTACCCGCAGGTTGGCAATGGCAAAGGCGTCGATCTTGGTTTCGGAAAGGTTCTCCCAGCCGCCGCCGCGCTCGCTTTCATAGAACATCTCGAAGCTGCCAGTGATGTCGCCGCCGCCAATGGGGAAGCGCGCATCGAGCTTGCCTGCTGCAGTGACCTCTGGCGCCCAGAATAGCGAGCTACCCTCACAGCCATTGGGATCTTCAAGACCGCAAATGTCCTGAATGCCATTGGCCTCAGTGTCGAGATATCCCGCCGCCAAATACACGGTGAAGTTTTCGTTCAGCGCAACAGTGGTGGACGCTTCAATGCCGTAGCCGTCAGTTTGGCCAACGTTCAGTACACGACCTGCAAATGCACCGGTCTCTTCAACCAGCACATAGTTGATGACCTGCATATCCTGATAGTCGTACATGAACACGGTGACGTCGAAATTACCTGCCCCATCGAGGTAGCTGGTTTTCATGCCCAGCTCATAGGAATCCACCGTTTCGGGGTCAAAAGTACCCGGCAGATAGCCATCCTCTTGAGTGATACCCGTCTCGTAGGCAGGTACATTACCGTTGGCGTCTTCAATCCAGAAGCTGCCGTAACCCCCTGACTTAAATCCTTGGGTATAGCTACCGAAAAACATGGTGTCTTCGGTCGGTGTCCAGCTCGCCAGCACCCTACCGGTGACGTCGTCCCAGCTACCGCTATCGCTAATGAATTCAGCGGTCGCAAAGCCATAGGTGAAGTAGGGGCCAAGATAGCTCTCGGGTTCAATCACGTAGGTGGCGAAGTCTTTTTTGTCTTCGGTGTATCGAATACCTACTTCGATATTGAGCGTATCGGTGATGTCATAGTCGGCGTTAACGTAGGCGGCCCAGCCCGTGTATTTGCCTTTGATGAGGCCCGTTTCCGTCAGGTTGCCGTCAGCGGAAGGATAGAAATCGTAGTAGTAGTCGCTGCAGCCGGTGTAAAAATCATAACCGTAATAGTCGGCGTAGTAATTGAGGTAGTACTGACACATGAGGTCTTCGCTGCCGATTGCTGTGAACTGCGCGTCGAGATCCTCTTCGTAATAGCTTACTCCTGTGTACCAGCCCAGCGGACCGTCACTGTTGCCCGAAAGGCGGAATTCCTGTTGGAAATATTGTCCGCTCTGCTGATTCTGGAAGTTGTTTGTTACGAGTGGCGTGCCATCGTAATCTTCTTTGTAATAGTAGTCGTGGTCTTTGTAGCCCGTGTTCGAGGTCAGGGTTCCGAAACCCAGGTCATAATTGACGAACAGACCCAGCGTCAGGATGTCGGCATCGTCCCGCTCGCCTTGGCTGATATCGGAATCGAGTTCTTGATTGCTGCCGCTAAGGGTGGTGTCGTCGGTGATGTAGAGATCGAAAGTGTCCCAGATATCCCCTTCATCAATGGCTCGGTACATAGAGCCCGACTGGCGGCGTTCTTCGTACTCGACGATGGTGTTCACACTGAGTTTGTCGGTCTCGTAGGTGGTTGACCAGCGCAGCGCAAACTTCTCGTGTTCGATCTCATCGCGTCCAGAAAAGACGTTTCTGGCGAAGCCGTCTTCTGTGGAGTAATAGCCCGAGATGCGCGTCGCAAAATTCTCGCTAATGGGCAGGTTGACTGCGCCCTCTACAACCATGTGGTTGCGTTCACCGACATCGAGGTCGATGTAGCCGCTTTGCTCATCAAGCTCAGCCTTCTTGGTGTAGACGCTAAAAGCACCGCCGATCGAGTTCCGGCCAAACAGGAAGCCTTGAGGGCCGCGCAGGATTTCCGCGCGCTCAATATCATAAAGGCTGGTGACTACTGCCCCGTTTCGGCCCTCGTAGAGATCGTTTTTAAAGAACGCTGACGAGGGATCGCCGCCAACACCAAAGTCTTGGGTCCGCACACCGCGCACGCTCACCGCGTCAATATAGGAGTCCTGCGAGTTGCCGCTGACTCCCGGGGTATAGGAGATCAGATCCTTGACGTCATTGAGGTTGGTGCTCATGACGAAATCGCCAGACAGGGCGGTAATTGCCAGCGGCACATCCATGACGCTTTCTTCGCGCTTGGTTGCGGTGACGACAACTTCTTCGAGGGTCTGGGCGGCGACTTGGGTCGGGTTCAGTGTGCCGATCAGTGCCGCAGAGACCGCGACGGGTAGCGCTAACTTGCGATAAGCGTGGGAATGACGCTGGCTCATTAGGTATCTCCAAAGTGGTGTTGGAAAGTCGGAAAACGATGCAATCACGCTGAAAGTAGCAAGTGCGGGATGCGCTTGTACAGTGGCCTTTGCGCTTAAAAATGACTTAATTTTGGCTTTTTGCGCGTTTTTACCACTCTAGGGGAATGCCGGCCGCTGCTAACTCCTCTTGCATAGGTGCCAATTGGGCCTCATAGCGGCGCCAGCGACCTATCGAGCGGGTGTGGGCCGGCTCACGGACCTGAACAGCGCTTGCAGTTGCGACGCCCTGGGTGCTCTCGTGAAAGTTTAGGCACGCGTCTTCCCAGGGAAGATCTAGGGCGTCGATCAATCGTCGAGCATTTGGCTCGAGGTCGCGAGCGGTATCTTCGTAGCTGACGTCGATGATCCTGCCAGGAAATTCTCGATGCCAGTGCGCCATGAGGTCGCGATAGCGAGCATGATGCCGCGCCATTTCCCGTTGCTCGTAAGAATGCAGGTAGGCGTCTGCGAACAACTGCTTATAGCTGGCAAAGCATGCATCCATGGGGTCGCGAACCAGATGAATGATTTTTGCATTGGGAAGTGCTGCCAAAATAAGCGGTATGTTGAGGTAATTAAGCGGCAATTTGTCGACGAAACGCGGTAATTTACCGCGCATTCTTGCGGCGGTATCCAAGTATATGGAGCCGATTTTTGCTGGGTCTTGTCTGCTAGCTGCCTCAAAAAGTGCGGCGCTAAAGCGTTTTGGGTCCTGATGCTGAGTAGCCCGTCGAATTGCCAGTCCAAATTGCTGAAGCTCGCCTGCAGAGTGCACCTGAGAGTGACTCGTTATGATGCGTTCAATGAGGGTGGTGCCGGTTCGTGGTTGTCCCAATACAAAGATGGGGGAAGGGTCGGGGTTTCCCATGGGTTTCGTAGCCAACCAATCCGCGTCGTAAGAGGCTTTCAGTGCAGCAAACATTGCGCTTTCGTCTGTTTCGCTAAATTCGACCGTTTGCCTGCGAGCCGCCGCACCGGCTGAAAAGGCGTCGAAGGCCTGTTTCCAGTCACCGAGATCCTCATACTCTTTGCCGATGGCGTAGTTGAGGAAGCCCAGAGCGCGGGGGTTGCTCTGATTGCGCATCAATAGTGGGCGCATCGCCTCAATGTGCTCTTCTGATCGGGCTTTTTCCGCATTTGCCAAGCCCCAGTGACCCTGAGGGGAATTTGGCTGTATTGCTATAACGTCTTTAAAAATCTTATTTGCGGTGTCTATCTCCCCCAAAAAAACCAGATTGTTGGCAAGGTTCATCATGAACTGGGGCTGCCCGGGCGCTGCCGTGTTAGCACGGGCAAAAAAAGCTTTGGCGGTCTCGTATTCGCCCAATTGAGTCAATACGGTGCCGATGAGGTCGAGTACCATGGCGTCGGCGGGCTTTATTCGGCGGGTTTCTTTGAGCGCCATTTCCGCTTGGGTTATCCGACCTTCGCTAGCGTTTAGCCGAGCTAAATGTGCCCAGGCTGCAGCATGATCGCGGTCAAGTTTGACCACCGCTTTAAAGGCCTGATGCGCAGTTTTGCGATCCTGGGCTTCAAGGGCTGTAAGACCTACTAAAAAATGCGCCGATGATGAGTTGGGGTCGGCATCAAGGGCCCGTTTGCAGGCATCACCGGCGCCGGCAATATCGCCTCGATTGAGTGCGGCAAAACCTTGTTGCAATAACGATGGGACGTCAGCCGCTGCTGAATTGGGCGTAGTGTCTGCCACGTAAGCGCCTAGAGCCTCAACATTCAGGATGCAGCCGGTTTGCTGTGAGCAGCCGGTTTGCTGTGATAAGCAATCAGCGGATCCACGGCGCCCCCATTGGGGCTGTAGGCGAGCGCTTCCATGAACAGTAGGAAGAGTTCTGCCTGTGAAGATACGTCGAGTTTGGCATAGGCATGCTTGCGGTGAAGTTTGACGGTTTCGGTGGAGATGCCCAGTTTTTCGGCGATGATGCGCGTGCTGTTGCCCAGTAACACCAGTTCGGTCACCTGGCGCTCTCGGTTCGTAAGTACGCTGCTACCAAATGCCGACAGTGAGGCGTGTAACTGCTGGCGTAGGCTAGTACTCCCCTTGGTCACAGGCGCTTGTTGCCAGTGAGCGCGAGCGAGGGCTTCAACGATAGAAAAGACGTCTGCAACGACGCTGACCTGCCGCTTGCCAAATCGTGATCCCACTTGGGTGGTGCCCAACGCGATATTAACGAAGCCGTCATCAAGCCCGATGAGCAGACCGCATTCGTCGACAAAGCCGCAATTTCGGTACCAGGTCTTGTAGTACTCGCTGTCCAGAAAGCCCGCGGGTGCCAGAGACTTAAGATGAAACACCCCAAACTGTCGGTCGTAAGCCGCTGCCCGATAAAACGGGTCGAGCAGAAACGGTCCGCGTAAATAGGTGTCGAGTGTCGTGCGTACACCATCGCCGGGGGGCGTCGAATATTCAACGGTAGGCAGCGCGCCCTCTCGGTAGTGCAGTACCGTCACGTCGTCTGCGCCGGCAAGATCGCGCAGCATGACGGCCAGTTCTACCGAAAATTGGTCGGTAAACTGCGCGGCGACTACAGGTGCAAGTGCGGCGGAAAATTGGGCGAGGGCTGACATGGCTGAAGCTTAGCCGCAGTCGTAGTCGGGATACAAATTTGTTTTGCACCCCGTATGTCCAGCACCGTGAATAACAGATTACTGCGTTTGAGTTGGGCGCTTTGCGGTTGACTAACCGCCGGGCGCACGCCGCACTGTGGTGCACTTTATTGGGGAATCTATAGCGGACACGTGCTGCCGGTTTCCGTGATTTAGGCTAGGCGGTGACTGATTGCCTATAGCCCCGTGGCGACACGCCAACAATCCGACGGAAAACGCGCGAAAAATATAAGGAGTCTTCATAGCCGAGGGCTGCTGCGACTTGCGTGATGCTTTGACTGTCGCTGTCGAGTAGCCGGCAAGCGGCCTCCATTCTCATTTGCGTGAAATGGCGTATCGGTGGAAGGCCGGTCATCGCGCGATAGCGATTGCTAAAGTGGTACTTAGATAGTCCGGCCACTCGGGCGATGTTGTCTAGCGCTAGTGCATGATGAAGGTTGTCTCGCATATACTGCTGCACCTTTGCGATATCGAGATTTTTTGGTTCCGATTTTGGTGTTTGCGCATCTAGCGCTATCCGCGTGAATAGCTGCCGCAGTTGATTGGCTGCATGGATGAAGGCCGGCGCGCTATAACCCGTGTGCCGAGCTGCGAGCAGGTCGTTAAACTGACCGATAAGAGTCGGCGATGCGCCGATGAAGAGCCAGGGCTGCTTTGGTTCGGCGCCCAAATAGTGCACAAAATCAGCCGTATGACTGCCTTGGAAGTGCACCCAGTACAGGCTCCAGGGCTGTTCAATACTGGCAGCATATTCGTGATCGGTGCCCTGACGCAGCACCACTACATCCCCGGGATTGACTTCCAAGTGCTCGTCCTCGACCGATAAGCTACCCCTGCCGTCAACGCAATAAAGTAACAGGTTGTCATCGGGTCGGCTCCGGCGCATACGGTGACCCTGCGCGTGGGGGTAATAACCCATGGCCGTGGGGTAGCACTCGTGGGTCAGCGGATGACGCGCTAGATTCCTCAGTAGGAATGGGGGAGCGATGAAGCGTATTGATTCAGGAGAAAGCGGCCACTGCGAGGGTGAGCTCATGAAAATTGGTCCTAAAGCGGCGCTAGAAGCTGGGCGATAAGAAAACAATATAGTCCATATTGAGCGCAACTTCACCAATATGACTCTTCAGCGCGCAGTGCTATGTTTGTCTTTCACAGTTTGCGGTCGCCCAGAGTGGCCCCACAATAAATACTAATTTGAGGGATAGAACCCATGTCAGATCCTGCAGCCGAAATTGCACATCTCATTGAGCGCTCCCGCACAGCGCAAGCTCAAATTGCCAACTACACCCAAGAACAGGTCGATGAGCTTATCAAAGCGATGGTATATGCAGTCGCCCGCGAAGACCGTGCGGAGGAAATTGCCCAGTTTACTGTCGATGAAACTCAGTTGGGCAATTACGAGGGTAAGTACCTCAAGATTCATCGCAAAACGCGAGCAACGCTTTTGGATATCATCCACGACAAATCGGTCGGGGTGATTGAAGAGTTACCCGAGCGCAATATCGTCAAGATCGCCAAGCCTGTTGGTGTTATCGGCGCTCTGTCACCGTCCACTAACCCAGAAGCAACCCCCGTAATTAAGGGTATCGCGGCGATCAAGGGACGAAACTCTATCGTCATAGCGCCACATCCCCGTGCCAAGCTCACCAACAAAAAGATTTGTGATTACATGCGGGAGGCCTTAGAGCTCTGCGGCGCGCCCGCCGATTTGGTGCTTTACACCGAAACACCGTCACTCGATCTGACGAATGAGTTGATGGCTCAGTGCGATCGCATTCTGGCCACTGGCGGCGGACCCATGGTCCGCGCGGCTTACTCCAGTGGCACTCCAGCCCTCGGTGTGGGTGTTGGTAACGCCTGCATCACGGTCGATGACAGCGCCAATCTCGACGAGGCGGCTGAAAAGATCCGCATCTCTAAAACCCTCGATTTGGCCGCATCCTGCTCATCCGATAACTCCGTCCTGCTATTCGATGCCATATATGATCAGATGCTCGAGAAGTTGATCGCCGAGGGGGGCTACGTGTTAAACGAAGAGGAAAAGGCGAAGCTGGAGGCGACGCTTTGGCATGATGGCCATTTGAACACCGCTGTGGTTGCCCAATCGGTCTACAAAATTGCAGGGATGGCTGGCATCGAGTTGCCCGAAGGGCGCCAGTTTTTGATTGTCCCTGAAACGGGTGCGGGTCCCGATCATCCGTTTTCGGGTGAAAAACTGACCGTGACCATGGCGCTATACCGCGTGAAGGACATTGAGGAGGCCGTTGAGCTGACCAACGCCATTCAGTCCTACCAGGGAGAGGGCCATTCCTGCGGTATTTACTCCTACAACGACGATAACATTATGCAGTTTGCTAACCACACGCGAACCTCGCGGGTGATGGTAAACCAACCCCAGTCAGCCTCTAATAGCGGCAACTTGTGGAATGGGATGCGCCAGACATTCTCTCTCGGGTGCGGATCTTGGGGCGGCAATTCCACTAACAACAATATCACTTGGCGCGATCTGATTAACGAAACATGGGTCTCCAAGCCACTGCCGACGCCCAAAGAAGTGCCGTCTGATGACGAATTGTTTGGCGCGGTGATGGCCAAATTCCAATAACGCAAGTGTAGGCTCAGGGAAACTGGTGCATGAATTTTGAACTGTCTGATGATCAACGTGTTTTTGTCGAGGCTGCGCGGGATTTCGCCCTCGGTGAGCTCGCCCCTCATGCGGCTCGATGGGATGAGGAGTCTATTTTCCCCAAAGCCGCACTGAGAGCAGCTGGCGATATGGGCTTCATGGGAATGTACACGCCCGAGGCCGCCGGCGGCTTGGGCATGTCTCGGCTCGATGCTCATCTGATCTTCGAAGAACTGGCTCGGGGTTGTACCACCACGGCAGCGTTCATGACGATTCACAACATGGCCACCAGCATGATCGGCAAGTACGGACAGACGGGTGTGATTGAGCACTGGTGTCCGGTCTTGGTTACTGGCGAAAAATTGGCCTCTTACTGTTTGACCGAGCCCGGCGCGGGTTCTGATGCAGGCTCTTTACGCACCAATGCCGTTCGCGATGGCGATGATTACGTGATCAGTGGGTCCAAGGTTTTCATTTCGGGTGCGGGGGATACCGATGTGCTGGTGGTAATGACGCGCACCGGTGGTGCGGGTCCCAAAGGCGTCACGGCGATGGTAGTGCCCGCCGACGCTGACGGCGTCAGCTACGGGAAAAAAGAGCAGAAGATGGGTTGGAATGCGCAACCCACGCGGATGGTCAACTTTGACAATGTGCGGGTACCCATTGGTAATCGTCTTGGGGAGGAAGGCCAGGGCTTTGCCATCGCCATGGAAGGTCTTGATGGGGGACGTATCAACATCGCGACCTGCTC
Source organism: Luminiphilus sp. (assembly GCA_965657905.1). Taxonomy (GTDB): domain Bacteria; phylum Pseudomonadota; class Gammaproteobacteria; order Pseudomonadales; family Halieaceae; genus Luminiphilus. Next base: position 73,243 of record CBFHPT010000002.1, on the reverse strand, counting down.
ACTTGGCACAGCACAGCAGGCCATCGAAGATGCATTGGCCTATGTATCCGAGCGCAAGCAATTCGGTCAGGCCGTGGCTGACTTTCAGCATACTCAATTCCAGTTGGCAGACATGCTGACTGAACTTGTGGCCGCCCGACAGATGGTTCGACTGGCCGCCAGTAAGCTCGACATGGGTGATAGTCAGGCGACGACCTACTGCGCGATGGCGAAGCGCTTCGCAACCGATGTGGGCTTCAAGGTGTGTAACGACGCGCTGCAACTACTCGGGGGCTACGGTTACATTCGTGAGTACCCGATGGAGCGCTATGTGCGCGATACCCGTGTGCACCAAATTCTCGAAGGAACCAACGAAATCATGCGCGTCATCATTGCTCGTCGAATGATGATGGATGGCGCTTTGGAGATCATAAAATGAGCATTAGTCCGACGGAAAAAATCAAAGTCAGAATTGAAGGCAATGTCGCGCTGATTACCATCGACAACCCCGCGGCGAATACCTGGGATACCGAAAGCCTGCCCGCCCTCAAAACGGTGGTCGAGACGCTAAATCAAGATCCAGCAGTCTACGCGTTAGTCCTCACGGGTGCTGGCGATAAGTTCTTCTCTGCGGGTGCCGATCTCAAATTGTTCGCTGATGGCGACCCCGGTACCGCCCGCGTCATGGGTGAAGCGTTTGGAGAGGCCTTTGAAACACTTGCCGACTTTCGTGGCGTTTCTATTGCCGCGATCAATGGCTTCGCAATGGGCGGCGGTCTCGAAGTGGCCTTGGCTTGTGATATCCGCATCGCCGAGACACAGGCGCAACTCGCATTGCCCGAAGCCAAAGTGGGTTTGTTGCCCTGCGCCGGTGGCACTCAGCGGCTGACTCAACTGGTCGGTGAAGGCTGGGCAAAGCGGGTGATCTTGTGTGGCGAACGTTTGAAGGCCGATAAGGCGCTGGCAATTGGGCTGGTCGAGGAAGTGGTTGAGACGGGCAAAGCCCTGGAAACCGCCATGACATTGGCGTCACAGGTCGGGAATCAAAGCCCGACGTCCATTGCTGCATGTAAACGACTGATCCACTCCGCGCGGGATATTGCGATTGGAAGCGGCTTAGTCGCAGAGCGCGATGAGTTTGAGAAGCTGTTCAGTACAGAGGACCAGCGCGAGGGTGTGAACGCGTTTCTTGAGAAGCGCAGCCCCGAGTGGAAGAACCGATGACCGGTTTGGTTCATATTGAGCGGATTCAAGCTGGCGATTTCCAGCTTGGTCGCCTGACTCTCGATGCGCCTAAGACCCTTAATTCGCTCACCCTCGATATGGTCGAGACGATTGCGCATCAGTTAGAGGTATGGCGTCAGGACGACGCGATTGCAGCTATTGTCATCGACGGCGCCGGTGATAAAGCATTCTGTGCTGGCGGCGATGTACTGGCCTTGCGCGACTCATCCTTAGCCACCCCCGGCGGTCCCTGCGAATACGCCGAGAATTTCTTTGCCCGCGAATATCGCATGAACTACATGCTGCACACCTACACGAAGCCGATTCTGTGTTGGGGTCATGGGGTTGTGATGGGTGGCGGGCTCGGCATCTTGGCGGCTTGCAGTCACCGCGTTGTCAGCGAGCGGACTCGTATTGGTATGCCTGAAGTGACGATTGCGCTTTTTCCCGATGTGGGTGGTAGCTGGTTTTTGAACCGAATGCCTGGGCACGTTGGGCGTTTTCTCGCGCTGACCGCGGTTAATGTGAATGCCACGGATGCGCTTTTCTGTGGACTTGGCGATTATTTCTTAGCACACAGCCAGCATCAGGCGGTGCTTGATTTGCTGGCGGCAGTTCCCTGGTCGGCGGACGCCGAGATCAATCAACAGCTCATGGATGCTGCACTAAAAGGTAAGCAAGCAGACATCGAGCAGCCAGCAGCGCAGGTAGAGCCGGTGCTTGAAACTATCAACACCTTGATGGCCGGCGATGATCTGCGCGAGATCGTCGCTCGTGTGGATGCTTGGCAAGGGGATAACCCCTGGCTGTCAAAGGCGCGCGATGGGCTGTTGCACGGCTCGCCCTTGGCAGCGGCTTGGATTTTTCGCCAGCTGAACGAGACCTGTGAGGCATCACTCGAAACTGTGTTTCAGAGTGAGCTGCGCCTAGGTGCCAATATCATGCGTTATCCCGAGTTTGCGGAGGGCGTGCGTGCGCTGCTTGTGGACAAAGATCGCCAGCCAAGATGGATCTATAACAGCGTCGATGCAGTGCCGAGCACGTTATTGGATGATTTTTTTGTGGAACCTGCGGGCGCGCCCACACTGGATTTAGAGGAGTAACAATGGTCACTATTGGTTTTATCGGGCTTGGGAACATGGGTGGTCCCATGGCAAAGAATCTGCTTTCGGCGGGGCACAGCCTGCGCGTTTTTGATTTAAGTGAAGAGGCGTTGGCGGACTTGGCTGCGGCTGGTGCCGAGACTGCTTCATCCGCCCTCGCGGCCTGCGAAGGCGTTGATGTTGTTGTTACCATGTTGCCCGCGGGAAAACACGTCGAGGGCGTTTACCTCGGAGATGACGGGCTGTTGAAAGCATTACCCGGCGGAACGTTGGCGCTTGATGCGAGTACCATTGATAGCGAAACCGCCAAGCGCGTTGGTGAAGCCGCTGTTGTCGAGGGCATCGACTTTATGGATACGCCCGTCTCGGGCGGTGTCGCGGCCGCGGCAGCTGGTACGCTCGCGTTTATGTGTGGCGGTTCCGCTCAGGCATTTGAACGTGCGCAGCCAATTCTCTCGGGCATGGGCAACGGCGAGAAAATTTTCCATGCGGGCCCAGCCGGTGCCGGACAAGTGGCTAAGGCAGCTAACAATATGTTGTTAGCGATTCATATGATCGGTACTTGCGAAGCCCTGTCAATGGGTGCGGCGAATGGTCTCGATCCAAGCGTGCTGTCAGAGATCATGAAGGCTAGTTCAGGCAACAACTGGTCGTTACAGGTTTACAATCCTTGGCCCGACGTGATGCCGGCCGTCCCCTCAAGCAACGACTACAAGCCGGGTTTTATGGTTGACCTGATGGTTAAAGATCTCGGTTTGGCCAAAGACGTTGCCGACGGAGCCGGCGTTGATAATCGTATGGGTCGTCTAGCGCTGGAGCTGTACGCGGCGCACCAAGCAGAGGGACGTGGCGGGGTAGATTTCTCGTCGATTCTGAACGCCATCAAACCGTCCTAGCGGACCCAGCGCGCTATTTTTGATTGACCCTTGACCAAGCGTTATCTCCGGCCGATTAGCCTATTGAGTTAGCTTGTCATCAACACGTAGCAAGTCCAACCAAGGCGGGTTTGCGGCACGCAATTCCTCGCCAACCCAAGTCGCAAAATCCAGGGTTAAATGGTGTCTGTCGACAAACATTGGATGCCCGTCGGGAGTTTGTGTTGGGCAGCTTTGAAGCTCGCCGGTGCTGCACATTAATCCTGTTTTGCTGAAATACGCGGACGCTAAGCTTATGAAGTCGGTTCTTAAGGGTTCATCCGTTGGATTACTTTCAGGGAAGTACTCAACCCGATTAGGCTCTCGGCAGCCCAAGCTGGTACCGGCCTTGTTTATGATGGCGGCACAGTCCTGATCGGTGGCGAGATAACCATCAAAGATAATGATGTGGGTATCGGGTTGGCGCGCTTTGATCGTGCGCAGTATGCTCAAGAAAGGCGCTTTGCTGGCACTCATTGGTCTGCGTGCGTTATAGATAACCGCCCCCCACTGGATGCGATCAAGAGATTCCCACAATGAATCGAGGCGCCGTTGACAGTCTTCTGTCGTAGCCGTGGCCCAATCACTTTGGGGTTTAAAATCGCCGCAGCCGTTACTGGATCCAAAACGTATCCAGTGGGCTCTTGGTTCATCAGGAAGCGCGGCTGCCAGAATATTGAACCCGTCTGGCTCGTGAGAATTGCCGATGAACAAAATGGGTTTCTGCCAATCGCCGGTACAACGCAGGTCACTAAATAGGCGGTCAATCCGGCACTGCTTCCGTACCAATTTAAACCGGTCGTCTTTGTATGCTTGAATAACCTCGGGCGCTAGCGGCACCGGTCGGCTAGCAAATGTGGCGGGCTTCTGTTGAACCAGCACCAGTACGCCGATACTGAGGACGACAGCCAGGAGCGTTGTCAACGGCACCCCATGCCAGCCCGATGCACGCTGCCCACCCCGTTGATAAAACCGTCGTTCCACACCGTAATGCAGCATAGCGGCGAGCACTAGCACCAGCCCGCCAATCGCAACTTGGGCCTCGGGTGTGAGTTCAGCGAGTGTCCAGCAGCGATAAAGAGCGATAGGTGGCCAATGCACCAGGTACAGTGAATAGGATATTTGACCGAACCACTTTGCCGGCTTATTCGCCAGCCAGGGGCTGGGCTCGTCGCGGTTGCAAGCAATTAAAACGAGCATCGCGCCGACACTGGGAACGATGGCTATCCAGCCAGGGAATCCTGATGCGTCGCCCATGGTGACAACCGCAAACACGCACAGCGCCAAACCGGTTGATCGCATCAATTGCTGAGTGAACAACGAGAGGTTTTGCTGTCGCCAGGCTTCCACCGCCAGCGCGCCCAAGCAAAATTGCCAGACCCTAAAAGGCAGCAGATAAAAGGCCCCAGCACTATCGACAGTCGTATACCAAATGCAGGCGGCGAAGCTCAGGATGAACAGCACACTCAGTCCAATGAGGTAGCTACGCCGACCCGCGCGCGTTAGCCAAAGAAGCAGTGCTGGCCAGAAGAGATAGAACTGCTCCTCAACCCCCAGCGACCACATATGGAGGAGGGGCTTAAGGTCTGAGTTGGCATCCCAATAGCCAGACTCAAGCCAGAAAATAATGTTGGCAATGCTCACCAACGATGCAATCGCTGAGTTCGCGTAGGCCTCCAGCATTTGAGGTTGCAGAATGAAGATACTCGCTACGCTTGTGCCGATGACCGTTGCTACAACCGAGGGGAGCAGTCGTCGCACACGATTGGCGTAAAACGTAGAAAAGGAAAATTGCTTAGCTTCGATTCGGCTTTGGAGCAGACCGGATATTAGAAAACCCGAAATCACGAAAAACATGTCGACGCCGACGTAGCCACCGTCAAACCCCGGGACCTCGAGATGAAACAGCACCACTGCCAGCACTGCCAGCGCTCGCAGCCCATCGATATCGGGGAGATAGCCCAGTGTTTTGGGATTGGTCACGGTAGCACCGAGCCGTCAGATAACGGATTCACCACTGAGTAGCAACGGTGCGGCATCAAGCTCCTCAGCGTCCATCATGGTGGCGACTCGCTCAAGTGCAGCAACAATATGATGCTGCTCCCAGGTTTCGAGGCGGGTGAATCGGTCAACGAAACTGTCCTGCAAAGGTTTGGGTGCTGAAGCGCCCATGACTTGCCCTTTCTCGGTCAGGGTGACAATCACCCGGCGACGGTCGATGGAGCTCCGTTCACGGTGCACGAGGTCATTACTCTCTAGGCGATTGAGAATAGTCGTTACGGTTGCCAAGCTCAGACTTACCGCTTTAGCAATATCTGACACCGTAGGGTCTTTGAGTTCTGCAATGGCTTTTATGATGACGAGCTGCGGGGTAGTCAGTCCGGTGCGTTTGCCCAGTTTTCTGGAATGGAGGTCGGTCGCCCGAATGATTCGGCGTAGCGATACCAACACTTGATCCTGTAAATCTGCCATAGCCTATCTATACCACACTCTTATGGAACATTATCTTCAATTACTAGCGAGCAACCGCCGCCGATTATCGATGGGACTGGGCGGCTAAATCGGGTCCCAGAGCCTGCTCTAATGGCGCTAACCACGGTGCAAAATTCTTCCACTGGTGCTGCCCAACGTCGGTGACTGGACGGCGTACCTGTTCTGAGCTGGGTGTTTTTACTGCTCGATCGGTTTCCCAATAGCGCAGGCATTGCGCTTCAAAGGGCAACCCGCAAAAATCGAGTAACCGGCGCACCTGTCCCTCAAGGTCCGCGATAACGTCTTCGTTGTTGATTTGTAAGATTTGCCCGGGCAGGACGCTGTTCCAGTGCTTCATAAGCTCAACGTAATCCCGGTAGTAGTGGCCAATATCGGTGAGTTCATAGGAAAACTCCTGACCCTCGGCGAAAAGCTGTTTGTAACCACTAAAGCAACATGCCATCGGGTTGCGGCGCGCATCGATAATCTTGGCATTTGGCAGCATGAGCTTGATTAAGCCGATGTGACGAAAGTTATTTGGCATCTTGTCGATAAAATAGGGCGCGCCTTGCCGATGAATCGCTGTCTCGGTCATGAACGCATCGCCAAAGGCGCGATAGTCTTTGAAAGAAAGCGTCTTCAATATGTCGGGGTAGGGCGTTGCATCGGACCGCCGGCGAAGGTCCTGCGCCAGCGATAAAACATTGGGCAGTTCTAAGGTGCCATCCACCAGCGAGTGGGATGCGAGAATCTGCTCAAGCAAAGTCGAGCCTGCTCTCGGTAGTCCTACGATGAAAATAGGATCTGGCGCGGTATTCCCGGCGCCTCGAAACTCCTCGAACAGAGCGGCGCTGCACACCGCGCGCTGCTGCTGTAGTTCTTCGGTAATTCGGGCTGCATCGTAGTTTGATTGCCGACGCTTGGCTGCGTTGCCTAGACGATAGTGATCAAAGGATGTAGCAAAATCACCCTGGTCCTCGAAGGATTTGCCGAGCGCAAAATGGAAGAAAACGCGACTGCCGTGATCGAGTTGGCTGCTTTCGACGCAGGATCTCATTGTCGCAATATCGGCTTCAGAGAACGTATAGGTCTTCAGATTGGACAGGGAATACCACGCTTCACCATAAGTTGTTTGGCTGGCGATGGCTGCCCTGTAGCGTTCAATTGCTTCCTGGGTTTTACCGCATGTTTTCAACACATGGCCTGTGGATGTAAGCGTCACAGGGTCATTGGGCACCCGTTTTAAGACTTCATGGAATCCCGCCAGTGCCGCGTCGTAATCCCCAACCTGCATGTGTTCGATGGCCGCGAGAGATTGAAACTTTAAGTTGTCTGGATCACGTTCTACGAGGTTTCTGGCGCGAGAAATAGCGTCATCAAACCGGTGCCGGCGCCTCAATAGCTGGATGTAGTCAGCGGTTACTGCGCTATTGTCCGGTGATAGTCTCTCTGCAGCGCTCAGCAGCACGTCGGCCTCATTCAGCGCTCCCATTTTGGTCGCGATTTCGGCGAGGAGTCGCATGCCGTCCACATGCTGTGGATTCTTGAGCATGAAGCGCTTGCACAGTTGCTCGGCCTTGCCGAGGCGCCCTCGCGCGATGAGGTCCATCACTATAACTAACGGCGGAGGCAACGATTTGAGATATTTCATTTGTTCTTCGGCCTGCCGAGCGGCATCGGCTTGCCCCATACCCGCTAGGATCTCCGACATCGCTGACCAGGAGGCCGTCAATGCCGGGTTGATTCGGGTGGCGCGCTGGTAGTCAACAAGCGCTGCGGATGACTCTCCCAGCCGCTTGTGAACATGGCCGGACTCCTGCAAGGCGCGGGTGTGGAGCGGATCCTTGTTCAGCAGCGTCGCAAGTGTGGCGCTAGCCTGTTGCAGCTTTCCAGACGTTCGTTCGACGACAGCACAAAAATACAGCGCTTCAGTATCTTCTGGAGCGGCTCTCAGCCAGCTATCGACAATAGACGCAGCCATCGCTGAGTTGCCATCGCGCAGTGCGCTTTGGACGTCGCGAAGATAATGAGCGTTCGCTTCTGGTGGTTTTGCTGCAGTCGGCAAAGTAGTTTCCCGGACAAAAAAATGCCCCAAGCGGGGCATGATTCTAGACCTTATCGAGTTATGTTGCTTGACTTAGAAGTTGTAGCCGAAGCGAACGCCCATAGTGCGCGGTCGAGCGTAGGTCACACGACTTCGGTCATTCACGTAGTTGCGTGAAATCTCCGCCCGTTCGTCAGTAGCGTTGTCGATAAACGCTTCCGCACTCCAAGTGGCGTTGCGTACCCCCGCTGATAACCCGAGCATCGCCCAGGAGTCGATCACATCACGGTTGATCCTGATGATGTCGCTGTAAGACTCATCCGAGTAGGTGCCGTTGCCCTGCAAGTGCGCTGTCAGTTCACCCATGGGCCACTCGTAGCGTACGGTGGCGCTCAGTTGGACTTCGGGCGCGAAGGCTAGTGGATCCCCGGCCTGCACATCATCGGTTGGCGCCAAAACTTCCGTGATTTCGGTATCCAGGAATGAGAAAGCACCGGTCAATGTCAGTCCGGGCAGATTAGGTAGCCAAGTGACATCGCCCTCTAGTCCCATTACCTCGGCGTTGGCCGCGTTGTCGGAGAAGAATAGGTTCGTGATGCTGGGATCAAAAATCGTTGTTTGCAGATTTTCAATGTCAGCGAAGAACAGAGCACCGTTGAAGCGCAATGAACCCCCTAGCATGTCCGATTTCCAACCTAGCTCGTAATTGGTCAAGTCATCGGTCTCCAGAGCATAGGGCACACTGTAAGTGCCGCCATTGGCAAGTGCTGTGCTCGCGCCTCCGGGCCGGTTAAGCAGGCCTGGCCTGAAGCCTTCAGAGTAAGTGGCGTAAAACATTAGGTCGTCATTGACTCGGTACTGACCGGTAAATTTATAAATTTGCCCCTCGGCTGCTGCTTTGTCTGGCGCGACCAGTGCAGCTTTGATGCGATCGGGGGTGTCTGGATCATTGAGGTCATCGAGGGTGTAGATTGGCTGCCCGTCAAACTCGCAGATACCTGCGTTGCGGTCGGTGTACACCCCGTCTCCATTGTAAAGGTCGGTAATGTCAGTACCGAAAACATTACAGTCAGGCTGGAAGCTATTGAAGAACGAGCCGTTGGCGCTACCGTTCAAGTCAACTTCGATATCGTAGTGGCGCATGCCCGCGATGATGGTTAGTTGGTCGGTCAGGTCGTAGCTCAGCTCACCAAAGAAGCCCATCTGCTCATCTGTGCGCTGCACATCGTTCCGGAAAATCGTATCAGCGGGGAAGGGTCCCTGCTGAGAAATGAAGCCCGTGGTATAGGGAAAGTTTTCGGAAAAGCCTGGCGATCCAAAGACGTTAGCTTTGACGTTTGAGGGGTAGGAGAAATCGTTCCGCTCTTCTAGCGTCAGGTCGCTGTAGAAAACCCCAGCTGTGGCGCGGAGTTTTTTGGCGGCGTCGGTAGAAATTCTTAGCTCATGGGTCTGTACCTCGGTCTCTGTGTGAGAGACCACATATAAATCCGGCTCGTAGCAGGTGCCACTGGGATCGGCTGAGGGGTAAGTCACTGAGCTGTCGCAGATGTAGTAGGGAAGATACTGACCGACGTAAAGGTAATCGGTGTACTCGACAATCTGATCTGATTCGCGGCTCGTGAACGCACCGGTATAAACGACTTCAAGATTGCCGATCATGCCCTCAAGGGTCCAGGCGGTATTGTCGAAACCGTCTTCGAGGCGAGAATCCGTGTAAGTTTGAATCTCTAAATCGTCAAGGTCGGGGTCGGCATAGAACACACCATCGGACTCTAATTCCTGAGTGGTGTGGGCCAGCAGCAAACTCCAGTTGGGGGTGATGTCGTAGCGAAGACTAATGCGGGCGCCCACGTAGTTACTGTCATTGAAGTTCTCTTCAACCGTATCCGCGTTGTCGGCTGCCAGGAACGTGACGCCACTGAGGTCTGCATTGGCTTGGAATCCCTCGCGGCGTTCGCTGACCGGCACGCCGTTGGAGCGGACGGTGCCGGCGGGCCGGAATCGAGCGCTCTGGCTGGCGTCTACTTGCCCGGGTACGTTATCGATGTAGCCACCCATTTCATCAAAGTAGCCCACCGCGCGAATCGCGAGGCGATCACTGACGGCCCAGTTAGCCATGATTTCCATGTTGTAGTTCTGATCGCCCTCGGACATCGTCGACAGACCGCCTCTGACGCGAGCGTAGTTGTCGGTGAAGTCGGGCTTGTTGGTGATCAGACGCACGGTGCCTGCCTGAGAGCTGGCGCCGAATAGAGTGCCTTGAGGGCCTGCCAGCACCTCTACGCGCTGTAAATCGGCGGCGTAGACGTCGAGGTTCCGGCCGGGCTGAGACAGAGGCTGTTCGTCGAGATAAAACGCAACGTTGGGCGCGATACCTGCCACGCCGGCGGTAGTCAGATTGGGTGTTGTTGAGGCAATGCCGCGGATGTAAATCGTATTTTGGCCGGGGCCGCTTCCGCCGGCGGTAACTCCTGGCAGCTGAATTAAGTAGTCTTCAAAGTTCTGGATGCCCAGCTGTTCAAGGCTTTCACCGGTCAGTGCTGAAACGGTGACCGGGACGTCTTGGGTGCTGGCAGATCGTTTTGTCGAGGTAACAACGACCTCTTCGATCACTTGTTGCGCGGCGACCTGCGTACTCGCGAGGGACGGGAAGACAATAGCACCGAGTGCCGTCGCCAGCTTGTGCCGACGGAAGGTTGTTGCATCGTTCATTTGGGCTCCAGGAATTGAAGTTAGGAAAATTTGTTTGTTAGAAAATTAATTGCTTTCGACGAATCATTTTAACCGAAAGTAATAAATTGTTGAAGTCCCCGCCAAAATGCACAGAGATGTTGATTTCGCAGGTGTTTACTGACTGAGCTCTCGTCATATCACTTTCGATGCATATTGCTTCGCCGGGGGAATCCAATGATCTGAACGGGTATACTCCATAACCAAACTCCGATCCAAGGCTCTCATGTTTAAAGCGCTCTTTAGTCGATTCGTAATCGACCCGTCTGTTTTCTTCCCTGCCGTGGGTATTTTGGTGACCGCGGTGTTTGTTGCGGGGGTGTTTCCTCAGCAGTCGGATGCTGTGCTCAACGCTTTGCAATTGATGATCGTTAGCAACGCTAGCTGGTTCTATGTGCTTGTGATGGGTGTCGTATTGGTGATCGTTTTTGTGTTCGCCTTCTCGCGACACGGGGATATCAAGCTGGGCCCGGACCATTCAGAGCCCGCGTACGGATTTATTTCATGGTTTTCAATGCTGTTTGCCGCTGGGATGGGGATCGGCTTGATGTTCTTTGGTGTCGCAGAGCCGGTGATGCATTACCTGGCACCACCCATTGGCGATGCGGGCACCAACCTCGCCGCTGCTCAGGCCATGCAGCTAACCTACTTCCACTGGGGGTTTCATGCGTGGGCGATGTACGCCGCTGTGGCTCTGGTGTTGGCTTATTTCGCCTATCGGCACCAGCTGCCCTTGACCCTCCGCTCAGCGTTTTATCCGCTGATTGGCGAAAGAATCTATGGTCCTTGGGGCGCAATGGTGGATGTGTTTGCGATCGTCTGCACCACCTGCGGCATATCAGCTAGCCTCGGATACGGCGTTCTGCAAATTAACGCTGGGCTCAACTATTTGTTTGATGTGCCGGTCAGCGAAGTCGTTCAGGTTGGCCTCATTGCCCTAACCATGCTGATCGCCGCCGGCTCAGTGGCGCTAGGTCTGGATACCGGTATCAAGCGTTTGTCCGAGATCAACATAGGTCTCTCTGTCTTATTGCTCGTAGGGGTGCTTATTGCTGGCCCTACAGTGTTGTTGCTGTCGGGGGCCGTGCAAAATTTTGGCGGGTATCTGGCGGAGCTCGTCCCGAAAACCTTCAACCTGTATGTCTACAACCCCACCGACTGGCTAGGTGGCTGGACGATCTTGTATTGGGGCTGGTGGATTAGCTGGACACCCTTTGTTGGCATTTTTATCGCGCGGATTTCCCGTGGGCGCACAATCCGTGAGTTTCTACTTGGGGTAACCATCGTGCCGACCCTCTACATCATTTTGTGGATGAGTGTGTTTGGCGGCTCGGCGATTGAGCTGATCAGCAATGGCGGGTTTGTAGAGCTTGGGGAGGCGGTTCAGAACAACCAGGCCATCGCGCTGTTCAAATTTTTAGACTATTTGCCCGGTACCGGCATTCTGTCGATGATTTGCTTGGCCATGATTATTATATTTTTCGTGACCTCTGCAGACAGCGGCGCCATGGTGCTCAATATGCTGAGTTCAGGGGGCGAAGACAACACGCCGCTGCTGCAGCGCGTGTTCTGGACTGGAATCATCGCTGCAATTGCCTCGGTGCTGCTATTGGCAGGCGGCCTTTCCGCGCTGCAAACGGCGACGATTGCCAGCGCTTTGCCGTTTTCTTTTGCCGTAATGGGTGCTTTATGGGGGTTCTGGCGCGCATTGACTGTCGATGGCGCGAAACGGGACACCAGCGGGTATTTCCCGCCGGTCAGCCCTGACAATACCGAATGGCGACAACGATTGGGTAATTTGTTGGAGTACCCCGAAGACTCCTCGGTTCAGAAATTCCTGCGAGACGTGGTCTTGAGCTCCATGCGTGACTTTGCTGCTGAGCTGAAGGGGCGCGATATCGAGGCTCGGGTAATCAACGAAATCAGTGACAAAGCGCGGGTCCGGTTGAATGTGTTGCATGGGGAAGAAATCGACTTTACGTACGAGGTCCGTAGTCGTGAGCATCCGATGCCCGACGAGTCCCTTGGGGGGAAGCCCATGGAAGACATGTCGACCTCAGAAACCTTCTACCGCGCTGAAGTCTATTTGGCTGAAGGCGGGCAGGATTACGACATTATGGGCTGGTCGGAAGACCAGGTTGTGGTCGATATCCTGAACCAGTACTCGAAACACCTGCGGTTTTTGCACACCGTGCGGTGAATCTCACCGCTTGGGGGCGCATATGTGCCTTCCTCAAGACGTCCCCACTAGGAAATGCGCCTGCTGAGGAATCTTCCCTGCCGGAATGACCGCGACGCATTCATGACTTTTGGGAACGCTACCGGTTAAGTCGTTAACTCCCAGTTACGTCGGGGCGAACGATCTCAATGTCGGTAACAGGGGCTCTGCTGCGGTTCGGATTCACCGAGCGCATCTCGGGGATCATGCCATTGAGCGCCGCTTGTCGATTCTCGGGAGCCGGGTGAGTGCTTAGGAATTCAGGCGGTCGCTCGTCGCTCAGGTCACCCATTTTTTGCCATAAGGTCACCGCTGCTTCTGGGTCGTAGCCCGCTTTGGTCGCCAGCGCCATGCCGATTTCGTCTGCCTCAGATTCTGCGGTCCGGCTGTTGGGCAGTTCTAGGGCGACTTTAGCGGCCATCGCTGCACCGGCCATGGCTACGCCGCCATGATCGGACGCCACTCCCACTGCGACCACACCCACTGTGGTGGCCATGGCGCGAGACATCCGTTCGGCGGTGTGGTTGGCGATCGCATGAGAGATCTCGTGACCCATAATTTGAGCGAACTCATCATCGGTAAGTTTGAGTTGGTCAAACAGGCCGGTGTAGACCGCCATTCGGCCTCCGGCCATGCACCACGCGTTGACCGTTTCGGTGTCATCAATAATCGCGACGCTCCACTTCCAGCCGGCGGTTCCTGGGAAGTCACGTTCAGCAATTGTTACCAATCGGCCAGTAATCCGAGCGACCCGCGCCATGATTTCCGGGTCGGTGACGAGCTTCTTTTCCTTGTCGAGTTCACCGACAGTGCTCAAGTAAGCGGTTTCCGACTGCACGATGGCCGCTTCGGGTGAGATCAGTAGGAACTGGCTCCGTCCGGTAGGGCTTGTGGCGCAGGCGGTGGCCAATAACACAGTGGCCGCTATCGCAAGGGGGCGGGTAATCTGTAGACAGGTACTGCGAGTGGCGCGGTGTAACAACACGGTGAGTATCCTCCCAGAATCGTAAGCATAAGTGTAGGAAAAAACCACAGGTTTTCCAGTTTTTCCGGTGAATTTTGAACAGATGATTGCGGCGGGTGATGTTGTACGTCGCTCGATGAGCGACGTCGTTAACCTAGCCGGGTTCGGATTCAGCCCCTGCTGATGTGCGCAACAGCCCCCGATAGACGCCCCGGGCATTGGAGTTGCCGGTGACAACTTTATACACGTCCGTGCAGATCGGCATAACCAGTTGATGTTCCTCGGCGAGCTCCATCACGGTCGGTGCACTTTTTACACCCTCAGCCACCATGTGCATGCTCTCGATAATGTCATCGATGCTGCGCCCTTTGGCGAGCTCAATACCCACGTGACGGTTACGACTCTGGGGGCTTGTACAGGTAGCGATCATGTCGCCCATGCCCGCGAGACCTGCGAAGGTTTCGGGCTTACCACCCAACGCGGTTCCCAAGCGAGTCATCTCAGCAAGGCCCCGCGTGATCAGGGCAGCTCGCGTGTTATCACCTGCGCCCAGTCCATCGCCCATGCCCACAGCGATCGCAATAATGTTCTTGAATACCCCGCCAAGCTCACACCCAATTGCGTCGGGGTTGGTGTATACCCGAAACAGCCCTGCGTTCAGTACGGGTTGTAGCCAGTGAGCGGGTGACGGGTCGTCCAATGCCAAGACGCTGGCTGCGGCTTGTCCGGCAATGATCTCTTTGGCCAGGTTCGGGCCCGTCAGCACCCCTGCGGGATGATCGGGGGCAACTTCTCGTGAAATCTCTGACATACGCAGTCGCGTACCGCGCTCTAAACCTTTGGTCAGGCTGATGATGGGCGCGCCCGGTTTGATATCGGGAGCAAGCTCGACAAGGACATCGCGGTAACTGTTTGAGGGCACACCCATAATCACCACATCGGCCCCACGCACGGCTTCGCTAACGTCGTTGGTCGCTCTGAGTGTGGGATTCAGGGCTGCCTCGCCAAGATAGCGAGAGTTTCGATGTTCCTTATTAATCTCTGTGACGGTGTCGGGGTCACGAGCCCAGAGTGTGACGTTGGCGTTGCGACTGACGAGTGAAGCAACGGTGGTGCCCCAACTGCCTCCTCCGATAACGGCGATCTTACAGTCTGGCACGGATGCTATCCCTCACGGTTGGTGTTCCCCGACTTGCAATGGCGGAAGCGCGACTGATCTCAACACGGCGCACGAGAGCGTTTAGGTTCGCGGCCTGTTGCTCGCGCGCTTGCTTGAAGTCGGAGAGTGAATGATCAGTCAGTTGACGGGCAGAAAGCATGCTCCAGGCGTTCTGAAACAACAGTTTGCCCATTGACGCTTCGCTGGAGATGCGCCGCTGCAAGAAAGCCTGCTGACCATAGCTCATGCATCGATCGACGAATTCCTGTTGGTCGATAACATCAGTTTCGCTGAGAGAGGCCAACAGATCGGCTCCGAGACTATAGGCCTCTGCATACATCTGCAGGCTCATGTGAGCAACCTGTGGCGTCATCAGAAGTAACAGCTTTCGTGCGCCTCGGCCACCCCGTGCCAGTTCTTCTTGCCAGTTCGCTGTAACGCGCTCCAGTTCCACTTCGATCTCTTTTCGAAACACGTCGCTCGGGGGGTAGAAAAACTCAAACTTGAACAGATCGCGCAACGCATCCACTTCGGTCCAGAAGATGTCCTCGGGGGTCTGATCACTGCCTTCGCGCTCAGCGACGGCAATGAGCGATAACTCAACGATCGCCTTATTAACGAAGTAATGGATGATGGTGTTTCGGTAATAACTAGCGACGGCAGAGCGACCCTGCGCGATACCGTAGACGGTCGCAGGTCCGCCGGTGAATCGCGTCAGGATGCCTTCTTCGATCATAAGATCCAGCAGCTTGCCGACGCCCTGTTCATACTGACGATTAAAGTCAGGTGACAGTCTTAGGTCTCGGGAGGTGGCCCAACCGATCAAATCGGTGACCTCATCGGTGACTTCTTTTTCGGTGAGAGCTCGAGGATAGACTCCCAGTAAAGCCATGCTCACGACCGCTGGGAAGGTAATTGGCGTTACCCGATTCGCTTCGACCGCAACTTGGAAGGCGACTTTGGAGACTGCCAATCGATCTTCTGGTGCGGGGGCCTCGGTGAGTACAACAGGCTCGCCAAAATCGACGTAGATCTTACCCATTGGCCTGGCCAGACTACGGACGTAGCCAATCAACCAGCCAAGGGACTCGGGGGCTTTAGGAACCCCGGCCTGCTCGCGGGCGTACTCTTCGGCATCTCGAATGAGGTCGTATGTCACAGTGACCGGGATGATGTGGATGTCGCGGGCACCGGCGTTGTAGCAGCCCTCAAGTACATACTTCAGGACGCCATATTTTGGTGGCATCAGCTTGCCCAGTCGAGAACGGGTTCCCTCGAACGACCACGTCAGGGGAAAGCGCTTCTCCATTAAATAACCGATGTACTGCCGGAGTGTGGCTTTGTAGGCCTCGTTGTCGGTGAAGCTGCGCTTAATGAAGATGCCGCCTGCGCGCCGAACGAGAAAGCCCAATAGCGGGATATTCAGGTTAGCGCCGCCGAAAAAATGTGGCACGGGAAAATTGTTATCGAACAAAATTTTCGGCACCACAAAGCCATCGATGTAAGTCTTGTGGGTCCAAAGTAGTGCAGATGGGTGGTTGCGGACAATCGTGCGGATTTTCTCAAGGTCTGCGGACCGATAATTCAACTCGGGCTCGTAGCCCAGCCCAAGACAAAAATTGCAGAACTTAGCCCAGACATCCAACCAGAAGTTAGTCGGTATGGAGATCATTTCCTTGAAATACTCGTTGACCTCCGCGGTCAGAGCCTCGCGACTGATCCCTCGCTCAGTGGCGATCGTATCCAGACGATCGTTAAACTCTTTGTTCTTGCGCAGACTTTGTGCCACATACCGCGGCACCTTGTAACGCCCTCCTCGCAGGCGACGCTCCGCCATATCGAGCACAATCGCCGCTTGGCGAGCAATGAACACCGCCAGGTCGGTAGGGTGGTCACCGCCGACTAGCCCGGTTTTGCGCTGAAATCGGTCAGCCATTTCCAGAATGCTGCCGGGGCTACCGGCGACTAAGTGCACGCGATCGGGGTCCCGGCGCAACACTTGCCGTGCCCGTAGTCGTCCTGGCTTACGCTCACCGCCACGAAGCAGATCAATCAGGCGAGGTCCCGAGTCAATGGCCTTAGCGCTTTGGGTCCAGCTTACCCGTAATGGTGCGACAATCGCGTCGGGAAGTTGTTGAACCGCATCGCTTAGGGGCTTGGTGACGATCGGTTTGCGGTCGTCGGCTAGATCAACCAGCACCGATGTGGTGGCTGTCCCTTCCGGTGCGTGCTGAGCAATCCAGTATTCAAGCAGTTGCTGGTCGCGTCGGTTTTCTGCATCGAGCAGAAATATTACGCCACCCGGGCCCTCGGGCCACGGGGATCTGGCCAGCTTGTCAGCTAACTCCGGATAATGCATTCAGCTTTTTAATCCTTACCCGCCAGCTTTGGCTTCACCGCTGCAGAGAGTTTTGGAGCGACCTTCTTGCGCGGCGTCCGGATTTTCTTTGCTGCAGCTTTGGTTTTTGTTTTGGCCTTGGTAGCAGCCGCGACATTTTTCTTTTTGTTAGTTTCCGCAGCTTTTTTACTCTTCGCCGCTGATTTTGTCACCTGCTGTTTTTTTACGGGCGTCGACTTCGCCGTCGCTTTCTTGTTGGCATCTGCGGACTTTGTGGCGGTTTTCTTTGCCGGCGTTTGTTGCACGCGGACTTTGGTTTTTGCTGTTGTCTTAGGCTTAGTTGCTGCTTTGGTTTTTGGTTTGGCTTTTGTGCTGGGTTTAGTCTTTGAGCTTTTCTTGGGTTTGCTGCTAGAAGGATCTGCGCTTGTCTGCGCTTGCTTCGCTGCGCGCGAGCTGGGTCGGCGCTTGCTGGGCTTGCTGCCTGGAATCATGTCCTCTGGGGTGTCTTTGGCTGCGGCGCGTATTTCCTTAACGGTTTGCTCGGGCTGCCCGAGTGCTTTTAAGAACTGGTTGCGAACAAGGTTAACCTGCTCGTTCATGTTGTTCGTCGTCCAATCACTGGTATCCACCGGCGGCAGCACCTCGACGTGGACTGTGCCGGGCTTGAAAACAAAATCACCCTTGGGAGCGATATCGCTGGCGTTGTGGATGACTACCGGAATAATCGGTACGCCGACTTGCATCGCCATATGGAAGCCGCCCTTCTTAAATGGAGCGAGCTTGCGAGTCGGGGTTCGGGTACCTTCGGGGGCAATGATCAGCGATTTTTTCTCATCCTTCATTGCCGATACCAGCGGTTTCATGGATTCAATCGCTTTTTCTCGATCAGAGCGATCGATAAATACTGTGCCAGCCATGCCCATTACCCAGCCAATCACCGGAGTCTTCTGGATTTCTTTTTTGCCCACACCGACGACATCGCGACGCACTAAGCTGGCCATGATGGCAACGTCGGCTTTGCTCTGATGATTGAACATAAAGACCGCTGGACGATGGCTCCAGAGGTTTTCCTCGCCTACAACCTCAATGTCTAAGCCAATCAGAGCGTTACAGGTATCGGCAAACAATGAGATCGAGAAATTCAGTGAATCACGTTTCGATCGCGTGAGTGCGTAAATCGGTAACCCTGCGGCAAAACTGCCCACTAGCGATCCCGTCGCGGCAATCGAACGGATAAATCGATTCAAGGAGATCTTCCCGCGACTGTCGAATGTCGCTGTTGGCCATGCGCGCTCCTCGGTAATTTTCTTCAAGCGCTTGCTGGGATTTAGCGTGACCGGGTGACCCACGTGCTCGAGCAATTGGATGTCGTCCGTGCTGTCTGAATAGAAGAAACTGCTTTCCAGGCGAGCGCCAGTTTTCTTGGCCAGTGTTTCTGCGGCAATAACTTTGCCCTCGCCGAAGACAGTGGGCTTGACCACTTTGCCGGTGAATTTTCCTCGCTTCACTTCAAGGCCCGTGCAATAGACATGTTCTATGTCGAGGTCTTGGGCCGCGGGTTGCACCTGATAGGGCGTGGCGGAGCTGATGATGGCAATGGTGTGGCCTTTCGCTCGATGAGCATCAATCAGTGCGCGCGATTCGGGGTAAATCAGTCGGGCAATCTTCTTTCGAAACAGTTTCTCGCTGTTCTTTGTATAGTCCGCTTCCGATTGACCCTGCAGATACTGAGCGTGGATCGCCATTAGCGCCGAGAACCCCATATTGCCGAGACCAAAGCTGGTGAGTGCGCGGGTAATTTGCACTAACTCGTCGGGCTTCAAGTCGCCGGATGCGAGTGAGTCCTGAAGAAATACCGTGGCCGAGTATCCGGCCATGATGGTGCCGTCAAAATCAAACAGAGCCGCGATCTGCGGTCCTTCCTCGGCGGCTTCAATATTTGCAAGCAGCTTTTCTATATTCACTGAGCTATTCCTATGTTTGGCGTAACGGCACACTGGTTCCCGCTAAAGCGAAGCTAATAAAACGGTTTTCGCCGCTTCGCTCACGCAGAACTGCTCGCGCGTACATTTTCAAAATTTGATAACGGTTTTATCATAGCTAGTTTACATTGGCGGGAATATTTTCGATTCCATGCCATTTTTCCGAGGATCCCCCATGGACTACGGCGCTATCAGTTTGTTGCCAACGGCACTCGTGTTGGTGCTGGCCATCTATAGCCATCGTACGTTGGAGTCGGTTATTGCCGGCTCGCTTTTTGCATTTCTGATCATGGACGGCTGGCAGTTTCTCGACCGGCTCGCGACGGTCACAACGGAGGTTCTGAGTGATGACGTAATCGCGTGGGTGGTACTTGTCTGCGGCTTATACGGCAGCTTCATCGGGTTGCTGGTCAAAGGGGGCGGCTCCTACGCATTTGGGCAGATGCTGACACGGCACTTAAAGGGTAAACGCAGCAGCCTGCTCGCTACCTGGCTACTGGGCTTGGTGATTTTTCTCGATGACTATCTGAATTCGCTGACCGTGGGCGCCACCATGAAAGCGGTGACCGATAAGTTTCGTACCTCTCGTGAAATGTTGGCCTATGTTGTCGACTCCACCGCTGCCCCAATGTGTTTACTGATACCGATTTCAAGTTGGGGTGTTTATTTCGCGGGTCTACTTGAGAAAAATGGCGTTGCTGAATCGGGGCAGGGCATTGCGCTGTTTGTCGAGTCGATTCCCTACATGTTTTATCCCCTGGTCGCGATTATCATCGTGCCCCTCGCGATCACCCGAGTGATCCCATTGCTAGGTCGAATGCGACAAGCGGAGCAACGTGCGGAGGACACCGGTGACCTGGGCATCTTTGAAGATCCAGCGCTTGCGGTAGAGCCCTCTGAGCGCGCCAACATGAGCGTCTTCTTCGTACCAATTATTGCGCTGCTATTGTTTACGGTGCTGCCCTCCATAGATCTCCTGCGCGGCGTTATCGCCGGGATCTTGGTGACCTTGGTTCAGTACAGCCTGATGCGGATTATGTCCTTGACCGAGTTGTTCGATACCTGCATCGAGGGCTTGAAATCCATGATTCCTGTCCTGACGATGCTGGTGGCGCTGTTCGTTTTTGTTGAGGCCAATAACGCCATTGGGCTGACCGACTATGTGATTAATGGGGTAAAACCCTATATGAGCGCAACAATGCTGCCGGTACTCATTTTCATCACCATGTCGCTTGTGTCTTATACAACCGGCTCAAACTGGGGTGTTATCGCCATTGCCATGCCGGTGGCGTTTCCGCTCGCCGAGGCTCTCGACGTTAGTATTCCCCTGGTAATCGGAGCGCTGTTGTCGGCGTCCGGCTTCGGTTCTCACGCCTGTTTCTATTCTGATTCCACCGTACTGAGTGCTCAGGGCGCGGGTTGTCGCACTTATGATCACGCGATCACCCAATTACCCTACGCGGTTCTGGGGGCGTCGATTGCTGCGCTTATTTATCTGCTGGCAGCGCTAGTGCTTTAGCGATCGCCATGCCGTTTTTGGTGTTTTTGGCGAGCGAAACTCATTCGTTTTGCCTTGCGGCACGCTACTTGCAGATCACAGGTCTATGACTTCAAACCGTGATACCCAAAACGTGCGCGCACTTCTTCTATCCGAGCCGCTTTGGGCAGAGTTTCTTGCATCCCAACGGCTGCCCAGCGCTTACGCTGTCAGCGCCGAACAATGGTTTACGCCGCTGGTAGCTGAGATTATCCGGCGCTCCAAAGCGCAGGCAGCGCCGTTATTCCTAGCAGTCAACGGTAGCCAGGGGTCAGGTAAAAGCACACTTGGCGCCTTGCTTGAGTTCGTGTTGCCCCGCACAGCCGGTCTTTCGGTAGTTTGCGTTTCCCTTGACGATTTCTACCTGACCCGTGCTGAACGCGAGGCATTGGGGGCTGAAGTCCACCCGTTGTTACAAACCCGAGGAGTGCCGGGTACCCATGATGTTGCTTTGATGGCCGACACGTTAAGCGCGCTGTTGGGAGATACGGATTCAGTGGGGAAGGAATCCGCCGTAACGAGCTCGAGCACTCAAATTGCAATTCCCAGCTTTGACAAAGCGACCGACGATCGCACAGAGATGGAGCGCTGGCACCACATTGGTGCTCCTGTCGATGTGGTTGTTTGGGAGGGTTGGTGTCTGGGTGTTGCGCCACAGGGTAAGCAGCGGCTCGAGGCCCCCATCAACGCTTTGGAGCGAGAACACGATATTGACGGACAATGGCGGCGATACGTCGATACCGCCCTGAGGGGTTACCAACCGTTGTTCGATCGCGCAGATTTGTGGGTGATGTTGGCTGCACCTTCTTTTGACTGTGTGTTTCGCTGGCGTTGCGAGCAGGAAGAGAAGCTGGCACGAACCCACAGTGGTGGTGATCGTTCGGGGATTATGTCTGCCAGTGAAATCGAAGAATTTATACAGTCCTATCAGCGGCTTACGGAATGGTCCCTGGCGACGGTACCCGCGCGATGCCACTTCCTTTACACGCTGGATGAGTTTCGAAAGATTCGCTCCTTAGCATATCCCATGCCCCTGGAGAGCGGCTGATGACAGATCTGCTCGTGGTAACTGATCTCGATGGGTCACTCCTCGACCACTACACGTATTCCTACAAAGCTGCTGAGCCCATGCTCGAGCGACTGCGCGTCATGGGCGTTCCAGTCGTGCTGTGCAGCAGTAAAACTCGCGCTGAAATGCAGGTTTTACGCAAGCGTCTGAAGCTCGACAGTCCGTATATCGTTGAGAATGGTGCAGCCGTTTATCTGCCGAAGTCGGCCTGCACGGAGGCGCCGCCCGAGGCTCGTGATGCGGGGGAAGATTGGTGCAAAGCCTTTGGTGAGTGGCGCGATCATTGGCAGGAACTATTGTGCGCTTTACCCGATGAATTACGGGCTGCTTACCGAAAGTTTTCTAAAATGTCCGTCGGTCAAATCGCTGATCTGACTGGCTTGCCCTACGATGATGCGAAGCGAGCATCGCTGCGTGAATTTGGTGAGCCGCTGCAGTGGCGGGGTTCTGATGATTTGCGCGAGCAGCTGATTGAAACGCTGGAAACCAAAGGTGCAAAAGTGCTCGCGGGCGGGCGGTTCCTTCATGTCGGTGGTGACTGGGATAAAGGCAGTGCGCTCGATTGGGTGGCAGATCATAGTGCGGCAGTATCGGGTGTACGCCCAATCACCATTGCACTCGGTGACAGTCAGAACGACGTCGCGATGCTTGAGGCTGCCGACTACGCTATCGTGATTCGCTCGCCGGTGCACCAACCGCCTAAGCTTTTACGTAACGACGGGATTATCGTGACTGAAAATACGGGTCCTGTGGGTTGGTCGGAAGGGCTAACCCGGCTATTTGACACACTAAATTCCTAATTCTAGAGACCCTGAAATGGCTGACTTTCACCAGAACGGCATCATCACAACCCTTCATAATCTTGGCAATCGATCCCTTGATGAAATGGAAGCTGAATTGACGCGGTTTGGTTTGCGTCGCCCCATGGGCCTAATTCTGCCATCGCTGTATTCCGAGCTTCAGACCAAGGCGCTTCCAAAGATCGTCAGTGACCTCACGGACGTACCGTATCTGTCTCAAATTGTTGTGGGTCTCGATCGTGCAGACGAGGAGCAATATCGCCATGCCCTCGATTTCTTCTCGGACTTCCCTCAGCACCATCGGGTGCTGTGGAATGACGGCCCGCGCTTACGCGCGATTGATGCCGAGTTGGAAACCTTGGGATTGGCGCCGCGCGAACCCGGCAAGGGTCGAAACGTCTGGTATTGCATGGGTTATACCCTTGCAACGGGTAAAGCCGAGTCCGTTGCGATGCACGATTGCGACATTCTTACTTATGACCGAGAACTGCTTGCACGGCTTATCTACCCGGTTGCTAACCCGCTGTTCAATTACGAATTCTGTAAAGGCTATTACGCCCGCGTCGCCAATCGACAGATTAACGGCCGGGTGTCTCGCTTGTTGGTGACTCCTCTAATAAGGGCGCTGAAGCGCGTTGTCGGTGAAACTCCGTTTCTCAATTACCTCGACAGTTTTCGCTACATCTTGGCGGGTGAGTTTGCGTTCCGCCGCGACGTGATGAACGACATACGCATTCCAAGCGATTGGGGCCTAGAGATTGGTGTCCTGTCTGAGATGTATCGGAACTACAACAACAATCGGCTTTGTCAGGTTGATATCGCCGACACCTACGATCACAAGCATCAGCAGCTTTCGCTGGAAGATCAGCGTGCCGGCCTATCGCGTATGTCGGTCGATATCTCGAAAGCCTTGTTTCGTAAACTGGCGACACAGGGGCATGTATTCAACCAGGAAACGTTCCGTACCCTTAAGGCGACCTACTATCGCATCGCACTCGATTTTGTCGAGACATACCGCAACGATGCCATCATGAACGGACTCGATTTCGATATTCACAAAGAAGAGAAGGCGGTTGAGATGTTTGCCCGCAACATCATGGATGCTGGCAAAACCTTCTTAGAGCGACCCATGGAAACGCCCTTTATTCCCAGTTGGAACCGGGTGGCCAGCGCAGTACCGGATATTTTTGATCGACTCAGCGCGGCAGTCGAGGCAGATTACGAAGAGTTTTCTAAGCGCTAGGGCGGGTTAGAGATGCAGACAGGTTTAACGCAGCGGGTTACTCATCATCTCGAGGTCATTTATGCGGATGTCGAGGTGCCCGAGCCTCTCGATGTGATTGCTGAACGACTCATGAATCTCATGGGACTCGAAGACGATACGCCGGCCCCCGTTCCTCATCGCAATCTATGGGATCAGGCGGAAATCGCCATGATTACCTATGGCGACACCATTGTTGCGCCTGATGAAACCCCGTTGAAGACCTTGCGACGATTCATGGACGATCACGTGCAAGGTCTCGTGTCCTGTGTGCACGTGCTGCCGTATTTCCCGTGGACGTCCGATGATGGCTTTGCCGTGCTCGATTATTCGAGTGTCAACGAGGGCTTGGGCAGTTGGGATGATATCTCTGCGCTTGCGGAGCACTATCGACTGATGAGCGATCTGGTGATCAATCATTGCTCTAGTCGGAGTCCGTGGTTTGAAAACTTCAAAGCGGGTGCCGATCCTGGTCGCGGTTATTTTATGACCGCGTCTCCGGATGACAATCTCGACGACGTTGTTCGCCCGCGCACCTCGCCACTGCTGATGGAGACTGAAACCGTTGATGGCATACAGCATGTCTGGTGTACGTTCAGCCACGATCAGGTTGACTTCGACTTTCGCAATCCCGTGGTGCTGGAAGAATTTGTCAAGATCATCCGCCAGCATTTGGACAACGGCGTTCAGGTTTTCAGGCTCGATGCCGTGGCGTTTCTATGGAAGAAAGTGGGCACCCCGAGTATCAACTTGCCCGAGACCCATGAAGTCATTCGGCTGCTGAGAACACTGGTTGAACATGCAGAGCCCAACTGCGTGATCATTACCGAGACGAACATTCCCAACCGGGAAAATCTGACGTACTTCGGTAACGCCAACGAAGCCCATGCCATTTACAACTTTTCGCTGCCGCCGTTATTGGTCTACACATTGGTGTCAGGAGATTGTAGCTATTTAAGTCAGTGGCTGATGACCATGCCGCCCGCTCAGAATGGCACGACTTACTTCAATTTTATCGCTTCTCATGACGGTATTGGTTTGCGCCCCGCAGAGGGGCTGTTGGAAGATTCTGAGATCGACACCTTCATCGATACTATGCAGCAGTTTGGTGGATTGGTGTCGTGGCGCGCGGATGGGGGTGGCCGTCGCAAAGCTTATGAAATCAATATCGCGCTATTTGATGCGCTTCAGGGAACCATTGATGGCTTTGACAAATGGGGGCTTGAGCGATTCGTGTGTGCCCATGCTTTGATGCTCGCTCTCGAGGGCATACCCGCATTTTATGTGCACAGTCTGTTGGGCACCCGCAATGATCACACCCGTGTTGAGCACACGGGTCAAAACCGGTCTATTAATCGCAGCCAGCTGCAGTACCCAGAGCTGGAGCTTAATTTAGGCGATGACCAGGGACATCATAAGCAGGTCTTTGACCGCTTACGTCATCTGATCGGGTTGCGACGATTACAGCCGGCGTTTCATCCCAATGCGACTCAGTTCACGCTTCAGATGGGTGCAGGTATGTTTGGTTTTTGGCGTCAGAGCATGGATCGCCGTCAGAGCGTGTTCTGTATTTTTAATGTTACCAAGGACCCGGTTGACCTCTCGTTGTCGGATATCAATTTGGTGCTGACCGATGAGTGGCACGATCTAATTACCGGCGTCAAATATCCCGAGGGGAACGAAACGGTCGTAGTGCAGCCCTACCAGGCCTTGTGGATTACGAACTACACCGTTGCTTAGTCGGTGTAATCTGCCTGCAGGGCAGGTGGCTCGCGTAAATCCAACGGCTTCACCTATTGCGCTGAAGGCACTACTGTGAATTCCTGGTAGCGTTGATAAAGCTTCGGACGATCCTTGGTCCCAGCAGTTACGGCTTCCCCGCAGGGGTCGTTTGACTGGGTAATACGATCGGTCACGTTCTTGGCGAGCAGCCATAATCCTCCAGAGGCCACGGTTAGGCTGCCTTGAATCAGAGTCCCTTGGGGGTCAAGTGTCAGTGCGGGCTTCTTCAACGTGCCGGCGACGCCTATAAACGGATTGAAGGCGCCCGCCGCACTAATGCCGAAGCCTTTCATCGGCACAGTATTGAAGGTCGCAAAAATTTTCTCGGTGCTGAGATCAGCCTTGCCCTCTGCAAAAACACGAAGCTTCTTTGTTACCGCCGTCACGAGCGGTTCACCACGGACTTTTCCTTGATCGATTTTAGCGAGCAACGCGACACAGACCACGTCGTTGTAGTCCTCCTTTTCGCGTAGCGGATTGATGAGCGCGAGGAGCTCGGCAATAAAGTCATTGGTAAGAATGCTCGTGGCATTACGAGCGACTTTACCCTCACCGGCGTTGACTTCAACAAAGCCGCTGAGGTTTGCCGCGAGTTCACGGGTAGTATCCCCCTCTCCGAATAAAAAGCTGTCGATATCCAGGCGGGGTAACAGCGCGACCTGCTCGGGGGTCGTTGCGGGATAGCCCAGGTTGATATTGTTACCCTTAATTTCTATCGATAACTGGTTGGTATCATTGCGGCTGCTCGCTTTTGCTGCGAGTTCGATCGCTCCTCCGGACTCGTCCTTGATTTTCAACGTCGTGATATCAAGCGCACCGGCTTTAACCGAGCCCACAAGCTTGACGTCACGAAGTGACCGGGTGTGCCCGATGAGCTGTTCGATGGAAACATCTGTTTTGGTATCAAACGACGCTAACGGTGAAAGGTCGATGGGTAGGTCGGGAATAAATCGGTTGCTATTGGGTGTCGTTTTCTGAGCCTCTGATTGCTCCGACTGCGCTCCCGGCGGTGCGATAAAAGGCCGTAGATCTAGCTTTTGGGCATTGATGCTCAGATCCACACTCGGATGATCGGGGTTACTGATTTTAACGCTGCCGGTGGCTGTGCTTTCTCCCACGCGGATTGAAAACTGCCGGGCTTGTGCAACACCCACCGAGCCTGCAAGAGAGCCGCTAAACTCAAAGGGTTCTGGTGGTAAGTCCTGGCCGATGAATCGGCCCGCTCGGCGTAGACTCGCCAGGTTAAGATCGAGATCAAAATCTGTGCCGTCAAAGGTATCACCAAAGCGGAGCCTCCCCGCTGCAGTCACCGCACTGCCATCCTCGGTGGTCAAATTGATGCGCTGCACCGATATTTCACCGGGTTTCCACGCGAGCTTTACAGCACCCTCTAGAGGGAGTTCGGCCAGTGCGGGATCGGACGAGCGGGTATTGGAAAATACGAAGACGTCCTCGGAGTTAGCTTTGAGATCCAGCTCTCCGAGAGCAAGATCTTCCGCAAAGGCAATTTTCCCTGTCAAACGTGTAGCTCCAAGCGAGACGCTAGAGTCTTCAATCAATAATCGGCCGTCGCTGTACGTGGCGTGTCCAGAAATCGCCAATGCCTGCTCGAGCGATAGCCGATTAACGCTTGCTGGAATAAGATCTAAGGGGACCCAA
The DNA here is from genome assembly GCA_965657905.1 of Luminiphilus sp. Lineage (GTDB taxonomy): Bacteria > Pseudomonadota > Gammaproteobacteria > Pseudomonadales > Halieaceae > Luminiphilus. The sequence continues at coordinate 46,008 of CBFHPT010000002.1, read as the reverse complement.
GACATTGGATTGTCGCTGCGTATATCAAAGCGCGTCTCTGCGGTACCAGTGACCAGGTTACTGCTGCCGCGAATTTGCGTGCGCAAGTCGGTCATGGACAATTCGGTGTCCTCGAGGGTTACCTCGTCACCGGCAATGATGAGATTGCCCTGAAGTGCACCAGGCCCTTGAGGTATGCGCTTTGCCGTCGCCTGATCGGTGAGTATGGCGAGATGCTGGCGCACATCGGTGAGCGCTATGTCGACTGCAAACTTTACATCAAGCGGTGTGAACATCCGATTCACCTGACCATCGAACTGCAAACTGTCCTCGACCAAGTTGAGGCGACTCTGTTGGAACCGGTAGTAGTTGTCTTCAACGTTGAGCGTTGTTGAGAGCGTCCACTTGCCGTGTAACGGAGTGTTGGGCTCCAAGGGCTTCTGTTGAAGAGGGGCTGTACGAAGTTCTGGCTGTAATAGCGCGAGCAACTCTCCGGCATCGTCACCCCCGCCTGTGAGGGTGATGATACTGCCGGCTAGGTTAGCCTCGCGCGTCAAGTCACCGCCGAACGATAGCTGACCATAGTCTGATTCAAGTGAGCCCGACACTTGAGTACTTTCCTCACCGCTTGCAGCGGTAACTGCAAGGGCTAGAGGCCCCTGTGGTGTAACGGGGGAGTCCAAAAGGGTACTGAGCCACGCGGCATCGTCGATTGTTGCTTCCGCCGAGAGATTCGCGTGCATTGGAGATTGTAAATCTGGAATGATGCCGGTGACTGAGATTACTGCCTGACCTAATTTGAGCTCTGAAGAATCAATATTCAGACGTTTGCCTGTGCGAAGGAGATTCCCTGTTAAAGCAAAGGGCACTGCCGGTGCGCCTTCCTGATCGAAAAGTTCAGCGATGTGGGCTACGTTGGGGCCCGAAAAAGAGACGTCGACACTGCCGTTTTCGAGTGACTGCAAGTTATCAAAATGTCCCCCAAGCACGGCTAGGAATTCGCCGATTTCAGCGTCGACGTCAACCGATATCTGATCGTTGAGAGGATAGATTCGGCCGTTGATATTCAAGTTGCCCGTCGTAATCCGGCGCATTCCCAGCTTGTCGGTGAGGTATTCAACGCTAGGTCCAGTGACATTAAGAGCGAGCTCAGGGTGACTGGGATCCAGAAGGCTTTTTAGCGCCAAGGTGCTGCTCAAGGTGATCTCACCGAAGGTGCCATCGACAATGAGTGACGTCTGCCCAAATTCTACGAGCTGGTCTACTGGGGTGGTGGTGACCGTGAGCGCGATCGGGGTCTCGTTGATTGTGCCTTTCAAATCAGACAAATAGTTCTGTCCAGACAGTGCTTGTTCGAGATTCAGTTGCGCATCAATTGGGCGTTCGAGCTCCGATGACCAGTAGCTAATGCGGGCACCATTAAGTGTGAGTTGGTCCACTAGGAGTGGAATGCGTGTGAGCGTGTTTGCCGAAGGCTCCGTTTCGCTGTCGGGCTCAGTCCGGGGGAGGTCCCAGTTATTGTCTCCGGCGTTATTGGTTTCGAGCGTGGCTGACAGACCGTCCATGGCGATTAGCTCGATGCTGGGGGTGCCACGCAAAAGTGCATCAATGCTGGTTGCCACTTCGATCCGATCCGCAGTGAGAACGAAGGGTTGCTCGGACCAACTCGGCGACGCCAGGGTCGCGTCGCCAGCGATAATACGCAGTTCTCGGCCTAGGGAAATCTGCAGTTCGTTGATCGTCACGGTGCGTCCTAAAGCGTCGGACGCGAGCTTATTGATCTGCGTTCGGAATATGCCGAAATCCACAGATAAGAGTGCGACCAACGCCGCTGCCAAGAGCACTGTCAAACTGGCGGCGATTACCCCCAAGATTCTCATCGAGTTCTTCTATTCCTCAAAGCCGGTGTGATGGAAGGACTCTAGTCGCCATGGCCCATGGGTGCCAGCCCTGTCTGAAGCCTAAGTATTGCCTCACGAAAAAAAGATGCGCTTGCGGCTCACGACCTTGGAACGACGACATCAAATTCTGATCGACGCTCGAACCACTGCTCGCGAGTTTGACCCCAAGCACGCGCTCGCTCACCGCCCAGGCTGCCGGGCAGCTCGACTAATTCGCCGGGAGCTGAGCCAAGTCGTTCCGCGAGACGCTGGGAGGGAACATTGGCATCGTGAATCAGATGATCTATCCGACACCATTTGAGTACTGAAAACGCGTAATCGATGCTGGCAATCGCCGCCTCAAACCCAAAACCCTTACCTTCAGCGCGCTCGATGATTCCCCAGCCAACCTCCTGCACCGGCCATGAATGGGGCGTGAGAGGACCAACGCGCCCGATCCAATCTCCAGATGCGCGCTCAATTACCGAGAACATCGCGGCGTCGGTAAGCTGTTGCATGCCCAGCCACGCCGCGAAAGTGCGCCAACAATCGGGTTCGGCTTTTACGCCGCCCAGGTATCGCATGGAGTGCTCGCTTCGCAAAAAGCCCATGGCGGACTCGAGGTCGACGGGCTTGATCGCTCTCAACAACAGACGGGGGGTCTCAATGAGCGTTGTAGTTGGCCGATCCATGACGCGCCTACATCCGACAGGGGGCTGTGGATTCGACGCTTTCTGTGAGATGGGTCAAGGGCCGCCCCCGTGCTGCTAGCGGTAGTGCAGAAGCTCTGCAGAGTCGGATTTGTCGCCGCCGGGGGCAACCAGCTTGTTCTGCTCGAGCTGCATGGTTTCGAGAAAGCTTATGTAGTCGTCGACGGCTTTAATTTTCTCGTCCTGCCTTGCTGCGAAAATACCGCGAATTCGGAACCGCTCAGCATGAGCCGTGCCATCACAGGCTAATACCTTGGCTACAATCGAAAACTTGGCGTGATTTGGAGGGAGTGTGAGCGTGACTCGAATTATCGCATCAACGTCGATTTCGCTGCCCCACTCGAACGCGATACCGGAGCGGCTGATATTGATGCGCGTTAAGCTAGGACCATAGATACTTTGCCCTGAACCGTCTGCGAGTAGATCAAGTTTGTGGTTGAGCTGCACGAGCACCCGAGAGATGTCGGGGGCTTCGTTGCCAATTTCGGAAATCATGCTGTTGATTTCACGATTGACTGACATCAGCATCACTTCGCGCACATCGTAGGCCACGAGTTCTGCGTTATCCGCGGGGCGCCAAGCTACAACTATTCGGTCGTCGACGCGAATCGACTGCCGCTGTTCAACAATCATTGAGCCTTACCCTGACACATGTTACACCGCCCCGGGTGAGATGAATTGTTTCCTAGTCCAATCATATGCCGCTTGCTCGTAATATACGATTGCTATCGTTAGGTCGGATTGCGAGCGGTCTGATGGTAGCAGACTGCTACTCTGTATGGACGATTTTAGACCCACAAGGTTCCTAAGATATGAGCAAATTAACACCCCTCCGGCTGGCAGTTGCGGTGAGTGTGCTGTCTGTCTCAGTTTTGGCAGGCTGCAGCAGTAATCAGCCGGTTTACGAGTTTGACTATGATCAAAATTATGACTTTGGCCAGCTCGAGACCTATCGGTGGTATGACGACGTAGTCGATAACCGCCTTGCGGCGTATCGCCAATACAACGGCTCGGATCATCGAATCCGGGACGCAGTAGCGCGCGAACTCAAGAAAAAGGGGATCGTTGAAGCTAAAGGAAACCAGGCTGATATCTGGTTGAATTATCAGCTTTCTAAGCACCAAACCCAGAAAATCTCGGGTCAAGATGGCGGTGTGCATGGCGGCGTCGGCATGGGCACCTACGGTAGTGCGGTCAGCGTTGGTTACAGCACTGGTCCGCGTGTTCGGGTTTATGAGGATGGCACCGCCATTCTCGATGTGATCGACGCGGAGACCGAGAAAATTGTCTGGCGCGGCGTCGCAGAAGGTCGGTTAAAGAACGATCGTGATCTGGATGACAAGCGGCGCGCGACCGCTGAGGTCATTTCCGAGGTGTTTGTCGAGTTTCCACCTGAGTAACCCTGGCTTGATTTAGGCAAGCGTTAGGGAATACGCGAGAGATTAAGATGTTGTTTGAAGAGACCAAGCTGCTCATCGGTGCGGTGACTGACAAATAGCACCGTGCTGTGTTGCCTGCGGTTGAGGGTTTCTAATAGGTTCATGACCTTCGCGCGATTGGGCTCATCCAGTCCTTGGGTGGGTTCGTCGAGTATGAGTAGCAGGGGCGATTTGACCAGCGCCCGCGCAATCAGTACCAGGCGCTGCTCCCCGTAGCTCATTTCATGGAACGATGCGTCCTCTAGCCCGTCAAGACCTGCGGCGGCTAGCCATTGGCGGGCGATCGTCTTCTCGTGATCGCCCGCGGTGTCATAGAGGCCGATGGAATCAAAAAAACCCGAACACACGACTGTCAGTGCGCTGCAGCGGACGCGATAGCGCCGGTGCAAGTCGTTACTGACAATGCCCATGTGCGCTTTGAGATCCCAGACCGATTCGCCACTGCCACGGCGGTGTCCAAGCACGGTGATGTCGTTGCTGTAACACTGAGTGCAGTCCCCGGTGATCAACCCCAGTAGGGTCGATTTCCCCGAGCCGTTATCGCCGGTGATCAACGTGTGTTGCAGCGGGGCCACTGTCAGGTCAATTTTATCGAGAACGGCTTTCCCGCCGTAATAAACCGAGCACTGCTGCAGATCAATCAGCTGCTCATACGGATACTCGGTAAGCGTGAGTGCATCCTCAGGCCAATCGGGTTGTGCGTCGTCCCTCGGAGAGAGTAGTCGATCAATTTCGGCCTGGGTTGATGGTGCGGTAGCATCTTCAAATAGCGTGAGCTGACCCTCGTCAATAAGTGCTAGATGCTCGCACCACGGCGGAATATCTTGCCGGTTGCTCTGCAGCATCAGAACCGTAATGCCACTGTCTGATAGGGACGCCAACGCAGATGAGAGCAATTCACACGCGGTGACATCGAGGCTATCAAACGGGTTATCCAGCACGAGAGTTTCAGCACCCTCAAGAATGGCTTGAAGTACCAGCAGTTTGCGGCTTTCGCCGGTACTCAACCGTGTGTAGTGGGTGTCCAGTCGGTGACGGAAGGCCAGCCGGTCGATGAGTGGGTGCTGCAATTGGTGGGCGGGCAGGAAATTGCCAGCACTAGTCGCGGCGTCATCGCCTTCAAGCATGTCATTGGCGGCAAGCTGCAATTCCCGCTCGTAGACGATTTGCTGCGCTTCAAAAGATACCAATCGTATGCGCTCGGGGTGGGCTCCGAGATCGACGGAGTGCGCCGTATACCCTGTCAGCTTGCCAAGTAACAGTTGGTCAATGTGCTGCTTTCCCGAACCATTTCGACCCAACACACACCAGCGACTCCCGGCGTCAAGTCGCCAGTGATCGATGCGAAGCTGTGGGTGGCGTAGTCCTGTTATTTCAATCATTGAAAGATTTGCTTTTCGATGGGGCACAGCCTTAAGTATACGCCAGTACACTACAGATGACCGCTGCAGTTCGGTCATCTGCTTCGCCTGTGCTGCCCGTTCTGTGTGCGTCCAACGATTGGTTCCGAACGATCGACAACCCGGTCGTTCATGATCCGCATATTGATCATCGACTGATTAACCATCCACCGGTCGCGATCGCTAACGAAATCTCCCATTGCAAAAAACACTTAGCGATGAAATAAAGCGTGCTAAGCTAGGTGATAACCATTTTTACTCAACTGAGGAGTTACCCATGAAGAAATTTGCACTGTCTTTGATCGCCGTCGCCCTGCTTGCAGGTTGTACTGAAGAGCAAAAAGAATCCGCGAGCAGCGCTATGGAATCCGCTGAGAAGACCATGGAAGCAGCCGTTGATAGTACCGCTGAAGCAATGGATGAAGCGGGCGAAGCTGCATCTGATGCAGTCGACGATGCGGGTGACGCTATGTCTGAAGCAGCCGATGCAATGTCCGACGCTGCTGACAGCGCCGAAGCTGCAGTGGACGATGCCGCTGACAGTGCCGAAGCTGCAATGGAAGATGCCGCTGACAGCGCCGACGATGCGATGGCCGACGCCGAAGCAGCGATGAAGAGCGAGTAATCCGAAACCACTGATGATGCGCTGAATGAATAGCGCGTCTGAATAGGTTCAGACCACCCAAGGCCAACACTGGATTAAGTGATGGCTCTGGGTGGTTTTTTTTGTCTGGCGATCTTAATCAAACAACCGAATGGTAAGAACGCTTTGCGGGTATGGTAAGTGCGTTTAAACCGTGGAACTTAAGCGACTAAATTTTGAATTGCTCGTTCTTGAACTACTCGCTCTTGAATTAGTCGCTTTAGGTTATACGTTTGAGATGAGATGCTAGAGACGAGAAGGGTGGGCGTCCTTGGTCGCGGCCGGTGCCCTGGGGGCGATGAACTCACGCAGCACCCAACGAACTTGTTACGAGAGGAAGGCCTTATGAAGCAACAGAAATTTTTACTCGCAGCGGCTCTGACCGCCATGCTGGCTCTGCCTGCAATAGGGGTTATGGGCTCTGACGAGATCACGGAGGAATCCTTTGGCTGTATTCAGAATATGACCCGGGTCCAACACTTTTATGTCGACAATCTCAAAGGTGACTTGGAGGCGACTGTCGCAGTTGCCAACTCTGATACCGGCGGGGTGTATCCAGAGGGCTCTGTTGTCCAACTGGTACCTACCGAAGTGATGGTGAAGCGCGAGGCGGGGTTTAATGTAGCTACCAAGGATTGGGAGTTTTTTGAACTCAACGTATCCGCGGACGGTACGCAGATTGGCACCCGTGGCTTTGCTGAGGTCAACAACCGGTTTGGTGGCAACTGCTTCGCCTGTCATGTGCAGGCGGAGGCCGAGTGGGACATGATCTGCGGCTCCGATCATGGTTGCGACCCAATTCCGATTACCCGAGGAATGATCGCGGCGATTCAGAAGACCGACCCTCGTTGCGATCCGATGCCACTTTCAGATGAGGACATGGCGAATCTGCAGGCATTGAAAGCAGCGATGGGCGGCTAGTGTTCAGATAGCGCTGCTGTTCGAGCAAACGTAAAGCCGCTTTTTGACTACGATATAGCCCCAGTTGTGCCGGGGTAATGTTTTAAAACGCTTCGCCAACCGAGAGATAAAACGCTTGATCATCGCCCGATTGTGCGAAATCCAGCCGAATGTTTATCCGCTTTGATGCAAGCACCTGATAGCGAATGCCTACGCCAAAACTGGGTACGTACTCGTCGTCGCCTAGGGTTGAGTAGGAATTTCCCGCCCAGCCTCTGCCGACGAATGCAGCGCCACCCCAGTTTTCAGAGATTTGATATCGCGCCTCGGCTTGGGCTGCTCCCGAAGAAAGCCCTAAATAGTTAAACGCAGCGAACCCTCGTAACGGCACTCTGCAAGCATCCCAGAGAGGCACGACTCCCGACTTGTTGCAGGCTTGAGCTTGCAGTGCGAGCACTAAGTCGTCGTTGATTTGTTTGTAATAGCGAAGCTCGGTGGTGTAGGCGTCATAGTCTTTGCTGCTGCCAAGTGTTTTGGTGTTCCATAACGCGTCGAGACTCCAGTAGAGCCCGGAATACGGATTGGTGGGCATGTCTCGGCTATCGTATTCAATGAGAGCGCCCACGCCCGCTGAGCGAACGTCATCGTCCCCGTTGAGGTCTTGTGGCGACGGACCGGCACTGACCTCGATGCGTTGATTGTTGTCGACAACGCGAAGTTGCACGCCCCCATACCAATTGCCGGCCAACTGTCGATAGAGTTGCGCCTGCAGAAACTCGCCGCGCACTCGCCAGTCGACTTGATTGGTGGAGCCGTCCTGTTCGGGGCTCAGCAGTGAGAGCCGCATATCGGCAACGCCCAGTCCGCCGGTAAAGCGCCACGCATCTTCGGACCAGTAAGCCTGATGAAAAAGTCCCAGTGCTTTACTACCGTTATTACTTGCCATGACCGCAGCGCCAGTCAAAGAGGCCGGTTGCTCGAGAGCTTGCTGTGCAGATTGCGGATAGAAGTAGGCGCTGCCCACCACCAAGCCTGTACCGAGCGTCGGATTAGACATGGGTATGGGCACAGCGATGAACTCTCCGTCTTCGTCCGCCGGGTCTTTCTCCGTCCCTGCGGAATCGGGAGCAGCACTGGGTTCAGGCAGTTTGGGGCCGAAAACGCGATCACGAATAGGCGCGCTTGCGTCGCGAATATCCGTGGGTGACACCGCGTTGAGATCAACCAAGACGTCCTCTAGTTGCTGGGCATTCGCGCTGCTCGTGAGTACCAGCAACGCGGGTGTTAGGAGCCGGAAATTGATAAGCAAAGCGCGAACCCCTGACAGCAGCGTATTGTGTTCCCGCGTATGTTGATGCGCGCTGCAATCGCTATGGGTCGTTAAGATTGAAAGCCCCCGGGAGCGGTAAAGACCACCTGTTCACTATTCACTGTGTTGCCCGTGTTATCCAGCGTTCGCTCAATAACGGTGAGTTCGCCAGCTGCATCAGCTAAGACCACCGTTTGAGCGCGGGTCCCGTAGTCCTCAGAAATAATGCAGCGTGCCGATAGCCTTCGCTCGAGTTCCAGGTCGATACCGGTTTCGGGTAACGCTTCATCGTCGGCGATGCGAGTATCCCCGAGCAAGGTAAACAGTGCGTCTATGTCGACATCTTCCCCGGATTCCAGCAACGCGCTAAGGTCCTCACGCAAGCCGACGACCTTAGGCCATGCACTGTTGAGCCCGCCGTTTGAAAGCCCATGCACCCCACGCGCTAAAACCTGTTGTGGGTGGCGATTGCTAACGTAGATCATGTCTCCGCCAAGGGTGCCCACTAACAAACTGAAACCCGCGTAACGGTCAAACTCTTGACTGCTTATCCAACCCTCTGGGGCCTGACTTGTTGTGAGGTAGTCAGTGACCAACTGTCCCCGGGAGGGGAGGTCAGTGTCACTTCGGGAGGCTTCACGGTAGTTGGTGAGCGCCGCAATACGACCCGATGAGTGTGTGCCCAGCCATGTGCCCCCACCCCGTAGATCTCTTCCGGCGACGATGCCGGGAATGTCGTCCCAAGTGTGTAGCGGCAGAGCGGGGCGCGCATGGAATTCATCGCGATTGGCAATCATGACCAATGGATAGCCCTTGTGAACGCCGAGCGCCAGCGCGATCAGACACATGCAATAAACTTTTCGATTTGAGTGGTGCGATCCATATTTCGCCTCTCGAACACCGTCATTGGGGCGCCACGGAAACACCACAAAAACGGTTTAGTGCAGAATCTGCCACAGGATTGCATCAGTTTTGCAGAATTCATATCGAGCCTGACATCGCGCTCGACTTTACTCGACGCTTCGATCTTAGAGCGACCTTGGAAGGGTAACGATGATGAATTCAAACGCGACGATTAGGTTGTATCAGGCAATCACGACTGAGTCAGCTGCTCGGCTTGGTGGAGCACATGGTACCCGACTCCAGCCCGCCTCAACAGGAGATCGCATGGCGCTTTTTAAGTTTTCGCGGCGCCATGCTCAGCAGGCCGCGCGGGATGTTTGGGCTGCGCGCGATGGAGAGGCATTCGTCTATGAGTTTGTTTTTCTTTCCGAAGCGCTTGAGGCGTTCCCTCAAACAACGGTCGCTTACGAACTCCAGCGGGAGTTTGCTGTTCCTGTTGAGCACCTAGGGGCTTTGTCCCGCGGGCTTGCTCAGCGGCCCCGGTGCGTTGATAGCGTTAGTCGCCCCCAATGGGGTGGCGAGCAAGTTATGTTATCGGCTTTAATGGAGCGATGGCCCATCGGCTTGGCCCTGAGCACGTCGTAGACCCCTCGCTCGAGCGGGGCTGTCGGTAAACCGTCAGATCATGCGATTATGGAGCTCGTGCCGATAACAGACGCAGTCGAGCCGCCCCAACTTACGAAGCAAACGCAATGAATCAAACGCAATGAAACGAGCGAAAACGTCAGACTTTACGCCTTCAGAGTTATCTCGAATTGTCGAAATGGCGTGGGAAGATCGAACGCCATTTGAGGCGATCGCCGAGACCTTTGGGCTTACGGAGCCTGAGGTTATCGCCATCATGCGCGGACAACTCAAGCCGTCTTCCTTCCGCCTGTGGCGTAAACGCGTCTCGGGGCGCAAGACCAAACATCGCAGCTTGCGGGGCTTTGCCGTCTCCCGTGGTTATTGTTCAACCCAATACAAACGCCAGTGATGTCAGTTCGCAGTCGGGCGGCGGCGGTGGCGGTTTTTGATCGGATTCTTCCGCCATTACCGGTGGGTTTTCATCTTCAAACACCTGTAATCTAATGATGATCCCCTTTATACCGCGGGTAGGTAATAAGCGTGGCGTGGCGAGACCGGTTAATTGATAAGTACAGCGGCGCAATTCGCGAACGTGCAATTACCCGTGCCAAGGCGCGGATTGCCCTGAGCGGCCGCTCGCCGCTGGATCTCTCTGAAGATGAGCTTGAAGTCATCGTCAAGGAGGAGGAGGGCAAGATCCGGCAGTTAATCTACGGTTCAAGTTTGGCCGCGGCGCTTGTGTTACTTGGGATCTATTGATGATTCAGCATCTCCTTAAGTGGGCGGCTGTCGCAGCGCTATGGCGACAGGGTAAGCCCTATTTCGCGGGTACTGTATTTGCTGCCGTCGGCCTCCTGATTACCAATACGCTGCATGCTGAATTCGTCGACTACATCCGCCTGACATATGATCTTGGGGGTGCTCCACAAGCGGGAGAATCAAGTTTGCAACCCTGGATTCTCGGTAGCTTTGTTATGAAGTGGGCAGTATTCGCCGTGATCTTCACAACTTGGTTTGTCTACTGCCGCCGAGTGGGTGCCTTACGGTCTCGCGGTTCAAAAAGGAATAGCAGCGTTGATGAAGCCCGTAGTAATGACGCGGCCCGTCAAACGAAGACACCGGAGATTGACCCCACAGTTGCGGGCGAGGAAGACCAGGCTTTTGATTTCCTGCGCAAAAAACGAAAATTACGCGGGCGCGGTGATCTCATCTTAAAGGATCGGGATGCCAAAGACTGATCAGCCACTGATAGATTATTTGGCTGCGCTCGAGGCGCGGCACATCCAGAACCTCGCCTTCATTCTTGAACTTTCACCAGAGCCGGAGTCGTCTATTGTCGAGCGTGTTTGTGACGGGATTCGTTGGCGATATCACTCGCGGGTTCGCGAGGCGGTTCGAACGTCGCCGGAGCTTCTCCGGGCCAAAACTGATGAATTATTGGGTCGGGGTGAGGCGAGTTCGCCGCTCGCGCCAACTCCGCCTACCTATGTAGAGCTAGTAATTGGCCTCGCAAAGAAACTGGATGTCTTCAGTGCGGAACTCGATGCAGAAGCCCTTGAGAAGCACGTGATTTATACCGTGATTACTGAATGCTTACAGCGGATGACCCCCGAGCAGCGCGTGCAGTTTTTTGAGACCGAGATCGACGCGTCGGTAGTGCTGGGTGATGGCGTTGTGTCCCGAGGAATAGCAGCACCGCTGCGGACCTTATCGGTCATTGGCGTTGCCAGCACCTCGGGTGTCGGTCTCTACGCGGCAGCGGCCACGGCGTTGGGAATGGTGACTCATGCTGTCGGTGTATCGCTACCCGCAGGCTTAACCGCTGGGGTGAGTTCCACCGTCGGTTTTGCACTGGGGCCTGCAGGTTGGATGGCCGCAGGGGGTTGGCTGGCGTGGCGAATGACAGGTCCCGACTGGCGCGTGCTGACGCAAGTCGTGGTGTACCTCATCACCGAGCGCTACAAGTTGCCAGGCGCTTAGATAGGTTTCTACTTCGGGGATGGCGTTTCTTCTTTGTCCTCGGGCGCCTCACGCAGTCTCGACTCTGACATGCCTTTGGGCATCGGCAGCTCTCCGGGTGCCGATGTGGCAGGTGGGCTGGAGGGCGCTGGAGTGGACGCGGAGCGCGAAGTGCGAGCTTCTGGCGTTGCGTCAAGATTCGCACTGTTGATTTCATTCAACGCGTCTACAAGTCCCTCAATGGTATTGGGAGCATTGGTGCCAATACGACCACGGGATTGCCAGCCGGGTGCGAGTTCAGTCAGCAACCCAAGACAGATGCCAACCGCTTTTCCCACGGTCAAACTCCACGACAGCTTTACCTCCTCGGGGTCCTGAGGATTAAAGCCGAATGCATTAGCCCAGGGGCGAAGTTACTCTAAGATGTCTTCCACGATTGATCGGGCGCGAAACACGGTGCGCAGAATGCGAAGGTCTTCCTCTACGCGATTTGAATCTGCTTTTCGGAAGTTAGCCTCGCCTTCGTCGACCGCGTTCGAGATATTCGCGAAAGACTGCTCAAGCTCTGCACTCGAAAAATCTATTTTCTTCAGGTTACTTGCTGACATGAGAACCTCTCTTGCGTATCGCTGAGCATAAAGGGGTCTGTTGCTGTTGCCTATGGCCCTGTCGCATCAATTGAGATGCTCTTTGGCAGACTGAGTGACGGTTTGGCTGGCCTCCAGTTGGACCATTTCTTTTTCCCACGCCTCGATATCACTACCCACCTCATTGAACTCGGACAGAGATTCGATGGGTGTTTATTGCCTCACTATCTCAAGGCTGGTTTTTGAACGTACGCGCCAATTCCCGCGCTCTGGCGATCTTAAGGCCGCGAACCCCCGGAGTAGGGGGCGACTGTGCGCTCGCCGCATCCACAACTCTGTCATAGATGGCTAGAATTTGGGGGCATTTTTACTGCGTCGTTTACTCGTCATACGATTTAAATTTATTGGCCGTCTACCCCTATAGTCTGATCCGATTTCGCTGGGATTGTGCTAACTTCCGCTCCGTCAGGCAAAAACAACAGTGCAGGGCAACTAGGGTGGCTTCTATGCTTGCGAGCATTAGAGTCTTGAATCGTCTGCTTGTGTCTCGGCGATTAACTTGGATAACGGATTTAACGTCATGAAATGGCAAACGCTCGGCAACAAATTGCCGCGCTCTAATAATCCAATCACGCGCCTCATAGGCCGTTCGGTGTTCAGGCTAATGGGTTGGCGTATAGAGGGTGATTTTCCCGACCGATCCAAAATGGTGGTGGCGCTTGTCCCTCACAGCTCCAACGTCGATTTTCTGCTTACGGTTGCCGTGCTCTGGGGCCTCGGATTGCGTTCCGCCTTCCTGATGAAGCATTCCTTATTTTGGTTTCCTCTCGGTCGCGTGTTAACGTCGCTCGGTGGTATTCCGGTCGACCGGACTGGGCCGCAAGGACTAGTAGAGCAAATGACCGAGGAATTTGCGCGGCGTTCGAAGCTTGTTTTAGGTATCACCCCCGAGGGCACACGCGGGGCGGTTGTCGATTTCAAACTGGGGTTCGCGCGCATCGCCGAGTCAGCCAAGGTGCCGGTCTTACCCGTCGTGCTGAACTACAAAACTCGTACTGTCAAAATTGCCGAACTCGTCGAGAATCTTCCGAGCGTCGATTTGATCGTGCAGCGAGTGCGCGATGAGCTGTCGACGGGCGTTGCTCGCTGTAGCGCCTGATGCCTCCGGCTCTAGCGCCCTCTGAAGCTGGCTCCTCGGATAGTGACTCTATGTAGCTTGGACAACCTTTTGAACCGATCCGAGATTGTGAGTGGGCTCCGCTTGACTGTTTTTGATGAATAGTTGGCTTTGGGATTTATTTCGATACGCAAGATGTGTCCAAGGCGAATCTGTCTTCGTAGCGAACTTGTAATGCATGCTTTGATATTGAATTAACTACGCCGACTGCTTTTGCTACTTTCCCAATACTGCAGCTACCTTACAACGACTACAGCCATTTCCCGTGGAGAACCGATACTATGAAGCACCCGCGAATCAGCAAGTTGACACTTGTCGTGGCAGCCCATGCGGCGCTGCTGACTCAGTCGCCTACGGCTTTTGGTCAGGAAAAACTCGAAGAAGTCGTTGTCACGGGTACGCGCGGACGAGCCCGGTCAGTCTTTGATTCGACGGCACCGATTGATGTCTTAACCGGTGATGAGTTCCGCAATCAGGGCGCTAGCGATATGACCACCTTGCTGCGCAATTCAATCCCGTCTTTTAACGTCAACTCACAGCCAATCTCCGATGCCGCCACCATTGTGCGTCCAGCGAATCTGCGTGGACTCGCGCCGGATCACACCTTGATATTGGTTAACGGTAAACGTCGACATCGCGCCGCTGTGATTACTTGGGGCGGCAACGGCGTGAGTGATGGTGCTCAGGGCCCAGATGTTTCCGTGATTCCTGCAATTGCGTTGAAACAGCTTGAAGTGCTGCGTGATGGCGCTGCGGCTCAGTATGGTTCTGATGCCATTGCGGGTGTGCTGAATTTTATCCTTAAAGATGACGCCGAGGGCGGGTCAATTGAAGCCCGCTATGGGGAATTCACCGAAGGCAGCGAGGGCATGTACTCGGTATCGGGCAACATTGGTTTGCCTTTTACTGCTCATGGTTTCTTAAATGCAAGTTTCGAGTATGGCGAGTCAGACGCGACGAGTCGCAGTATTCAAAGAGATGACGCGGCAGCGCTGATTGCCGGCGGCAACACGGCAGTTACCGATCCCTCGCAGGTTTGGGGAAGCCCCGAGGTACGCAATGATTTGAAAACTTTTTTTAACATGGGAATCGACCTGTCAGGTAACTCGCAGGCATATGCTTTCGGTAACTACGCATCAAAGGTCGTTGAGGGTGGTTTCTTTTTCCGAAATCCAGACACGCGATCGGGCGTTTTTGCAAACGGTGACGGCAACCGCCTTGTGGGTGACGTGACGGGTGATATGAGCGGCGCTTGTCCGGCTGCCCTCGATCCGTCAGACGCCGCTGGTTTGCAGGCAGTGATTGCTGATCCCAACTGTTTTGTCTTCAACGAGTTCTACCCCGGTGGCTTTACCCCGAGCTTTGGCGGCAATACTGAGGACCTGTCGTTGGTCGTCGGCACCCGCGGCCGTTGGGAAAGCGGTATTGGCTATGACGTGAGCGGCAGCGTGGGCTTCAACGAAGCTGACTTCTTTATCGATAATACGGTTAACGCGTCCCTCGGTCCGCAGTCACCGACATCGTTTAAGCCGGGTACCTACTCACAGCTTGAGAAGAACTTTAACTTCGATCTGAATTACGCAATGGATGTTGGCCTTGCATCCGATCTGAACCTCGCTACTGGCTTTGAGTGGCGTGACGAGGAGTTTGAAGTCGGAATTGGCGACGAAGCATCTTGGGAGGTGGGTCCTTTGGCTGACCAGGGCTTCTCCGCGGCATCGAACGGGTTCCCCGGATTTGGACCTCTGGCGGAAGGTAGTTGGGCACGTGACAACGTCGCCCTGTACATCGATGCCGAGACGAACCTGACTGACGCTTGGTTGGTGGAAGCTGCGCTGCGCTGGGAAGATTTTAGTGACTTTGGGACCACCACGAACGGTAAGTTGAGCACCCACTACACGCTCACTGAAAACGTTGCAGTGCGCGCTAGCTACAGCCATGGGTTCCGTGCCCCGACCCCCGGTCAGTCAAATACATTTAACGTTTCGACAGAATTTAACGTCGCGACCGGCGAGCTTGAAAATAACGGGACGATTCCCCCGGCTAGCCCTGTTGCGGTGCTGCGTGGTGGTGTGCCGCTACAGCCTGAGGAGTCAACCAACTTTTCTGCAGGTGTGATCTTTGAGTACGGTAACTTGGCGGTAACCGCCGATTATTTCAGCATCGGACTGGATGACCGATTGGCGCTTTCACAAAACTTCGAACTCACCGATATCGAGATCGCAGCGCTGATCGCTGCAGGGGTTGCAGGTGCCGACAGCTTGTCGACTTTCCGATTTTTCACCAACGGCCTAAACACCGAAACCACAGGTTTCGATATTGTTGCTACTTACTTTATCGATTCTGACCTTGGTTTCACTGACCTGAACTTCTCGTTCAACCAGACCGAAACCGAAGTCACCAACTCGTCGGACGGCGTCGTGGACGATGCTCGTATTCAGGAGCTGGAGGAAGGTCTGCCAGAAACCCGTTGGAACCTCATGGCGAACCACACCATGGGTGATTGGCGTGCCATGGTGCGTTACTCGTACTACGACGACTGGTATGACTCGGAGGACGTTCTTACTTACGACAGCTATGCCTATCTTGATGCAGAAATCGGTTATACCGTGGGCTCTACGGGTCTGAGCGTTGTGCTTGGTGCCGATAACCTGCTTGATGAAACTCCCGACGAGAACCCGAACGCGGCAGCTGGTGTTGGTAACCAGTACAGCCAGTTCGCTCCTGCGGGCTTCAACGGTCGTCGTCTGTACGCACGCGTGATCTACGATTTCTAAGCACCAGAAGCGTTGAACGATCAGGGAGGCGCCGGCCTCCTTTTTTATGTCTGACGATTACAAGCTTGTCTCAAATAAATTAATGACTGATTGCGCTGATCCAAAGTAAACGCCTGCAGAATATTGGGTAACTTAAAATGCCTGCTCACTTACTCCACTTGGACATTGCCGTGCTATCCCAACTTCAGTCAGTCTGCCCACCATGGCGTCCCGTTGCGGAACGTCTGTAGCGTTGGATATTTGGAGTTAACTGGGTGAACAAGCCGAAGACATTAGTGATAGGTGGCACGGGTTATCTCGGCCGGTACATTATCGATGCGCTGCAATTGGCGGGACACCAAGTTTCTGCACTGAGTCGCTCAAAATCCCGCGCAAAGCAATTGCTGCCCCGAGGCGTGCAGATTCTGGAAGGTGACATTCACACGACCACGCCAGTGCAATGGCGGACAATGCTAGGCAAGCTTCATAATCTGGTCTTCGCCGCCGGTGTAGACGAGCGCGTTCCCCCAGAGGGCGACCCAACGGCGTTCTATCATCACGAGAATGTAACTCGCGTTAAGCCCATACTTGAAGCGGCTGCCGCTGCAGGGGTCGAGCGAGTTGCTTTGCTCAATTCCGTATTCTCAACCCTCGACCGATTGCGGCCTGAAATCGGGTTGGCGGCCCACCACCCGTACATCGCGTCGCGGGTTGCGCAGCGGGAAATGGCGTTAGCTGTTGCGAAGGGGAATTTCATCATGTCGGTATTGGAGATTCCGTGGGTTTTTGGTGACGCCCGCGGTGCCGAGTCTCAATGGCGCCCCTTGGTTCAGTTTGCTCGAACTACGCCTCGTCTGTTTGCGCCACGGGGCGGAACCGTTGTGATTTCTGCAGCTAATGTTGGTCGTGCGACTGCGGGGGCGCTGTCGCTGCCAAAGCGCAGTTCTGCAGCGCCAATCGGTGATCTTTGGATGACCTGGGATGGATTTTTATCGGGCATCGCGGCCGCCTGCGGCCGTGAATCAGTGCCTATCCAGCGGATCCCGGACCGCTTGCTTGTACAGTTCAATGAGTTGAGTGGTATTGGCCAGAAGCTGTTCAGGCTGCAGTCAGGTCTCGACTATGGCCGTATGCACGAATTCCTGCTCGACGATCAGCCTATCAACTTGAAAACGTCTCAGCGTAAGTTTGGATATGCCCCCGACGACGTGACGCAGGCCTTTGCTGAGACTGCCTCCAACGTACCCGAGTCCCGGGCCATCGCCGCCTTACGGAAGTTAATGTCATAACCTGAGCCTGTTGAGGGCATAGACCCACAGTGGGGCGGGTGTACTCTGGTATGGTGCCGCCTACTGTCTTCATGGTCTGGTTTCTCTCATGAGCTCTACGTCGTTCTCCAGTCTGCCCCTCTCGCCCGCGCAGCTTGAGGGTCTGGACGCCCTCGGTTACGCACAGATGACGCCGGTACAGGCCCAGAGTCTGCCCCTCATTTTGGCGGGCCGCGATGTCGTGGTGCGCGCGAAAACTGGCAGCGGCAAAACCGCCGCGTTCGCGCTCGGCTTACTGGCATACATTAATCCCCGATTTTTCGGCGTGCAGAGCCTCGTGTTGTGTCCAACCCGCGAACTTGCCGATCAGGTGGGCAAGGAGATTCGCCGCCTTGCCAGTCGGATGCCCAACATCAAGGTCGTGTTGCTCTGTGGTGGCGTTCCCTTTGGCCCGCAGCGGGATTCACTTGGACACGGTGCACACATTGTTGTGGGCACGCCAGGTCGAATTCAGGACCACCTGAGTCGTGGGAGCCTGTCCGTGGCGGACGTCAAAGTACTGGTGCTTGATGAGGCGGACAGAATGCTCGACATGGGCTTTGCCGATGTGATGAAGCAGATCATCAGCGGTGTGCCCGATAAGCGGCAGACCCTGCTGTTCTCTGCCACTTACCCTGAGGATATCCAAAAAATCAGCCGCAGGATTCAGCGAAATCCCGCATCGGTGACGGTTGATGATATTGCCCACGACGAGGGTGTGATTGAACAACTGTTTTTCGAGGTTGCCAAGCATGAGCGCCAAACAACGTTGCTGGCCCTGTTCGAGCATTATCGACCCGCGAACGCTATCGTGTTCTGCAATACCAAAAAGCAATGCGCGGAAGTTGCAGACTTCATGCGACAACACGATATCGAAGCACGGGCAATTCACGGTGACCTCGAGCAGCGGGAGCGGGATCAGGTGTTGCTGCAATTGACCAACGACAGTTGTCCGGTACTCGTGGCCACCGATGTCGCTGCCCGAGGGCTTGATATCAAGGCGCTCGCGATGGTGGTCAATTACGAGCTGCCAAGGGACCCCGAGGTCTATGTCCATCGGATTGGACGAACCGGGCGAGCTGGGGAGCTGGGCAAAGCGTTTAGCATTGTTGTACCCGCTGAATCTCCGCGGATTCGAGCGATTGAAGACTATCAGCGACGGCCTTGTGCCTGCGATGTGTTGCCCTCACTCGATCGCGACCCTAATTACGAATTGAAGGGCAGCATGGTCACCATTCAGCTGGATTCCGGGCGAAAGCAAAAGGTGCGTCCCGGCGACATCCTCGGCGCATTGACGGGGGATGCAGGTCTCAGCGGCGATCAGATTGGCAAGATTTCAATTTTTGACAACAGTAGTTACGTGGCTGTCACCCGATCGGCATTGCGTCAGGCGATGAATTACTTGGCGAACGGCAAGGTGAAGGGGCGCAGCGTTCGAGCGCGCCGTATACGTTAAGTAGGCGGCTCGTTCATGGACACAACGCAACACAAATCCTCTGAACGGCCCCTGCCACATTGGGCTCGAGCCCACGGTGAGCCACTACACTCCGTCGTTCTTCGTGCCACTCCTGCTGACTTTCAGGTCACCGAAGTACTTGGCTGGGCATGCAGTGGCGACGGCGAGCACGATTACCTGTTTATCGAAAAAATCGGCGCCAACACCGAATGGGTTGCGCGG
This sequence comes from Luminiphilus sp., assembly GCA_965657905.1. GTDB lineage: Bacteria > Pseudomonadota > Gammaproteobacteria > Pseudomonadales > Halieaceae > Luminiphilus. Next base: position 26,814 of record CBFHPT010000002.1, on the reverse strand, counting down.
CAGTTGGCCGAGTACGCTGAAGTGCCGGTTCGTGACGTCGGTTATTCGGGGTTAAAGGATCGACACGCAATCACCTCCCAGTGGTTCAGCGTGCCTCGTTGGCATTCCCCGGATTGGCAGGGGTTTGTCGCTGACGGTGTAGCAATCGTTGAGGTGAATCGGCATCTGCGTAAACTGCGCCGGGGTGCCCACAGAGCCAACCAGTTTCGCATTGTGCTGCGCTCAGAATCGCAGCTGGAAAGTAGTGCTTGGTTGCAGCGAATTAATGAGATCCGTCAGCACGGGGTGCCCAACTACTTTGGTGAACAGCGCTTCGGGCGCGGTGGCGGCAACCTACGCCTTGCCAATGACTGGGCGGCAGGCAAGCGCCTGTCTCGTGATAAGCGCAGCATGGCCATATCGACGATTCGGTCTTTGCTTTTTAACGACATCCTCTCGCAACGTGTTCACGAAAAAACCTGGAATCAATTTGTTGCGGGCGATATCGCCAATCTCGATGGCTCGGCCAGCGTATTTGAAATAAGCGAAATTAATGCTGAGCTACAGCGTCGCTGCGCTGAGATGGATATTCACCCCGCGGGTATTCTTGCGGGTGATGGCTCTGGACTTGGACCTGAGAAATGGCAAAACGCACTGGCTAAAGCGCGAGTAGAGCAGGGGACGCGGAGTTTCCGTCTGGCGGTTCGTGATTTGGTCAGCGAGGACATCGAGGGTGGCATTGTGCTGCGTTTCAGTCTTGGCCGCGGTGCTTATGCCACGTCGGTGCTGCGAGAGCTGTGTGAATGGCCGTCTTAGCCACCCCGGCAGACGCAGTCATCCGACTCGGTTTTGCCCATAACAAAAAGACACAAGGCGACTGAGTTCAGACAGATTCCGCCCAGATTGATCGCGAAGCCCATTGAAATAGGCCTGCGCGGCGGCATGGGCGCGCTTGCTTCCGATGCCGGAGTCGACGATTTCATGGTGGCGCAGAAAGCCCTCCACATCGGCGGTTAGCAAAAACGTATCGACACCGAGGGTGCGCAGCGCGAATGGGCCGGTGTTCCCCCCGAGACGACTGCCCTCACGCTTGAGGTGCTGCCACAGACCAATGACATTATCACTGGGCCAGTCAGCGATGAATTGCCCAAAGGTTTTGCCCTCTTGGCGCTCGGTAGCGGCGATCATTGCAGCATTGGCGCGCACTGTTTTGACTTTGCTGTAGTTACGAATAATCGCGGGATCTTGGGCCTTACGCTCGAGCATATCGTCAGGCATCATCAGGAGCTTTGGCACATCAAAGCCCCAGAATACCTCTTCAAACTGGGGCCATTTCTGGTCGACCACGCGCCACACAAACCCCGACTGGAATACTTTGCGAGTGAATTCAGCCAAATACCGATCGGCACTCAGTTTGCTGAGTTGGTGCTTGCTTGCAACCCGCGGCATCAGTGATTCGAGCGCAGTTTTGCCGCCTTTGCGTTCGCAAGCCATGTCATAGAGCTGGTTGTATTCGGGGAGGGCCATCACCCAATTGTACGACCTAATCGGGATGGTAGCCGCCACTGTCTCGATGAGTTCCAGATAAATTTACGCGTGTGGTGATCGGCATTTCCGTGGCATCATCCGCGCCCTGATGAATACCACCACCCCAGAAAGCAGCACCGCTGCAAACTACGTCGTTGAGTCGAGAGCCTTACTGCGGCTTGCAGGCCCGTTAGTGGTCAATAACCTGGCGATCGCTGGGATGCAGTTTGCCGACGCAATCATGGCGGGAAAACTCGGTGCCGAAGCACTGGCGGCGGTTGCGGTTGGAGGCAGCGTTTGGCTTCTACTGTTTATAGTCGTGCTCGGGTTGATGATGGCCACCTTGCCGATTGTGGCCCGCCACATGGGTGCGGGAACCGAACATCTGATCGGTCGCTACACCCAGCATGCTATGTGTTTGGGCGCCTTGCTGGCTCTGCCAGTCTTTCTGTTGGCGCATTATGGCGTGCCGGCGTTTCTGGCATTCCTGGGAATTGACAGCTCATTTCGCGATGCTACTGCTGGTTATGTGGCTGCGATGGCGTGGGGCGCGCCCGCGATTTTCGTCTTCCTCGCTTTGCGATTTACTAACGAGGGGCTGGGCAGGAGTAAACCCGTGATGCTCTGTTCATTGCTGGCCTTGGTGTGCAATGTGTTTCTCAATTGGGTCTTTATCTACGGCAAGTTGGGCGCGCCTGCGCTGGGTGCTGTCGGCTGTGGCGTCGCCAGCGCGATTACCATGTGGCTAATTCTCGCCATGCTAGGCGGTTACATGGTGGCCTCGCCGTTTTATCGAAAATTCCAGATCTTCGTCGGTTCCGCACGCTTTGAGGCCTCGGTCATTAAAGAGATTGTCTGGCTTGGTGTACCCATTGCCGTAACCGTTACCGCCGAATCCGGCCTGTTCAGCGCGGTTTCTTTGTTAATGGGCACCCTTGGTGCGCACGCGTCTGCAGCCCATCAAGTTGCCATTAACTTTGCGTCAACGACGTTCATGGTGCCAATGGCCATTTCCGCGGCCACCACCGTGCGCGTGGGGTATTGGCTGGGGCGCAATGCGCCAGATAAGGCCCGTCGTTCTGGGATTATCGGCATAATCCTGTGCACCTTGGCCATGGTTGCATCGGCATCAACTCTGATCTTTGCCAGTGAGCACGTGGTAAAGCTCTACACCCCAGATCCTGACGTCATTGAGGTCGCGATTTCGCTGTTGTTTATGGCAGCGATTTTCCAAGTGGCAGATGGACTTCAGGTTGGCGCGGCGGGCGCACTGCGCGGATACAAAGACACCCGGTTGCCGATGTTCATGACAACGTTTTCTTACTGGGTTATTGCTTTTCCACTGGCGTTCATGGCCGCGGTCGTGTGGCAGTTGGATCCACAGTGGGTTTGGAGCGGTTTCGTCGCTGGGCTTGTCGTTGCGGCAGTTTTATTAGGGGGACGCTTTTGGTTCCTGTCCCGCACTGTTGTACGCAACGCAGGTCTCAAGGCAGCGTTACGCTGAGGGTGTGAACTGCCGATACTCTCCCGGTGTTAGGGTCGATATGTCGTAGGGGCCGCACGCATACCGGTGAATGCTTAACACCCGATTGTTGAAGTGCCCGAACATTCGCCGAATCTGATGATAGCGTCCTTCGGTCAGCGTTACATCGGCGGTGTATTGGTCGATCAGCCGGATTTCTGCCGGTGCAGTGGTCACTCCTTCGAAAGCAAAGAATATCCCTGCATGAAATGCTGCGATCTGCTCTGTGGTAATGACTTGCTCGGTGGTGACCCGATAATGCTTTGAGACTTTACTGCTTGGCAGCGAAAAACGCCGTGACCACTGTCCATCATTGGTGAGCAGGATGAGTCCGGTCGATTGAATGTCCAAACGACCAACGATGTGCAGTGTGTCGCTAAACGGCAGATCGAGCAGGTCGATCACGGTGCGGTGTTTATCGTCACGGGTCGCGCTGACCACGCCTTTGGGTTTGTTGAGCATTACATAGTGCGCTGACTCCGCCGGCAGACACTCATCGTCGAGTGTAATGACCGAGAATTGATTGATCGTCTGGGCAACATCGGTCGCAAGTACGCCGTTTACGGAAATCCGGTGCTGGGCGAGTAACGACCGCACCGATCTGCGCGGTACGCCGGTGAGTTTACTGATGTGTTTGTCGAGTCGAGGCACCGGCTGAGTGTATTCGATCTTTACTATGCTCGGCTAAACACCAATATGGGAATAACATCGCGGTCGAACCCCGTTCGGATTTCTAAAGCAGTAATTTTTGGCGCTACGTTTGGGGAACAACGCCCCAAGAAGGTAGTCAAAGCCATGCACACCCCACTTGAGGATGGTTTTTTGAGAAATCTCGCCCGTTTGTTTTCGGTTCTGCCAGCAATTGTGATCGCATTGCTTTCACATACACCGGCTTTTGCTGAGTCTTCGGAGGCTCCCTGGCAGCAGGGCGAGCACTATGATGTCATCGAGCCAGCTATTCGAGTCGGGCCTGCCGATGAGGTGATTGTCACGGAGTTCTTCCGCTATGGCTGTCCCGCTTGCTACTCATTTGAGGCCGTCATGTCACCTTGGAAGCAATCTTTACCCGAGGGCGTCAAACTGCAGCGGTCACCGGCTGTGTGGAACAGCGCGATGCAGTTACACGCCAAAGCGTACTTCGTTGCAGAGACCCTCAATGTTATCGACCCGATTCACTTGGCTCTTTTCAAGGCACTACAGGTTGACCGAAATCCACTTAACTCCGAGGCAGCTATCCGCGAGTTGTTCGTTACTAATGGTGTGAAGGCCGAAGAGTTTGATAAGGCCTTCAACGCTTTCGGAGTGGATACTCTGGTCCGTCAAGCGGATGCGCGTTCGCGAGCCGCCAAGATGACTGGTACCCCCGAGCTCATGGTCAATGGCAAGTACCGAATCAGTGCTCGAAAGGTCGGCAGTCACGCCAATATGCTCAAGGTTGCTGATTTTCTGATTCAAAAGGAGCTTGCTGCCGCTGGATAGACAACCAATGGCATGCCAGCGCAGCGTGAATACTGTCCGCTTCAGTATGAAGAGCGAGTCACTCTAGAGACATTTTTTAAGCAAATCCGGCGGCGTTCACAACTACAACTGGGGTTTCTGCTTTAATAGCGGGCAGTCCGCTTGAACTCTCGTCGTTTCCAAGGAACCGTTATCGCTGCTCATTCTGCATGTCGACACGATGTTTTTCCTGCATCGTATCGAACACCGTGCTCCTTCGTTTTCACACTGCTCTCGGCTTTTGTGCTCGTTTGCATGTTCGTCCGCGTCGGACCCGCCCAAGCGTCCACTCGAGATTTCGATGTCGCGGCATTTGATGCCCACGTGATGGCCTTACAAGCTGAGACCGGCGTGCCGGGTTTGGCGGTCGCCATCGTAGAAGATGGTGAGACGGTGCTTGCCCGAGGCTATGGCATTGCGGGCCCCGATGATCAGCCCGTTACGGCGCAAACTGTGTTTCAAATTGGCTCGATTACCAAGTCATTTGTTGCGCTCGTGATGCTTCAGTTAGCAGCAGAGAGCAAAGTTGATCTGGATGCGCCGGTGGTCCGCTACGTTCCAAATTTTCGTACCGCGAATAAGCGCGTTTCGGACGCCATTACGGTCAACCAACTCATCACGCATCGGAGTGGTTTAACGACATTGCACGGCAATAGCTTCGCGTCAGTCGATGATGACGTGCTTGGGCCTGAGGCAATTATTACCTCGCTACAATACGCCCAGCTTCACGCAGAGCCCGGTGCGTCATTTCAGTACTCCAATGCCAATTATGGTGTCCTTGCCCACCTCATCGAAGTGCTCGATGACAGATCTTTTGAAGAGGCGCTCGACGCGCGGATCTTTGAGCCACTCGCCATGAAGCACAGCTTTGTGGGTAACGCAGCAGTGCAGAATCACCAGTCGGCGACGGGTTATACCCTGTGGTTTGGGTTCCCTGTCGCGCAACAGGCACCCGAGCAGTCGATGCCTGCACACGCGCCTAATCGGCGGATGATCGGTGCTGGAGGTATCTGGGCAAGCATTGACGACTTGGCTCGCTATGTTGAGGCCGTCCGATCTAACGATCCCCGGGTTGTACCCGTGGGTGGTACCAACCCGCTGGAGATACTGCCCTTCGCCGAGCCCTGGGGTTATGGCTATGGTTGGTTTAGCGAAACCACTCATTCCAAAACTGTGTTTGCACACTCGGGATTGACCCCGGGTTTTTATACGCTGGCCACCATCGTGCCGGGTGACGTGTCGGATAAAGGGTCGAGTGAAGGATCCGGTAAAGGGGCCACTGAAGGAAAGGTGGTGGTGGTGCTGACGAACGCGTCGGGGCTCGCGCAGGGGGAACTGCCCACGGCGGTGACAAACCTAGCGTTGGGGCTCGCGCCGGTGCCAGCCGTCGCACCGCTTGGCGCACAGCTCGCTAGCTGGTCGGCCTTGTGTGCACCCCTCGGCTTCCTTTTGTTGTTGTATAAAGTGCTGCGTGGTGAGTTCCGCAGGGGTGTGTCTGTGTCCACCCGTCAATCCCCCCATAATCTGATACTGAAGATATTAGCTGCGATCGGGCTGGGGGCATTAGTGACAGTGGTGTATTTTAGTTACCCAACCTTGCTAAGCATCAGTTTTGCGACGAGCTACGCTTACTATCCCGATCTAACCGCGAGTGTTATCGCAGCAATGATGATTGCATCCCTAATCGCCGGCGTACTACTGATTAGTGCTTGGCGCGATTTTTCCCAGAGCCAATCTTGACCCCGTGATGGAAAGCGACGACCCATGCCCCTGTGGTGCGAAGGCGGAGTTTGCGCTGTGTTGTGAACCGGTCATCGTGGGGCGATGTGCCGAGACCGCCGAACAACTGATGCGCTCGCGCTACTCGGCGTTTGTCGTAATGAATACCGGCTATCTGCTCGATACCTGGCACCCCTCGAAGCGACCAAAATCCTTAGCGTTAGATTCAGAGCAGCGCTGGCTAGGACTTCAGATAAAGCGCACGGAAGGCGGCGGTGCCGATGCCTCCGATGAGAAAGGGCTTGTTGAGTTTGTTGCACGTTACAAAATCAACGGCAAAGGACATCGGTTGCATGAAGTGAGTCACTTTGCTCGACTCAACGGCCAGTGGTTCTATGTTGAAGGGGAGTTCCCCGTTAAGCCGAAAAAGGCGAATGCTCAGCGAAAGTTGGCTTTTTGAGGGTTTATCCCTCGCAATAATAACGTGTGTATCGATCTGGGCTGTGCTGAAATCTGCACCCTCGGTGGTCGATACCTGACGCACTGCAATAACACCGAAAACGCTAGGTTTTTAGAATGGGTGCTGGCTTAACCTTTATGTATCTCCTTGCGATGCTGCAGAGCGTCGTGGGTGACGGTGGCGGCGATTCGCCGATCATTATCGATACAACGCCGCCAATCATTACGCTGATTGGATCCAGCGAACTGCAGCACGAGCAAGATTTGGTATTCAATGACCTCGGTGCTACTGCCTTCGATGACGTTGATGGGGACCTGCCGGTTGAGACGATTGGTAGCGTGGGGCGTGCTCCGGGCACTTACACCTTGACCTACAGTGCAACCGATTTGTCGGGCAACAGCGCAACTGCGACCCGCACCGTCATTGTGGAAGCGACTGATGACCTCTTTGAAACTCTGATTGTCCTTGCCGATGGCGAGATCGGTGCTCAGTGGAGCCGGGGCATCAATGCCTTCGATGAGGCGCTCGACTTTGGCGAGTGCAATAACGATGGGGGTGTTGGCTGCCCGAGCATTAACTGGCAAGTCGTCTCAGACGCCGAGCGTGGCGATGTTCTAGAAATCGAACACGCCAGTACCAATGGCTTAGCCGGCGTTTTTATCAGCTCAGCCGAACCCGTTGATGTCAGCCAGTACGCCAGTTTGATCTTTGATGTCAGAGTTATCAGTGGCGACAGTCAAATCACGATGAAGCTCGATTGCTTTTGGCCCTGTACGTCGGGCGATCAAGCTCTTGGCGAAAGAGGGGCATCGGGCTGGGAAGAGGTCACTATCTCGCTTGCGTCTCTCAGTGCCCAGGGGCTCGTTTTAGACGAAGTGAATACGGGCCTGGTGATTTGGGCGAGCGAGTCGAACGGCACGGTATTTCGAATCGACAATGTGCGTTTCGGCGGTGAGGCTGGGGACGCAGCGGCGGGCCCCTCGGTTGACTACGCGGTGACGGCCTACGGGGCGGGCACAGTCTCTGACACCATCAATCCGCAAAGCTATCGCTGCGTCGTTGACTATGGCAACTGGATCTACAACGCCGGTGTCGTTGAGCCCGGTATCGCAGGCTGCAATGAGGCTACAGGTGTGCCGATTGGCACACCGACACCGCTGTTGCCCAAACTGACTGGCCCCGCCGCTGACAAACCGACGCCGTCCCATCGGTGGTGGGGCTCGATTCCGTTCCTTGGTGAGATGAAGATCGACGATCCAAGCGGCGCCGCCTATATCACCCCTGACCCGATCATTGCGCGGATTACCGATCGTGGTTTTCGCGCGATGGGCATTCCCTCAGGTTTGGCCGCTTCCCCCGACAATGGCTTTGGCTATGCCATCCCGAGTCCGTTCAGTGAAGTCTTCGACGGCGTAGCCATTGGGCATTCCCGCTATCAAGGAATGAGCGCTCTGCTGCATGACCATAGTGATGGCGCGGTAACAGTAGAATGGCAACACGCCGGTGAGACTGCCATGACCGCGACCTTTGTGCATGGCTCGCCCTATGTCTATATCAAGGCCTTTAATGGCGAGCCCGTCTTGCGCACACTACGCGCCGATGGCAATGAGAAAGGTACATTCTTTCAGAACGATAACAGTTTGGGCGTGTGGACTGACGTCGCGGGTAATCGAAATTACTTCTTACTCACCGGCGAGGGGCAGACACAGTTCCTCGATATCGCTAGTAATGAAATAGCAATTGAGAACGCCACACGCGAGTTCACGCTGACGTGGCTACCCTTCAATGAAGTAACACCAGATGCTGCGGATGTTGAAATGTTCGAGCGCCATGCCCGTGATGTTGTGTCGGCGGTTGAGATTGATTACGTTGTCGATCCTGCGGATTACTCGGTGACGGTGAGCAGACAATATCTCGACGAGCGCGGACAAGCCGTCACAACCCTTGCGGGTTTGCATCCGCTGCACTGGAAGCGAAGCGTCGAAGACGGTGATGGCAGTGATGGCAACTCGAGTTATGAAACTCGCAGTGCGCGCGGTGTTATCAAATTTCGTGAGACCGATGCCTTCAGTTACCAACTGCCATCAGTCGGCGTGCTGCCTGCATTACCTACGCTGCCCGATGCGCTCGACGTGTCAAAACTGACTTCGCTCATCGACGACTTTGTAAGTCAGGGCAGTGCCCAATGGAACACCTATGCAGATACCTATTGGTCGGGTAAGCGCTACGGGCGCGTTGCTGAGGTCGCAGCACTTGCTGACATGATGGGTATGACTGATGCCGCGCAAACACTCACGCGATGGCTGAAGTCTGAGCTCGAAGACTGGTTTAGCGCCGAGCGAGCAGGTCAGTTAGATAGCGAGAAGTATTTCGTCTACGACGACGACTGGAACACGCTTCTGGGCATGGAGGAATCGTTCGCTGCGCATCAGCAACTTAACGATCATCACTTTCACTATGGTTATTTCGTTCGCGCTGCGGCTGAGGTCTGCCGTCAGGATCTTGCGTGGTGTGGCTCCGATCAATACGGACCCATGGTTGAGTTACTGATCAGAGATTACGCGGCGGATGACGACGACCCGCTGTTTCCCGCGACACGCAACTTTGACCCCGCAAACGGCTTTTCGTGGGCGTCTGGGCCGGCGAACTTTGTACGGGGTAACAACAACGAGTCAACATCGGAGGCCGCTAACGCCTATGGTGCAATCGCGCTTTACGGATTGGTCACCGGTCGGCAGGACCTGGTTGAAAAGGGCACCTACCTGCATGCGTCAACCGCTGCGACGTACTGGGAATACTGGAACAATATCGATGGTTACGACAATCCAGGACGCTCATCGGATAACTTCCCCGCCGGCTATGATCGCATCACCACATCCATTATCTGGGGTGATGGCTCTGCATTTTCGACCTGGTTCAGCCCAGCCTTTGCGCACATTTTAGGAATACAGGGTTTGCCCCTTAACCCGCTGGTCATGCACGTAGGCCAGTACGCCGATTACATGGCTGATTACGTTCAGTTGGGGCTCGCGGAATCGCCCAACATTAAACCCTCGGGGTTGCCCGATGACCAGTGGCGGGATATTTGGTGGGGGTTATGGTCGATGACCGATGCCGAGGCGGCGATTGCTGACTACAACAGCGTCAGCGCCTATGTTCCCGAGGAGGGTAGCAGTCGAGCACACACCTATCACTGGATTCATACCTTGCAAAACCTGGGGCATTTGCAGTCGGGTACCCTTGAGATCACAGCGGACTATCCCGCAGCTATGGTGTTCAACAATCGGGGTCAAACCAACTACGTGGTCTATAACTTCGGTACCGCGACACGAACCGTCACCTTCAGCAATGGGGTCGCTGTTGAGGCCGCCCCGAATCGCTTCACGGTGATTTCTTACTAAAGCGAGTCTTGGTACTGATATCCATTGCGATAGACAGCCCCACACTTCGTCGCTTTAAGCTTTAGAAGCGCTGGAGCTGATTAAAAGCGTTTGAGCTTGATAAGCGGGCAAGGCCGATTTATCTGCGGAGTTCTAACTGCGGTAGGCGAACCCTGAGATTGCTCACTCAGTTACCGTCGGCGGCTGTGCCGATAGTACTTTGACTTCCCGCCACAAACTGTCCGACAGCGCGTTCAGAGCGGCGTCTTTGAAATCACCCGCTTCCAACCAGCTTGTGATGGCTTTCGCTACATCGGGGAATTGCACCCGTGGTGCAGGGGAGTCATGAGTCAGCCAGTTACGAATTGCGGCGGCATCCAGTTCTTCGATTGCCGCGCCGTATCCAAGTTGCCGAAGCGCAAGGGCGTTTGACGCTTGCTCCATCTGCCGCTCCTGGGGCTTTACTAGCAGGCGCTTGCCGAGGGACAGACACTCACTGGAGAGCTCAAAGCCCGCGTTACAGATCACCGCTGAGCAGTCGTGGAGGTCTGCCTGAAAGCCCGCTAGCGATGTGGGACGCAGCTGTAAGTTGCCGACGGTACTGTGCTCAGAGCCGGGCGAGTAAATATAGAACTCGAAGTCAGTTAGTTGCGACAGTAATTCGCGAACTTTTGTTTGAGACTCAAAGGGCAGATACACGAGTACTTTGCGGTCTTTCTTGGTTACCGGCCCCGATCCTTCATTAAGCAAGGGCGGCAGGATGGGTGCGTCGAACTTGTCCCAATGCATACCGATGCGCACGTTGCCGGGCGCAAACAATTTCATGACCAGCGCCGTTCGGAAGTCTCGATTGACCACAGGAACCGGATGGTCGAAAGCTGGCTGATGACCCATGCTGATGACTGTCTTGCCTCGGATGCGTCCAGCCCAGGCGGTGATGGGCTCGAAGTCGGTGATGATGTAATCGTAGGAGCTTAGATCGAGGGTGAATACGTCACGAAGGAAGTTCCAGTAGTTGTTTCCCAATACTGTGCGCAGGTAGTCGACACGCCCCTCTTTATTGGCGAATGTCATACCCTCGAATACGCGGTAGCTGCCAAAACACTCCATGTCGAAGAAGCGATCAGCAGGTCGCCCGCTGAAAAGGAAATCCACTTCGAGGTCACTGTCTTGGAAGGCTGTCACCATCGCCCGAGCACGACTGAGATGACCATTGCCCGTGCCCTGAACGCCGTACAGGATCTTCATAAGCAGCTGCTATCCTAAAGGTGTCGTTAGTAGACGAGGCTGGCTGTGCTAAGCGCCAAGCTTGTTCCGAGCAGCGCGCCGACTACGGTATCGGTCGGAAAGTGTACGCCGAGATACACGCGCGACATGCCAACCGCCATGGCCCAGGGGTAGAGCACTAACAGCGATGCCCCGAAGTGAAGAACGAGCAGCGTTGCGAATAAAAACGCTGCTGATGTGTGACCTGAGGGAAAGCTAAATTCATCTGACGCGGTAATTTCGCTTTTGAAGCCCGGCAAGGCTTCTGCGGGCCGCTTGCGTTTGAGACTGTTTTTGAGCACCCAATAAACAGCGCGCTCAACCGCGAAAGCGAGCAAGATGTGGGGCAGGAATGGGCTGTCGGTGCCGATTGCTAGCACCACTAGGCCGCCAATCAACACGTAGAGATAACCGTCCGCAGAGCGGGAGATCGCGCGAGAGTTCAGCGCAAGCCAGCTTTGCGACTGGCGCAAAAGAATCAGCCAGCGGCGATCAAATTCCTGAATGCTTTTGAGTACTTGCATAGCGAGACTGTAGTCTGGGCATATGACGGAAAAATGATCTGCAAGAGGGCCTATGTGAATTTTTTATGAAGAATGTTCACCGCTGACGGTAGGGGATTTGACAATAACTTATCGCTTGTCGTGGTCCGACGCCCCTCTGCTGTAAGTAAAGCCGAAGGGAATTTAGTGACTGGTCGATATTGCTGGTTGGGCCGAGATAGACATGTTCCAAGGTCATATTCGTATCCTCAGCTGTTCGTAATGAGAATGCGAAGTAAGGAACGAGCATAGAGGTGCCTTCGCGAAAATGAACGGGATGCTCTTCCAGGCGCTGAATTACTGGGGACACAAGACGCCACTCTTGTTCTTCCTCGAAGGAAGGGTGCTTGAGAACTGCAGCGATACCGAGCAGATAGCCTTCAATCACCTCAAAGAAATTTTCTCGGTCGGTAACGCTCGATGTCGAGGCCATAGTTTCAACTGCGTCGAAGATGCGTTCGATCAAAGTCTCTTGGACCTTTTCATCATAGATGCAGCGAGCAATTTGAAAGCCCTGCCGCTTTGCACACTGGTGAATGTTTTGGGGGCTGAATCCGAGGCTGACTCCTTTGCCGTGAACGCTGTAGCCGCGCCATTGGCTGAGCAAATTGCCATTGGCGCGAAATGATGCGCCAAACAGCATCGGGCCACCCGTGACCCGAGAGCTCAGCCAGTCAATTAGCTGCGATAGCAGGTCGGGATGGTCTGTGCCCGTTCGGATGCGCACGCGGATATGGCTGCTGAGAAGGTCTAGGGTATGTCGGAGCTCCACCGAATCGTTCATGTAACGAATATCGCTGGCGCGCAAAATTTGCGAATCAACGATGCCGAGCAGTCCCGACAGTGACGTGTAGTGATACAGCGTATCTTCGGGCTCGTCGGAAAAAAGCTGTTGCGTAATATCATCAATCACAGGAAATACGGTACCACGGCGGCATTAAAGAAACGTGAACAAGTCAATAGCGAGACTCGAAGTCTTGTAAGGCATACACAACGTTCGGTAGAAAACGTTCTCTCGTCGTCGATCACATCGCGACAACTTGAGTTGCTAGAGCTCGAGCCCTCATAATGCGGCCACCTTGTTTTCAGGAAAACACATCATGAAACCCACAGAGCGCGGCTTCGCGCACTTATTACTGGCGACACGATTCTCCTATCAGGGCCTCCGGTCTGCTTGGCAGCACGAAGAGTCCTTCCGTCAGGAAGCGCTTTTAGTGCTCGTTGGGCTCCCTTTGGCGTTGTGGATCGCCCGTGACACCGTGGATTTTATTCTGCTCTCGTTGCCGCTTCTCCTGCTCATGGGGGCCGAATTGGGCAATAGCGCCATCGAGGCGGTGGTTGACAGGATTGGTGAGGAGCATCACGAGCTCTCGGGTCGCGCCAAGGATTTGGGGTCGGCGATGGTTTTTATGGCCATCCTTGCCGTTGCCGTGAGTTGGGGTAGCGTTTGCCTGTCAGTTTACTTCTTTGCATAGAATTGTGAGCTGCGCAGCTAATCCCGTTTGCCGGCGATCTAGTTTTTGTCAGGGTAACCAGAGCAAGACACGCTCACCGTCAGGAACGTTGCTAACGCAATACCCAAGAAAAAGCCCACATCAAGCGGGCTTTTTCTTGGGCTGCGTTCATGAGCTTTTAATTAATGATCGTGCTCGTCACTGTGTCCGTGCCCCAGTTTGTAGTTGAGATAGCCGCTGCTCCTAAAAAAGACTTCGTCCTCGTGGTCTCCTAAGTCGGCAAAGTCGTAAGTCTTGTAAGTCTCAAGCGTTTGCAGCAACTCTGCAGACATCGTCTCACTTGTTTCAAGGCGCAAAAGTTTCCAACCCACGAGGCCCGCCGAACTCATCCGAGTGACGGACAGGGGCAGCGATAGTTCATCAATCATCGTCACCGTCAGCGCCTGACCATCCTGTGTTCCTTTGTAAGTTGTGGTTGAGTAGCAATCGTGGCTGCCCTTTTCACTCAACTCTAATGTCTCAAGTGTCTCTGTCGAAACAAAGCTGGTAACTTCGCTCCAACCCCCAGGCACGTTCGTGGGAGATGGCTCATGTTCGACACCAATACGCTCGGCACTAAAGTATTCCTCATAGGCAATCGCTTCCTCTGAATACTTTAAGTACACCCGCGTAAGACCTTGTGGTTGCATGTCGTAAATTACTCGGCTGTCCGTGTCATGCCATATTGTGATTGTGTCCTGCTTACCACTGTTGATTGATGTCAGTGTGATGCCAGTAACCGCCTCGGCATCGACGCAATCGGCTGCTTGCGCCGATAGGCTTATCACCGCGGAAAGAACGAAAGTTGTAAGAATGAGTTTCATTGCTTGCTCCATAGAAAAAGCCACTACTCGTTATCCGAGTAGTGGCTCGTGGTGACGCTCGATTACTTAGTTTGCCGCGGCGTTCGCTTTGGCAATCAAGTTGAGAGCGTAGTCAGTGAAGTGGAAGATGGCATTCTGCTCGTTGGTTCCTCGAACGAGCGACGCACCCGGCCCGATGGCATAAACTCCGATGTCTTCACCCGCGTGAGTTTCGGAGGTAAGTGGGATAATGGCTTCCTGGTGGTATCCCGCGGCTGTCGTATCAACGGATGTGATGTCAGCACGGCCCGAGAAGATGTCGCATCCGTATCCCGCGTCCGAATTGGTTTCATTCCCTAGGTCACAGAAACCGCGGCCATTGGTGTATGCGACTGTTGTGAAAGGCAAATCGTCTGCAGCTGGCTGTGGCTGACCGCCTGCTGAGTACACCGCCTTACCCAAAATCGGGTTTCCGCGAGTTACATAGCCGCCCATCGTCATTACGTGGCTGTGGTCAGCGGTGACGATGATCAGCGTATCTTCCTGACTTGTCAGATCGACCGCGGTTTGAACGGCGTTAGAGTACTCGACGGTGTCCACCAACGCTCCGTAGGCATTGCCTGCGTGATGAGCGTGGTCAATTCGACCCGATTCAACAACTAAGAAGAAACCATCGGGGTTGTTATCAAGGATTCGAATGGCTTTGGCCGTCATCTCTGAAAGCGAGGGCTCTCCTGCAATGTCATTGCCGCGATCAGCTTCGTATTGCATGTGAGATTCGTTGAACAAACCCAGTACTTTGGATGTGCTCTCCGTATCGATCATGTCAAAGCCCGCTTGGTCAGTGATGTATTGACCCGAGGGGTATTTAGCCATCCACTCCGAAGGTAAATCCCTGCCGTCAGTCCGATCGCCTTCAGCGCCACTCTCGACTGGTTTCTCGACGTTAAACGCCTCGTCCCTTGGAATGAAGTGACGACGTCCACCACCCATTACGACGTCGATGCCGTCGATATCAACTCCAGCAAATTTCGCCTCTAGGTTGTCCTCAAAGTTGACTAGCTGCGATGCAATATCTTCCTGAGTTGAGCAAGCGCCTTCCGAAGGCAGGTCCGAGTTGTCTTCGTAGTTGCGATCGGCAGACTTGGCGTAGTTGGCGCCGGGTGTGGCGTGAGTAATACGGGCCGTCGAGATGACGCCAGTGGAAAGACCGGCGATCTCAGCCAGTTCCATACTGGTAACCAGTTCGTTGTCTGAAGAGGTTGTATCGCAGTCGCCACGATTAGCGGTTTCGTCATAACCGAACACACCGATATCAGTCTTCACTCCAGTCACCATGGCGCCCATGGTGCCGGCTGAGTCAGGAACCTGCGAGTTCGTGTTGTATACCTTTACCAAGCCAGCGAACGGGAATCGGTCAAAGGACAGGTTGTTGGACTCGGGGCCATCAAAGTCAGTCGATTGGCCGTCGGTCCATGCCATGCCCTTCATTTCACCTTCGAAAATCCGCGCTGCGGTGACGGTCGATGGTCCCATACCATCACCCACAAACAGGATCACATTTTTCGCTGCGCCGCGGGTTTCTTTCAGATCACTTGCGCTCATGGCGCGAATGCGTCCTTCATCATTAACGAAAAATGCGTTGTTTGCATTGTTGAGCACGTCGAGACGTGTCAACTTAACGTTTCGCGCTGCTGTTCCGTCCGTCCCATCAGCGCCATCAGCGCCATCAGCACCGTCGGCGCCATCCATACCGTCAGCGCCGTCCATACCATCAGCACCTGCGGGACCAGCCGGACCCGGTTCGCCGTCTCTTCCGTCATCTCCTTCACACGCTGTTAGCGTTAGCGCAATCACGGCGGCGGCTAGAACATTCAATTTGTGCGTAAAAATCATCTTTAAGTTCCTTATTCAGTGATTACTGGGCGAGCGTTGTTCATGACGTGAAACACCATGCTTTGCTCGACGGTGCCGCGGACAAACGACGATCCTGGGCCAGTTGCGTGAATCGAAATATCTTCGCCTGAGTGAGTTTCCGAGGTCAGTGGCACGAGCGCTTCCTGGTGGTAACCCGGCAGTGCTGTGTTGACGCTGGTGAGATCTGTGCGGGCGCCCGATGTAATGTCGCAGCCATAGCCCGCGTCCGAGTCGGTTTCAGTACCGAGATCACAGAATCCACGCCCGTTGTTGTAGTTAACGGTCGTAAACGGCAAGTCATCAGAGGCCAACTGCGCATCGGCGCCTGGGCTGTATACCGCTTTACCCAAAATTGGGTTGCCGCGGGTGACATAGCCACCCATGGTGTTCACGTGTCCATGGTCGGCTGTGACGATGATCAGGGTCTCATTAGGGTCAGTTGCCTCGTAGGCTGCCTTTACAGCTTCTGCCAGCGCTACGGTATCGGTCAATGCGCCATAGGCGTTGCCAGCGTGGTGAGCGTGGTCAATACGACCGGACTCGACCATCAGGAAAAAGCCGTTGGAGTTATTGTCCAAAATATCGATTGCGGTTTTGGTCATCTCGGCTATCGAGGGTTCGCCAGCAATGTCGTTGCCACGGTCAGCTTCGTACTGCATGTGAGATTCGTTAAAGAGGCCAAACAGCTTGTCGGTGGACTCAGTGTCGATTGCGTCAAATCCAGCTTGATCAGTGACGTACTCGACGTCCATAGCTGCATATTTAGTGAGCCACTCTTCGGGAAGGTTACGACCGTCTGTGCGATCACCCTCGGCGCCACTCTCAGCGGGCTTTTCCACGTTGAACGCTTCATCTTTTGGAATGAAGTGTCGGCGACCACCGCCCATTGCTACCTCGAAGCCGTCTACATCAGTGCCGGGGAATCGCGCCTCGATATTCTCTTCAAGGTTCACAAGCTGCGATGCGATGTCTTCAATAACGCCGGCACAGTTCGAATCTGCGGGAACGTCTGATTGGTCTTCGTAGTTGCGGTCGGGTGTCTTTGCATACAGTGCGCCTGGAGTCGCATGGGTCAGGCGTGCGGTAGAAACGATGCCTGTGGACATGCCCGCTACTTCGGCCATCTCCAGGTATGTGGTCACACCGTTGCCTTCCAGAGTCGTGCAGTCGCCGCGGTTTGTGTCTTCGTCGTAACCAAAGACGCCAATGTCCGTCTTAAGGCCAGATACCATTGCTGTCATAGTGCCCGCTGAGTCAGGTACCTGAGAGTTGGTGTTGTAGGTTTTCACGAGTGCCGTGTGAGGAAAATTCTCAAAGAACAGTTCGTGCTCTTCGCCACCTTCGTTGCCGGCGATGGACTGGCCTTCAAAAATTCGAGCGGTTGTTAGCGTAACGATGCCCATGCCGTCGCCGACAAACAAAATGACGTTTTTCGCAGTCGACGGCGTATTCATGGTCTTTTCTTTCATCGCGATATTTGCGTTTGCTTCTTCAAACCAAACGCTTTCTGTCTGGTGCGCTGGGAGAACTTGCGCTTGAGCGGACGTAGCGCACAATGCCAGTGCGATGCCCGCGCTTAACTTGTTAAGGCTCAGCTTCATCTTTAACACCTGTGTTTAGTATTGGATTTCAATTGAGTGACAAAACGCCACAGTGAAAATAGTAGCGGTGCCGGGTAGCTGTGCCGTGACAGTTGGGTGAATTTTCCGTGGCAAAACAGTGAAGAATTTATGAAGCGCGAATCGAAACTGATGGGAGCGAAAGTGATGTTGGTTTCTATGCTGCCGAATCAGAGAGTGTCGTTTTCGCCTCGGATAAGAGAGAAGTCCAAGACCAGGTGTCTCTTCGGTGCCGCTAGTCGTCAAAACGGATCGTGGTTAGTGACGACGCCTAAATTTTTTGTCATTTGCTTGTCATTTAGTTGTCATTTATTTGTCACTGACTTTCTTTAGTTTCATGGGACCTAAGCCCAACTAAAGGAACGCACTCCATGAAGCCCAATAAACTTGCTGTCGCATTAGCAGCGATTCTTACGACATCTATGCTCATCGGTTGTGAAGGCGATGACGGTCAGGACGGCGCAGCTGGCGCTCCGGGCGCAGACGGCGCGCCGGGTGCCGATGGTTCCGATGGGCAGGATGCAAACGCCTCGATCTCGCTGACCCTTGTGGGCAGCACGCCGGCGCTTGCAGAGAACTTTGACGAGTCAGCGGCAGAAATTGTCGCTTATCACTCGGGTTCAGAGACTGCTTTTTTGGTGAACTCGAACTCCAAAGCTGTTGACGTGGTAGATCTTTCCGACGTCACAACGCCCACGATTACGATGAGCCTGGATGTGGCGGGTGATGTCGAGGCAGCGATTGACGCATTGTCTGATGGCGACCTCGGTGCCGTGAACAGTGTCGATGTCAGTGGCGATAATATGGCAGTCGCCATTGAGGCCGATGTCAAACAGGACCCGGGCTACATCGCGTTCTATAACGTCGACGGCACCTTTATATCGGCTGTCGAAGCGGGCGCGCTGCCCGATAAAGTTGGCTTCAGTCCCGATGGCACGTATGCCGTGGTTGCGAACGAGGGTGAACCCAACGGTGATTACAGCAACGACCCTGAGGGCAGCATCACCGTTATTGATGTATCCGGTGGTTTTGACATGCCAGTTGTGGCAACCGCTGATTTCAAAGACTTCAACGCTGGCGGTAGCAAGTCGCTGACAGGGCCTGTCCGAGTTGCTGCGAAGGCAATGAGTGTTGCGCAAGATTTGGAGCCAGAGTTTATTGCGTTCTCTGATGACAGCAGCACCGCGTTTGCGACACTTCAAGAAAACAACGCCGTCGCGATTATCGATCTTGCATCTGCTGAAGTGGAAAGCGTCCTCGGCATCGGCTTTAAGGATTACGGACTGCCCGGCAACGAGATCGATCCGAGCAACCGAGACGGCGGTGTGAACATCAACAGCTGGTCGGTGTTTGGTACTTATATGCCTGATGGCTTTGACACTTACACTGTAAACGGCACCACGTACTTGGTTACCGCGAACGAGGGTGATGGACGAGAGTATTTAACTGACGCCACGGACGAGGCGGACTGCTCTGCGCAAGGCGGATTCTTGTTTGATGATGGAGACTGCTTCCACTACCTCGACGAAATCCGCGTCAAAGATCTGGATTCCAGCCAGTTCAGCGATGATCTGGTAGCGAAGCTTGGTGCTGACTTTCAGGATTCAGACAAGTTGGGTCGCCTGAAGATGATCACTGACTTGGGTCTTGAGGATGCCGCTGCCTGCACCACTCTGGCAACGACGGGTCAGCCGCTGGCGTTCCCCGATGAAACGCCGGTACCAGGCTGCGTGTATGAAGATATCTACTCCTTCGGTGCGCGTTCTTTCACCATCTGGGATACCACGACAGGGCGTCCAGTATTTGATAGCGGTAGCGATTTTGAAGTTATCACGGCGCAGCAATTGGGTGGCTCATTTAACGCAAGTAATGACAGCAATGACGGCGACGATCGTTCCGACGACAAAGGTCCAGAGCCCGAAGCAATTGAGATCGCCACAATCAATGGCAACACCTTCGCATTTATCGCGCTCGAACGCGTTGGCGGGGTAATGGTGTACAACATCACCAACCCGCAAAGCGCCAAGTATGTTCAGTACATCAACCCACGAGATTTCTCGGTTGGTGACGATGCGGTAGAGGCCAACATGGCCGGCCCGCTCGGTCCAGAGGACATCAAATTCATCACGCAAGGTGATGAGATGTACCTGTTGGTATCGAACGAAGTGTCAGGCACGCTCTCAGTCTATAGCGTCTCGCTGTTGTAAAGCCTCAGCTCCGTCTTGCGAAAGCCCGCCTTGTGCGGGCTTTTTTTATGGGTCGGCGCATGCGGGTGTTTATCGATTTCCTGAAATTTCATGTCAGAGATTTCTTTTGTGAATGCCTTTGAACTTTGTTGATCAAACGGTGTTTTAGCTCAGAAGGTTCGCAAACTCATCAGTGGCCTGCACCAGCGCGCGGGTATTTGGCGGATCAAATGCTGAATGCCCAGCATTCTGTACCAGCTCAAAGCGTGCTTCCGGCCAGGCGCGATGCAAATCCCAGGCCGTCACCGGTGGGCAGACCACGTCGTAGCGACCCTGCACGATGACGGCGGGAATATCGCGAATCCGATCAATGTTGTCGAGCAATTGATTGGGAGACTCAAAGAACCCGTCGTTGACGAAGTAGTGGCACTCGATACGTGCCATTGCGAGCGCAGCCTCAGGCCCATCAAGTTTTGCCATGAAGTCTTTGTTCTGATGAAGAAAGCTCGCCGACGCTTCCCATACCGACCAGGCCCGCGCCGCGTCTAAGCGCACCTCGGGGTCATCACTGGTCAGGCGGCGGTGGAACGCATGTACCAAGTCGTCTCTTTCGGACTCGGGAATCGGCTTGAGGTAGTGCTCCCAACTGTCGGGATACAGTTCGCTAGCCCCGTGTTGATAGAACCACTGAATTTCACGCTCGCGCAGGAGGAAAATACCTCTAAGAATCAGGCCAGTCACCGCTTCAGGATGACGTTGCGCGTAAGCGAGCGCCAACGTGCTGCCCCAAGAGCCTCCGAATACTAGCCAAGCCTCAATGCCCAGCAATTCCCGTAAGCGCTCCATGTCGGCGACGAGGTCCCAAGTGGTATTCGCGTTTAGCGCGGCATGCGGCGTTGAATGACCACAGCCTCGCTGATCAAACAGCACTATGTGATACCGAGCCGGATCGAAGAATTGCCGAGCAGCCGGTGACGTGCCACCGCCGGGTCCCCCGTGGACAAACACACAGGGAATGCCATCTGGGTTGCCCGACTCCTCGTAATAAATCGAGTGACCATCACCCACATCGAGCCAGTCGTGGTGGTAGGGATCAATTGGTGGATACAGATCAGTCATTGCGCGGCGCCAACTGGGTGTGATGCCCGTCATTCTACGGGCTAATTACCGATGAGCGCATCCAAGCGCGTTGGGTGAATCACTCGCCGCCCTATGCCAAGAGACGGCGCGTCTTTCATAGCGCGCTGATCATACCCTCTTATAGCGCGCCGATAGTGCCCTCTCTGCGCGAATCCACTCCGCCCTCAAGTCGCCCATCCGGGTGACGCAACACAATACTAAGCCCCGAGTTTTCACCCCCCGATTCGCGAATGTTGAAGCCGCGATCACGCAGAGCTTCGATCATGGCCGCGTCGGCTCGCGCTGATTCCACGCGCACTGACTCACCTCTAGCGACGACGTTGGGTAGCTCAATCGCTTCCTGTGGGCTGAGGCCCCAGTCGAGGATGCCGATTATTGTTTTAGCCGTATACGCGAGGATTGAATTACCCCCCGGTGAACCGGTAGCGAGACGGAAGTTGCCCGCCGCATCTACTGCAATGGTGGGCGACATAGAGGAGCGGGGTCGCTTGCCGGCAGCGGGGTGGTTAGCCAGCAGCGCCCCCGATTCATCCCGGGGATTGCGCGCGAAATCGGTCAGCTGATTGTTGAGGAACATACCCCCCGCCATGCGTGCCGAGCCAAAAATGCTCTCTACGCTCGCCGTCATAGAAACCACATTGCCGTCGCTGTCTGCGACCACAAAATGTGAAGTGCCAGTTCGATCAACGGTAGTGTCTTCGCCAAAGATCTGAGCGGATTCTTGGGCCTGATAGGCCCATGGATTTCCGTGTGTAGGCACTCCGGGCGCTTCGATATTGATGAGACTCGCGCGCTCTATAAGGTAGTCGATATTGAGCATGCCTTCGAGGGGAACATCCACCATCGTGCTGTCTGCAACATAGTAGTCCCGATCGGCGTAGCTCAATTGCTGTGCTGCGATAAACGTCGCCCAGTCGGCTTGTCGGTCATTGCTTGGAAACGCAGCCGCCTCGAGAATGCCTAGCATCATGCCAACACCCACCCAGGATGAAGGGGGCGGTGGGCCGCAAACGTCCAGACCGCGGTACTCAATGCACAGGGGTTCGAGCTTGCGGGCTTGATAGCGCTTTAAATCATCCGCGCTCAGGCTGCCCGCTCGCGGCGGATGCTCAACCGCAGCGACAATAGCCTCGGCTATTGGTCCCTCATAAAGCGCGCGAGGGTTCTCTCTCAGTTGGCGCAGTGTATCCGCATAGTCGGCATTGACCAGCCGGGTACGTAGTTCGCCGGCCGCGTCATAAAAGTATCGTTCCGCTTCCTTGGGGCCGTCTTCTGATCCGCTGTCGATAATACGCTTGCCGTATTTTTCAAAAAATGAAGCGAGGCGCGGAGAGACGTCAAAACCCCCTTCAGCCAGGGCGATGGCGGAATCGAATAGTGCCGACCAGGGGAGTACGCCTTGCTCGCGGTGTGCCATAGCCAGCATGTCGACTACGCCGGGCACGCCGACAGACAAACCGCTGTTTTTGCTTTCTATGAAACCCCAAGCTTCGCCATTCTCTTGTAGAAACAACTCGGGCGTTGTGGCGGCCGGCGCAACTTCGCGCCCGTCATAGATGGTGATAGAGCGGTCTTTAGCGTTGTAGTAAGTCATGAACGCGCCACCGCCCAAGCCCGAGCTTTGGGGCTCGACCAGACTCAGCACCGCTTCGATCGCGACTGCGGCATCTACCGCAGACCCGCCGGCCTTCAAGATTGCTTCGCCCGCGTTGGTGGCATGGGGATTGGCGGTGACGACCATCGCCGAGGCTTTCGGTGCTGCGTCGGGTGGTGTCACTGTTGCTGCAGTATTGTCGGATGTCGATGGCTGGCAGCCAAGTAGCACTAACGTGAGCGCCATGCCGGCGCCCGAAGCACCGAGCGTCTTTACCCCTATCAACGGTCTTTTCATACTCCAATACTCTTTTTGGCGGCTATCGAGCGCGAGAGTATGCCATGCGAAGTACCACGATCGGAGTGCTCTGTGCTGTGTAGCATCGTTCCCGGCGGGAACCGGGGTCATATCTTAAGTTGACAAGGGTTAAGGAACGCCCGGGACACTGGTAGAGACATTCCGGGCAGTCGCCAATTTGATTAGAACGAATAACGCACAGTGCCCAGCCAATTTGCTGGGGTGCCTTCGATCAGGCTGGGGTAGCCGGCCGAACCAAAGGTGTTTCCAGCGTCAATGAGATATTCCTCATCGAGGATGTTCTTTCCGTAAACACCCACCGTGAGTTGCTCGGTGATGTCGAACTCGACGTTGAGGTTCAGCAGACCGAAGCCTTCTTGCAACGTGTCGGGATCATTCGATGCCTCAAAATAGACATCGTCCTGATAAACCCAGCTCAGTGTGGAGCGCAACCGATCCCATCCAAAGCGCAGGCCTGCGGAGTAGGTAAACTCGGGTGAGTTGCGATACTGATTACCTTCGTAGTCAATATTTTCGCTGATACCGAGAGCGTTGCCGTATTCAGCATCATTCAAGCCATAGCTCGCGAATATGCCAATCGCCTCAGTGATCTGGTATTCCCCTTGGAATTCGAAACCCGAAACGCTGGCTTCACCGTAGTTCACCGCCGTTGGTAGACCTGTAACGGGATCATCGATCCCCACGACGAGGTTGTCGTAGTCATAAGTAAAGTAAGCGCCTTGAAGCTGGAAGTTTGCAGTCACCCAGTAAAACCCAATGTCGTGTGACTCGATGGTCTCCCGCTCAAGCCGGTCTCCAACCAGTACTGTGCCGCGGGCTGGTGTCGCGCCTTCCGCATAGGAGTAGTAAACCGACAAGGTTTCGTTGACCGAGTAGTTGGCGCCAAATTTCCAGAGCGCTTCGGCGTCGCCATCGTCAACACCGTTGGACTCGGTCGACTCATCGCGCACGCCGGCATTCACCGTAAGTGCCTCGGTAATGTCGAACTCTACGTTGAGAAAGTAGCCGTTGGTTCGGTTGTCTAATGGTTGCAGCGCTGCGCTTGCATCAAACAGCAGGTTCACGCCGGCCGGTACAGGTGACCCCGGTGGAACAAAAATACCGATGGGATCCACAGTGACTGGGGCGATAGTCGCGTATAGGTCTGCTGCCTGCTGGCGCAGTGCCTGAACGGGAAAGTCTGCAGGGTACACATTGTCATCGCTCAGGCTAGAGTACGGTGTCGCTGCGACCACAGTGGCATTGGCAATTTCGTAGGCCGTTCGATCTTGCAGGTCGGCGTAGAAGCGAAAATAGTCATACACCTGATCGGATTGAAGATCGTTGTAACCGAGCAGGACATTGAAGCGATCGCCGTTGTAGGTCAGGAAGAGTTCGTTGCCGGTAAACTCTGAGCGGTAGGCATAATCACGTTCATCGATCCGTCCTGGACCTCCGTCAACCTCGTAGTACTCGTAGAGGTCGCCATCGTTGTAATAGAAGTTGTAGTTGAGGCCGATTTTGTCCGTCACATCAAACTGAGTTTTCAGCTGATATAGGGTCATCTCTCGCTGTACTTCGGTGGGCGCACCGCCAAAGTCCAGTGGAGCGGACGCTGATGCACTGCCGCCCTCGGGCAAAAAGTACTTGCTTTTGAAACCGATGCCGGGGCCATCGTTGTCCTCGTAGGCAACAATGAAGTCTCCTCGGAATCGATCAAACTCCGCGGAAGCAGTAAAGCGCAGGTTGTCGCCGACCCGTGCATTCTGGTCATCGCCGTTTAAATTCTCGGAGTAGCCGTCTTTGTCGACAGTAATGCCTGCTAGGCGAACACCCAGCCAGTCAGTGACGGGCACGTTGACCACGCCTTCGAACCGAGTCTCGTTAAATGAGCCCACTCCAGCACCGATGCTGCCTTCAAATTCTTCTAGATTAGCCCGCTTTGAAACAACATTAATTGCGCCATTGACGGCAAAGGAGCCAAACGAGGTGGTCTGTGGGCCTTTGAGTACCTCTACGCGTTCGATGTCGTGAGTGAACTGGCCGGAGAAATTACGATCGGTCACGTTTAAGCCGTTGAAGAATGAGCCTAATTTTTGCTCGCCATCTTCATCGCCCAGACCACGAATTGTGAAACTCTGACCGCTTACCGCTTGTTCCTGAACCTGAATATTGGGTAGGAAATTGGCGATCTGATTGAGTTCACGCAGGTTCTCGCGCTCAATGAATTCGGCGTCGAGCACGTTGGTCGTGGTTGAAACATCGAGAATCGACTTTTCTACGCGTTCGGCTGTCACGACGACGACTTCGACTTCACTTTCTGTTTGGCTCTGAGCAATAGTTGGCTCTGCGGCCAATGCTGCTACCGCTAACGCGAGCAATGTCTTGTTGTGCATGTTGGGAAACCTCAAGGATTGTGGGAAATGGCACACCGGACAGTGAGCGCCTCGAGTAGACCACAGCTATTTGAAGCTCCGATGTCGAAAGTGTGACGATTTGATGACGCGCGTTTGTGTGCGCTGATCGCCCTGCGACTAATGAACAAGCTAGAGCGCTTGAGCAGGGGGGGGGACTGTCGCGGGTGGCTTCATGGTTTGGTCATATTGTCGCGTTAACTTTGGCTTTTTTGCGAGGAACTCCGCATGCCTATTTCGCGTCGCGACCTTCTGCGTTACTCGGTAACCCTTGGCGCTTTCATTCCAGTTTCGACTGCGCTCACTGGCTGCGCGTTGGGGCGCAGCTCAAAAGCACTGGCGGAGGTAGATTTCACCCATGGCGTCGCCAGTGGCGATCCAGAGTCGGGCGCAATCCTATTGTGGACGCGCGCGGTACCAACCGGCGGTGAGGCGGGTCTAGTGGGTTGGGAGCTATCTACGCACCCGGACTTTAGAGATGTTGTTCGCAGTGGTGTGAGCGAGTCGCGAGCTGAACGGGACTTTACCGTTAAGGTCGATGTCCGCGAGCTGACACCGGGAACACACTACTACTATCGATTCCTCGGACGCTCGGGCAGCAGTGCTGTGGGTCGCGCTCAAACGCTGCCTACTGGCGCGGTCGACGAACTGCGTTTGGCAGTATTTTCCTGCTCGAATTATCCGGCGGGTTACTTCCATGCCTATGCCGAAGCAGCTCGATTGGAGCGTGTGGATGCCTTTCTTCATCTTGGAGATTATTTTTACGAGTACGGCGCTACCGGTTACGGGACGGAGCGAGCGAGCGAACTCGGTCGTCAGTTACCCGACGACAACGCCGGCGAGCTTTACAACCTAGACGACTACCGCAAGCGTTATGCACTGTATCGCAGTGATGCGGATTTACAGGCGCTGCACGCTCGGGCGCCTATGATTGCAGTCTGGGATGATCATGAGATCGCAAATGACACCTGGCGTGAGGGTGCACAAAATCACTCCGAGGACGAGGGAGATTTTGCAACGCGTCGGCGTGCTGCGGTTCAAGCCTATTTCGAATGGATGCCGCTACGGCCCATCGTCCCCGATGCAGAGGGGCGAATTTATCGCAGTTTCAGTTTCGGCGATCTGGTCGATCTGCACATGCTTGATACGCGCCTTGTCGGTCGGGATCAGCAGCTTGAATATGCCGATTACTTTGATGCGGAAACGGGCACGATGGACTCGCAGGGGTTTGCCTCAGCGCTTACAGATCCAGAACGCAGTCTGCTCGGTAGTTCACAAAGGGCATGGCTTTACGGGTCCCTTGAGCAATCACAAGCAAGGTGGCAGGTCTTGGGTCAGCAGGTTCTTATGGCCCGTATGACGATGCCCGCGTCCCTCTTGGGCAGCATGCTGCGGGATCGGGATTTTGGTGGAGCGGTACCGCTCATCGATGCGCTTATTAAAGATAAAGCTGCGCTTG
>CBFHPT010000001.1:0-305435 GCA_965657905.1 Luminiphilus sp. | reverse complement strand
GATAGTCGGTGGGCGGTGGCCCCCAATAGGCGACACCAAGGTAAAAGGTCGCTGCCCACGCGCCCCACCCTATAAATTGTAGCGCCCAGAGCAGTCGTTGATTCTTCTTGATGACATCAGAAATTTGCATCGCGAGATTATAAGTGCCGAGGGCGTTACGCGTTTGAATAAAAAGCCACCGTTTATCGCAGATATTCGTCACTTCATCGCAGGGATCCCCTTGCCACCAGCGATAGCGCCGCTATAATGCGCGTTCGCGTTTTTGGTGACACAAAAAACGTTCCGGTGGGCTGGCTGAGTGGTCGAAAGCGGCGGTCTTGAAAACCGTTGAGGGTTTATCCCCTCCTAAGGTTCGAATCCTTAGCCCACCGCCACATATATGCACTAAAGCCCTGATTTTCAGGGCTTTTTTGTTTCCGGAGTAGGTTAAGCCCATCGGGACAGAATGGCGGCTCTACGGCTCTAGACTCTACGGCTCTACCCCATTAACGGGGGATTGACCGTTTCCAACTGAATCCTGTTTATGATTAAGAGGCTCATCGGCTTACTCCGCCTCTCATCGAACGAAGAGAGTCCAACAACCCCCTAAATCGCCTTTGAGCCAATCCGTCGACTTCACAGGCATTACCAACGCCGTCAGCGTCTGAGTCTCCCTGAAAAACATTGGCCTCTTTTGGGCAATTATCAATGTCATCCAAAACGCTATCAGCGTCTGCATCCATGGGATACCCGCTACTTGTAAGGTAGCCGGGCAGCGCATAAGCGCACGACGTATTACCGCCAGATTGGACGTGGAAAACAGGGCGTATCTCCTCTAGGTCAAGCGCGTAGATATCCTGTAGCTGTCGACTGTTGATGTCGCCGATGCTGTCGAGCCCAGCACGCAGTTCACCGGTATATTGCCTACCCATACCTTGAGCAACCGCATGCTGAGCTTGGTCCAGCTTGCCGAGAGCAACTAACGCTAGCGTTGCCTCATAGTAGTCGCCGCGGCGTTCAATGAGCGCTTCCAGTTGACTGAGTCTTTTACCCAACCCCAACTCCCTTATTTATATGCTCAACTCAGGTAAAAGGGTTTTGAGGGTGTCTCCAGCGGTAAGGTAGGGCGCTAGAAATTCCGTATCGCCGCTAATAACGTAACCGCGCTGGCCGGTTTCGCGGTCTATTAATAGTCGCTCTAATATCAGGAGATCGCGCTCTATTTGCAGGATCACAGTTTGCTCGTTCTGCGCGTTCTTGGCTTCGAAGCTAAGGAATAAGAGGCAAAAGCTCACGAACACGAACAGCAGACCCCAAGACCAACGCAGCCGAAGAATGCTCGCACTGAGGCTTTGTACGCTGGGCTTCATGGAACCTCCCAACTCCCTAAGCACCACTGCGACCTACGACTGCCAACTGTTAAAGTCCAGCCGATCTATACAGGGTTTTGGATCACCGTTTTGTTCAAATCTGGCGGACAGCCCAAACTCACTTGGCGAATCTATTCACAGTCAGACACGCCCCACGACGGGTATCAGCGCACCGGTTACAGCGGTGGCGCTAGGACTCACAAGAAATGCGATCACGTCCGCAAGTTGCTCGGGCGTTACCCACGTTGAATGGTCCGCATCGGGCATATCGCTCCGATTTGTCGGCGTATCTATTATGCTGGGCATGACCGCGTTGACAGTTATGTCACGCATTTTCAATTCTTCAGCGAGAGACTCCGTGAGTCTAGAAACCGCCGATTTTGAAGCCGTGTAAGCACTCAGCCCCGCGTCTGCTTTACTGGTTGCTGCGGCACTAATATTGACGATACGCCCACCCGTGCTGCCCATATGCGGGAGAATTGCCTGACACGCGTTCACCGCAGTCCGAACGTTGATTTGATACAGAAAATCCCAGGTTTCAATGGACCCCGACTCTACAAGTTCCCAGGAAAAGCCACCCGCAATATTGATCAGGCCGTAAAAAGGTCCGTGCTCGGTAGCCAGCGATGAGAACAACGCCTTGACGGCCTGTGCATCCCCAAGGTCAACCGGTGGGGCTAGGGTAACGCCCTCTGGAGGGGTATCCGAGGCACGATCAATAGCGATCACCTTGCCACCCTCTTTGGCAATCTGATGACAAACCGCTCTTCCCAGCACACCCAATGCGCCGGTAATTACGATGGTTTTTCCAGTCAAAGTCATTCCAAGTCCCCTAGCCAATTCATGGCACCATTTAAAAGTTCAGCCCACATGCCGCACCGAGCTAACGCCGCTGCGCAAGAACCGGCATACCTAACAAGGCGGACCTTCCGACATCGACCATTGAACGATCCGTCAATGCTGAGATAGCAAAAAGCCTCCACTTGGGAGGCTTATTAAACGCAGGCCGAGAATAACTGCGCCGAGCGAAGCATGCCGCTTGATTAGTTCGCTTTAGCAGTCGCAACTGGTACGCAAATTATCAGCCCTTAACAAGCCCAGCCACATCCGCGAAACTTAACCGCATTGCTGCTGCAACGGCGTTGAAATAATCAATCTCTGCGTAGCTTACTGTCTCATCCGCTCGCATCACCTGTTCAAGGGCGACAATGGCCAACACGCGCATTTCTTCGGACAACTTCGACGCGAGTTGCGCTACGGGGCGAAGCGAATCATCGCGGGATTTCGCGCTAATTTCGGTACGGATAGCTGCAGAATCATATTCTTCACCGGTGTACTCGAGCATGATTTTGGCAATCATATCGACTTCCGTGGTGTCTGTATGCAAATCTACCCGGGCTGCCTTGCACAAAATGGCGTATAGCAGCTCCTTAAACACTTCGCGTTCATCAACCGCATTGCTGCCGCTTTGAACTAGAGTTTTAAGACTTTGTAAATCGATGAGTGCCATGTCTGAGAATTCCTTGTAGGGCAAAAGTGGCGCCAGTGGCGCCAGTGGCGCGCATAGCAGCCAAGTACGCCGCGTGACTGCCAAAATCCACCGTTTTTATATAGAAGTTTGAACCACGAGGCAAACGGTCCGCGGAGCACCTCTCTTTGGTTAGCCAAGCATGCGATTACACGGCGCTTTTTCAGAATCAAGTTCAGAGGCAAGGCTAGGCTAGGCCAGAGCCAAAGTCAGAACCAAAGTCAAAACCAAGCTCGGACCTAGACCAAGAGCCAGACACATAGCCAAATCACGAAAATCGCGTCATAAAACCAGAGGTAAGCGTTTATAGAAATCTATGACCAGATGGCAGCAACAGCTATTGACCTTAACACCCCCTACCCCCTACCCCCTACCCCACACCCTACAGCCCATGAATGTCGATCTAATCCAGTTTTCGAGTCTCTTTGAAATCGGCGTGGCGCTGCACTTTGCGGTCGCATTCCTCGAGCGCATCTATTCACGCGAGTTACCGGTGCGACTCCAGCGAATAGCGGCGCGTGCACAATCGCTCAAGCGCCTTAAAGAAGAGTTGATTGAAGCTGAGCTTCAGCCCAATGGAATCGGTATTTCACCTCGGATCCAGTTGACCTATCGAGTTATCGATAAACCCATCTGGAATCCGCATAACGAGCACGCCCTTGATCTCCTTTCTGCACTCAGGCAAGAGTCGACCGGACCAATGAAAGCGCTACAGCAGGTTTTAAGCGTAATCACGCTGCTGTCCGTGGTCGTCATTCTCTACTCAGTGACCACTTTATTTATGATTGGCTTAGAACTCCCCATCGTCAGGGATCTATCCCCTATGACAGCTAGCGCCATTGTGTTGTTACAACTCCTGCCGCTACCGCTAGCGACCACGACCTTTTTCTTCGTGGCTAGACGAATGAGTAGCGAGGTCGACCGAAAGCTTCGAGGTATAGGCGAGCATCAATTGATTTTGAGTGATCCCGATAGCAGTGAACTCCCCGCCTACGCGTCGGTAGAGGAAATTTACCAACGGGATATGCGGCGTGATTCAGCAGGAATTTATAGTGAACTCAAGAACATCTAAACATCTGCGTTAAGCCGACCAAATCCCGAGCGTTGGTGGGGGCTGGAGTAGATCCAAGATACGTGGATTAATGGCTAAACAAGAAACGCTGTGGAGTACATGCAATGCCCCGTGCTAGAACGTTCAACTCCCTACGACGCGGCTTTATCCCTAAGGCGTTGCTGCGAGAAATGCCATGGGGAATTTTATGGGGAGTGCGATGGGGAGTGCAATGGACAGTACTTTGCGCCCTCCTGCCCATCAGTGCGTTGGCGCAGGCGTCGATCGTCAACTTCATCAGCTACTCCCCCACCTTTGCAAGCTCAGGTCAGCCGACCCCTGAACAAATCATTGAAGTGAGCAATGCAGGCTATGAACGCGTCATCTACCTTGCACTCACCGATCACGACACCTCAGTACCCAATGAAGACCGACTGGTCCGCGATGCGGGCATGGCATTTGTGCAAATCCCCGTGGTGTGGGCAAAGCCAACCCCAAGAGATTTCGAGCACTTTGCGGCCATTATGAATGCTGGCTCTGTGCGCAAGACACTGGTCCATTGCCAAATCAATTTGCGGGCGAGTGCTTTTTCGTTTTTGTATCGAGTGATACACCAGGGCGTGCCCGTCGAAGAAGCCAAAGAAGACCTAAATACCATCTGGGCGCCCCACCCCCATTGGCGGGACTTTATCTTTGAGGTGCTCGACGCGCACGGTATAGACCCCGAATGCGATATCTGCGATTGGTCTACTGCTGAGCCAGCCTGAAGCGCTCGCATAGCGAACTCACGCGCGTTTCGGTTCATACCAAAAACTGTCGCGCGCTGACTGCCACAAGCGCTGCGCCCCCCTGGAAGGCGCCACACAAGTATTGGGGTCGCATGCTCTGGGCTCCGGAGTCCTCTCAATCGAGGACAACTTGCTGTTGCGCGAGTCGTTTCAAGATACGAGGAAACACTCGACACCAAAAGTCCGACCCATAATAAACAACGGTGTTGATTTATTGCCGCAGACTGTAATAATCAACCCCCGTCAAACAATCAGGGTCGCCACAATAATGAACAAACTCGCGGTTAGCGCAGCATTTTTGATTGCCTCGACTTGCAGCGTATTAGTTTCTGCAATCGATTCAGACAAATCGGACCCACCACCCCGAAAAGTGACCGTTACCGTTGACTTTAGCCAGTCTCGTGGCGCGTTCTTGCACCCTGAGCGCTACAACAATTTGACCCGGTGGAATCGCTGGATGCCCCAGCGGGACGCTGACATTCGCTTCTTGAATGAGCAGGGTCTTCACGGTGAAATCTACAAGGTGTGGGTTGATGCTGAGCGAATTCACGACCCCGAGACAGATACTTACGACTACACCGGTGTCGACGACTATTTAGCCGATGCAAGCCTGTTGTCAGACGAGCTGCTGATGGTAATGGATACGCGGGTTTCAGTCCGAGATATGGGTCGCTCTCCTGAAGATATCCGGCCAATAATTCGTCGAATCATGACTGACCTAAAACGTCGCTACCCTCGCATTCGCTACATCGAGGCGTTCAACGAGCCCGACCATAATTTAGCGAAAAGTCTTTCGCCTTCTGAACTCTATGATTACTACAAAATTTATTACGAGGAGGTCAACGCGATCAATCGCGACGTTCAACCTCAGGTCCCCCTAGAGGTCGGTGGCCCGGGTTTCATGCAATATAACGAGACTTGGATGTATGCTTTCCTCGACCGGTATGCGAAAGACCCCTCACCCGATAAAAAACTGGACTTCATTACTTGGCATGCCTACGGGGAGTTTCCCGAAGGGACTGGTGACAGCAACGGACCACGGGCCTTCCACTTCTACAAAGGCAACCCAAGCGAAATTGCGGGTCATCGCGCCCTGCTTAATGACGCATTGGCTAATCGTGGCCTGAGCACCGATATCCCCGCATTCATTACGGAAACCGGCATTTATCCGGGACCGTCCTTTGATCACAAGGACGATCCGCGGCCCGATTATTTAATTGGCGCTGCCGGCGTGCCCGCGCTGCACTACTGGTTCATGGAAACACCCAATACCTACCCTTTTAATTGGGTAGTGCGGCATTCAGGTGAGGAACGTAAGGACCAACTCATTACGCGGGCGCGTGATGGTCAGCACATAAAAGTTGGCGGCAGCGAAAATATAGAGGGTCTGCCAACAGAAACGTTTACGCCCTACGGTAACGCCCTTTTAATGATGGCGCGGCTTAAGCAGCACCGGGTTGTATCGGAATCTGACGGATTGAAAGACGGCATCGGTGTCTACTCAATCGCTACAAAAGACGCGTACGGTGCTGGTGTGATGGTCTGGAATTACCAGCATTTGGGGGTCGAGCGCTTCGATGTCACTGTCGATATGGGCCAACTTCCCGAAAACCTGCAAAACACCGCCTTGTGTCAACGCATGTTTCGAATTGATGACAATACCAGCAATTACTGGGGGAACCCCGATACCGCCAACTTGCAGCAGGTTTCCTCGGCCGCTGTCGCTCCAACCGAGCGGTACTCAACGGCAGTTGAGCTGACACCAAATGCATTGCAACTGATCATCCTTGAGCCGACTGACAATGGGTGTGGCAATTAGTCATCAGCCGAATCCAGCCGGACGCGACAATTCGGGAACAGCGACGAAGTGTGTCTTATCCGCGCTCCCCGCAAGGATGTTGACTCCTCGGGCGTAGTTTCAACATCTAAGGGACATTTCATACATGAGTAAGTTAAGCCATTTAGCCGCCATTATGCTCACGCTCCTCATGTCGACCGAGGTAGCCCGCGCTCAGAGCGTTTACATCGTTGGTGATTCATCAATCGATCAGGCGGCATACGCATCTCAGAGATTAGCCGCATCGCTTGAAGCGCAGGGCTATTCGGTGATCACAAAGCCAGAGGCCTACGAGTACCTAATTAGCGTCGCGGTCAATGGTTTTGAATTGAGCCCGGAGGCTTTCTCCATCACCATCGAAGGGCCTCATATTAGTATTTATGGTGGCGATGCGCGGGGCATGGTCTACGGGGCGCTGGCGGTTGTGGCGGATTTGGATCGCGGTCTTCGGCTAGAGAGCATCCAAGCGCGCACCGAAAGTCCAGACCTCCAGTTCCGAGCCATCAAACACAACTTCCCGTGGGACAGCTACCGGCCCAGCGCCGCGCTAGATCAGCATATCGAAACCACCCGTGACTTAGCTTACTGGGAAGCGTTCCTCGATATGATGGCTGAAAATCGCTTCAACTCCCTGACCTTATGGAATCTGCATCCATGGCCTTATCTCGTGAAGCCTCGAAACTTTCCCGAGGCCAATCCGTTCTCGAACGAAGAGCATGAGCAGTGGCGGGTTCTGCATCAGGGCATTTTTCGCATGGCGAAAGAGCGCGGCATCGATACCTACTTAGTGCCCTGGAATATATTTGTCAGCAAAGCATTCGTGGCTGCCCACGGTGTGGGTCAACTCAATACGTATCCCTATTACAACTCCAAGGGAGATACCTCCGAACTGATCAAGCGGTACGTTCGCGAGAGCGTGGCACAGGTCCTAACGGAATATCCAGACCTGACCGGCATCGGTCTGTCCCATTCCGAAGCGATGGGTGGAATGACCGCCCCACAACGCGCCAAGTGGATCGCGGAAACCTACCTGCAAGCCATCAAGAGTGTTGACCGTCCAGTCAAGATTATCCAGAAGCTGCCCTCTTCCGCGGGCAAAATTATGGACGGCTCCACCAGCGTTGAAACCGAGCTATTGACTCGCAACACAATGGAGTCCATCGATTTTGCCGAGGGTCCAATTTGGCTGGCACCCAAATTCAACTGGTCTCACGGGCACTCCACCCCGACCTTGGTTGGCGTACACGGCGGCGAACTGCGGGACACATTCTTTGAACCGGAGCCCGAAAACTACAAGATTACGTGGATTGTGCGGAATGAAGATTTTCATGCATTACGTTGGGGCGTTCCTTCGTTTGTGCGCGAACACATCCGCCAAAACGGTGCGGCCAATTATGTCGGCGGCTACATCATAGGCAGTGAAACGTATATCCCTGCCCTCGACTATTTCACCGCGCTCGAGGGTGCTGTCGGCTGGGATTATGCGTTCGAACGCCAGTGGCTTTACTATCGACTTTGGGGCCGGCTGCTCTATAGCATCGACACACCGGACACCATGTTTACAGCGGAGTTCGTCAGGCGGTATGGGAAATCTGGCAAGAACCTACTAGAAGCGTACGAACTGGCATCAAAAGTCCCCCTGCGCCTCGCATCCCTGTTTAATTCTACCTGGGATCACACCCTCTACAGCGAAGGCATGATGTGGCTTAATGGTCCCTCAATGGACTACATCGGCGCCGATGATCTCATCGCCCATGAAGTACTCGATCCTGTTTATATGTCAGTGGCGGATTACGTCCAAGGACGCCTCAGAGGACAGCCTTTTGATAACAATCGGATCACACCACCTATTCTGGCATCCCAACTCGAAGCCGACAGTCAGGCGGCACTAGAGTTAGTGAAACACATCGAAACTGCCGGGAACCCGGCCCTTATTTACGAAGTTGCGGACGTAAAAACCTGGGCGCACCTCGGAATGCATTTAGCCAAAAAACTTCGGGGAGCGACTGCTTTACAGACCTATCGACTCACCGGGGAGGCCGACAAACAACGGGAAGCCGTAGAACATCTCACCGAGGCGTTAAGGCATTGGGACGATGTCGTCACCATCACGCGGCCACTCTACAACGACATGCTGCTGACCCACATGATCGGTAAGAGCAGTAATCTTCAGCCAGATGCCCCCTTTCACTGGGCGCTACTTAGACCCCAAGTAGCAGCGGATGTGGAAATGGCAAAGAAAGCCGACAGTCTCTGATTTCGCCTCCTTGACGGGCAACACATTGCCACTTGTGTCGCTTTGCGTGCTGCAATAAAGTCGAGCTAAGATCAATGTATCGGCTCGGTTAGGCGGCTCCCATAGCACGATGAACCACAGAACTGGGCGTAGCCAACAGCGATTGGCAAGCACTGCGCCACGTTGGGATTATGCTGACCAAAAAAAATGTGCTGGGTTTCTAGCGGCGATAAGCTTAATTAACGCGCATTTTTTATCACCGTAAACTCTCGAGTCGACACCACGCTACTTGAATCATTATCAAAAAAAGCTCTTCGAAGATCTGGGTTTAGGCTCGTTTGACTCGCCCGTAACAACGCCGGTGATACATCCGGCGAGTAGTTGGGCCACCTCAGGATTGATGACCTTGACCGGTAAACCCGATGGTGCGGCTACGCTTTGCCCGGTGCCTTTAACGCTGTGCGCAGATGAGGCACTCAATACCTATAGGCATGTGGCTGAGAGCAATGCCCTCCCCGGTGTTGACGGTCATCGATTACTGACCGAACGCGCAGCCCTGATGAACCTGGTGCGTCAGGGGGATCAATCCACCGGTGGACATTGCAGATTGCTAGCAAGTTCCGATGGCCTTATCGTCGTCAATTTACCCAGGATGGCTGACTGGGAGCTCGTACCCGCTTGGTTACAACAGCCTGTAGACAAGGACTGGCAAACACTCGCCACCGTTATTGCCAATCAACCGTCGCAATCCCTGATCGAGCGCGCCGGCATTCTGGGCTTGGCAGTTGCAGACGCCACGCGCACCCCAATCGGTCGCGATAGCTGGTTTACCCAGTCCCGCTTTGCCCAACCAGCAAAACCACGGCGCAACCGCCCTCCAGTTGTGATCGACTTAACCTCCCTCTGGGCCGGGCCACTCTGCGCCCATTTGTGGCAACAGACTGGCGCACAGGTTATCAAGGTGGAGAGCGATCAACGGCCCGACGGGGCACGCTTCGGTCACGCCGGTTTTTTCGACACGCTGAACGACAACAAAGAGCAAGTCTCATTACCACTTCATTACCCGGAGGGAATACAAACGCTTCGCAACATGATTGCCGGCGCTGATATTGTCCTAGAAAGTTCCCGTCCACGGGCATTGCAGCAGATGGGAATCGTCGCCGAAGAACTACTCGCGATTCATCCGGGCCTCACCTGGGTCAGTATTACGGGCTATGGGCGCGACGATCCCGAGGGTACCTGGGTCGCTTTCGGTGATGACGCAGGTGTCGCTGCAGGGCTCTCTGCGATACTCAAGGCAACCACGGGGCAGTGGCTCATCTGTGGCGATGCCATTGCCGACCCACTCACCGGCTTGCATGCCGCACTTGCTGGCTGGCAGGCGTGGGCTAACGGTGGTGGGACCCTTGTATCGGTGTCTCTGCAGCGCGTCGTGCGTCACTGCATTACTGCGACGGCACCCGCTGATGGTGATTTCCTAGCGCGGCAGAAACGATGGACTGCTCATCTCAGCAACAATGGAATTTCACCGCAAGCACCCAAGGGACGTCGCACACTATGACCGCCATGCTCATCAAAAGTGCCCACCTGCTGGGTAATCCTGAGTGGGTTGATGTTCGCATTCTCGGCGGATATGTAGCAGAGATAGCACCTGCACTTGAAGCGACGCCAGATGACACGGTGTGTTTTGCCAATGGTCATTGTTTAATGCCCGGATTGCATGATCACCACATTCACCTAATGTCGTTCGCTGCGTCACTGGCATCAGTAAACTGTGGACCGCCAGATGTTACCCATACCCAACAATTCATCTCGCAGCTCGCAGAGCTTAACGCTGAATCACCCGGGGAATGGCTAAGGGCCATAGGCTATCACCCGTCCGTCGCAGGCGATATCGATCGCCACTGGCTGGATGATCATATCCCTGACAGACCCATACGCATTCAGCACCGAGGCGGAAGGCTTTGGGTATTGAACAGTGCTGCGCTCAGTCGGCTGGTTGACGGCGATACGGTTATCCCCGAGGGTCTCGAAACCATAGATGGACAACTCACCGGACGGCTTTATGAGGGCGATGGTTGGCTTCGTCAACAACTGCCCCCCAGTCTGCCTAATGTCGAGCAAGCGAGTAGGCTGCTCGCTCGCTTTGGCGTCGTCGGCATTACCGACACCACCCCAACCAATGGCACGGCTGAGTGGGCCCTGTTTCGGCAACTTCAGTCCGAGGGCACACTGCTGCAGCGATGCCGGCTCATGGGAAATGCCGATCTCAACGACCAACTTAATTCGCCTTGGCTTCAGCGTGGCGAAGTTAAAAT
The DNA here is from genome assembly GCA_965657905.1 of Luminiphilus sp. Classification (GTDB taxonomy): domain Bacteria; phylum Pseudomonadota; class Gammaproteobacteria; order Pseudomonadales; family Halieaceae; genus Luminiphilus. The sequence goes on along the minus strand of CBFHPT010000001.1, from coordinate 294,328 downwards.
CCATCTACTCGAATCCAAACTGCCCGATTGGGATTCAATGGTCGCGTTAATTAGGGATGCTCACAATGTCGGACGCAATGTCGCTGTGCATTGCGTCACTCTCACAGAAATGATCTTTACGATCAGCGCAATGGAGACTGCCGGTACGATCCCCGGCGATCGTATAGAGCACGCCTCCGTGTGCCCTCCGCAGCAACTCCGTCAGCTGAAAAAGCTTGACGTGCGGGTAGTCACCCAGCCGCATTTCATCGCCGAGCGTGGTGACCAGTACATCCAAGAGGTTGATGCAGCGGACCAGCCCTGGCTCTATCGCGGACAGGGATTTATTCGCGAGGGAATCCCGCTCGCCGCCGGCAGCGATGCTTCTTTCGGCGGCTGCAACCCATGGCTGTCAATGGCTGCGGCCGTAAAGAGGACCACACGCTCAGGACAACAGATTGCGTCGAATGAAGCGCTGACGCCCGAACAGGCGGTGGGATTATACCTTTCACCCCCCGATCAACCAGGCATACACCGACGTCGCGTGAGTCAAGGTGATCCCGCGGATCTGTGTTTAATCGACCGAGATTGGCAGCAGGCTCGTGAAGACCTCGTGAATGTAAGAGTGCGCGCCACGTGGATCAATGGCGTTCTGGTACATCACTTAAACTGAGCGTGTTACTTGATCAGTGCGTTGCTTTATCAATGTGCTATCTGATCAATAAGGCCCCAGTCCAGCGCTGTTGATACGTTGATACGCTTCCCCGACAGCATCATCCAGGCCGCACGCTGCCGCCCAATCCGCCGACTTATGCTCACACAGCCTCCCGCCCCCGGTATCAAACCCATGTCGAGCTCTGGTAACTGGAAGTAACTTCGAGGACTGGCGTAAACCCGACCCGCAAAAGCCGGCAACTCAATCCCAGAGCCAATGCAAGCGCCATGGAGGTGAGCAACGACCCTATCTGAGTTCTGCGCAATGAGCTGCGCCGGGCTATGGCTGGTACGAACCCAATGCGCCTTCGCTGGATCGTGAGCAAGGCCAAACTCACGCAACTCCCCACCCACACAAAAGCACTTTCCGCGCCCACTCAGTTCAAGACATTCAATACTTAAATCGAGATCCAACAGTTCGAGCGTTTCAATCAATGCATCGCGCATCTCTACAGACAGGCTATTGCGATGCTCGGGGCGGTTCAGTGTGGCTGCGAGCACATCGCCTTGACGAGACAAGGCCACAGCCGGCTCCGCCAAAGCGCCTCTGACCGGCTCAGGGGGAACATTGCGATTGGAAAGCCAGGTTTGGAATTCAAGTCCTGACTGCAACGTACTATATGCGAGTGATTCGATCCTTAGCCCCTGCGGTATCGACAAGTTTTCGATCGCACGTAGTACCTCAACCAAAATAAGCGAGGCAACAGGCCGCTGAGCGATTCGATCGACCAGACGTGCAGCCTCTGCCTCAGTCGAAACAACCACATCGGCATTCGCTGTATCACATCGCCCCGATTCCTCGCCGGCCATGTTGCCCCAAGCAATCACGGGTGCGACCTGGTGTGACAACCAGCCAGTCTCAGCACTGAGTTGGGTTAGCGATTGCACAATAGGAGTGTCAGGAAGCATTCAAATATAGTGCGTTGCTACGGAGGTCAACACAAGTCGATGCAACCCCCATGGGCCCAAAAAAAAACCCTACTGTCACTCGATGAGTTCAACGCGGCAGAGGGTCGTCTCGCTGACGGTCATAAAACCGGGTAATATGGTTTTTATAAACAACACTGATGTACAAAAACACAAGGATCATCACGTGGAAATCACCATTCCCGCGGAATCTGTCCTACTCGTAACTGGCGCCGCAGGCGGTATGGGGCGAGCTTGCGCTCTACTGGCAGCGGAGCACGAAATCCCTCTATTGCTCGCAGATCTTAATTCTTCAGCACTCGAGCAGGTTGCAGAAGAATGTAGACGGACTGGGTCGACAACTCGTTGCCAGTCGTTCGACATTACCGACCGCGACGCTGTTGAATCACTGACTGTCGAGCTAACCAGCAATGTCGCGATTGGCGGCATTATCCACACAATAGGGCTATCGCCACAAATGGCCGACTGGCAACGAATACTGGATGTCGACTTTGTCAGCTCGGTCGCCTTCCTTGAGTCCCTGCGACCGCTATTGGTACCAGGCGGTGCGGCGGTGTGCATAGCGTCTATGAGTGCCTATCTTGTTCCGCCTGACGAGATCCTCGAGAAGCTAATATTTGACGCGGCATTGAGAGACTCTAAAACTACATTCACTGACGTGATCGCCCACCAGCCTGCCATGACTGACAGCGGCATGGCCTATGCGTGGGCCAAGCGGGCATTACGGAATTGGGCCCTACAAGCAGCTGCGGCTTGGGGTCAAGAAGGAAAGCGCTTGGTTTCACTTTCTCCGGGACTGATCGATACCGATATGGGTAAGCTCGAGAATGCGGCGTTAGACGCGTCGCGTCTGGAGGCTATGAAACAGGGTATCGCAGTCAGTCGTTTGGGCACGGCAGAGGACATTGCTGCGTCTGCAGTCTTCTTGGTGTCTCAAAAAGCAGCCTATATCACCGGATGTGATCTGCTGGTCGATGGTGGCTTTGTGGCGGGGCGCCTCGAGGCGACGCGTCAATGAAGCCATTAATGCACTCAGCACTACCGGTTCCAATGAAATGAAGCCCCTTGATCAGCGCTGTCGCGAGCTACTTGAACTGTCTGGGAATCAGCTTGCCATTGAGTACGAACGGCAATGGTTTAACTGGGACGAATTGCGTCAGACATCTGACGAGTTAATTGAAATTCTGGGCTCAAATACCGCGTTTGCCAAAGGCAAAATCGCGCTCGTCGCCCGCAACCGCCCTTCCGCACTCATGGGGTTTCTCGCTTTACTTGCAGCACGCACGTCGATTCGAATGGTATACCCCTTTCAGTCTGACGAAGCCCTCGTCGAGAACCTGAAACAGATATCGCCAACGGCGGTAGTCGCCGACATCGATGACATGAGAACAAGTGTTCTCTCGGCTCTCTCACAAAGAGGCATCGGAGCGATCGGCCTGTCCTCAAGCGGTGCGACGCTCATGGTCTCCCCCAAACCAACCCCGCCCCGTGGTCAAACAAAGCACAAGCTCGAGGTGGCCGAAGAGCCCACTGTTGAGATTCTCACCAGTGGCACAACCGGCGCGCCGAAACCCGAGCCACTTAACTATGATTTTATCAATAGAGAGATCGCAGGCGCACCGGCGCCCGCAGCGGGCATTACCAACGATTCCGCAGACAGGACGCCCGCCCTTTTGATGTTTCCAATCAGTAATATTTCGGGCCTGTACACCACGCTGCCGCCACTGCTATCGGGTCAGCCAATTGTGTTACTCGAGCGGTTTACGGTTAATGCATGGCGCGACTTTGTCGTTCGGTACCGCCCAACCGTCAGTGGTATGCCCCCTGCGGGTGTCCAGATGGTTCTCGACGCAGAGATTCCAGTCGAGGATCTCTCTAGCCTCAAGGCCCTTGGTGCCGGAGCAGCACCGCTGGATTCGCAAGTACATCGTGCTTTTGAAGCGCGCTACGGCATACCGATATTGCTTTCCTACGGCGCCACGGAGTTTGCGGGCCCGGTAACAAGAATGACACCACAGCTGCTAGAAGAATTTGGGGATAGCAAACATGGGTCCGTGGGCAAAGCGCTTCCGGGTAGTGAATTGCGAGTGGTCGACGCAGACTCTGGCACCGTACTAGCGGCCAATGAAGAGGGCTTGCTCGAGGTCATCACCGCGCGGAAAGGGAACGACTGGATTCGCACCTCCGATCTCGCCCGCATCGACAGCGATGGCTTTCTGTTCATATTGGGCCGAGTTGATGGCGCAATCATTCGCGGCGGATTTAAGATTCTGCCGGCGACGGTAGAACACGCGCTATTGCAACACCCATTGATCTCTCACGCAGCGGTTATCGCCATCCCCGAACGTCGGCTTGGACACGTTCCCGGGGCTGTGGTTGAGTGTCGGTCGGGCGTGCCGACGCCAACGCTTGCGGAGCTCGAACAACATGTGCGAGACCGGTTGCCGGCAACCCATATCCCAAAAGAATGGCGTATTGTAAATGCCCTACCCCGCACCGCCTCCATGAAAGTCGACCTACCGGCAGTGCGAGCGCTGTTTCAACAGTGAGTGACTAATTTTTTAGGGAAGCGTCGCATAGAGTCCTTTCAGGTTTCCTGGCCGGTGCGTAAACCCATCAAAAGACATTAAGCACGTATTAGGGGTATTCAAATATGACAGCACCAGACCCAATGAATCTTAAAGGACACGTGGCTTTTGTGACCGGCGCGGGACAAGGGGCAGGCAGAGCAATAGCTCTAGCGTTTGCCCGTCACAACGTCAGCGGCGTCGCAGTGAATGACTTTGTCGCCGAGCGAGCAGCGGCAGTCGTCGCAGAGCTAAAACAGATGGGTGTGCCAGCTGTAGCCGTACCGGCGGATGTGGGTGACCTCGACGCGGTAAATTCAGCAATGGCAATCGCCACGGATACGCTAGGGCCGATAACGCTGCTTGTTAATAACGCCGGAAATGCAGGGCCCTCGGCTACAATGGGGCTAGCGCCGCCGTTCTGGGAAACCGGGCCCGACGACTGGGAGCGTTACATGCACACCAATCTCAAGGGCGTTATGAACTGCTGCCACGCGTCCCTGCCCACCATGGTCAATCTGAATCGCGGGCGAATCGTAACGATTATTTCAGATGCAGGTCGAGTCGGTGAGGCACGACTCGCTGCCTATTCTGCAGCCAAAGCCGGAGCAGCCGGCTTCACCCGCGCCCTTGCACGCGAGACTGGGCGGTATGGCGTAACGGTCAATGCTGTTTCATTATCCACGCTGGAACCGGCACTGGATGAGAACGCGATGACCGCCTTTTTGGAGAGCGAGCGGACACGAAATCAACTTGCTCGCTACGCGATCAGACGTTTTGGGAAACCAGAAGACGTTGCCAATATGGTGCTTTTTCTTTGCTCTGATGGTGCCAATTGGATAACCGGGCAGACCTACCCTGTGAACGGCGGGTACTCGTTTACTCTATGACGACCTTTGAACACAACACCCACCCATCAAGGCAGCACGTTTGCACATGTTTTAAACCCGTGATGCCTTGTCGTTAAAACCCCAGCGACTTACGCCAGAATCGTTTCACGCCGCGATCGCGCCACGACAAAACACCCATATGTCATCGGCAAGCTTCTCCCGGTCAGAGCGCAACGCCTCGCTGGCCAGCAGCTCGGTGTGTACGGTTGTCGACACCAGGTTGTAAATAAAGCGCGCCATACGTCGACTGTCATCCTGCCGAATTGATCCCTTTATCATGCCTTCTGCAAGCTCATCGGAAAGCAGGGACAGCAAAGGTTCGAGTGCGAGCTGCAGCTCATCGGGGCTGGATTCCGCAAGTCTCAAATGCTCACGGCTCATTGCGGCACCGCGTCGGCCCTCCACCTTGCCCGCCACTGAGTCAAGCGCCTCTCGCCCCAAAACAAGCAGTTTGACAATGACACGAATGCGTTCGAGAGGATTAGCAAGATGACCTATCTGCTCCCGGTAATGCTGAGCGGCCATTCCCAGTGTGTACTCGAGAACAGCTAACATCAGATCGTCTTTACCACTAAATCGTTCGTAAAAAACTCGACGTGAGAGCCCGGTCTCTCGGAGAACCGATCGAATAGTCAGTTCCTCGAGGCCCTGATCAAGTATTTCATAGGCCGCCTCAACCAGCCGCCGACTGCGCTCCAACAAACTATCGCGGCCACTGGCAACCACGCGCTCTACCGAGCGATCTTCCCAGCCCGATTTCTTGGGATTCAGCACGCTCTTATCTATCGCTAATTTGTCAGGCATTAGCACCGTCATAAAGAGAACAATGTTCTATCACACCGCATTCCAGGCTCGGATGTCAAACAGAATCAAAAGCGAAAAAGCCCTTATATTCTTGACATAGGAACGGAATATGGGCTGTAATTCCACTGAGAACGCAGTTCTCATAATAGAGGCTGATACATCTTATTTCTCGGAATAGTTACGTTTCTTTAGCGAGGCCACACCATGACAACCGTTACCTACATTGAACACGATGGCGCAGAGCACACGGTAAAACTCTCAGAAGGCACAACCATCATGCAAGGTGCTGTCGACAATATGATTGACGGGATTGTGGGTGAATGCGGGGGTGGTCTCGCCTGCGCGACCTGCCATTGTTATGTCGACGATTCCTGGCTTGAAACGACCGGAGCAGCATCAGAAACCGAACTTCAAATGATGGAATTCAGCGGGACAGACACCAAACCAAACAGCCGACTCAGCTGCCAGATTACTGCAAGCGCATCGCTAGACGGTCTGGTCGTTCGACTTCCTGAATCGCAATACTAAAAGCGCAATCGCACCCATCAACTTGAGGAGAGGACGATGACAAGCACGCAAGTGTCCGACTTTGATATCCCCGCACACATTCCGCCAGAGCTCGTCCGCATCATCGGGCTAACCGAAAGCGAAGAATTTCTCGCTTCACCGCATGATTTCATGGCGAAGATGCACGGCGAGCTTCCTCCCATTTTTTACGATCCAAGTGGTGTCAGGGCACAGTGGTTGCTAACCAAGTACGAGGACTGTTTTCACGTTCTCAGGCACCCAGAGCTGTTTTCAACCGAGGATGCGACGCCATTCCCGCGGGATCCAAACAACTATTTCTACTTTATCCCATTGGAAATTGATCCACCTCACCATCGCAAATACCGCAGCGTACTAACAGAGCAATTCTCCCCTCAAGGAGTTGCCAAGCTCGAAGGCTATATCCGAGACCTCTCAAATAGATTGATCGATGGGTTTATCGAGCAAGGCGAATGCGACTTCACGACCGAGTTTGGTCGCCCCCTGCCCGTTTCAGTCTTCCTGGATTTGATGGGTTTGCCACAGGAAAAACGCGATACGTTCGTTAGCTGGGCGGTCGGTCTTCTGCACTCAGGTAGTCGCGAGATCGCCGGCAAATGCATGATGGATATCGCTGCTTATCTTGCCGAGGTCATCGCTGAAAAAACGCAATCTCCCGACGACGGGGTAGTGAGTCAAATCGCCCACGCGGCACCAGGAGGCGAGCCTCTGACCGAGCGAGAAATCTTCGGATTTGTGTTTTTCCTCTTTATTGGCGGCCTCGACACCGTATTCGCTACGCTTAATAACATTTTCCTATGGCTCGCAAATAATCCGGATCGTCGACAGGAGATTATTGATAACCCGGACAACATATCAAACGTCGTCGAAGAGCTTCTGCGCGTATTCTCGGTAACCTTCTCTGGTAGAACGGCAACACAAGATCTTGAACTGCGCGGTGTCAGTATTAAAAAGGGCGACAAGATCACTAGCGTGCTCCCCACGGCAAACTATGACCCTGATATCTTCGACAATCCAACTGACGTCAACTTCAACCGGCCCCGAAGACCTATCTTAGCGTTCGCCGGTGGTGTCCACAGTTGTATGGGGGCGCACCTCGCGCGGCTGGAAATTAAAATATGCATCGAGGAGTTTTTGCGCCGCATACCCAACTTCAAGGTTAAGGAAGGCGCCGAGATAGCGTACTGGCCCGGTGGTGTTATTGGACCCAAATCACTACCGCTTACCTGGTAGTAGGAGGGTTAAAGGGTGACCCAGGAGTCGTTGATCGTCAGGGCTAGGCATATAAAAATGGCGCGACATATCTATTGCATCTGCCTCGGCGCTCTTCTGCTTTTGCTCAACGCTTGTGCTCGAGAACAAGAAGTCACCGTTTTGCATCTTGCCCATACCCTCGACAGTAATCACGCCATTCATAAAGCGATGGTCTTCATGGATGAACGGCTCCGGCTTCATAGCGGAGGTGCAATGCAGCTGGCGCTTTATCCCAGTGGTCAACTGGGCAATGACCGGGAGGCCATTGAACTCTTGCAGATTGGCAGCCTGGCCATGGCGAATGTATCAGCGAGCCCACTCGAAGGATTCGCACCTCAATTTAAAATATTCAATGTGCCGTACGTCTTTCGAGGCGCCGATCATTATCAACAGGTACTGGATTCCGACATAGGGCAACGCCTACTCGATACGTTGCTGCCCGTTCGCTTGAAGGGACTAGACTACTACGATGCAGGCAGTCGAAGTTTTTATACCGTTGATCGACCTATTCGAACACCCGGCGATTTAACGGGGCTAAAGATCCGCGTGCAGGAAAGCCAGACCGCACTTCGTATGGTAAGCGCACTCGGCGGCTCCGCAACGCCCATCGCATACGGCGAGCTATATACCGCGTTACAACAGGGAGTTGTTGATGGCGCAGAAAATAATCCGCCCAGTTTTTTCTTGTCCCGACATTATGAAATCTGTAAGTACTACACGCTCGACGAGCACACCGCAGTGCCTGATGTTCTGATTATGGGAACCGTCGCCTGGGGTAAACTCACGCAGCAACAGAAGAACTGGCTGCGACTCGCAGTCCGCGAATCGGTCGACTTTCAGCGCGTCCTTTGGCAAACCGATACTAATGAGGCACTGGCCGCCGTTGAAGCCGCAGGGGTCGAAGTGATCCGGCCAGATAAAACTGAATTTCGCACCGAGGTGGCTGCTATGCACCAGTCGTACGCAAACTCGCCGGTAGGCGCTCTGATCAGCGAGATCAGCCGAGCCGGGCAAAACTGACGTGCGTTATCTGGATGCTGTGCTACGGCTTTTCATGTCACTGCTGATGGCCCTACTCGTGTTCGCCGTCACCTGGCAAATTCTGTCGCGCTATCTTCTTTCAGCGCCGAGCTCATGGACCGAAGAGCTCGCCCGCTTTGTACTTATCTGGATTGGCATCCTTGGCGCTGCCTACGCTTACCGAGTGAAAATGCACCTGGGCATCGATCTGTTTACCCGGCAACTGCAGGGGAAAAAGCTGTTCTTCAAAGACTGTCTTACTGCGGCAGTTATTGGGCTATTTGCCCTGATTGTGATGGTCTTTGGCGGTAGCCGCTTGGTAGTAATGACGTGGGAGTTACAGCAAATCTCTCCTGCTCTTGGTATACCAATGGCATGGGTCTATGCGGTGTTGCCGGCGAGCGGCATCCTGATGACGATCTACGCGCTCGCCAACGTTCACGAAAGCTTGGGCAGCACTGTGAAAAAGGCTGGAACCGAGATCGTATCGCCAAACAAAGAGAGTTCAGGCAATGGTTGAAGCAGCGCTAGTCCTCGGCTTTATTCTGTTACTGGCACTTGGCGTCCCGGTGGCTTTTTGCGTTGGTGTGGCAACCACACTGGCGCTGCTGTTTTCCGTTGATTTTGGACCGGCTGTCACCACCATGGCCCAACGAATGGCTGGTGGCATCAACAGTTTTGCCCTCCTCGCAATACCGTTGTTTATTCTTTCAGGACTACTCATGGGCCAAGGTGGCATAGCCCGTCGACTCATCCGCTTCGCCCGGTGTCTGGTTGGCACGGTGCCGGGCGGACTGGCCTTCGTCAACGTGCTGTCATGTACTTTGTTTGGCGCTATTTCAGGTTCTGCGGTGGCAGCAACCTCGGCGGTGGGGGCGGTTATGGTGCCCACAATGGAGGAGGATAACTACGAACGCGAGTTCAGCGCTGCGTTAACTGCGACAGCGGCAACCACCGGCCTCCTCATTCCGCCCAGCAATGTATTAATTGTTTACGCCGTCGCCAGCGGGGGCGTGTCGATCGCCGCACTGTTCATTGGTGGTTATCTGCCGGGCGTACTGGTTGCGCTAAGCCTAATGGTTGTCTGCACCGCCTACGCGAAGCGCAGAAATCTCCCAAGCGCAGGACGCGTGACTGTAAGGGAACTTCTGACAGCAACCCTGGATGCCCTGCCCGCCCTGTTTCTCATTGTGTTGGTTATTGGCGGCATCATTGGCGGTGTATTTACCGCGACCGAGGCGGGGGCAATTGCCGTACTGTATGCGCTGGCATTATCAGTACTCATCTACCGGGAAGTGCCATTATCCCAACTCCCTGCACTCCTGCTCAAGGCATCGGAGACGACCGCCATCGTCATGTTCCTGATAGCCGCTTCCATGGCCATGTCCTGGCTGCTGGCATTCCAGAACATCCCCACCTTTGTCGCAGACTCAATGTTAGCAATCAGCGACAATCCATTGATTATATTGCTCATCATCAACGTCATCCTCTTGCTTGTCGGGTCGTTTATGGACATCACGCCCGCCGTGCTCATCTTTACGCCAATTTTCTTGCCGGTCGCCGTCGAGCTGAATATGTCACCGTTACATTTCGGCATCATGATGGTCTTGAACCTCTCAATCGGGCTATGCACACCGCCGGTCGGCAGCTTGCTGTTCGTCAGCTGTGCCATCGCCAAAACCTCGATCATAAAAATCATCAGACCGTTAATGCCAATGTATATCGCGATGTTTGTGGCGCTTATGCTAGTGACCTACGTGCCGTTTATCAGCGAAGCACTCCCTCGAGCCTTTGGCTTTATTGACTAGCGACTGAATCACAAACCGCAAAGGCAACATTCGTCATGTCAAAAAAACCTCATATTGCAGCCATTGGCGAATGCATGCTGGAGCTATCAGGGTCGACGAACGGTGATCCGATCGCTACTCCGCTACACCTCTCTTACGGAGGAGATACATTAAACACGGCTATCTATCTGGCCCGACTTGGCATGCAATCCGACTACGTAACCATGCTGGGAGACGACTCTCACAGCCACTGGATGCTATCCAAATGGCAATCTGAAGGGGTGGGCTGCTCACAGGTCGCTAAACTCCCCGGACGACTCCCCGGCCTCTACATGATTGAGACGGATTCCATGGGAGAACGTCAATTTGGCTACTGGCGCAAGGAGGCCCCGGCACGGGAACTCTTCAACGATGAGCAACGGATTATCCGGCTCGAAAACTATCTTGCGCAGGTAGATTTGGTCTATCTCTCAGGGATTACGCTGTCTCTTTACGACTGCGAGGCACGCGATAGACTCTTTGCCATGCTCGCAAGATTGCGTGCCAATGGAGTAAAGGTTGCTTTCGATGGTAACTACCGACCCCGCGGATGGACCGATTCCCGTGTGGCCAAGACAGCATTTCAACGGGCTTATGACATTGCAGATTTTCGGCTACCTACCTACGATGACGAGCAAGCACTGTTCAATGACAAGTCGCCGGAGGAGACGCTTGCGCGACTGACTAACGTGTCAAACGGAGAAGTCGTGCTTAAACGCGGGGCACTGGGCTGCATGATTTGGCAATCTGGCGACTGCAGTCAGGTGGACGCGAACGTCGTTGAGCGGGTCACCGATACAACCGCAGCAGGGGATTCGTTCAACGCGGGTTATCTTGCCGCACGATTGTCAGCGGTGACGCCTCAAGACGCCGCTCGTCAAGCCCACGCCCTCGCGGCCTGCGTAATTCAACATCGAGGCGCCATTGTGCCGAAAGACGCGATGACCGTGTTGCCACATTGAACCAGGGGTGACACAGCGATATCAGGCGTGACGAACACACATCAGTAGGTTGTGCAGATACACGGTGCGCAGTGTGATTCGATGACGTTTTTAGAAACGGTGATCAAATGACTAGCAGCACGCGCCGTCAAGCACTACAAACGATAAGCGCGCTTTGCAAGGTGATAGGCGAGCTCAGGGGCTAATTCTTCTGCTTCTGACGCCTCAAGGCGATGATCAGCGACCAGCTCAGCCAAGAAGACGCTGTCCATTCTGCGCGCCACATCATGACGCGCTGGAATCGAAAGAAAGGCCCGTGTGTCATCATTAAAACCCGCGGTGTTATAAAACCCCGCTGTCTCGGTCACTTGCTGACGGTAGCGACGCATGCCCTCAGGGCTATCATGAAACCACCATGGGGGACCCAGGCGCAGACAAGGATAGTGTCCAGCTAATGGTGCCAGCTCGCGGCTATAGGCTGTTTCATCCAGTGTAAAAAGGATGATCTCCAGCTCGGGTTCATTGCCGTATTTGTCCAGCAGTGGCTTGAGCGAGTGAACAAAGTCGGTTGCAAGCGGAATATCAGCGCCTTTGTCGCGACCAAATTGTTGAAACACCTGATCGTTATGATTGCGATAACTGCCCGGATGAATCTGCATGACCAACCCATCATCAAGGCTCATCCCCGCCATCTCCGTTAATACCTGAGCGCGAAACAGCTCGGCCTCCTGGTCGGAGAACACACCGCTATAGATCTTATCGAATAGTGCAGTGGCTTCTTTCGCGCTGAGATTCGCCGTTTGGGCGGTTGGGTGTCCGTGATCTGTAGCGGTTGCACCACACTGCTTGAAAAAGGCCCGTCGCACTCTGTGCGCCTGAAGATACCCCTGCCAGTTCCCCGTATCTTCACCGGTGAGTTCAGCAAATCGGGCAAGGTTTGCCGTAAAACCTTCAAAATCCGGGTCCACCACCGCATCGGGGCGATACGTGGTGATAACGCGTCCGGTCCAATCACTATTCCGTATTGCCTGATGATGCTCGAGATCATCCAGCGGTGATTCTGTGGTCGCCAGCAGTTCGATATTAAATCGATCGAACAGTGCTCTCGGGCGAAAGCTGTCGCTCGCGAGCTTTTCATTGATTGCATCGTAGTAAAAGTCAGCTGTAGTGCTATCGAGGCGAACGTTCATACCGAAGACATCGACAAACACCGTATCTAACCACATTCGCGACGGTGTGCCTCGGAAACAGTGATAATGATTGGCAAACGCACGCCAGACCTCGCGCCCGTCACACTTGACCACCGATCCGTCGGCACGCGGTATGCCAAGCATTTCAAGACGCACGCCCTGACTATAAAGCATGCGAAAAACGTAATGATCAGGAATGATTAACAGGTCAGTTGCGCTAGCAAACGGTGCGTTACCGGCAAACCACGACGGGTCTGTATGACCATGCGGACTAATGATCGGCAGGTCTTTAACCAGATCATAAAGTGACCGAGCAAGCGAACGCACTCCGGCATCTGCAGGAAACAGTCTGTCGGGGTGGAGCATCAACGGCGTGGACATGCTTTCACCTGCTGCTAGCTAAACCAGTTGAACCAATACTGCTTGAGGGCCTACCGAGGCTGCATTCTGATCGCACCATCAAGTCGAACCGTTGCGCCGTTCATGTAGCCGTTGCGAATCAACTCCAGCGCCATGCTCGCGTATTCTCCAGACTCGCCAAGTCGCTTCGGAAACGGCACCATGTCGCCGAGCGCAGTCTTCATCTCGGGCGTGGCACGTGCCATTGCCGGCGTATCAAAAATACCGGGCTGTAGCGTGTTAACTCGAATACCTTCGCGAGAAAGGTCACGTGCAATGGTCAGTGTCATGCCAACGATTGCAGCTTTTGCAGCCGAGTAAGCGGCCTGCCCCATTTGACCTTCCGTTGCCGCGGCTGACGCGGTGTTCACCACAGCACCTCGCTCCCCATCGATGGGGTCAAGGGTCATCATTCCCGCTGCTGCGCGTGTTATACAACGAAAAGTCCCGACGGTATTAAGCTTGAGCACCCACTCGAACTTATCACTGGGGAAAATATTAATGTCACCGGTTTTTTTATCGCGGCGCGCGGTTGGAATGGCGTTGCCACCCCCGGCGCAACACACCAGCACACGCTCCTGGCCATTGGCCTCCCGCGCCTTGGCGAACGCCCGGTCGACGCTGTCATCCGAGAGCACGTCACACTGGCAAAAAATCGCACCCACTTCAGCCGCGGCAGCCTCGCCCGTTTCAGCGTTGAGGTCAAAAATGGCAACTTTGGCGCCGGCGTCACGTAGCGCCCTTACTGTGGCCAAGCCAAGACCTGATGCACCGCCGGTCACTACCGCTGAGATTGAAGAGTCGATTTTCACGTAGGTCTCCGTATGACTTATCGCTTGCTATGGAATTTTCTTTTTTAGAACCGTATAGCAGGCAGCCTAACTATGCAACAGTGTTGTTTATCTATACAATCCAAAAACAACATCCAATAATAGGAAAGAGACATGACACAGGTTATGAAGGGTGTCCGGGTTCTCGAAGTCGCGCAGATGACGTTTGTGCCAGCCGCTGGCGCTATTCTGGCCGACTGGGGCGCAGACGTCATCAAAATTGAACACCCTGCACGCGGGGATGCGCAACGGGGCTTCGTGAATCTCGGCGGCGTACAAGTCAATCCGAAGCGCAGCCCCTTTGTAGAGCACCCCAACCGCGGCAAGCGAAGCGTCGGGGTAGACATTACCAAGCCCGAAGGTATGGAAGTGATCTACGAGTTAGCCAAAACCGCGGATGTTTTCCTAACCAATTATCTGCCGCGTCAACGCCAGAAAATGAAGTTCGACATAGAGCACATCCGCGCAGTTAATCCCAATATCATTTATGCACGCGGCAGCGCCTACGGAGACAAGGGACCAGAGCGCGATAACGGTGGCTTCGATGGTACGGCATTTTGGAATCGCAGCGGCATTGCGACCGCTATGTCACCACCAGAGCTTGGCGGTCCGATCTCTCAAGGAATTCCGGCCTTTGGCGATTCAATTGGCGGAATGAATATTGCCGGAGGCATTTCCGCTGCACTCTTTCATCGGGAACGCACGGGGGAGACGTCAGAAATCGATGTATCACTGCTGAGCACCGCCTGGTGGGCGGCGGGCACTTCCATCGATATGGGCATCGACTGTGGGCAGGTGTCCCGCAACAGAATGCCATCCTCAGGTGGCAATCCGGGAAACCCGCTGATGGGTAATTACACAACCTCCGATGACGGCACGATTAATATGTGCACTCTAACGCCCGGCCCTCATATCCGTAGTTTCTTTGAACACTTAGGACATCCGGAACTCGCCGATGACCCCCGGTTCTCCAGCGCAGAGGCATTAATGAAAAACTGGGAACCAGCCAGTGACATCATTCGCGATACGTTTGCCACACAAACCTTCGACTACTGGCGAGAACAGCTAAAGACGTATTCCGGTCAGTGGGCACCGGTCCTAGACCTAATGCAGATCGCGCTTGACGAGCAGGCACTCGCCAACGACATGCTCTTTGAGGTCGAGGCAAGCGACGGCGGCGATCCAATCAAACTGGTCCGCGGACCGGTGCAGTTTAATCACGAAGCAGTCAGCACCACCCGCGCTCCCGAAGCGTCTGAACACACTGAGTTGGTTCTGATGGAAATGGGGATCGAATGGGAGCGTATTGAACAACTTAAAGAATTGGGCGCAATCGCCTAAAGAGGAGACGCTACGATGAAGCCTGGCAGCAAACTTAAAAGCACAGTTTGTGACACTGAGGTCATGGTTATCCGTGCGGTCGAAGGCGCGCTTGAGTGCGGCGGCGCCCCCATGGCAACAGACAAACCAACAGAACCGGGCGAGATTAATCCGGATTTTGCCGGTGGCTCTCAGATGGGTAAGCGCTATGTTGATGCAGATGGCACAGTGGAGTTGTTGTGCGTAAAGGCCGGTAAAGGCTCCCTCGCTTTTAATGGCTCAGCACTGACGATCAAAGCAGCCAAGTCCCTACCCTCATCTGACTGAGGTCGCCAATGAATATTTCATTGCTTCTTGAGATGGCGGCCGAAGCAGGGCCGGATCGCGTTGGTCTCATTTGTGAGGGTAGACGCTGGCGCTACGGCGAACTACTCAGCGCTGCACAAGGCGCAGCCCAAACAATGATCGAGGGTGACTACAGCTACATTGCGCTGCTTGACGAAAGCAGTGAAGCAGCAGCGATCGCGCTGTTTGGTGCCGCGTTAGCAGGTATCCCCTATGTGCCACTCAACTATCGACTTGCCAACATTGATCTCGCTGCGCAACTCAAACGCATTGCCCCTGCCTGCATCATCGGCGACGTTGAAAGAGCCGAGAAGCTCGACCCTGACAGTGGGCACTGCTTCTTATCTCGGACTGAATTTGTCAGCGGTGCCCAGTCAAGCACAACGCAGGCCAGCCCAGAGCCCCGCGAAGGGGAGGGCATCGCTGCGCAAATATTCACCAGTGGTACAACAGCCGCCCCGAAAGCCGCCCTTCTGCGACACAGCAATTTATTGGGCTATATCTTGGGCTCTGTGGAATTTATGGCGGCAGACGAGTGCGATGCGCAACTCGTCTGTGTTCCGCCCTATCACATTGCGGGTATCTCAGCGCTAATGAGTTCGATTTACGCCATGCGTCGCATTGTGCTGTTGCCCGCGTTTGACCCGGACGAATGGCTACATCTCGTTACCAAAGAAAAAGTTACCAACGCGTTTCTGGTGCCGACAATGCTTGGACGCATCGTTGAGCGTTTAGACGCCGGGGTAGCGGCAGACCTTTCATCACTCAGCGCGATTGCTTACGGTGGCGGCCGCATGCCACCGGAGCTCATTGCACGGGCGCTGGAGATGTTTCCAGTGACTGACTTTACTAATGCCTATGGCCTGACCGAGACCAGTTCGACCATTGCCCTTCTCGGGCCCGATGATCACCGGTTGGCGCAATATTCCGACGACCCCGCCGTGAAAGCGCGACTGGGTTCCGTGGGCCGCCCCATACCTACCGTACAAGTTGAAGTTCGTGATGAAGATGGTAATGCGCTCCCTGCCGGGGAACGCGGAGAAGTCTACGTTCGGGGTGAGCAAGTGTCGGGCGAATACCGGGAGCGCAGCGCGCTCAATGCCGAAGGCTGGTTCCCCACGCGAGATGCAGGCTGGCTGGATGAAGAAGGCTATCTGTTCCTCGCCGGGCGCGCCGATGACGTGATTGTTCGTGGTGGTGAAAACATCTCTCCCGGAGAGATCGAGGATGTACTCGCCGAGCACCCCGCCATTGCAGAGGCAGTGGCAATCGGTGTTCCCTCGGTTGAATGGGGCGAAGCAGTTGGTATTGCCGTTGCATTCCGTGACCCCTCGGCACCACTCGATGAAGAGACCCTTCGGACGCTAATACGGGATCGTCTGCGTTCCTCCCGCGTACCTGAGCAGATCAGAGTCGTCGACTTCATGCCCTATAACGAAATGGGCAAGTTGTTGCGGCGCGAAATTCGAAGCCTTTTTCAATCGTAATGCCGTTGCTTATCTGGGGAATTGAATCCAGCATTTTTACTCAGGGTACGCCAGCGAATCCAGACCGATTCGCAGCGAATCACGGTCCCGCCAGCATGGCTGCGAGCACTGCAACGCATTATCGTATTTTTAATGAGGAAGTTCATGAAAAGCTCTAATCCCACTCAGGCGCAGCTACCCTTCGAAGACATCAAACCGGAAATTGGAGCCCGGGTACTGGCGGAAAAAGCCGACCTCTTAAGTGGCGAGTTCGCAAGTGACATCCGCGACCTTCTAGAAAAAAAAGGGGTTCTCGTTTTCCCTAAAATCCGCTTCGATGACGAGGAGCAGGTCGCTTTCACAAAAACCCTCGGCACTTACGCGCCAGAAAGAAGTGGCGCTGGCGTTTACAAAGTCACGCTGGATAAGAGCCAAACGGCATCGGCCGACTATCTCAAAGGGGCTTTCTTCTGGCACTTTGACGGATACGTCAACGAAAAGCCCATTAGGGCCTCGATCTTATCGGCGAAGGTATTGTCATCAACCGGAGGCAATACCGAATTCGCCAACACCTACGCAGCCTACGACGGGCTCCCTGAGGCGCGGAAGCAGCAAATAGAACAATTGAAAGCGGTTCATGCCCTCCCTACCACTCAGATGTGTCACATCCCCGAGCCGACGTATGAGCAGTTCATGGAGTGGAAATCATTGGGTCGCCGTGATCTACCCCTAGTGTGGAAACACACATCAGGCCGCAAATCTCTGGTCATTGGCAACAGTGCCGTCAATATCCTAGGAATGGACCCACTTGAAGGGCTGGAACTGCTGGTTTTCCTTCGTGACTGGGCGACACAGGAACGATTCCACTATAGCCACGAGTGGTGTATTGGCGACACCGTCATATGGGACAACACCGGAACCCTTCACCGCGCCATGCCCTACCCATTGGATTCAGGCCGAATGATGCACCGAACAAAATTACAGGGCGAAGAAGCGCTTTCTTAGATCCGTTACTGAACGCGAGGTAGCCATGAGTCAACAATTATCGCCCGACAACAATTTAGCTGATACCGCCATCACCTTCGGGGCTAACGCCTACACCTGTCCGGAGTACGCGCGGCAGGAGCGAGACAAACTGTGGCGAAAGGTGTGGCTACAGGCTGGACGCATCGAGGACCTACCCAAGCCTGGGTGTTACATCACATTTAACGTGGTTGACGACTCGATCATTATCGTTCGCACCAGCGAAGATTCACTTAAAGCGTTCCACAACGTTTGTCCACACCGTGGGAGACGGTTAATCGACATTCCCCCGGGTGCCCGAAACGCCCGTGGGAAGCTGGACCGCTTTGTTTGCGGCTTTCACGGTTGGCGCTTCGATCTTGAGGGCACTAATACGGTCATTCCCCTGAAGAACGACTGGGGTGGCGGACTAACTGATACCTGCACCCAATTAACTGAGGTCAACCTCGATATCTGGGGCGGCTGGACATGGATCAACCTTGATCCCAATTGTGCACCGCTGCTGGATTATCTTGATCCAGCCGCCGCCATGCTCGACCCCTTTCAACTACAGAACATGCGTTGCCGCTGGCGCAAATGGGGAATCTTCGACTGCAACTGGAAGGTCGCGCTTGAGGCGTTCAATGAAACATACCATGTGCCGGTTACACATCCCGAGTTCAACAAGTATGGGGTGTTCGTAGGCTGGGCAAAGGAACAAGGTCTGCACAGTAATATCGGATATGACACACCCAAAGACATGGACCCAAACCAACGCGGCAAACTTCGCCTCGGCACCTCAGCAGATCCACGTATTGCAACGGCAGAGATGCAGCTCTACACCTGGGAGAAAGCTAACACCAACACCACACGCACGCTGGTGGATATGGCTCAGCGATTGGCTGAGGAACTGCCCGAAGGGACGCCCCCCGGTGAGGTACTACAGCACTGGCTAAAACGTGCCCGGGAGGAAGATGCCAAACGCGGCGTCATTTGGCCTGATGTCGACCCCGAACACGTTGGCGAGGCAGGTAACGCTTGGCAGATCTTCCCCAATTTCCAAATCGGTCACGCGGTTAACAACATGCTTTGCTACAGCGCCCGACCTTACGGTAACGATCCGGACAAGTGCATTTTTGAAGGCGCTGTTTATGAGCTGTATCCCCAAGGTAAAGAACCCGACACCGAATGGGAATTCTGTGAGGCCACAGAAGAAGCCTGGTGCTACGTGCTTTCCCAGGACTTCACCAACATGGCTGCTGTACAACAAGGCATGAAATCACTGGGCTTCTCCGGTGCCAAACCCAATCCAAAGACGGAAGGTGCCATTGCCCACCTACATCGAAATCTGGCGAAGTATATGGGGACTGAAGTGCCCACCCCACTCGGCAAAAGCCATCGCTTTGACGCCGAGAATTAATCGAATCACGTGCAAGGATATACCATGGACTTTTCACTGACCGACGATCAACAAAGCGTACGCGACGCGATTCTGAGGCATTGCGCTCAATTCTCCGATGACTATTGGCTGAATTTAGATAACGCCGAAGAATTTCCCCATGATTTTCATCGATCTATCGCAGAGGCTGGCTGGCTCGGCATCGCCATGCCTGAATCAGTAGGCGGTGCTGGTCTGGGAATTGCCGAAGCCACGATTATGATGCAGGCGATTGCTGAGTCAGGTGCCGGCATGACGGGCGCTTCTAGTGTCCACATGCCCGTCTTTGGACTTCAGCCAGTCAATATTTTCGGCACAGAGGCACAGCAACAAAGCTGGCTCCCACCGGTTATCAGTGGTGTCGACAAAGTGTGTTTTGGTGTTACGGAGCCCAACACAGGGCTCGATACGACGAAACTAAAAACCAGGGCCGTAAAACAGGACGGCGGCTATCTCGTTAATGGCGAGAAAATCTGGATCTCGACAGCTCAGGTCGCCAACAAAATGCTGCTGCTGGCGCGGACTACCCCCATCGAAGACGTGAAGAACAAAACTGACGGACTGTCACTGTTTTACACGGATCTCGACCGCAACAAGATCGAAGTCCGCGCAATTCATAAGATGGGTCGGCATGCGGTGGACTCCAACATGCTATTCATTAACGACCTTTGGATACCGGAGGAGCACCGCATTGGTGATGAGGGCCAAGGTTTCCGAATGATTCTCCACGGACTAAATCCGGAGCGAATATTGATCGGGGCTGAAGCGATCGGTATTGGCCGAGCGGCGATCGATAAAGCGACGCGGTACGCCAAAGAGCGCATCATTTTCGATCGTCCAATTGGTATGAACCAAAGCATCCAGCATCCGTTGGCCAAATGCTGGGCCCAGCTCGAAGCGGCCAACCTGATGTTGATGAAGGCAGCTACCTTGTTCGATGCGGGTGCCGATTGCGGTATTGAAGCGAACGCCGGCAAGTACCTTGCGGCAGAAGCGGCGTTCGAAGCCTGTCATACCGCCATGTTAACGCTAGGTGGCATGGGTTACGCACAGGAATACCATGTAGAACGCTACCTACGGGAGGTCATGATCCCAAGAACCGCGCCGGTCAGCCCTCACATGATCCTAAACTTTATTGCCGAGAAGGCACTAGGACTGCCGAAGTCCTATTGATCCGAGGTTTACGTTATGACGGCGCCATCAGTCCAAGGTAGTGAGGCAAAAGCCCATTTTAAGATTCTTTTGTTTATGAAACGTCATCCAGACCTGACTCATGAAGCCTTTGTTGAGTATTACGAGACTAAACACGTACCGTTAGTCTTGAACTACTCAAGCGGGCTTAAAACCTATACGCGTCGTTATTTAACGCCCCATACACACGTTGAAACGGGCGATGGTTCGGAATTCGGGTTTGATGTCATCACCGAGCTCGGCTTCGCAGACAAGAAAACCCGAGATGGCACCCTAAAATACCTCGCCGAAAACACGCTTCCCGATATTATTATCGAAGACGAAAAGAAGCTGTTTGATCGCACGACCTTCAGGGTGGTCACCTGCACAGAATTCACGACAGCGCTGTAATCAGCGTACGGATGTGCTCACTGAACAGCTTGGCTGTGAGCCTTCGTCTCCACTTAATCTAACTCATGAGGGTTTGAAATGCCGGCTTATATCATCGGACTTCGAAAGGCGAATGTAAAAGACACTGAAGCCATGGCGGAATATCAGCGCCGTACCCGAGCAATGACGCCGGCTGCCAAGCTGATTCCAAAGATCGTCTACGGCGAAATTCAGTCGCTCGAGGGTGAAGCGCCCGATGGCGTTGTCGTCCTTGAATTCGCGACAAAAGCCGAAGCCAAGGCCTGGTACGATAACCCGGAATATCAAGCGGCCATCCCTTTTCGCCAGCAGGCAGCTGACTACGACATGTTTATCGTCGAGGGTCTTGGGTCATGAGCACGCGTAAAGCGCTTGAAGAGCGAGAGACGTACATTCTCGGCCATCCCCAGCGAATGCCATCGGTAGCAAGAACACCTGAGTCCGAAGCCCTGGCCATGGATGTCTGGCGTCGACTGCGCTGCGCCATCACCGGTGTGGACGAAAATCCTGGCCCCCCAGAAGCAATACCCGAAATACACTTTACGATGCTCCAGCATCCTGAATTGTGGGAGAAGATCAGCGGTCTGTCGATACAACTGTCGGCTAAAGGAAAGATCAAAGCTCGCGATCGCGAACTCGTGATCTTAAGAACGGGCTGGCTCTGCCGCTGCCCCTTTGAATGGGGGGAACACGTCAAGTTTGGACTGCAGCTAGGGGTCTCTGAAGAAGAGATCGAGCGGGTCAAAACAGGCTCAAAAGCGTCAGGTTGGAACAGGGAAGATAAAGCGCTGCTACAAGCGGTGGAAGAACTCCACGACGATGCCATGCTATCAGACAGCACCTGGGAAGCACTTAGAAACAGCTATAGCGAGGCTGAGTGTTTTGAGCTGACGGTGCTGGTTGGGCAGTTTATCACCACGGCATTCTGGTTGAATTCATTGCGCATTCCATTAAATCCCGGCATAAGAAGCCTGGCGGATGGTCCGGCCAGCACTGAATAAAACGGGTTGCTGAGAAAACGGTTGGGCCGTTCGCTGGACCAACCACTTAAACGATTGTTCACTGCCTAGCACAGCCAAAACGACGCACAGTGAGCGGCAGTCGCCGCAGCGTGACGCCACCCGTTTGCTTGCTCCATAGCCTCTCTCGGGGTCGACAACAGCGGTCAACCTGACCCTAGCAAACGACCCTCTCCCGGATCTGAAAGGCACACACCAAGCCGTTATACGTTCGTCAATGCGAGCGTTACCGACATCATTGTTGCAGTTTCCCGCCGATTAGTTAATGATACCAAACAGTGTCGTTATAGACTGCGCGTAAACGGAGAGGCTCACGCAATGACATCAGCCGTCAAGAAACTTACCGAACTGGTCAATAGCGCCGACCGGTACGACCTCTCCCCAACTCAAATCAGAGCCACACAGGTCGAGGCGGTCAACGAGCGTTTCCTTGACCGGGTGGCGAAGATTAAGTTGCTTGGGAAACGCGCTGATGATGCCAACCTGCGCAACATCCGCTCGCTTGACGACGTGGTTCCAGTGTTGTTTCCCCATACGGCGTACAAAAGCTATCCAGAGAGTTTTCTGCTGGGCGGCAAATTTGACAAGTTAAGTAAATGGTTGGGAACTGTTTCCCCCCATCCAATACCCCTACTTGATTACAAACGCATGGAGGGAATTGATGATTGGGTGGCACAACTCGAGGACCACGGGGTGTTTGTTTCTTGCTCGAGCGGCACCACCGGCAAGTCAGCCATGCTACTCGCCTCTGCAAGTGACATGGCTTGGTGCAAAAAGGAAGCAATCGCCGCCTACAGTTGGGGCTCTGGGATCGCCCCTGCTCAGGATCGAAAAATGTTTGGGTTAGCGCCAGTAGCCAGCGTGGCGCGTAACCGCGTAACCGGTGAGGCCTATCGCGCTGCACTGCAGGACCCGAACTCTACCCCTTTTCATTATCCCGTCCCGCCAATAACCGTTGGCGAAATGACCAAGATGATCGTATTGCGCAAAAAGATTGCCGATAGTACCGCTACGCCGAGAGAGCTGCAGGACTACGAAAACACCTCCGCTGAGCGTCAAAAAATGATGGACTCAGCTGTGATAACCGCCACAGACGCGATCATCGATGCCCGGGACGAAAAGCTCCATGTGAGCGGCATGTGGTCAAGTTTGTATCGCATCGCCAAGCTTGTACGCGACAAAGGGTTTAGCCGCGAGGATTTCCACCCGGACAACTCAATCTATGTAGGTGGTGGTCTTAAGGGTGCAACCCTACCCTCAGACTACAGGGAGTTTGTCTATGAGACATTTAACATATCCCCCGAGCGGAATTACCAAAACTACAGTATGCAAGAGCTACAGTCTGGCATGCCGCGCTGCCAAAAAGGTCAGCGCTATCACATCCCACCGTGGGTTGTTCCACTCATCCTCGATAGATCGGGCGACCACTTACTTCCCCTTAGCAGTGATGAGTATGAGGGCCGAGCCGCCTTCTTCGACCTCTCTCTCGACGGTCGCTGGGGGGGTGTGATATCGGGGGACAAAGTCTCCATCGACACCAGCCCCTGTGCCTGCGGAGCAAAGAGTCCCTCCATCCGTGACAACATCGCGCGCTTCTCCGATATTGACGGAGACGACAAAATTGGGTGTGCAGGCACGGTCGATGCTTACGTCAGGGGCATGTCATGAGCTCAGCGGTAACCAATGCCAATTCGGCGGCGCCGGTTTCGGCCCCCTTCTTTGTTCGAGGGGAAGTCGTAGAAGGACGTGACAGTATCCAGCGATCTCGCGATCTTGGCGTCGATTTCGCAACGCCAGCCCTGAACCTTGATAATGTGGTGCATCCACGCACTGACGTGCCGCCACTCATCAATGTCCCTACGCGTGAAATCATCGAATTTTTGGTCGAGGCCGGCCAGCACATAAGCGATCCGAAGAATCCGCACATGCAGGCCTGTTTTGATCGGATGGCCGCAACCCACATCCTGCCTCGTGCAGTCGTTGAGCAGGTAACGCGCCACGCGGTAGCGTATCTGAATAAAGACACGCTGACTCGCGAGCTAGAGCAAAACTTCTCAGATCCCAAGGTCCTTGACGAGTGGGTGCCGAAACAGGACTTTACGGGTCGAAAAAGCTTTGTCCGCGCCTACGGGCCGCGTCTGATTCATGTGCTGCCCGGCAACTCCCCGGGGGTTGCAGTCAAGTCAATCGCCCAAAGTGCGCTGGTTAAGTCCATCAGTCTGTTCAAAATGCCATCCGCTGATCCTTTCACCCTAGTGGCACTGTTGCGCAGTATGGCCGATATCGATGCCGATCATCCGCTTGTTCATTCGATGTCAGCGGTCTACTGGCGTGGTGGTGACAGCGTTACCGAAAGCACCCTTTTTAGGCCCCAGTATTTCGACAAGATTATTGCCTGGGGCGGCGGTGATGCCATTTCCAATGTCACCCAATATTTGGGCCCTGGCTTACAGCTGGTGTCGTTTGACCCCAAAACCTCGATCTCGATGATCGGTCGGGAAGCTTTTGAGTCGCACGCGACAATAGAGGACGTCGCGGTTTTGGCCTCAGCTGACATCATGATGCTCAATCAAGAGGCTTGTGCGGCCAGTCGATATCAGTTCGTCGAGGGCACTAAAGCGCAAGTGGACCAGTTCTGTGACGCTTTGCATCGACGTATCGTTGAGCGAGCCGCTGCCTCTGGTGATATACGCCCGCTCGATCCGGTGATGCGCGAGGAAATCGAATCCATGTTGCTTATGGACGACGAATACACCGTATTTGGCGAAGCCGATGGCAAAGGTGTCGTGATTCATTCAGATGAGCCGGTCGATTTTCATCCCATTAACAAAACCGCCAATGTGGTCCGTGTTTCGTCACTGGATGAGGCCATGAAATACGTGAATGTCGCGACCCAAACCGTTGGTTTTTATCCGCCAGAACGCGCCGCCGCCTATCGTGATCAGATAGCCAGTGGCGGTGCACAGCGTGTGACGCGCCTAGGCGAGGCTGGACCAGCCACCATCGGCAATCCGTGGGATGCAATGTATCCACTGCATCGTTTCGTTAACTGGATTGCGAACGAAGACGGCGTTTTGGGCAGTTAGCGGACCGAGTATCAAAAAATGAACGAACAGCCGATAGAACCTACGCAGTCAGGACGCCCGGTAGCAGTCATCACCGGCGCTAGCTCAGGCATTGGCAAAGCGGCGGCGAAGGCATTGCTCCAGCTGGGATGGCGTGTTGTTGGCCTGGGGCGCAACAAAGAGCGCTGTCAACAGGCGTCAACTGAGCTGCAAGAAGCCGGTGCCGAGCCCAACCAATTCACCATGCTCAACGCCAATCTGGCTATGCTATCGGAAGTTGAGACAGCAGCAAATGCCATTAATCTGCTGACATCTCGAGTCGATGTACTACTCAACAACGCCGGGGGTGTCACGGCAACCCTTAACCTCACTGCCGAAGGCAATGAGAATACTTTTGCGAGCAATTATCTGGGTCATTTTATGCTGACCCAGCGTCTCCTGCCGCTGCTGAAGATCACGGCTGCATGTGCAACCAGGGGTGCTACGCGCGTGATTAATGTCTCTTCCTCGGCCCACCTGAGAGCCGGGCCTTTCGACTGGGATAACTTACAACTGACGGCCGAATTCAGTCCGGGGGCTGCCTACTGCCAGGCGAAACTTGCCACCCTACTTTTTAACACCGCGCTCGCTGACCGCATCGCCAAAGACAATATCGTTGTTCACGCAATGCATCCTGGCGTTGTTGCATCAAATTTTGCCAGTCACGGTGACGAGGCGATGCGCCAACATTTGGCGAATGCCGAATCCATTGATCCACAGCAAGCGGCAGAAACACTGATTTGGCTGGCCTGTAGCCCCGAGCCCGGACAGAGCACCGGCGGCTACTTTTTCAACTGTCAGCCAGCAGACATCAACCCACTGGCTGCGGACCCTAAAATCGCTAATAAACTGTGGCACGAGACCGAAACACTCATCGCAAGGTCTATGACCCACGACGGCGTCTAGAAAAAGGCGCATCACCTTCAGCGCAATACGGTATCTGCCCTCAGAAGCAGCGGGAGATTTTTGTGACCAAATCACAGCATGGCTTATATCGTGGCTGGTGGGTTCATGCCGGATTGTTTCTCTGCGCTGCCCTCGTCGTCGGCTCGTCCTCCTATACGTTTGGTCTGTTTGTCGTACCCGTCACCACCGACCTGGGAATGAGTCGGGCGAATATTGGAAACGGCTATATCGCGTTGCTGCTCGGGGTCGCCATCCTATCGCCGATCATCGGCCGCTTGTTTGACAACGTATCAGCGCGCCTTCTCATTCTTTCCGGAGGTACAGCCTACTCCGCAGGATTGGTTGGGCTGACATTGACCGATACCGATTGGCATATGCTGTTACTGATTTTCATCCCGATTGCCTATGGGTATACCGCTTGCGGAACGCTTGCCGTCAATACCGTCGTCGTTCGGTGGTTTAAGCGGCGACGCGGGATGGCCCTGGGGATCATGGCCGTATCGACCTCCACCGGTGGCTTTCTAATGGCACCCTTCACAGCCACCGTTATTGAAAACTTTGACTGGCGCACCGCATTGCAGGTCAATGCTGCGGTCGTTTTTACAACGGTGACCGTGATGGTTTTATTGCTGGTGCGAAACAAGCCAAAAGGCATAGAGCACGGTTTCGACAGAGAATTCCCCATCGATAACAACGACGCTCCTACCGCCGATGCTCCCCAAAAGGGGGGTGAGCGATACTGGACCTATCCCGTGCTGATAAGAGATCGCAACTTCTGGTTGCTAACGCTTTCTATCGGCCTCATGATGTTTTGTGATCAGGCCATGGTGACTGCTCAGGCACCGTATTTTCAGGACATCGGTATAGACCTAACCGCCGCAGCACTGATTCTTTCCTGCATGACAGCCTCAGCGATTTGTGGAAAGCTGTTCGTTGGATTTCTCGCCGATAAAATTGATCTTCGCTATATTTTTATCGGGATTGCCCTCGCTCATATTGCGCTGCAAGTGCTCTACATTCTGCAGCCGCCCTACTGGGCTCTCCTGATCTTTGCAACGTTGTTTGGGGTAGCGATTGGTGGCGTGTTTCCCGCTTGGAGCACCTTACTGGCATGGCTCTTCGGTACTGAGAACTATGGAACGGTAATGGGCTTAATGACCATTTTTACCAAGGTAATGGCGATTGCCGGCGTCAGAATGGTTGGTGAAATCTATGACGCGACGGGCAGCTATAGCCACTCGTTCTATGTCTTTATTGCTGCCGCAGGACTTTCTGTCGTGTTCGCCCTCTTCCTCAAACCGCAGCCCGGCACATCGAGATAACTCGCATCAGAACCCGATCACAAGATCAATAGCTTAAATAGGCTGTGGGTTTATCCCTCTGTATAACGACAAGCCGTTATCGAGAACACGGTACGGTACAATTCGATATCATCAGCGCTCAGACCATTCACCATGACTGCGAAACAGAACAAAAACTATCGAGGTGCTGGGCGACCGACGCAGGCACAAGCAAAGCATCGCCAACAGGAATTGTTGGAGAAAGCCCTCGATATGTTTCTTAAAAAAGGCTACACGCAAACCACCTTGGATAGCATTGCGACTGATCTCAAAATGACCAAGCGCACAATTTATAGCGCTTATGGCGGCAAGGAGGCGTTGTTCATAGCGGCAGTCGACCGAGCAATTGAAAAGAACCGTACGTCCCTAGAGTCTTTAAAACAACTTGAATCTGATTCACTTGAAGAAACCCTGAAGCGCGTAGCGCAGGCAAGGATTCATAAGATGCTTAGCCCGGACGGAATACGTCTACAACGAATTCTCAATGCCGAAGCATTTCGATCTCCTGAACTTATTGAACGCGTTTATCGCGACAGTACGGGGCCCACCGTGGAATTCTTAAGCACTATCTTGCTGCACCATGCAGAAATGGGCGCCATCGATGCAGCCGAGCCCGAAGCAAGTGCGGCAATTTTCCTCAATATGGCTGTGGGCACACCGGCGCGAGCAGCACTCGCCGGCCTCTTGCCCGGCGCTTTCATGTCACAAGAATCCCATGTTGATTATTGCGTACACCTCTTCCTGAACGGGGTCATTAAACGCTAGTCAATGTTGCGTTCAAACCAAGCCTCTCATGACCGTCGGGGTTCGATCCGAGTAACACCTCGCGCTTGCTAACAGGGCGCACAAAGCGCCTTGCTTGTCCTTGAGCAACGAGTCTGCAGCTCAATTCGAGCGGGACTCTCCACGCCCTACAGCATGCGACCAAACGCCTAATCAAAGCCAATACCTGAGCCGCCAAAAAACATGAAATTATCATAAACAACACTGTTGATTCAATGAGAAATCACAGGTAGATTGAGAGCCGTAACATCAAAACAATAAATTACTGAGCGTTCAGAGCGCTTTAATAGCAATACGTAGTATCAGGTTTCAAAGTGTTTGCGTACGCGAGGTGAACTTCATGACCCGTAAGCTCGACAGAAACCGTCAAACGATTCACGACAGCCGCTATATCAAAACTATGATCACATTGAGAGGATTATAAAAATGCCACATCAATCTCACCGAAAACCTCAGCACGCTTTTGCGCTGAAGAAGTCTGTACAGGCGATGTCGGGCATGTTGCTCGCCACACTCGCGGCTGCAGGTGTTCATGCCCAAGAACCTCAAGACGCACCACAAGCCGAGCAGTCAGATCAGCTTGAGGAAATCTTTGTGACGGGTACGCAAATCCGCGGCACTGAAGTCACTGGGTCGCAAACAATCGGTCTCGACGCAGTGAAGATGGATGAAATCGGCTACTCCAATACCAACGAAATTCTCGCTTCTATCCCGCAGATTTCAAACTTCTTCAACCAGCGCGCTGAAGTGGACCCTCGTGCCTCTGCCAACCTCGTTGTGTCACGACCCAACCTGCGCAATATGCCCGGCCTTAATGCAACAACCAGCTCCACCACCCTGGTTCTGATGGATGGCCACCGAATTGCGCCCGTTGGTGTTCAGGCAGCGATCGTCGATGCAGACGTCATCCTGGGTGCGTCCCTGGATCGTATGGACATTGTGACCGACGGTGGATCGTCGTTGTACGGTGCTGACGCGGTTGCCGGCGTTATCAACTTTATGACGAAGGACAGCCAGGATGGTGTCCGACTTGACATCCAATATGGCTCGGGTGCCGACATTAACTCTGCCAATATCGACTTCTCTGCGGGCACGAGCTGGGACACAGGATCTCTATTCTTTGTGGCGAGCCATGGAGAGCGTGACGGGCTTCAGAATAAGGATCGGGACTGGTCAACCATCGGTGTATACGACGAAGATACCGGAGAACTTATCCCCGCTGGGGAATCGGCTCGCACAGAATGTGCGTCACCCGTTCGCTCTGTGTACGGTTGGTTTAACTATGGCGCTGGCTGGACAAACAGTCCCCGTGCTCCGGGCACAGGATTTAAATCAGCAGGCGACCCCACGTGTGATCACTTTGCCGAGTCCACACTGCTTCCGGAGCAGGAGCGAAACGGCTTTTTCATGAGTTATCAGCAAGCGCTTAATGACGACGTTAACCTTGGCATTAAGGGTTACTACTCAGAGCGAAAGAACACTTTCTTTGACTATGGTCTAGGTGGCGTGGCGCCCGCACCACTGGATGTCGCAGGCACTTCCCCGAGTGATCTGACACAGGCACAAATCGATGAATTTGGGCTTGCCGATCCGAGCACCGTCGGTCCAGGTAGCGTCTATGATTACCCCGGTGGTACTGGCTTTTCTTACATTACACACCCCGATTACCAGCAGCGTGATCAGGAAGTTGAAATGTCTACCTGGGGAGTTGCTCCTGAGCTAACCATTCAAATGGGTGGCTGGCAGCTGCGCAACACGCTTTATATGGGGCGATCTTACAACGAGAATTTGCAGCCACTCGCCAATCAACAGCGCATGGAAGCCGCCGTCCTCAATGGGCAGATGGATCCAACCAACGTCGCTGATCTTGATACTGCGATCTTGCAGGACATCCTAAATTGGGAAACCAAAAAGGAAACGATCCACGAACTGTTCGTAGCACGTATTGTCGCTGACGGCGCAGTATGGGAATTACCTGCAGGTGAAGTCCGAATGGCTGCAGGCTTTGAGGTAAACCAAGACCGAGTTAAGACTCGCGCCGGAACAACCAATATCAATAGCCTGACCGAAAACGACTACCGAACTGCCAGCCGCGACAACACGGCCGTTTTTGGCGAGTTACACGTGCCGGTCCTTAGCTCACTTGACCTGTCTCTGTCAGTACGTCATGACGACTACAGTGACTTCGGCAAAACAACCAATCCGCAGGTGGGTTTCAATTTTCATCCTACTGACTGGTTCTCACTGTACGGACATTGGGGCTCGTCCTTCAATGCTCCCACAACGCTTGACACCCTGGCATCTTCCACAGCAAGGGTTGCCCTTCAAAGCCCAACGCAGATTGAGGACGCCGATGTTTACAACGAGTGGAATGGACAGGGTCTGATCACCGTGCCGACCGAAGGTACCCTACCCGGTGTGCAACCCCAAACGGCCGATACCTGGGCACTCGGATTTGAAGTGATGCCACTTGAGGGCTTTACACTGACTGCCAACTATTACGAAATCGATTTTCTGGATTTGCTCGGTGGTCTCGCTGTGCCCACCAACCAAATCCGTTTGGATTTCCCAGATAAGTTCATCTGGAACCCTACTGTGGATGAGTGGGCTCAGTATCTTACTGAGATTGAAAACCCCGAAGTGTTTGATGGCGTTATTGACCCGAATGACCCCAACGCCACACTCGCTTACATCTTTGATCGGCGTATAAGCAATTTCGGCGAAGCCCAAATGAGCGGTTTCGATTTCGGTCTGAACTATTTCCACGACACTGGGCTTGGTCAGTTTAACTACGGCATCTTCGGCAACAAACAGTTGAAGTTCGACCTGACAGAAGGTGGCGTCACTAGCGACAATCTGGAGTTTGCGCCCGACCTGTACGCGCAAGGCACCATTGCGTGGAGAAAGGACAGCGCCAGCGCGAAGATCACGTTTAACTACACAGACGGTTATTCAGCAGAGGACGCTAATAACCAGGATGAAGTAGACAGCTTCCTGGTCACTAACGTGTATGTCGGATATGACTTCGGTGGTCGTGGTGATGTGACCGACGGTCTCTCGCTGCGCTTCTATATCGATAACGTATTTGACGAGGATCCGCCCGAGTATCGTTTCAATGACGTCAACCAAGACAAGATCGGTGGATTTACGCTTGGGCGCATGTATAAAGTAGGCCTAAGCTACACCTTCATGTAACAGACGACCAGTCGAAGGATGCCGGTGCAGTCGCTACACTGCACCGGCTTTTTTTTGCCTGCCAGTCTGGCGCTCTGACGATGCGCCGCAACATGACGCCGATATTTCATACCGACGGTTACATTGCCTAGCACGGATATCCAATGACGATAGACACTCGACAACAATGGACTCATTACTGGCGACAGGGGCACCTCACCTCCCTGCCCCAAGGCTTTTCATCGAATTACGATGGCGACTTTTTACGCTTCTGGAACGAACAATTTTTATCACTAGAGCCAAATGCACGCGTGCTGGACGTTTGCTGCGGGAACGGTTCTGTGGCCCTGCTGGCGCAGAACTTCGCCGATCAACGACGTTATAATTTCAGCATCACGGCTACTGATGCGGCTGCCATCGATACTTCCGCCCTTGTTCAGCTCAAACCAGAGATTGCACCGCAACTACGCAGGATTGAGTTCCTGCCAAATACACCGCTCGAAACGCTCAGCATTGAGGCGGCCTCAGTTGATTTGATTTCGAGTCAATTTGGTATCGAGTACACCGATTGGCAAACCTCAGCGGCGCACATTGCCAAAGGTCTACGTCCCGGAGGTGCCTTTGCCATGATTTGCCACGATGTCAATTCAAAAATCATGACTCGCATGGCGCGTCAACAGAATGATTATGCCGCAGTATTCGAGACTGACTTATTCTCTCAAGACTATGACGAGCACTTGGTGTCGGCCCCCCCTGCGCTTTTCCTGGAACAACTTGCATTGACACTCGATTCGCTCTACTCGCTATTTCAGAAAGATCGAACATCGCATGTGTTTTCCGCAGTAGGAAAGGAACTCGAGCAAATAGATCAGTGCGCGCGACGGGACCTCACCGAGGGCTTCAGGCGATTCTCTGAACTCGCATCTGGCATACGCATAAGCTACGGGACATCGAGTGACCTGCTGTCCGTTTATGAACGACTGAGACGATTCCCCAACTGGTTTGAAGCATTCTCCAATGCGGGTCTCACACTAGAGAGCACGGGCACCATTTACTACCAGACCCATGAACCAGCGGGAAAAAGTTACTGCTTCAAGAAATCGACTTAACGCGACGCACAACATCTCAAGATCCAGCTATTTAATCGCCAGCGCTTGCTGATCTGGCTATCGATTGCTCGTAAACAATGTCAGCGGAGGAGGTTCCGACCATGAGTTGGAAATCGCCTGCGGGGGTTTCCCAGCCTTGGCGTTCAGTATTGAAATAACCAAACGGATGATGGGCAGCAGTCGGATCAATGACTATAGATAGATGTTCACTCTGCCCCGCTTCGAGGAAGACCTTTGCAAAACCAACTAGTCGCTTCGGAGGTTCTTTAACGTTTGTAGGAAAGCTCAAGTACACCTGAACAACCTCAGCACCCGCGATGTCTCCGGTATTAGTGACCGTGAGCTCAACAGTAACCGGTGTCGTGAGATTCGACGCTTGAGGTGAAACTGAGAAGTCACCAAGATCAAATGTTGTGTAGGAGAGCCCAAAGCCAAAAGGATAAAGCGGTTGGATCCCCTGCGCGTCGAACCACCGGTAACCGATTGCCAATCCTTCAGAATACTCTACGCGCCGCAGACCATTTTCCTGAATTTCGCCGGGCCACTGAATTGCTTTTGTCGCCGGCAGATCGGCCTCGTCGGCCGGATAGCTGACAGGTAATTTTCCAGAAGGGTTACTTAAACCAAACAGTAATCGCGATACAATCAAACCGTCCTGCTGGCCTGGAAACCAGGCTTGGAGGATCGCGGGGACCCGTGTTCGCCATGGCATCAACGTGGCCGCATTATTCTTAAGTACCAATACGGAGCGCTGGTTTACAGCGGCGATCGCGTCGATCATCTCATCCTGTTGCTTAGGTAGGTGTAGGCTCTCGAGATCCTCACCCTCCCGCGACAGACCACCCGCCATAATAATCACGACATCGGCGTTCTCTGCAGCTAATACTGCGTCGCTCAGATTGCTGTTGTCATCCGCGACCACAACCAGGTCTATTTCGGGCGTAGCATTAAGACTCGCAAGCGTCTGTCTGATCCCCTCTAGTGCCGGCACCGTTGAGAATGGAATGACTTGAGAACTGCCCCCACCACCAACCACGGCTGATTCGGCGTAGTCCGATTTACCGATCAGGGCGATTCTTTGCACGGCTGACGCATCAATTGGAAGAAGTCGATGTGTGTTTTTGAGCAACACGGCGCCCTGCTCACCGATTTCTGTGGCGATTGCCGCATCACCCACTAGATCAAGGGGTTTCTGCGTCAGCGGCCGGTCAAAAATACCTAACTCAAACATGACGACGTAGCGCCGCCTTAGGGCAAGATCGATGTCCGCTTGCGCCAAACCACCGGCCTCGAGTGCCGCCTTGATGTTTTCCGGAGTGAACCAAGTGCGATATCCGTCTTTATCGATACGAAAGCCGGGCATCTCGTGATCGGTACCTGCGCGCAGGGCATCAAGACTTTGAACGGCAAAAAAGTCTGACTGAACGTACCCCTTAAAACCCCACTGCTCCCGCAAAACCGTATTGAGCAGATAAGGATCCTCACACACCTGAACGCCGTTAACATAATTGTAGGAGCACATAATCGATGCTGCCTGTGCGTCCTTAACAACCATTTCGAACGGCAGTAAGTAAAGCTGATGAAGGGTTCGAGTATCGACAATGGCGTTCATGATTTTGCGATCGGTTTCCTGCTCATTGACGGCATAGTGCTTCGGCATCGCAATCACACCGTGATCTTGCACCGCCTTGATTTGGGCAACGGCCATTTCGCCGGCGAGATAGGGATCCTCGCCAAAGTATTCAAAATTGCGCCCTCCATGAGGCATTCGAGCCAAGTTGATTCCCGGTGCCTCCATCACGTGAAGCGCTAGATGGCGTGATTGGCGACCGAGCACATCACCAAATCGTGCTGCCGCCTCCCGGTCAAAGGTCGCCGCTAACGCAATGGCTGCGGGCAGCGCCGTTGCCTTCGCCGACTCCGGACTCATCATCAATACGCTCGGCGTCTTGGCCACCGTCTCTGCGGGCACGCAGTCATTTTGACCGACACCGACCGGACCGTTGGTAATACGAAACGTTGGGATGGCAAGGCGAGGAACGCCGGGGATATGACGACCGCCGGCGCAGTGTGGTAACTCTGCAACGATACCCGGCGCGCCCACGAGTTGCTGAAATTTGTCGTCAAGGGACATCGCTTGAATCAACAGGTCAGCGCGCTGATCGGCACTCAGCGATAAATTCATCCAGGGCAAACCGTTTGCACTGGTAAGCGCTGATGCCATGATTGCAGCTAGCGCGCATCCCACACGATAAAAACCTGTTTTCTTCATTCCTTACTACTCCCGCTCGCGTGGTTGTTAGTGGTTGTTGTCGCAACGTCCGAGGTGATAGCCGCGTCGATATCGCGTGCAATGATGGCACGCAGTCGCGACCAGTGAAAAAAGTTGTCTTCAATCCGCTGATTATTGGGTCGGTTGTAGTGGGTCAGCGGCATATCTCGATAAATAGGCCGAGAAATCGAGACCAAGGTGTCCCAATGATCAAGGGCGTTTTTCAAATGTTTAGCGGCTGCTGCCCGCGATAGCGCATCGTCTGCTACACGAGCGGTTTGTAGCGCGACAACACCGCGAAGCTTTTCCGCGTAGTGACGCCCTAAGTAAGCCCATATCTCGATATCGGCAATTTCGTGCGCAAGCCCTGGCGTCACTGCCCTGTCGATCTCGCTGATCGCGTGCAGCGCACTCAAGGCACTTTCCTCGAGCCGTTGTGCCAGTCCGATTGGGGTTACCGTCCCTTCTGCGATTGGGACGCCGTTTACGCGGGCCTCAACAAACGCTTCGACTGATAACCAGTCCGCTCGCAATGGTGGTTGGACAATCATGCGCTCTACAGAAATAGGCTCAAGACCCCCACGAGAGAGCACCATCATACCTTCGCTATAGACTGTGAAGTCCCAGGTGAAATCAATGGATGTCGCAAAATCCAATTGCACCTGAGAAGCCGCTTCATAGGCAGCAAGCAACGGACGAGCGCCCTCCCCATACCGCCGGACAAACTCGCCTTCAAACGCAGAGTTGGGTGTCAATGGGTTGTAGAGCAGACGCCCCCAAAGCTGGTAGAACAACCACTGACGCTCGAAGGCATACTCCCATGGGACCTCGGGACTACCCGCTGTGAAATAATCCATCGCCGGGATGTAGCTTTCAGAGCCAACAAAGTACCCACCGACGTAGCTTGCCTTGGTGTTCTTGGCAATATGCGCACGAATAAATCGAGGACTTCCCCAGCGAAGCGCAAAGAAATCTTCATTGCGCACCATCCAAGAGACCTTGTAATTCTCTGGCATCGGTTTGAAGTAGGTGTCTTTAAGCGCGCCCCCGTGAACCTTGATGAGATCCGGTGTGGAGTGAGCATGGGACCAGTTGAACTTGATCTCCATCCAGATAGGTCCGTCAAAGGAATTGCCCAAGTTTTCAATCGCGTCTCGTGTCAGCGCTTCGGTAACTTGGTCCGTGGAGCCGCCCTGCCCCAGTCCCGCTGAAAATGGTGCACGGAAAATCATCTTTGCCGGTCGGTCAGCTGCCGCCATACCCGCGATGATTGTCTCGTTCATCCAATCCTGTCGCTCACGCGGCGTCATCCCTCCCATTTGTTCCCCGAACGAAAAGCCAAATCCGGTGAGATTGGGGTACTCATTCAGCACCTGAGTGACGCTTTCGCGGGTGTAGCGTTTTACAACTTCGCTCGTTTGCGCTTCGCCAACAAAGTCCGCTCGTCCCTTGTAAAACGGCGAGTAGTTGGCCCCCTCAAGGTCGTGGGCCTCGGCAAAGGATTGACTAACCAACACGTTCCAGTTGACCAGATAGGTATCGATACCACGAAGTTTGGCCATCGAGAAAATCGTCTGGTACAACTTTCGCCACTCTTCGAGTTCTTCGTCGGAGTACGGACTGGCTTCAGGGAAGTTTTTTGCCCTGATCATGTAGGTGAAGGGGTGTAGGTTCCAGAGCGTCAACGCGTTGAAACGATTCTTCGCCATCATATCGAGAAACGCTTTCCAATAGGCTACATCTCGCACCGTTTCATAATGAAGATCGAGCGCCGAGCTTGAGCGGTAAGAATCCCACGGCAGATTGAACTTAATGGCCCGCAGTTCGAGAGCAGGCTTTTCAACCATGGCCTCGATACCATCAATGGTGCTGCCTCCATGCAACTGCTCAATAACTGTATGGGCGCCGTAAATGAGTCCGCGACGGTCACCACCCGTTATGGCAACGCGCTTCTCTTTTGAGGTGATGGCGAAAGCACCCTGCCCAAGTCGTTCGTCAATGCGTAGCGCCAGCGTAAACTCGGCGGCTGTCGACTCGACAATGAGAAGATCGTCAAAGCTATCGAGTCCTGACGTCAAGACATAGCGGGCATAACTTGCCTCGCCCTCAGCATCAGATTGATCAATATGGACAGCCTGCGCTGCGACTGAGCCGCTGTTTACGATCAGCCAAAGCAGTACCAACATCGCAAACCCAACGCTTAGGGGCGACCGGCACCCTTGCCGCCGCGCGGCTGTCTCCTTAAGCGCCTCTACAAGCCCAACGAATCGGTAACTAATCATCGACGGTTACTCACTCGGCTCGAGAATGATGAGATGCAGCGCGTTTGCTGCAAAGTTAACCGTCATGCTGTAGCCGGAACCGGTGATCACCGCCGCCTCCTCAACAAGCTGCAAATCCGCCTTTTTCGGGTTCGCCCAGTAGTTACTGGTCTCCGCATCAATCCGGTAGTGACGTTGGTGAACCGACTTCCCAGTCACCGCTGCTGGAAGGTTCTGCAGATCAAGACGTATGCTTAATTCGGTGTTATCTGTGCTCTGGTAGTTCCAGAGCATAACGGCCACACCGTCCTCGTCCTTACTGGCAATGGCATACACCCCACGACCCTCTACTAGTGTGGAGGATTCTGCTGCAACCCGTTCATCCTTGAGCATCGACATCATCAACACCGAGTTCCCATACGGGGACAGCACGCGAGTGGGGATCGGAGCATCTGCGACGCGGGTGATTAGCTGATCTTTACGTTCTTCACTCTTGTGTCGTAGCACCCAGTTGAAGGGCACCATATGCTCCTGCTCCATGTACCAATAGAGCAGAGACTGAACCCCTGCGGCCTGAATCACATAGTCCGCGTGAGGATCATTACGGTGGTCGAAGGACGGACCCGGATAAATGCCCGTCTCAGTAATAAATCCAGGGATATTTTCTGGAATGCCACGGCTACTCAGCGCCGCCTCAAGTCGTGCGCGTTGATCAGCCACTTCGCTCGGATCACCTTTATAGAAATGATAGGCCCGCGGTCCCTCCGTGTGCGGACCACCCTGCGTAAATTTTCCGTAGGCGTGCCACGAAATAAAATCGAGTCGCTTCTCAGGCGAGGTATCTGCCGCGTAACCATCCAGGAATGCATCCATCCAGGCATCTTTGTAAGTAGTTAATGAGGGACCGCCAACTTGCAGTGGGACCAGCGGCTTCATCTCCTCATTGATTTCATTAATGGCTTGATAGTACGGCACATAGTAGCCATACAGCGTCTCGGGTTTCACCACGGAGTACATGTTGTGATCAGGCTCGTTGAATGCCTCAATGTATTTAATCTGGGGAAACCGCAATTTAAGATCAGACAGGATACGTTTGACGATGGGCTTGATTTGTTCCGGCGTATAACCAAAATCGCGGACTTCAACTCGAGTGTCCATGACGACGAGCAGACTATCTGATAAGCGGCTTATGTCAGACAGGTAATCGACAATGCTGGCGTAGTTATAACCGGCGTCGGGGTTCTCTGGATCACGAATCTTATGTGAGTCAACCCAGACACGATAAATATCACCGTGTAACCCCACTTCGTTGTAAAACGCGACATCGGCATCACGCTGTTGTGCGAACGTATGTAGGCGGCTGACATTGCTGACCCGCTCGGCTCTGAAACGTTGGCCCCGACTCTGATTAAAATCAACGTTGACCGCGCCATCTATCGCCACCTCATCGACAGTGGCCTGTGACATCGAAGGTGCGGCCAAGGACATGGGCAGCAACGCAGCCATAGCGAGTAACAATAGTTTGCTGGGTATGTTCGTAGTCATAATTTCCATCCTATTTGGAAAATTCACCTAACGCTTGAGCAGAAACCGAACGATTTCGCCCACTTTCCAAGGCGTATATCAACGAGATGCGAGTTGAGCGCGGATGCTGTTTTGATCTTTTCAAAATAAGACAGGATCATTACGCAGACTCAGATTTGACAGGCACCGTTATTGCTTTTGGGCAAAACGATGAACGTTACACTTGTCGGTTGAAGCGCAATCGTGTTGTTCAAAACCCGATTCGGCAGAATAGCTGGCAGCGCTTCGGTTGCTGTCAGCCGCAAGGGGTCGCCGTTGAGATTGACAGTTCGACTCTGTAATTCCGGTGCGGTTAACACATACACATCGGCGGGTCCTAACACAGTCAATGCGTCTTCCGAGTCTTTGAGGTTGATTGCGAGCAGGGTGACACCGTCGACGTTATGCCGTTGGCAGTGGGCATACACATGAAGCCCGTCTTTCTCTACGCCAGCCTCTAGAACACCGGTCCCCATCAATCGCTGCCACAGGAGTGCGGCCCAATAATTGGGGTTAGGGTCAAATGTCTTCTCATCGATGACCCCGTTACTTCCGCTGATGAGGGCATGCGTGAAAATCGCATCTAGACCGCCCTTGGCGAGCCGCGCCTGAGTATCCAGGTAACGAAAGATATCGAGGAATGTTGGCGCCCAACGGGTTCCTCCACAGGCAGCCGATCCCGTTTCGGTGTTCCATATCAACGCACCGGGGGCATACTGGTCACGTAGTGCGACCCGTCGCTCCAACGACCGGTCCTGACGCGCCAACCAGGAGTCAGAGAGTGCGTTATCGGCACTGATGCCGCGTTCTGACTCAGGTGGCGCACAACGCTCTGAAAGCGCACCATAATAGTGATAGCTCAGAATATCGAACTGAGGGGCGGGCTCAGCCGACAGGTAATCCCTCGCGGTCAACCGGCCAGGAATACCCTCTTGAAACAGGCCTACCTCGACGTCACCGGGCCCAGTCAGTTTTGTATCGGGGGACGCGCGACGCATAAAGTTATGAAAGGCGGCATAGTCCTCGGCGAAGCGCGTTGCACCGTAGTCTTCTAGCATGTCGTCGTAAGCGGCCATATTCGGCTCATTAAACATCTCGGCGGCAAAAATCTGACCGCCAATCGACTTGGTGTATGCGAGCCACGGTTCCGCGTGCTTGGGCGTCCATACACCGTCATCACCACGTACTCCTTCGCTGACGGTAAAGCCTGTGACAATCTTTGCGCCGACCGCACTGGCAAACTCGACCGCGCCCTTCCAAGCTGCCCGAGTTAGCAGCTTAGAGAAGCCCTCTGGAATTTCCTCCAAACGTGGTTCGTCGTTATCCTGAAAATACACTGAATTGGTCGTCGTACCGCCATAGCGAACATAAAAAGGCGACAACGCTGAAGCCAGTGTGCGAAGCCGGGGATTCGTAAGATCTGCCGGTGTTCTTTGTTCTCTGATAGCACTGAGATCACCTGCGTAATCTCGCTGCACTTCCCCATCGCCCATTTCATCGTAGGAGATCCACGTGTCTCCACCGGTCAAATGAGACATACCCACCTGAAATGACTGGAATCGTGGATCAATCGTACGCACTAGCGGCAGGTTCTCGGGACGCAGCGGTTCAGCACCCGGTGACGTTGACATGCCGTTCGCTAATGACTCTGCTGCGAACGGCAGCACGCTCGCCACGAGGATTGAGCACATTTTTTTAACTATTGATGGGCCTCCACTAACGATCACAGTAATGCTCACTGATGATCACGAGCAGCAGCAAGCAGTGCGCGTTGTGAGGTCCGAAGACATTCTCGGAAAAATGGCATATCGGGGATGATGTTTTTATCTGAAATGATATTGAACCCAAGATCACCCTGATAGCTGCCTACCGCAATGAACAACCCCATACCGGTGCCGATTGGGGCCAAGCCATATTGATGTGTGCATCGGGCGCCCGCCATATACAAAGGCACAGGGGAGCCAGGCACATTGGATATGAATAGATTGCAGAAAATGGGCGCAAAAGATTCATTGGCCATCAGCCTTGAGAGCCCCGCCATTCCTGCGCTCGGAATTAACTGTGTGATTTCTGTAAGCATTCGAGCGCCAACCCTGCTCTCGGCCGCCTTCGCACTCGCAGTGGACCGGCGAATAGCGGCCAACCGTTCTAATGGCTCAGTCATATCAGTGCCTAGGCGAACACTCATACCCGACAGGTTATTGGCTGCGGGCGCATTGTCTTGGGTGCTCGTACCCGCATTCACTGGGCACCAGCCGAGGAGTGACACCTCAGGTAATTCATCATGCTTCTTCAAGTAGGTCCGGAGAGCGCCACCGACGACAGCCAACACCGCGTCGTTAATGGTTGCCCCGGGCACTGCGGCTTTAATTTCCTTAAACTCAGTCAGCCGGAACTGCAGCGCATCAAAGCTTTTATGAGGAGATACCGCGCCATTGAAACGGGTTTTGGGTATTTCCTGAGCGGGCTTTTCGTGAGGCACGTTGGCGCGAGATTTGATGGATTCCGCCAGCAGCTGCGGCGCAAAGCCGGCCAGCGAGCGGCCTAACCGGTACGGTGTGCTCACTAAGTTTCGCAGAGATCGACCCACAAAGTGGGTCATCTTCGGCCGAGCGCCCAGCGCTTCAGCCTCAAACCCCTCGAGGGAAATTAACGGTGTTCCGTTGGCATCACTATCACTGAGCGCCGCCAGCAATCGAACCAATCCAAGCCCATCTGTCGCCGAGTGGTGTACGCGCTGTATAACGGCGCAGCTGCCGGTCTTCATACCCTCAATATTATCGAGGCCTTCCAACACATGGATGTCCCAGAGTGGACGATGAAGATCCATTGGGCGACTGAAGTGGCGCGATATCTCGTTAACAAACGCCTGCCAGCTGGCGTCTCCAGGCAACTTACTTTGGGTGATATGAGCTTCCGGATCAAAATGCTCATCCTCGACCCAGTAGGGGTGATCAATGTCCAATGGCGCCCTGATAAGCTTCCGGTGAAAAACCGGGGACGCATTAAGACGATCTTTCACCACATTCACAACACGACCGAAGAAGTCGTAAGGCCTGCGCCCTCCTGGGGGTTCATACACGCTTACGGACATCACATGGGTCAGGTTTGCGGGGGTTTGGCTATA
Organism: Luminiphilus sp.; assembly: GCA_965657905.1. Lineage (GTDB taxonomy): Bacteria > Pseudomonadota > Gammaproteobacteria > Pseudomonadales > Halieaceae > Luminiphilus. Next base: position 252,613 of record CBFHPT010000001.1, on the reverse strand, counting down.
TACAAATTGCGCGTCCTGCGCGCCGAGCTGTTGGTGTTTGGTTCTATCACTCATGGTCAGCACACGCAGCTATTTAATAAACAACACCGTTGAATAATAGTCTTGCCGCCAGCACAAGTAAATGACTAAACCGACCTTACAAATCGGCCGGAGCCCTATCCAAAACTAAAGGAACTCAGGAACTCGTCGAAGAAACGGACGAAACGCGCGGCATCGGCGCCATTTATCACTCTGTGGTCATAACTCAACGAGAGCGGCAACATTTGACGTAGCTGCGGCTTGCCCTCTTGATCAGGCATAAAACGGGATTGCGTGCGGGTAATACCAAGAATGGCAACCTCGGGCGCATTGATAATGGGGGTAAACGCCGTTCCTCCAATATGGCCTAGTGAGGATAACGTCACACAGCCACCGGACATTTCACTCATGGCAAGCCCTTTACCACGGGCTTTCTCAGAGAGTGCGGATACCTCGTTAGCGATCTCTTCAATACTCTTCTGATCGCAGTCCCTAACTACAGGCACCAACAGCCCGCCCGGAATATCCACTGCAAAACCGATATGAAAATAGTCTTTTTGATAAACCGTCGCCCCATCGGCACTGAGGGAGCAATTATACTGGGGATACTCTTTCAACGCCGCAACAGCGCCCTTCATCAAAACGGGCAGCAACGTACGACGCTGATTGGGATTGGCGGCATTCCACGCCTTGCGACGGCTTTCAAAGTCGGAGATGTCGACTTCATCATGGTGCGTTACGTGTGGAATTGAATTCCAATTGCGGTGCATGACTTTGCCCACGTAATGCTGGATTTTTCCGAGACTCTTTTTCTCCACCGGCCCAAAAACCGAAAAGTCTTCTTCGGGCCAGGGGAGCATGGGGTTAGCTGAATCGCTCATGGTGAGTTCCTTTGTTGCGCTGTTTTCAGCGCTGTCTTTTGTGTTGTCTTTCGCGCCTTCTATTGGGCGGTGTCCCCTATTGCTTAGGATTCTCCAGACGCTCAATGATGATCGCAGGTGCCATACCGCCAGCGGCACACATGGTGATCAGACCGTACCGACCGCCGGTGCGCTCCAGCTCATCGAGGGCGGTACCGATCAATATCGCACCTGTTGCAGCAATGGGATGTCCCAAAGCGATAGCACCCCCGTTTGGGTTCACTTTTTGACGATCGAGCGCAAGGTCTCGAATAAGTTTTTCAACAACGACGGCAAACGCCTCATTGACTTCCCACACATCGATATCATTGGCTGTAAGACCCGCCTTGGCTAACACCTTCTTTACCGCGGGTACCGGCCCATTGAGCATTAGCGTGGGGTCATCACCGACATTCGCCATGGCAACGACGCGCGCGCGAGGCTTGAGATGATGTGTTTGAGCATAACGTGGCGACGCGAACAATACGGCCGCGGCACCATCAACAACACCAGATGAAATCCCCACATGATGCAGAGGCTCAAACGTCAAGTCGGGGAACTTCTGGTGAATGAGTTCGGCGAACGTTGGACCACCTGGCTCTGACGGCAAGCTATAAAAAATTTCAAAAGCGGGTTTAAGTTCCGCGAGACTTTCTGCAGTGGTTTCCGGGCGCGGATACTCTTCGTGATCAAGCAGTACGTTGCCCTCATCGTCCCTAACAGTGATTGTTGAGTGATCGAATCGTCCCTCAGCAATCGCCGCTGCGGCACGGCGCTGGCTTTCGACACCGAGCCGCTCCAAGTCTTCGCGACTGATCCCCTCCATCGCAGCAATGGCATCCGCACACACCCCTTGATTGGTCTGAGGGTGTTTCGCCTGCAGCCTCGGATTGCCAACACCCATGCCGAGCGAGCCAACACCCGCCTCGCGCATCTTCATGCCATGCGCGGTCACGTAGGACAGCATTTCAGATCCACCCGCCACAACCAGATCTTCCATGCCGGACATGATTTGACCTGCGGCAAAGTTGGAAGCGGTAAGCCCGCTCCCACAGAATCGATTGAGGGTGACGCCACCGGCGCGAACATCGTAGCCCGCATCGAGGGCAGCCATTCTACCAACGTCACCAGATTGCAATCCGATTTGGCCGGATACACCCCAAATGACATCATCGACGTCTGCGGTGTTGAGCTGGTTGCGCTCGGCAATCGCTTTAAGCACCGTCGCGGCAAGATGTTCTGGATGCATTGAGGACAACGCGCCCTTCCCTACCTTGCCGATTCCTCGTGGCGTTCGAACCGCATCAATGATGTATGCGTCAGACATTCAGACCTCCAAGACAATGCCTGACTCAAAAGTGCCAGCGCATAGGCTATTGATGAGACAGCACCGGGGCGCGAGCACTCAGCTCGCTTCCTGCGCACCTTCCTTCGCGTGATGAGAAAACATCTTCATCAAATCACCAGACGTGATGCGCCGGAGTGCCTCACCTTCAGCGAGCGGGCGCTCGCCACCAAACGACTCGGGGGTCGTGTTGACCCCATCGGCAGCAGCTTTAGACCGCAGCGCACCTACTGTCAGATCTTCACGCTTAATGTGCGAAAACATGTCAAAGTTAAACCAGTTCATGGCGTTCTTGTGGGTAATCTTATCGATTTGCGCCTCTGTCAGGTGCTTACACTGCTTCCACAAGTGTTCGGGGCACTCGGGCCATAAGGTATCCGAGTGGGGGTAATCACATTCATACGCGACCATGTCTTCATTGAGACTTGCCAGGTTGTTCAAGCCGTAGGCGTCGTCAATGAAACACAACATAAAGTGTTTCTTGAATCGCTCACTGGGCAACATTCCGCCAAAGTGGTTGTGAGTCCAATATTTGTGACGAGAGTGCGCGAAATCGGCGCGCTCGAGGAAATACGGAACCCAACCGATGCTCGCCTCGGACATCGCGATTTTTAAGTCGTAGTCGTGTAACGCTTTCAGGTGCAGCCAATCTGCCGCACCCACGGCGCTCGACATTGGCATGGTAGTAATCCACGCCTCTATAGGCGTCTCCATGGATGCGTGCGGCACCGGATTGCCCGCACCAATGTGCAGACACATCGTGATGTCCTTGTCGGCCATAGCGGCCCACATTGGGTTCCAGTAGTCGTTATGAATACTGGGCAAGCCCTGTGACGTTGGGTTTTCATTCAGCGATACCGCGGTACATCCCTTGGCAGCAATACGCTTTATTTCCTCAACCGTGGCATTCATATCCCAGGTAGGCAGGATGGCACAAGGGATGAAGCGGCCAGGGTACGCGCCACACCATTCATCGATATGCCAGTCGTTGTAAGCGCGCAAATGCTTCAGCGACTGCTCCTTGTTGGGCGCCATGTGGAACCGGCCCCCATCGAAGCCAACACAGGTGCCAAAGTTCAGCGATGCGGCAACGCCGTTGGCATTCATGTCATCGATTCGCGCATCGACGTTGTAAACACCTCTACGCATTTCCTCAAGGGAGTTCGGCTCCATGCCGTATTCCTCGAGCGGCCGCCCTACAACAGCATTCAAACCCACAGATGGCATAAACATGCCCTGATAGGTCCAGAAACTTTTACCGTTTTCGTCGGTGCCAAACTGTGGGGCAGAGGCAAGATCGTCACCCGACAGGTGCTTTTGGAACATATCCGGCGGTTCAGTGATGTGATCGTCCACACTGACAATCACCATATCGTTCATATCCATATTGTTATCCTCCAGACTCTTAGTAAATCAGTGTGGCGAACGCATGCTGCGGTCGCATTATAAAAACGCTCTCTAACGGAAAGGTCGATAGCCAGCGAGAGGATCGCCACCACCGGGACCGAAGTTCTTTATATCTCCAATGCGATGGGCCGTTTTTGCCCGCTCTGGTTGGAAGGTGTAGCAATTTGGTGGTATGTCACTCGCAACTGACTGGTCTGCTAACGGGATGGTGCGTCCGTTGGCCACCATGTTTGCCCAACGCAACAAACGCGCTGACTCTTGTATTTCCGTGGTTTGTGTTTCAATCCAGTCGCGCATATTGACGAGATTAACTCCCGCAAGCTCCTGGGGCTCAAGCACGTTAAAGCCACTCTCCACCCAGTACAAAACAAGCGCATTGTTACGACGAATCTCTGCGCGCCGGCGACCCTGCTCAGGATCGGAAACCAGAATATCGAACACGGTCTCCTGCGCGTCAGATGCATGACTGGCGGCCAACAGTGCGAGATCATAAAGATGCGTACAGTTGCGACGTTTTGCGCCTTGCATAGGAAAGTCTGCCAGCAGGACATCGTCAAACACGTCACCCAACTCGGCGATTGCGCCGGGACACGGCGTCCACGGTGCGCGATGCATATCGGCCTCTAAGCGGACTGCGCGCTCACCGTCATGGTTCAGCACAACCGCCATGCAATGGAAGTCATCCTCTAGCTCGCAGCAGATCCGTCGCGTCTCGGGTGTTATCCGAAAGCGTCGGCGATAGCCGGGTCGATGATCGATTGAGATTGCAGTCACTGGCTAATCCTTTGCCAATAGCAGTGCTGTAGCGAGGGGACCGCCGCCAGACGTTGCGATTGCAAGGGTGGGCTCGCCAGGAATTTGCCGCTCGCCACCGTCGCCACGCAATTGCACGACTGATTCGTGCGCAAAGCCAAAGCCATGCAAGCGCCCTGCTCCCAGCTGGCCTCCAAACGTATTCATTGGAAGCTCGCCATCGAGCGCAATCCGGCTACCGCCCTCAATGAAACGTCCGCCCTCACCAACATCGCAAAAACCCAACGCTTCCAACCAGGTCAGCGCCAGAAAACTGAAGCCATCGTAAAGCTGAACGGTATCGACATCCTTGGGCGTATAGTCAGTGTGCTTCCAGAGCTCTGCGCCCGTTGGATAGCTCGCCATTTTGTCAGGTTGATCCCAGCTGTGTCGTTCCACGCTACCCGCCATTGCGGCTATCCGGACGGGCGTGCATGTCACTTCATCGACTGCATCACCCGCAGAGACAATGAGCACAGTAGATGCATCGGTGTAACGGTCACAATCAAACAGGCACAACGGCGAAGAAATCATTCGCGCCGCTAGATACTGGTCCATCGACAATGGCTCGCGCACCATTGCGCGCGGATTCAGCATGGCATTGGCACGGCCTGTCAGTGCAACCTGCGCCAACTGTTCCCGGGTCAGGCCGTAATGATGGACATGGCCCATCGCATACTGCGCCACCCAACAAGCGGCAGACAATGCGTTGAAAGGGGCCACCCATTGCGACGCACCATCGACGCGATCTCGACGCTGCATGGGGTATTCATCGGGGTTCGCCATGGCCCCGGCTTCGTAAACGGTTCTAAAGCAAATGACGTGGCGTGCAAGGCCCGCTTTCACCGCGGCGACCGCCGCGACGACAGCGCCCAACTGAGAGGTGATCTCGGCTCCGCCAGCATACCATCGCGACTTAATGCCCAAGGCATCAATTAACTCATCGGCACCGACGGGCGAAAAACCCAACATCTGAGCTGCTCGACCCGGATAAGTGGAAACACCATCGATCTGACCAATCGTCAATCCGGCATCCGCCAAAGCTTCGCGCACCGCGTCCAGTGTCAACAGCAACGGTGGGCGTGGCAGTTTCATGCCCACCTCTGATTGGCCGATACCGGTGATATACGCCTCGGTCACGCTGAAAGTCGCTCAAATAACGGCAGAAAAATATCGTCTTGCTGCTCAAACACCACCTTCACGGCGTCACCGATGGCTACCGATTCGACGTCGCAATTCACAATGTTGGTGGTCAATATGACGCCGGGCGCATCGTCTAGCGCCACCCGTGCAATCACAAACGGCACCGCCATCGTGGGGTGCCATTTCTGATGATTAATTGTGTAGGTGGCAATAACACCGGTTCCAGCAACCACCGAGGGGCCCACGTTTTCAGACAAACAGTGGCGACAGATGGGGCGTGGCGGATGGATGTAACCATCACAATCCCTGCAATGCAGGATGCGCAACTCACCCTGTTCACCCCCTGTCCAGAAATCTCGGTTGTGCCTGTCGAGGCGCGGCAACGCGCGATGAGCAGACACGTCAGAGGCCTCGATCAACTCGGTTCCAAGCACCCATCACTCTGCCGCCCGGACCGCTGGCATTAATGCGGACAGATCGACCCGCCCTGTGGTCACCCCACCCATGAATCCACCATCAACAGGCAGCACCACGCCGTTGATATATCGGGCAGCATCACTATTTAAAAATACAAGCGCCGAGCCCTGCTCATCCGGCGTCGCGCGGCGACCAATGGGCTGGATAAAGGTGTTAAGCACCGCCGCGTCAGTCGCAGACTCAAAATGATTCATCATGGGTGTCTGGGTTGGCCCCGGTAGCGTGCAATTGATGCGCACCCCTTTTTTTATCAACGCCGAGGATGCGGACATCGTCCATGCGATAATCGCTTCTTTTGAAAGCGAATAGCCCTCACCAACGACCTCCGGGTTGTCTTCACACCACTTCAGCATCTGGTCATAGCCTTCAATCGCCGTGATCTCAAGCAGCTGAGGTAACCGTCGGCCCCACCCCATGCCACCGGTCGAGGAAATGCTGGCAATCGCGGCGCCCTCAGACATTTTGGGTAACAGCTGGTCGGTGAGGTATCGGGTACCTACGTAATTCACCTTCATCACGTCCATCGGCGGCGCTGTTTGGGGTAGGCCGGCGCAGTTAAAAAGCGCGTCAATGGTACCGTCAAAGCCATTGACTGCTGCGTCGATTGAGGCAGGATCACGGAGATCTACTAGGGTAAAAGAGGCAAGATCGAGGCTTGATGCTTTGAAGTCAAAACCGTGGACTTCCGCGCCGACGGCAAGCAGCTGCCGCGCTGTTGCCTCACCCATGCCCGAGAAGCAGCCACTGACGACAACACGCTTATTTTTATAGCCAAGAAAGTTCATTAAAAAATCCTATCAACCCATTGATATAATTAATTATATTCTTTAAATCTTAGTCGCCTTTGGCGACGCTTTCAACGCGCTTTTTGGCAAACCCCGCCCGCTCTTATTGCCAGCTTTTTCGGTCGCGCTCGGTGGCAGTATGCTTTACTCAAGAGCGCATTCCGATACCGCTGGCCACGGCCCTTCCTCTTCGGTATTATACACCAATGGTGTTCATTAGCAATTAATTGGGAGTCCCTATGGCGTTGTATACGACCATTCATTTGCACAACGTTCCGACGGGGCGTGAGGCCGAATACGCGAGTTGGTACGGCGGCCCACACAGCGAGTCGATAACGCGCTTACGGGGGTATCGAAACTCAGACCGATTTAGCGTCTCAACCGCGCAAATCATGCCCGACATTCCGCAGCCATGGCGATTTATGAGTGTGTATGAGTTCGATCTGCCAACACCTGAAATTGACCTTCCAGCGCTGGGACCGCTATTGGCGGAAGCTCGAGACCAAGGCCTTATTGCAGATGACGACACTGAGCGGCTGTACAGCTACCGCATGTACTCAGATTGGAAATTCAGCGGCAACCACAACGCGAGCGAACCCTTCTCAGGGGTCAGTATTATTTTAGGCAACTACGTTGCAGGACGCGCCGACGAGTATCACAACTGGTACGACACAGTGCACAGCGTCGAAGTCACTAATGTCCCCGGTCACGTAGCCATGAAGCGCGGAGAACTCTCTGATATACAAATCGAGCCACGGCGCTACTGCCCCGGGGATCAATTGATTCTGTGCGCCAATCAAACTGACGACTTACTGTTCACCATTCGAGATTTCAGTGCCCGCGCGCGAGGCGTCAGTCCCAGCGGCATTGCCATGGAGCCAAGATCTTCAGCTGGATCATTTGCACGCACAGTGCACTACTTTGACAAAATTAGTGGGGAGCGCTTTTGGCCTGGTGGCATCGCTTATGACGGCGACCTCAGCGTTTACCCTGACAAAGACTAACGACAACCAAGTCATCAACCACGGGACGAAGGCAGCGGATTCGTTGCCAAAATAAGGAGAACACAATGTCCAAAGTCATTGTAATCACCGGCGCTGGCGTCGGACTCGGGCGCACATTGGCGCGCCAGTTTGTCGCCGATGGTCATCGGGTTGTGCTACTGGGACGAACCCAAGCAAAAGTAGATGCCGTCGCTGAAGAGCTAGGAGAAAATGCCCTAGCCGTGCCATGCGACGTCGGCTCTGTTTCGTCCGTGAACACCGCATTTGAGGTGGTGGCCGAGCGATTCACAAACGTTGATGTACTTATTAATAACGCTGCGGTTTTCGAACCTTTTAAACTCGCTGATGCCAGCGATGATCAAATTCTAGGCGCAGTCGCGACAAACCTGACCGGCCCCATGCTGTGTGCCCGGTCAGCCATACCGCTAATGAAGCCCGGTGCGCATATCATTAATATCACTAGCGAATCGGTAGACGTTCCTTTTCCGCATCTCGCCGTCTATCAAAGCACCAAAGCAGGCATCGAGCGACTGTCCAAAAGCCTTTTTCAGGAGCTCGAGCCCGATGGCATTCGTGTCTCTACCGTTCGGGCAGGCTCAATGTACGAGGAAGGAAAGTCCTGGGATGTGGATCCTCAGGCGGCGATGGCATTCGGCGAAGCCGCAGCTCGTCGCGGCATTCATCTTCGAGAAAAGCCCCTGACACAATTCACCTCCGTGACCGGCGTGTTTACATTATTGATTAACCTCCCCGTGGATCTTGCCATCGACCACATTAGCCTGAAAGCACGCAAGCCATCCTAATAACAGGTATCACCCCATGAATGAAACGTTCGACTTTGTTGTTGTCGGCAGCGGCGCCGGGGCTTTCTGTGCCGCACTGGTGGCAAGCCAAGCGGGCAAGCGCGCTCTGGTACTCGAGAAAACCGACCTCGTTGGCGGAACGACAGCGACATCCGGTGGCGTCATGTGGATACCGGCGAACCGCTATATGGCCCTGGCTGGAGTAAATGATAGCGTTGAGCAAGCCTTGACATATCTTGACGCGGTTGCGGATGACAATGGCGAGACACCAGGAGCGAGCAATGAACGAAGACGCACCTACGTCGAACAGGCAAGACAAATGGTGGATTTTCTTGAGACCCAAGGGGTCAGACTACGACGGGTCCCGACCTGGCCCGACTACTGCGATGAGCCCGGCGCCTCAGATGCCGGTAGAACTGTCGTATCCGAACTCTTTGACCTAAAAACGCTGGGTGATTGGCAGCAGGCATTGCGCCCGGGATTCCTGCCAATACCCGCTTATCTTGAAGAAGCCATGATGCTGCCGGATTTGAAGCGTTCCTGGGCATCGTTTAGCACCTTGTGTCGCGTTATTGCGCGCACCATCGCAAGTCGTGTACGCGGCCAAAAGCTATCGACCGCGGGCGAGGCGCTGCAGGGTCAAATGCTCGGGGCCGCACTACGTGCGAATGTCGAAGTACGAGTCAATGCCGGCGTGAAAAAACTGTTGGTCGAAAATAACCGGGTTGTTGGCGTTATCACCGAACGCGACGGCGTGGACTATCAGATAAGAGCAGCGTCTGGCGTACTGATTAATGCAGGCGGCTTCTCCCGCAACCCCCAAATGGTAAATCAGTTTATTCCCGGCGCCTCATGTGACTGGACGCTTACGGCACCCGGTGACACCGGCGAAATGATCGAGGAAGTGATGCGCCTCGGCGCCGCCGTCGCGCAAATGGAAACGCGCGTGGGAAACCCCGTATCACTGCCCCCTGACAGCCCGGACGGCAAGCCATTGATTGTTCACGGTGATTTAGCCAAACCACACAGTATGCTAGTGGATCAAACGGGCAATCGGTACATGCGCGAAACCCGTTCCTATGTCGAGGTGTCACGGGGCATTCTTGAGCGCAACCGCACGACACCGGCGACCCCCAGCTGGCTAATCCTCGACAGCCGCTTTCTCGCCACCTACCCCTTAGCGGGCAATATGCGGGGTCGTAGAAAACCGGACAGTTGGTTTGAACAGAACTATCTCCGCAAGGGTGACACTATCGAGGCACTGGCGGCCGCCTGCGATATCGACCCAAGCGCACTCTCGGCTTCGGTAGCTCGCTTCAATCGCCACGTCATAGCCGGCCACGACGCTGACTTTGGGCGCGGAAGTCATGTCTATGACAACTGGCTTGGCGACGCGCTGCACTCACCCTCACCCACGCTCGGTACCATTGAGGAGGGCCCGTTTTTTGCGATACCGGTTTATCCCGGTGACGTCAGCACGGCCGGAGGCCTGGTAACCGACCACCATGCGCGGGTGCTCCGAGAAGATGGCAGTGTGATTGACGGACTTTACGCAACAGGCACATCAAGCGCATCCGTAATGGGACATGGCTGTCCCGGCGCGGGCGCAAGCATTGGTCCAGGGTTTACCTGGGGCTATGTCGCTGCGCGCCATGCGACAAGCGGCAACTAAAACGGCACGTCGAAAGATGTCTATAAGGCCCAATGAGTCGCTAGCACAAGGGCGTAGTCGATGATTGACACCCACAATAAATCGCTCTAAGCGGTAGTGAGAGGAAACAACATGAAAACCTTACCTGACGCACGACTGTTTGTTGACGGCGTTTTACGCCAAGCAAGCGGCGAAAAAACCTACGACAATGTGTGCCCTTGGACCGCCGAAGTTGTTGGTAAAGCCGCCGATGCCTCTGCTGCCGATGTAGAACAAGCCATCGCAGCAGCACGACGCGCTTTTGATGCAACAGACTGGTCAAGCGCGCATGAGAAGCGGCTGCGCTTAGTGACTGAGTTCATGTCGATCTTACGCAATAACCGGGAACGTTTGATGGATATAGCACGCATTGAGGCCGGTGCCGCAATCGGGGCTGCCTGTCGTGCACACGTCGACTTTGCCCTTAATGGCGGCGATGACCTTGTAACGTGCTTCGCGCGTGTTGAGTGGGAGGAATCTCGGGGCCAGCGGGTGGAGAACGGGACCGTTAATGAGCGCGTGGTACTTAAGGAGGCCCTGGGTGTGGTGGCTGCGATTACACCGTGGAATGTTCCCCTATACGTCAACATCGGCAAGGTTGTGGCCGCATTGCTCGCCGGCTGCACCGTGATCCTTAAACCGGCACCCGACACGCCCCTCATGGCCTCGGTGATGGGTGAGTTTGCAGCCGAAGCGGGATTTCCCGCGGGTGTTTTCAATGTTGTGACCTCAGCAGATCCCGCCATGGCGGGAGAGATGCTCGTAGGGGATTCCCGCGTCGATGTCATTTCATTTACAGGGTCTACGGGTGTCGGAAAGCGCATCATGGAGCGCGGGGCTGAGACACTTAAGCGTATCTTCCTGGAGCTTGGTGGTAAGTCGGTACGCATCATTCTCGATGATTGCGAAGACTTCGCGGTAAAAGTCATGATGTCCATGGCTGTGTTTCACGCGGGCCAAGGTTGTGCAATGCCCACCCGCTTACTGGTCCCGAAATCGCGCTACGACGAAGCGGTAAAGGCACTGGAATTGGCCTATGGTGGCTTCTCTACTCGATGGGGTGACTATGAAGACCCAGCCAACATCATGGGACCTGTTGTCTCCAAACGACAACAGGAGCGCGTGCTAAGTTACATTGAACTCGGTCAGCAGGAAGGCGCTCGGCTGTTGGCCGGCGGCGGTACTGCACCCGAGAAAGGCCCGGGATTTTTCGTAGAGCCGACGTGCTTTGTCGACGTAACCAACGACATGCGCATTGCTCAGGAGGAGATTTTCGGACCTGTGTTGGTAGTCATTCCTTTTGAGGATGATGACGACGCCATTCGCATAGCAAATGACAGCACTTACGCTCTCGGCGGCTCAGTCGTGTCACCCGATATAGAACGCGCCATGAAGGTAGCGAAAGGTGTCCGAGCAGGCTCAATTAGTGTTAACGAGGGCATGAGTATTACCGGCGACCTACCGTTTGGTGGTTTCAAAGGCAGCGGTATGGGACGTGAATGGGGCGTCGAGGGCATCGAGGAATACCTCGATCTAAAAGCCATTGCGATCGGGCTTGGACCCTCCGCCTAATCACTGCTTGGCGGCGTGCTGCGCCGCCACAAACCCCCACGTGAACGCAGGGCCGATACTGCTGCCTGCGCCTGGGTACACTCGACCCATCACCGAGCCCGTACAAACGCCCGTCGCATAAAGCCCTGGTATCGGTTCGCGGTTCGCACGAAGTACCCTTGCGTGCTCATCGGTAAGCACACCACCAAACGTTCCCACGTCCCCTGGCACAACGGCAACCGCAAAATACGGCGCCTTTTCAAGGGCGCCCAAGGTTTGTGAAGGCTGATGCAAAGGGTCACCCAGCCAGTTATCGTAGGCGCGACTGCCACGGCCGAAATCTTCGTCTTTATTATTGGCCACAAAACCGTTGAAACGGGTCACAGTGGCGCCCAGCGTATCGGGGTCGATACCGATTTCGGCGGCCAGCGCCATGAGTGAGTCTGCCTCCTTCAAATAGCCTTTTTCACGCCATTCGTCGGGCTTCGAGCTTCCCGGCATTGTCCCCGCCAGCATATATTTCGCCATGAATTGACTGTCGAAAATTGCCCAACTCGGCACCGCTGGGACAGACTCATCGCGAGCCAACATAGCCTTGCAGTAAGCCATGTAGGAGCCACCCTCATTCATGTAACGCACACCACTTTGATCAACCAGTATGGCGTGGGGGGCGGCAGTCAGCGCTTGAGCACCGGGTTTAAATTCCTGATCCTCAGCGCCGGGAGGCAACGTCGCCTGGTATCCAACAAACTCCTCCATTTGCGCGGGTGCTGCGCCCTTGGCAAGCATTTCCTCAATCATCTCACCAGTATCGCCCGGTGCCGCAAGGCTCCATGCGGCCGACGTACCTGGTTGATAGCGATCACGCATGGCTTGATTACGCGCAAAACCGCCGGCATTCACCAACACACCACGAAGTGCGCCGACCCGTTGAGCTTGACCACCCTGCTCCGCCACCACCCCGATAATCGCCCCGTCACGAGCGACTAATTCCTGTACCGCTGAATCGGTTCTAACGACGACGCCTTCACGCAGAACCGCCTGCAGCATCCGGCCCTGCAACGCTGCGCCGCCCGACAGATAGTGCCTGCCCAGTAGCTTGCCCAACAAACCGCGGAGTATGACTTTTAGCATCATCCATCGGCCTGACCACGCTCGCTTATAGAGTGATAGAACCCGCATTTCTTCTATCGTCGCAGGCATATCACCCGGTAAGCTCACAAAACTGGGGCGTAATCGCGTTTTCCACTCACCTAATTCATTTGCATTGAACGGACACGCGTAGACCGTACGACCATATACGGAACCGCCAGGTTTTTCGTCGTAGTAATCGGGCCAGTAGCGAGAGCGATCAAGCTTGATGCCGCAGCTCAGCAAAAACTCCAGCATCCGCGGGCCCTCGGTCAGAAAACGTCGGCGGCGCTCAGGCGTGGCGGCGGGTGCATCCTGTTGATCCACGCCAACGGCTTCAAGGTAGGTCAGCGCCTGCTCAACACTATCCTTCACCCCGTCACGCACCATAAACGGATTGTTTGGTATCCACATGATACCCCCGGAGCGCGCGGTACTGCCGCCCACCTGATCGGTCTTTTCAAGTAGCAATACGCGCAATCCCTGACGCTGTAAATACAACGCAGCCACCATGGAGCCTGCGCCGCTCCCGACGACCACGAAGTCGAATTCTTCATCAAATTCTTGTTTGCAGTGGCCGCTAGACCCATCGGTAGTTTCTGTCACGGACTCTCCGGTAAAGAGACAAACTTGAAATGCTTGTCACGCCGTTATGAACAATAGTGTTGTATACTAGCTGGTCAGGCACGCAATGCAATGCCGTTTCTCATTCTCGCCAGTCGGAGCCCTTGTTAGCAATGAAAACGGAAGGTCCCCGACACACACGTGAACTCACTCAAAACACACAGTTTCGCTGGCTATTGGCGGGTAATACCGCCATGTTTTTTGGTGTGTTCGGAACCATACTGTTGCGCTCGATGGTGGCCTGGGAGATTACAGGCGATGAAATAGCGCTGGCGCATATCAATCTGGTCTCGGCGATATGCATGTTCACAACGTCGCTCATCTCCGGCACGCTAATCGACCGGTATGAGCGTCGCGGATTCTTAATCTTTTCGCAGACGATTATCATCGTCGCAGAGGGCTCCGTGCTGGTGCTGCTCGCTCTCGACAGACTCAACTTTGAGTTTCTATTGCTGAGTGCCTGCGCCTCCAGTATCGCGTTTCCTTTTGTTATGCCCTCGAGAACGGCAATGCTGGTCGAGGCAGTCGGCAAACCTAAAATCGCGCGTGCAACCGCGCTGATGTCTGCCGGCGTTAACACTGGACGCATGATAAGTCCTGCGGCCTTCGGGATTGCTGCCGATATCGCTGGCTTCGTTATCTGTTATTCCATAATTGTAACGCTGCAGACGCTGGCACTTATCTTCACGCTGTCACTGGATCGCTACCCGCCAACTGGAAATCAACGATCCAACTTTATCCGTGAATCCCTCGCAGGGTTCCGCTATGCAATTAACAAACCCAGCGTTGGACTGTGTATTCTGTTTGGCATCCTACCGATGCTTATCGTCGTACCACTGCAGAGCTTGATGGTCGTACTTGTCGACGAGGTCTGGCATCGCAGCGGCAGTGGCTTGGGTATTATGCTCGCCGCGACGGGGATCGGCGGCGTTGCGGGATCGCTTTGGATAACCGTGCTCCGAGAAGATAGCCTTGTAAGGCCGATGGTTGCCGGAACGCTCGGCATGGGCATTGTGCTGCTATTTTTTGCCCATTTGTCGCATTTTGGCCTAGCAGTCATTGCTGTTTTCGCAATGTTTGCCGCATCGACACTAGCACAAACTTTGGTACAAACGGCCGTGCAGCTTATGTCAGAAGATTACATCCGCGGCCGCATCACAACACTTACGATGATGTCCATTAGCATCGCGCCGATCGGCACACTGGCAATGGCGTTCTCGACTAAATACGTGGGCGCGCCCTGGACGATGACGGGTGCGGGTGTGCTTCTTATACTGTGCGTGCTACTCGTTTGGTGGCTTGTGCCGCCGTTCCGAAAAATCGATGATGCCACGCGCCATGCGACTAGCGACTAGCGACTAGCGACTAGAAACGCTATTTGGGGGAGTAGGCTTTAGCACCTTCTAGGCTTTCGAGCATCACTTTGTCAAAAGGTGTTAACTGATCGAACTCGCCATTGCGCACGAGATTCGCCCAGTCCGCGTTAGCGATCAGCGCGCGACCAACTGCAATCAGATCAAACTCTCCCGCTTCCATCCGACTCGTGAGCTTTTCGAAGCTGGTATCAACGCCTGCTGGCTTGAATCCTGACGCGTTTGCGATCATGTCTGCGTCTAGCCCAACGCTCCCAACAGCAATTGATGGCTTGCCCGTTAGTTTCTGCGTCCATGCGGCCAGATTGAGATCGCTGCCTTCGAATTGAGGCTCCCAAAAGCGACGCTCGGAGCAGTGATAAATATCAACACCGGCGCTCGTTAAGGGCGCAAGAAATGCCTCGAGCGCTTCGGGCGTCTCAGCGAGTCGCGCTCTGTATTGCTGCTGTTTAAACTGAGAGAACCTAAAGATAATGGGATAATCCTCACCAACAGCGGCTCGGACAGCCTGAATCAGCTCAA
Source organism: Luminiphilus sp. (assembly GCA_965657905.1). GTDB lineage: Bacteria > Pseudomonadota > Gammaproteobacteria > Pseudomonadales > Halieaceae > Luminiphilus. The sequence continues at coordinate 237,049 of CBFHPT010000001.1, read as the reverse complement.
TCGCGAAACGTGAGCGTTGACGTAGGTCCCCTCCATACTGGTCGTCTCTGACATTTGTCTCTGCCCAAAAAAATTGATCAATCAGATACCCGTGGGCGCCATGTAATTCAATCGCATCCATCCCAATGTCCTTCGCATTTGCCGCGGCTTGCGCAAAAGCGTTTATGACATCGTCGATATCCTGCGTGGTCATTGCTTTACCAGACACAATACCGGGCATGGAAATTCCTGAGGGTCCGTAACCGGGTGTGTCGCCGCCGGGGTTAATGCCGGGCTCGCGTACAGCCCCAACATGCCAGAGTTGAGGCGCGATTTTGGCACCAGCCTTGTGAACGGCGTCAACGACCTCACGCCACCCAGCCAATGCTTCATCACCGTAGAAGTTGGGCACATGTTCAAACCCATGGGCCGCGATGTGGTCGACGCAGGTGCCTTCTGTGATAATCAGACCGGTGCCGCCCTCGGCACGTCGCCTATAGTAGTCGACGACTCTTTGATTGGGCACATTGCCCGGCGAGGCGCTGCGAGTCATCGGCGCCATGACTACGCGATTGGGGAGATTTAACTTCGGTGACATGAACGGCTTGAATAGCGCATCGAGGTTTGCCATGAGTGTTCTCCATCAGTTTCAGCAATCCGCGATAAACGGATTTTTCTTAAATCGGGCAATTGCAGTACGCCAGTGATCACCAGCATCCCTAAGGCACATGAACAAAACCGTTGTAAGAGACGCGGCCCTGCCCTATAGTTTCGAAACTATAATTAATAAACACCAGTGATGTCTATTAAAAATCTAAAACGGGCCGCCCCACCCCCAGACCCCGCTTACCCGTCAACGGGTATCGCCTGGTATTCGACTGGCTTGTTAGCGGCGCTGTACTGGTTGTCGATTCTCGATAGAACGATCATTTCGCTAATGGTTGATCCGATTAAGCGCGACATCGGCATAAGCGACGTCCAGTTTGGCTTGTTGCACGGCCTTGCTTTTGCCATCACATTTTCCTTGTTTGGCCTCGCCGCAGGCATGCTCGCTGATCGCTACAGCCGACGCATCGTCGTCTTCGTCAGTGTTGCGGTGTGGTCTGTTGCAACCGCGGCCTGTGGCCTTGCTAAAGATTTTTGGCATCTTTTAGCCGCGCGTGTTGGCGTCGGTGCGGGAGAAGCCGGTCTCAATCCGGCGGCCACCTCGATGATCACCGATATGTTTCCCCCGGCCCGCTTGACCATGGCCCTCGCGGTATACGCCCTCGGGGCATCAGTGGGCTCCGGATGCGCCTACCTTTTTGGTGGCGCGTTGGTGGATGCCGTTTCCGAGGCCGAAGCACTCCAGCTGCCCATCCTAGGCGAGGTAAGAGCCTGGCAGGCTGTGTTCCTGATCATCGGCATCCCGGGCATCGTCATTTCACTGCTCAGTTTTACCATGCCCGAACCCCACCGCCGTGGATTCAAGCAGGCGCAGCCTGAAAGTGGCACACCCAACATACTGCAAAACTACAAAAATCTGCTGACCTTTATGCGCTCACAGGGACGATTCTTTGTGCATCACTACATCGGCTTCGGACTTGCATCAATGGCTATCGTCGGCGGCTCTGCATGGTATCCAGCACATATGGGTCGCACGTTCGGCTGGACCGGCACGGAGATTGGCTTAGGTCTAGGTTTCGCTATGATTGCTGGCGGCATCGTTGGCAAGATCAGCTGCGGCGCAATCGTGAAAAAACTCATTGAAGCCGGTTATAGCGATGCACCAATGCGGTGGTATGCCATTGCGATAATCGGTGCAGTGCCACTCGGCATTATCGCAATGACGAGTGACAACGCGTGGATTTTCCTCGCGGGATTTGCAGGCTTCCAAGTACTACTGACACCACTCAATGTCGTCTATGTCGCTTCGATGAATCTCGTTACCCCAAACGAACTACGCGGCACAGGCGTCGCATTTTTTTCAGCCACCATCGGGCTGCTTTCGATGAGCTTGGGGGCCATTCTGATCGCTGCCATCTCGGATTATGTCTACGGAGGCAACGCGATTGGCTTGGGTATGGCGACGCTGTATGCCACCTGCCTCCCATTGGCTGCACTTATATTATTTAGTGGCTGCTCTGCAATGCGCTCCGCAGCGAGTACTGCCGAATCCTGGAATAACTAAATTGCCAGAGACACCAGACCGCGCAATACAGTCCAGTTCAAACGCCTACAGCAACTACGTGCTGGGCATTTTGTTTATTGTTTACGTCTTCAACTTTATCGACCGTCAGGTGCTGTCGGTATTTATCGGCCCCATCAAAGAGGAGTTTGGCGCGTCAGATACGACCATGGGTTTACTGGTCGGCTTTGCCTTTGCCCTGCTCTACACGGTGGCGGGCATTCCTATAGCGCGCTGGGCCGATCGAGGTAATCGACGGAATATCATCGTACTCGGGCTAGCGCTATGGAGTGCGATGACTGTCGCCTCAGGAATGGCAAAATCGCTTACACATCTCGTGTTGGCTCGCATCGGAGTGGGGATCGGTGAGGCAGCTGGCACACCACCGGCACATTCACTGATTGCCGACTATTTCGCCCCCGAACGACGTGCTACAGCCCTTGCTATTTACTCAGCTGGTGTATTTGTTGGTGCCGCGCTTGCTTATCTCGGTGGTGGCTACCTTAGAGAATATTTTGACTGGCGAACCGCCTTTATTGTTCTGGGGATTCCTGGTTTATTCATTGCCGTCCTTTTGCGCTTCACCGTCAGAGAACCTATCCGGGGGATGTCTGAGCCGCTTCGTGCTAATGACAAGCAGCCGAGCTTTTCAGTAACGCTCAGGCACTTATGCACAAGCCGGTCATGGCTATGGCTCATGATCGGCAGCTCATTACTGTCCATAACGGGCTACGGAATCCTCATGTGGGGGTTTGAATTTTTCGGGCGCGTCCACGACATGCAGCCTGTCGACACCGGCATGTGGATGGCGCTAATTGTTGGTTTCGGCGGCGCAATTGGCACGTTTCTAGGGGGTCGGCTCACTGATCGATGGATGACTAATCGCCCCGCTCAATCCATTGCAATACCCGCTTTTGTGACGGCAGCAGGTGTCCCCTTTGGGCTAGTCTTTTTATTAACCGACAATCAGACCATTGCTCTTCTGTGCTTCTTCCCATTTTATTTGCTTCAGAATGTTTATATCCCGATGATGTATAGCGTGAATCAAAGTCTTGCCCACTTAAACATGCGTGCAACATCATCAGCAATTGTGCTGTTTATCATCAACATTATCGGCGCAGGTGCCGGTCCATTTATCGTCGGCGCCCTCAGCGACGGCTTTTCGATCCACTATGGCGATCTTTCAATTCGATATGCTCTCACCGCGACGATGGGCGGAATGGCGATCGCCTGCGGGTGTTTCGTCATCGCCTCGAGCTATTTCACCGGCGATCTGGCGCGCGTATCGGCAGACCACTAACCTTTGATAACTACCAGCTTTATAAGCAGCACAAACACTCAGGAACAGGTTAGGGCTGTAGATAACGATCAAGCTCTTGATGCATTCCCAGAATAATTTTCTCATGATGGCTCGCAAGCCAGATCTGACGAATCGAGCGAGAGTGCAGTCCCTTCTGGATGCGCTTGAGATTGCCAAGATCCTGACGTGGAATTTGTCGGACCTGGTCAGGATCGCTGGCATCGTCGACTGGCGTGAGCACTGCTCGCTCTGGTTTCACCGCCGCTGGAAGACTTCGAGTCGAAAAGATTTCAAACGTACAGCTATCTGGATCATCCCCGTTAGGGCGTACGCGATAGATCATTGCATTACCTGCCTGAGGCAGCACCATGACGTTGGGGAAAATGAAAATCTCACCGCCCCACATACCGAGCACCTCGGGAGTCATTTTAGGCATCGGTCGGTCAGTCGCGGCCGCATCGGCATATAAAGCACGGACGTATTCTGCCCCCAGCGTCGACCCCTCGGGTATCGGCTTACCACGCAGCGTTTTCAGCAAATCAACATCAGACTGCAGCACCTGCGCATCCATACCATCGACCAACAGCTGTAAACGCGCAGCCATCGCATCTAAGGGGTCCGCCGCTTGCGGCGCCTGGACCTTGCCCTGCATTGGCGTGTTCGCACCGGCATAAAAACGCCCGTGTCCAAACGGTAGGGTTTCGTATTCCACGTTGTGATGAAAAAACGCGTCGAAATCCTCGTCCATCTCTTCACTGTAAATGAAATCCGCCGCTGCGACCTCTAGCTGGGGGTGGGTCGCGGGCACGTGGTAGGTCTCAAAGAAGGCTTCTTGAGCGACTTTCCAGTTAGCGGGGATAGGAATCGATTTCCACCAGTAGTGGCGCATCGCCTCGATATTCAAACCTTCCAAAAAGCCGCGTATCGGGGCAATAAAGTCATCAAACGGCTGACAATCTTTATTAAAGTTTATAAATATGAAACCCGCGAACTCCACGCAATGAAGGGGCTTAAGGGCCACATCTGCATCACACAAATTACCGCCGTGAAATTCATCACGGGCGAGCACGTATTGATTATTTCCCTCGGTATCCCATCGCCAACCATGGAAGGGACAAATGACATTGCCGTGCTGAAAATGCCCGGCGCCTTCCGTTAAGGATGTACCTCTGTGGGGGCAGACGTTGTGATAGGCCTTAACGGTTTGGTCATCGGCCCGAACAACAAACACGGATTGATCACCAATTTCATAGGTAGTGAAGTCATTCACTTCCGGTATTTCATCAACCCTTGCTGCCACTTGCCAAACCTTGCTCCACAAGTGTTCGTATTCAAGCGCCAAAAATTCAGGATCGATGTAGCGTCCTTTGCGGATACCCCCATCCAATGTGAGCCAGCTTGCGGGCCATTGTGATTCGTGTGTCGCTGACGTTTGCTGTGAGGAATTGCCTGCCTGACCTGTGAATCCGCTCATGGCGTCGCTCCCTTTTATAACGTTTTGAATTTGGCGGGTTTTTGATTCTCGAGCGTTGATGTGCAGTGGACCCTCCCAGTATCTCAGAGGCTCGAGTCCAAAACACTGACAATCCAACACCCGAACACCGACAGTAACTGTACATCAGTGTTGATGATTGGTGAAGTCGATCTTCATGTTGAATACATGCGTCGCATCATGCGCGTGATCATCGACATTGATGATTATCAATTGTTATATTGACCCAACCGTCGTCAGCACTTGCGCCAGCCTGCCCGCGTCGCTGGGTCCAATATTGCACCCAGCATTACGGGCGCTCCAATACCTATGTGCTGTCAACAATGGAGAGAATAATGACTGGAAACGCAAGCGCCGCTCGGGAATGGCAGCGCTACTGGCCGCTACCCATCGCTGCGGGCCTTGGCTATGCCACTGCCGTCATGTATGTGTATTCGATGGGGCCATTTATCGAGCCAATCCAGCAGGAATTTGGCTGGTCCCGAGCGCAAATATCATCAGGCATCACTATTGCGGCGTTTTTCAGCGCCATTTTTGGCATACCCGTCGGCATGGTGGTCGATCGTTTCGGACCGCGTCGGGTAGGCCTCACGGGTGTGCTGCTGATGGGGGGCGCGGTCGCGCTCCTCGGTACCGCCACGGGCACGAAGACAAACTGGGTGGTGTTGTGGGGCCTGCTGGCATTCTCAACGCTCTGGGTGCAGGCGACGGTTTGGACGAGCGCCGTCAACAGCCGCTTCGAAAAATCCCGTGGACTAGCACTGGCGATCACACTATCGGGGGCATCGGTTAGCGCTACAATTTTCCCGATCATGGCGACTTGGCTGATCGAGCATTTTGACTGGCGTCAGGCATTTAAGCTCATGAGTGCGGCCTGGGTCACCTTGGTCTTTCCGCTCATGCTGATTTTCTTTCGCGGCGCACACGATACGATCGCTAAAAATCCAACTGAGACTAGCGACCAGACCAAGGTACTGACGGGTGTTACCTTGCAGGAAGGTCTCAGGTCCCCGGCGCTATACAAGCTGGTCATGGCCGGAGGCTTTTTTGCGTTCACTGCGGTAGGCACAGTGGTGCACTTTGTCCCTATTCTCAAAGACAACGGTGCCCAGACCATGGCGGCGGCAGGTATTGCGTCGCTGGTGGGAATTTTCTCCATTATCGGTCGACTGGGCACCGGCTTTCTTCTGGATCGTTTCCGTGGCCACCTCGTTGGCGGCTACGCGTTCCTAATACCTCTGCTCGCCTGTGCCCTACTGCTACTGGACGGCAGCAACCCAACAAGTCAGGCAATCGCAGCCGCTATCATTGGATTGACACTGGGATCCGAGGTGGACGTGATCGCGTATCTCGCAGCAAAGTATTTTGGTTTAAGGCATTTTGGTGCCTTGTACGGTGCCATGGTGATGTCCCTATCACTTGGTACGGCCTTTGGTCCCCTGGGTGCTGGAGCGGTCTACGACAGCTACGGCAGTTATGAGCCTTTCATTTTGCTCACGGGCGTGTTGATGGGCGTGAGCGCCATCGCGCTCTTTACATTGGGCTCAACCCCAACTGCAGATGAACGCTTGAATCCCACGTCCGTGGCGGCCCCAACAGACCCTGTATCACCGGCAAGCTAACCAGAACCATGGAGTGTCAGCGCTACCTCAAGCACCATGATGACTCGCATACCACGCTACCGCGTCCCGGATGGTGTCTTTGAGCGGGCGTGGATGCCAGTGCAGCTGACTGCGTGCCTTGCTGTTATCCATTGCTTTGAATGCATTGGATAAAAAAACAGCATCGGTGCTGATGAGGGTATCTCTGCGGCCTACCATTTTGAACCAAAGCTGGGCGATCCAAGCAACGGCCCACGCCAGACGTAGCGAGACAATTCTAGGCATTTTGTTACCTCGCTCGGCTACTGCCAAGGCGTAAAACCTGCGATTGCTGACATACTCATTGGCGATAATATACCGCTGCCCGACGACACCGTAGCACTCGGCAAGCAGCGCGGCAGCGGCAGCATCCCTGACATCAACAGTAGGCTGGCTGCAATCAAGAACCGTCGTCATCTGGCCGTCGGCAACCTCCCACAGCGCATTGCCGTGAGGTGTGGGCTGGTAGTCCTGTGGTCCATAGGTATTTGCCACGCACAACGCTACCCCTGGAAGGCCACGGTCACGGCAGTATTCGAGCAGGCGTTCTTCGGCGGCCAACCGCGCGAGAATGTACGGCGAGGCGCGGTCATGCCAGTTGAACGGAATGTCCTCAGTCACCAGTCCGTCACGATTGAAACCGAGGGTGCCTATCGAGCTGGTAAACAGGAATCGCTTTACACCACAGCTCAGTGCGGCCTCCATACCGTTAATCAATCCATCGAGGTTATTCTGATAAAGTGGCGAGGGATCACTGAGCCAGAAACGTGGGTCTACCACGCTCCAAAAAACCGTGCTGCAGCCCGTCATTGCTGATACCAAAGAATCGAGGTCCAGGGCATCGCCGTAGCGAATATCCAAGGGCAGGCCGCTTAGCGCCGTCTGCTGACTGCTTTTACGCAACAGCACTCGAACGTCGCGTCCCGCCTCAACTAACAATCGAACGATATGACTCCCAACAAAGCCCGAAGCACCCGTCACTAGCACCGGCCCCGAGTTATCGAAAGTCATAGACTGAGCCTAATATCGTAGATCAATGTGTCGAACAGCAAACTGAGCACCGGCGCGATTACGCGCTTGAGTGCTCCGCCAACGCCATGGCATACGCATCGCGTCCACGACCGAGATGCTCATCAAGTAATGCGCGCTTAAGATAGCGATGACAGAGATGCTCCGCGGTCATACCAATACCACCATGAAGTTGCAGTGACTCTTCTGCCACCGTTGTGAAGGCAGTGCATGCGAGTTGCTTTGCTGATAAACCCGCACGCGTCGCACTGAGCCCAGGCTGAAGCACATGATCATCGTCGGTTGCCCGGGCAAGGCTGTCCTGCAGCAGGGCGTCGGCGGCATCGACCAGCGCTTTAAGGTCAGCGCAGCGGTGCTTTAGGGACTGAAACATTGCTAGCGGACGACCAAACTGGCGCCGGGTTCCAAGATATTCGATGGTTTCACTCAGCAGCGCCGCCGCCCCCCCCACAGCCTCAGCGGCCAACGCAAAGTCTCGCCACACCAGCATCCGCTCAACCAGTGCTTTGGCTGATGGACCTTTTGCCAGCACACTTTCGGGGCCGATAGAAACGGCTTTCAGTTGAACATCGAACAGTCGGCGGCTGGTATCCCAGGTCTGACGCTCAAGGTATGAAACACCTGCGTGGTTGGCCGGCACGAGCGCAACCAGATCGGCGGACTCGGTCCAAAGCAGGAAATGGCTGGATAAATCCGCACTGGCCAGCCCTTCGGCGCTACCATCAAGTATGGGCGTCTCTTCGAAGCGAACAGAGAGTCTCGACTCGGCAAGCGGCGCCGTCAGCATGCCGTCCCCGGCGCCAAGGCGCGCAAGCCACGCGCTGCGCTCGGGCATACCTGAGGCTGACAGGGCATCGAGTGCGAACAATGCTGATATCAAGGGCACTGGCACGACAGCGCGCCCGAGCTCTTTATGCAATGCACAGGCCCCCGGCAAGCCCATACCCAGCCCATCGAGCGCCTCAGGAATGGGTGTGAGCAACCAGCCCAGTTCGGTGAGCTGCGACCATGCCGACCGCTCATTTGCATCTAAACCAAGACCCGCAACAACCTGGCGGGCGGATTCGCTAAATTCTTTTAATGCGTCGTTCATCAGATTTGCTCGTCCAACTGCCAGGAACGTGGCTCCCGCGGCATGCCCAACATACGCTCGGCGATAATGTTGCGTTGAATCTCGTCACTGCCCCCAGCAATTGACCAGTTGTAAGAATTCATAAAATCCACTGGCCAGTTGCCAGTTTCCTGTGGCCCACCACGCATAAAGCCTCGGTGATACTGTCCGTCCAATCCTGCGACTTGCAGCCCTAACCGGGTGAATTTACGCAGCGTACGGGCATAGAATAATTTCACGACAGACGCATCGCCGACGACTTCGTCCCCTGAAATACGTTTCAAAAGATATCGATCTGCCAGTGCGCAGGTCGCGTCCACTTCAGCACTGAGCTCACCGAACTCTCGACGTAAAGCACCCTCCTCAGATCGACGACAGCGCACAATCTCGGCCTGAATAAGTGGCAAGCTGCAACGCATTCGCTGGCTGAGTTCGACAAGCGTCAGTCCCCGTTCAGACGCCAGCGTTGCCTGAGCAACACGCCAACCATCGCCCTCGGCACCAACCCGCTCAGTCACGGGCACCTTGACGTCATCAAAAAAGATTTCTGCGAACTCGTCATCGCCCGTGATCTGGTGTATGGGACGAACAGTCACACCGGGAGCTTTCATATCGAGCAATAAATACGTGAGGCCAGCCTGAGGCGCACCGGCGCGTTCCGTGCGTGCCAACAGCAAGCACCGATCGGCATATTGGGCCATCGTTGACCACGTCTTTTGTCCATTAATGACGTAGTGATCCCCCTGCCGCTCAGCCTTTGTACGCAGCGATGCCAAGTCTGACCCAGCATTTGGCTCAGAGAACCCCTGGCACCAAATCTCACCGCCTAAAATACCGGGGAGATAACGATCTTGCTGCTCCTGAGTGCCACACTCCATTACGGTGCAGGCAGCGTGATACAGCGCAACAAAATAGAGGATCAAGCGCGGTGCATCCGCTCTCGCGACCTCTTCAAAAATAACCTTTTGCTCAGCGAGCGATCTACCACCGCCTGGCCAACCAGCGGGCCAATGCGGCGTAGCGTAGCCCGCTTCAGTAAGCTTTTTAAACCACTCGTGTTGCTGCGCTACGAAAACATCCTGATCGCAATTTGTCATCGCCGCGCGCCAATCAGTCGGCACATGTTTTTCAAGCCAGGTCCGAAATGCCGACCGGAGGCTCTCAGCTGCTCTTTCGTCTGTCATTAATTGCCCTGCCCTATTGATCGTCCGAGGCTTTGCCTAAATCATTTTTTGAGACACCTACCTCTATCCAATCGTTGATAACACGCACGGGATAGACCGCGATCGCCTCTGTAGCGGGCAAGTCAAGCGGCGCACCTGAGGCGAGATCAAAGCGCGCATCGTGTACCGGACAGGTAATGGCTCCGTTGCGAATCCGGCCTCGCTCCAATGGCTTTTGCTGATGAGAGCAAATGCCCGACACTGCAAAAAGCTTGTCACCGATATTGCAAACAAGCACACAGGAACCATTGATCGTTCTGATCTTTCGACCGCCCGAAGGCACTTCCGACAACGGACAAAAAGGGACGAACTCAGAAAACAAACCCCAGCCTCTCACTTGCAGATCGTGTCGCTGCCTAAATGGCCGTCGACCACCCTAGAAGGCTTTATAATACAACACTGTTGATTGATAGTGGTAGCGGTCACTGAGCATGGTGGGGTCAACAAAGAATCCGCGAGCGAGCGATAGCGTGAGCGAGGTGTAAAAAGGGGAAGCAGGCATCAGGTAAACCATCAGTGCTACTGGTCAACCAAAACGTGCAAGGTCACAATGATGCACGCTAACCGCTTACCACTCGCGCGCAGGGCTCAAAAACCGCTGCGGATGTTAAGTCGGTATCTATCGCCTCAGAAAGCGTTAACTTGCCGGCTTCGGCGACCAGAATAAGGCCATCAATCACCGCGTCAATATTGTCGGTCTCGATCTCATAGACCGCCATGTGAGGCCAGCTTTGAGCGGCTCCCAATACCCGCACTCGACGATACCGCTGAGCAGCGACAAACCCGTCCAGCACAATTAATTCAGGTAGATGAACGTCCTGATACCAGCGTTCAAATTCTGCTTCTTTGCCGGGTACCGGCTCGCTCATCACGACTAACCTGTAGTGTTTCAATTCAGGATGCCCTCCCCCGTTCACCGCCAAAATTTGGCCTGCGCTTATCCTTCATCGCACTGACCGCCTCGCGGTGATCTGCGGTGCGAACACTGAGCGATTCGTATGCCAAGCCAGTCTCGAGTACGCTATGAGTCACACGCTTTAACTCCTGGTTAAGCAAAACCTTGGTCCACCGTACTGCATCTTGTGCACCTGCGAGCAGGCGGTCGCACATGGCTTCGACGGCAGCATCAAGCTCTTCACTTGGCAAGCAGTGGTTGATCAAACCAATCTCGAAAGCGCGTCTTGCATCCAGCAAGTCGCCAGTCAGTAGAAACTCTTTCGCCATACACAGCCCAATACGCTGCGGCCAAATCGCAGCACCACCGTCGCCGGCAACCAGTCCAATCGCCACATGGGGATCACCAATCTTTGCGTTCTCCGAAGCAAAAATGATGTCGCAGAACAAAGCCAGCGTGGCCCCCAGCCCCACCGCATGCCCATTCATACGGCAAATTAAGGGCTTATCGAGATCTAACATCGAGTAGACAATACGTTTTGCGAGACGCACCTCCTCATCGAATCGTTCAGGGTGCGTTGCATTGTTGAGAATATGCTCAAGATCGCCCCCCGCAGAGAACGCACGGCCCGCGCCGGTGAGCACGACAACATCGGAATGCTCGTCATTTGCAGCAACACTGAAGACCTCCGCTAATTCCTCATGGAGACGCAAGTTCACTGCATTGAGCGACTCCGGCCGGTTCAGCGTAATCGTAAGCAGGCGTCCCCGCCGCGACAGCAGTAGCGTTTCATAAGCGGGCAAGCCAGCGGGTACGGCAGCAGTCATCGCATAACATCCTTACTAATGGCCACCATGGGCACTTGCAAACGTATGGTGTAGCAGTGTACACCGAATTGATACTCTGTCGGATCATTACAACTCACAACAAACAGGAATGACGTGATGTCGCCACCCAAAACCTCAGGTCTGCAATCAACTCAGCGTTTACGAGTAGCACAATGGGCAACAGGCAAAGTCGGGGCAAGATGTCTGCGAGGCATCATTGAGCACCCCTATCTCGACCTTGTCGCTCTTTATGTGCACTCAGCGGACAAAGCCGGACAGGATGCCGGAACACTTTGCGGACTCGCGGCAACCGGTATTCTTGCGACGCGCAGTATCGATGACATTATCAAAGCACAACCCGACTGTGTGATGTATATGCAGGAAGGCGCCAACGCTGACGACATCTGCCGACTGCTGGAAGCCGGCATCAACATCATCACCACGCGGGGAGAGTTCTTCTATCCCCCCAAAATGGATCAGGCGCTACGCCAACGTACCGAAGCCGCATGTCATCGTGGAGGTGCCACGCTACACGCCACGGGAAGCAGTCCGGGGTTCATTACAGAGGCCGTGCCAATTGTGATGACCTCAGTAGCACGCCGCCTCGACAGCCTTACCATTGATGAGTTCGCCGACATACCCGCCTCATGCTCGCCCGATATGGTGCTTGACGTCATGGGGTATGGCCGCCAGCCCACCGAGGAATTCGATGCAAATCTGCTCAGCCACATGGCCCAATGCTTTGAACAATCACTCTCTTTGGTTGCTGACGCGCTTGGCCTGCAGCTGGACAACGTCGAAGCGTCTGGAGAAACCGCGAACGCGCTGAAACGCGTGGCAATTGGTTCCGATGCCTATATCGAGGCAGGCACGGTGGCGGCGCAACGGATCACCGTCGCCGGTATACGTAACGGGCATCCGCTTCTGCAGTTTCGCGCCAACTGGTACTGCACCCGAGAACTCGATCAGGACTGGACGCTTGGAGAGACCGGTTGGCGGGTTAATATCGAAGGCGATACACCACTGGATATTCGGATGTCCATGCCACGCACGGAAGAACCGATACCACAACAGATGGGCGGTTACACCGCCCATCGGGCACTCAACGCTGTGCCCGCGGTCTGCGCGAGTGCGCCGGGCATTGTCACGGTCGCTGAGCTGCCGCAGGTGATCGCGCGACTGGGATAGCTCGGGGTCTGAGTCAGTCGCTCATTAGCGCTGACTCAATACCGTCTTCTAGGTGTGTAAACAATATTTTTATTTGGTTAACCCAAACGTCGAACAAGGGTTCCTCGGTCACAGTCACACCAAGACAACCCAGTAACCCACCAATGCGGCCCCCTAACGGGTCACTTGATTGGCGCAGCGTTAACAACGCCGTTTCGCGCGGATCATCGAGCGCTATCTCAGTCACGAGTACCAGATAGCACCAGGCGGCCAGCGCGCGCAGCATCAGCGAACCCTCGGGCAGAGCGCGAAGTGTCGCAAGCCAACGCTGGGGAATTTTCTCTGAACTATCGGTGGCAATCTGGGCACAACGATGATGCAGATGCGGGTTGGCAAAGCGCAGCAGCAACTGTTCGCGATACGCATCCAAATCGAAGCCGAGCGGCACATCGAGGGCGGGGCCAAGCTCATCGGTCATCAGGCGCTCAATAAATGGACGCAAAATGGGATCTGTCATGACATCAGCCACTGTTTCTCTCCCCGCGAGCAAGCCGCAGCAGGCGATGACCGAGTGTGCCGCATTAAGCATCCTAAGCTTGATGGCCTCGTAGGGTCGGATATCGTCAACAAACTGCACACCGACCGACGTCCAGTCGGGCACCTCTGTGGCGAAATTCCGTTCGATAATCCACTGGCTAAAAGGCTCTGTTGCAATGGCGCTTTTATCCTCGCAATAAAGGCGCGCCGCCTGCTCGCGAAGGCCCGTTTCGTTCATAGCGGGCACAATACGGTCCACCATAGAACAAGGGAAACGCACCTTGTCGTCAAACCACACGAGCATGTGTGGGAATGCTTTTTCTATGTATTGATGCAGGGCGCTCCGAAGTACTGCACCATTTTCCGAGAGGTTGTCACAGCTAATGACTGTCGCAGGCGCACCACCTTGCTCGTATCGCCTTGCAAGCCCTCGTGCCAAGACGCCAATCGCACTCTGCGCATGCTGTGGGTCAGCTAGGTCCGTACTGATCGCACCCCCCGCAATATCGAGGCGACCATCATCAGCCAGGCAGTAACCTTTCTCGGTAATCGTCAGCGTCACCACCCGAATACATGGGTCAGCAAGAGCGGCATCGAGGGCCTCGCGATCCTTTGGCGCAACGAGCACCTGCGTGTGCACACCGACTATTTGCAACCGATCCTCCGTAAGCCCGCGACTCCATACGGAGTAGAGTTGATCCTGCGGGCGTAACTGCTGGGCTACCTGATCACTGCGCATTGAAACCCCAATAATGCCCCAGTCACCCCCACTGACCCGCATAGCTTCTTGGGTATAAACGGCTTGGTGGGCTCGATGAAACGCACCCAAACCAAGATGCACGATACCCGGCTTCAGGTCGTCACCAACGAGTGCCGGTTGTTCTACCCCGGTAGGTAACCCCCCAAGCGCGGTTAAAGACAATCGTTCCAAGTTAAGCTCCTTTAGGGCTTCTTCATCAATGACTTCACCACCCGCTGTAGATGCAGATCCATCGCTGCCCGCGCTGCATCTGGATCACGAGCGCGTAATGCCTCAATGATGCGACGGTGGTCATCGATAATCGGCCGGCTACCCTCCTCTCGCATACGCCGGTGAAAGTACGTACTGATCGTGGCGTCGTTTCGCAGCTTCCAAAGCCAGTTGACTGATGCAGCCAACAAGCTATTACCCGTTGCCTCCGCTATCCGACAGTGAAATGCCTCGTCTGCTGCCTCAGTGATGTCTGGGCGCTGATTTTCATGCTGCATCTCCTGCAGCAGTGCTTCGAGCTCCGCTAATTGCGTCGCGGATATGCGCTGAGCGGCCAGCGCTGCAGTTTCACGCTCGAGTAGCCGCCGAGCTTCAAGAATCTCAAAGGGTCCTGCTCCAGCGTCAAGCTGTAGCCCGGGCCCGCCTGTCTGCGTGACGTAAACACCGGACCCCGAACGAATCTCAACCTGCCCTGCGATTTCGAGCGCAATCATCGCTTCGCGAATCGTCGGGCGGCTAACGCCAAAGCGTTGAGCCAATTCCCGTTCAGACGGTAACCGCTCCCCAATCCCGGGGGTACCACGCTGAATGGCGGTTATGAGTTGCTCGGCAACCCGGAGGTATAAACGCTGGGGTTTCACGACCTCAATCTTCATTCGTGTAATCGGTCTCTTGATATGAACTCATGCCGGGCGCTGTGAACGCTCGCCAAACGTTGGCTTGCGAGCGGACGGGGATTACGGCAGAATTCCTAATCGGTAAAGTGGTCAGGCCAATTTAGAGTCACAGATTACGTGCTGCTTTGTCAACTCTGTGGACCAATCTCCGTGAACCCGCGGGTGTGGCTGATCTCGCGGAGTCAAGACGACTCAGTGCATTGCTGTATGGCCCATAACAAGGTCTTTTTGCCAAATCGGATAGTACTTAACGACTTAAATGAGAGCGGGTAGCGAGCACGGTATTGGTTTCCTTACAGGCACTGCACCATCGCGTCTGCGCAAAGCAGGACCCTCGCCAACGGATTGATCAACACAGCTCCTTTCTTCGATATCAACAAGGATTTTTCATCATGCTACAGACCTGGCGCTGGTTCGGACCCGATGACACCGTCACCTTAGAGCGAATCGCACAAGCGGGGGCAACTGGCGTGGTGACGTCGCTTCATCACATTCCCACAGGGGAAGTCTGGCCCTTATCTGAAATCGAGGAGCACAAGCGTACTATTGAAGCCGCTAATCTGGTCTGGGACGTAGTTGAAAGTGTGCCACTGCACAACGATATCAAGACGCGCACAGGCGACTACAGGCGTCTTATTGCCAACTATCAGGACACCCTCCGAAATCTCGGCACCGCCGGCGTTAACGTGGTCTGCTACAACTTCATGCCGGTGGTTGACTGGACCCGGACCAATCTCGACTACCAACTCCCCAACAAATCCCGGGCGCTTCGTTTTGAGATCTCAGACTTTGCGGCTTACGACGTGTACATTTTAAAACGCGCCAACGCTGAGAACGACTACGAGCCTGACGTACTACATCGGGCAAAAAAACGCATGGAAGCGATGAGCGCTGATGAGCGAGCACTGTTAGAGAAAAATATTATTGCCGGTTTACCGGGCGGTGAAGGCTCTTATGACCGGGAAGGTATTCGCCAGGCAATCGAAGAATTCATTCGTATCGGCGAAGACGGTCTTCGCGCCAATCTGCTGGCATTTCTTGAAGCGGTTGTACCCGTTGCAGATGAGCATGGCGTCCGACTATGTATTCATCCGGATGACCCACCCTTTTCACTGTTCGGCCTGCCACGTGTGGTATCAACTGCCGCGGATGCGCGCACACTCCTCGAAGCCGTCCCCAGTGAGAACAACGGTCTTACCCTATGTGCCGGATCATTCGGCGCGCGTGGCGATAATGACCTCGTCGCAATGGTGCAGGAATTCGGACCGCGTATTCATTTTGTACACCTGCGCAATATTCGCCGGGAAGCAGATGGCTCCTTTTATGAATCTGATCATCTTGACGGCGACAACGACATGGTTGGTCTTATTGGCGCACTGCTTGACGAAGAGTCAGCACGTAAAAACCAGGGCCGACAAGATCGCATTGCAATGCGCCCTGACCACGGCCACCTCATGGGAGAGGAACTAGCCCAAAGCGGTGTGCGGCCCGGCTATTCATATCTAGGTAGACTAAAAGGCTTGGCTGAATTGCGGGGCGTCATTCACACCATGGAAACATTGCGACAATAACGACTGCCAGCGTTTGTGATCAACCAAACGTATTCACGCAACAATCTGGTAGGGCTAGACCACTAACCTCGTGGGTCTGCGAGTGTCGCCTGTACAGCGTCCCGGACGAAATCACGCGGCGCGCTTTGCATTAATGCACTGATATGCCCTCCTCGGCACCAGCTAATTTCAGGCTGCTCCCAGTGTTGCCAGAGCGCATCAATTTGCTCGACAGGCACAAACTGATCACCTGTGGCTGCATAGATAAAACGCGCACCCTTTGGAACTCGAGATGGCGACGCAAGGGGTGAAACAACTGAATTAACGGCGCGATCACGCTGAGGATTGACGCCCTTTATGGCACTCAGCCGCCGGTCGAGCGGACTGGCAAGGTAATCGCGATAATCGATCATGTCAGCGGGCGGCACGCCTGCGATGACACAATCAAGATTGCAATCAACGGTGGCTAACAACGCACAGGTGTAGGCGCCCAACGAAATACCGTGGACACCCACTTTCTGGTTCCCGTCAGCACGCAGCCAGCTTATAAGTCGCCTAAGATCCCAAATCGCTTGCGTCTCAGCGTGGACGAAATCCATGACTGATAGACCGAAGAAATGTTCGCCACTGACACGTCCGGGGGCTCTTCTGCCATGCAGCGGCAGCATGAATTGCGCCACGTTAAGGCCCAGGGAATGGTACTTTGCGACGCGAAACGTTCGAAAATCTTTTTTGAAATCGCCCATCCCGAATCCGTGTACGCAGACCAGCCACGGCGCAGCCGGGTCACCACGCAGGACGAGCGCATGAGCCATACGATTGCTGTCATGCGCCAAAAATCGGTCGGCGCCGGGAAGCCCCTGTCGTGGTTCAAAACCACTGGTCCAACTCAACGCTTCGCAATCCAGTCCGGCAATTCGTATTGGACTGGCCTCCAGCACGTCAAGTGGGGGCGGCTGGCGATGAAACGTCGATGGATTAGCTAACCAACCCGCCTCCGTCATCAGCGTAAACGCTGCAGTCGATTCAGCTGCCGCCTTTTTCAAGACCTCACTATCTGAGGCGGGCGTCAACACCGCCATCACCCCAAGAATCGCCTGATCAACAGCAACGAATGCACTGTAAAAAAGCCCGGGCGCAGGTGCCGGCACTGCGGAAATGGGCGGCTGAAGGCGTATCTGAAACCACCCGGCGCTTAAAAATGCCAAAGCGCTCAATGAACCAGCGGTAATACCGACATCCAACCCTTCGATGAAGCCAATTGGGATCGCTAAAACCAGCCCCAGAATAGCGCCAATAGCGATCAACTGCGTCGCTCGCAAATCAGAAAACAGCAGCGCACGCCCGCTCCCGGCAATCATCAACACAGAGGGCAACATCACCGTCATCAATGTCCATGGACTGCTGCGGGCGCTCGCCACCAAAAATATGACACCGACCAGCATTGGGATCCATGCGCTTAAATGGGTCAGATAATGCATAAAATCATATCCTTACAAAAAACATGTTGAAGGCAGGCCGCGGCATCTCGCCGCGCGTCTATGGCCGAACGTACCCGGTTGTATGCTTACACAACTACTTTGGTGAAATCTGCTGCGCGGACACGCTGCACTCGTGCACATCGGTTCAGCGCCCGATCACGCCTGTCATTAGCGCTGATAGCTCATTGTTACTGGATAGCCAACACCCAGCAGCCAACATGAGATGGTCAACCGCCGCCAGCCACAAACGTTGAGCTGGCGGCCGCAAGGCCAAGCTTGTAATCAACATCGATGTACAATATAAAGCAACATGAATATCATTGAAATTAACGCGCTCCTTCAATGCTTGACGCGCGAGCACGCGAGTTATCGGCGTACACCAGCGCTCGAGGCGTACCAAGACAGCGCAAATTGTTTGGGATAGATAGCAGTTGACGCCCATAAGCGATAAATACACGGACGATTTCAGCTTAAGTTAAACAACCCG
The DNA here is from genome assembly GCA_965657905.1 of Luminiphilus sp. GTDB lineage: Bacteria > Pseudomonadota > Gammaproteobacteria > Pseudomonadales > Halieaceae > Luminiphilus. The sequence goes on along the minus strand of CBFHPT010000001.1, from coordinate 218,517 downwards.
GGTTTCTATGCCACTGTGAAGACTCAAATACGTCAATGTCGTCGCGCATCCATCAGAGATGCGGCGCAGTGGCTCAGCAACGTGGGAGCTACAGCATGCAGTCAGTGAACGTGCGTAAGTCACTCGCTGTCGGTATCGCCCTGCTCATTCTGGCAGCAGGAGCCTTTGCATTTTTACCGGCAATGACGACGACGGCCTCAAAAAAACCAGCGCAATACAGCGCCTCAATCGAAGACGGACAATACCTCGCCTATGCGGGCAACTGTTCTAGCTGTCATACCGCTGAAAACGGTCGGGCCTATGGCGGCGGCGTCGAATTCCACACCCCGTTTGGCCTGCTGTACTCGACCAACATAACACCCGATCCGATAAACGGAATTGGCGCTTGGTCATTTCAGGATTTCTATGCATCGATGAAGCAAGGCATACGACCCGATGGCAGCCATTTGTATCCGGCATTTCCCTACACCGATTTCGCAAAAATGACCGATACGGACATTGCCTCACTATATCTTTACCTTCAAACACTCACGCCAGTAAGCACGCCCAACCGAGACAATGCACTGACGTTCCCGTTCAACCAGCGTGCATTACTGGGTCCGTGGAAGAAGCTCTTCCATAATTCCGATACGTTCACACCAGAACCAAGCCAATCGAAAGCTTGGAACCGTGGCGCGTATCTGGTCGAGGGACCTGGACATTGCGGTGCCTGCCACTCCCCACGCAACATGCTCGGCGCCGAACGCGGGTCAATGGCGCTAACCGGGGGCACCTATCGAGATAAAGTCGTATTTGGTTACTACCGGCAGTGGTCTAGCGTCAATTTAACGCCGCACCAGATGGGACTGGGAAGTTGGACGCAAGAAGACCTTATCGCCTACCTTCGCGATGGCATCAGTCGCAATGCAGTTGTTCACGGTCCCATGCGCGAGGTGGTCCTGAACTCGACCCAATACCTCAGCGAAGAGGATTTGCGAGCGGTCGCTGTGTATCTAAAAAACATTCCTAGCAAAGCGCAAGCGAGGGGCCCACTCCCGAGCAAAGAAACGCTGATCGCTGGCGAAGTCGGTTACACGGTTCACTGTGGCTCCTGTCACCTGCCAACGGGTGAAGGATCCGAAGGCCTTGGTGTTCGACTGGTAGATAACCCGATCGTACAGGCGCCAGATCCCGCCTCGCTGATCAACGTCATCCTTTACGGCCCCCATCTCCCACCGAGAATGGTGGTAGATCGATCGCGGATGAAAATGTACGGAAAGCGTCTGTCTGATGTGGATATCGCCAGCATCGCAAGCTATGTGCGCAGCGAATTTGGCAACAATGCCGGCGCCGTCGATCTGGAGCACGTCAACGTACAGCGTTGATACGGAGCGTAAACAAGTGACATCAAACGCAAAAATGACAGGCTCGACAAGCAAACATGGGCTCAAATATGGAGGTCAAGCAACATGTCACTCATGAACAGTGCCTGCTCATCGACGATCCCCCGCCGCAAGTGGCTAACGGTTATCTTATCGCTGGTGATGACGTCCGTGTTGCCCCTTTTGCCCGCGAGACTCAGCAGCGCATCAGACGTACCTTTTGTTCGTAACGGTGAAGTAAGTTTTGTCGTGTCTCATATTCAGTACGGACTGTCTCTTGATGCGGCCGAAACCGATGCCTGTCCAAACGGCATGTCAAAGAATCTGCAAGAAATTTATGCGCTTAGACCCGAGGGTCAGCAACGTCCAGATGAAAAAGACCGCGACTATATGAAGCGACTGCGGGGCGTTGCGCGCGCTATGGATACCAGTGATGACGGGCGGCCATTTTGCCTGCACCCTGAGTTGGCGCCAGCGGACAAACATTTTCGCGCCGTTCAACGGTCCGACATACCCGTGTTTGGTATTGATCTTGATGGCTGCAATGCCAGCAACGACTTTCCAGGCATCGATGGTAATGACGGTGTGGACAATCAGTGGTATCGAATGACTGGATGCCTGCGATCCTATCAATCAACCGGCCAGTCGAACGCCTATGAAATAGGCATGCTAACGGGCTCCTGGGGAATTTTAATAAAACTTGAAGGTGTTGATGACATTCGAAATGACGAACACATCGACATCCACCTCTACGCCAATAGCGACCCCATTCGGCTTAGCCCATCTCGCGATGCACTCGCATTTGCCACCTACACCGCCACAGCCTCACCGAAGTACCGAGCGACAACAACGGGTCGAATCGTGGATGGCGTACTGATGTCTGATCCGGTGGACGCCCAGTTTCACAATGAAGTAAACAGCATGTATCTTGACCGACCGCTCAAGGATGCTCAGTTACAGGTCACACTGTCTCAAGATGGAGCCATGTCTGGATACCTCTCGGGATACACACCCATAGAAGCGATGTACGACATGCAGTTTGGGTTCCGCAGTGGACGCACCTCGGACGGCGATCTCGCCCCTGAATCTCTGCGCTCGCACACTGCCAGTGGTGCCGCCTTTGTTCTCGGGCATACCTGTCGAGGCGCCTATCAAGCACTCTATGCATACGCTGACGGACACCCCGATCCCGACACAGGCAGGTTTACCTCTATTTCTACGCAATATCGGATTGAGGCCGTTCCCGCGTTCGTCGTGGAGCCTACGGACTGTCCGGAGGAGGCTTGCAAATGATACGCCCCCCCGCCAGATCGATTCGACTCATTAAACTCGCCTTGCAGAGCGCTGCAACCGCAGTGATCGCTGGCTTCACCCTACTGAGTGTCGGTTGTGGTGGAGACAACGCATCGAGGCTCACAGAACCAGAGCCCGTCGGTGGGCCGGCACTGATGCGACGTCTTACCGAAGCACAATATCGCGCGACTATAGCCGATATTTTCAGCCCGGAAGCCCCTGTGCTCGCAAGGTTTGAGCGCGGATTGCGGTCCGAGGGGTTGATCGCAGTCGGTACCAGTGAAGCGGGTATCTCATCCTTCAGTATTGAGCAGTACGACGCAGCTGCTCGGGGAGTCGCCGAATTTATTTTGAGTGAACCGCGTCGAGCGGCATTTGTTCCTTGTCAGCCCTCATCAGAAGTGACCTTTGACAGAGACTGCGCTACACGCTTCGTAACGCACTACGGAACGCTACTTTTTCGAAGACCGCTCAACCCAATGCAGATCCAACGTTACGTTACCGTCGCTGAACTGGGATCGCAGAAACTTGACGGCTTTTACGCCGGCCTACAGTTCGCATTGGTTGGCATGATGACTTCACCTCAGTTTCTGCTACGCATCGAACAAACAGAAGAGAATCCTGACGACGCCACATTAGAGCAACTGGATCCCTACTCAAAGGCAACACGCCTCAGCTACTTCCTAATCAATTCGACCCCCGACCAGGAATTGTTGCAAGCCGCAGAAAATGGCGAGCTCGACAACGATGAAGGGCTTGCCAAACACGTCGACAGACTCATGGGGCTGCCGCGGTTCAATCGTGCACTCGCCGCTTTCTTTGTCGACATGCTCGAATTTGAACTCTTCGATGATGTCGCCAAAGATACCGAAATCTATCCAGCGTTTAATTCGGACGTAGCACTTGATGCACAAGAGCAAACGCTCCGGGACATTGTGCAGCATTTAAACGCACGGGATGGTGACTACAGGGATCTGTTCACGCTAGACCGCAGTCATATGACGCGGGCCCTCGGCGTGGTTTACCAGCAGCCGGTGGCATCGCGCTCAGGCTGGGAAGTGGTACCGCTCTCCGTTACGGGGAATCGGCTTGGCATTCAAAGTCACATTTCGTTCCTCGCGCTGCATGCCCACCCAGGCCGGTCATCGCCTACCCTTCGGGGCGAGGCAATTAGAAATGTTTTCCTGTGCCAGGAGGTACCCGATCCGCCCGCGGATATTGACTTCAGCGTCGTACAGAATCCGTCCCCCGACCATCTGCCGACTGCGCGGGATCGGCTCAAAGCCCACAGTACCGATCCCGCTTGCAAGGGATGTCACAAAGTGATGGACCCGGTTGGCTTAGCACTGGAGAACTACGATGGGCTGGGTATCTTTCGTCGTCATGAATACGGCGCGCTCATCGATACCAGCGGCTTTCTCGATGGCACTGCCTACGAAGATGCCGTAGGGCTTGCGCATGCATTGCGTAACCACCCGGAAACGCCTCGCTGTCTGGTGGAGAAAATGTACCGCTACGGCGTTGGACGTGACACCGTTTGGGACGAACGCGCTTATATGGATTATCTGATCGCGTCGTTTAAACAAAACGGATACCGCGTACCTGCATTAATGCGCACGATTGCCCTGAGTGAGAATTTTTTTGCAATTTCACCAGCAGCTCGAATAAGCGATGAGCACCAATTTGCCAATCACGGCACCCGACAACCATCTAACGAGAGTGGCTTGCTATGAATAAAATTTCTCGACGCGGTTTTCTGCGCGGCAGCCTAAAAGGTGCTGCCGTCAGTGTGGGTTTGCCACTACTCAATTTGACGTTAAATGAATCCGGGAACGCCTTCGCCGCAACAGGGCAACGCATACCCGTACGTTTCGGTACCTGGGTATGGGGCTGCGGGATCATTCCCGAGCTATGGATTCCTGATAACACAGGCACCGAGTTTACCCTGCCCGCACACCTTGAACCGCTCACGCCCTACCGGGATAGACTCGCATTTTTCAGCGGCTTTGATGTCAAACTCGATGGGGTACCCAATAAGCCTCACGTCACCGGCTGTCTTGGCCTGCGTACCGGCATTCCTGTGCCCAATCGCAAGGTAGAAGCGCCGACACTTGATGTGCTCATTAGCGATCAACTGGGGGGCACACGCTTTAAATCAATCGAGGTGTGCTCAGCGGGCATCCAACGCTCCTACTCCTACCGTGACGCGGGATCACCCAATCCAAGCGAGATATCGCCACTGGCGCTTTATGGCCGAATTTTCGGCGAGGGCTTCCAGGATCCAAACGCTGCGGAATTTAATCCAGATCTACGCTACATGGTGCATAAGAGCGTGCTGTCGGCGACACAAGACGAACGCAAATCGTTGATGCAACAGGTTGGTGCAGACGATCGATCACGGCTTGACGAGTACTTTACCTCCATTCGCGAGCTTGAGCAGAAACTGGCACTCCAGCTGCAGGCGCCGGCGCCTGTCGAAAATTTCACGATGCCGAACAAACCTGCAGACACGCCAATCGACTCAGAAATCGATCATGTCATGGAAAACCATCGACTAATGGCGAGTCTCCTTGCGCGGGCTCTTCAGTGCAATCAGACCCGCGTTTTCAACATGCTATTTTCAGACACCGCATCAAATTTACGGCGCCCCGGCAGCTCGTCGACTCACCACACACTGACACATGAAGAGCCAGTCGATCCCTCGCTTGGTCATCAGCGGAATGTGGCCTATTTTGCCCAACGAAGTATGCTCGCCTGGCGCGATTTCCTTAATGAGTTGTCAGCAATCCCCGAAGGTGACGGCACACTCCTAGACAACTGTTTAGTGCTTGCGCACTCAGACTGCTCCATTGCTAAATCGCACGCTGTCGAAGGTATTCCCGCCATGGTGGCTGGCAATGCGGGTGGCCGCATTCGCACCGGGTTCCACATGGCAGGCAACGCCGATCCCATTTCACGTATCGGCCTCACGGTTCAGCAAGCGATGGGAGTGCAGGTTGAACGCTGGGGAGTTAGGGGCATGGAAACAAACCGCACCATCACGGAACTACTAATCTGACAGGCTGCCAGGCGACATAGCTGGGGGGGTTGGCCCGGGGTTATCCAATGTCACTCGAATCGCGAGCGCCATCGTGCACTGGTTCAACTGACCCCTCGCGACGATCAAACGGGCCACCAAGTCACGGTGAATACCCCCGCGAGAACGCCGGTATTTGAATGATATAGATACCCCATAATTACTGTTGGCTCGCTGGGCGACCGCTCTTTTTAACCGCTGGTACGAGTAATTTAAATGCGCTTTTCAAATTGTTATTGAACACCACTGGTGTACAATAAGAGATTGGTAAGTAGCAGTTTTGGCGTCACACTCGGCCGAACAGGTAACCGAAAAACGGAGTCTCAGGCAATGGCAGCAAACCTCGATATAGACCACGATACACTGCGTGAAATTTATCGGCAGATGTCCCGCATCCACGAGGTCGACAAAGGCATTCAAGCCGGCCTTTCGAGCGGAAAATTCCAATTCACTTACTGGCCAATGACGGGTCAGGAAGGGATTCCTGCCGCTATCGCTCCGCTCATTACCCACGATGATCAAATGGTGACGATTTACCGGGGAATCCACGACCAAGTGGCGAAAGGCGTGCCGTTGAAAGGCTTATTTGCGGAAGCGCTCGGCCGCGTCGATGGCGTTAACAAAGGCAAAGGTGGATCACCGCATATTTCAGACCCCAGTTCGGGCTCCATGCTGACCACAGCTATCGTAGGCGCCGGTGCGCCCATCGCAAACGGCGTCGCTCTCGCCAACAAAATGCGCGGCACAGGTGCTGTCACGATCGTTAATTTTGGTGACGGAGCCACAAGTATTGGTGCAGTTCACGAGGCTATGAATCTTGCCGGACTGTGGAAGCTCCCAATTGTCTTTTTGTGTCAAAACAACCAGATGGGCGAATACACAAAAATTCCTGACTACACCGCCAGCAAAGATTTTGCATCTCGGGCTGAAGGCTACGGGTTTAAAGGCATCAAGGTTGATGGCAATAACCCGGTCACCTTTCACAACGCCATGAAAGACGTTATCGATGAAGTCCGCGCGGGTAACGGTCCTATCTTTGTCGAGGCACTGACGTGTCGACTTGGACCTCACGCGGGCGTGGGCGATACCAATCATCTCGACAAGGAAGCGCTCACAGAGGCAAAGGCAAACGCGCCGGTGCCCAACACACGCGCACAGCTGTTAGCGCATGGAATATGCACCGAGGACGAACTCACAGCAATCGATGAAGCAGCGAAAACCGAAGTCGCCGACTCGATTGCCTACGCCCTCAGCTGCAACGTTACCGGTGAAGATGAAATGTTGCTAGACGTTTACGCGGATCCAACGGTTGTGCCGGTACGCGGTCAACGTGTAAAGCGTGAGCCCGAGCAAGCGCACACGGGAGAAACCCGGCAAATGGCGATGTTCCAGGCCATTCAAGATGCTCAGGAAACTGCTCTCGAACTCGACGAAAATGTATTCTTCCTCGGTGAAGATATTGGCGAGTCTGGCGGTGTATTCCGCTGCTTTCAGGGCATGCAGGAAAAATGGGGTGAGCGGATACGTCCAACACCGATTGCCGAGCAAGCCATTATTGGCGCAGCAACGGGTTCAGCGCTCATGGGTATGAGGCCGGTTGCAGAAATCATGTTTTCAGACTTTATGGGAGTATGCCTCGACCAGGTTGTAAACCATGCGGCTAAGCAGCGATATATGTCGGGCGCTACAACACATGTGCCGCTCACGATCAGAACCGTTGCTGGGGGTGGTATTGGCGGTTTCGGCGCACAGCATTCCCAGTCGACAGAGGCCTGGCTGCTTCATACCCCCGGGCTCAAGATCGTTTATCCCAGCTCGCCCAGCGAAGCGAAAGGGCTATTGTTGAGCTGTATTTTTGACGAAGATCCCTGTGTTCAATACGAGTCCATGATGCTGACCTACAGTACCAAGGAAGAGGTCCCTCTCGGCGATTATCGAATTCCCCTTGGCGTCGCTAAAGTGAAGCGGGAAGGCACCGATATAAGCCTGATCACCTATGGCTGGCAGGTCCAACAATGTCTGGCCGCGGCGGAAGAATTGGCAAAGGAAGGCATTAGCGCCGAAGTGATCGACTTGCGCACCCTCCTCCCCCTGGACTACGACCGCATTCTGAATTCTGTTGAAAAGACCGGACGGGCGCTTGTTGTTCATGCAGCCACCGAGTTCTGCGGCCTGGGGTCGGAAATTGCCGCCACCATTAACGAAGAACTGTTTGGCAAACTCAAGGCGCCGGCGGCAAGATTTGGTGCCGCCTACGCGCCAATTGCCTACTCGAAAATCATTGAAACAGCACAAGTTCCGCATGCAGGCACCATTGCCACCCGCGTGCGGGGTCTCATCGCTTAATAATCGTCGAGGATAACCACCATGGCTACATCCCTCACCATCCCGAAGCTCCAAATGTCCACCACCGAAGGCACACTGACCGAATGGCTTGTCGATGACGGCGCGGTCGTTGAAGAAGGTCAGGCAATTTATTCTCTTGAAACCGACAAGTCGGTGCAGGATATCGAAGCGCCGGCATCTGGAAAGTTAACCCGTAAAGTCGAGGCCGGGGAAACTTACGAGGTTGGCACAGAGATCGGCGAAATCACACCTCAGTGACCCACTGCCTGGCCTTACAGACCAGGACGATCGATATCGATCGCTAGTCGGGCGCAACGCACCAGTGGTAGTAGCAGACGACTGTCTGGCCGTCTCGCTCAACGTATCATCAGAATTCGCTTAATCAGCGCCCTTAAAGCAGTGTTGGGCCACAGCCCGGCCCTGTGCTGTTCGCCCGCCAAGCTCAGACAGCAGCGCCTTAGTCCGGTAAGTCCATAAGTGCAGTGGCATTTCGAGTGTCATGCCCATTGCCCCCATCATCTGGTGGACATCGTAGTTCAGGCGATTAGCACTGTCCTGCGCGTGCATAGCCGCTAGCGCAGCATCACCGGCATCCCCAGACCATGCTGCTCGAAGCGCTAGTCGTCTAACCCCTCCGACCAAGACCGCACATTCTGCCATTCGGTGTCGTAGCGCCTGAAAGGTTCCCAGCGGCCGACCAAACTGTTTGCGCACGCCGAGATGCTCAATGGTGGTGTCAAGCGAGGCCTGCATCAGCCCGGCGATCTCGGCGGCACACGCCACCCGCAGCCAGGTGTGAACATTCTCCGCCTCCCCGGTGCTTAGCTCGCGGCCAGGCAGATCTGCCACCAGTTCCCCCATCGGATAGGCATAAATCGACGCAACTATCCGGGTATCACTCGCCTCGGGATGGACAAGCCTCATGCGCTCACCATCAATTACCAAAACGGATTTTGCGCCGGCGACAAATCGACCCGGGCGACCGTCCTCCACGATAGCGACAGGTCGCGGCAAGTCCTCGCCTAAATGGTGCCTCAGTAGCATTGACAGTGCTGCTTCGCAGGTAAATGGCGAGCGCGCCAGACGCTCAACGGCCAACGCAGCGGTCAGTGGTCCCATCTCGGGAAATGTCGCGATATCAAAGTAACCGCTTTCGACCAACTCATGTTCGAGTTCTGCACTGTAGAGTGCAAAGCCATCGAAATCGGTGGGTTTGGTATCAAACTGGCGGGCCAGCTTGTCAATCGCGTCGACAACGGCCCCTTGGTCGTCATTCAGGGTGAAATCCATCAGCGTGGCTCCCTTGGCATTTCCAGAAACTCAGATGCAATTAGGTTCAATTGGATCTCAGCTGCGCCCGATGCAATACCCGCCACAATTGCCCGCTGATGATGCGCCAGCAACAGTGGATCTTGACCAGCTAATGCCTCGGGTACATGTTCCACCACAAACTCAGCCACCAGCCGCTCTGCTGTCACGGTAGCAAAGCGTATGACGCTAGCCTCAGGACCCGGCACCTGCCCCCGGCTGCGCTGATCAATAATTTCATAGCTACCAAGGCGGGCCACTTCACAGGCTGCTAGCGCTCGAGCCGCTTGCTGCCCAGCACTCTCACCGAAGCGCTTTTTATTTTTCAGGGTATTGACCGCGCGGTTAAGCATTCGCGTCGCGAGCGCAAAACGGGGAATTCCGACGCGCTCTAACGACAGCGCGATTCGGATGATGCTCCACGCTTCACCCTCGCCACCCAGCATGGCACTGGCAGGCACTTCAACATCATCGAAAAACACCTCATGAATGTCGCCCTCGCCAATAATGCTAGGTATCTGGCGTACGGTAATCCCGGGGGTGTCCATTGGCAGTAGAAAAATAGAAATACCACGCTTATCGGGGCTCGTACGGGCCAATAGAAAACAGGTGTCGGCATGACTCGCGTAGGAGGTCCATATTTTTTGTCCGTTGATGCGATAACGGTCCCCGTGACGGTCCGCACGAGTGCGCAACGATGACAGGTCAGATCCTGCCTCGGGCTCAGAAAAACCCTGGCACCATAGCGTTTCTCCTCGCGCCATTGGCGGGATATAACGCTGTTGTTGCTCCTCGCTACCGAAGCGCATCAACGTCGGGCCGATCCAGTTAACGTTCATGTACTGGCCGCCACGGGGCTCGCCTGCAGCCCACATCTCCTCGGCAAGAATAAAAGCAATCCAGGGATCAGCGTCCCGACCACCCCAGTCCGCTGGCCAGTGTGGAACCAACAGGCCAGCATCAGCCAACTTACCGCAGAAGGCTTTTGAAAATTCGGTCTGCACCGCTGAACCGGGACCGTGGGCTATCTGCTCCCAATCAGCGGGCAGGTTCGCTGCCAGGAATTCACGCACATGAGCGCGAAACTGCTTCTGTTCGTCTTTCCATTCAAAATTCATGCTAAGTAACCCTGCACCGGCCAGATATGCCTGAAAAACCAGCGCTTCACTGATTATCGTCGTGGCTGTCGTCGTGGCTTTCGTCGTGGTTGTTATCGTGTCCGCCGTCCTTGTTACCACCCTTACCGATGCTGGCGATGTAGCGGTCTATCCGCTCGAGGTAATCGGGGTTAAGCATCAATGCGCTGTTAGCGAGGCGTTCGACTTGCCGCGCCTGTGCAAGTCCTACGTCGTGAGCCAGTTCAATGGCAAGCTTGGCCGTGCCCATCTGCTCGCCATGCTGCGCTGCCAGGTGCTCGCAAAAGGTCATTACATCGCGCTCGAAGGTATCATCTGGAAACACTTCATGAACGAGGCCCATCACGTAGGCCCGATCCGCGTCTGCAGGCAGATTGGCCATGATTAAATAACGGGCCCAGTGCGGTCCTACGATACGCGCCAGACGGCTCACGCCATTCGATGCCGGCAGCACGCCCATTTTGCCTTCAGGAAAGGCATAAGTAGCGCTTTTTGCTGCAATTCGAAAGTCACACGATAGCGATAATTCCAACCCACCCCCGACACACGGTCCCTGATGTGCCACAACGATCGGCTTTTCCATGTGCTCCATTTCATCGTAAATCCGGTGCATGCCATTCAGCCCGAGACGGTGCTTCTCACGTATTGCGACACCTGAACGTGGCGGTTCCTGTGGCTCGCCCGAGCGATCACGAAGATCAGCACCAGCACAAAAATAACGGCCTGTCGCGCGTACAAGCATGACTTTTAGTGACGCGGTATCGCGGAAGCGATGCAGGGCTGCCTCAAAAAGCGCCAGTGTCTGGCCCGTCAACGCATTGAGCTTTTCAGGACGATTGAGGGATGCAATCAGTATCCCGTCGTGCGCTTCAACTATCAGGTGTGGCGCTTCAGACATAGCGTTTTCCTCAGCCCCGAGTTCGGGGTAAACCAAGATTTCGTTCAGCGATCTGACTGCGATGTACTTCGCTCGTACCGCCATAGATGGTGGTGCCCTGCGCGTGACGGTAAGCCAGATTGATTTCCGCGGCCGGGCCTTTGCGCTTAGACAATGAATGAGGTGCCGTCAAATCGAGTAGGTCTCGTGCATCTGACTGGAATTTCTCGGAGGAAAACAGCTTGGCCATGGGTCCGTACCCGAGGTTGGGCATACGTTGTACACCGGCCCACAAAGCGCGATTCTCGATCACTTGGGACAGATACACATGCGCACGTGTTCGCGCCAACCGCTTCTGTGCATCGGGATGCTCAATGAGTCGGCGTCCGCCTCGAGAGACCTCACGACACAACGCCTCACCGGCTTTCGCCATGGCATATTGCGACTTGGCAAAGCCACCGCCGTGCTCAAGCTCCAAAGCGGCAGACATTGTTTTGAGTCCGCCGTCGACGTCACCAAGACGATAACTATCTTTTACCCGCACACCATCGTAAAACGTGATGTTGGTGCGTTCATCCTGAAACGTGTGGATCGCCTGAACCTCGATCCCCTCTGCATCCAATGGCACGACGAACAGGGTCAGGCCTTTATGTTTTGCTACCTCGGAATTCGTGCGCGTCAGCATGAGGACATATTGCGCAATGTTTGCACCACTGGTCCACATTTTTGACCCATCAATGCGCCATCCATTGCCATCGCGTGTCGCTTTTGTTTTCGCTGCAAACACGTCAGATCCACAGCCCGGCTCGCTATAGCCAAGACTGCAGATTGCTTCACCGGAGACGATCTTTGACAATACCTCACTCTTCAATTCGTCGCTGCCGAACTTCTGAATCATGGTACCGACCATCATGGTTGTGCTGGTCGCATGAGTGGTCCAATTGTGGTCCTCCCACACTTTTCGAAGCGCATTGACGGTGTAAGGGGGCGCCTCACGACCACCAAATTCTGATGACCATGCGGGAAAGAGCATTCGAGCCTCAGCCAATTTCTTGTGGACACCGGGATCGAAACCGTCGAACGAGTAGTGTGCTTTGGCACGCAACTCAGGCGTCAAGATGCTGTTAAATAAATCATCCAACTCTTTGGCCATCGCGCGGGCTTCATCGCCAAGATCAAAATCAACGGTAACTTCGCCGACATCAGGCAAACTCGCCCGCTCACCCGCATAGAGCCTGCGCCCCGCCTCTTCAAGCAATAGTGCCGGATCACCCCATACCAACGGCCAATCTCGGGCGCGTAAGTTATAGAGGTGAATATCGTATTCAGTCGACAGGCCATAGCCGCCAAACGTGTGCAGCGCCTGAGCAACTGCTCTACCTGCGGTATCAGCATTCCACCAGAGCGCCAACGAGACTTGAGCTCCCGCGTCGGGTTCACCGTGGGCTATGTCGTGAATTGCTCTCCAGGTGACATACTTTCCACCGTCAACATCGGTAATGAGATCAGCCAAGGGATGCGAAATTCCCTGATACGTCCCAATCGGCTGACCAAAGGCTACTCGCTCACAGGCGTATTCTGATGCCAGACGAATCGCCTCACGCGACAGCCCGGAGAGACCAATCGCTACAAGAAGCTTCCACTCCTCCAGCGCCTGAGTAAACACTTCAACCGCTTCGTCACCGGCCCCCAAAACGGTTCGAACGCCCGCGCTGAGATCGAGCTCGGCTAGCGCGGTTGACGCGAGATTCTCCTCGCCCTGGTCACCTTCACAGACGACTGCCACCACCTTGTCTCCATCTCGCGCCAAGACCAGATCGGCCACTGCTCCCCAAGCGACCCACTGAATGGGCATGTCGGCAACATCATGTGCTGCAAGGCCGACGATCTTTTCACCGCCCATAGCATCCTCGAGCAGCGCGGCCTGAGCGTCACCGCCAAGCAGCGCGATCGCGCGAAGTGCGACGAGCGTATCCGCCAATGGACCCGACGCCAGCGTTCTGCCCGCTTCCTCCAACAGCACGCCCGCGTCCATCGTACTGAGCCCCAGGCCGCCAAACGCCTCTGGGACTCGCAGCGCAAACGCACCAAGCTCTGCCAGACCCTTCCAAAGCACTGGATCAAAACCGCCATTCTCACCCGCGGCGCGCACGCGCTCCGAACTGCTTTGCTCATCAAGAAACCGAGCAAAGGACTCCCGCATTAAATGCTGGCTTTCGGAAAGTTCAAAATTCATAACCGCTATCTCCGGATGGTGCTCAGGTGAAAATGCTGCGCGCTAACCGGTCACATGGCTAACGTGCCCACAGTTTCTAGAGAGAATGAGGGTAATCTGATGCGACTTTACAAGTCAACAATGGTGTTTATTAAAGCGGCCGATTGAGAGGTCCGTATTGGACCTCACGCCATATGCCGCTCACGGCGGTCAGCTATTAACGTCGACCACCAAACGGCCCTTAATCTTGCCCGCGAGAACATCGCCCGCGACCGACGCTGCGTCAGCGAGATTAATGTCACTGGCGACAGTCTCGAGCAAAGACGCATCGAGGTCTGTTGCCAGTCGCGCCCAGGCGCGCTCACGAATAGTAACTGGCGCCATCACACTATCGATGCCGTACAACGTGACACCCCGAAGGATGAACGGCATTACCGTGGCGGGGAATTTAGGGCTCTCCGCTAGACCACAGGCGGCCACAGCGCCACGATAGCGTACTTGTGCGCAGGCATTCGCCAGTGTATTGCCGCCGACGGCATCAACCACGCCTGCCCATCGCTCTTTCTGCATTGGCTTGCCCGCCTCTGACAGTGCGGCGCGATCAATGATTTCAGCAGCACCCAGCGTTTTTAGATAATCGGCTTCATCGACCTTTCCGGTCGACGCAACCACTGTAAAGCCGGCTTTGGCTAACAATGCAATCGCAATGCTGCCGACACCGCCGCTCGCACCCGTAACCAATATTTCGCCGTGGTCAGAGGTAATACCATGGTCAATTAAGGCGTCGACACAGAGACTAGCGGTGTAACCGGCTGTACCAATAATCATAGCCTGTCGGCTATCGAAGGCGTCAGGCAGTGCGACTAACCAGTCCCCCTTCAAACGTGCGTATTGCGATAGACCACCCCAGTGACCCTCGCCAACGCCCCAACCGTTTAAAACCACTTTATCGCCAACCTGCCACTTGGCATGTTCGCTGTGCTCAACGGTCCCTGCAACGTCGATGCCGGGTACCATAGGGAACTTGCGGACAACCGGCGATGCGCCAGTTATCGCCAGCGCATCTTTATAGTTAATTGTCGAGTAGTCGACTCGCACGAGCACATCGCCCTCAGGCAGCGCTTGCTGCTCCAGAGAGCTAACCGAGACATCTTGGCCGGAATCATTTTTGTCGATGACGATTGCGTTAAACATGATTTTTAAATCCCTCAAAAGTGATGCGCGCAAATTAACGCCCGCGGCCTAACTAGTCAACTATGTTGTTCATAAGTCGCGATGGTCTTCGATGCTGAACGCCCGTGCTGGTAACGGCGAAGCACCTAAAGCGGAATGAAATGTCGAGTCGCCGAGCCTAACGACTACTGCAATGGCGCGGCTGGCACTTTCGTTCTTCGTTATTGAGGCTACTCGTCCTACGCAGGCTTCTTGCCATTGCCATAACGTGCCTGAAGGTCGGGATGTTGCTCAGGCACCAACGCACCGAACATGGTGAGGCGAAGCATTTCGTCGATGAACCGCTGCTCCATCAGCCCCCGCGCCTTCTTGCTTCGGCTATGAGCATCGGCCCATATGGGCCACATCATTGACGTAACCAATGTCACAAACGCGTAGACTTCCACGTCGATATCTTGTCGACCATGGCCGTTATCAATAAATTGCTGGAGTCGCTTGACGTATTCCTTCCAAAATTTGTCTGTCACCTCACCGGTGCTCGTCATTACATCATACAGCCACGCCCGACCCAACTCTGGATTCTCCATAGCGAACTTGGAAAGTCGCTGTTGCGCGAGCGCTGGCGGATAAAACTCGTTCTCCTTGGCAACGGCCTTGAAGTCACCAAAAAATTCATCGTACATTCGCTGGCCGACCCACTCAGCTGTCGCGTGCGCTAAATCTTCTCGAGTCGGGAAATGCTGGTAGGCTGTGCCGCGATTGACCTCAGCTCGGCGGGCCACTTCTGAAACCGTGAGACTCTCCGGCCCGTCCTTGGCGAGGACTTCAACGGCAGCCTGTAAAATATCCCGACGGGTCGATTCAGGATCTGAATTGTTGCGCCTGCCTCGCTGCGCACCACCTGTTTTAGTCGTCGCTTTCGCCATGACAAATACCTTAATTGTCCAATGGTTAGTTTTTAGAATAGCGCAGAATGTTAACACACGTGTTGATCACCACAGCCCAGCGCCCCGCCAAAGGGCTTTTAAGAGCGAACAGCACCACACCCTTAATGCACACCAGTGTTGACTAAAAACTACCGCTGGCGTAGTCTTTTGCGGTATTTAAACCTGTTCACGCCAACCACGGCTAACAACAAAAACTGAGGAGCATCGCGTGTCATTAAAGGGAAAAGTTGCCGTCGTCACCGGAGGCGCAAGCGGCATAGGTAGAGCAATATGCTTGCAACTGGCTCGAGACGGAGCGGCTGTCTCCATTTGGGATCTCAATGGCGACGGTGCCAATGAGACCCTCGCGCTTCTGAACGCTGAAGGAGGCGATGGCATGGTCTGTGTCGGCGACGCCTCCTCCGATGACGGCATAGCGCGCGCCACCGCCGCCACCCGCGAGCAACTCGGTCCCATCACGATTCTAGTTAATAACGCAGGCATCACCGGGTTTATTGGATTTGAAGACCTTACCGGAGATCAGATTGACCGCATGCTCGCCGTTAACGTTAAAGGTCCCTTCTTGTGCGCTCAGGCCACGATTCCCGACATGGTCGACTGCGGCTGGGGAAGAATCGTGAATATCTCATCGTCGTCCGCACAAACCGGCTCGGCCAAGATGACGCATTATGCGGCGTCCAAGGGTGCCATCATCGCGTTTACCAAGAGCCTCGCGAAAGAGTACGCCAGTAAAGGCATTACAGTGAACAACATTCCCCCGGGCTTCGTTGACACACCAATGCTGCGCTCCTCTCCCGTCGATGTAGAGGCCGAAGCAAGTTCAGGCAACTCGCCCATGGGCCGGGCAGGTAGCCCCGAAGACATTGCAACCGCCTGCTCCTACCTCGTCTCAGACGCTGCCGGTTACGTGACAGGCCACACCCTGAGCGTCAATGGTGGCCGAGTCACTATTTAACCCCGCGTGGGGCATTGAACCCGATTGGCAAGGAGCCGTGTTATGACACTGCCAACAGAACCCATAAAACCTCAAATCGGCACGCGTGTTCTTGCTGACAAAGCGACACTGTTAAGTGGCGCGTATACGGGGGAAATCAGGGAATTGATGGAGCAGCGCGGGGTACTGGTTTTCCCCGAAATCAATTTTAGCGATGAGGAACAAGTGGCGTTCACTAAAACGCTGGGAAATGTCGCGGAGGAAGTATTCGGCGACACGATTTACAAGGTCACTCTCGACAATAAAGAGAACGCGCGCGCCGAATACCTCAAGGCGTCTTGGTATTGGCACATCGATGGCACCATGAATTCGGTGCCGATTCTCGCATCAATTCTTTCTGGCAAGGTACTGTCTCCCACAGGAGGACAAACTGAATTTTGCAATACCTATGCCGCTTATGAGCAGCTCTCGGACGCCGACAAAACGTTTTGCGAACATCTTAAGGTCAATCATTCGGTTTGGAATTCGTTGTTGTACTACGAACCCGAACCCTCGCTAGCCAAGCTGCAGGAGATGATGGCGATTGGCGATAACGAGCTGCCATTGGTATGGAAGCATCGCTCGGGCCGAAAATCCCTCGTCTTGGGTTGTACCGCCTATGAGGTTAAGGACCTAGACATACGCTCGGGTACTGAGCTCCTAGTGAGGCTGCGCGACTGGGCAACCCAGCCAGATTTCGTGTACCGACATGAATGGTCAGTTGGCGATCTGGTCATTTGGGATAACACGGGCACCATGCATCGCGCGCTACCCTACGATCCGGAGTCGGGCCGAATGATGCATCGCACGAAACTGGAAGGCGAGGAAGCCTTTGTTTGACCTGACAGCAATCGCTGACGACTCGATTCGCACACCCGCGTTAGGCGCTGGCTTTAAACGCACTGTGAGTGCGCACCCAATCTTTGAGCAGGAGATATCTAATGAGTAAAGGCAGTGTTGAAGATCGGCTAGAAATACGTGAACTGGTGGAAACCTTTGCCGCCGGCGCTATGCGTCTCGATTCTGAGATATGGGGGAGCACCTGGGCTGAAGATGGCTCGTGGATGCTGCCCAGCCTCGATATGCCGGTCCAGGGAAAAGATAACATCGTGGCGATATTCGAAGAAAAAATGGCCTATGTCGAAAGCATGAGCATGATTTCTTTCCCTTCAGCGCTCGATTTCGATGGCGATAGCGCACGTGGAAAATGCTACTGCCGCGAACTGATCTATCCCAAGGGTGCTGATCAGCGAGTGATCATTGGCTGCTTTGACGATGAATATGTGAAACGCGATGGGCAATGGTATTTCCTTTCGCGCACATACGAAGTAATGAGCATGCACTGACACACTCCGCCAAACGGGGTCCAAACGAAATAAAAAAGGCGCACTGAGGTGCGCCTTTTTACTGGGCCATCATTTCTCCCGCAAAGGAAATGCTATAGGTCGCCAATCGAGCTTTTGTTCATCCCGTCGCCAGCGCCATCAACGACAACGACACGCACTCGCGCGAGATTTCGAATGACGGCATAGGGTGTAACCAAATCACCCTGACGCTGGGATGCTCCGCGCAACGTGACGAAATACGTGCCAGGCGTCTCGAAACGGTGGGTCGCTGAAACGACCACATCGGACTTATCCGGCGAGATGTCACTCGTCTGCGAGTAAATGCCCGATCCATCGAAACTCCAATCTGCTGCAACGATTATCCCTGCATTGGGCGGCGTTGCGATCGAGCCAACAAATTCCACCTCTGCACCCGCTTCCACTTCAATCCGGTCACCACCTTGCACCGCAAGTGTTACAACGGGCTGAATTCCCAGACGCTTTTCAGCGGAAGCCGGCACGAAGACTTGCCCATCATCAACACGATAATTGGTACTCCTCGGCGGCGTAACGCCCCCTTCTACCCAGGCGGCCACATCACGTAATGCCTGCTGAAGCATACCCTGATAGGACACAATTCGACCGGCATCATCAACGCCATGATGATCACCGTGCAGGGCGTGGTCCGTGTAATAGAGACGAAACTGCTCATCGATTTTGTCGCCTAGATGTGCCTTTACGCGCTGTCTATACCAGTCGGCCTGCCAGGGCAGCGCCTCCCGATCCCAAAGCGATTCGACAACAATCATTTTCTCGTTAAATACACCGGTCAACAAAGAACCCGCGGTGGAACGAACAAACAGCGGACCGAGCAGCATCGGGCGCTGAGGGTAGAGTGGCTCACCCGCCGCGTTGCGGAACTGATCCCAAACAGGAAAGTCTGAACCGGGCACTTGATGTCGATGATAGGTCTGTACGGCCAAGAATTTTGAATTGTCAATACGAATTGTGTCTCCCGTACTGACCTTAGCCGCCGTGGACTGATCCGCCACCCCCAATACCACAACATCGCCGACTATCCGTGCCAGCGTTAGCTCACTGCCACTGGCCATACCTGACTCGACAATCAAATCACCGCCCATGAAATGAACGGGCGGGGGCGCTTCTTTCAGGCGGTACCCGATAATTTTGCTGCCCTCGGCGCCCTCGAGATCCAGGAACGCGGTATCTACGCCTCCCCGATCTCTATCGTTAAAAGGGTCAGTGTGAATACCCTGAGCAATTGCCTCAGCAGCTGTCACCGGCTCGAGCACCTCTGTCTCGAAGGCAATTCGAGCATCTTTGAATTGTTCTGGATTATCGAATCCCAGATAGCCCGGTTTGGTCCAAAAGTCATTGAAATATCCCGGGTCAGCGCTACGTACGGCGCTATATAAGACAGCGAACGCGTGGATGCCCATCGTTTCATGCGCATACCAAGCGCGCATCGGGAAACCCATGCGAGTGACTTCGCGCAGTGCAGCGGCCTGCTCCTCATCGAGTCCAGCGTATGGGGTGCCGCTACCGCCCGGGTCAACCGCATCCACAATCTGCGAGAATTGGTCTTTCAGAACTCGCATTGCGTGCATGCGTACGGTAAACATATTCGGAATCGACATCGTCGAACCGATTACGTAAGGCACTGCACCATCCCAGGCACCGGTGGTATTTTCCATCGAGCCAATGGTTCGATAACCACCACCTGAACCACCATAGGCATATCCGTACGGGCGCTCGTCACTGCTGTAAATGGCCTGCGCGACAACGCGGGAAAATCGGGCCGCTGCCGCATTTGCGCGATAGGCCGTGATAGTCGAATCCATTCGAGCGCCGCCGTCGCTGCTGTAGTCAAGCGGACCGCCGCCATTGGTCTCAACGAAGTAGGCACCGCTATCGATCGAAAAGCCAATCTTGTTGTATTCACCCGGGGGCATTTTCGACGCGAGGTTTTCGCTGTCTGGAACCGGGGTAATGTGCTGAAAGAATCGTCCGTCGTAGTCTTCATGCTCGGGAAAATAATAGGAGAACCGTGTCTGAGTCCCCTCGAAGCCCCCGTGAACATAACGGTGCCGAACCGGTGTGTCACGCCACTCATCCACATCGATAAAGGGCGATCCAAACATCGGGTCCACTTCAATCGCCCCTGTCGGCATCGCCAGCGACGCTGCCACTAAATTCATTGGCTCCTCTGGTGCTACTGTGCTGCAGGCCGAGGCAAACGCCATCAGCCCTGCGACTACAAGCTGCTTCATATGGATATTCACTGATGTTCCCCTTCAATGCGTGCTGTAGCCATGGTGCGCAGCTCCGCAGTTTTGATTTTAGCGGTACCTGTCTGCGCCAAGTCGCCTTCATCAAAAAATAGAACCCGCCGCGGGACCTTGTAACTAGCAAGTTTTTGTTTTGCAAAATCTCGCACCGCTGCCTCATCGAGATCCGCATTGGTGTGCTTCACAATACAGGCCACGACTAGCTCACCGAGACTGTCGTGGGCCACGCCCACGGTCTTGGCGACTTTGACTCCTGGGCACTCAAGTAAAACGGTATCGACTTCCACCGGTGATACGTTCGCACCTCCGGATTTGATAATGTCGTTCAACCGACCTTCCCAAAACAAGCGACCGGTACGATCGACATAGCCACCGTCTCCCGTTCGGAAAAAACCCTCTTCATCTAAGGTCTCATCAAGGGGAATGCCGAGATAACCCAGCATGAGCGTTGGCCCTTTGACTGCAATCTCACCGCGCTCCCCCATGGGGACCGTCTCGCCGCTGAAGGGATCGACCACTTTAAAAACCATCCCGGGCTGTGGCTCGCCGTGACTGCCGGCGATCCGCTCTTCGGGCGTTCCCGACGGGAAAATAGCGCTAATAGTAAATGTTTCAGTGTTTCCATATGCCGCTAACGGCTCTTGCCAATCTGTGGTGACCGTGGGGTGTCGGGCAAGCGGTGTATGAGCACCAACGTATTTCAAGGCCGAGAGGTCGACGTCCTGCCAATTCTCTGCAGCTTCTAGTTGCTCCCATTGATGAGGCCAGGCAATGGCCATCGTCGCTTTTTCCAGGGCCATCAGTGTCAGTGCCTCAGCAGGCTGGAACGTCGACTGCAAGACCAAGCAGCCGCCGGCCGACAGCGCTCCGCCAATCGCCATACCAAAATTCCCTGACCAAAAATAGCCATTCGCAGACCACGCACGGACATCACTCTCGCTGCGGTAGAACCGCTTCCAACGCCAAAGTTGCAACGTCACGCCACGATGCGCATTGATAATCCCCTTCGGCATTGACGTAGAACCCGAGGAGAAAAACAGCGCACCGTGATCTGCTGGCATCACTGAGGCGGCCGCCGCATCCACGCGCGCCTGGTCCACTGTTGATGCACGCGAGAGGAACGCTGGCCAGTCTTCGACCGCGCCACTGCCACCGCCTACTGCCGCAACATGCCGCAGGAACGGAAAACGCGTTGAAACAACGCTACCCTGGCGACCTGTTGCAAGCGCGGGCTCAATCACGGAAAGCATCGATACGAAATCTTTTTTGAGCACCGACCGCTCAAGCAACAATACCGAGCACGCGGACTGCTGAAGGAGATATTCGAGCTCAGGCTCAGTAGAAAACGTGCTAATCGTCGTCGCCACACCACCAGCGAGTGCAGTGCCAAAGACAGCTGATAAAAATTCCGGTCGGTTGGTCATAAGCACACCCACGCGAGTGCCCTTTCCAACACCACAAGCCATCAGAGCACGAGCGACCTCGTTGGCCCGCGCCCAAAGATCATCATAGGTCCAACGAGTTACCGTATCGCCCTCATGTATGACCAGTGCCTCGCGAGGACCATAAGCGGAAGTCACTTCTGCCAACCAACCACCCAGCGTTAAGGCACCCAGTCCTTCTTCCTCTGCAAGGGGGAGCCCTCGAATTACCGACAGTTCGGTGTTAGTCATTGACGTCATCACTCCGTGTTATGCATTGTTAATTGGATACGACTGATGTTGGCTCCGCGCCGCCAAGCCGCTGGCTCACCGAGTCTGCAGCAGCAATCATGCTCGTCCGTAATTTCTCCATGTCAGGCAGCTGACTCACGCCCCTCACCCCGAGCGCAACCAAGGCATGGCCCAACTGCCCGGGCCCCTTCCAAACCGGTGCAGCCAGTACCGACATACCGAGAATGTAATTCCCCTCATCAATGGCGATGCCGCGCTGACGCGTTTCCTCAACCTGTTGCTGCCAATCCGCGAACGTCGGTGGGTCGTCCCAACGCAAATCGTTAAAGCGCTGCTCAATGTCCTCGCTCGGGTACCCACCGAACGCTGCAATACACCGTCCTGTTGCGCTAATCAGTGCCGGAAAACGACTGCCAATTTGAGCGCTGATGCGAAAATTACTCCCCGCCTCCGATACTGCAACCACGATAATATGATCGAGGCCAACCACGTTAACGCCCATCACGGTGACCCCATAAGCACGACTCAACTCATCAAGTAACGGTTGAGCTAAATCTGTAAATTGATTGTGTCGGAGCCAGTGACGGGCGAGTGTGAGCACCCCGGCTTCAAGCGTGTAGCGCTTCGTATCGGGATCGACGGCGACCAACTCCTCGGCCACCAATGCCCGCAGCACATAAAGACAGGTACTTGGCACAAGGCCAAGGGTTGTTGAGATTGCCTGAAGACTCATCGGTGTATCACTGCGCCCCAGCAGTCTCAAAATTGCGGCCGCGCGCGATATTGCCGGCGCTTTACTTTGCCTAACCGTGTTAACCAATGCTTTCGCCCGGCCTTTATCAGTCTTCGTTACTTTGGACACAGTCGTTTCCTATTGCTGGATGGGCAGTGCCTGCCACTTCCTCAATTCAATATATAAAATTTTATTCATTATTTGCAAGAATAATTTCCTGTGGCATAGTCAGCGCCCTCAACACCAGATCCAAAATGCGGGGCAACTTCTGTGCAGAGACTCGAGGAACGATGACTTTACTCACTGATTTCACATCTTTTGCAGATGCCAACGCACGAGCGAACTCATCCGCCCTCTGGGATTTGTTCGAAGGCGACCGAGAGCACCTCAACATCGCACATGAATGTATTGTCAGACATGCAGACGGGTCAGCGCGTACCGCGGTTCGGATCGCACACGATGATGGTCGGGATGAAGTCATCAGCTTTGATGAGATCGCAGCGAAATCGGCACAGTTTGCTCACTGGTTGATCGCTCAGGGCGTCAAGCCCGGCGATCGCATCGCCTTCATGCTCGAACCGTCTTTGCCGTTTTACATCAGTCTGTTTGGCGCGATGATGACAGGCGCCATCAGCGTACCGCTGTTCACCCTCTTCGGACTCGATGGTTTGCGTCTGCGTGTAGATGATTGTAAACCCTGCCTACTGGTTACTAACGACGATAAAGCCGCACTCGCTCAACAAATCGACGGTCTCAATGTTGTGATTGCCAATGCAGATCTACTGCATACGATCAGCAGTTTGCCAACACGCTTTGACACACAGACCAAAGCCAGTGATCTAGCCGTCTTCCAATACACATCTGGCACCACAAGAGAACTTCCCGCGGCGGTGAAGCACAGTCACCGGTCTTTAGTGACGCTCATGTTTGCCGCCCTGTATGGCACGGGCATACGGCCCGGTGATGAATTTTTCTGCCCTTCTTCACCGGCCTGGGGACACGGCTTGTGGCATGGAACACTGGCACCACTTTGCCTGGGCGTCACCACTGGCACCTTCGCTGGAAAATTTAATGCTGAGCGTCTGATGCGTGCCCTGCAGGATTACAAAATCACCAACATGTCAGCGGCGGCGACCCACTATCGCATGATGCGCAACGCCGGATCAGCAGAAGGCTTTACGTTCGCGATTGAGAAGCTGTCGTTCACCGGTGAACCTTGCGATCCAGCGACACTAGATTTTATTAGCGAAACATTTCACGTGCCTGCGTGCAGTATGTACGGCACAACAGAAATTGGCGTGGTGTTGGTGAATTTCCCTGGCGCTGAGGACTACGAAGTGCGCCCCGGTTCATTAGGTAAACCCATTCCCGGCCTGAAACTTCAAATTCAACGCGCCGATGGCACGGAGACTGATGATGATGAAACCGGCGAATTAATGCTTTGGAAACGGGATCACTGGGAAACCACCAAAGATCTTGCTCGCCGCGACAAAGACGGATACCTCTACCACTGCGGTCGCGCAGATGATGTGATTATCTCAGCCGGCTGGACCATGAGCGCGGTGGAGATCGAAAACACGATGCTCAAGCACCCAGACGTCGAAGAGGTCGCGGTCATCGGCGTACCCGACGAAACCCGCGGCCAAGTGGTGAAATCTTTTATCGTCAGTAAACGGGAGCCCACCGAGGCCTACGTCAAAGAACTGCAAACCTTTACGCGTGAACGCCTTGCGCAACATGAATTCCCCCGACTTATCGAATTTGTCGCTGAACTACCCAAGACCCCAGCCGGCAAAGTACACCGCAAAGTTCTTCGCGATCGTGAAGCCGCCAAGGCGGCTGCGGTCACGCAATAAATTCCCCTAGGAGAGTACAACAATGGCAGCAGTCAATAAATTTCCAAAAATCACTGAGCAAGGTCTTGACGACCTTCGCTCGCGGATCGGTGTAAAAATCGAGAACACGGTTGAACCATGGAACTATGAAGCCACACGGGATGCGATCCGCCACTACGCGCATGGCATCGGCGATGATAATCCCCTGTGGTGCAACCCTGAATACGCCAAGGGCACAAAGTTCGGTGATGTTGTCGCCCTACCCAGCTTTATGTTCACGACGAGCCGTATTATTTCGGGTTACTGTGGTGGTCTGTCGGGTGTTCACGCCATGTGGGCTGGCGCTGACTGGACTTGGCATAAACCGGTTATGCGTAATGATGAAATCCGTACTGAGGCCTATCTGAAAGATTTGATAGAGCATCAGACACGCTTTGCGGGTCGCTCCATCCAGCAGATTTACCACGTCGACTTCTTCAATCAGCACGGCGATAAAGTAACCGAAGCGGATAGTTGGGTATTCCGCACAGACCGCGACGAAGCCCGGGAACGCGGCACGAAATATGACGATGTTAAAGGTAAAATCGAGCAGCTGAGCGATGAGCAACTCGCTGAATGGGGTAAGTTATATGCTCAGGAAGAGATTCGCGGCGCCAACACCCGATACTGGGAGGACGTGACCGAAGGCGAGGAGCTGCAGCGCATGATGAAAGGGCCAATGACAGTCACCGGCTTTATCTGCTACGCCCAGGGCTGGGGCGGCCTTTATATCCGCTCGAATAAACTCGCTTGGAAAATGCAGCAGGCCCATCCTGGCTTGGCGATTAAGAACCGCTTCAATATTCCAGACTGTCCTGAGCGTGTGCACTGGGACGAAGATTTTGCCAAAGAGGTTGGTACGCCTGGCGCGTATGATTACGGCCCAGAACGCACCTCATGGCTGACCCACCACTGCACGAACTGGATGGGCGACGACGGCTTTCTTGTAAAGCATAAAAGCCAAATCCGCCGACACAATCCGGACGGCGATGTGATCTTTATCGATGGCGCCGTCAGCCGTAAGTGGGTTGCCGACGACGGCAGACATCTTGTGGAAATCAGCCAGCGGGCTGAAACTCACCGAGGCGAACTTTCCGCCACCGGTGCTGCAGTGGTTGAATTACCCAGTCGCGGTTAAATCCACACTGGGCCGCTTCTCACTTTAATTGTAACTGGACATAGTAATGACAGACTCCGATTCGGCAACTTGGGCGGGTCCTCTTGAGGGCATACGCGTACTCGACTTCACGCGGGTATTGTCGGGCCCATCGGCGGCACTTGCACTCGCGGACCTTGGTGCAGAGGTGCTCAAAATCGAGCCGCCCGGCGGTGGCGATGAGACCCGGAGTTTTCCGCCTTTTCGGGATGGGGAAAGCCATTACTACATCAGCATTAACCGCGGCAAAAAAAGCATCGTTGTTGACCTCAAGACCGAGAAGGGCATCGCCCTTGCTCGGGATCTGGCAGCCAAAAGTGATGTATTACTGGAGAATTATCGACCCGGCGTCATGGACCGTCTTGGCCTGAGCTATAAAGTGCTGGCGGAGGACAATCCGGGGTTGATTTACTGCGCCATATCGGGATTCGGAATGGACGGTCCGCTGCACAACCGGCCTTCGTTCGATATCGTTCTGCAAGCGCTATCAGGTGCGATGAGCGTGAACGGAGAGCCCGATGGCGGACCAACAAAAATGGGTATCCCTTTGGGTGACCTCATCGGAGGGATCAATGGACCGATTGCCATTCTGGGCGCTCTTCACGAGCGACACCGGACGGGCCGCGGCAGATTGATCGATATCAGCTTACTCGACGGAATGCTCGGTATGCTCGGTTATCTGGGCCAACTGGCTTTTTTCAATCAGGAGAATCCGACGCCACTGGGGTCGCAACACCCCAATCTCATACCGTATGGGCAGTTCCCGGCTAACGATGGCGCCGTCATCGTTGCCTGCCTTACCAACGCGTTTTGGGGGCGGTTATGTGCCGCATTGAACAGACCCGAATTGGGCGATGATCCTCGGTTTAACAGTCTTGAAAAACGTCGGGAACGGCGTGATGAAGTCAACAAACTGGTAGCCGATTTCACTAGCCAGCACAGCGTCGCCCATTTGACGGAGGTATTTACACAACATCAGGTTCCGAACGCACCCATTCTCGGCGTTCTTGAAGCGCTGTCGCAGCCACAGGCAAAGGCACGTAACATGGTGGTCGAAACCGAACATCCAACGCTTGGCAGCATTCCAATTGTTAACCGATCAATCCGCTACGCGGATGTTAACCAGGCAGCGCCGTCTGCGCCGCCGACACTTGGCCAACACACTGACGAAATCCTAGCCGATGTACTCGGACTCGACGCCGATGCCATTTCGAGTCTTCGCAGTGCAGGCGTCGTCAGTTGACGCCGCGAGTTGATCACGGTGATTGACGGCCGCGATCAGGCGGCACAATTGGGTAGTCAGAGGGCGTCTTAGGCAGGACGCAGCATCAAGACGCTGCCTTCACCATCGGCAGCAATATACACGCGACCGTCTGGCCCGGCGGCAACGCCAGCAAATGACGTCATCGGACCCGCCAGATCACCGATTGGCCCCAGGGGCACCGGCTCGACCCCGGGCGGCGCACCCACCGGCAAATTCTCAGCCAGCGTTTGCGTCACACCCGTAGCGATGGTCATGGCGATCAATGTTTTGGCGCCGACATCAACGACGTAGAGCACCCCGCACTCGAGCGCCATACCCTGTGGCTCCTGCAAGCCATCAAGCACTGTTTCGGTATTGCCCGATGTCGTCACTCGAGTGATGCGCCCCGCCCCGCTCTCTGCAACCAGAAAGCCAGCGTCCGTGCTCACAATGCCCATGGGTCCGTTCAGGCCAGCAGCCAAAACCGTTATCTTACCGGCAGCTAGTCCAATAAGGCGTCCCCCGCCGTATTCTGCGAACGCCAAGGTCGAATTAGGTCCCTCCGCAATGCCCATCAATCGGTCGAAGCCACTCGCGAGTACCTCGTTCTTTTGTTGCTCCGGCCAGTACCGAGCGACATCGCCATTCGCAGTTGTGACTAGCCACTCGCCCGCACTCCCCGCAGCCACGCCACGCGTGAACCCCGGAAACCCTGGCGTGAATAGCATACCCAACGGCTGCATTACCCCCTGCCCAGTGTTCAAGTAGTCGAATCCACCATCGGCAACGAACAGTCGGCCTTTCTCGTCCTGCGCGAGTCCGAGTGGCCATTGCAGCCCATCAGGCACAAGCGATCGAAGCTCTCCAGTAGACATCACTTCGTTTACCTGACCACTGATACTGGAAACGAACAACCGATCCCCCACAAACGTGCAGTTGTCCAGTCCGGGGGCTACCGTTGCCAACACGGACTGCGCGCCCGTTTGCGGATTGATGCGAAGCACCTGCCCCGATGCCACCTGCGTAGAGACAATAAAACCCTCGGCATCAAACTTGACGCTATCGGGTACGCCCAACCCGGTTGCCACGACTTCATGGGGCCCACCGGCAGGGTCGACGCGCCAGATTTCATTGACCGCCATGACGGGGAAATACAACTTGCCATCCGGGCCGATCTCAAACGCATTGGGCATGGGCACGTTGTCGAGAATGACACGGGGAGCACCACCATCGAGATCCAGCTCCATGATTCTTCCACCGGGCCGGCACTCGCCAGCATAAAGCCGATCATTGTGTACCGTAATCGGATTCGCACAGGGCATATCACCATAAATGACACGGCATTCACCATTGGGCTTACGCACGCTGACTCTACCTTCTGTAATCTCTGTCACATAGAGATTGTCTTGACTGTCAAACGCCAGATCATCCGGGGCCACAATCTGTCCGCCCATCGGACTGATGGTCTCTATTATCCCGCTATCGACGTCGATCGCACTCACCTGACTACCGGGTACCTGCGCCACATAAATACGTCCGTCTCGTCCGGTGCGCAGGCCATTTGCACCGTACAACCGACTCGCAGGTGTCATACGTTCCAGGCAAAAGCCCTCACGGGCGCTTACCTGCTCGGGCCCTTCATAACGTCCACTTTGCTGCGACACTCTGGTATCCTCGAATCGGTATTATTGATCAACACTGTAGCTTATAAGTAGCGGCAGCTGAAGCCACGAAGTCCGATCAGGAGAGAACACGATGTCAGAGCAGTTGGGGTATGAAGGAAAGGTGGCGGTCATCACGGGCGGCGGACGAGGGCTCGGTCGAGCCTATGCATTATTGCTCGGTGCCCGGGGCGCGCGCGTTGTGATCAATGATCCGGGGGTCAGTATGCAGGGTGATGGTCTCGACACGGGCCCTGCTGAGCAGGTGGCTGCTGAGATTCGCGCTGCGGGCGGTGACGCGGCCGCAAACACCGACACTGTCGCAACGCCTGAAGGAGGTCAAGCGATCATTGAGTCAGCTCTGGATCACTTTGGCAGCGTCGATATTTTGATTCACAACGCCGGCATCGTACGCCGTGCACCACTCGCCGGGATGACCAGCGAAGAATTCGAGTCTGTTTTAGACGTACACCTGCGCGGCGGCTTTAACGTTCTCCGACCCGCTTTCGCGAGCATGTGTAAAAACCGCTACGGACGCGTTGTTATGACCGGCTCAATCAACGCCCTCTATGGCAATGCCAATGTTGTTAACTACAGCACTGCCAAAGCAGGATTACTTGGACTCTCCCATGTCGCAGCGATTGAGGGGGCCGAACACGGCGTTAAAAGCAACGTGATTTTGCCCGGTGCTGTCACTCGCATGTCTGAAGGAATCGATACAAGTAAATTCCCACCGATGGAGCCGGAAATGGTCGCCCCAATGGTGGCATGGCTGTGCCACCAGGACTGTTCTGTTAGTGGTGAAATGTTAATCGCAATTGGTGGTCGAATGGCAAGGGCCTATGCCGCGGAAACACCTGGGGTCTTCCAGGCTGAATGGTCCATCGAACAAGTCGGCGAGAGAATCGAGGAAATCCGCGACCGGTCGGATCCTGTCCACTTCGCGCCAGCACCTTCCGGGCACATGGATCACCTGCGTTACAGCTTCGCCATGGCGTCGAACAATCCTTGATCTCGATGCCGTCACCGCCAGCCAATTAATGGTGTGTTGTATCCAGAGCCACCCAACCCTATAATAATCACCGCTGTTGATTAAAAGAAGACGTCAGCGCCCCATTTTGAAGGAGCTATCCATGCCATACCGCGCAACAGACGTGCCGAGCCCCGAAGAAATTGATATCCCCGCTACCCGAGCAAAGTACAAAATTGAAAAAGAGCGCCGGATGCGCCCCGAAGGACAAACGCAATATGTCCAACCCACGGGGGAATTCTCCCATGAATATCAGGGCGACCCACACACCCCCGTCGTCGCACGTGAACCCATTACGCGTGAAACCGATGTCGCCGTTCTCGGTGGGGGCTTCTCTGGCATTTTAGCGGGTGTCGCCCTGCGTAAAGCGGGCGTCGATGATTTCTGCAACATTGACCACGCTGGGGATTTTGGTGGCGTTTGGTATTGGAATCGCTACCCCGGTATTCAATGCGACAATGACGCCTACTGCTATTTACCCATGCTTGAAGAAATGGGCTTTATGCCGTCCCAGAAGTTCTCTAACGGATCGGAAATCTATCAGTATTGCCAGCAAATTGCTGAACGCTTCAAGCTCTACGACAACGCCCTTTTCCATACGCTCATCCAAGGGCTGCGGTGGGATGCTCAGATCAATCGCTGGCGGATAAAGACAGACAAAGGCGATGATATTCGCGCCAGATTTGTCATCATGGCCAACGGGCTTCTCAATATTCCTAAGCTACCCGGCATACCGGGCATTCATGAATTCAAAGGCAAGATGTTTCATACCGCGCGCTGGGAGTATGACTATTCCGGTGGCAGCTATGAAAATCCCGTGCTGGATAAGCTCGCTGACAAGCGCGTTGCGATTGTTGGCACCGGCGCTACCGCCATTCAGGCCATTCCCAAGCTTGGACGTTATGCAAAGCATCTCTACGTATTGCAGCGCACGCCATCAACGGTCGATATTCGACGCAACCCACCTACCGACCCAGATTGGGCCAAGTCCCTCGAACCCGGCTGGCAGGAACAGCGTATTGCCAATTTTCAGCATGCAGCCGTCGAAGGGCAGCTCGCACCCGGGGAGCCCGATCTGGTAGAGGATTTCTGGACCGAAATTAGTCGCAACATGGCCGCCGAATTTGAAGCTGAGGGTTGGCCGGAGCTGACACTTGAGCAGTTTATGGAACGCCGGGAGATGATGGACTTCCGCGTTATGGAGCGGTTGCGTCGGCGCGTCGAGTCAATTATTGAGGATCCCGCGACGGCTGAAGCGTTGAAACCCTACTACCGTTTTCTCTGTAAGCGACCACTTTCCAATGAGGAGTATCTTGAAACGTTCAATCGCCCCAACGTGAGTTTGGTCGATGTGTCGGAATCACGCGGTGTCGAGCGCATGACCGAGACGGGATTCATCCACCAGGGTAAAGAGTACGAAATTGACTGCATGATTTTTGCCAGCGGCTTTGAGGTCACCAGCGATCTTGATCGGCGTTGGGGTTTCGATGAAGTCACCGGACGCGATGGTTTGTCGTTATACGAGCACTGGGGTGAAGGCTACAAGACACTGCAAGGCATGATGACCCACGGCTTCCCCAACCAATTTTTCATCGGCAACTACCAAGGCGGCCTCAATGGCACCACGACCCATCAGTACGGCCGACAGGGTCATCATATCGCCTACATCATCAAAGAAGCATTGGAGCGCGGCGCCGTCGCCGTTGAGCCCACTGAGCAAGCTCAGGATGAATGGGTAAGACACATTCGTGAAACAGCCATTGATATCTCTGCGTTTCAGCAGGAGTGCCCGCCAAGCTACTTTAACAATGAAGGTCGACCGGAACTCGATAGCGAAGGAAAGCTGCGATTGCGTTGGTACCTGGGTGAAACCTATGGACTCGGCTGGGATGCCTTTGAGGATTTATTGGAGAGCTGGCGTCAAAACGGCGAACTCGCTGGACTCAAACTGACACAAAAATAGTCGCAGCACACCAGAAGTGACAAGAGACCATTAACAGAAGGCATACGTGATGAGTGCACCAGAAAACCAGACCCGACGCGAAATCAGCATCGAGGACTTGGAAAAGCCACTGACCTACCCAACAGATGCGTTTCTGTCACCTGAGTACTCGAAGGCAGAGCGCGAACATTTGTGGCCCAAAGTGTGGCAAATGGCGGGCCGGCTGGAGGACATTCCAAACGTCGGCGATTTCTTCACCTACGACATCTGCGAAGAATCGGTCATCATCGTGCGAACTGCCGCTGACAGCATCAAAGCGTTTTACAATGTGTGCCCCCACCGCGGTCGGCAACTGGTGAACACACCCGACGACGTAAACTGTGTATTTGGCACCAAAGAAACGTTTGTCTGTGGATTTCATGGCTGGACGTATGATCTTGATGGTAAAAACACCTTCGTCCTCGACCCCGATGATTGGAAGGGTGCACTCACCCCCGAACGCACGTGTTTATCCGAGCTCCGGGTTGATACCTGGGGCGGCTGGATCTACATCAACATGGACCCAGACTGCGAATCATTGCGTGATTTTCTCGAACCCGCAGCCAGTCTGTTAGATCCCTTTGAGCTTGGGAAAATGCGCTACAAGTGGCGCCAATGGGCGATTTACCCCTGCAATTGGAAAACTGCAATTGAAGCATTCATGGAGCCCTACCACGTGGCGGGTACACACTCCCAGCTACTGAAATACGGTGAGTTTTATGCCTATAGCAAAGCCTATGGCAAACACGGCGTAAGTGGCTTTGATGAACGGGATGCATCAAAAAAGAACAGTCAAAGCAGCTCGGTGACTCGCGCTGGAAAAGGTGCCGACCCTCGTATCTCCACCTACCAACTGATCAAAGAAAATTATGAAACGATCAATTACTCCGCGGCAACCGACACATTGGTCAACGCCGCAAGTCGGTTGGTTGACGAGCTACCCGAAGGCACACCCGCCGGTGAGGTCATCGCGCACATGATGGCGTCCGCGAAGGCGGACGATGCGGCACGCGGCGTTATATGGCCAGAAATCACGCCAGAACAGATGTCTGAAGCTGGCTTGGCCTGGAGCATCTTCCCAAACCAAACCATCCTGCAGGGCGTGACATTTGCGCTTTGTTACCGCACCCGACCTTACGGTGATGATCCCAACAAATGCATCTTTGAGTCCTACGCTTTAGAGCGCTATCCCGAGGGAGAGGCACCCGAAACTGACTGGATCCAGGCGGAGCCCAACGCCGAGAAGTGGGGCATGGTGTTAGCCCAGGATTTTTCAAATATGGAGTGGGTGCAGAAAGGCATGAAATCTCGAGGTTTCCGAGGTCCCCTGCCCAACCCACATCAGGAACGCAAGGTAACTAATTTCCATCGGGTGCTCTCTCAATATATGAACACAGGCTACCCGAGCTTGCTGGACGAGTAGACACAGCAAATTTACAAACACGAAACAACCCATACAGACATTGACCGGCCACTGACTGGCCAACTCAACAAGCGGAGATATATTCATGGCAACGCCGGTTTACGAGCGAATTTTAGAACTTTTTGAAGCCGAGGGCGTTGATGCGATCTTTGGCATTCCTGATCCCAGCTTTGTGCATCTGTTTGTGGCAGCCGAGAAACGCGGCTGGAAAATTGTGACGCCGCATCACGAATTAGCAACAGGCTTTATGGCAGAGGCTTGGTCACGGATGACCGGCAAGCCCGCGTTGGCAGTTACTACCTTAGGCCCGGGTATTGCATTGGCCGCGGGCTCCATGATGAATTCCCTGGTTGAGAATTCTCCGGTTATCTATTTGGGTGGACAACGCGCTCGCATTACGGAACGTCGCGTACGCCGTGGTCGAATCCAGTTTGTCCAGCAGGAAGACTTGTTCAAGAACTCGGTAAAGTGGAGCACCAGTATCGAGTACGCCAATCAAACGGACGAGATTATTCGTCATGCACTGCGCGTAAGCCAGTCAGGCACACCGGGGCCTGTCTATATCGAATACCCCTCCCACGTTATTTTAGAGGAACTCGACGTACCGCCGGCACTGCCGCCATCGGATTACCGCTTGTTTGAACCGGGCGCCGATGGCAACAAAATCGCCGAGGCGGTTGAACTCATTCAAAAAGCCGAGTGCCCGATCCTGCTGGTTGGCCATGCGGTTCAGTGCACGCGCTCAGGTCAAAAGGTTCGGGAACTGGCCGAGCTGATGGGCTGCCCAGTTTTGCAAACGTCAGGGGGTACCGCATTTATTGAGGGCATCGAAGAGCGTACTTTCCCGTACCTGTTCTCCGAGGTCGCCGATGAAATCGTCGCAAAATCGGATGTCGTCATCGCTATCGGTACAGAGATTGGTGAACCGGTGCACTACGGCCGAACGTTCCTTTGGAATGAAGGCAATGTTGATCGAAAATGGGTTTACATCGAGTTAGACCCCGAGGCGATCGGGCAAAACCGACCCATAGATGTGCCGCTAATAGGCGACCTCCGGACGATCGTCCCCCAACTCGCTTCAGCACTCATAGATACACCGCGCTCTGAGCATGCTGATCTGCAGCGCTGGATTCAAGAAGATAAAGACCGACTCGACAGGCTGACTAAGCAGGATTTCAGCACCGGGACGGGGCGGGTTCATACGGCGCAATGGGTTGTCGAGGCGACGGCCGCAATGCCCGAAAATGCCATCCATGCACGAGACGGAGGCGGAACCGTTGTATTTACCTGGACCTACCTCCAGTCCAAACCCCATGACGTGATATGGAATCAAAACTTTGGTTGCCTGGGAACCGGCCTCCCCTACGCGATTGGCGCATCTATCGCTGACGGCGCCCAACGCCCTGTGTTGCTGACAACCAGCGACTCAGCATTCTTGTATCACATCGGCGAACTTGAGGTTGCACACCGATTCAACTTGCCACTGGTGGTGGTGGTTGCTGTCGACAATTCATGGGGGCTAGAAGTTGGCGTCTACAAGCGCGTATTCGGTCACGGCAATACCACAGAACCCGGGGTTCATTGGAGCAAGGATGTTCGCTTTGACGCGATTGCAGAAGGTCTTGGCTGTCAGGGTATGTATGTTGAGAACGGCGACGACCTAGGTGCAGCCGTGACAGAGGCCTTCGCGAGCGGGAAGCCCACGGTGATTCACGTGCCGATCGATCCGACGGTCAACCACGGTGGTAACGAAAACCTCGACACACCGAACTACGAGCGCTTCCGCACCTGGTACGCGGAAGGTTCCCAGTAAACCGGAGCCGCTCACCGCTTCCGAATACCTGACTTGAAAAAATTATGATCTGAGGGATTTCAACACCATGCGCGAATATCTGAGATTTTACATTGGCGGTGAATGGGTAACACCACTTGAGCATACTATCGGCACCCCCATCAACCCGGCTACCGAAGAACCCTCAGGGAAAATCGCGCTCGGCGGAGCAGCAGATGTTGACCGCGCGGTGAAAGCCGCTCGACAGGCGTTTGGCAGTTGGTCTCAGACGAGTCGCGAAGAGCGAATCGCTGTGCTTGAGCGCATCCAGGATGAATACAACAAGCGGCTTGATGATCTCGGCGCCGCGATCACTGAGGAGATGGGAGCACCAAGCACACTGGCTGCGGGGTTTCATATTCAGCTTGGCTTGGGCCATTTGAGTACCGCCATCGACGTACTGAAGCGGTTTGAATTTGAGGAGCAACGGGGTCCCAGTTTGATTATGAAAGACCCTATCGGGGTCTGTGGAATGATCACGCCCTGGAACTGGCCGATCAATCAAGTGACGGTCAAAGTGTTTCCAGCCCTGGCGACCGGCTGCACGGCGGTATTGAAGCCTTCTCAGGAATCACACTATTCCGCGCAAATTTTGACTGAGGTTTTTGACGCTGCAGGCGTCCCGCCAGGCGTGTTTAATTTGGTTCAGGGCCGTGGCTCCGTGGTTGGCGAGGCACTCGCAAGCCACCCAGATGTCGACATGGTATCAATCACCGGTTCGGAGTCCGCAGGGGTCCAGGTCGCCATTAACGCTGCACCAACGGTCAAGCGCGTCGGCCAGGAACTCGGCGGCAAAAGCGCCCACATTATCCTCGATGATGATCAACTGGCCACCCATGTTGCTGGCGGCGTCAGCGGCGTCATGATGAACTCAGGGCAGACCTGCAGTGCCTCTACACGCATGCTTATTCCAACTGCGCGGATGGAGGAAGCCATAGAGGCAGCCCGCCAGGCGGTTGAGCAGGTGACTGTGGGCGATCCTTCGCGGGCGGATATCGCAATGGGTCCGGTCGTTTCTGGCAAACAGTTTGAAACGATACAGCGATACATAGAAACCGGCATCAGCGAAGGCGCAACGCTTGTCGCAGGCGGTCCTGGCCGACCGGAAGGCCTTGATAAAGGCTTCTATGTGAAACCCACCGTGTTTGCCCATGTGCGCAACGACATGGTGATTGCACGCAAGGAAATTTTTGGGCCGGTACTGTGCATCCTTGGCTATGACAGCCTCGACGAGGCGGTAGCGATTGCCAACGATTCCGACTTCGGACTCGCAGGTAACGTGTCAGGGGTCGATCATGACACTGCGGTATCTGTTGCTCGTCGCCTCCGCACTGGCGCAGTTTATATCAACAACGGCTTTGACTTTAACGCCCCCTTTGGTGGCTACAAACGCAGCGGTAATGGCCGCGAGTGGGGTGAACTGGGTTTTCATGAGTACTTGGAAATTAAGAGCCTCGTCGGTTTTGAGCCCGCACCCACAGACGACTGACACAGGACTTCAATCGGATAAGCGGCCTACGCGTCGGTTCCGTCAATAACAAAATGTTAGGAGGCACCATGAGTGACACGAATCCACAGCGTGATGAGCCAGATTTTTTTCGAAGCAGCGCATTTGTTGACGATCCCTATACCTATTTCAATGACTTAAGATCGGAGTGCCCTGTCAAGCAAGAACCGCATCACGGCGTATTTATGGTGACTGGGTACGAACAGGCCTTACAGGTTTATAACGACCCAGAACACTTTTCATCGGTTATGTCGACATCCGGTCCCTTTGCCGGCTGTCCGATCCCATTAGCGGGTCGTGAAAACGACGATATCTCTGACTTGATCGAGCAATACCGCGACCAAACACCGTTTGGCGATCAACTTCCCACCATGGATCCCCCGCTCCATACCGCACACCGATCACTGCTTATGCGTCTGATCACCCCGGTACGACTCAAAGAAAATGAGGACTACATGTGGAAGCAGGCCGACAAGCAAATTGATACTTTCATCGCTCAAGGAGAGTGTGAGTTCATGGGGGCGTATGCACAGCCTTTTGCTGTGCTGGTCATTTCAGATTTACTCGGTGTACCGGAGCAGGACCGCATCGAGTTTCGTAGGAACTTGATCAAACAGGAAGCCGAGGGTGCTGGAATTGGCGGCATTGAAGATGGCGATGCACAACATTCGCCAATTGAGTGGCTCTACGAAAAATTTGCTGCTTATATTCAAGACCGACGCGACAACCCTACCGGCGATATTCTGTCAGGCTTGGCAGCAGCAACCTTTCCCGACGGGTCTGTTCCCGAACCGATCGATGTTGCCCGGGTAGCGTCCAACCTATTCGCCGCGGGCCAGGAGACAACCGTCCGGCTACTGAGTTACGCGTTTAGCCTCATAGGCGACCGCCCCGATTTACAAGCACAACTCCGTGAAGACCGTGGACTCATTCCAAACTTTGTTGAAGAGTGCCTGCGCCTAGAAGGGCCGATTAAAGGGGACTTCAGACTGGCGAAAAAACCGGTGACCGTCGGTGGTGTCGATATCCCGTCGGGTTCATTCCTCTACATTGCCAACAGCGCCGCAAATCGTGATCCTCAGCAGTTCCCTGAGCCCAACGACTTTAAATTAGAGCGCAGCGAAGCGCGCACCCATGTCGCATTTGGTCGGGGTCGGCACGCCTGCCCTGGCGCTCCCCTCGCACGGGCAGAAGCCATCACTAGCATCAACCAAATGTTCGACCGGACCTCTGACATTCGCGTTTCCGAAAAGGTTCACGGCCCACCCGGGGCCCGTCGCTACAGCTATTTGCCGACGTTTATCTTGCGCGGTCTGACGCACATTAATCTGGAATTCGACCCGATCTAAGGTGGTATGCCATGAAAGTTCATATCGACAAGGATGTATGCGCTGGGTTTGGCTTTTGTTTAGATCTGGCCCCGGAGGTGTTTGAGTTAAACGACGACGGCTATGCCGTTGTCCTGAGTGCCGATGTGCCAGTGGACAAGGAAGAAGCTGTTCGCACTGCGGTCATGCAGTGCCCGTCGAGTGCCATTTCCATCACAGAAAACAATTGAACGAGACTATCGTGCTCCAAGCACTGGACTGACGGCTCTAACAGAGATGCAACCCTCGGGCTCGGGGGCGGGACAAGACCGACCCCAGCCCGTGGTTATTTTGCAGGCAGTTCCACCTCGGCCTGAGCCGTAGCCAAGACATCACCGAGCTGATTGACCATTTTGACATCTACCTGAATAAGCTTCCGTCCCGCCTCGTCCACCAACTTATCGATCACCGTTGCGGTCATATAAGTGGCATCACCAGTAAACGCTGGGCCACGGTAGCTTGCCTTACTGTGCACGACGCCCCCCCACTCCCCTGCCCATCCGGCCAGATAATCCAGAATCCACGCGCCCATCGATGCGCCATAACCATAGCCACGAGGCATGCCAACCTTCACTGCCCACTCGGGGAAAAGATGACCACGAGAGGGGCCATAATAGGCACCGTCAGTCAATTCAGGATTATCACGTTCCATGACGGGGTCGTTCTCGTGACCCGCGAACTCTTCGGTAAAGCCCATCGCTGCCATGTCCAAACCGGGACGATGGGTGCCTCCCCAAATAGTGAACAAATACGCGCGCCACTCTGATGTGAAGCTTGCAATACTGTGGGGACCAAAGACCCTTACCGGTAAACTATCGCCGATGCTAATGTCATCCCAGAACCGCTTTCCGTGGCCGAGATCGTGTATCATCTTGATGTATTCGTACTTTTTATCTTCTAACAACTGCAACGCTTCTGGCGACCAAACCGGATCTTCGGCTGCATCGAGAGATCCCATCTCCACTGCAGCAGCTCGGCCGTACCGGATTGCCGTGGAACGTTGTCGCGCTATGAAGTCGCCATTCTGGTTGTAGTAATTATTATCACCGCGCTGAAAACATGTCGGCCCAGCGAAGCTCGTTTGTTTGATCACGTAGTCCAGCGGTATTTTCTCGTTAACAATTTCATCACCGGCAAAGATGCGTGGTCCATAAAACCACCACTCATCACCCCCAAAAATAAGATGAGAATCAGGAATACATCCGGCACACGCGGGACCCGCGCCATGCCCATCATCAGTCGCAACAGCGAATGACTGCGGGGCAACTAAACGCCCCCAACGACCAGCAGCCGCATAATCATGATCGTAGTGCAGCAAATTTGGATAGTGCATTGCTTGAACCCAACGTCGGAAATCGTTGTTATGCAGTGGCTCTTTCATGCGCGCTGGGGCCATTGGCTTACCAAGGTACTGGTCAATGTCGGAGCAATCCAACCCGGTGTTAATTTCAGAATTCGTCTGGGCAGTCGTCATAGTGTCAGTGTCGTCCTTAAGGACCACTCCTTATTTTTGCAATGATATTTTTTAGGTGCTTAGTCTGCGCTCAGTGCGCGGGGAGACAGATACTTCGTGGTTGACCAACCGCCATCCACGACGATGGTCTGCCCATTGATATGAGAACCACCCGCAGAGCAAAGGAATGCAATCGTGCTAGCAACATCTTCAACCGTGCCGAGACGCTGAGCAGGTGTCATGTCAACATTCATTCGCTGAAAGGCTTTGTCTTCGAGGCGTGAGCTCACCATGTCGGTTAATGTCACCCCGGGCGCAACACAGTTAGAGCGAATGCCCGCGGCGCCATATTCACACGCCATATGCTGCGTGAGTGCGGTGAGGCCACCTTTGGCGGCCGAATAAGCACCGCCCCGGCGGCCGCCAACGACCGCAAACGTTGACGTAACATTGATAATGGCCGATCCCGGCTGCATGTGAACAATCGCGTCACGCGCCAGTCGAAACGGCGCACGTAACATCACGCCCAAAAACAGATCCAACATTTCATCGTCAGTGTCGGCAAGCGGCTTGGGGCTTCCCAAGCCAGCATTGTTGATAAGAAAATCAATGCGGCCGAACCGCTCAAGAGCCGCTTGAACGATCGTTTGCGGCGCGTCATCAGCTGCAATATCAACTGGAACAGTGAGCACCCTATCGGAATTTCCAAGGGCGTCTGACATAGCTGCGAGCTTTTCCGGATCGCGGCCAACGCCCACGACTGCAACGCCAGTGTCATGCAGCTGCTTTGCTGTTGCGAGCCCTATCCCACTGCCCGCCCCGGTCACTATCGCAACT
This sequence comes from Luminiphilus sp., assembly GCA_965657905.1. Lineage (GTDB taxonomy): Bacteria > Pseudomonadota > Gammaproteobacteria > Pseudomonadales > Halieaceae > Luminiphilus. The sequence continues at coordinate 178,409 of CBFHPT010000001.1, read as the reverse complement.
TGCATACATATCCCCGTTAAGTACTTAAAGACCGGGCGCCACGTATCGCCCGACCAATCAGTCCGTAGTATAATCATCGCTGTTGATTATTACTACCTCATCATTACCGAGCGGATTAGCCCATGGATTACAACGCAGTAGACGGTCGAAAAATAATTGATGGGCACTCGCTGAGGTGGGACCCTGATCGCGCGCAGTCTGCCTATGACACGGGTTATTGGGTCCAAGAGACGCTTGCTGACGCCGCACAAGCGTCTGCATCAACAAATCCCGAACGGATCATAATCAAGGATGACGTGTCGCAACTTGACGCCGGAAGCCTGCAACAACAAGCAAGTGCGATGGCGCAGGTTCTCATCAGCCGCTATCCGCCTGGTAGTGTCGTCTCTTTCATGCTGCCTAACTGGCACGAAGCGGCAATCATCTATCTGGCGGCCACGCTCGCCGGTATGGTGGCGCACCCGGTGCTACCCTCACTGCGGGAGAACGATTTGCGGTTCATGCTGAGTGACGTCAACAGCCGGCTTATCTTTATCCCTGCAAGCTTTCGAGACACTGACTATGCTGGTCTGCTCAAGGCAGCTACGAAGTCAATGCAGGCCCCGCCTGATATCGTCGTGGTTCGGGGGCGCGGGACTGATGGCCGCTCCTACGAGTCGTTGTTCGACGCAGAGCCTCAACAAGTTCAGCCGACGCTCGATTCCGACGCTGTGCGCATGATCATGTACACCTCAGGCACCACTGGTAGTCCGAAGGGCGTCATGCACAGCCACAATTCCATCCATGCTCTGATTCAACAACTTGGGGACCATTGGCTAATCGAACCCGACGATCGATTTTTAGTTGCGTCACCCATCAGCCACATCGGTGGATCAATTTATGCGTTTGAATGCCCACTGCTGCTTGGGTCGTCCGTCGTGCTCATGGAGCAATGGAATCCTCAGAAGGCTGTTGAACTGCTTGTGAAGGAGCGCTGCACTCATTTCGCCGGCGCGACCCCTTTTCTGGTCCAAGTTCTCGCGGCGGCGCGTGAGTTGGGCACGCGCCTCCCCGACCTGAAGGTATTTATTTGTGGCGGCGCTTCGGTGCCACCCTCGTTGATTCGGGAGGCATCAGATTATTTTGAACGCGCGGTGGTAACGCGCGTGTACGGTTCTACCGAAGTACCGGTTACGACGGTGGGTGTACTCGACCGAGGCGATGTCCGTCACGCCGCTGAGACGGACGGCAAGCCGGGTATTGCAACGATTAAACTGAGCGACGGTGAAGTGCGTGCACACGGCCCTCAAATGCTGGTGGGCTACGTACACCCAGAGGACGAATCATCCGTGTTTGATGATGAAGGGTATTACCGGACTGGCGACTTAGGCCAGTGGGTTGATGAAGATTACCTTGTCATCAACGGTCGCCTTAAGGACATCATTATTAGAAACGGAGAAAATATCGCGCCCAAAGAAATAGAGGATCTACTGATCGCTCACCCAGATATTAACGAGGTGGCAATCGTTGGCTTGCCCGACTCACGGACCGGTGAAAAGGCCTGCGCAGTCATCGTAGCGCTTGACGGCACACAACCCAGCGTTGAAACACTGAAAGCCTATTTGCTTGAGATCGGTGTTGCGAAGTTCAAAATACCCGAACAGGTCACACTGTGGGATTCGCTGCCTAAAAACGACGCCGGAAAGGTCCTCAAACACCAAATACGCAACGCTTTGAGCTAACATCAGTCTGCTCCCGTAACCTGCTGGCTCTCGGGGGCCGGTGCGCTTAGGACTTCTTCTTAACGTCTACACTCAACGTCGGCTGTCAGCGTGTCTGTCTACGCTAATCTTTTGATTCGTCGAGCAAGGTCTTTAGTTGCGGGAAAAACTCTGCTCGCAGCGTTCCGTGGAGCGAGAGCCGCAACACCTCCCGCCGCATTCGGAGCGCCATCGCTCGGCGTTGCTTCGCGGTCTTCGCCCGCGACTTCACCCATAAAGGCCACAGGAAGTATCCTGCAAGAAAGATGACTGATAAGACCTCTGAATCGATGTCGTCCTCGCTGTAATCGTTATCAGCCATCCGCTGTGTGGACTGTAAGAACTGCCGAAAGAACACATCCTGATCGGGATTCTCGCTGGAGAGAATTTCGAAAAGCCAAATTCGACTCAGCTCAGGGTTCTCGACTGCAAAATCGACCAATGCGGTGACGACATTGTAGACAGGTCGCTGACCGCCATCTGCTGGCTCGCCATCCTCGCCGGGTGGACCAAAAACGGAATTGGATAGCAGCTGACTTACCGACGCAACCGTTGCTTTTATAAGATCTTCACGCGTCTCAAAATGCTGATAGGTCGTGCCACGATTAACGCCGGCCAGGTTAGCAACTTTTGAGAGGCTCAGTCCATCAGGACCATCGGAAGCGAGTACCGTTTGCGCTGCGGCAAGAATCTCCTCCCGAGTTACCTCCGGATTACGCCGCCGCGGCTTAGGCTTCAACCGCGCCTCGTCTCCAGCATCCATAATAATCACCAGTGTCGTCCACTGATAGGGATAGTGCGAGCCCCTGACGACGAAGTCAATATACGATCATTTGCCGCCAGAACGACGACTGGCTACGATTTACGGACGACAATTACTTTTTTTCGATCCGCTCTAACGCTAACTTCAGCGCCTTTTGATTTCCGTGCTTAACGAGCCCCACGGCACTGCTTCTAAGCACCTCTGCAACGTAGCGGATTGCCATTTGCTTGCGCGCTTTTTTACTTTTGGCGTGGGCGCGCACCCAAACCGGCCAAATAAAATAGCCCGTTAAGGTTTGCACTGCCTGTACCTCAACATCGATACCATCAGCAGAAATGTTGCTGTCAGCAAACGCTTTGAGCGCCAGTTCAAACCGTTTGTAGAACGGATCATCTTTCGGGTCGTCGCGCGACAACACATCAAACAACCAAATGCGACCAATCTCAGGATTATCAATCGCGAATTCGGCTAGCTTCATATTGAACGCGGTCATGCGGATCAAGACGTTTTCAGCATGCTCATGATCTAGCTGGAATAGTTCATCGACCCCGTCACTTTTCGGATTACCATCTGTGAACACCGACTCAAGCAACTGCAGAGATACCAGGTCAAGCGTGGCTCTTACCAGCGCGTCCTTTTCGTTAAAGTGCTGATACGCCGTACCACGATTGACACCCGCCATTTTAGCAACAGTCGAGACACTGAGACCCTCCGCGCCATCTCGAGCGAGAACAAGTTTGGCCGCTTCAAGTATCGCAGCACGTGTGTTTTCGGGGTCGCGCCGTCGGCGGGCGGTAGCTGGGGTTTGCGTCATTGCCACGGATCATGCTCACAGTAAGAAAAATAGAATACACATTAGACATCAATTTACTGTGTCTTCGAAGCAAAATTTCGTCGAAAAGAATTCTTGATCCGCCAGTACCACGACGCTCGCTAATCACTCACCAACCAGGTATGCAGTTTGCGCACCATGAAATCCACATCAATGGGCTTGGCAATGTGGTCATTCATCCCCGCCTCTAGTGCCTTATCACGGTCACCCGCCATGACATTACCGGTCATCGCAATGATCGGTAGTGTTTGGAAGCGCTGATCCTCGCGAATACGACGGGTGGCTTCGTAACCATCCATCACGGGCATCTGACAGTCCATGAGCACGCCATCGACCTCAGACACTTGCAACGCCTCGATGGCTTCCACTCCGTTCTTGGCGATAGTTACTTCAATGCCGTAGGTTTCCAGCAATTCGGTCTCAAGTTCAAGATTGATTTCGTTGTCTTCCACCAGCAGTACGCGCAAGTCTTCAAGGGCATCCTCGATATCGGCAACATCACTAATTGTTTCCGTTGTCTCGGCAATCGCTGTTTCCTCAGAATGAGGTTTCTCAAGCGGCACCTGCTTATCGGCATAGGTCGAGGGCAGCGAGGAATCCCGTTGTTCTCGCTCGACGCTGTCGACCTCTAGACTGACAGTAAAATGAAACTCCGACCCCCGCCCTTCCTCGCTGGTCACCCAGATGTCTCCGTCCATCAATTCAACCAGGTTTTTACAGATCGCCAGTCCGAGCCCGGTACCACCGAAGCGACTTGTGGTCGATGCGTCGGCCTGACTAAAGGACTGGAATAATTTCTGTTGCTGCTCGGGAGAGATGCCAATGCCGCTGTCTTTAACCATGCCGTGCAGCCGCTACCCTTGATCGCCCGCCTCGCCATCGATAGCGACCAGAACGTCCCCGCCCGCTTCCGTAAACTTGATTGCATTGGTGCCAAGATTTAGCTGAATCTGGCCAATACGCAGGGGGTCTCCCAGGAAGTTGCGGGGCACACTGGGATCAATCCGAAATAGCAGTTCAATACCCTTTTCCGCTGCCCGCAGCTCAATGGCATTGGGGAGCGTATCCATCACTTTGTCGAGACTGAATGGCACAGACTCTATGGTCAGTTTTCGCGCCTCAATTTTGGAATAATCGAGGATGTCACTAATGATTCCCAATAATGCCTCGGCAGACCACTTCGTCTTTTCCACGTAGTTGCGCTGCTTGGGAGTGAGTTCCGTTTGCAGTGCAAGGTGGGTCATACCAATGACGGCGTTCATCGGCGTACGGATCTCGTGCGACATATTGGCCAGGAATTCAGATTTCGCCTGCGTTGCCGCCTCCGCTTCAAGTTTGGCCTGCTCTAACTCCGACTGCAGATGCTTCAACTCGGTGATATCCATGATACTGCCCATGAGTTCCAACGGCTCGCCACTGTCGTCATAGCCTGCTGCACCGCGCCCGTAGACATGATGGACCGCGCCCACAGCGGAGAAATTCTTTTGGTACCGACAACCCTACAGATAGTACGCCTATTTACGCCAGCTTGCGGATTCAGACGCCATTACAAGCCGTGCACTTGCTTTATCCGTGCTCTAGCGCAGCGTTGGAGGTGCCTGTGGCCGTGCCTAACAGCGCGTCGCCGTTAAAACTCGACCTAATGACACTGGGTTGCGTGGATTACAGGTGTAAACCGCACTCGGCTTTTTTCTTTCCCTGCCAGCGCCCCGCTCGGCCATCGCCTTTCACCGTGCAGTGACTGCAGCCAATAGAGCTATAACCCTCGGCGACCAGTGGATGAAATGGGAAGTCGTGGCTCGCAATGTAGTCGTCGCGCTCCTCTTTGCTGACATCAATCATTGGGTTGAACTTGATAATCCCACGACGCTCCTCAAACACCTCTAAACCAGCCCGGTGCTCGGTTTGCCATCGCATCAAGCTTGAAACCCAGACGTGAAAATCCTGCTTGACCTCTTCGAGGGGCTGAACCTTGTTCACGGAGCAGCACAGGTCGGGGTCGCTATTCCAAAGCTGCTCGCTCGCAGAGTAAGCATGATGGTGCCGATCGGGATCAATATCTTCGACCCTAAGGTTCCATTGTTTTACCAATTGGTCCCGATAGCTCAGGGTTTCGGGGAAATGAAAGCCCGTGTTGATGAAGTGAATGACCTGTTCGGGCCTCGCTCGGGAAATAATATGCAAAAAATATGCGGACGTAGCGGCAAACGACGATGTCACGAGTACCTTTTCAGGCGCGAAATCATGATACAGCCGCTGAATTCGTTCCTCAAAATGCAAGGGTTCGTAAATGCGATTGAGGTCGGCAATGGCCTCGTTAGTCAAACCCGCACTATTGTCGCTTGCGTGGGCGATCAGAGCTGCTGTGTTCATGACTTACTCGCTAGATGGCAGGTAATAGGTACGACTAAAAGGTGCAACGACAGATACAGACCGTAGGGTAGCGGCACCCGCTGAAAATCAAAAGGAATAAATAACTCTTCTCTTATTCTTTATCGAGCTTTCCCTTGCTGCTGCGCGCGCTTCTCTCTTGGTTGAATTAGCACGTCAATTGACATGTACCCTGCACTCAGTGGGTTTACACTGATCACCCTTCGACCAATAAAAGAAGTGACGTCATGAAGACAATTGGATTTGCAGCGCAAGCCGCTGACGCGGCGATTGCCCCTTGGGAATTCGAGCGGCGGGAACTTCGTCCTGACGATGTCGCGATGGAAATACTGTATTGCGGAATCTGCCACAGCGACCTCCATCTCGCCCGCAATGACTGGGGTGTCAGTAAATACCCAATCGTGCCAGGCCACGAAATCGTTGGCCGAGTGACGGGCGTTGGCGCTGATGTCACCCAATACAAGGTGGGAGACTCAGTCGCAGTTGGCTGTATGGTCGACTCCTGCCAAAACTGCGACCAATGTGACAAGGGCGAAGAACAACTCTGCCGTACAGGTAATACGCCAACCTATAATGGGGTCGATCGCATCGATGGAGAAATTACCTACGGCGGCTATTCCAAGCATCTGGTTGCCCGCGAAAAATTTGTTCTTGCCGTACCTGACGCTCTCGACCTGTCGCGAGCCGCGCCGTTGCTGTGCGCGGGTATCACGACCTACTCCCCGCTCAAAACGTGGAATGTTCAGCCAGGTAGTCGGGTCGGCGTCATCGGCTTGGGAGGCCTAGGTCACATGGCAGTAAAACTGGCCGTTGCGATGGGTGCCGATGTCACCGTCATGAGCCGCAGTGCCGACAAAGAAGCCGATGCGATCGGTCTTGGCGCTCAGCGACTGCTGGTCTCGAGCGATCGCGACGCCATGAAGCAAGCGCGCTCCGGATTTGATCTGATCATCGATACCGTTCCGGTAAAACACGACCTGAATCCCTACATGCCCCTGCTGGACATCGATGGAACCCTGGTGCTGGTCGGGCAAATTGGATTCCTTGATGAGCCCTTTACTGTACCGCTAATCACCGGGCGTCGTCGCATATCAGGGTCTCCCATCGGTGGCATTAAAGAGACTCAGGAAATGCTCGAATTCTGCGCTGAACACGACGTACTCCCTGATTGTGAAATGATTCAGCCGCAGCAGATTAACGAGGCCTACGTCAGAATGGAGCGAGCAGACGTTCGCTATCGTTTTGTCATTGATTTGACTGAGGTGGCGACACCTTGAGTGATAAAAGGGTCTCGAACACATTCTGATTTCGCCACAAGGGCCGTGCGTTAACGGCCCCAAAAAGCCAATGAGGGAAACCAATGGCAGGGTCACTTCAAGATCAATTGCTAAAATCCGGCCTTACCGACGCCAAAAAAGCTAAAGCGCTGGATAAAGAAAAGCGCAAACAAGCTAAAGCCGTTAGGCGCGGTAGTGCAGCGCCCGATGATGAGATCAAACGTGCGGCTCAAGAGGCCGCCCTCGCTCGTGCTGAGCGCGCTCGGGCATTAAACGCTGAGCGCGACGAGGCGGCGCTGCGTAAAAGCATCAATGCGCAAATCAAACAGCTGATCAACGTTCATAAAGAACACCGGGATAGCGGCGATACGGATTTCAACTTTTCCGATGGTCGGCATATCAAGAAAATCATGATTAGCCCAAAGCAGAAGACCAAACTCATCGCAGGTCTACTGAAAATCGTGAAGCAAGGGGATCGCTATGAACTGGTGCCCTCCCCAATCGCCGACAAAATCGCTCAGCGTGACGCCGAACGCGTGATCGACTGCCGCGGTAGCAATGAGCCGGAGCTGACTGAAGAAGAAAAAGACTGGTATCGGGATTACGAGATTCCCGACGATCTTGATTGGTAGATGCTTTCCCTTCGCGTATTAATCTGCTCGTATCAATCTGCGCGCATCGATCTGCGCGCATTAATCCGCGCGCATTAAATAGTCGAGCTTAATTTCAGCGGTCCGGTCACCGTCGGTCAACCACAGCTCATCCCCCGACAAGGTGCACTGCAAGCTAGCACCCGATTGCGCAAAATCGCCCAAGGCACTGTAATCCGCGTCACTTACCTGCAGTATCGACAGATTATTAAAGCGCGATAAAGCCTCACGCTGCTTATCCCACCAGACGCTCATTGAACGTTCACCGTAAGCGAGTAGCGCCACCCGTTCTGCTCTACCACAGGCTTTACGCAGACGATCGGGGTCGGGCACGCCGAGTTCAATCCACAGTAAAATATTGCCGGTGAGGTCTTTTAGCCAAAGATCAGGTTCATCATCGTTGCTCAGCCCCTTGCCAAACGCCAGCGCGTCGTCCGCATGCATGGCAAAGGCAGCAACACGTAGCATCATGCGCTCATCCGTCTCAGAAGGATGGCGTGCTACCGACAGCGGAAATTCTTGATAAACATGCCGGTCAAGATCGGTAACGTTGAGCTTGAACTTAAAAACGGTTGATTTTATCGCCATAACTAAAGCCCAATGATGAATCGAAAAACAGGAATACTCAGACTAGTCGATAATCAAAGCGCGCAAATCATTCGCTAACCCGACTCACACTTCTAAGCCCCGATTGCGCAGCAACGGAGCAATATCGGGGTCACTACCCCGGAACTGACGATACAGATCCATGGGGGCTGCGGAACCGCCTTTCGAGTAGATGACCTCGCGCAAACACTGAGCCGTGTGCTCATCAAACACCCCGCGATCACGAAACAGCTCGTAGGCGTCGTTATCAAGCACCGACGCCCAGATGTAAACGTAATAGCCAGCGGCGTAAGCATCCCCCGCAAAGATATGCTGGAAGTATGTTGATCGGTAACGCAGTTTAGAGGCGTCGTCCAACCCCAACTTTTGCATGGCCTGATTCTCAAACTCCGCAACCGATAGGTCGGTAGGTTCTGTCAACTCGTGCCAGGCAAGATCGAGATAACAGGCCGTTAAATACTCGCTGGTGGCGAAACCCTGATTGAACGTTGACGAGGCGCGTATTCCTTCTACCAAAGCCTCTGGTATCGGTTCGTCCGTTTCAAAGTGACGGGCATAGTGGCGCATCACCTCGGGTTCCCGAGCCCAGTGTTCGAACAGTTGAGACGGTAGTTCAACAAAATCCCACTTCACCGCACTACAGGATTGCCCCTCAAATCGCACGTCTGACAGCAAGCCATGCATGGCATGACCAAACTCATGAAAAAGCGTGCGTACCTCATCGAGTGCTAGCAGGGTCGGGGCACCTCTAGCGAAATTACAGTTATTGAGCACAATGGGTCTGACCGTACCTTGCTCGGAAACGCGCTGGGGCCTCAACACACTCATCCACGCACCACCGCGTTTTGATGCGCGCATAAAATAATCGGCAATAAAGACCCCGAGATGACTACCATCGGCATCAATGACCTCAAACACTTCAACGTCAGGGTGATACCGAGGTGCGTTTTCAACTGGCTGAAAGCGGATACCCCAGAGCTTACCGGCCACGTGGAAGGCGCCATCTCTGACACGGGATAGTTCAAAATAAGGCTTTAGATGATCATCATCTAACTTGAATGCCTGTTTGCGCAGCTTCTCGGCGTAGAACATCCAATCCCAAGGTTCTATCGAGTCAGCGAGCCCGTCGTTGTTCGCCAGTTCAGTAAGCTGCTGACGCTCTTGCTCAAGTCGACGTTGCGCGGCCGGCCAAAGCTGATCGAGGAGCTCACGTACCGCCCCCACCGTGCCCGCCATACGGTCCTCGAGGGCGAAATCCGCGTGGGTCTGATAACCCAATAATTGCGCGCGCTCGCTTCTCAGCGCCACGATTCGCTGAACAATGGTCTTGTTATCCGCCTCGTTATCGTTGTTACCAGCATTGGTGTAGGCGAGAAAAAGCGACTTGCGCAGATCCCTGCGCTCTGAGAACTTCATGAAGGCGGCAAAGGATGATCGGCTGATCGTGAAGGCATAGGCATCCGAGTATCCGCGAGCCCGCGCCTCTTCGGCAGCTGCCTGTTTCACCTGACCGGGCAATCCCACCAACTCGTCGTCATTGCTGAGGACAAGCTCGTAATCATTCGTTTCGCGCAGCAAGTTTTGTCGAAACTGCGTTTTCAGACTCGCCAGTTCGCTATCGATGGCCGCGACGCGTTCCCGCTGGTCGGCGGGTAGCGCCACGCCATTTTTTACAAAGCGTCGGTGCAAGGCCGCCAGCAGTAAGCACTCGTCTTCGTCTAGAGCATCTGACTCACCCATGATCGAATCAACGCGCGCAAACAGCGCCTCGTCCGAAAAAATGAGCGCATCATGCTCTGCAAGCCGAGTAGCAAATTGGCTCTCCAGCGCTTGCAGTGCATCGCTGGTATTTGACGCTGTTAACGTTTGAAAGGTTCGGAGGACGTGTGTCAGCAACTGACCCGAACAGTCCAGCGCGAGCACTGTATTGGCGAAGCTAGCTGTCTCGGCGCAATCTCTAATCTGCCGAATTTCAGCCAGGTGCTGATCAAGTGCATGATCAAGTGCATGATCAACAGCGTATTCAAAATGATCAGCGGACAGCTTAGAAAATTCGGGTATACCAAGGGGATTCCGGGGTGGCGCAAGCAGCGGATTGCCTGCTGGCATTGTGCTTTCGTCTATCAAGCTGTCTTCGGAAACGACTGTATTGTCTGCGGCGAGCTGATCCATTGCGGTTGTTTCCCTTCGATTGAAGGGGCACCTTAACCAAATTCACCCGCCCGGGGCAGTGGGGCGAGTCAGTCGGTCAGTACTCCTTATCAATAAACACGACTTAACTGTAAAGCCGATTAAGGTTTGCGAAGTTGTCGGGGTTAAGGTCTCGCCCGTCGAGCCCCAAATAATCCACCCCATAACGATGAACACGATATACATTATTCATTCGCCCCGCTCCCAACCGAGGATTTTCCGAGAAGAACGGATTGATGTATTCCCACACGACTTTTTTATCCCTCGTCACCTCGAAAAACTGTCCTTTTGCGGTCTCGCAAATAAATACATTGCCGTTGGGGAGCACCCGAGCGCTACCACCCATCACTGTGAAAAACGAAAACGGCGGGTTGTCCGTGTATTCCCAAACCACCTCTTTGGTTTTGGCGTCAATTTCAATGACTCGGGAAAAATCGATGCCGCGTCTGTGTAAGCCGTTATCAAAAATCGTGATAGTTTTTTCACTCGAGTAATTGACGTCATGCTGGTGAGAGGTGACCCCATTCCAGCGCCACCGCACCTTCCCGCTGCGCGGATTTACCTGAACGATCGTGCTGGTGTTTCTGAGGCTCACTAACCAATCACCGTTGGGGGCTACTGAGATCGAGTTCGCGTGGGTCCACTCACGCCGGTGTTCAATAGGACAAATGACATCTTTGGTGGTGTCGAGTTGAGACCACGACTTCCAATTTCGCAGAATTTCACCGGCTGGCGTGACTTCGATAACGACGTCACCCATCATCTGCCCTGAATCATCATCTTCATGGTGATATCCGCCCTTGATTCTCTTAACAAGGGTTTTAGGGATCGGCTCCCACTTGATCATTAAGGTGTTGCCATTGGATAACCGCTCGTAATCGTGGTGAATCCAAGGATCTTCAAATTTCCAAACCACATTGGAATTCCAGTCGAGTTCCACCACGCCAGCTGCTAGCCCGTTTAGGCCCCGCTGACCACTGATGTCGGGAGGCCGTTTCATTAGGGCGATCAGGTTGCCGCTGGGCAGCAGCTCGGCATTATTAATGCCGCCGTCGAACTGCCACCGGTGAACCACACTGCCCTCCATATCTAGTAGGAGTGTCTGATGATCGTCGGCACAGAAAAGCGTGTAACCGCGATAACTCAGCTGTGGATTGTAGTGAATCAAACCATTGGGGTGATGCTCAGATCGGGCCATAAATTTCTCGCAAAGAGCGTGCCTAAAAAATCCGGGCGATGGAGAACCGCAGTTGTCGGGGCTCAAATACATGATAGTGAATGTCCTCAATTCCCTGAGGCGGTTCACCCTCCAGACCCGAACTGCAGAAGTAATCGATATCGTGGTCATTAGCGTCGAAAAGTACCGCCCTCAGAAGAGCCTTGGTATCAATATGGGCGTCTCTTTGAGATAGGATTGATACTCTGGGTCATCTCCCCATCGCGCTTTCGCTGTCTTACGGAGCAATGGCACACCACTAATTCGCGTTAACAGCAGAGTAACAAAGACCGGAGACACCAAGAAAATCAATGCGCTGCCGCTGAGTGAGGGCCATGCCATCGCAGCTACGCCCGTCCACAAGACAATCTCGCCGAAGTAATTGGGATGCTGTGCTCGCGACCAGATGCCAGTATTGATGAACTTGCCCTCATTCGCGGGATCAGCTTTAAATCGACTTTTTTGATGGTCCGCTACCACTTCAACAATGAAGCCTATGACCCACAGTGTGACGCCGGCGTAGAAAGCGCCGCCCAGCGCAGCAGCATTAGGTGTCATGATGGCCGCTAGCGCTGCTCCAGCCGTGATGAAAACCCATGTACCCTGAAGCGTCCAGGTCAGCAGGAAGCGAGGTGTCGACAGCTTAATCTCGCGAAATCGCCGGTCCTCACCTGCTCTTTTGATGCGCATAAACAGAAAAGGTCCAAGTCGTAGTGCCCAAATCATGACCGCGGCCGCAATGACCTCTTGGCGAGGCCCCCGGTCAATGGCCTGCAGAACTGCAAACACCGTCACCGTGACGTAGGTCAGACTACCCACCAAATCGAAATAGTGCTCTGTTTCGAACAATCTAGCGTGTATCAAGCCAATCCATTGCACTGCAAAAACGCCTACCGCCATGGCAACCATGAGCGGTAGGCCATATAGCGTCGAGCCCGTTTGATCGCCCAGCCACGCAATGCCGAGCACAACCATTGTCACGGCAGTCGATATTGCGACAAGTTTGGGTCCCATGACGTCCTTCCTTAACGATAGTTAGCGTTGGCTGTTCGCGACCTACCCACTAGCCATGCGTGGCATCATGAGAGTGGCATGCCCAACGCCCAACGTGCACCACCCTTTAGAGTGCAGTGGGCTGCCCCAGCCGCTTTACGCCGTCAACAACACCCTGCCAGCCGCCATCCAAGATGGGGTCAAGAAGCTCAGCAATGCCGCTATCGGTTCGGAACTGGAGGTAGGCCTCGTAGTGGTCAAGGCTCTCCCAGTTCTCAATCAAGGTGTAAGTACTTTTGGCCGCCTCAAAGTACACGTCGATACCCTTACAACCGGCAAAGGCGCGGGTCACCGGCAACGCCTCTCTAAAGAGTGCAGCCAAATCGTCAGCGCTGCCTGGATTGGTTTTGAATTCAGCAATTACAAGGTATTCCATCGTCGTATCCCCCTGTTAGTTATGTTTTTTTTACCGCCAAACGAAGCCTGATTTTAAGGTGAGCCTGATCACCTGTTGACCACCCACGTTGACGGCCTCAATCCTTGCATTTTCAAAGTACGCGTTTGTCTCGATCGCATTTGAGAAGCTTTTAACATTGATGGAGCCCGTTGTTCTACCACGAATTATTGTTGGGTCGTAGGCATAGCCGCAGCCTTGAGAGAAATACTGTACACCGCTGTTGTTGCGCGCCTGTTGTTACCGTTTCCGAGACATGTTGCACCGCAACCGAAAATCAAGCGGGCAGTCAATCCATAACGGCATATTGGGGCCCTGAATGGTGTTGCGCAGCCAGTTTTCTTCACTGGTGCCTGCGTAATGACGCATAAAATAATTGACGCAGACGGCTCAACTGCGTGGCAAATAATGGCATCGTCGGCATGAGCGAGCGCATACGAGACGAGGTACAGGAACCAACCGTCGCTAAAACTATTGCGTCAATGCATTACTCAGCAGTGACGCTCAGCCAACTCGCGGACCAACTGACAAACGAGGGGCTTCGAAGTCTCGAGACCCGGCAGCGCTCTTTCAGTCCGGTAAACCCTATCGCGCTGGCAAGCGCGGTAACCAGCATGTACGCGGCGGAAGCGACACGGCGACATCTTGCGGTGAGGGTCTCAGCAACACCTGAGGCCAGCGCTGATTTGCTTACCGACTATGAGCGTCTTCGACTGCTGCTGTTTCATGGACTGGGCGTACTGGTGGCCCAATTCACCGATGGCGCGATCGCAGTCGACGTGGCAAAAAACCAAACTGAAAAGTCGCTAATCTTTAAACTCAGCGCTGAGGGGAGTTCGCAAGCTGTCCTTGAGGAAGAATCACTGCGCGCTGAGGTTACGGGCGAACTGCCCGAGGACTGGCAGGATCACAGCACCCTGGTATCCGTTGGCGAACTGTGTCGAGAAATGGGGGGTGAGGCCAGCATCCAAGTCGGTGAAAGCACTCTGGAACTTAATCTATCAATTCCTGTCAGACTCAATGCGGGTTCGGACTAGACAGAATTAGATCGCGGGCCTAGCAGACGTTGCCGCACGCTTTATCAGGGAACATAAATTCATGAGACTCATTTCGATTAAATTGCTCGGAGCGCTGGTGTTCTGTGCCAGCCTTGCTGCCACTTTCAGCGCCGCTCACGCACACGCTGATATGCCGACGAAGCACATCAGCGTCACGGGTCAAGGGGAAGTCACGGTGATCCCTGATCAAGCAGAGCTAACAATTACCATCACCGAAACTGGCGAGAGTGTCGCAGCGCTCCAAGCGGACAGTGATCGAAGGGTCGCCTCTGTGATGGATGCCCTTTTAGATCAGGGCCTCGCAAACGAGGACATCGACACCACCCAAATTCGTATTCAACCCCGCTATCGCTATGACAAAGGGCAACAGCAGCGACTGAGCGACGGCTTCCAGGTCGATCGAACGATTTCGGTCATGCTCAAAGATCTCTCCAAACTCGGCGCTGTGATTAGCGACTTAAGTCGCATGAGCGTTGATGCCGTCTCGCCGCCAATGCTCTCAAGTTCCAAGAGAGAACCCGCATACCAGGAGGCACTTGCTGCTGCCTACCAACAGGCTCGTGCCCGCGCAGCTGTGCTCGCCCAAGCCGCCGGACTGACACTGGGCGCAGCCCAAGAGATCAATGCGGGGCATTCACCCCGGCCACCCTTGCCAATTGCTCGTATGAGCATGGCAGCGGATGCTGAATCCAATACTTTTCAGCCCGGGGAAATGGCTATTAGCGCCAGTGTCAGCGTAGTGTTCGAACTGGCTCCCTGACGACTCAGCGGAGTAAACCACCGGTCTTACGGTGCCACATAAAGCCGGTAACAAGACTTGGAATGCGACCACTTCGCCCCTATTATTCATCTAACGGCATTTCATTGGAAAAGCCATTTAGGAGAAAGCAATGACTGACAAATCAATTACTTCACCGCAACAAAACACCTTTGGTGCCGAGAGCCTCGTCAACACCAATAAAGTGTTGAAGAACACCTACATGTTGCTCGGCATGACACTGGCGTTCAGCGCTGTGACGGCGGGTATCGCTATCGCCCTGGGCTTGACCCACATGATGGCGTTGGTGCTGATGTTAATCGGCTTCGGATTACTGTTTGTGGTCAACAAAATGGCTGACACGGCTAAAGGCTTACCCGCGATATTTGCCTTCACCGGCGTAATGGGAGCCTCCCTTGGACCAATGCTCAGTTACTACCTCTCCATGCCTGGTGGTCCTGCGCTGGTAATGCAAGCGCTTGGCGGCACAGCCATCGTGTTCTTTGGTCTGTCGGCATATGCGCTGACAACGCGAAAAGACTTCTCATACCTTGGCGGTTTTCTGATGGTCGGTCTGATCGTCGCTGTAGTCGCTATGATCGCCAACATTTTTTTGGCCATCCCCGCACTCTCACTGACAATCTCCGCTGCGGTCGTGATGATCATGTCGGGTCTGATCCTGTTTGATACCAGCCGCATCGTCAACGGTGGCGAGACCAACTACATTCGAGCAACCGTCTCGTTGTATCTCAATATCTACAACCTGTTCATTCATCTGCTTCATCTGCTTACGGTACTGACAGGCGGTGACGACTAACAGACTGCGAACACCAGATCGCGAACCCCGGTTCTACCGGGGTTTTTTATGTCTATGACACATCTTTCCTACACATTGGTCGTGCAGGCCGCGCCAGATTCAGGTCTTGGTCAGCAACGTGCGTTGCTGTTTGCGCACGCGCTGCTAGAGGCTGGACATCAATTAAAGCGGGTCTTCTTCTATCAACAAGGGGCGCAGCTTGCGCTTCTGTGGGAAAGCTCTGCGGCCGCAGCGTGGATCGATCTGACTCGTACTAGCGCAACCGAGCTGGTTCTGTGCAGTGCATCGGCTGAGCGGTATGGCGTTGTCGCAGCGCCGGATGGCTTTGTCATAGGCGGTCTTGGAGCACTCATGGAGGCCGGTTTGGATTCCGATCGGTTACTTACCTTTGTCTGAGCCTGCTTGCAACTGGTTGATCCTGCTCACGCAGCCACCCTATTTCGATCAGCGCACAATCGCGGGTATCGACACCGTGCTTGCTACGGGTGCCTTTGGACAGAGCGTCACCGTCGCGCTAATTGGGGCCGCGAGGGAGCAGCTACGCCCAGGCCAGTCGGCTCCCGAGGCATTTCGAAGCATCTACCGTCAAATCCTGTCTCTACCACTTTACGATATTGATGAGCTGTTGCTGGTCGACGACGTCGATCAAGCTGCTATCCCAGCTCTTACCTCTGCTGAAATCACCGAGCTCGGCGACCTGCGCATTAGGGTGATCTCTCCTCGGGCGCTCGGTGAGAAAATTCACGCAGCACACCATGTATTGAGCTTTTAATGGCACTTCATACCCTTCAATCGCCCTCCGCCTTACCTCAATGCCTGCCAGTTCTTCAGGCAGAGGATGTGCTGTTGCTTATGGATGCTGCGATTTACCTTGCAGACCACGGCAGCGCACTCTTTGGTAGCGGGTTCTTTGATAGGCAACCGGCTGTGCGCGTCTATGCGCTGCAATCTGACCTGGCGATCGCAGGAATCAATCAAGTGCATGAGCAAATTACAGCAGTCGACTACGATGAATGGGTGCGTTTGACTACTCAGCACGTGCAACATGTCGCTTGGTATTGATAACTTGGCATTCATAGCACCCATTGATCCGCGGATCTGGCTGTTGACAGCCAACTTCGATGCCGGCGTCTTTGGATGGCGGGTTAAACTCGAAGATGACACCTGAATCCCTCATTGAGATCTGCGACACCAAGGGCTTCCTCGCTAACAAAGATGCGTGGAACGACGCTGTGGCCACCTGTTTTGCTGAAATGGAGGGTATTACGCTCACCGATGCTCACTGGGAGATCTTGCACCTGCTGCGGGAGTTCCATGAAACCTATGATGCATCGCCAGCAAACCGCGCTCTGGTTAACTTCGTCAAAAAGCGCCTCGGACCGGACAAGGGTAATTCTCTGTATCTAATGGGATTGTTTCCCGGCAGTCCGGCGCGGATAGGCAGTCGTATCGCCGGGCTACCCAAACCCAAAAACTGCCTTTAATCCAACGGTCGACGCGCTTAGAGACAAACATGCCGCTCAGTAATTTCCAACCAGAGAACTACGCCGCACTCTTAGCGAATAAGACGGAAGCACTGCTGCCTCGGTTCTCGAAGCACACAGAGCTGACGCCCACTATCACTGCATCGCCTCCCCGCGAATTCCGTTTGCGGGCAGAGTTTCGCGTTTGGCATTCCGGCGATGACATCAATTACGTGATGTTTCGTTCCGATGCGCCGAAGACGCCAGTTGTCATTACCGACTTTCCCATTGCAGCAACATCGATTCGGGAGCTGATGCCTCGGCTATTGGCTGCGCTTGCACCGCAGCCAACCCTCCGCCGCAAACTCTTCCAAATCGAATTTTTAAGCACCCTCAGTGGCGATATGTTGGTGACCCTCATTTACCATCGCCCGCTGGATGACGATTGGCAGGCGAGCGCGGAGCAGCTCTCAGAATCACTCGATATTTCGATAGTCGGGCGCAGTCGAAAGCAAAAACGAATTATCCGACAGGACTGGGTAACCGAGTCCTTACTGGTGGCAGGCCGCGAGTATCAGTACCGACAACCCGAGCAGGCATTCACCCAACCCAACGGCATTGTTAATCAGCATATGATCGAGTGGGCTCTGGACAGTGCGAGGACTTGCGGTGGCGACTTACTCGAACTCTATTGCGGGATTGGTAATTTCACGCTGCCACTCGCACAAGCATTTGATCAGGTGATAGCAACCGAACTCTCTAAACCTGCTACCGCCGCCGCCGATTTGAACCGCCAAGCAAACGCCGTTGGTAACGTTACGTTTGCACGCTTATCTGCCGAAGACATGTCCTCGGCACTGGCCGGCGACCGGGCATTCCGCCGCCTGGCACACCTGCATAAACCGCTGAATGCGTTTCGTCTCAATACCTTGCTAGTTGATCCACCGAGGGCGGGCTTGGACCCACAAACACTACGCATGGCAGCACGGTTCGATAACATTATTTATATTTCCTGCAATCCTGACACACTGCTCAGCAACCTCGAGACGCTCGGCGAAAGCCACCGCATTGAGCGATTCGGCTTATTCGATCAGTTCCCCTACACCCATCACATGGAAAGCGGCGTACTGCTAAGAAGGAGAAGCTAGTGGAGAAACTCGCAGCAGAGGCAATAGTCGCGTGGCTAGCTAGTCAGCCCGACTGGCAGCTAAAGAGAGAGCAGTTGTGTCGCAGCTTTCTTTTTAAGGATTTCAGCTCGGCCTGGGGCTTTATGAGCAGAGTCGCCATGCTTGCGGAACAACACAATCATCACCCAGAATGGAGCAACGTTTACAGTCGGGTTGATATCGCATTGACTACCCATGACGTGGGTGGGATTAGCGCGAGGGACTTGAGACTCGCTGAGTCAATTAATCAGATCCTTGACTGACTCAGCGCCCGATTTATTGGTTGATAAAGGCCGCGATGGCCTCAGCGACGCCCTCCTCGTTGAGCATGGGTGCATGTCCCACGCCGGGAACCTCAAGGTATTCTAAGGTTGAGTGGCGCTTGCGCATTTCACTTGCGCACGCCACGTCAAGAATATCGGAAGTGGCACCACGCACGAGCAATACGGGCTTGTCAGTCAATGCATCAAATAACGGCCACATATCTGGTGGCACCGCTGCACTGTCATCCCCCTTCATTGCCGCTGAGATGTTGACATCGTAATCCAGCACCACTTTGCCGTCGCGCTCAACCATCAGATATTCCGCAAAGTGGCGCCAATCTGAATCGCTGAAGTGCGGGAACGCTGCGCCGTTGATCGACTTGTTGTACTCAACCGCTTCTTCCCAGGAATTGAAATTCGAAGCGCTGCCAACGTATCCCTTAATTCGATTCAGCCCAGCCTCGGCAACTTCCGGCCCAATATCGTTGATGACAACGTGGGAGAACAGTGTGGGGCTCACAGCGTTCATACCCATGGCCATTAGCCCACCCATCGACGTTCCGACAACGGCACAATGTTCAACTCCCTGCTGCGCGAGCAGTTCCAGCATATCGCCAATATAAACCTGAGGTTGATATCGCTCAATTTGCGTATCGTATTCAGACTTGCCACGTCCGCGTTGCTCAGCGACAAGTACTCGATGGGTTTCTGCAAGCACCGGAGCCAGCGATTGGAAATCCCGGCTGTTGCGGGTTAGGCCATGCAGTAGCAATACCACCGGCGAATCCGCTGACGGTCCCGGGTAATCACGGGCATACAGGGTCAGCCCGTCACCCACCGTGTAGAAAAGCTCATCATAGTCAGCCATAACGTCGGTCCTTGTACTGTGCACGCAGTTCACGCTTCAGTATCTTTCCGTTTGGATTACGAGGCAACTCTGTCACCTCGATGATCTCGGCGAGGCGCTGTTGGCGCCCTACTCGCTGGTTGATCCACGTTAGTAAGGCCTCGGAATCTGTTCGCGTCTCGCCGCGAAATACCACCAGTCCGACGGGAGTCTCGCCCCACTTGTCGCTGGGCAGACCGATGACCGCCACGTCGAAAACATCGCTGTGTGTCACGAGTAGCGCTTCGATGTCTTGCGGATAAACATTCTGTCCACCCGATAAAATCATGTCCTTCTTGCGATCAACGATGTACAAAAACCCTTCCGCATCGACGTAGCCGACATCACCGCTGCGCATCCACACCCGACCCATTGAATCGGTCCACATTGCTTCTTGGTCTGCGTCTTCTCGCCGCCAATATCCCGGCATTGCAATGCGGCCGCGGGATACAATCTCGCCCGCCTCACCATCGGGCAGCTGTTCGTCGTTATCGCCGACAATCGCGATATCAGTACCAATTAAAGGCCGGCCGACAGATGCCCATCGTCCCTCGGCATGCTCGGTCTCTAGGGTAGTGATGATCCCCTCAGTAAGCCCATAGAGCTCGATAATGCCGCATGCAAAGTGATCGAATATGCGCTTCTTTAGCGTTTCACGTAGGGGCGAGCCGCAGCTCATCATGGCCTGCATACTGCTGAAATCAGCATCGCCCTGCTGCTCGGCAGCCTCTAAAACCCGCTGGAACTGAATGGGCACCATGGCAGTATGAGTAATTCGATCACGACGCACTGAATCAATGAACGCCTGCTCGTTGAAACGGCTATGAACAAAGATGCATCCACCTGCCAGTAACGTGCTTAGCATGGCAACCCAAGAGATATTTGAGTAAAGGCCAATAGTCAGGAGCGTGCGAGCACCGCCGTGATATCGGAGTGCAATCGCCACATCGTAGGCCCAATCACGCCGCCCTCGGTGGTCGTGGGCAATGCCCTTTGGCGTACCCGTGGTGCCGGAGCTATAAATAATATTAATCAGCGATTCGGGCGTGAGTCCGAGCTCGGGCAATGTATCGGGCTGCCCCTCACACAAGCTTTTAAAGTCGACCCATCGGTCAGCACCGTTATTGTCACTCCCAGCACCTGAAGGTGAGACCCGCAGAAGCGGGCCTGGTAGTGCCGACGCAATCGTCGCCAAGCGAGATTGAAAATCGTCTGATGCCACGACCGCCGATACCTCTGCATCCATGAGCATTCCAAGGAGTGCGTCATCGGATACCGAGGTATTGAAGGGGACCACGACTGCACCGCAGGCGATGGTGCCAAAAAGCGCTTGCACCATAGGGAAACCGTTGCTCATCAACAGCCCAACACGGTCGCCTTCCTGAATATTGTGCGCCCGAAGACCATGGGCAAAGCGATGAGCCTCCCCCGTGAACTGAGCCCAACTCCAACGTTGGCCGTCAGCCACCACCGCAGGATCTGGTCCACGCCATTTTCCGTGCAATGACAGAATTTCGGGCAACAAAGGTGCATCGGTCACGAAACTCATGACGTGGCCCTCTTATCAAATGAACTGAAGCAAGCGCGCTGACAGGCCCCAGAGGACCTGCCAGGCAGTAGGGATTACAGGCGGTATTCGATAGTACCGGTTACTGTGAGTGGCGGCGCGTAGAACACCGTGATGTTGTTCTCGAGTCCAAGGGGTGAGCAACCAACCGAAGACGGCGATCCCGGACCATCACCCACACCGAAGCAGTACCCCGAGGTTTTGACCTCCTCATCAGTCAAGTTCTTGCCATGGATACCGACTCGCCACTGTTCGCTAGGGCTAGTCCAAACCGCTGAGGCGTTAACAAGGCCATAAGCGTCCTGATCGAGGACCGGGTTTGGCACCTCAAACTGGTTGATGTCGCTCTTATAGGCGTAGTTAATACCAAGCAGCGTCGCGCCACCCATCAGTTCGGTCGCGTAGTTGAGTGCGACGAAAATCGTGGTGTCGGGGGTATTCTGGATCTCGCGCTGATCAGCAACGTTCACGCCGTTAACCAAGTATTCTTTGAACTCGGTATCAAGAAAGCTCGCTGCAAACTGAGTACTCAGCGCTTCGGTTAATCGAATATTACCTTCGATTTCCAAGCCCATGATTTCCGACTCGCCGGCGTTGGTTACCGTCCCCACGAAATCATCATTGATACCATCCCCGTCGGTATCGACACCCACAGACCCAGGAATCTGCATATCGGTGTATTCCGAGTAGAACACCGCAATATTAGTAACGGCTCGGCCATCCCACCAGGTCGACTTCACGCCCAATTCATAGGAATCCAACTGCTCTGGGTCGTAGCCTTTCTCCACCTCGGGCGTCGCAAAGTTGGCGCCCCGGGGATCAAAACTTCCGGCTTTCCAACCCTGAGAATAGTTGGCATAAACATTTAGGTCATCAGACATCGCGTATGACACGTTCAACCGAGGTGACGTGTCTGTGTAGGTTTTACTGGCCTCATAGTCAGAGGTGATAGCAATCTGAGTGGCCGCGTCGTTACCAAAAAAGGGCGACTGAAAACCGAGATAGTTTGACCGGAAAATGTCTGCCGTGCGCTTATCTTCGGTGTAACGCAAACCCAAAGCGACCGATAGCTTGTCACTGAGGTTGTAAGTCAGGTCACCAAATACAGACCATGCCTCGGTATCCACAACCCCTCCGGTGTACGCAGTCAGACCAACAACCGGTACCAACTGCCCAAGTACTACGTCAAAGTCGTTGGCTGCGGTTGCGTCGAGGTAGTAAACGCCTGCGACCGCATTGAACTTATCGGTGTTCCACAGGAGTTGAATCTCTTGGCTGAACTGTTCGTTATCGTAGATAACCGGCGCGTCAAAATCAGGTACCGGCAGGCTATCGAAATCGATCACTGATTCGGTGTAATCCTCGCGATCAGCGGTGATTGAGCGCAAGGTAACTGCGTCATTGATCATCCAGTCGATACTTACCGAGTAGCCGCTTGCCTCCACCTCGTTGTTGCCGTTGATCCCGGTTGTCGTGCCCGTAGCCGCCTCAGATGCACCCGCGCGCGTATCCCACACATCGCCAAGTGCCGGCGCGTCGATGGTCACCCCATCATAGGGTCGATAACCCGCGACGGCCGAGGACTTATCATTGGTATCGTCATAGGCCACTCGCACCAATAGGGAGTCGGTGACGTCCCACTCCGCACTCAAGCGATAGCCAAAAATATCCTTGTCGTACTGTTCACCGCCGGTAAAAACATTGTCACCGTAGCCATCACGACTGAAACTGGCGACGGTCCCGCCCACTCTCAATCCATCAGTAACCGGCACCGACGCAGTGGCCACGAACTCTTGCTGGTTATAGGTACCGAACGAGCCCCGCAAGTTGATGTCGAGCTCATCACCCAAGCGGCGCGTCACATACTTAACGGCACCACCAACGGCATTACGGCCGTACAGCGTGCCCTGTGGACCACGCAACACCTCAATACGTTCCACGTCGTAAATGTCGAGCAACGCGCCCTGTGGTCGCGCCATGTAGACATCGTCTAGATAGAGTGCAACGCCCTGCTCGAAGCCCGCCAGAGGATCCTGCTGACCTACACCACGAATAAACGCGGTCAATGTGGTGTTCGTCGCCCGCGATGGCTCAAGGGTCAAACTAGGCACACTCTGCGCGAGCTCGGAAATATCGGACATGCCGCGCAATGCCAGCTCATCCCCGGAAAGTGCAGTCACCGCGATTGGGACATCTTGCAGGCTCTCGCTACGTCGTTGGGCTGTGACCGTGACCTCTTCGATCACGAGACGTTCGTTACGCTCCTGTGCGACGGCAGTTGCCGCAATGGGCAGTAACGCGCCGGCGACTGCAATGGCAATAGGCGTTTGGGCAATTGAACGCTGCTTATTCATATCCTTTCCTCTGGGTCAGTGCACCGCCAATCCAATCATTGACTTACTGGCGGCATCGTTATCGTTAGGGGACCGCATGCGACCGCGACTAATTCAACGGACGTTGAAGCCGACGATATTCAACACACGTTGAAGTGTCAAGAGGCGCCTTCTGCCTTTTTCGATCGCGTTAACCCGAGGGCCACCAATCCCCAAGCCAGCGATGCAAAAATTCCGTAGGTCGCAGATACCGCTGGGTTCGCGACTTCAAACCCTAGATTAAGCGTAAGGTGCACAGCCAGTCCGATGAGTGCTGCCGGACCGATCGCCCAGATTGAAACAGTGCCTCGATGGAGCACGCCAAAAAGAATGGGGACTAGCGAGGCGGCAGCGAGGCCATAAACGCCCTTTTGCGCGAAAAGACCCACCAGTGCCGGCGGATTCCACGCCAGAGCCAAACCAACCACGCCGACTGCAATCAAGACATAGCGGGAAACGCGCAAGCCATGATGCTCAGCCAGTCCCATGGGCTTCAGAATATCGGCAACAACCATGGCCGATAACGCCACCAAGATGCCATCCAGAGTGCTCATACCCGCAGCCAATAGGGCTACAAAAATGAACGCGAGAATTAAATCGCCCATTGGCGTACCGAAGAATTCTCTCAGCAAATACTCACGCACCACCGTATCCTGCGAATCAATCTCATACCCCGCGAGGCGCGCATAAAAACCAATCATCAACATGAGCATGAACACCGAACCGGAAAGCACCGTAGTGAGCACAAATACGTTGGCGTCTTTTGGGCTGCGCAAATACAGCACCTTGGTCAAAATATGGGGCTGGAGCATGAGCGCAAAAGTGATCACGAAGCCGCTGACAAACACCGAGAAAGCGCTGAAATACAAACCACTCGATGGATTGACGATTGAAGCGTAGTCGGCACCCAATGCCTCAAGACTGGCCAGGGGGTTGCTCCCGAGATAGTGCCAACCATGCACAAACAATCCACCCGCGACGAGCAACATCATGATGCCCTGCAAGGTATTGGTGTACGCATGAGCATAGGTACCGCCCATCAGGACGTAAGAAAAAACAAACAGCACGACCAGAACCAACGCGGTTTTTTGGTCAACGGGAAACAATCCTGTCACCAACAGACTGCAGCCGACCAGAATCAACACGACAAACGTAATGCTCAGCAGGTTGATCAACGCAAAAAACATACCCAGTGATCGGCTTTGATATCGCTGATAAATCCACTGGGGAATCGTCAGCGATCCCTGGGCTTCCCCGACCCTCAGGAAGCCCCGAGTCAAGACAAGCAGGGCCGTCATAATCCCCAAGGCACCCGCGACACCAAAGTGCATGTAAGCGGATACCCCATGAACATACACAAAGCCCGGATTAATCACGAAGGTCGCGGTCGACGATACCGATGCGGCCAGCGTAATGCCGATTAAAACCGGGCTCATGTCTTTATTGCCAATCGCAAAACTTTCGGCAGATGAGGTCTTGCGCATGCCCATGTACGATAACCAGTACACAAGAACAGCGTAGCCCCCTATGAGAAGGTATTTGAATAGCGTAGCGTCCATGTCCGGCTCCTGTTATTTTCAGCGCATCCTATTCAACGGGCGTTGAATGCACAAGTGTGCTTCGGCATCGCAACCTTCACAGGGAACAAATTATGAGCACGGCGAGCAAACGGGACCGAATTCTAGATACCGCTGAGGCACTGTTTGCTGAGCGTGGCTACGACGGCGTGACCCTTCGACAAATTGCGCTCGGGGCAGAGGCAGATGTTGCACTGGCGAACTACCACTTCGGCAAAAAGCTTGAACTGTTCACGGCAGTGTTTGAACGGCGTGCGCCTGAACTGAACGAAGCTCGTCTCAAAGCTTTGCAACAGGCTAAAGACAGCGCCGCACCCGCGTCCCCCTCAGTCGAGTCTATCGTTGAAGCGTTTTTACGACCGCTCGAAATTGCACAGGAAACCGGCGATGAGGGCTGGGCCAACTACCTCGCGCTCATCGCCTATATTAACAACTCCCCTTTTTGGGGACCGCGCATGATGTCAGAGTTATTTGACGGCCTGGTCGAACAATTCATTGACGCGCTGCGCTCGGCTCTGCCCGGAGCAGATGACCGAGATATTTATTGGTGTTTCAATAATTTGTCCGGCGCATTGACGCTAACGCTGGCGCGCACAGGACGTATCGATCGCTTGTCTAACGGTTTATGTCGCTCCGATGATTTTACCGCCGCCTACGACCACATGATTCCATTTGTCGCGGCGGGATTTCGCGCATTGTGCTCCACCGACGCTTGATAACAGCAGGTAGATCACTTCTCGTGCTCATCAACCGGGATAACGCGCCTTGAGGGCCGTGTAGACGTCCTCGGGGAAGCTCTCTTCCTCGCAGTCCAAGTCATGAATCAGCTCGGACAAATGCTCGTTATCCTCGCGCCCGTCCCACAGTTTTTGGTAACTCCCGTCTTTATAGCCATGATCTTGACGGAAAAAATTCAAGACGTTTTTCCCCACGTAATGACGGTACAGATCATCAAACGTGAGTTCGCAGGCGACCATTAACTGCGCAAACAGCGGTACCGAAAAATCCTTATGCTGCAAGCTGTATAGCGCTAAGGCCTCGGTTGCTAGCCGCACGTCTCCGGTTTCAGGCTCCGAATGATAGAGATCAAGCTCTATTTGCTTCGCTAACGAGGCAATACTAGTGTCGCTTTCGAACAACGCAGACAAACCGAAATGCCAGATATCGACAACCTCAAGACGCACCTGCTCAAGTTCCGGCACTTGTTTCTTCCACCATTTGTAACCCACGTGATCCATGAGTTCACCGCATTCGATCCAAACGGCGCGATACCATTCGAAATCCTGTTCTATCCAGTTCTCATGAACCCGGGTATTCATTTGGTACTGCATGGAAAGCATGTTTTCAATGGCAGCGCGCATAATCGGGATACATCCTTTGAGTCAGACGTCTTATTGACGAAGTGCGCAAAGGTAGCACGTGCGGCGCCCGACGCGCAGTGTGCGCAGGTCAAAAACCCGGGTTAATATCTGACCCTAGACACTGACCACTTGCGAATTCGCGAGGCCGGCCGTAACTACCCTAGCGCATCGCTCACTCATCCTCACCGGGAACATTATGGACACCGCTGCACGCATCGAAGCCCTAAACCAAGGTAAGTTGAAATTTCTCGAGTTGCTCAACGGGGAGGTCGTCGCTTTAGATCCCGCAGCGAGGACCTGCACCTTCGAGTTCTGCGTCCCTCTGGACTACTGCCATAGCGGGAATATCGTCCAAGGTGGGTTTGTTACCGCAATGTTGGACGCGACCATGTCGCATGCCATTTTCGGGCTCGAACCCGATGTGGCGCTGCTGTCCAGCCTTGAAATCAGCACACGTTACGAGGGCGCAACCCGCGGCGAAGACAAGCTTCGTGTGGTCGGGCGCATTCGCAAGACCAGCTACCGACTGGCGTTTCTCGATGGCGAGCTGTACGACAGTGCGGGTGAGGTGTGCGCAACGGCGCACTCCGTGGCAAAAATCTCTCGGGAAAAACCCTGACTCAACGTCTTGGCAAGCAATTGTCGTCGTAGACTCGGACCCAATCGATCAGCATGGTCGCAGGGAGATCTTCGGCAAACACTTCGCCACCAATATTGCCGCCCACCGCCATGTTTAAAATGATATAAAACGGCTTGTCGTTAAACACCCAGCGCCAGGGTGAAATCGTACGGGGAGACACTGAACCATGCACTCGTCCATCCACTTCCCAACTGATCTTGCCAAGTTCCCAATTGAGTGCGAACACGTGGAACTCCTCATGCCATGCGGTGGGCATCAGTAAGGTCTCACTGTAGTGCACATTGTCAGGCCAATGCTTACCAAAGTGTGCGGCGCCGATAACGGTATTCGGCTTGTTGCCGCCCCACTCCATAATGTCGATTTCGCCCTCGATTGGCCAGGTCTCTGCCGGATCCTGAGGCATCAACCAAAACGCCGGCCACATACCCCGGGCAGCTGGCAATTTGATTCGAGCTTCAAAACGGCCAAAGCGCTGGGCGAACTGATCTTCCGTGGTCAGCTTTCCAGAAAAGTATCCGGCATCTTTCGGTGAAGCTGTAATTTGCAGGGAGCCATCGGCCACTGTGATTGAGCGCCGGTGGTAAGTTTGCAGTTCTTTGTTACCCCAACCGCACAGGCCAATGCTACAGCCATCGCCCTCTACTATCTGCCAGTGGGGCGCTAACGTGTTGCCCTCAAAATCATCTTCAAATGTCGGCCGACACTCGGCCAAAAGTGCCTGAGAGTGGCAGAGCAAACCGCCGCTCATCAGGGCAATCAACCCAACCGACCTACTCGTCAGGCGTGACATCGCAGGCTTGAAGTTCGGCATCGTCGAACTCGTCGTTTATGCTGATCTCAGCGAGGTCAAAACCAAGGTTACCGGCAGTAACTAACAAAAACGGCACATCGACAGCGCTCATGTCAGTGCCGGCGTTTTCGAAGCATGCCAGCGGGTAGGCAACGCGTTTCCATACGTTGGGCAGAAGTCCAGCGAGCATTGGGGTGATATCCATATCCCCAGAACAAGGATAACCACAGTCCATCCTCAGGGTGACAGGTGCCGTCGGTTGCTCGCTGACGCGCATTTCTAAGACCAGGGCCCCGCCCTCCTCTGCCAGCTTTGAGAGATCCGTCGCCACATCGGAATCGATAAAGAACTGACCCTCTTGAGCACCATCACCGGAAAATCCGATGCGTCGCGCATCTTCTTGCACCCGGTAGTCAAAGGACTCGATCGCGACAATACCATCGACTGATGTTCGAACCGCCGAGGTGACCGGCACGGCCCAGTCTGCTTGATCGCCAATATACATGGACCATGGCTCGTTGATGCCACCGGCGAACACCATCATTGCTTCACTTGTCACTGCGCCTACAGGCGTTTCATCAAGCTGCGCTAACTGTGAAGCTTCACCTGCACTCAACCCGTAACCCACAGGAAACAAGTGTTTCGCTACAGGAAAGTTTGCATCATCGGCATTGATGTCATGGGCTGGCCATGCCATCGGCAAACGCCCGACGAAGTCATACTGAGGAGAGCCGTCGACTGCCCTCAACATGACATCGGCAACACCGCCCCCTTCGCTGCCGGGCAGCCACGCCACAACAAAGGCATCGGACGCGTTCAACTCGGCGTTGACCCAACGAGGTCGCCCCGTAACGAATAGGGACACAACCGGGTAGCCAGCTTCTTTAAAGCGCTTGAGAACCTTTAAATCCGATTGAGATTGCTGCTGCCAAGCCAGCGATTGAATATCGCCCTGACCTTCAGCGTAGGG
The DNA here is from genome assembly GCA_965657905.1 of Luminiphilus sp. Taxonomy (GTDB): domain Bacteria; phylum Pseudomonadota; class Gammaproteobacteria; order Pseudomonadales; family Halieaceae; genus Luminiphilus. The sequence goes on along the minus strand of CBFHPT010000001.1, from coordinate 149,611 downwards.
CGCCTCGCCATAGGCCATGATTACCGCGTCAATCTCGGGATTGCTGTCCAAATCACCTTCGGTGTAGAGGACGCCGCCAGCCGCTTGGATCTGCTCGGCAAAGCCACCGCGAATCGAGGTCGCTCCCGGGAAATCAGCGTTTTCATTCCCAGTGCCCTGCCAACTGATCGTCCAACCCCCTGATTGCCGGCCAATATCATCGGCGGCCGGCCCTACTAATAGATATCGACCGCCGGGGTCCAGCGGCAGCAAACCTTCCTCGTTCTTCAGCAGCACCAGCGATTTACGCACGGCAGTGCGCGCGATGGCGCGATGCTCCGCAGATCCCACGCTGTCCACATAATTCGCTGCGGTTTCTGAGGGAAGTCCTCGGATCATCAGTCCTGATGCAAATTTCACGGTTAGAATTCTTCGCACAGCATCATCGATCCGTTCCATAGGGATTTCCCCTGAACGCACCTGCCGGAGCATGTTGTGGTAGAGCGACTTCCAGTCCTCGGGAATCATAATCATGTCGATACCCGCATTGACTGCCTGTACGCAGTCGTCGTCCTTGCAACCGCGCACTTGACCAATACCATTCCAGTCAGACACAACCATGCCCTCAAAGCCCATCTTCCCTTTAAGCACATCGGTGAGGAGCTCGCGATTGCCGTGGACTTTTTCGCCGTGCCAACTGTTAAAGGAGGCCATAACGGACCAGACACCGGACTCAATCGCTGCCTCATAACCTGCTCCGTGTTCCGATAAGAGCGCCTCAAGGGACAAGCGAGTGTCGCCTTGATCGTCACCTTGATACGTGCCGCCATCGCCGATGAAGTGCTTCGCCGTCGCTATAACGCCCTCGCCCTGCATCGCCGTCACAAAATCGCCCGCGTAAGCGCCGACTCGCGCGGGGTCTGAACTGTAGGACTCGTAGGCTCGACCCCAGCGATAATCCTTAGCGACAGCCACCGTGGGCGCAAATATCCAGTCGATACCCGTTGCCAGGGTTTCTTTGGCCGTCGCTGCCGCGATAGCAGCTACCAACGCAGGGTCGTTGGCGGCGCCAAGACCGATGTTATGAGGAAACAAGGTGGTACCGATCACATTGCTGTGACCGTGCACCGCATCGGTTCCCCACGTCAACGGAATGCCTGCGCCGCCGCCGCTGGTGTCAACCGACGCTCGGTAGTAGGCGTCCGCTAATTGCTGCCAGTCCTCGAGCGTCGCGTTACGATTTTTATCGGGGAATGAACCCCCGCCATTTAATACGCTGCCCAAACCGTATTCGCGGACGTCCTCAGGGGTAACGTGCTTGATTTCACCCTGAATCATCTGCCCGATCTTTTGCTCGAGGGTCATTTTTGCCATGACCTCATCAACAGCGTCTTTGTAGCGACCAGCAAATTGAGCCTCGGGCTCAACGGGGATTGCGCCCGTGGCAGGTTCATCCGTTGCATCCTTGGCGCAACCAGCCAGACCGAATGTGATCAGACCCGGTAAAACGGCCATCAAGAATGGGAAACGCGCCAGCGAGCTAATCTTTTGACAGTGTCGAAGTAAGTTCATTGGCTATCCCGTAATGTCGCCTCGCTTTGTTGTGTGGCTTTGTGCTAGCCGGCGAGGTTGTCGCTCGTATCGACTAACAGGCCACCAAGTGCTCCCTCGCTGGCCTCATGCCGCACTCGGCTGATCGCTTAATTTGTCCGCTTACTTGCCTACTTGCTTGCTGGCTTCTTCGCGCCGTCAAACGGCAGTTATTACGCCAACGATCAAGCGCACATCGCGAGCGATGCTTGTCCGCCAAAAAGTTACGCGACGCCTAAGCTACAGTTGCAACCGGTTGCCAGAAAGCGCTAAACGACGATCAGGGTGTTCAACACGTTAAGTGGGAAGATCCATTGGAAAGCACCCATGCAGCGACCGGCCGCGCCGGCTTGGTCGGAAGATGGCGCTCGATGGGCCCCTCGGAGCCCTGCGTCCGCTTTGCCGCAGGTCTGAACCGGCTTATCTCAATCCCGTTTTCCCCAAGCCTGCAACGTGGGATGTTACTCTTTGAAAAATAAACCATATAACTAAATAAATCGGGGTCCTACTTTCATGCAAGGTCACTTGTTCACGAAAAATCCTGTAACTGCCGCTGTTTCGCTGGCACTCGGTATCACTTGCGCGACGCCTGTCCTATCCCAAGAGGCTTCGAACGTTGAAGGTGGGGTGATCGAAGAGGTTGTTGTTACCGGCATTCGTTCCAGCTTGAAGCGCGCAATGGACACCAAACGTGATTCGGCAGGTGTTGTTGACGCCATCACTTCCGAGGACATCGGTGATTTCCCCGATACTAACCTCGCCGAAGCACTCCAGCGCGTGACGGGCGTTTCAATCGACCGCCAGCGTGGCGAAGGCACCACCGTCACCGTCCGAGGCTTTGGCGCCGACTTCAACCTCGTGACCTTAAACGGTCGCCAGATGCCCACCCACAGTGGTTTTGGTCGTAGCTTTGATTTCCAAGATATCGCTGCTGAAAGCGTTTCCGGTGTAGAGGTTTACAAAACTTCCCAGGCCCAAGTCCCCTCCGGCGGCATTGGCGCCACGATTAACATCAAGACTGCGCGACCCCTCGACAAGCCGGGCCCCCAGCTGAGCTTCAGCGCCAAAGCGGTGCACGATGAGTCAACACGAACCGGGGATGACTACACACCTGAAGTTTCGGCGTTCGTATCTCAAACATTCATGGATGACACCATTGGTGTGGCGCTGTCTGGTAGCTTCCAAGAGCGACATAACGGCCAAGCTTCTGCACGCAACAGCAACTGGCTTGAGCGCGATGGCGGAACCATTAGTGATAACGGCCAGCAAGTCAATCTTCCGTCAGAGGGCGACATCGTCGGTTTGCCCCAGGAAGTGGTTTACTCGCTAGACGAGTGGGAGCGTACCCGCATAAACGGTCAGCTGACCCTGCAATGGCGGCCTTTCGAGACCCTTACGGCGACCCTCGATTACACCATGGCTGAGCTCGAGTTAGACCACCGCTACAACAACATGAGCGTTTGGTTCAGCCCGACCGGCCAGTCAGGGAATTGGTCCGACGGCCCAATCGTATCGCCGATCACTTACTTTGAGTCCGATAACCAACCTGATACGCCAATGGGTGCCGGTATCGATGCCTCAAAGAACAGCCGCTCGTCGATTGGCTTCAACCTTGAGTGGGATCCTACAGACCGGCTCAGCTTAGTATTGGATTACCACGATTCCAAAGCAGAACGTGAGCCCAACAGCCCGTTTGGTAGCTCAGCAAACATCTCAATGGCAGCGTTTGGTCGGCAGAGTGCATTTGTTGACTTCTCCCCAGAAATTCCAGTCACAACCTTTGTGCGCAACGACCCGCTGTCACCCGATGATATGCAGATCACCGGCAGCATCTTCGGTAACAGTTGGGCTGAGATGAACATTGAGCAGACCCAGTTCTCAGGCATGTTTGATTTGACCGAGACACTGACGTTAAGCGGTGGGTTGGCTTATACAGACACGGATAACTTCGAGGCTGGCAGTAACGTTCAACGAAATACCTGGGGTCAAAACCAGGCCTCCGCCTACGGTACGGTTGCCGACTTGGTGGTTCCTGCCTCGCTGACAGGTATGTTCGATGAACTCAGTGGCGGCGACCAAATAACCAATAACTTCTTCCTGTTTGACATGGCTGAAGTTGCAGAACGCGCCGAATTCCTTCAGTCACTGCCAGAGTCTAACCCGCTACACCTGCCCACAGCGCTCGCTGGCGGCGATTGTGGAACGGGCTTCTGTGCGGATAGCGACCCGGGATTCGGCAACCAATTCCGCGAAGAAACATACGCCGCGTACATTCAACTCGCGTATGCGGGTGTGTTGTTTGATCGCGATTTCAATCTGCGAGCCGGATACCGGTACGAGGAGACTGACGTCACCTCGAGCGCCGAGTCTCAGGACTACACCCGTATCGAATGGGCGTCCACCAACGAGTTTGCAGCGGTACCTTCTGACGAGCCCGTCGCCTCCGCTCTCACCGGCAGTTACGACGTTGGCCTACCGAACATCGATTTTGATATCGAGGTCATGCAAGACTTAATATTCCGCGCCTCATACAGTGAAACCATCGCACGGGCGGGTTACGGTGATCTGCGGGGCAACCTATCTATTGGCGAAGTATTGCGCGTTGTTGAAGGCGAGCACATTGCCGAGGGCACGGTAGGTAACCCTGGCCTGATTCCTCACGAATCTGAGAACTGGGATTTCTCGCTCGAATACTACTACGGCGATGCAAGCTATATTTCTGCAGGCTACTTTGACAAAACCGTTGTCAACTTCGTGACCTCCGCCGAGCAGGAAGACGTGGTCCTCTATCCCGACCTAGCCCACCCTGCCCTCGGCCCTCTGTATCAGTCGGCGACCGATGCTCTTGGCATCACGGCCTCTAACGCAGATATCCGTGACTACATTTTCACCAACTTCCCCAATGAACCGGGTGTTAACGTCGCCACACAAACCATCACGGGCGTTCCGGGACGTGATGCGCCGGCTTACTTCGATGTCGATACGCGTATTAACTCGGAGCGAGAAGCGCAGATTGATGGTTGGGAAATCGCGTGGCAGCACACTTTTGAGATGGGCTTCGGGTTCATCGCCAACCTCACCGTTGCTGACGGTAGCGCGCAGTTCGACAACTTCTCTGACTCACCTCAGTTTGCACTGCCGGGCCTAAGCGACACTCGAAACTTTATCCTGTTCTACGAAGGATATGATGTAGAGGTTCGCGCCGCTTATAACTGGCGTGATAGTCACTTCACCGGCGGTGTCACTCAGCCCGCATACACTGAGGAATATGAGCAGTGGGATGCGAGCGCAAGCTATGATTTGACCGATGAAATCACGCTGTTTGTTGAGGGCATCAACCTGACCAACGAAACCTATCGCAGCTTTGGCCGCGACGAGCTTCAGATGTATGGCGTGGGTCAGATTGGCGCTCGCTATAACATTGGTTTCCGCTACATCTACTAAACAATCGTCCTTGTGGACGTCATGTAAAGCACCCACAGAAAAACCGCTCACAGAGCGGTTTTTCTGTTTTAGCAAACCCTCTAAACTCTATTAATACAACGGTTTGCGATCATTTACGAGCCTAGCTTCTTAGGGCCAGAACCCGAACTATGAAACAGACACCTACCCAGCAACTTATCATCGTTGGCGGCGGAACAGCCGGCTGGCTGACCGCATGCGTGCTTGCGGCTGAGTTCGACCTGCACAACACCGAAATGTCGGTCACCGTTGTGGAATCTCCCGACACTCCCCCAATCGGGGTTGGCGAGGGCACCTGGCCGTCCATGCGTTCAACCCTGAAGAAAATAGGCATTTCGGAGTCTGAGTTTCTGCGAGAATGCGACGCCTCGCTCAAGCAAGGCACATATTTTCGAGACTGGAGTGTGCTTGGTGACACTTACTACCACCCCTTCACGTTGCCGGTCGGTTACAGCGAGCTCAACCTCGCCGATTATTGGCTAGAAGACGGCGGGGACGGAACTGCATTCGCACAAACGGTGTCGCCTCAGTGCGCGATCTGCGATGAGGCGGTAGCCCCGAAGCAAATTGGAGTGCCGGATTACGGCTACGTCTTAAACTACGGCTATCATCTCGATGCGGGTAAATTCGCCAGCTTGCTCAAAGCACAGGCTACAGAGCGGCTAGGTGTCGTCCATACGCAGGCCAACGTCATTGGTATCGATGGCGCCGCCAATGAAGATATCGTCGCATTAGAGACCGATGTTGCCGGTCGAATTCCCGGTGACTTGTTTATCGACTGCAGTGGGTTCAAATCATTATTGATTGGTGAGCATTACAACATCGGAAAGCAGTCGATTTCAGATACCCTTTTCAACGACCGTGCGTTAGCTGTTCAGGTCCCTTACGACGACCCGACAGCACCCATTCAATCAACGACATGGTCCACAGCCCAGCGAGCGGGATGGATCTGGGATATTGGTCTCGTTAGCCGTCGCGGTGTGGGCTATGTTTTTTCTAGCCGCCACACAAACGAAGATGAAGTTCGCAGTGACCTCGACAGCTACCTCAGAGCGAACGGCCGCCAAACAGGACTCGATCAACTCACCCCCCGACTGCTCACGTTCCGACCAGGATACAGAAAGCGCTTCTGGCACCGTAACTGTGTGGCCGTGGGCCTATCCTCAGGGTTTGTCGAACCACTCGAGGCCTCAGCGTTGGTCTTGGTAGAACTGGCAGCTCGAGCGATTGCCGATCGACTACCTGCAGATCGAACTGTGATGGACATCGTTGCCGAGGAGTTCAATGAGGAGTTCCAGCATCGATGGGAGCAAATCGTCGATTTTCTGAAGCTGCATTACGTACTCTCGAACCGAGACGACACCGCATACTGGCGCGAGAACAGAAACCCCGAAACCCTTCACAGCCGGCTGCGGGACAAGCTGGCGCTCTGGCAGACGCGCTCACCTTGGCATTTTGACGATGACCGCACCGATGCCATGTTTCCCTCTGCAAGCTACCAGTATGTGTTGTACGGTATGGGCTTTAGACCCAATCAAAATACGTCGGCAACACGCAGGAGTTATGGTGCAGGCCGTGACCGGGCTCGCGAGCTGTTTCAAGAAGCAAAAAAGCAGCAACAGCAGTATCAGCATCACTTGCCCAGCAATCGCGAGCTGCTAGCGCAGCTGCAAAAACGTGACTTCGCAAAACTGTAATCGCCTTGGGACATCTCATGAGCAGTATCGAAAAACTGAACAACATTCAGCATGCTGACGTAAGGATCAATACCGGTCACAGCGCCGAACTCGGCGATTCAGTGATGTTTGTGCCAGTGTTCCCCAATGAAATGCGCGGGCTGCAGAGCTGCTACCCGCTTCTCATCTATAAAGATCCTGGCGAGGGGGTATTTCACACAATTGCCTTGTTTGGCTTCGAAGAAGGCGAGAATCTATTTTTACACGACGATGGGTGGCAAGCGCCCTACCTACCCTTAATGGTCCAGCGCGGTCCATTGATGATTGGTTTCGAGGAAGGCGATAGCTCGGGGGAACAACAGCCCGTTGTGGCTATCGATACTCAGCACCCCCGCGTGAGCATGGGTGATGGTAAGCGACTGTTTCTCGATGAGGGCGGAAACACAGACTACCTTGATCGCCTGACCGCTGTGCTTGAAGCCATTCACATGGGTCATGAGCAGTCACGCCAATTTGTGACGTTACTTGAGGAACTCGAGCTCATTACAAGCTGCGATTTCAAGATTACCCTCGAAGACGGTTCGGGCAACACCTTGTCGGGATTTTATATGCTCGATGATGAAAAACTTCAGGCGCTCAGCCCCGAGAGCTTGTTGAAACTATCTTCTTCCGGGTTTCTTCTACCGGCCTTCATGATGCTTGCCTCCCAGTCGCAATTAGCGTCGCTGATCTCACTCAAAAATCGTCGACTAGGGCTAATACCCGCGACTGAATGATGGCGCCTCCCACAAACGTTCAGGAGATTGATCTCGAACCCGGGAGTTGTGTGCCGGAGGCGTTGCTTGTTGCCGATGAGCCCTGGGTCGCTCGGGGGTTGGTCGCCGACTGGCCGCTTGTCAGCAAATCAAGCGAGCACGAAACTGCTATCGGCTATCTGAAGTCCTTTGATGCAGGTCACAAAATTAACGCTTTCCTCGGGGAGCCCAAGGACAAGGGCCGGTTTTTTTATAACGACGCCATGGATGGCTTTAATTTTGTTCAGGTTGAGACGGGTTTGTCGCAGGTGCTCGATAAACTTTCGACGATAGCGACCGATACCGACCCTGCGGCACTCTATGTCGGCTCTACCAACGTCGATCGCTGGCTGCCCGGTCTCCGGGCTGAAAATGACTTGCAACTCCCCATCGGTGACCCCCTTGTTAGTCTATGGGTCGGCAATCGAAGCCGCGTCGCGGCGCACTTTGATTACCCCCGTAACCTCGCCTGCTGCGTGCTGGGTCAACGTCGCTTTACGGTGTTTCCCCCCGAACAGTTGGAGAACCTCTACATTGGCCCCTGGGACATTACGCCTGCCGGGCAGCCCATAAGTCTGGTTGACTTTCACAACCCAGATCTTGCGAGGTTTCCGCGGTTTGAACACGCATGGGCGTCGGCGCGGGTTGCTGAACTTGGACCCGGAGACGTGCTATACCTGCCGGGTATGTGGTGGCATCACGTCGAGTCCCTCGCCCCGATCAATGGCCTTGTTAACTACTGGTGGAGTGAAACGCCCGCCCGCTATGGCGCCCCGGTAGATGCGTTAACACACGCCTTGTTATCGATCAAATCATTGCCCCCCGCACAGCGGCGAGCTTGGCGCGTGATGTTTGATCACTATGTGTTTAACGAGGATACCCATGCGCTCGATCACATTCCGACTGAGCAACGGGGGCGTATGGGGAACACCGACGACGCCATGGCTCGACGGTTACGGGCCGAGCTCACTAACCGACTGAAACGCTAAAGCACCTGAGGACGAAAAATGCACGGGCTACCGGTTGAAAAAATCGTGATTGCAGGAGGAGGAACCGCCGGCTGGATGGCTGCCGCAGCTTTGGGGCGCCTGGTCGGAAGGCCCCTAGACATCACGCTCATAGAGTCCGAGGAGATTGGTACGGTTGGCGTGGGTGAAGCGACGATACCCACGTTACTAACCATCAACCGCCTGTTACAAATTCCCGAGCAGGAGTTCATTAAGGCAACTCGGGGCACCTACAAGCTGGGCATCAAATTTGAAAATTGGCGCAAAGAGGGCGATAGCTATATCCACTCCTTTGGCGATACCGGGAAAGGCTGCTGGGCGGGAGGTTTCCATCATTTTTGGCTACGTGGCCAGGAGGAAGGAATCGCTTCGGAGTATGGCGCCTATTGCACCGAACTGCGCGCGGCTGAACAAAACCGCTTTGGCATTACCTCAAATACCAAACTCAACTACGCCTACCACCTTGATGCTAGCCGCTATGGTGCTTATCTGCGCAAGATCGCAGAGAGCGCTGGTGTAAAACGCGTCGAGGGAAAGATAGACACTGTGCACACCGACCCTGAGCACGGACACATTACGTCGCTGACTCTCGAGGACGGGCAGCACGTCTCCGGAGACCTATTTATCGACTGCACGGGCTTTCGCGCGCTCTTGAGTGAGGGGGCTCTCAAGACAGGATTTGATGACTGGAGTCACTGGTTGCCCAGCAACCGTGCGCTGGCGGTACAAAGCGAACTCGAGGGTGAACCACCACCCTACACCCGCTCTATTGCCCACGACGCAGGCTGGCAGTGGCGGATTCCCCTGCAGCACCGCGCTGGCAACGGCCTCGTCTACTGCAGCGACTTTCTCGACGATGAGCGCGCCCACGAGCGCCTGCTGAGTAACATCCCCGACAAAACCATCACCGAGCCCAGAGCAATCCGCTTCACAACCGGTCAGCGGCGCCAATACTGGAACAAAAATTGTATTGCCCTTGGGCTTGCTAGCGGCTTTATCGAGCCCCTTGAATCGACCAGCATTCACTTCATACAAAATGGCATCATGTGGTTATTATTGATGTTCCCGGATAAAGCGATCGAGCAATCAACGGTTGATGAATACAACAGTAAGCTGCGCGCAGAGGCCGAACATATCCGCGACTTCATTGTGCTGCATTACACCGCAAATCAGCGGATCGGTGATCCTTTCTGGGACCACTGCCGGAACATGCCGCTCCCCGAGACCCTAAAACACCGTATGGCGCTGTTTGAAGACACCGGGCGAGTCTTTAAGCCTCAGGACGATGTGTTTGCCGAGAACTCCTGGGTGCAGGTCATGATGGGCCAGGGCGTTATGCCTAAGACCTATCACAACATCGCAAAAGCAATGAGCAGGCCGCAGTTAAAAGAGTTCCTGGGGAATATAGAGCAACAGGTAACGCAAACCGTTGCCGCGCTTCCCCCTCACGGTGCCTATGTGACCGCGTTGGTTAATCACAAAGGCTAACGACCCCAGCATTGATCGCCCGCTATCAGCGGGCAAACCACGTCGACACCTCTTCCCACCAAAAACCTCCCTTCACGTTGAGGGCCAGTTGGCTTTCTCCTTTTTGCCGCCAAGGGCATGCTGTCCTAAATCGCAAAATCCGACTGGCAAAAAAAAGGCCGAGCATATAGCCCGGCCTTTTTCATTTTGTTGCCTTCCGTTACTGCTGGGTCAGGTTGTAGTTCCACCAAACACCGTCACCCGCTTCAACGGTCAACCACAGCGTACCGTCATCTTCGACGTAGACGTTGTAGGTAATGCTGTCAGGCGCTTCGTTAGGTGAGGTCAGTTCCGCCCCGTTAACCGCCTTGGGAATGCCCACGTAGGCGCCCAAGCCGTTCAAGGTCACGGTGCCCGCCTCTGCATCGTACGTCCAAGTCGCGTCGCCGTTGCCATCATGGGGCGAGATGGGCTCACCACACCCTTCAGCGACGCCCTGCCAAGGCTCCAACCACGTTGCGTCCTGCAGGTTGTTACTGAACGTGCCGTCAGCAGCGAACTCAAACTGGTCGTCAAACAAGCAGTCTCGAACCGCGATCACACCGTCATCAGCATTCCACCAGGAAATGTCGAACTCGGCAGGACCAACACCCAGTGAACCAGCCTGTGACGTCAACGTCCAGACACCGACAACCGGTGGTAATGCAGGTGGCTCGGCGGTCTTAACCATCTTGTAGTTCCACCACACACCGGCGCCCGATTCGACTGTGAACATCGCCGAACCATCTTCTTGCAAATAGGCGTTGTAGGTCACGCTGTCTGGGGTTTCATTCGGCGAAGCCAATTCAGAACCGTTCACCGCTTTGGGTATACCGAGGTATGCGCCCCGACCGTTGAGCGTCAACTCACCCGCTGCTTCGTCAAAGACCCAAGTGGCCTCCCCGCCGCCATCGTGAGGAGCAACCGGCGCACCACACCCTTCAGCGACACCCTGCCAAGGCTCAAGCCATGTCTCGCTCTGCAGTTCGTTCTGGAAACTACCATCGCGATTGAAGATGTATTCATCATCGAACAAGCAGTCTCTCACTGCGATGACACCATCATCGGCATTCCACCAGCTGATATCGAACTCAGCCGGACCGACACCCAATGAACCGGCTTCGGGTGCAATCTGCCATGTACCGGCGAAACCAGTGGACGGAGTACCACCACCGCCACTACCTTCCACTTCCCAGCGAACGTTGGCGATCTCGAAGGAGTAGCCCTGCTGATCTCCGAAGGTTGGGAACGCAACGATACCGGTATTCACGTTGGTCAAATCCAGTCCAAAGTCTTCGAGTTCCGCAACGGTTACCTCAAAGGTCTGCCAGGTACCCGGCGTGTAATCGCTCAAGTCGAGCTGAATATCACCCGTGCTGCATGGGAAGAAGCAATCGACCTTGTAGACGACACCAGCAGCGGCAGTATCGGCCGGAATTCGCATATCCCACACCAATTTGCCTTCTGCCCGGAAGTCACTGACATCGACCCCACCGGCGGACCCGAAGAAGAACACGCCATCTTCGCCATCAGCTGCAAAGTTCACCATCAGTGCCGTACCAATATCGGGATCGCCCGAGTCAGTTTCGGTCCAAGTAATGTGGTTGCTGGTATTGCCATCACCGCAGTAGTCAGCAAAACCGGTGCCCGTGTCTGAGCCACAGATGCCGCGATCCCAGAGCGGGCCCACTTCACCGTTGACATAAACCGGTACCAAAGCGCCGTCCACGTCACCGCCTGGCGCTCGAATACCACAACCATTGGCTACCGGATGACCGCAGGATAAACCAATGTTATCGATCCGTACGTGTGCTGAGGAGGTAGGCTCAAGCACAAAGAAGCTCACGATGCTGCTGGTATCCAACTCTGAGAGACCTTCGGCGCGGAAAGCCAACAAGTCATTGACCTGCACTTTGTAGGTAAACCACTGATCCATTGGTAAATCAGCGACTTTCAGCTCAACTTGGCCCAACGCAGGGTACCCGCTATCCATTTTGATCAAGATGGAGCTGTCCATATCGGTGCTGGCACTATCCACGTACAGATCGAAGGCGAGCTCGCCCGCGTGCAACTCCCAGTAATTGGGGTTGTTACCGAAGCCAAACAGCTCTGTTGTTTCGCCATCGACGGCGTTGATAGATACGTTACCCGAGTTCGAGGTCATCACCTCGATAACAGTACCGCGACCTTCAACTTCGGTCTCCATGAAGGTAAGCGATCCCTCGTTATCAAAGAAGGAGTTAACCGCTAGTTCACGAACAACCTGCTCGCCACCCACTGTCCACTCAAGGGAGTCAGCGCCGTCGGTGTACAGCGGAAAGCTGTCCTGGAAAGGGTCCTGCGCGTCAGGACGCTCGAGACTGCGATCGACGTTGGAATTACAGCCATCACCGTCGGCTAGGCCGTAGCTACACTCGTAGACTCGCACGTAGTCGATGATGAAATCCGAGGGGATATCGCCCGGCTCAACAGGTCCTGGCAAGAAACCACCTACGGCGAGATTTAGAAGAACGTGGAACGGGGTATCAAAAGGCGCATCCCCTTCAGCCTGAAGGTAGCCTTCGGTGGTGTCCTTGAAGTAGTACGAGTAGTAATGATCCGCACCAATGGTCAGGACATGCTCACCGTCCACAAACCAGCGTAATTCGTCGGCCTCCCACTCAATTGCGTAGACATGGAAAGAATCCGAAGGATCGCTGATTTCAACGTCAGTACCGGTTTGCTGGTTTAGAGGCCAGGGGAAACCATAGTGCAGCGTCTGGAATGCTCGCTCAGCATCGGTATCGGCGTTAACGACCTCCATAATGTCAACTTCACCGATTGCAGCCCATGTGCCGTAGGGAGAATCTGTGGGTAGCATCCAACCCGCTGACCACAATCCTTGTCCCGGTGCGGCCTGTGCGCGTATTTCAACGCGCCCATACTGAAAATCAAATTTATTGGCAGTGCGCAGACGCGCAGACGTGTAGGGGAACCCCTCCACAACTTCTTCAGCTTTCGCCGTGATGGTTAGCATGCCGTCTGCGACGGTTGCATTCTCAGCCAGATACCACTGTTGCTCGTTGTTGCCCCAGCGCTCAAGGCCATAGTCTGAGCCATCGCCGATCTGGGCTTCCCAGTTGGCAGTGTCGAGGCTGTCGCCGTCGAACTCATCACTCCAGACCAGTGTCCACTCTTCATCCGCTTCGGGATAGAACGGCGGCACTTCCGGCGAGTCTGCGCCACCACCACAGGCGACGAGCGCCGACGTAGCAGCTGCTAAACATAGCAATCGGAAACGATTACGGATCGAATCAGTCATCAGGGACCCCATTAGTAAACTATTATGATTTTTTCAATGATCAGTTATCCCACAACCCCAGCCAAGGGTTAACCGAAACGCGACAATAGGGACTCAAGGCGGGATAAGCGGGATAGTGGCAAAAAGCCCGAGAGCCCCTACTTCAGGCCAACAAATGCTGAATGGCCTTTCGAAAATTGCGGCTCACCTTAAGCGTAGTGCCATTGCGCAGGTGCAATAACGCCTCGCCCTTTGGCAGCGCGTCGACGGAATCGACGACCCCAAGATTCACGATGGTGGAACGATGAATGCGAACAAAGGCCTCGGTCAGTTTTTGCTCGAGCTCCTTCATGGTTGAGCGAAGAATATAAGTCTCACCTGCCGCATGAACGCACATATAATCACCCGCAGCATCGATCCATTCTATCGCGTCGAATTCGACCAGTCGGGTTTGTTGCCCATCTTTGATAGGCAGACGACCAAGCTGAGCGGACGTTACGTAGCGGTTACCCTCCTGCCCCGCCCGAGGTGAAGCATCGCTGCGCTGAGCCGCGGAGGCTCGGGTATCGGCATCCTGATGGTGTGTGTCGGTGTCTACCCCACCTGCTTTCCGTTTCCTCTGCGTCCTCTCCGTCATCGTCTCAATAGCTCTGAGCGTATTGGCCTTGAGTTCACCCAATTCGCCCCCAAACTCCTCTCTCTCGGCCTGCAGCCGACGCAGTAATGCGCGCTCCCTCCCTCGATCAATGGCGGCCTCAACGCGACCTCGGTCAAAAGGTTTCAGAATATAATCCAGCGCATTGAGCTCGAACGCCTTCAGGGCAAATTTATCGTGGGCAGTCGCGAACACAATGAGTGGCAAGATGTCGGCCTGAAGCGCCTTAACGACCCCAAAGCCATCAATACCTGGCATATTGATGTCGAGAAAAACAAGGTCGGCACCACTTCCGGGGATGCCAGACACGGCCTCACGGCCATTGCGGAAGCGCCCCACGAGCTCCACGTCGGGTAACGACAGCAACAGATTGGATAGATAATCCAGCGCGAGTTGCTCGTCATCGACTATGGCCACCCGGAGGGTTGTTTTCACGTTAAAGGACCTCGGTAGCCGGTATTTCAATCAGGAATTTTAACCCACCCAATGGCGAACCCGTGACTGAAATCGTAAAATCGCTACCAAAGACGTTGGCTAGCCGCTCGGTGGTGTTAGTGAGGCCGATACCGGTTGAATCTGTGTCTGCAGACCGAGGATCGGCGGCAGCAGAGCCATCAATGCCGCTGTCTTCCACCGACAGCTTTACCTGATTGTCGTGGGTGGATGCGGAGATCCGGATGATGCCCCCGCGCTCGGACGGGCCGATCGCATATTTGATGGCATTCTCGACTAACGGTTGCAGTAGCAAACTCGGCACCGCCAGATTTTTCGCTTCGTCAGCGATGTCATACTCAATGGCGAGCCTGTCGGAGAACCGAACCTGTTCAATATCAAGATACAAACTGAGTCCGTGTAACTCTTCCTTGAGCGTGAACATAGCAGCCTGATCAGTCGCAAGTGTGAACCGTAGAAAATCGCTTAGTCGACTGAGCATCCCCTGCGCCGCATCGGTTCTTTGCTGACTGATCAACGCCATCACTGAATTCAGCGTGTTGAACAAAAAATGTGGATTCAGCTGGTAACGCAGTAGAGCTAGCTGCGCATTCTTTGCCTCGGCTTTGGCCTCGGCCAAACTCAGTGCCTCCTTGCGCTGCTGGGATTCAAGCGTGAGCAAAGCAACCCGCTCGCGACCTAACAGCTGATAGTACTTAATCCCGTGATAGAGCGCCGCCCATGTGAGGAAAACGAAGATGGATGGGAACAGCCAGCCACCAAAGTCAGCCCAAAGCTCCGATTCACCGGTCATCAGCATGAACAAAAGCAACCGTAGCGCAGCCCACAGGGAAGAAAGCACGACCGAGGACAAAACGATTACGAGCAGGCGACTCATCAGGCGCCACCCCCAGATTCGCTGGAACAGATATCGCATGGGTAAAGACAGCATCATCCCAACAACAGATTGAGATAAATTGTGGGCAAGGTAAGCGAACTCAAATTGATCGTAAGGCAAGCTCAAGCTGAGATACGTGATCAGCGATATCCCCAGCCAACCTAATGCGTGCAGAATCCAAAACAGGTTGCTGTCATTGCTCATCACCCGCAGATAGCGGGGCTCAGGCGCAGTTCGCTCGCTCATGAGGCCGACGTGCGCTTAATGAGACCGGTCAGCAATCGGTCGAGCTGATCAGCAAAGGCTTTACGATCCCGATGGTTCAGGGGTGGGGGCCCTCCTGAGTGTTCACCCGATGCCCGCAATGTCTCCATCAAATCGCGCATCATCAGGCGCTGCTTGATATTCGCCTGAGTGTACCGCTCTCCTCGGGGTGTCAGCACGTGCCCGCCCTTCTCGAGCACTTCAGCAGCCAACGGAATATCTGCGGTTATCACCACGTCTTCAACTGCCGCACGACGCACTATTTCATCATCTGCAACGTCAAAGCCACTCGCCACCTGAATCGATTGAACCCAGGGGCTTTCTGGTGTCGACACCGGTCTGTTTGCCACAAAGGTCACTAGTAGTTCAGGTTTCCTCGCCACACGGAACAAGATATCCCGGACAACAGTAGGACACGCATCCGCGTCTACCCAAACTCGCGTCATCATTTCCCCTTATCGTAGGCGCTCGCGCGACCGGCCCATCGCCGTGCATCTTCCTGCCGCCCGACCATAGCCATGATCTGAGCCACTCGTCGGTTAACCTGAAGGTATTGTGCTACCAAACCACTGTGAATGGCCTGAGAAGCGTATTTTTCAGTTATTGCCAGGTACTTATCGACGGCTTCGGTTTCTCCACGTTCATGGTGATACTTAATGAGATTGCCGTATGCACGCAGCGACAGCACAGCCTGCTCTGGATAATCATCGGGCACTGACAAGAGGATATCTCGCCCTTCATCGTACTGCCCAAGCTTTAGATTCGCGGTGCCAAGCCAAGCAAGCGTTGATGCAATTCGCTCAGGATCACCCCGCGTGTAATGAAGCGAGCGTGTTAGGTAGGGAATTACTTCAGCCCAATTCCCTTGGACGCTCAGCAGCTCTGCCATGTTGATGTAACTTTCTCGATTGTGGGGGTATAGCGCCATCAGCCGTTCGAGATGATGTCGTTGCAATCTACGATTGCCCAAATGCTCTGCCAGCGCCGCCAGCTCAAAATGCAACCGCCAGTCGCCAACGCCGGCAGTGACCACCTCCGCGCGTCGTGAGAGCACCGCCTGTGGTGAGCCCACGGCTTCCGTGACTGCGCGTAGTTTGGCATTCAAGAATGCATTCAACTCACCATAGTTGCTTTGCCCGGGAAACGGCGGGCGCTTTATCATGCCCTGCAGGTTTTTGATGTTGTCGATGGTCTCGTGATTGGGAAAACCAATGCGGGCGGCCACCTCGGCTTCAGTGAGCAGTTGAGGCTCACTTTTTGCGTTGCCGTTCTCTAACCGCCCTCCTGGTTGCATGGCATAAATCGCTGCAGCCATCTCGCGAGCTAAAAGAGCTGTTGCTGGAAAGTCGTAATGCACATGCTCTAGGAATAGACCCCAGCCAGGCATCAACGGCGCACTCACCGATTTAAACGCCGCTTCACTGTCGATAAAACCAACGCCCGTGTCAGCGTGACTACCGGCCACCTCGCGAATAATGTCGTTGATAGCAGAGTCGGCTCTGAAGCGTAGGGCATCAAACCGCAAAGCGCTCTCAAAGTGTTGCGCGGCCAGATCAAATTCGGCGATCTGTTCGTAGGCCTGGGCGAGCCGAAAATGCACATCGGCGTAGCCGCCATCAATCTTGAGTGATGCTAGTAAGGCGTCGATTGCTGTCTGCCAATTCTCATCGGCAAAGGCGGCTTTAGCTGCCGCGTAGTGTCGCTCCCAACGGGCCATCTCCGCTAGTGATAAATCCGCTTGATGAATTGAAAGAAAAGGTGCCGAGTGGCGGAGATTCACCGGCACGCTGGACACCACGACCTGCATACCCTTTTCTCTCAGCGTCGTCACAATATCGGCGAGGTTGTCCCGATAATGGTCATAGACGTCTTGCATGCGCGGGTCGCTCGCAGTCACCGCATTTTCTGAAAACATCTCCATGCCCTGCCACTCAAGCTCTTGCAAAGCATCGTTGTTAACCCCCACCGCTAACGTTGACTCGAGTAACTGCCAGATCCGTGTGCGTTTAAGGGACTGCAATGCGCGAATCATGCTGAGGTCAGATAAAACACTCTGATTGAGCGTACCGGGCCCATACGGCCCCACAACTTCATTGTTTCCCATAAGGATGACAGCAACATCAGCAGACTGATCGGGCAACGACTGGGCAACGGCGTAAACTACGTGGGAGTTCACCGAGGTCATCGCCGTATTCACGACCTCGACCTTTCTGCTTGGAAACAGGGCCCGAAGTTGAGCAGCAAGCGCTCGATCAACACCATGGTTTCGATAAGGAAAGCCCTGGGCTGCAGAGCCGCCAAGCACAAGCACCCGCAATGAATCACTCTGTGGCACTACCGAAAACGTATTGGGCAGTGGGCCTATATTGAGCGCTTTAGGGTAGAACTGATCGGCAAAGTTTGGGTTTTCTTGATAATAGCGTCGGCCGTCGATTTCTTTTTCGTGGAAATACGCGTAATCAGTGCCCACGTTAGCAAGCGTCAATACACCCTCAAGCAATACAAAAAAACCGCAGGGAATAATGGCCGCTGAGATCAACGTGAAAACGGAATTTTTAATAACAGCCACCGACTACGGTCCCTTTGACTTGCATTTCATTACCACCAGTACCAACCTCTCACCATTCTAGATCCAAAGAGCGATATCGATACGGGCATGGGCTGAGCGACTCACCCATACTAGCGCGCCTCCGAGCCACTGTATCTCCTCCCGGAACCAAAGAGTGACAGCAATAGTGAACAGCCAATGACAGGGTCTTGCAACATCTTAGGCATATCCGCGTTTTACCACGACAGCGCAGCTTGCTTGATCCGCGATGGCGAGATTATTGCAGCTGCGCAAGAAGAGCGGTTTACACGCAAAAAGCACGACGCCGCCTTCCCCACCCATGCGATCGCGTATTGCCTTGCTGAAGGTGGAGTAGAGCTTAGTGACGTTAACTATGTCACCTTCTACGACAAACCGTTGATCAAGTTTGAGCGGTTGTTAGAGACCTATCTGAGCTATGCGCCCCGCGGCTTTCGGTCATTCGTTGTGGGCATTCCCGCATGGCTTAAAGGCAAGCTATTTCTCAAAGTGACCCTAAAGCGAGAGCTACGCCAACTGTCAGGAATTGAACAAACTCAACTGCCACCGCTTCTATTTAACGAGCACCATGCATCACATGCCGCCTCGGCTTTTTATCCAAGCCCCTACGAAAACGCCGCCGTGCTCTGTCTCGACGGGGTCGGAGAATGGGCCAGCAGTTCTGTCTGGCTTGGCGAGGGCAATCGGCTGACACCCCAATGGGAAATTCAATTTCCTCATTCGCTGGGCCTGCTGTACTCGGCATTTACCTACTTCACCGGCTTCAAGGTGAACTCTGGCGAATACAAATTGATGGGGCTCGCCCCCTATGGGCAGCCGAAATATGTCGATCGGATTGTTAACAACCTCATCGATATCAAAGAGGACGGCACCTTTCGCTTAAACATGGCCTATTTCGCATTTGCGACCGGATTGACGATGACCAATCGGCGCTTTGAAACGCTGTTTGATGGCCCCGCGAGGCAGCCCGAGTCTCCGATTACTCAGCGAGAAATGGATCTTGCCGCCTCGATTCAGCGAGTCACTGAAGACATTGTGCTAAGGCTAGCGCAAACCGTTCACAGCGACTTACAGTTCGACAGTCTATGTCTGGCAGGGGGTGTGGCACTCAACTGCGTTGCGAATGGCCGGCTGTTGCGCGAGGGTCCTTTTGCCAACATCTGGATACAACCGGCGGCAGGAGATGCAGGCGGCGCGCTTGGCGCGGCACTGGGTACCTGGCACGAGTATTTGGATCACCCGCGCCGGCAGAGTGATATCCCTGCCGAGGCGGCTGTGCGTGATGCCATGGGTGGCACCTATCTTGGTCCGGCTTACAGCGCTAGTGAAGAAAAACGGATCCTTGACGCTATCGGCGCTCATTATGAACACCAAGAAGACGACGTACTTCTTCCTAAAGTGGCCGAGCTGCTTGAGCAAGGCAATGTGATCGGCTGGTTCAACGGCCGGATGGAATTCGGCCCACGTGCTTTGGGGGCACGGTCAATTTTGGGCGACCCGCGCCATGACAGCATGCAGTCGGTCATGAACCTTAAAATCAAACACCGAGAATCGTTCCGGCCCTTTGCGCCTGCGATTAAGTTTGACAAAGTTGGCGAGTGGTTCAACCACACCACAAGTAGTCCCTATATGTTGATGGTGGCACCAGTAGCAGCGGGCAAACGGCTTACATCTGATGACGAACAGCCGCTGACAGGCCTTGAGCAGCTCAAGACTAAGCGGTCACAGATACCCGCCGTAACCCACGTTGATAGCTCGGCGCGACTTCAAACTGTGCATCCAGAAACCAACCCACGCTTCTACCAACTACTCGACCATTTTGATGCGCGAACCGGCTGCCCTGTGCTCATCAATACGTCTTTCAATGTACGCGGTGAGCCCATTGTTTGTTCGCCCGAAGATGCCTATCGGTGCTTCATGCGCACCGAAATGGATTATCTGGTAATCGATAATCTATTGCTGAGCAAAGAGGACCAACCCGAGTGGCGCGAGGAGCCAGACTGGCGAACGACGTTTGAACTCGACTAGCCCCCCTCTCTTACTCGAATCGCTCACCTATATTCCACCGTACGCTTTATAATGCCATTCAACTTCGCAGCCGAAGTGCGTGCGAACCGAGTAGGGTTAACCAAATATGATGCAAGAACCGATTCCCGAGCTCGACCGGCAAGGTCTCCGACGCTTTGGCCTGACTACTGGAGGAATTGTTGCCCTGCTGTTTGGGCTGGTTCTGCCGTGGATATTTTCGCGAAGTCTGCCTCATTGGCCATGGATCATCAGCGCGATTTTTGTCATCACCGCTGTGGTGTCTCCGGGAGCCTTACAACCAGTTTACTCGACGTGGATGCGGATTGGTCTTGTGTTAGGAGCTATCAACACCCGTATCATTTTATTTGTGCTCCACGCCGTGGTATTTGTTCCCGTCGGCTTGGTGATGCGACTAATGGGTCGCGATCCAATGTCACGGCAATACACTCAAGCAGACAGTTATCGTGTGAACGTGGCACCAAGAGACTCCGGCCACTATGAAAACCCCTACTAGAGCCGCCACAGCGCCAAAGAAGAAGGCAGCATGCTTGATTTAATAAAAGATCTTTGGGGATTTATGCGCGAGCGTAAGAAGCTTTGGATGGCGCCTATTATCGTCATCATGCTACTGCTCGGTGCACTTATCGTGATGACGCAGGGCTCTTCTGTCGCGCCTTTCATTTACACGTTATTTTAAAGTCCACTTGAAACAGCCCATGCCGTAATTCGCTACGTCTGGGTATGCCATTGGTTGGAACGCGACGCGTCTAACACCGTTTGTCTTAGAAGTGCAGCATCGGCAGGCTTTTCCAACACCGCAAAAACATCATCATCGAACTCGTCGCCAATGGCCGCTGAGCCCGCTACCGATAGGATCACCACCGGTATAGCAAACGTAGTCGGGTCAGCACGCAGACCGCGTAAGAACTCAAGCCCCGTCATACCTGGCATCAATAAATCAAGAATGATCACGTCAGGATGGGATTGGCGTGCAACCGAGAGTCCTACTTCTGGCTGCTCGGCCTGCAAGACTTCGTAATCCTCAGACAAGTAAGCTTTGATTAGCGCTAGCTGTGTCGAAGAGTCATCGACAAGCAGCACTGTTGTCTTAGGCTCAATCATTTGTGCATATTCCTTTGAATTTTCGCTCGGATATAAGATTTTTATAGCCAGGGTTTGAGGTCGCCACTGCCTCTTGTTGACTAACGCCAAAAATCCACTAACGCCTCACTGCAACCGGTTCGGCTTCTAACGGCTCGACGGGCTCCAGATAACGACGGCGAATGTCATCAAACTCTTCGACCGCTCCATTGTAAAGAGCCACCAGCTGTGGGTCAAAATGTGTCCTCGAATTCTCGGCAATCAGTTGAGAGGCCTCCTCAGCCGTCCAGGCTTTTTTGTAAGGGCGTTCAGATGTGAGTGCGTCAAAAACGTCCGCCATCGCCACGATTCTCCCTTCGATGGGTATCTCCTCGCCCTTCAAACCCCGAGGGTAGCCGCTACCGTCCCAACGCTCGTGATGAGTCAGTGCGACACATTGAGCCATCGACATCAATTCGCTATCCGCATCGCCCAAAATTTCAGCGCCCATGTGGACATGGGACTGCATTACCTGCCATTCCTCCGCCGTCAACTGCCCGGGTTTCTGCAAAATTGCGTCTGGTATACCGATCTTGCCGATATCGTGCATCGGTGCGGCATTTTGCAACATGCCGGCATCCTCCTCGCTCATTCCGTAAGCGAGGCGTAGCATCCGACTGTAGTGACTCACTCGGACAACGTGTGAACCGGTTTCATTGTCTTTGAATTCCGCCGCTCGCCCAAGCCGTTCAATCACCTACATGCGCGTTTTATTGCGCGATTCCGTTGCGACTTTAACCTTGCGATCTAACTCTCTGTTTTGATCACTTAGCGCAATCTGAGTTCTAACGCGTGCCTTCACGATAGGGGGACTAAACGGCTTAGTAATGTAGTCGACGGCGCCCAACTCAAATCCCCTTAACTCGTCTGCCTGTTGGGTTTTCGCGGTGATAAAGATAATCGGGATATGTCGTGTCGCGTAGTCTGCTTTAAGACGCTCACAGACCTCGTAACCATCGATTTCAGGCATCATGATATCCAGCAGGATCAGGTCGGGTCGTACATTCTTGGCCAGCTTGAGCGCACCCTTGCCATTGATCGCAGCTTTCAGGTTGTAGTCTCCGCGCAACGTGCCTGTCAACACATCCAAATTCTAAGGAGTATCGTCGACGAGTAAACTTGTTGGCTTTTGTTGTTCCATCTGCGGCGATTCCGATTAGCAAGCGTCTGACTCGCTAACGTTAATACGCGACAGGGGCGGCTGAAAGTGTTTTTTGCAGGGTTAAGAAATAATATTGAGGAGTGGTGCCCGAGGCCGGACTTGAACCGGCACGATCGCAATGATCGGGGGATTTTAAGTCCCCTGTGTCTACCAATTTCACCACTCGGGCTGAACGATGAGGGCGCGGAGAATAACATGACTTCGGCGCATTTTGAGTCCCTATCGATGGGTTCGACAGCACTTTTTTCTGCCGTAACACCAGTGGGGCGGCCGAAACATAGGTCTACCTAGCCAAGCCCGCAGTTGTCGACTAAGTGTTGGTCAGTGGTAAAGTGAAGGCAGCTTTCTTTTCGATTTAAGGAATCACTGTGGTAGCAGCACGTGGCCAGTTTGGCTCTCGCATCGGCTTTATTCTGGCCGCCGCCGGCTCCGCCGTGGGGCTGGGGAACATCTGGGGCTTCCCCACCCAAGCTGCAAGCAACGGCGGTGCCGCCTTTGTGCTTGTCTATCTCGTTTTGGCGTTCCTGCTGGCCTACCCAGTGTTAATGGCTGAGCTACTCCTTGGTCGGCATGCGCACGGCAATATGGTCGCCGCTATGACGCGCATATCAGAAAGCGCGCCGGCTAAAGCGGTAGGAGCCGCCACCGGATTCGCAGGTATCGTCGTCGCTAGCCTAATCCTAAGCTTTTACGGCATCGTTGCCGGCTGGATGCTGGGCTTTACCCTCGCCTATCCTGCTTCAGCGCTCGAACTCACTGCAACCCATGACTGGTTGGTCGGTTTTTCACTTGACCGGAACCTCGTACTGATGGGCCTGTTCATGACTTTGACTGTCGGCATCATTTTGGGGGGCGTGCACAACGGTATCGAGCGCTGGTCGACGCGCTTGATGCCGTCGCTCATCGTCACGCTCATCGTATTAGCGCTTTACGTCCTGACACTGGATGGCGCCATGACGGGCTTGAAGGTCTACCTGCTTCCCGATTTCAGCAAAGTATTCTCGGGGGACTTAATTCTTGCAGCCCTCGGTTCAGCTTTCTTCTCGCTATCGCTGGGCGTGGGTACGATGCTCATTT
Organism: Luminiphilus sp.; assembly: GCA_965657905.1. GTDB lineage: Bacteria > Pseudomonadota > Gammaproteobacteria > Pseudomonadales > Halieaceae > Luminiphilus. The sequence goes on along the minus strand of CBFHPT010000001.1, from coordinate 126,074 downwards.
ACGGCTCCTACCTTTCCGACCAGGAACATCTGCCATCAATAGGCGCTCAAGTAGCGCTTATCGATGTTGGCATCGCTGTGCTAGCGGGGTTCCTGATTTTGCCGGCTATGTATGTCGCTGCCGAGCGCGGCGTTGAGATTTTTGATGCATCGGGCGCGCTGCTTTCCGAGGACACGCTGATCTTCACGGTACTTCCCGATCTGTTCGCATCACTTGGCGGTGGCATCGGTATTTTTGTGGCAACCGCTTTCTTTGGACTGATTTCGATAGCGGCGCTCACCTCGTCCATTTCAATGCTCGAAGTGCCTGTCGCTTTTATGGTGGAGCGGTTTCAGTGGCCGCGACACAAAGCTGCACCTACTGCCGGGTTACTGATCGCTGGCTTCAGCGCAGTCATCATCATAAATTTCGACCAATTGTTCGGCTGGGTAATCACTGTGAGCACCCGCTACGGACAACCACTATTGGGCTTGATGCTCTGCATCTACGCGGGCTGGATTTGGAGTCGAAACAGTCTTCTCAATGAACTTCGAAAAAACAACCCCGAAGCAAGCACAGGCGTTTTTTGGCGTATCTGGCCACTCTACGTACGCATTGTCTGCCCCATTTTCATTGGCGTTATATTTGTGCGCTCATTCATCTGAGTCGCGTTTGCCAAGTAGGCGGTCTAACTGGCCGCTCGCAAATAGCACGCCGTAGCCGGCACTGACCAACATAAAAATCAGCGCCACCCAGTCACCCGTCTGGGTGTAAATCCACGTGCTGAAGGCGAACATACCCGCACTTAGCGCCACCGCTATCAACTTCAACATGGGTCTGCTGCTCCTACCTAAACTATTTGGAGAGGTTTTCACGCCGACTCATGGCGCGCTACACTTGAGTCGAACAACACGAGTGAAAGTATGTTCCGTTTCCTAGCAATATTCGCCGCCATCCTGTTGGTGTTATTCACACTCGAACTCCTTAACCCGGTGCAGCAGGCGCTCATTCAGCCGTTCACTGGCGGTCTTGCAGCCGTTTCGGCAGCGCTTATTTTGCCATTTGATGACACCGTCATCAGCAGTGGTAGAGTCTTACGCGACAGCATCTCGGGTTTTGCGGTATCCATTGAGGCCGGCTGTAATGGTGTCGAGGCGACCATCGTGCTGATCGCCGGCATCCTTGCATTCCCTGCGCGCTGGTCGGAAAAATTTATCGCCATTGGCCTAGGATTCTTAGCCGTTCAAGGACTCAACATTCTTCGCATTGTCTCGCTGTTTTATCTCGGCCAATGGAACTACACCATATTCGAATGGACGCACCTCTATTTTTGGCCCGTCTTGATCATGCTTGATGTCCTGGTGGTGTTTGCGGTCTACCTGAGATGGCTTGGACGACAAAATAATGACCAGGGCTCTGGGCCAAGCAGCACAAACGCGACAGGCACCGCTTAACCCATGGGCTTTAGACAACAGGTCTTAATGACGTTGGTGCTGATTCCGCTGATGTTTGGCATCTGGTACGCGGCAGGCGCCCTGCTCGCGGGCCCCGCAACCTGGCTCGCCGGACTGGTATTGACCCATGGCATCCCAAACATCGTCTTCGAAACGCTCAATCAAGATACATTGTTTGTGGTGGTCACTCAGTTTGGTGAACTCAATGGCATGATTGTGAGTGCCGATGAGGCCGGATATGAAATGGCCTTCCAGCTCAACACACGACTGGTGTCCTATTCCATTCCTTTCTATGCGGCCTTGCTGTGGGCATCGCGAGTAGCAAATCCCGCTGAGCGATTTGCCCAAGGCCTTTTCGTTTTGTGGTTGCTCATGGCGGTTGGCTTGGTGGCCATGGCCGCCAAAGATTTAATGCTGGTGATTGGCGCGCCGTTTCTTGAAAGTTCTGGCGTACCGCCCGCCCCCGTGGTGGGCGTCGCCTACCAGTTCAGTGTGCTGTTGATGCCCACGATCGCGCCGGTGCTGCTCTGGCTGTTTCAGCTACGCGGATCCGCACTCTGGCTTCAACTCGAAGAGCGGTTGGCCCGCTCTTCTTAAGCGGGAACCCGAGGGGCAACCTGAGCCGGCGGCTGACGCCAAGGGGCTCCATCACAGGACGCATAGTTGGGGCACGCTAGGGTGCACCCGCGACAGGGCATTCGCTCGACCTTTTCGTCGCCGTGGTCTTTTGCAGCTTCTGCCGGACGCGACTCAGTCATGGGCCTTGACTCCCGAGCTCTCAAGAAGCGTTTGAAACTCAACGCCGCGCTCATCAATGATCGACTTCAGCGCTTTCTCCATGAGATTACGGGCCTGATTGGTATAGGCATAAATGCAGGCATGCACCGCGGCATCCTGCCAATTCTCAATCGAACATTGAGTGCTGTATTCCTCGAATTGATTGAGTGACTGCAAGATGTTGACGATGTGTCGCGGGCATTCACAGTCGAGCAAACTCTTGAGCTTACCTGCTGCGATCAATTCTTCGCTGGAATACCGGCGCGGCTTGGGGTTCACTAGTTCACCCAAATCAAACTGTCCCTCCTCCGTATCCCGGCTTACCGTGACCTTGCTCATCTCATAGGCCAGCCGTGCTGGCTCTGGGGGGAACTCCAATGTCGACGTGTTGCGCCGAGCAAGCTCATCTAACCAGCGATCATTAGCCATCCTGTAGGTCACCAACACATTATCGATGCCCAAGCGCTTGGATAAGGCCTCAACGCCTTCAATTTGCGCGGTCGACATGGCGGGACAATCCACAACCAGCATCTGCACATGCTCTTCGAGTTTCAGGGTATCGATCACATCCATGAGCGATTCACGAACCAAGAGCGCGCTGACGCTGGAAATACACCCCTGGTGCTCGTCAAGCCAGGCACACATTTCTTGCCCGACGAAAACAACCCGTGGCTTTGGCGGTGGTACCTGACGCTCAACGTGCTTTCCCCGACCTTTCAGTAGTAGCTGCAATGTCTTGTTCTCAGCATTAGCAATCTCGCCAATACGCGCGCCATCCTTTACCAGCGCCGCAATCATTTGCAGGTGCTCGAGGTCAGACTGGGTGTACTGACGTCGCCCTGAGGCCGATTTAAAACTGGCTCCCAGTCCATAGCGCCGCTCCCAAACACGCAAGGTGTCGGGCTTCAGCCCTGTTAGCCGCGCCACTGTTCCAATCCCGTATAAGGGTCTCGGCTCGCAAGCTGCCGACACCCCCGCCTCTGCGTTCATCGGTGCGTTCATAGTCGTGTCCTGTTTTTCCAAGGTTTGTCCAACATACGGTGGACAAACCCGAGTGGATTTACAAATATTCGACTATTTGTTCATGTTTTGTCTGCAATCAACCTGAACAACAGACAAAAATGGGCAATCCTTTCTACTGTCGCACCCCGTATACCTAACGACCATTTGCAGGGGACAGATGATGGAAACGCTCGATCAGCACGACGAAAAAGATCTAGAACTAATGTTTGCAGAGGCTCGCCGCTTTCCGCTGCTCAGCGCGGAGCAAGAGCGCGAAATCGACGGTCGTAAATGGGCGGCCGTACGGGCACTGCATGAGCTCTTTGCGACCCAGGGAGACCTTGTCGCTTACACCCACAGCTTCATCAGCCAATGCCAAAGCAACCCGCCTGAAATTGGGCGCTTTGCCAATCGCGATCAGCACTTTGTGCTGCGTCGAGAACTCGCGAATTACTTTGTCGATGGCACACAAAAAGATGACGCGAAGGCAGTCGCCGACAAACTGCTTAAGCTAAAGACACCGAAATCCCGTCGCCTCAAAATCGACGCGTTGAATCTGCCCGCCAGCTTGACCGTTGGTATGGCAGTGGCAATGCTGCGTCGCGCGGGAGGACAGTTCGCCGACAGCGTTGCAGATGCGATTGCCACCTGGGAGCGTCAGTGGCAGCCGCCCGTCGCCGCGATGGCACTTGATCGCGAGACACTCAAATTGCTTCGCAAATCATTGCGAGAGTATACCGAGGCCCGAGATGCACTCGTCATGCACAACCTGCGCTTAGTGTATTCAATTGCCGCGCGTTATAAGGGGCGGGGCGTCTCTTATCTCGATCTCGTGCAGGAGGGCACCTTAGGACTTATTCGCGCTGCGGAAAAGTTTGAGTTCGAAAAAGGCTTCCGATTTAGCACCTATTGTTTTAATTGGATTACTCAATCGGTGAGACGCTATGTGGGCGATGTGGGTACCCTCATCCGCTTCCCAACCCACGTACAAGAACAAATGGGCAGGTTGTACCGAGAGAAAGCGATTGAACAAGCGCGCACCGGTATGGAGCCCGATGAGGAAACGCTGGCCAACAACTTGGGAATGGACCTGAGTAAGACGCGTCAACTGCTCCAAATGCGCAATATCGGGGTATCCCTCGATGCGCCCCGCTTTGACGACGGCGAAGGCACCATGATCGACACCCTTGAAGGCGACCCCTTTGGTGGCACCGAGGATACCGCCGAGCGGACATCGTTGAACCGGTTTCTAGGCGAGGCTGTCGACAAACTCGAGGCGACCGAGCGCCGTGTGGTCGTGGCGCGTTGGGGTTTGCATGAAGGCCCACCCCTCTCACGAGCTGAGATCGCCGACTCTATGGGCGTGAGTCGGGAATGGGTGCGTCAACTTGAGCGATCTGCACTGCGCAAGCTAAAAGGGCAAGTGGCGGTGCAAGAAGCTTATGAGGACTACGGTTCGGTTGGCAATTACTGAGCGAGGGCTAGTGACCGACCCGATACGACAAGGCAGCACAGGTTATCAGCTGCTGACCCAACGGCTAACTTGGCGTTAGCCGCTCACAATCGCGGACAGCGCTTTATTAAGGGTCGGGTATTCAAACGCAAATCCGTCGGTTGCAAGTCGCTCGGGCAGCACTCTTTGTCCACTGAGGAGCAGATCATCAGCCATTTCCCCCACCAATGTCCGGATCACCAGGCTCGGCACAGGCATGCTGAACAGGGTCGGTTTAATGCGACTGAGAACACGACAGAATTCTCGGTGTGTGACAGCCTCAGGCGCGACCACGTTAAAGGGTCCATTGGCGTCCTCCTTTGCAAGCAAAAACAGGATTGCTCGGACAACATCAGCCCGATGCACCCAACTCAACCATTGTTGCCCATCACCCAGCCAAGCACCGACGCCAAACTTGAACGACTGAGCCATTTGCTCAAAGGCGCCCCCATCACGATCAAACACCACACCGAGTCGCATCAACACCACCCGGGTGTGATCATTTGCAGCAGACTGTGCAGCGCCCTCCCACTGCTGGCACAGCTGCGCCGAGAATCCGCTCCCTACGGCCGAAGCCTCAGTAAACGTCCTCGAGTCGCTGGCACCGTAAAAGCCGATCGCACTGCCGTTAATCAATACAGCGGGCGAAGCCGGTTGAGCCTGCATCCAGTCAACAAGATTCGCGGTAAGATCAACGCGACTGGCCGTGATTTCAGCCTTGTAACGGTCTGTCCACCGCCGGTCGGCCAGGGAGGCCCCAGCAAGGTTGATAACCGCATCAACGGGCTGCCCAACATGTTCAAGCTCAGTCACAAAATGTACCGCATCGGAATCGGGTCGCGGGCTGCGAGTCAGAACGGAAACACGATGGCCGCCGGCCAGAAGCGCTGGGATCAGCGCCGAGCCAATAAAACCGGTACCACCTGTAACGAGAATGTGCATGCGCGCGCGTCCTTTTTTGACTGTTCACTACTCACCGAAACACAGAACAATGGATCGCACGACTCTGCGCGTGCGCCGACCAATCTGCCGCATCGCTGCTCGCATCGGCTTGATGACACGTATTGTAGCGGAATGACCGTACACACTGATCTGTCCACAAAGGGCTCCACAAAAGGCACCACGGAACGCTTGCGACGTATTGACTATGATTGATGCCGCAAACCAACTCACTGAACTACTCGATGAACTGCCCAACTGGCTGGTACTCACAGGCGCAGGTATCAGTGCAGATTCCGGCATCCCGACGTATCGTGATGCGGCAGGTAACTGGCTGCGCAATCAACCTATTCAGCATCAAGAGTTTGTTCAAAGTAGCGAGAAGCGGAAGCGCTACTGGGGACGCTCGATGGTTGGCTGGCCCGGAGTGCGGGATGCGCGCCCTAACCCCAACCATCTCGCACTTACCCGACTGGAAGCCAGTGGCCGAGTCGGTTTGATCGTCACACAAAATGTCGATCGACTGCACCAACGTGCCGGCTCAAGGCATGTGGTCGACCTACACGGACGGCTGGATCGCGTGCTGTGCCGTGATTGCGGTGCCGGCTACGAGCGCGAGTACATTCAAACTCAATTATTGGCGAAGAATCCGGGCCACTTTGAGTTCTCAGGCAACGCCCGACCAGATGGCGATGCAGACTTAAATGATGAGCAGGTGGCAGGCGTTTCGGTACATGACTGTGAGGCCTGTGGCGGCATGCTGATGCCAGACGTGGTTTTTTTTGGCGGCTCGATCCCCCGCGCACGCGTGGAGCGCTGCGAGGCGGCGCTGAAAAATGCTGACGGCCTACTGGTCATAGGCAGTTCATTACAGGTCTACTCAGGCTATCGGTTTTGCAAGCAAGCCCATGCGGCAGGAAAGCCCATCGTTATCGTCAACGCCGGAGCCACACGGGCAGATCAACTCGCTACACTCAAAATTGAACGCAACCCAATGACCGCGCTGCGCGCAGCGATCGACAGCGTTACTGATGCCTCACTAGGGAATACCCAATGCCAAACCCCGTCATCTACTGGTTCCGATCCGATCTCCGTCTGAGCGATCTACCCGGACTTGCCGCCGCCTGCACCGCGGGCGACGTGATACCCGTTTATATTCTTGACGACAGCGTCGGCGGAGATTGGGCCCTAGGAGGTGCCAGTCAATGGTGGCTGCACTACAGTTTGCAGGCCCTTTCCAATGATCTGGAGGCTCAGGGTGGAAAATTAATTCTTCGAAGAGGCGACACCGCGGCTGAATTAGCCTCGCTGATCAAAGAAACCGGCGCCAAGCAGATTTTTGCCAGCCGCCAGTACCAGCCTTGGGCTGCGGAAATTGAACACGCAGTCCGCGATATCGCCGCGGAGCACGGTGCCGAGTTTCGACGTTATCCCGGCACCCTGCTTTTTGAGCCCGAAGATATTCGTACCGGTTCGGGCACACCCTTTAAAGTTTTCACGCCCTTCTGGCGAGCGTGTCTGAAATCGACCCCGCCCAAAGCGCCGTTGGCCATTCCCCCGCTTGCGTTTGCAGATCCAATGCCGGAATCAGACCGCCTAGAAGACTGGAATCTTCGACCACAGCGGCCGAACTGGGCTGCGGGTTGGGAGGATCTCTGGCAGCCTGGTGAGGCTGGCGCAGCCAACGCACTAGCGCAGTTTTTGGCGGCTCACGTGGAAGATTACGGTGATGGCAGAGACTTTCCTGCACAGCCCAATACGTCTCGCCTCTCACCATTCTTGAAGTTTGGCGAGGTTTCACCGCGGCAAATCTGGTGGGCGGCTCAAAACAGCAAGCACGAGCACCCCGAGTTATCAGGCTCCATCGATAAATTTTTGAGCGAGATTGGCTGGCGAGAATTCTGCTACCACCTCGTAACGCAGTTTCCCGCCATGCCCGACCGAGCCTTTAATGGAAAATTCGACGCTTTCCCTTGGGCGGGCAACCAAGAGCACATCGCTGCTTGGCAACGCGGTATGACGGGGTATCCCATTGTCGATGCGGGTATGCGCGAGCTGTGGCATACAGGCTTTATGCATAACCGCGTGCGAATGGTCGTTGCTTCATTTCTCACCAAGCACTTACTCACCCACTGGCGCGTTGGCGAACTTTGGTTTTGGGATTGCCTGCTCGATGCCGACATTGCGTCGAACGCCTGCAGCTGGCAATGGGTCGGCGGGTCCGGCGCCGATGCCTCGCCCTACTTCAGAATTTTCAATCCGATCGCACAAGGGGAGAAGTTCGATAAAACCGGCGAATACACCCGCCATTGGGTACCTGAGATTGCGGAACTACCCGACAAATTTCTGCACAAACCTTGGGAAGCGCCGGCATTGATATTGGAAGCTGCGGGCGTCTCGCTCGGCGAGACCTACCCAGAACCGATTGTTGATCATAAAACAGCGCGGGAAATAGCTCTCGAGGCCTACGCCACGCTCAAAGGACAGACCTGACTTTAAGCGACCCGCGGCGTTGGGCGACACAGCAAGACCACGCGCAAGGCGCAACTTTAGCTAGATTTCGCGGTATGATTTGCCTCACAGCGGTGACAGCTGTTGGGAAGCAACTCCGATTAACTGCGCAGCATGACGCGACTTTGATAGCTAGGAAACCTAAGCGACGCCCATGAGTATTAGAACCGGTTTGGTGTTGTCAGGGGGCGGTGCACGCGCGGCGTATCAGGTAGGCGTCCTTCAGGCGGTTGCAGAAGTTCTTCCCCGAGAAACCCGTCAGCCCTTCCCTATCATCACTGGGACCTCAGCAGGCGCAATCAACGCCCTTGGGCTTGCGGGACGCCCGGGTACCTTCCGCTACCGAACCCGTGCACTAGCAACGATGTGGAGCTCACTTCAGAGCGAGTCGATTTATCGGACCGATACTCTGGCGGTTGTTCGCAATGCGTTCGATATATTTTGGGGCATGGTCCGCTCCTCTCATGCGCGCGATAGGTCATTAGCCCTATTGGATAACCAACCGCTTCAAGAGTTACTCGAAGACATCATTCAGTTCACGCATATCGAACGTGCCATTGCCGGCGGCGAACTGGAGGCCATCGGCGTCACTGCAATGAACTACTCGAATGGCCGTTCAACAACCTTCTATCAAGGCCAGGCGCACATTGAGCCCTGGCGACGCGCGCGTCGATGGAGTGTGCCCTGCACGCTGGGGGTTGAACATCTACTGGCATCATCCGCGCTGCCAACCCTCTTCCCTGCCACACGCATCGATGATCACTTCTTTGGGGACGGCGCGCTGCGTCAGTCGCGCCCGTTGAGCCCGGCCATTCATCTGGGCGCCGACCGTCTTTTCATTATTGGCGTCAGCGAAAACACCCGTAAGTTCTCCGGGGATGACGATGAGATCGCACCGCCCACAATCCCACAGGTATTGGGGCAGATGCTCAACGCGGTCTTTTTAGACTCGGTGGACACTGACTTGGAATCCCTGCAGCGAGTTAATGCCTTAATTGAACCGCTATCAGCTCGACAGCTGGAGGCTAGCGGGCTCGGCGGAATGCGATTTATCGACACCATGACCATCTCTCCATCGACTTCCCTCGCAGCAATCGCTCGTGACTATATCCACGAACTACCGCGATCCATGCGCTGGTTCTTGACACGCACCGGATCGATCAAAGAAACCGGGTCGGGGGGAGCCTTAAGCTACATTCTGTTTGAGCAGGGCTATTGCCAGCGACTCATCGAACTCGGTTACGCAGATGCGATCGCTCAAAGCAACGAGATTCGGCAATTCTTCGATCTGGAAGCCAGTGAACAAGGAAGGCGAAGAACGCTGAGACCGGGTAGCGGCGGCCCGATTGTAAAGAAACCGCTGGGCCCTCTCGCCAGGGCTTGGTCCAAGCTTACGGGTAAAAAAACGCGCCGTGTTTAGTCAGGGCACATCGACTGTGTTCAATCGCTGATAAATAGGTGACGAATAGCTGAACGTTAGTTAAACGACACTCAAGCGACAGTCACTGGCCAGTCACAGGGTATTGTTCGCTGCGGCGATAATGGCCGAGGTCGAATAACCCTCAACAAAGTCTAAAACACACACCTTGCCGCCAGCGGCGATGACCGAGTCATACCCAGCGATCTGTTCAGGAACGTAGTCTCCACCTTTGACAAGCACATCCGGCAGCACTTGGGCGATCAGTTCAGCGGGGGTATCAGTAGCAAAAGGCACTACCCAATCGACGCTGCGCAAAGCGGATAACACCGTCATCCGACTCGATAAGCCATTGATCGGTCGCGACTCTCCTTTTAGCCGCTTCACCGAGGCATCGGTGTTTACCGCGACAATTAAACGGTCCCCTAACGCGCGCGCACGGGCCAAATACTCAATGTGTCCACGGTGCAGAATATCGAAACAACCGTTGGTCATCACAATCCGCTCACCCGCCGCACGCGCTTGTCCAACGCGGGATAACAACTGATCCGTATCCAAGACTTCACCGACATGAGGCAGCATCGCATCGGTGTCATCCCGCAGGGCAGCATTAAGTTCATCGCGGGTCACAGATGCTGTACCCAATTTCGCCACCACCAATCCTGCCGCAGTGTTGGCCAACGCGGTTGCTGCAGAGAGAGACTCCCCTGCCTCTAAGGCAGCTGCAAGCACCGATATCACGGTGTCACCCGCGCCAGTTACGTCAAAGACCTCCCGCGCCCGCGCGGGTAGCGTTAGCGGCTCACACCCCCGCTCAAGCAGGGTCATGCCCTTTTCGCTGCGAGTAATCAGTAAGGCCTTCAGTTCGAGCTCCTCCCGCAGCGCATTGCCTCTCTCGATCAATTCGCTCTCGCTAGCACAGTGACCAACAACGGCTTCAAACTCAGCAAGATTCGGTGTCAGAAGCGTTGCACCGCGATAGCGGGATAAATCGTTGCCTTTGGGGTCGACTAAAATGTTTTTGCCCGCGACTCGACAGGCAGCGATCAACTCCTCAACTCGATTGAGGGTGCCTTTGGCGTAATCGCTGAACACTACGGTGCCAACACCACCCAACTGGGCGTTCACGAAACCCGTAAACAAATCATCGGCATAGGCCGCCAGAGACTGTTCGAAATCCATGCGTAATAGTTGCTGGTTACGACTCAGGACGCGGAGTTTGACGATGGTCTCTGCCGCTGCTGGGCAAACTGCCCAGGTGACGCCGGCTTGCTCTATCGCTCGACGCAGTAGCGTCGCGGCTTCATCTTCACCACAAAGTCCCGTAAGCGTTGCCTGACCACCTAAGGCTGCGATGTTGACTGCCACATTACCCGCACCGCCGGCACGGCATTCACTATCATTGACTTTAACAACCGGGACCGGCGCCTCGGGGCTCACTCGATCAGTGCCGCCCGTCCAAAAACGGTCGAGCATCACGTCTCCGACGACGAGAACGGCGACGGACTCAAAATCAGGGCAGATGCGCATGGTGATTCCTATCTATTTCCGCCGGGAATGCTAGCACAGGCGGCGAACCTGTATGGATCAGCGGCGTCATCGAACCCCAGGTAGCTTTTTGGCAACCGACATGACTTCTTCTGGTGTGATCTCGGTAAGACACTGGAACTTTCCGTTACAGGTTGGGTTGCGTCGACAGGGAGCACAGGGCAAGTCATGGTAAATCACCCGCGCATTGTCTCGCGTGGTTTCACTGTAGGGACAGGTCGAACCAAACAGTGCCACGGTAGGCACATCAAATGCGATACCCATGTGCGTCAATCCCGTATCGACCCCCACCAGTAACGACGCGCGGGATATAAGCGCTGCGCTCGCAGTCAATGATTGAGTGCCCACTCGACTCTGAATCACACTGCCCTCTGCAAGGCGCTGCCCGTGCTCGGCATCCGCGGGGCCACCGAGCATTAGCACACGCAATCCGAGGGAACGATCAATAAGTTCTGCCAACTCGAACCAGTGGTCATCCCGCCAGTGTTTCTGAGGCCGGGTGGTAAACGGACAGATAATCGCGAACCGTCCGAGCGCCAACTCGTCCCGCGCTAGTTCGCGATCTTCAGCCGACAGTGCGACCTCCATATCAAAGTTATCGCTGGACAAGCCAACATCCTCCGCAAAACCGCGGTATTCACTGCTGATCAAGCGTGCGTCTGAACGTTTGGAAAACTGATGCGTGTGAAACAGCGCCGTAGGCTCCTTGCTGGTAAAGCCAATGCGATAGAAAGCGCCGGTAAAGCCGGTTAACACAGCGCTCTTCAACAAACCCTGTACGTCGAACACCGCATCAAACTGGCGCGCCCGCAGACCCCTGCGGAATGACAAAACCGTTTTTAACAATGCGAAATAACGTCGCTCCCGCCACATGCCCAGCCACTGATTTTTGTCCCAAACAATCACTTCATAAAGGGCTTCATTATGTTTCACGAGCGGTGCGCCGATGGGCTCCGCCAACCAACTGACCTCAGCATTTGGAAATCGGCGATGAACGCTTCGAATTAGGGGCGACGCAAACACCACATCGCCAATTGCACTCAAGCGCACAATTAGAACACGGGGTTTTCCTCTAGTCTGGGGTTCGCGCGTCTTTGTTTCGCGCGCCTGGGGTTCACGGACCTCAGCAAGACTGTCTGCGCTAGACCAACGGGCAAGCTCAATACGCCTCCCACCGCTCCGAGCCGCCATGGCAAAGGCCAGTGCGGGAATTCCGAGCAAGGTGGCCTGAAACGAAAACAGTGCAAGGGTGGTCGAGAATGGAAAGAACGCGAGTAAGGTGATGAGCGCAAACACACGGGCCCGGGAAGAGCAGCCTCGCACCGAGCGAATTAGCCCGTAAACGAATCCACAGTAACCCAGCAGTCCGATGACCCCCATATCGGCCAGCACTTCCAGTAACACCCAATGAGGAAACCAGTTATCTTGAATAGCACCAACGAACTTAGTGTAGAGCGGCGACTGCTCTAACAGCGGCATCATCGCCAGACCTGAACCACGCACGCCCACGCCATTTACCGGGTTGTCGAGAAACACCTGCCAAGCCGCCACCCAAAGGGATGGACGGAAAGACAGTGCAGTGGAGAATGCCTCCCAGTCGTTGGTGGTGGCAGCCCACGCTGCGAGCATTCGGTCCATCAGGTGTGGCAGCAATACGACGGGCACACCCATACCTAAAACCAACGCCAGTAGCAGCGCTCCACCGACAAGGACGGGACGTTTAGACGCACGAAACGGGGAAGCCCAAGATAGGTAAAACACCGCGCTGACCAGCAAGAGAACCATGGCGTTTCGACTACCGCTGATTGTGATCGCAAATGCCAGCAGCGGAACAGCGAGGGCCAACAGCGGCCAGCGCCGGTAGTGCAAGCGCACAGCTTCAAAAACCAGCGGTGACAGAATGGCGAGGGTTGCGCCGTAATCTCGTCCAAGCAGACCGCTGATTCGGTGACCAAAGCGCGGATCGGGCATGGGCGAAATCCCAACGCTATTGAAGCCCACCACCTCTTGAAGCAAGCCGTCGGCAATCCAAAAACCGATCACGGCTAAGACGGCCAGTACCGTTTTGCTCCATTGTTCACCCCGGGGGGCGATACCCATGAGCACGTATCCCGCCATGCCATAAAACACCAAGCGCAGCACGGTGGAGAAACTCCGTCCCAATGCATTCGAATCGATTAGGGATAAGACCGCGGGTAGTATCAGGCAAGTCAACAGCAGCCAAAAGCGACGATTTCCAGGCGTTAAAAGCCACTCGGTCGGCTGCTTAAACAATCGATAAAGACCGAAAATGCCTAACAACCACATCAGTTGCTGCAGACTGGCACCAACCCCATGCAGAATCAGCAACATCACAAAAGGCCAGGCGATGTCATCACGATTGGCGCGGCCAAGCCGGCGTGACCAATCTGAGAGAAATAGGCTGATTCGAGACATGAACGCTAGGTGTTGAAAGGAGACACGCAGGTTACCATGAGGTGGTCGTGGATGGCGTCTCTTGACATCCAACCTCAGAACCAAAACACGTCAGCAAGATGTATGTGACCCAATAATTAGCCATGGGGTACCATTAGATCTACTGTGATTGGGCGCGCCCAAAAACCTGTTGTAAATCTGATGAGCCTTTACCCATGCTGCTGTCCCATCGCTATCGCTTTCTGTTTGTCCACATAGCGAAAACTGGTGGCACCAGTGTGCGAGGTGCTTTGCAAGCGTACCGGTGGCGCGACCCGTACTACTTCCCCCAATGGCTTGCGAGCAAGATGAGCGGTCTGGTAAACCACGAAGTCGCCATCAAACTACCCCGCCACTGCAAAGCTATCACCGCCCAAGAAATGCTTCCACGAGAATTTTATAACGACCTGTTTAAATTCGCTTTCGTGCGCAATCCTTGGGATCTACAGGTCAGTTCCTATCATCATATCCGCCGGGAGCGGCCGCAATTACTACTGCCAGATGAAACGTTCGAGCAGTTTCTTCGCCGTAAACTCGACCCAGAGCGCCCATGGCAGTACCACATCGACACGTCGATTACCCAGCAGACCGATTACCTCAGCGATTTACGCGGCAACACGATCGTTGATTTTATTGGGCGCTACGAGCAACTCCAGCAAGACTTTGATGTCTGCTGCGACCGAATCGGCATCCCTCGCGTTGTGCTGCCCGAGAAGCGTATGGCGCGCGATCGTGCCGGCTACCGTGAGTACTATGACGACAGCACTAAACAACTCGTCGCTGACTGGTTTCGGTCGGATATCGAGCGCCTTGAGTATGATTTCTAGCCAGTTAAAATCCAGCTATAAACCTGACTAAAAGCCGAACTAAAAGCCCAACTGAGAGCCCAGCAGCGCTCGCAACCCACAAAGTCGAATCGTTGCTTTTATAACCTTGGGCGTCGCGGTTACAACAACTGAATTGGCTCTAAGCTTTATGATAGCCTTCGGCTCACTGCCCGCCTAAAACACAGCAAAATTGGAGCATCCAATGGCCGATCAGGAACATTTTGTCGACCCAAGTCCCGAGAATTTCGCACGCTTTAAGTCGTTAGATCGTGACAAGCCGATTCTGATGTTGAACATGCTGCGCTTTAAAGAGCAGGCCACCTATCCCGCGGACCATCCTAAGGCTAACGACATCATGAGCGGGGCCGAGGCGTACGCCCTCTACGGGGCCGAAAGTGGGCCTATTTTTACCCGAGTAGGAGGCTCGATTGTCTGGCGGGGAGAATTTGAAGCGACGGTCATCGGCCCCAACGACGAACACTGGAACGCCGTATTTATAGCGCGCTACCCTACCGCCCACGCCTTCCTCGAAATGGTGACCGACCCCGACTATCAGCGCGCGGTCGTTAATCGTCAGGCAGCGGTAGCATCTTCACGGCTTATTCGTATGGCCGAAACCGAGACTGGCGAGCTTTTTAGCTAAACACGGGCAAATTCATGAACAATCTGACACTGCTCGACTGCACCCTAAGGGATGGTGGTTACTACACTCAGTGGGACTTCGCACCCGAACTCGTCAGCCGCTATCTGAGCGCCTGCGAAACGGCAGGGATTGAGTTTGTAGAACTGGGGTTACGCAACTTTGCCAAAGAGGGTTTTGTAGGCCCGTTTGCCTACACAACCGATAGCTACCTTGAACGCCTTGAACTGCCTTCAGGACTGGGGATTGGCGTTATGGTCGACGCAAAGACCCTGCTCACTGAAAGCATGCCGGCCGTCGACGCGGTTCACGCACTCTTTAAACCCAGTGATCATTCTCCGGTCAGCCTCGTTCGCGTTGCTGCCCACTTTACCGAGATAGGCCAATGTGGCGAGATCATTGGCGCGCTGATGAATCTTGGATACACCGTTGGCGTTAATTTAATGCAGGCCAGCGGTAAGCCGACTGAGGCCATCGCCGAACAAATCGCAGCACTGCTCGCCCCGGGACATCGACCCGATGTGCTCTACTTCGCCGACTCTTTGGGCAATATGGACAACGTTGAAGTCGCGCGCATTATCGCCGCACTTCGCCAACACTGGGATGGCCCACTGGGAATACATACCCATAACAACCGAGGACTCGCAGTCGCCAATTCGCTCAGCGCCATAGCGGGAGGTGTCACTTGGATTGATGCCACCATTCAAGGCATGGGCAGAGGCGCTGGGAACGCAGAGATTGAACTGTTGTTAACTGAATTGGGTGATGACAGCGGCTACAACCCAGACCCGATTTATGAGTTGGCAATGGATGATTTTGCGGTGCTGCGTGCTAAGCACCGCTGGGGGCCAAGCCTGCTGTACTACTACTCAGCAAAACACGGCATTCACCCTACCTATGCGCAAGAACTATTGGCCGATGATCGCTACGCGGCGAGTGAAAAGATGGCGATTGTCCGCTTTTTGGCTGCGCAATCGGCGAACAGCTTTAAACCCGAAATGTATAGCAGCGCGCTGGTCCATCACTTTATGGCCAGCAATGACGATCGGGGAGCCTGGTCGGCAAAAGGTTGGTGCGATGATCGTGCGCTAGTGCTGGTGGCGGCGGGACCAACCTCTCACCAATACGCACAGGACATCATTGGCTTTGCACGCGAGCGCAATGCGCTCTTACTCACCATCAACACGCTGCACCACATTGATGACGACGCGGTGAATGGTGTGGTTACCGTCGATCAAAATCGCGTGCGCTTTGAAGTACCGCATATGCAAAGCATGGGGCGTACCGTATACGCACCGGTCAGCAGCCTACCAGAAGACTGCACCCAACAACTGGCTGGCGTAGACACCCGTGACTACGGCCTTGCCGTTGAACAGAATAGTTTTGCCATGCACGAATCAGGCTGCACCCTGCCCTATGCCTTATCGGCTATTTATGCGCTCGTTCTGGCGGCAGTGGGCAATGCCCGTCACGTCTATCTCGCAGGCTTCGATGGCTATGGCCCAGGGGATCCTCGACAGCAGGAAATGCTCGACTGCATCGAACTCATGCGCGAGCACATCAACGTCGAGGAACTGATTACCGCCATCACGCCCACTAACTACCCGTTCCGACAGGGCTCGCTGTATGCCCCCTGAAGACAATTTCGCAGTTGTAATCCCAGCGCGATACCAGTCGAGCCGATTTCCAGGTAAGCCGCTTGCTGACATTGCTGGCGAATCACTCATCAAGCGCGTCTGGCTGCAATGCCGCAAGGCCTTTGACACGCAGCATATTTTGATCGCCACTGATGACAAACAGATTGAGGACCATTGTGCGGACTTTGGTGCCAACGTGGTGATGACATCACCACAGTGCCTGACCGGCACCGATCGTGTTCACGAAGCCGTGCAGGCACGCGGACTCGACTACGCCATCAATGTCCAAGGCGATGAGCCAATGGTGCGACCCGATGACATCATTGCTGTGCGCGACGCGTTCCTCGCGGGCAACATGACATCGGTAGTCAATGCCATGGCTCCGATCACCGACGAGGCCGAGTGGCAATCGCTGGCGGTGCCCAAAGTTGTGTTCGATACCAATGATAAGCTGCTTTACATGAGTCGAGCGGCGATTCCCGGCAACAAGACCATGGCGTTTCAAGGAGCTTGGAAGCAAGTGTGCATCTACGGCTTCAGTGCGAGCCATCTCAGCGCATTTGTGAGTGGCAACGGCAAAACCTCCTTTGAACAAGCGGAAGACATCGAGATTCTTCGGTTTGTCGAACGCGGCACACCGGTTCAAATGGTCCGCGTCGCTTCAGGCACATTAGCCGTTGATTTCCCGGAAGACGTGGCACAGGTCGAACAGCGACTTGGAGATCTAAGCGCGTGACGGGCGCTGCTTACGACTTGTTGTTGTTCGATTTTGACGGTGTTTTGTTCAATACCAACCGAATCAAGACTGAGGCCTTTCGACAGACCCTCGCTGACTACCCTCGGGATAAAGTCGACGCGTTCGTTCGCTATCACGAGCTCAATGGCGGCATTAGTCGCCACATCAAGTTCGCGCATTTTTTCGACTATATTCTGGGGTCGCCTGCTCCAGCGTCAGCGGTTGACGATGCCATAAGCCGCTTCGCTACCGTTGTAGTGGAGCTTATGCAAAAGGCTGAGCCGTTACCCGGCGTAGCGACCTTCTTGGATTCGGTAAAAGCGAAAGCAATACCTATGATTATTTGCTCTGGGGGCAACGCCGAGGAAATCCGGAACTTACTCGCACGACACGAGATGACTGATCACTTCCTCGCCGTATTGGGCAATGAAGAGTCGAAGCTTGATCATGCTCGTGAACGGATCGCACCCGACTATTCGCGGGTGCTGTTTTTCGGTGACAGTCGGTACGATATGGAAGTGGCCGAGGCTTTTAATTTCGATTTCGCTTTTGTGACCGCCGTTACAGATTGGCCCGAGGGGGAACAGCGCGCAGGAGAGCAAGGTCATCGGGTAATAAGCGACTTCGATGACCCGGCATTTACCCAACGCGTTTTATCTGCGTGACATCTCAACGAAAACCCGCCGCTTGGCACTTCTGCTCGACGCCCCGAAACGTGTTTCTCAGCATTGGTGCCGCATGGTCACAACCCGACTATGAGCATTCGCTCAAAGTCATTGACCAAACCGCAGCCAAAGTGCCGGCGCTCGTAGCGGCGCTCAAAGCTAATCCGGGGCCGTTCAGCAGGATTGATGTGCTCCCTAAGGGTCGCGGAACCCTTGGAAAGTATCGGATTCGCAAGCAGGTTTTTCGTTCCTTGGCACAGGGTTTTCAGGCGACTACGCCCGAGTTAATTTTTACCGGAAACGATCGCCGCATCGAGTTCCAATTTGTCGCGTCCCGTTTGGCCGAGATTGGCAAGCCCGCCCAGTGCATCTATTTAGAAGACGGGGTTAACTCGTATCAGCACATCCATCCCAGTCATTCGGCGATGCGCGCTCGCGGCGACAGCTTACTCGAGCCGCTGTTTAAAAAACTCAACTACGGCAGCTGGTATGACCGCCAAGGTGCGGTTGGCTGTTGCCGCTGGATTGATCAACGCTGGCTCACTTTCCCCGAGTTACTCCGTGATCGCGATGGCCCGGCGGTGCGACCACTGTTACCCAACGCTTACACAGACGGTGACGCAAGCGCGCACTTTCTCGCCCTTATGACTGCGCTTACCGGTTCACAGCCCGATCTGTCGGGCGACTTACTGTTAGTTCCACCCCACAGCAACGACATTAAACAGCAATATGGATCGGTCACCGCATTCACAGACGCTGTGACGCCACTGTTAAAAACCGCTGATCGCGCTCGAGTGAAGTATCACCCAAACGAGACCGAGGCGTTTTTGGGAGATCTTGCGGAGGAGCTGCCCCGCTCTTTGCCCCTCGAACTGATGATGAGTGCAATCAACTGCAGACGAATCATCGGAGACACCTCAGCTGCACTATTGAGTGCAAAATGGCTCAGGCCAGACACCGCGGTATTTAGCGTGCGCAACACCAAGCCAAACGCAGCACCGCTTTACACGCTGTTTGCCGGCGCCGGTATCAAGGTTATCGATGGCTTCGATAGCGACGACTTAATCGAGCCTTAAGTTCAGGCTCCGCGTTACGTCTGCAAGGGACATCACCGCAAAGGCACCCGATTCTAAAGCGCTCTCGTCATTAATCCCTACGGAGCTACGACCGTCAGTGTCATCGGATTGTGCTATGACGTGATACAAACGCCCGATGCCAGCAGCTTTCCCCGCCGCTATATCAGACCCCTTGTCACCCACTAAAAGAGATGCCGAGAGATCAATGGGCAGCGACTCACAGGCCTCGCGTATAAGACCCGGCGCGGGCTTACGGCACCCGCAGCTCTGCAGGTATTGACCCACCCCCGACTCAGGATGGTGAGGGCAGTAAAAGACGCCAGCAATGCTAATGTCGCGGGTGGCAAAGTAATCGACCATTTGTTGGGTCAGCTGCCGAAAATCGGCCTCACTGTAAAAACCCCGAGCGATACCCGACTGATTCGTAATCACGACGAGTTGATAACCGCCGATCTGCAGCGCTCTAAGTGCGTCCTCGACGCCAGGCAGGAGTTCAAACTCATCCCACCGACTCACATAACCATGGTCTCGGTTGATGACCCCATCGCGATCAAGAAACGCCACTGGACGCGCTCGTGCGATAGCGTCGCTGCCCTCATCCGCACCCTCGTCCGCACTCATCGTCGCATCAGATTCACCGAGTTCGATCGCGTGAGTGAGGAATCCAACCGCCATGAGTCAATCCAACTAATTAAGCGATAACTTGGTTTCGATAAGGTCACACAGAATGTGCCCTATCAGTATGTGGCATTCCTGAATCCGCGCAGTCTCCTGCGAGGGAACGACCACCGAGATGTCGGCGGCTGCCAGCAGTTCTCCCCCCGATCGGCCACTCAATGCGATGGTTGTGACCTCACGCTCGCGGGCGATATCACAGGCGCGCTTAACATTGGCCGAGTTACCCGAGGTAGAGATACCAATTAGCACATCGCCGGCCTTGGCAAGTCCTTCCAACTGACGGGCAAAAATATGCTCGTAGCCGTAGTCATTCGCGATGGCTGTCAGTGCCGAGGTATCCGTGGTCAGTGCGATGCCCGGTAGCGAGCGGCGATCAGCAATAAATCGGCCCACAAGTTCAGCTGCAATATGTTGCGCATCCGCGGCCGACCCGCCATTACCGCACAGAAAAATGGTATTCCCGCGTTTAAGCGCAGCAATGCAGCATTTCGCGGCCTCAGCAATATTCGCCTGACAGGCCCGCAGCGCATCCACCGTTTTCTGGTGTGCATCAAGATGCTGTTCGATCAATCCTTCCACGTTGTATCCCAATATATTTTCAAGCTAATCAACAGTCCTATATCAAAGGACACCGACCGATCTCTAGTGCACCGGTGTCTGCGCCCCTAGCAATATCGTGACCGAATATTCGCCTTAAAGGCCGCGGTACTGATACCACTCCCGGTGGCGTTCTCGATGAGCGAATCGGGTAAGTGTAAACGCCCTACCCCGCGCACATTTACGTTTAACCACGCGTACAGCGGCTTAAAGTCACCCCGTGATAATCCCGCTATAATTTCTGGATCTGCCTTAGTGGCGGCCGCAAAGAGTTGTGCCGCGGTGAGCGCACCCAGAGAATAGGTAGGAAAGTAGCCAAACAACCCGGCGGGCCAATGGATGTCCTGCATGACACCATCACTATCGGTATCCGGCGTTAACCCAAGATACGTCTGCATTAAATCATTCCACGCTGCGGGCAAATCCATGATTGCAATGTCGTCGTTGAGAATCGCCTCCTCGAGCTTATAACGTAAAATCACATGGAGCGGGTACGTCACTTCATCGGCATACACCCGAATTAGCCCCGGTTGTACTCGGCGATATACCCTCAGGATGTTTTCGGGTTCCCAAGCGGGGCCATTGCCATTAAAGGCTTTTGCCAACGTAGGAACCAGAAAGCGGATGAACGCCTCGGACCGCCCCGCCTGCATCTCAAGCAGTAACGATTGGCTCTCATGGATAGTCATGCCACAGGCATCGCCAACCGGTTGGCCACGCCAATCCTCAGGGCGACCGTCCTCGTAAAGGGCGTGCCCGACCTCGTGAATGACCGCCATCAAACTCTTGGTGAAATCATCGGTTTCGTAACGGGTTGTGATGCGTATATCGCCATCTGCGCCACCGCTGAATGGGTGTGCTGCCGTATCGATACGACCTCGATCAAAGGGGAAATCGAGAATCTCCATGACCGCACGACTCAGCGCTTCCTGATCGGCGACCGGAAAAGGACCCGTCGGCTCAATAACCGCCGGCCCCTGAGATTGGAGTTCAACAATGCGTTCAATCTCACCGGGCAGATAGCCCGCGAGATCATCAAAAAGGGTATCAATCTCTGCCTCGCGACGACCGGGATCATATTGATCAAGCATCGCCTCGTAGGGACTCACACCAAGAACTTCGGCCTTGATCTGCGCTTCCTCCCGAATCAGCGCAAACAGTGCATCGAGCTTCGGTGCCAGTGTTTTGAAGTCATTGTCGGCGCGCGCCTGACGCCAGGTCATCACAGATTCCGATTGCGCCATGGTCATGCGCTCGATGAGATCCGCAGGCACTGCGTTGGCGTGAATAAACTGGCGTTTGATCTCGCGCAAGTTTGCTCGCTGCCACTCACCTAATTCACTACCGTTCTCCTCCGCCTCGGCTATCAGGTCGGGCAGGCCATCGGCAGTCATCATTTCGTGGGCCATCACGTTAAGCTCGGACATCACTTGCGCCCGCGGTGGAGCTGCCCCTTCGGGCATCATCGTCTCCTGATCCCAGCCGAGAATACCCATGGCGTTGTTCAACGCGGATAAGCGTTTGAAGCGTTTTTCGAGCTGTTGATAGGCGGTCATATCATTCCTTTATTGAGGCTGGCGAACCATAGGCATCATGATGGGCGAGTCGCCGTGTTGAATCTCTCCGATAATCTCGAAACCGTGACGCTGGTAGAGGGAAATATTGCGCGGGTTAGATGACTCTAGGTAGGCCAGAAGGCCATCCCGATCACAGCGAGCAACCCCTTCCTTCATGAGCGATGCGCCCAGACCCTGCCCCGTATAAGCGGGGTCGACACCAATCACAGCGAGGTACCAACAATCGCCCTCGGGGTGGAAGTGTGCCATTTGTTCCAAAATCGGCATGGCGGCATCGAGCAACCCAGAATCAGCATGCTGCGCGATCAGGCCCACCATCTGCTCACCGTCAGGCTCCACGCCCGGTGGCAGCCAGAGCGCAGCGGCACTCAAATCGTCTACGGTGTCCGCGGTGCCCTGATCGAACGCGCTGCCACCAAAGGCGTTAAAGAAGTCGTTCATTGCATCGTCATAGCTTGCAGCTTGCGGAAACAACCAGCGAAACATCGGGTCCGCGACAAACGCCATTTTAAGAGTCTGCAATATTTTCTGACGATCACTCTGTGTCGCCTGGGCAACGACTGGTTGGCTCATACGAGTTCCTACTTTGCTTGTTATCGATCGATTCGGACGAACATTGGAACACGGGTTTTACCGTATAGCCATCACCAGCAGCGCGACGGTCATCGACTAAAGGCTGTCACCTGCTCCAACTCATAGATGGCATCAGAGACCTCATCGATTTTCTTTGCGATCAGCGCCTGGGCATCGTATAGGCCTCGGTTATAAAAATAGGCACCTACTTCTTCAGAGAAAAAATCCAGTAGAAACTCGGCATCAAAGCCGCCAATTTCCTGATCGAGCTCTTCACGAAAATACAGCTGAATTTTGCGCGCGATTTCGCTTTTTTCATCAGCTGAAAACGATATTTTCTCCAATTTACCTCTCCCTACAAAAAATTGAGCCAAACGCCGTTGAGGATTGATTCAATCGGGGCCATGATTTGGCGGACCCGTAAACCTTCGCATAATGCCCATTAGCCAACAATGAGCGAGCGTACTAAACAAGGAGCTCAAAGCGTGTTGAGAGTAACAACGAGTGTACTGCTGATCTGTTTCCTGACACTTTCGACCCGACTCGATGCGGGTGACGCTCAGCTGGATTTAAGTGATGGGAGTCTTGAGCACGCTCGCCAACTTCGTGACGCTGCAATGGCTGGTACTAACGCCTATGCGATCGTCGAGTCACTGACAACCGAAGTCGGGCCCCGACCGGCGGGCAGTGCTGCCGAGGAGAGCGCGCGACGCTGGGCTGTCAACAAACTGCAATCCCTAGGATTTGACGATGTCCGCATTGAGCCCTTCACAATTACGGCGTGGACACGAGGCGAGGAGGAAGCCGCGATACTGTCACCCTACCCTCAGCCACTAGCACTCACTACCTTGGGGGGATCAATCGCAACCCCCAGCAGTGGCATTACCGCAAACGTTGCTTTTTTCGAAACCTTTGCCGACCTAAAAGCCGTGGAACCGAACAGCCTCAACGGGCAAATTGCCTTTGTCAGCCACAAAATGCAGCGAACCCAAGATGGCTCAGCCTACGGCACATTTGGCAAGTTGCGGCGAGAAGGTGCGAGCGTTGCTGCCGACAAGGGGGCCAGTGCGCTCCTAATTCGCTCGATTGGAACAGATAGCCATCGCTTCCCCCATACGGGCCAAATGGATTACGACGCCGCGCTACCCAAGATACCGGCTGCGGCCATATCAAATCCCGACGCCGATCAATTTGAACGGATTCACCGCCGCGGCGAAACCCTAGAGGTGTTTCTCAACTTACAACCCACCACCAAGGCAGAGCAGACCAGCGGCAATGTCATTGCCGATATCAAAGGGCATGAAGCCCCCGACGAGATCGTGATCATCGGTGGGCACCTTGATAGCTGGGATCTTGGCACCGGCGCGATCGATGACGGTGCTGGGGTTGGCATTGCAACTGCCGCCGCCCAATTGATCCTGCAACATGGCAAGCGCCCGCGCCGTACCCTGCGACTCATTCTTTGGGGATCAGAAGAAGTCGGACTGCTCGGGGGTAAAGCCTATCTCGAGCGCCATCGATCCACGCTCAGCCAGCACATCATCGGCAGCGAAAGTGATTTTGGCGCGGGCCGGGTATGGCAACTCACGTCCAACGTGGGGGCAGAGGGTCAACCTCTCGTCGATACCATGGCCTCTCTCATGACTCCGATCGGGGTTGCTCAAGGCAGCAAGGAATCCAAGAGTGCAGGACCGGACCTGACCCCTATGGTGAAGGCTGGCATGCCCGCGCTACGGCTGCGACAAAACGGCATGGATTACTTTGATCTTCACCACACCGCTGATGACACGCTGGATAAAATTAATGCCTCCGACCTTGATCAAAACGTTGCAGCATTTGTCGTCTTTGCCTGGTTAGCCGCCGACACTCAGCTTAGTTTCCGTTAGTCTGTGCCAGTGCTTGATCAAGTTTTTTCAGCGTAGAAGGGTTCTCAGTTGAGCATTGACGCTAGGCCACTCATTTTTATGGACGCTGTACATCACGGTATCGCGAATCGTGCCGTCACGGCGCAAAGCGTTGCCTCGAATCACACCGTCTTTCTTCGCGCCCAAGCGCTCAATCGCTCGCTGGCTGGTATTATTCAAGATATCAGTCCGCCACCCGACAACATTACATTGGAGTGCATCAAACGCATGGTGTAGCAGCAGCCATTTGCACGCGGTGTTGACATGAGTGCGCTGAACAGACTTTGCATACCAGGTGTAGCCAATCTCGACCCGACGCACTTCCGGCAAGATATCGTGATAACTGGTACAGCCTATGACATCTCCCTCGGGCTCCCGCAATACTGCAAACGCAAACCGATGACCGTCGTCCCTGCCGCGCAATGCCGTCTCAATGTAACTGCGAGTGTCCTTGGGTTCCGGCACCGACGTCACCGTCAAATTCCATAACTGCCCATCGGCCGCAGCCAAACGAAGGCCCTGCTCATGCTCAAGAACTAACGGTACAAGCCGAACCCCCAATCCACTTAACTCAACGGGTTCAACAAAACTCATGCCGTTCTCTCAATCGTTGCTTCAAACATGCCTTCGATCATTCTCTCGATCATTCCTTCGATTATTGCAGGTTAGTTCTTTAGGTCGGCTTGAGGGTCAGCTTGAGGGTCGATGACATCACCCTTTGCGACAACTGAACCGTTGTCATCGGTCACAACCACCCGCCAACCGAGTTTGGTATAGAGATCGGGGATATCGGTAAGCGCATAAAGCGTGGGTGACACACCGATAGCCGCATCGATTAGCTGCGACGCAAGGCCCCTGCCGCGATGCGACGGCAAAACGTAGAGCGCGTTGAGCCACACAACAGTATCGGTGCCTTTTGGTCGTTTATAGGCAGTAAATGCAGCACCGCCAACAATCCGGTCGTCAAGGACAACAACGAGGGGCTTGGGAGCCTTGAGCCCATCCCGTTCTTCCTCAAAGGCAGTCAAGTCGCTCCATTCATCGGTCAGCATGACCAACAATTTCGCTGCATCGGGGGATTTAAAATCGACCTGATGAATCATCATCGACATGCATGCATTTCCTGTGGTTTGGCTGCCCAAGTTCCAGAGGGTAAGTTAAAGCGAAATGATCCCACCCAACGTGTTTTGAAGGTAACATCGACGTTGCAGAGAAGACGACAACCTTTTTAGAAACGGCTGAGTGAGAATACTCCATGAGCAAGCTTGAGCGCCTAAAATCGATGACCGACGTTGTGGCAGACACTGGCGATATCGAAGAAATTGAAAGGTACCGTCCGGTGGACGCGACCACCAATCCATCATTGCTTTACAAGGCCGCACAGCTCCCTCGGTACCAGCCTCTAGTCAAAGCCAGCATCGCTCAAGCGGGACTGGCATCAGGCAGCAGTCAAGAGCAGCTTGCGGAATGCGTTGACTCGCTGCTCGCGGCTGTCGCGGGGCAGATCGTGGGTATTGTGCCCGGTGTGGTGTCGGTGGAAGTCGATGCCCGACTGTCATTCGATACCAAGGCCATGATTGAGCGCGCCCACAGTCTTATCAATCGCTTCGCCGAGATGGGCATTGGTAAAGATCGGATCCTGATCAAAATTGCATCAACCTGGGAGGGTATCGCGGCCGCTCGGGCGTTAGAGACCCAAGGAATCCGTTGCAATCTCACCCTCTTGTTTGGTTTTTCTCAGGCCGCCGCCTGCGCCGATGCGGGAGTCTTCCTGATTTCTCCTTTCGTGGGACGCATCCTCGACTGGTATAAGAAAGACACCGGAAAAGATAGCTACCCTGCCGCTGAAGATCCCGGCGTTTTGTCAGTGACGCGCATTTACCGCTACTACAAATCTCAGGGCTATGACACGGTCGTGATGGGCGCGAGTTTCCGCAACACAGGGGAAATCGAAGCGCTCGCAGGTTGCGATAAACTGACCATCAGCCCTGCTCTGCTTGAGGAATTGAACAATGATGCCGGCGCACTTGAACGCGCCCTCGACCCATCAGACCACAGTGATGAAGCCAAGCTGATCGAGTCAGAGAGTGGTTTTCGTTTATCAATGAACGACGACGCTATGGCAACCGAGAAACTTGCCGAGGGTATTCGTAACTTCGCAGCAGATACCGAGAAGCTCGAGCGGTACCTTATTGATGCGTCAGCTTAATGCTTAACCGAACCGTCAGAAATAAAATCTGACGCGGAGTTTAAGGGAATCCATCAGCTGTCATTGCTCGTGATGGATTTTTGAATATGGAGGCTCGGGTCGGAATCGAACCGGCGTAGACGGATTTGCAAGCCTTTTTTCGCTCCCATAACCAACCCTATCCGACCTCAATAACGCTATAATTCACTAAATTTAAAGCTTTTTGTAATTTTGCGGCTTGAATGACTTTGAAGTAATCTGCTACCTATCTGCTACCCAGAAGGAAACGGATATGACTTCCAAGTTAACCAAGCGCCACATCGAACAGCTACCGACCCCAGAGGCTGGCTATAAGATTTGGTGGGACAGTAGTTGCAGAGGGCTTGGGTTAAAGGTCATGCCAACAGGGCGCAAGGCGTGGCTGGTGCAATTCAGAGATGGCCGTAAAGAACACAAGAAGCAACTTGGCGTTTACCCCGCCCTCACCCCTGAAATTGCAAGACAACGCGCCATTGAACACCAACAGTACGTCCTAAGTGGTAAAGCAGCCATCGATCAGGCCAAGCCATCCACAACCCTTGGTGACGTTCTGGAGGGCTACATAGCCACGCTAAAGGGGCGAAACAAGTCTGATGTCAGAAACGTTGAGAACGGCATAAGAAGGCATATAGAGCGCCGCTGGCCGGCCATGTGGTCAAAGCCTGCCATCGAGGTAACGCCCGAGGATTGTTTGAAAATCGTCAAAGCCCCGATTGCTGAAGGCAAATTGCGCACTGCCGATTTCATGCGCTCCTACTTACACGCTGCGTTTGAACTTGCAACACGGACTGACCCCAACTCTGTAACAACGGGGCCGATCCTGAACATGGCCAACCCCGCCAAGATGAAAAAGGTCGAAGGTGCCATCAAAGCAAGGGAACGGTTTCTAACTGAGAACGAACTGAGCGCCCTGTGGCGGCGCATTAATGAATTGCCATACCCCAAGCGGGAAATTGTGTCCCTGTGGCTTCTAACGGGCTGCCAGCGCCAGCAGCAGTTAGCCAGAGTCAAAGCCAAGGATATCCATGAAGTTATGGTTGGAAAAAAGACGGTCAAAGGGCTTGAGTTAATCGATAGCAAGGGCCGCACTGGTGAGCCAAGACGACATTTCGTGCCACTCACCAAAGCCAGCGAGAAGATCGTCCGCTCGCTTTTAGAAATGGGCGAACACCTGTTAACCGTAGACGGCAAAACCCCAATCAACCCAAACTGGTTTAACCGGCAGCTACAGCCTCTCGTTACAGACATGGCTGAGGCTGGTGAGTTGGAGCGCGAGCCATTCACTGCCGGCGCATTGCGATCCACCGTTGAAACTTTACTGGGCAAAAACGGAGTGAGTCGTGAGAACCGCGGTCATCTGCAATCGCACGGCAACTCAGGTGTACAGGCACGACACTACGATCGGCACAACTATGCGGAGCAGAAGCTCGATGCGTTAAAGGTATGGGAGGGTCTGTTAAATGGCTAAGAATGAGGTTCCCTATAGCTGGGAATTAATGACCGCCTATGAATACGAGCTAAAGAAGGAGCTCTGCTTTGCCATCGACTTCAACGACATTGAGGCCCTCGAGCAGGCGTACAAGGCGGCAAAGAAACTTATTCAAGGGGAAGCTCGCGGACGCCCAACTGATAAGATTGGCTCGGCCACCCGTAAGAGGATCAATGCGCACATCTGCGCCGTTTTGGTAGACAAGCATGGTATTAGCTTCACCAAGGCATGGGAAAAGCACTTTGGCGGCACAGGCCAGCCCAAAAAACCTGAATGCACTCCGCAAGAATCAGCCAGACATCTACTTGGCTACTCGGCTATCGACGAAAAAACTAAACGAGCCGTGCGCGCGAAAAAACTCAACCTAAAGGCATATTTGCTAGACGCCTAATAATCCGATCATCCCCCTCAAAAATAAACGCATATTTATTTCAGGGGTAATCACCTCAAGTCATCCCTAGCATCGACCTTGTAAGTACAACATTGCAAGGAACAAAACGATGCCCAATCACCCTGAAGTACCCGCCCACTTAACAGTATTACCCAAACTGCTAACCACCGATGAGGCCGCAGAATACTTTCAACTGAGCCACGGATGGTTTGAGCGTCATCGCTGGGCTGGTACTGGCCCACGTTATTTAAAGATTGGCAGAGCCGTTCGATACCGCGCCGAGGATTTGCTGGCGTACATCGATGGGGCTGCCGATGTTTAATCGAGACGCACTCCACAGGCTAGATAAGCTAAAGTCAAATGGCACTGACAAATGGCAGGCATGCTGTCCAATTCATGCGGACTCCACCCCATCACTCTCGATAAGCTGGACGGGTGACATCCTTCTTTGGCACTGCCATGCGGGATGCCCCCCAGATATCGTTGGAGAGGGCCTGAAGCAGCTAGGCGTCAGAACAGGCCATAAACCGCAAAAACCTCTTCCAAGAGCAGCCAAAAGCCCCCGCAAGTTCACGCTCGAGTTTGAAGAAACCGAGACCACGCCCCACGCGATAAAAATATGGCTCGAATCCAAGAACAATCAGCTTGATCCAGCCGCCCATCCCTATGCGCTCAAAAAGCAGATGACCGATGGGATGCATTGCCGCAGATCGATAGTTAACGGCAGTGTTGTTGGACAAGGGGCCGACTGTTTGCTTGTGCCTCAATACAATCTGGATATCGATGAACGGTTAATTATCGGCGTTGAATGCATTAACCCTGAGGGCAAAAAACAAACCTTCGGGGGCAAGGGTATTGTCCAATTCGGCAATGAGGACGACCGCTACATTCCTATTCACGTTTGCGAGGGATATGCCACGGCTTATACGCTTTGGCGATATTTGCCCACGCCGTCTTTGGTTTACGCAGTTTTTGGAAAGCACCGCATGACGCAATTCAAATGGCACTGCGATTGCCGAAAGCTATTGCATGATCGCGTAGTAATCCACCATGAAGTGAACAACCGTGATTTTTGGGATTTCTCTGAGGACGAACGGCAGGAATACGTTAAGCCCTACTGGGGTGCTTCATGAATCTACTCCAATACCCGCCAATGGGCCCTTACTTCAAATGGTTAGAGCTGTCGTTAGACGCCATTTCTAAGCCCGAATACATTATCGACAATCAAATATCGGCAGGCGCTGTAATTATCGCTGGTGACTCTGGCGTGGGTAAGACCTCGGCTGTCGTGGGTATGGCACTTTGCGCCGCAGGACTGACCACTGACAAATATCAGTTTAAGAACACTGAGCCTCGTCATGTTGTGTACTCAGCGGAAGACCCCGAGCAGGTTAGACGAATCATTAAAGCTATGATCGCGGACGGCACCGTTGTGGGCGACGAGTGTTTGATTAATGATCGATTCCATCTTCTGGAGGCCCAACGCCTGTCATCAATGGATATCGCTGATGAAGGCGAAGACTTCGTTCGCGAATTAGGCTCAGGACTTGCATCACCACTGCTGGTGCTTGATACCACCAACGCCAACATTGATCTGGATAACGAAAATGACAGCCAACAGGTTGGTCGTGCTATCGGTAATATCCGAAAAGGCTTTCGAGGTGCAAACATATGGCTTATCGGTCACACAGCCAAAGCCGAGGGTTCGCGCTCATTCAGGGGTTCAGGTGCGTGGAAGGCCGACACCCAACAAGAGGTCATCATTTATCGGGACGACGATTTAGATCAGCCAACCATCAGTTTTGCCGGTAAGCACCGCGTATATGTTGAGTCGGCTGTATTCGCTCTTAACGCGCGATGTATGAAAATCAGCGTTATTGGGAAAAATGGCCCAGAAACCTATACAGAAATCTATGGTGATCCTCATGCCATGACCCCAGAAGCCGTCGAAGCGGCAAAAGCGAATAGAAAGGAAGCCAAAAAGATACACACTGAAAAGAAGCGGCAGGATGAAATTATCAAATACCTCAAGGACAACGGGCCGTCATCAAAAACTCAAATTTATGACCTGCGTGGTTCGAATCATGACCTTAAAAAATCCGTCGACGACCTCGTGGAGAATGGAAAGCTGACAACGGACGGGAAGCTGTTTTTTTTCCTTAAGGAATAAAAAAAATAGCAACAGAGCAACCCCTGTATCGCCCCAATCAGTTACATACTGCGAGACTAACGTCTCTCGCATGCAACGGCTTGGAACAGTGTTTTGGGGGTGCGTATTGCGAAGCCTCTCCTATTAACGGCGACTGATTCCTGACGAAAATTTGCACTCTGGCGTGTGGGAGCAATCGATGTCACTAACGACAATTAGTTGCGGTTCAAGAACACCGTTTATTTGCTACCTATTAAATTTAATATTGTGTTTTTTTAATTTAAATCATACACTTACGATTGTATGTTGACGGATATCAATTCCGTTTACGTGAAGTTTCTGCGGATTAAATGAGTGCTAATTGATGGCTAGACCCTACGAGAAACTGCCAAACGGCGCTAAAACCCACCTTGAAGCCATGGCGGCAAACGGGCTGTTATCAGAGTCCACCGCGGCCAAGGCGCTGGGCATGCCGCTCAATCAATTTCGGCGCGTAATTCAGGAACACAGACCGTCAAAAGAAATATGGGACAACGCGCTGGCTGTCGAGCGTGATCAATTACTCGATGCGCTATACAACAAGGCCGTAGGCGGTGACACCAAAGCAGCTCAGACGCTGTTAGCGGTTCGGCATGGTCTATCTGACAAGCAGCCTACAGGGGCCTCAGAACGCGTCTCTGTCGTGTTTAACCTGCCCCAAGCACTAGACCCCAAAGATTACTTGGAGCATGTGACGGCAAAGCTGGAACATAGTGAAGCCTGATCAACTCAGCGAATGGCAGAAAAAGGCCATGGCAGTGCCGGAGGCGTTTGATCTGTTCTTGGGTGGTGGTCGTGGCGGTGGTAAATCCCACCTACTGGCCGCCCTATTCCTACGCCATTGCGAACAGCATGGTGAAAACGCGAAATGCCTCATTGTTCGCAAATCATTTCCCGCCCTTCAGGACTTGGAGCAGTCGTTAGTGACGTTCTTCAGGATGGTCTATGGCAACGCACTGAAGGCGGATATGAACAAACACCGGCTGACCCTGCCTAACGGGGCAACCATCCAACTCGATCAGCTAGAGCGTGAGCAGGACTTCCAGAAATTCCAAGGCAAGTCGTTCACTTACATGGCGGTAGATGAAGCAGGCCAATATGCATCGCCAGCACTGTTGGATCGATTACGGTCGTCACTCAGAGCGCCAGCAGGAACCCCTGTACGCTTCATTATCTTAGCTAACCCAGCGGGTGTGGGCCACACATGGCTAGTGCGTAGGCACGCTCTCAAACCCTCATGGCAGCCTTATATCTGCGATGCCACTGGTTTTGATTTTGTAACAATATCAAGCACTTACGATGATAACGATTTCATCGACAAAGAGCGATATGCCAAGAATCTACTAGCCGCTTGTGCCACCGACCCCGAATTGGGCAAGGCATGGCTAACGGGTGACTGGTCAGTATTACGCGGTGCGTATTTCTCCAGTGTTATCGAACAAAGCCGAATAATGATCGAACCGTGGCCGCACATTAACCCGTCAAAGGTAAGACGAGACGCAAAGGGTTACAGGCTTAACGCAGCAGGCTACAACAACCTGTGGAAGCCCTATTTGGCGCACGACTTTGGTGTCGCTGCACCCTCTGTCACCTACCTGTGTGTAAAGGGCAACGGTAGCGTTGCACCAGACGGTCACGCTTACCCGAATGGTTCAGTGATTCTGCTGGATGAGGTCTCTATCACGCACCCCGATGACGTTAACTTGGGGCTGGGCTTAACGGTGGAAGATCAAGCCGACCGTATTAAGGCAATGTGCGCTCGCTGGAACGTGCCGGCACACGGTGTTGCAGACGATGCGATATTTAACCGTACTGGATCACAGTCAGGCTCTATCGCTGAAGAATTTGGCCGCGCCGGTGTTCACTTCAATAGAGCGAAGAAAGGCTCTCGAATAGCTGGCTGGCAAAAGATGCGCAGGCTTTTAGCCAACGCCGGCCAACCCGATGTAGCAGGTTTATATGTCTCTCGGCTATGCACCACTTGGTGGGAAACCGTTCCCAACTTACCCAGAGACCCACGCCATCCAGAAGACGTTGATAGCACCGCCGCCGACCACGCCGCAGACGCCTGTCGGTATGCGTTAGTTCAAGAACCTGTCGCCAATCCAAAAATCACATTCTTAACGTGAGGTATTTATGAAATACAGCAAACCCATGCTTGAGGTTACAAAACGCCTATTAGGTGAGTCCGCATTCTTCTCGGTGACACGCCACGAATTGATGAACCTTGCTGGCCAGTTAGAGGCACTCGAGAACCTTGCAGTGAATCGAAACCCAAAGGACACCGAAGAAGCCCACCTGTTGAAGCTAGAGCACGCCGGCGACAAGTTATTGAAGCGCCAACGTGAATTAAGTGCCCGCATTCAAACCCGCACCACAGAGGCTCTCAGAGCCATCGCTGAGAAAATGGATGCAGAGCTAGGGATGTACTCTTCGCCCTACGCACATGAAATTCGGTCGGCACTTCGAACGATGCCGCCAGAGCAACAGCAAGCCGCGATTAAGCACGCGACCGACAACAAAGACGGGCAATTCTTTCACGCTATCAGCGAAGCGCCACCCATGTTGTCTGGCTTAACGTCTACTACCATAGATAACTCAACGTTGGCGTTTAAGAAAAAGCACGCGCCAGAGCTGGTAAGAGAATCTGAGCAGGTTATGGAAGCACTGAATACTTCACTGTCTGCGCTCGACATCCCCAGACGCGCAGTACGTGAGGGCGTTGACCCAGCAAAGCTAATTGAAATCAAAGAGGCCGAAGCGCGAGCGGAGCAAGCTCAAAAGGACTTCGATGCCGCGCAGAGCTAAGGGGGAAATCCCCACTACCTAAATACCGGCGTGCCCACGACCAAATCTCTGAAGCGCATGGCACACCTCGCCCACAAATGCGTGCAAGGCCTCAAGAGCAAAAAGTTAGAAGATTCCGGTGCCGGTCTCGATGGGGCTGTTGGACATGTTGTAGCGCTTCACCACATCGCTCTCATCGAACAGAATAACGAGTTCGTTCCTAGTGCCCTCGGCTTTGGTTCCTGCAAGGCCGAACGTAAGCAAAACTGAACCAACGGTTTCTACGGTCATGGCACTGGTGTCATCGTAACGGTATGTCCAAATCAGAAGGCCGCCATCGGTATAAGTGGTCTCCATTGGGGACCCAAATATTGCGGCAACCTCTTCTTTTGTAGTTGCACCAACCTTGAGCACCGCTTCCACACTTTGCGGAGTAGCGTCCTCAACAGACTTGTTGCCAGTATTAGCGCAACCCACGGCGGTTAGCGCTATAAGTGCCGCCATAAAAACTCGTCTCATGTTTAAGCTCCTCTCAACGAAATTGCCATCTGTGTGATGGGTGTCGCCACTGCAACACTTGCTTTCCTCGGTTCATTATCCACACGTTTAGGGGAAGCAATCAAGGCTTACAATCTGCTACCTATCTGCTACCCAATATGCCATCGAATGAAAAATATCTTTGTAACCTATTGATTTATATGGAGGCTCGGGTCGGAATCGAACCGGCGTAGACGGATTTGCAATCCGCTGCATCACCACTCTGCCACCGAGCCTAAAGGTGTCTAGCTAATGCCTAACATCAGCGTCCAAGCGCCCAAGAACTGATCCAGGGCTTATGGCTCAAAGGAGCCGTGCTTTGGGAGGAGCGGATGCTAGCAAACCTGAACAGTTTCGGCCAGCCGATTTCGCTTCTTTTCTCATCGACAACCGCACTCTTTTGCCTTCGAGGTTTACCTGTCACCACGGCTGCCCATAAACTGACGGTATCGGTTTTGGCTCAATGACTACACAAACACCGCAATTGCCAAAGGCAACAAAAGGCTCCGCCATGAAATTGCACGCAGACCATCAAAAGCGCGCCGTCGTCGACAGCAACACCATCGACTGGGTGCCCTCGCCGCTTCCCGGGGTTGATCGACGTATGCTTGATCGCGACGGCGAAGAAGTCGCGCGCGCCACGAGCGTCGTACGCTACGCACCAGACTCCTACTTTAGCGCACACACCCACGGCGGTGGTGAGGAATTCCTTGTGCTGGAAGGTGTGTTTTCAGATGAAACGGGCGACTTCGCCGAAGGGATGTATGTGCGCAATCCTATCGGTTCGCGACATACGCCGCACTCGAAACCCGGCGGCACAATATTGGTCAAATTACGGCAATTCGAGCCCGCCGATCAGGCGTTTGTGCGCATTGATACGCGCACCACCGACTGGCAGCAGACCGGTCAAGCCGGTGTCAAAATCATGCCGTTGCATCACTTTGGCTCTGAACAAGTGGCACTGCTAAACCTCGAAGCCGGAAGCACGTTTGTCGAAGGCGCCAATGATGGCGGGAATGAATTATTCATTCTCGCGGGCAGTCTCAGTGACCCTCACGGCAGTTATCAGGTCGGCACGTGGATACGAAATCCCCCGGGCTCCGATACGCACATCACATCCGACGCGGGATGTAAGGTGTTCAGAAAATCAGGGCACCTGCACTAAGCCAGTGGACAAACCTGACATCAACAGCAGAAACCTGCAAAGGCTTCAGTACGATTGAAGCGCGAAACCAGCGTCGAACACGCAAACACCAACCTTGGAAAGCTGCGCTCTACGGAGCGAACCAATCGCGCAATTCGAATATCCACGTTTTAAAGCGCTGAGTTCACGCGTCACCGTCGCCCAAATCAGCCTCGCGGATCGCTTCGGCGAAAGCCCTCAAATAGATAATCATCGACCAGAGGGTGAGTACCACCGCGAGCAGCAGCGTGCTTGCGGCCAACCAGTACCACAGCGGCGACGCGGTTTCTGGCAGTAGCAACAACAGCAACGTGATAGAGATCATCTGTAAGGCGGTTTTGATCTTGGCGATATTGCTAACTTTAATGGCAGCGCGCCGCCCGATTTGGGCCATCCATTCCCGCAATGCGCTGACCACAATCT
Organism: Luminiphilus sp.; assembly: GCA_965657905.1. Classification (GTDB taxonomy): domain Bacteria; phylum Pseudomonadota; class Gammaproteobacteria; order Pseudomonadales; family Halieaceae; genus Luminiphilus. The sequence goes on along the minus strand of CBFHPT010000001.1, from coordinate 90,366 downwards.
CGCGACCAATGACCACTGAAGCCGATAGCGTGATCAACACATCGTCGAAGCGAGCGACTAACAGCACTAGAGCAGTTGCGACAATGAGCTTATCCGCTACCGGATCGAGGAATGCGCCAAACGCAGTCATCTGCCCCGTCTTGCGTGCCAACCAACCATCAAGCCAGTCTGTCAGCGCCGCCAACGTAAATACCGCTGCCGCGCCGGTCGTCGCCCAGGGATCACCCATAAAAAACAACAGCACGAGCAGCGGGATCGCCGCCACACGCAGCAGTGTCAGAATGTTGGGTAAATTTAGCGGCACAATGCCCTCAATCAGTTTGCCAAGCGGCCAGTGTCGCACAAGCCTGTTAGGTATTGATCACTCATTGACACTGTGTAGGTGATCATAAATGGTCTGTGCCAGTGTCGCACTGACACCGTCAACTTTTTGCAGTTCTTCGATACTGGCCCCAGACACACCGCTTGCGCTACCGAAATGTCGCAGTAGCTCGCGTCGCCGCTTGGCACCCACACCGGGAATACCTTCCAATGTTGATGTATTGCGCGCTTTTGCTCGCCGCGCTCTGTGGCCGGTAATGGCGAACCGATGTGCCTCATCGCGTATTTGCTGGATCAAATGCAGCGCGGGGTTGTCACCCCTCAACTGTCGCTCGCGCCCGGTCTCCCCTTCCACCAGCGTCTCAAATCCCGCTTTGCGCGTGGTGCCTTTAGCCACGCCAATGACGCGCACAGTCGTAATATTCAGCATAGACAGCACATCCATCGCCTGCGTGACCTGCCCCTTGCCACCATCAATCAGTAATACATCGGGCAACTCACCCTCACCCGTGGCAAGTTTCTTATAGCGGCGCTCGAGGGCCTGTTGCATCGCAGCATAATCATCGCCAGCAGCAATGCCATTGATGTTGAACTTACGATAGTCCGCCTTGCGCGGGCCCATCGCATCAAATACCACGCAGGATGCGACAGTTGCCTCGCCGGAGCTGTGACTGATGTCAAAACACTCCATTCGCCGGGGGTGCGACTCAAGGTCCAGTTCCCGGCGCAAAGATTCCAACCGCCCGGCCATGGTTTGCTTGCCGCTGAGGTGTGAAACAAGATTGGTTTCCGCGGTTTGCTGCGCCAGCTGTAACCAACGCGCCCGACTCTCCCTGACACGATGGCGTAGCTTCACCCGCCGCCCCGATTGAATTGACAGTGCTTCAGCGATTAGGTCCGCCGCTTCAATCTCCTGATTAACAACGAGTTCGCCGGGGAGCGTCTGTTTGCCCGACAAATAAAACTGCGGGATAAATGCCTCGAGTACCGAAGCGGCATCCTCGTCCAGCTTGATGGGCGGGTAATAGGTTCGACTGCCAAGCACCCTCGCCTCGCGGACGAACAGTACTTGCACACAGGCGCTGCCATGATTCACCACCGCAGCCAAGATATCCAAGTCGCCCTGAGTACCTTCAATCCCCTGAATGGACTGCACCTGCTGCAGTTGCGCCAACTGATCGCGACGCTCGGCGGCATCTTCGAAACGGAGCTCGCCCGAAGCGCTTTCCATTTCGTCGGCAAGTCGCCCCATGAGTTCCCGGGACTTGCCCTTCAGAAACAACGTGGTCTTCTCGACCTGCTCCGCATAGTCCTCATCGCTGACCAAGCCCACGCAGGGGCCCGTGCAGCGACCGATCTGATACTGCAGGCAGGGGCGGGACCGGTTGCGAAAATAACTGTCCTCGCATTGGCGGACTTTCAACACCTTTTGCAGCAGGTGGAGTGTCGAGCGCACCGCACCCGCGCTGGGATAAGGTCCAAAGTACTCGCCCTTACGGCGCTTCGGCCCCCGGTGTATTGTCAGTCGCGGCCACTTATCCTGACTTGATAGATAAATGTAGGGATAAGATTTGTCATCTTTCAAGGAGATGTTGTAAGGGGGCCGATGCTCTTTGATCAGGTTGTGCTCAAGCAGCAATGCATCGACCTCGGTGGTCGTCACCGTTACCTGAATGTCAGCGATTCGATTCACTAGCGCCATCGTCTTGGTCGTCAGACCCGATGCACGAAAATAACTGCCGACACGATTTTTGAGGTTCTTGGCCTTGCCAACGTACAGAAGCTGGCCATCAGCGTTATACATCTGATAAACCCCCGGCCGTGACGTCAGGGATTTCAAGAATGTCTTGTGATCGAAGTTAGACACCAATACCCGCGCTTAACCGAGAATGTCCGGTTCAATCACCAGTCGGACACCAAACTCGGCTTCCACGCTACTCAAGATTTGCTCCGCGCAATCCAGTACAGCGTCGATGGAGTCCGCCGACTCATTGATGAGAATCAGGGCATGTTCGCTCGAGATGGCGATGCCATTGACGACCTTCCCCCGCCATCCCAGTTGGTCAATCATCCACGCCGCCGACAGCTTTACCTGCCCAGATTTCGCCGGATACTGAGGGAGTTTCGGCCAGCGCATACTAATGACCTCTGCATCATGCCAACTGACCTCGGGGTTTTTAAAAAAGCTGCCGACGTTGGGTGTGCCACTGGGGTCAGGCAGGCGCTGTCGACGTATCTGTATGACGGCCTCAAGTATGTTTTCCGGAGTCTTGTCCTGATTCTGTAGGGCGGCAGCCAATGCGGGATACTCATACGCTAACGGCCCAACGCGATTGAGGACAAAATCAACGGCAGTGATTATAAAGTCGCGCCCCTGTGGTGATTTAAAGAAGCTCTGCCGGTAACTGAACTGGCATTGCTCGCGACTGAATTCTACAAGTTCTGCGGTGCGGCGGTGGCAAGCGTGAACTGCGTCCACAAAATCAGCCAACTCAACACCATAGGCACCAATATTTTGAACAGGAGCCGCACCGACTGAACCCGGAATGAGTGCCAGATTCTCAAGGCCGTAGAAGCCTTGGCGGCTAGCCCAACGTACAAACGCATGCCAGTTCTCGCCTGCTGCGACGCGTAAACGGATACGCGTACCGTCATCAGACAACAACTGAATCCCCGTGAGCCCCATGCCCAACACGAGGCCTGGAATCTGCTGTCGACAAACAACGTTGCTGCCCTCCCCGATTGGGGTCACCGGTAGATTTTTTTCCAGACTCCACGCCAGCGCCTGCTGCAACTCATGTTCGCTCGCAATGGAAGCAAAGAACTCCGCGGTTGAGTCCAACCGCAGCGTATTACGTGAGCGCAACGATACGTTAGGCTCAGGATGCATTGGTGATGGATTCCATTAATTTTCGCACGGCAATAAGGTCATCCTCGGTATCGACACCGGCGGGAACCGGTAGACGCGCATCGCTCACCCGAATGATCTCTTTGTGATGGAGCGCGCGAAGTTGCTCGAGGGATTCTATGTGTTCTAGTGGTGCGGGTGGCCAGCTTACAAAACGCTTAAGAAAGCCACATCGATAGGCATAGAGCCCTACGTGTCGTCTCGCCACCCGCATTAACTCGCTGTTATCAGTGCTGCGCTCATCTCGACAAAATGGAATTGACGCGCGCGAAAAGTACAGTGCCTCCCCGCTCGCACTGTGCACAACTTTCACCACAGACGGGTCTGTTAGCTGCGCTTCGCTCGTCAAGGGTTCTGCGAGGGTCGCGATACTCGCTTCCGGATGTTTTGCCAGTTCACTGGCGACCTGCTCGACGTTCTCAGCCGGCATCAGTGGTTCGTCCCCTTGAAGGTTGACCACAATCGTCTCGGCTGACCAACCTTGTTGTTCGGCAACCTCAGCGAGTCGATCGGTGCCCGAGGGATGATCAGCCCGTGTGAGCGCCACCTGCGCGCCGAACTGCTGCATCACCCCGGCGATGCCCTGATGATCGGTAGCGACCACCACCGACGCTGCACTACTGGCGCAGGCTCGACGCCACACCCAATACACCATTGGGTAGCCGTTAATATCAGCCAGGGCCTTACCGGGAAGACGGGTCGACCCATATCGCGCTGGAATTACAACGTGGAACATGACGCCTCACTTTGCTGGCCAAATCGTGCCACAAGTTGATCCACCAACACACCGGGGACCAAGGCTGAAATAGACATCACCCAAATTCGCTCGTCGTCAAAGGCCTGAATCTTCACTGCATCTTTCTCGGTCATGACAATAACATCACCCCAAACACTGTCGAGATCAGCGCGGGTGAGCGCGTGATGATCGGGAAACGTGTGTCGCGACGTCTCGAGACCCATGCTTTCTAACATGGCAAAAAACTGCTCGGGCTGACCCAAGCCTGTTACCGCGGCAACCTTACAATTGCGCCAGCGATCGATAGCCTGATCGGTGCGCATGACCGCTCGGGTCTGCCACTGGCGAAATCCATGCACGGCATATCTAAATCCGGTGTCGGGCTGATCGCCGTTTCGTTCTAACAACCAATCAACCGTATCTAAGCGCCAAGCACCCTCCCGAAGTGGTCCCATCGGTAGCAGTCGACCATTCCCGAGACGCCGATGCGCATCCAATACAACAATTTCGAAATCCCGGGACATCGCGTAATGCTGAAGCCCATCATCGGACAGCACAACATCTAACGGTGTCAGTTTAGCAATTGCGCGAACCGCTTCCGGACGATCGGGAGACACGACAACGGGACAATCGCAAGATAACGCAATCAATAAAGGCTCATCACCGACCATCGACGCTGTCGCACGCGCATCGACCACAACGGGGGGGCCATCAATTTTGCCACCGTAACCGCGACTCACTACGCCTACTTTGAGGCCACTTGCTACCAGCGCCTTGACCAGCGCGATGATCACCGGGGTTTTCCCTGTGCCACCCACGGTGATGCCCCCAACAACCACGACCGGCACCGGCAGTGGCTCAGGGAGTGCCTGACGCCAACGTCGACGCCGTAAGGCAGTCGCAGCGCCAAATACAAGGCTCAGTGGCCACAGCAGCCATAACCATAGTGACCCCTGGTACCAAGCAGTGGTAATGCGTTCCTCCAGTCTTGGGAAGACCTCGCTCACTGCTCTCCCAAACCCTGCCGGTATAGGCGCGCGTAGGGCCCGTCCTCGGCGAGCAGCTTATGGTGAACTCCCTCGGCCACCACGCGCCCCTCGTCAAGCACAATGACCCGATCAGCACTCTCGACAGTAGACAGCCGGTGGGCGATTACCAGGGTTGTTCGGTTTGCCGTCAGCTCTTCAAGTGCCGACTGAATAAGCGCTTCGGATTCATTATCGAGCGCAGACGTCGCTTCATCTAAAATCAGTATTGGCGCGTTTTTCAGCAATGCTCGGGCAATCGCCAAGCGCTGCCGCTGTCCCCCAGAAAGACCGGCGCCATCGTCACCCAATAAGGTATCTAAGCCTTCGGGTAATGCCTCGATGAATTCCCAAGCGTGGGCATGACGGCAGGCTTCAATGATCCGTTCATCAGCGGCATCACTGAGTTGACCAAAAGCCACGTTGTTGCGAACGCTGTCACTGAACAGTTCGATGTTCTGTGACACAACTGCAACCTGCCGCCGATAGTCCGCAAGGCGGTACTCGCTAACAGGAATGTCATCGAGGCACACTTGCCCCGAGTTCGGCTGATAAAAGCGCAGCAATAGCTGCACCAACGTTGATTTACCGCTACCCGAGCGCCCGACCACCGCCACGGTCTCACCCGGATGGATCACGAGGGAAACATCATTGAGGGCAGGCGTCTGGGCACCCGGATAACTGAAGGAAACCGCTTCGAGACTCAGCCCCCCCTGTACGCGCTGGGCCGGGTGAGTGCCTCGGTCAGGTTCTGGGGCAACATCGAGTTGTTCGAAGACGTCTTCAGCGGCGGCTAGTCCCCGCTGTATAACGCTCTGAACGCCGCTCAGTGTTCTGATGGGTTTTCCCATCTGCGCCGCAGCCGTGATGAAGGCAACCAATGAGCCCGCGCTAAACCCGGCGAGAATATTGGGATCCAATGCAAACCAAAATAAGGAACCCAGTGCCAACGCCAGCAAGGTCTGAATCACGGGGGTTGAGACCGCCTGTACAAATGCCAGCTTCAAACTTTGGTTACGATTAAACAGACTTGCAGCGCGAAAGCGTGTGCTCTGCTGAGCTTCGGCCGCAAAAATACGCACGGCTTCAAAGGCCCCAAGGGTCTCATTACTGACCTGGGTAACCGACCCCATGGAATCCTGAATACGGCGACTGTAGCGCCGAAAGTGCTTACCCACGACGGCCACGACGATGCCAATCAGCGGCGCGACAGCAAAGAATACGAGACTGAGCCGCCAATTTAGATAGAGCATGTAGCTGACCAGCGCCAGTACAGTAAGGCCCTCTCGCAGAATGACTTTGAGGGCATCGCTCGAGGCGCCCGACACCTGCTCGACATTAAATGTCAGCTTGCTGATCAGACCGCCCGTCGAGTGTTCGTCATAATACTGTCGGGGAACCCGCAGCATCACATCAAAGAGTTGGGTCCGTAAGGTATGCACGACCGACCGGGCCACCACGTTCATAAAGTAGTTGCCGATGAAGTAACCCAAGGCACGACCCAGAGACAGCACCACGGCGGCAACAGGCACCGCAACGCGGGCGTAGTCCAATGCCGTGTGCTCTCCGGGGGGCCAAACCCAGTGCGCAATGCCCGCCACAATACCCAAGCGCATCTCGGTGCCCTCTCCGAGCGAGTCAAGTAAGAACTGGGTCAAATCCGCAAGCAACACGTTGCCCGCTGAATAAATCAGAAAGCCGAAAATACTCAGGAGAAATATCCCGGTATAGGGCACAACGTAGCCAAGCAGTCGCCGATACAGGCTCAAGTCTCGCTGCTGGCCTGTCACAACCAGCGTCCTGTTATTGGGGTGCGCAACATACAATCGCCCTTTCTTTCGTTGCGCTTGCCTTCACGACAGCCATCAGCGGTCCGCTCCTGTCATTCCCGCAGGGGTTTGCGCTGCGATCGTCAGCTGCTGGAACCCAAGATTGCTAGCTGCATCGAGTGCCGTGACCACATTGCGGTGGGCGGCGTCGCCATCGGCTGCAATCGTCATTGGAATGTCGCGCCGGTCCCCTGCGGCATTTCGAAGCGCCCGGCGTAATCCCGGAGGATCACTGGGGACGGGATCGCCGTTCAAGGCAAAATTACCGAGAGCATCGATGGATAACTCAAGCCGCGTGACACTTTGCGGCGCGGGCTCGCCCTCGGCCTCAGGCAGATTGATGGCCAATTGAGTGTGTGCGGTAAAGCTAGTTGAGACCATAAAGAAAATCAGCAGCAGAAACACCACGTCGATCAGCGGTGTGAGATTTACTGCCAATTCATCTCTACGTTGGCGCCGGAACTTCACACGTCGTATTCCGTTTTATTGTTCCCGGTGTGCAGCGCGTCAACCAACTTGATGGTCTCCTGCTCCAGCCCGACAACAATGGTGTCAATTTTTCCGGTGTAGTAGCGGTGCATCACAAGGGCAGGAATAGCCACAGCCAAACCTGTGGCAGTGGTGATGAGCGCTTCGGAGATACCACCCGCCAGGGCGTTCGCGTTGCCCGTCCCCTGCTCGGTAATCTCGGTGAACACCCGAATCATGCCGACAACGGTGCCAAGCAGGCCTAAAAGTGGTGATACCGCCGCAACGGTTCCCAAGGTGTTCAGATACCGCTCTAGCTCGTGTACCACGTGGCTGGCGGCTTCCTGAATACTCTCTTTCATCACGTCGCGGCCCTGACTACGGTTAGCTAGCCCCGCAGCCAGAATTGCCCCCAAAGGAGACCCCTGGCGCAGCTGTTTCAAGCGCTGGGCATCCAGTTCTCCCGCCTTCAACTGACGCCAAACGGTTGCCAACAGGTGCGGTGGCGCAATGCGCACCGGATTCAGAGCAATCCAGCGCTCGATGGAAATCGCTAGTGCAATCACCGAGCATAAAACTATAAGCGGCATCACCCAGCCGCCAGCTGCAAGTAAATCAAACACGTTGGCTACCTCTCGTTTCACCCAGAGTATACCTACGGGATGGGGATCACCCCAGTCAAGGGAGGCTCAGCCAGTAGGGAATTTGCCCCTTGCGTTGCCCGTCGATGCCTACCCGCCCTTCAGTACTGACCTCAACGGTGATAGTACCCATCCGCGCAGTATTCCAGGTGCTGATCTCGCGATTCCGTAATCGATCTATCACCGTTGGCCGAGGATGGGAGAATCGGTTTGCCCGCCCCGCACTGATCAACGCGTAATCGGGCTTTGTCCATTTCAGAAAGCTCCAGCCGCTCGACGTGTCACTGCCGTGGTGTCCAACAACAAGAACATCAACTTCGAGCGTGTCACGCCAGTAGCGCACCAGTTCACGCTCCTTGATCATCGATATGTCACCGGTTAGCAATACGCGGAAATCCCCATACTGCAACAATAGGACACAACTCGAGTCGTTACTGTTTTCCAATGCCTGCCCGGGCCCATTGAGCAGCGTAATGCGTGTTTCACCCGGCCAATCAACCCGCTCACCCGCGCGACAGGGCTCACCACCAAAGCCCAACCAACGGCCGGGAGAAAGCGCTTCATTCAGCGTAACCATGCCGCCGCTGTGATCATCATCTGAGTGACTGACGACCATAACGTCGAGTTGACGAATAGACGCGGCGGCGAAGTACGGCATGATTATTTTTTCGGCCTGAGTAAATGAGCCAAGACCTGAGGCGCCTGTGTCATACAGTAGTGTCCGATTGCCCTCTCGCCACACCACCGCAAGGCCTTGCCCCACATCCAGTAACACAAGTTGAGCGCCCGCGACTCGACCGACGGAGGTTTGCGCCAGGGCCAGTACCAAAGCGCACAAAGACCCACCGACCAGCCCTGCTATTAAACGCCCTTTGAAAACAAGAAAGACTGCCGATAACAAAATCGCTAGACAGCCTGCTAGTACAAGTCCTAACTCAAATTCCAGGTATCCCCAGTTACGGAGGGCATCGTCCAGTGTTATCAACACAAAACGCAGATGATCGAGGGCGGCCGCCGCAACCTCCCAAAATACATTGTCACTTGGCCAATTGCTGGACCCACCGGGATCAATACCGATGATTTGAACACGGCTCCAAATGACAGCCCAAACAGCGCCCAACATCGCCAGGGGCACCACCAACAGTGAAATCACAGGCACAATAACGACATTAACCAAGATGGCTGAAATGCTGACTCCGCTGAACCAAAACAGGGTCAGCGGCATCATCAGAAGCGCAAACTGTGCCTGTAAAAGAAGCAACTTCCACCAGTAGTCGAACCGCCAACAAGGCGTCTGACTGCCCTGCCCGCTAGCCAAGCTTATTAACAACCCCGTGGCGACAACGCTTAACCATAAGCTTTGCGAGAAAACGGCGAACGGGTTAGTCACCAAAATCAGGGCGAGCGCACAACGTAATGCTGTCCACGGGCCTACCTGCCAGCCAAGTAAACGCGGCACAACCATCACAGTGATCATAATCATTGCTCGCTGGGTAGGGACTGAGAACCCCGCAAGCAGCGCGTACAACAATGATGCCCCGACAGCTATAACGCGAATGACTACCCACTTTGGAAGCCGTTCGCTCGGTAAGCAATTAATGATCCCCGCAGCCAAACCCTGAGTCATCAGATACACCAATCCGATGTGAAACCCACTGATCACCAATACATGGATCAGCCCCAGCCGCTGGAAGCGCTGCCAGTCCTCCACCGCGACGTCGCTTCCGTCGCCAATCACCAATGCTTTCAGCAACCCCATGGCCTCAGACGAGACATCAGCCTGATCAATGGTGTCTGCCAGGAAAGTTCGCAGGGTCGAGGTCCTATCCGGGGCATCCACTACATCAGGATCGACGCGACGAACGGAACCGACGGCGTCAATACGCGCCGCACTGTAGCGAGCCTGATCTGGAATGGCGCCGGGGCTCAACTGGGAAGGCGGCGGCCTGAGCGCCACCTCAAGGCGTCGACGTTGTCCTAGCGCTAGGGTCTCGGTGAGAGTCCAGTCACTCAGTCGAACTCGCTTAACGGAATCACAATGCTGAGGGAAGGTGCTCTCGGGAACGAATTCGAACCGCACTCGCCGCTGACCCGCTCTAACTTCCTCCTCAATAGGAATGGTGGCAACGCGCCCCTCGATCACGACCGGCACCCGCCAGCAGGCCTCCGGCAGCTGACGCGAGGACCACTCCAATCCGTGAAAGCCGCTGATTATCAGGCCCGTAATCAGCGGCAATTGGATTCTTGGGTGCTTGTGAACTCCCGCACTGCTGGCGACCTGGGCGGCAAGAACAAGTCCCGCTTGAAACCAGGGCAGCGTTAGTGGCAGCAGCAGTCCCAGAAAAAACAACCACCACGACGGATATAGGCGGCCCCACAAGTCTGCAAAAATAGGGAATCGACCGGTTACACACACTGGCTGTCGGGCGCTTTCCTCGGCATAATTACAGGGCTGATCAGCCATGGCTGGCAGTCAAACAGCGAACGTTTTAGTTCGCCACGTCCGCGGCTGCTTGCAACCATAAAAGGCGCGAAGCGATCAGCCACGCCAACTTACTCTGTCGGTGTTTAATGCCCAAGAAATTCTTTCGGCGTCTTGCCCCAGCACCCCATAAACTGCGGGAAATGCGCTCTTTGCGGCCGCTGGGTGAGTGGATTTACGAGCCGAATCTATGGCACATCAACCGCCACTCGACAGCGATGGCGTTCGCGATTGGTATGTTCTGCGCGATGATGCCGGTCCCGGGACAGATCTTTGTTGCCGCCTTTGCAGCAGTAAGATTGCGTGCCAACCTACCCTTGAGCGTCACCTTAATATTCGTCACCAACCCACTCACGATGCCCGTAATTTACTACGCGGCCTATAAGCTTGGTGCTTTGATGCTCGGCACCGAATTACAGCAGGTCGTATTTGAAATCAGCTGGCAATGGGTAACCGAGCGTCTGGTAACCATTTGGCAACCGTTTTTGCTCGGCTGTTTCGTTATTGGAACATCGGCGGCGGGGCTATCGTGGGCTGTTATCAACACCCTATGGCGCTGGCGCGTCGGCATAGAATGGCAGCGTCGGCGCCGTCAGCGCGCACGAAAGGCCGGCACGACAACACCAGAGAACCGTAAAGAGCCCTAATGTGCGTAAATTACCCGAGGGCTTAACTGGTTTGGCTGGATAACACAGCGGCAATCGGCAGCCTTGCTGCACGGCTCGCGGGAAAAACCGCAGCGAGCAAACACAACACAACCGCGGCAACCCACACCATTACCGCGTCAGCCAGCCGCAGATCAACGGGTAGGAATGCAAGCGGGTACACATCAGTATTCAGTAACTGCACGCCCAGCAGCCACTCGAGGCCCTCGGCCAGGGACGGTGCTGAAGCCGCTAGAAGCCAGCCCACTCCAATCCCAAAGCTGGCACCCGCGACACCAATAATACTGCCCTGCAAGAGAAACACAGACACGATGTCAGCTCGTGTGGTACCCATGGCGCGCAACATGGCAATAGCACCCCGCCGATCAGTAACCACGAGTACCAACGAAGACACAACATTGAATGCCGCAACGGCGATGATAGATAACAATAAGAGCGACACCAAATCACGGGATAAACGAATTGCCGCGTACAGGTTGCCGTGGGACCCGCTCCAGTCAACGCTATAGAAATTCGGGGGCAAACTGCTCGCTAACTGCCATCGCAGTGCAGGCGCATCGAAAAGATCACGCAGCTGCAGTGCCAGGCCCGTGGCAGTCAGCGGCTCACCCGCCAACTCTGCGACACCGTCAAAGTCACCAACCATTAGGCCCTCATCGAGCTCTGTGCCCGTTGCAATGATACCGGCCACCAATACCGTAACGGGTCTTGGAGAACCAATATTATTTGCGCCAGAACCCGAGGGCAAAATAAGCCGAGCTCGATCGCCAGCAGACAGCGCCAGCTTTCTCGCGAGCGCTTGACCAAGATATATTTCGTCGCCCGCCAGGGGGCCAGCCGGTGCAGGCTCCACCATGGTGGACCAGTTCGATTGCGAAGCGCTGGGTATACCCAAGAGTCGAGCGGCATGCACGCGCGCCCCTCTGACCAGCAACACATCACGCTCAAAAAACGGCGTAATGGCGACCACGCCGGGAAGCGCCTGAAGCCGCGCTTGCTGATCTTGCCAGTCATTCCAATTCGCGAAACCACGGACGCTGACGTGGGGCACCAAGCTCAGAATCCGCTCGCGCATTTCACGCTCAAAACCATTCATAACCGACAACACAGCGAACAAAATTGCGACAGCCAATACGAGACCCAGCATGGATAGGCGCGACAGAAAACCCGACAGGCCCCGACCACTATCTAGGGTCTGGCGAACTGCCAGGGTTAGTCGCTCAGACCAGGGCACCGTTAAGCCTCGACCAACTTGCCAGCCACTAAATGAAACTGTCGATCCATCCGCTGCGCAATTCGTGGATCGTGAGTTACCACCACATAAGCGGTTTGGCTCCGCTCAAGGGAGCCCATTAACTCAAGGACTTGCTCCGCAGAATCGGGATCGAGATTGCCAGTGGGCTCGTCCATCAGGACGCAACCGGGGTTGTTGATCAGCGCGCGAGCGATAGCGACTCGCTGCCGCTCCCCCCCCGACAGCGCACCCGGCCTATGATCGAGGCGTTCGGCTAACCCGACACGGGTCAGCAACTGCTCTGCTCGCGCCAACGCTTCATCACGTGCAAGCCCAGAGATTCTCGCTGGCATGGCAACCGCCTCAAGGGCCGAGAACTCGGGGAGCAAATGATGGAACTGAAATACGAAACCCAACTGCTGGTTGCGCCAGAGGCAGCGCTCACGCTCCTTCATTGCGGTGAAGCTACGTCCAGCGACCAGCACCTCTCCGCTGGTGGGCGAATCGAGCCCCCCAAGCAAGTTCAATAACGTTGACTTACCCGAGCCCGAGCGGCCCTCAATGGCGATGCGCTCCCCTGCCGCCAAGCTGAATGTCACATCGCCAAGCACTTGGACCTGTCGGCCACCATCACGATACACCCGCCCCAGATTAACACTGGCCAGCACTTGATCAGCCATGATTGAGTATCTCCACAGGATGAATGCGGGACGCCCGCCAAGCAGGATAGAGCGTCGCCAGCAAACTTAGCAACAGCGATGCTCCCGCGGTGATGATAACGTCGCTCCATTGGAGAACAGAGGGTAGACGACCGATGTAATACACTCGGGGGTCAAACAGGTTCTTGCCCGAAAGCTGCTCTAACCAGACGGCAATATCGCTGACTGATACAGCAAGCCCAATACCGACAGCCGCACCAATCACGATGCCAATGCCCCCAAGTAGTAAGCCATGTCCCAGAAAAATCATCAAAATGGCATTGGAGGATAAACCCATTACCCGCAACACCGCGATGTCCCCTTGCTTCTCAGTCACAGACATCGTCAGGGTCGAGACAATGTTAAAGGCAGCAACCACCACCACGGCCATGAGCAGAATCGCCACGGTGATTTTTTCCATCTCTACTGCTGCGAACAACGAGCCCTGACTGCTACGCCAGTCTTTAAGCCGATAGCCATCAGGCAATGATGCTTCGAGGGCCTCAGCGGCACGTTGCGCATCAGCAAGACTCGCATATTGAATTTGAATCCCATCGACGCCGCGACGGGCAAATAGACGGCGAGCGGTCTCGATGCTCACCCACCCTTGAGTTGCATCAAGATCAGCGCCTACCTTAAAAACAGCGACCACTTCGAGGCTTCGAGTGCGCGGAAATACACCCAGTGGCGTAACACTAACCGTCGGCAAGGTGGCTTCAATTGAATCGCCCACCGAGACACCCAAGAGGTTAGCCAACCCCTCTCCGATCACCACTGTGAAGGCTGAGGCTTCAAGGCGGTCTAGATCGCCACTAACGATGTGTTCGTGCAGTGACGTGACGCCTGACTGCTGGCTCAAACTGATGCCTGACAACTGCGCTCCGCGCTGTCTTCCCCAGGCCTGTAGCAATACCGTATCGCGTATTACCGGTGCAATACCGATAGCACCTTCTAACTGGAGTTCCTCAGACAGGCTCTGCCAATCACTGATACTGCCGACGTCTGACTCGATCGTCGCATGGGGTACTAGAGCAAGAATTCGCCCGTGCAGCTCAGTCGCAAAACCATTCATAACCGACATGACAGTGATCAGGCTCGCAACACCCAAAATCATACCCAGCATCGACGCTCGGGCAACAAGGCGCGTAAAACCAGTCTGGCCACGTTGGAGGCTATATCGGGTGACAATGTCCCAGAGCAAGGACCACATGAAACGAGTCAGCGCCGGGGATCGAAGGTTTCTACCCCTGCCCCACTACCCTCGACTCGGGTCTCTGTTTCGCAACGCTGGGGATCACCGCCACACAGGTCGCATTTCTGATCGATGCCCAGCTTGCCGACGCCGCCACAGGAGCCCTTTAAAGGCTCGCGGCCGTTCATGACGCCAATCGCCATTCCGGCGATGATCGCGGCAAATACACAAAAGCTGACAATAAAAATCACAGTATCAATCCTTCAAAGACAGGGTGCAGCTTAACTGCCTGCAGATGGAGAAACCAGAAACGGCTCGAAGGCTTCGCTCCAAGTGGCTTCGAGGCTATCGCCGACCCGCCGAATGACATACACAGGCATATTGCGCTCGTTCGCCAATGCAAGCGTGGCGTCAACGCCCATCACGCTAAACGCCGTTGCCCAAGCGTCTGCTAAGGCAGTGGATGGATCTATCACGGTGACTGACACAAGATCGTGCTCAATCGGATAGCCCGTTCGTGGATCCACGAGATGAGAATAACGTTTGCCGTCGCGCTCGAAATAATTGCGGTAGTCACCAGAGGTTGCGAGACCCAAGTCCGTCAGCGCGACCGCCGCCTGTACCCCGCGACCGCCCGACTCGGGCTTTTCAATGGCGATTCGCCAGAGGTCACCTCGTGGGCTCATCCCTCGGAGTTGCACTTCACCGCCTACCTCCAGCATAAAGTGTTCAATGCCCAGTTCATCGAGGGCATCGGCTCCCAGGTCTACCCCGTACCCTTTGGCGATGGAGGACAGCTCTATCGACACACCATCTTGCAACTTAGTGAGGTGCCGAGAAGTAGGCTGCCAGTCAAAGTTTTCCATACCGACATGCTCGAGGGCCGAATCGATGGTGTCATCCTCAGGAAACGACTCCGGTCCATTCGGCCCGAATCCCCAGACATCGAGTAACGGCGCCAGACTAACGTCATAGGCACCGTCGCTCAGGGCTGTGATCTTAAGAGCTTCGTTGAATACGTAGGTAAAATCCCAGTCCATCTCCATCGCTTCGCCCGCTGGCAAAGCGTTAAAGCGGCTCAACGTAGATGCAGGGTCATAGGTGTTCATGCTGACGTTGACCAGCTCAAACGCCTCTTCGAGGGCACTGCGCACTTCCCGGGCTGAAGGAGAACCTTCCTCGGGCTGATAGGTCAGATTCCAGCCGGTCCCAAAAACCAGACCCTGAAGCCGAACAGGTTCCGGGGTCTGGTCGCACCCGACGAGGACAAAAACAAAAGCGACCAGCAAGAACGCTGGTCGGAAGGTCTTAGCCACCAAAATCATCCAACAGGATGTTGTCACGCTCGACACCGAGATCTAACAGCATTTTGATCACAGCCGCGTTCATCATGGGCGGTCCACACATGTAGTACTCGCAATCTTCAGGCGCTGGATGATCCTTGAGATACTGCTCGTACAAGACGTTGTGAATGAAGCCCGTCAGGCCATCCCAGTTATCCTCGGGCTGAGGGTCGGAGAGTGCCACATGCCAATCAAAGTTGTCGTTTTCGGCCGCCAGACCATCATAGTCTTCGACGTAGAACATCTCGCGCAATGATCGAGCGCCGTACCAGAAGCTGATCTTCCGCTTAGACTCCAGTCGCTTTAACTGATCGAACAAGTGGGAGCGCATGGGCGCCATACCCGCACCACCGCCGATGAAGACCATTTCAGCCTCGGTTTCTTTGGCAAAAAACTCACCAAACGGGCCGTAAACCGTTACCTTATCGCCAGGCTTCAGGTTGAACACCCAGCTAGACATAACCCCTGCTGGGATACCTTCGCTCCCGGGCGGTGGTGTCGCGATACGGATGTTAAACTTAACGACGCCCTTTTCTTCGGGGTAATTAGCCATCGAGTAAGCACGGATCGTTGTGTCGTCGCACTTCGATTCAATATTGAAGAACCCAAAACGCTCCCAGTCGCCGCGATATTCCTCGCCGATATCAAAATCACCGTACTTAATATGATGCGGCGGGCATTCCAGCTGAACATAGCCCCCAGCGCGGAAATCGACGTTCTCCCCTTCAGGCAATTTCAGAACCAATTCTTTAATAAACGTTGCAACGTTGTCATTTGACGCGACCGTACACTCCCACTGCTTGACCCCGAACACTTCTTCAGGAATCTGAATCTTCATGTCCTGCTTAACGGGAGTCTGGCAGGAAAGGCGCCATCCTTCGTTCGCCTCGCGGCGCGTAAAGTGGGACTCCTCTGTGGGTAGCATCGCGCCCCCGCCGTCCTGAACAATGCACTTGCACTGCGCACAGGTACCGCCCCCGCCACAGGCACTGGCAAGGAACAACTCTGAATCTGCAAGAGTCTGCAGGAGCTTGCCACCTGCCGGCACTTGAATGGTCTTCTCGCCGTTGACCTCAATGCTAATGTTGCCGCTGCTAACCAAGCGAGAGCGTGCAAAGAGAATAACCATAACCAGCAGTACCACGATGGTGGTGAACATGCCGACGCCGTATACGATTGTCATATCCATGAAGTGCCTAGCCCCTCGCCTTCAATCAAACTGTTCGCTGTTTAAATATCAATGCCGCCGAAAGACATAAAGCCCAGCGACATCAATCCGACAGTAATAAATGTGATGCCCAGTCCCTGCAGTCCTTCGGGAACGTCGCTGTACTTGAGCTTTTCGCGAATACCCGCCAAGGCCACAATCGCCAGGGCCCAACCAACGCCAGCACCAGCACCAAACACCACGCTTTCACCAAAATCATAGCTGCGCTCAACCATAAACAGCGACGCGCCCAATATCGCGCAGTTCACTGTAATCAAAGGCAAGAAAACCCCCAACGCTGCATAGAGTGCCGGCACATATCGGTCGAGGAACATCTCGAGGATCTGCACCAGTGCCGCAATCACGCCGATGTAACTCAGTAGACCCAGAAAACCCAGATCCACATCGGGCAGGCCCGCCCATGCAAGCGCACCATCGGACAACAAGTATTGGTAGATGAGATTATTCACGGGCACGGTGATCGTCAGTACGACGATCACTGCAATACCAAGACCGAGTGCTGCCTGAATTTTTTTCGATACGGCAAGGAAGGTACACATGCCGAGGAAGAATGCGAGCGCCATGTTCTCGATAAACACCGCACGCACGAAAAGACTCAGATAATGTTCCATCAGGCGTTCTCCTCCACCGGCGTGTGCTTCGCAATAACGAACTCGGGCTTCTCAACTTGGTCTTTCTGCCACGCGCGGATCGCCCAGATAAGCAGGCCTATCAGGAAGAAAGCACTGGGGGGCAAGAGCAGCAGACCGTTGGGGGTGTACCAGCCGCCTTCGGTAACCAAGGGCAGAATCTCGACCCCAAAGAGCTTGCCGGCACCGAGTAATTCTCGGATAAAACCCACTACCAAAAGCACAAACGAATATCCCAAACCGTTGCCAATGCCATCGAGGAAGCTTGGTATTGGCGGGTTCTTCATGGCGAAGGCTTCTGCACGGCCCATGACAATGCAGTTGGTGATGATCAACCCAACAAACACCGAGAGTTGCTTTGAAATATCGTAGGCCACCGCTTTCAAAATCTGATCAACCACAATTACCAGCGAGGCAATGATCGTCATCTGGACAATGATGCGGATGCTCGAGGGTATAAAATTGCGAATGCTCGAGATGAACAGGTTTGAAAAGGCCGTCACCAAGGTCAGCGCAATGCACATTACAAACGTGACTTTGAGCGAAGACGTGACAGCTAGGGCGGAACAGATACCCAGAATCTGAAGTGCAATCGGGTTATTTTTAAAAACGGGCTGAAACAGTGTGTCTTTAATATCCATCAGGCATCTCCACTTCGCAGATTGCTGAGGTAAGGGGCAAAGCCATTGTCACCCATCCAGAATTGCACCAAGTTACTGACGCCTTTGCTCGTCAGGGTTGCACCGGACAAGCCGTCCACCTGCCAATCAGCGGCGGGCGAGTCAGGGCTCACGGCACCCTTCACAACCGCTATCGCTACATCACCATCACGGTATACCTGCTTCCCTTCCCACATCGCTTTCCAGCGAGGGTTGTCCACTTCGCCACCGAGACCCGGGGTTTCACCGTGGTCATAAAAGCCCAACCCTGCAATGGTATCGGCATCAGATTCTAGTGCGATAAAGCCATAGAGCGTTGACCACAGACCGTACCCATGAATAGGCAAAATCACCTTATCGAGATCGCCCTCCGCGTCATTGACCAAATAAACGAGCGCGTAATCGGAACGCCGCATGATTTTTGCGAGGTCCTCTTCAGCGCTGAGTCGCGTTGAGCGAGCCGGGTCTTTAGCGGCGTCTCGCTGATCAAACGCCTGCGGATCCACGTCGTCGACGTATTCGCCGGTCGAGACATCGATAACCTTGGTGGTCACCCGCTCAAACTGCTCTTCTACCGTTTGCTCAGGATTGAACATACCCGCAGCCATCAAGATATTGCGCTTTAGGTCACGGGTTTTGTTGATCTCCTGCTGCGGCTTCAAGACGACCGCTGCGGTCGATACGACGACCGAGCAGACCACGCACAAGGCAAGTGCGACCGTGAGAACGCGACCTAGGCCTTCGTTATTACTGGACACGAGCGAGCCTCCTTTTCACATTGGCCTGAATCACAAAATGATCGAACAGTGGCGCAAACAAATTAGCGAACAGAATCGCCAGCATCATGCCCTCGGGGAACGCAGGGTTCACTACCCGAATCAAGACGCACATCACACCGATCAAAATACCGTAGGCCCAGCGACCGCCATTCGTCATCGCCGCGGAGACAGGGTCCGTCGCCATGAAGAACGCCCCGAAAGCAAAGCTGCCGACAACCATGTGCCAATACCAAGGCATCGCGAACGCGGGATTTGAGTCAGAACCAATGCCGTTCAGCAACGTTGAGAAGGCAATCATCCCGACGAAGCACCCCGCCACCACACGCCAGGAAGCGATACGCGTCAGTAATAGGACCGCACCGCCAATCAGCACCATCAGCGTTGAGGTTTCTCCAATGGAACCAGGGATAGTGCCTACAAAGGCCTCCCACCACGTGAAGCTTTCGGTCAGACCGCCCATGCCTTCAGCAGCAACAATGCCTAAGGGCGTTGCACCGCTGTAGCCGTCGACCGCTGTCCATACCGCATCGCCCGACAGTTGCGCGGGGTAGGCAAAATACAGAAAAGCACGTCCGGTCAGCGCTGGATTAAGAAAGTTCTTACCCGTACCACCGAAGACTTCCTTACCGATCACCACACCGAAGCTGATTCCGAGTGCAGCCTGCCATAGAGGTAAATCAGGGGGCAGCGTCAGCGAAAACAAAATGGAAGTCACGAAGAAGCCTTCATTGACCTCATGACCGCGCTTCATCGCGAACAGGACTTCCCAGAAACCGCCGACGATAAAGGTGACCATGTAAAGCGGCAGAAAGTGAAGTGCACCGAACAGGAAGCAATCCCAGACGCTTGTTGGGCTGTAGCCACCAAGGGTCGACATCACTGCACCACGCCAACCATCTAACTCACCGCCGGTTGCCGCTAACACGTCGTTGGCTTGGAAGCCCAAATTCCACATGCCGTAGAACATCGCCGGGAACGTCGCAAACCACACGGTGATCATGATGCGTTTTAAGTCGACGCCATCACGGACGTGGGCGGAAGTGCGCGTTGTGTGTGAGGGAGAGTAGAAAATCGTATCCACCGCCTCGTAAAGCGCGTACCAGCTTTCGTAGCGCCCACCCGGCTTGAAATGGGGTTCGATATTGTCGAGTGTCGATCGTAAGCCCATGAGTTACCCCTCCTTCTCAATGCGCATCAGGTTATCGCGCAGGACCGGCCCGTATTCGTACTTACCCGGGCAAACGTAAGTGCATAGGGCCAGATCCTCTTCATCTAACTCGAGGCACCCCAGTGATTGCGCAGTTTCCGTATCCCCAACCAGCAGCGCCCGCAGCAACTGCGTGGGCAAAACATCGAGGGGCATAATGCGCTCGTAGGCACCTACCGGCACCATCGCGCGCTCGGAGCCGTTAGTGTTCGTTGTCATTGGAATGGGTTTAACGCCAAACCAACTCGACAGATATATGCCCAGCACCGAGTGCTTTCGCGCGCCGGGGGATAACCAACCCATGAAATCTCGCTCGCGACCTTCGGCCAAGGCGCACACCTGATTGTGATACCGGCCCAAATAAGCAATGTCGCTCTGCACCGTTCGGCCACCGAGGACCGAACCGGAGACCACGCGGGTCTCTCCGGACTTCAATTCACCCGCGGTCAATTGTTGCAAATCGGCTCCGATGCGAGTCCGAAGCAGCCGAGGCTTCTCAACCTGTGGTCCCGCAAGCGCAACGATACGAGAGGTGTAAAGGGTGCCATCGAGGAACAACCGTCCGATCGCGATAACGTCCTGATAACCGACCGTCCACGCCAAGCGTGAGTTTGATGCGCCCATCAGGAAATGAATGTGAGTGCCCGGCAGTCCCGCCGGGTGCGGGCCAGCAAACTCCTCATGCTGGATATTGGAGTGATTGCCCTTGGCGATACCGCTGTCAGGCGCTGTACAAAGGTACACGGGACAACCGGTCAGCGCCGCAAGTAAATCCTGCCCCAGTTCAAACGCTTCTGCCTGCTCGGCAATGATCGGTGCGGGATCGGGCGCTAAGGGATGAGTATCAATGGCTGTAATGAAAAGCCCATCGGGGCTCGTCGCCGGATCCGCCACTTTACTGAACGGCCGCGTGCGCAGAGCCACCCACTGTCCGCTATCGATAAGAGTTTTACGAATCGTATCGGCAGTCAGCGCTCGCGCTTCCTCCGCGCTGTGACTACCGAAATCAATGGCGTCGTTATCGTCACCCACCTCTAGGACCAGCGACTGAAACACACGGCGAGCGCCCCGGTTAATGGCGACCACTTTGCCTGTCGCCGGCGCGGTATAAAAAACGCCCTCGGTTTTCTTGTCGCTGAAAAGCACCTGCCCGCGCTTTACGGCGTCACCGACGGCGACATCCATGGTGGGCTTCATGCCTTCGTAATCGGGGCCAACCAATGCCACAGTCCGCACAGCGGCGGGCGAATCGATTTGCTGCTGGGGCGCTCCCGCTATGGGAATGTCCATGCCGCGTCGAATTTTGATCATGTGTTCATCCGCTAGTAACAGTTATTGGTTCGCTGTTCGGATGACGGGAAACACGCCCTGTCCACACCCAATGGCGAACCACTTGGGGGAGCGGCAATCCACCTACCTGTGGGCAGTGGATTCCAGAAGTCGAACGCGCCACTCCCCCAGTGGACGCACTCTCATCTCGGCAGTCTGATCAGGTCGCTGCCGTTAATTTGTCTGAGGCTAACTTGTGCGGGCTTAACGCCGGATCCGGCTGCGCCGAATACCGTAAACGTCAGACTCGCGAATTGTAGCCGACCAAGGTGAATCTGACTACTGAATCAGAGCGGACCAGTACCGTCTTGTGGGTAGGTCAGATACTGGATACCCGCCATCTGCTCCAGGATTCTATATACCTGACAGCTATATCCATATTCGTTGTCGTACCATAAATACAGCACTGCCTGGTTACCGTTGACGATGGTCGCTTTTGCATCGAACACACAAGCCGAACGAGAGCCGACAAAATCCGAGGACACCACCTCTGGAGACGCTGAGTAATCAATCTGTTTCCGCATTGATGAGTTCAGAGCCGTATCTCGCATGAACTCGTTCAGCGCCTCGCGTGTCGTGGCCTTGGACAGATTCAAGTTCAGTATCGCCATCGACACGTTCGGTGTCGGTACACGGATCGCATTTCCCGTCAGCTTGCCATCGAGTTGGGGCAGCACCTTGGCAACCGCCTTTGCCGCTCCCGTTTCTGTGAGCACCATATTCAAGGGCGCCGAGCGACCACGTCGTTCCGCTTTATGATAGTTATCGATCAGATTCTGGTCGTTGGTGTACGCGTGAACGGTCTCAACGTGTCCCGTGATGATCCCGTATTCATCGTCGATCGCTTTCAGCGGGGGCACAATGGCGTTGGTGGTACACGAGGCTGCAGAAATAATCTGATCGCTATCGTCGATCACATCTTGATTGATACCGGCGACCACATTCTTCAAGTCCCCCTTACCGGGCGCCGTCAAAATCACTTTACGGACGCCGGTTGCTTTTAGGTGGCGCGACAATCCGTCCCGATCACGCCAGACGCCGGTGTTGTCGACAACAATACAGTCCTCAATACCGTGTGCGGTGTAGTCCACCTCCTCGGGCGCACGCGCATAGATCACCTTGATTTCGTTGCCGTTGGCAACAAAGGATTGACGCTCTTCATCGACCCGTATCGTGCCCTGGAAAGCTCCATGGACCGAATCACGACGGAGCAAACTGGCACGTTTGAGGATATCGTTGGCGGCCCCGCTGTCGCGCACAACGATGGCGCGAAGTCGCAAACTGGCACCACCATCCGTCTTGCCGATAAGAATTCGCGCCATCAGGCGACCAATACGTCCAAAACCATAGAGCACAACATCGACCGGCTTATCGACGGGTTTGTGGGTCGAGTTAACAAGGAAATCGAGCTGCTGACGCACATAGTCTTCGATCGACATGTCGCGACCCTGACCTTTGTCGTAGTACTCCACCGCGAGCCTGCCCACATCGATGTGGCAGGGACCGAGTTCAAGAGCACCGAGCGCATCAATCACCGGCGCAGTCTCAAACTCGGACAGTTCATTGTCCTCGACCTGCCGCACGTACCGGTGAGTCTTCATAATATCGAGCACCGACTGGTTAACCAGCGATCGCCCGTAGATGTAGCACTTGACGTTATGCTCTCTGGCAAGTCCTCCGACTTGCGGAATCATGGCTTCCGCGAGAGCTTCCCGCTGCTTCCAATCGGCGAAGTAATCGTCTGGACGCTCGCGCTTACGTTGTTCCGTCACGTTGGGCTCCTTATTTTGGCCGTGATCGTGGTGTTTTGGGCAACACCATCTGTGTGGGTATTATCCGGTGCTAGGATAAACCGAGCAAGCGCGGCCCTTTTGCTGGAGACAACACCCCAGCACCCGTAAACTAGGCCACCCTTCTTCCTGAGGCGACCATGTTCAGCCACCTGATCAACGACTTGCCCTGGCCCGACAGGCCCGGCTCTCGCACTGCCGTGGGCCCTTGCGCTGGCGCTGGCGCTGCGCTGGCGATTGCAGAGCTTTCGGCATTGCACAAGTTACTCGTTGTCGTGACGCCAACGACCAGCGATGCCAATGCAATCGAGCGCGAACTACCCTTTTTCCTCGATAAACCGCGGGAAATACTCAATCTTCCCGACTGGGAGACGTTGCCCTACGACAACTTTTCACCCCATCAAGACATCGTATCCGAGCGTCTGAACGCCTTCCATAAACTCCCAGCCATGACCGAAGGCGTGCTGATTGTGCCGGTCACGACGCTCATGCACCGCACACCGCCGACCCATTATGTAGCGGGTAACAGTCTGGTTCTGGAATGCGGGCAACCCCTCGATACCGAGACCTTTGTGCGCAACCTGTCCCTCAACGGCTACCGAGCCGTGGATACTGTGTATGAGCACGGTGAATACGCGATACGCGGCTCACTGCTGGATATTTTCCCTATGGGTAGTGCACTGCCCTATCGGATTGACCTCTTTGACGCGGAGGTTGAAACCCTCAGAACCTTTGACCCGGAAAGCCAGCGCACCATAGAACGGGTCAATTCTGTGCGCCTACTCCCGGCGAGAGAATTTCCGCTCAATGACGATGCGATACAGCGCTTTCAGATGAACTGGTACCGCACGTTCGATGGCGATGCAGACCGGTGCCCGACGTTCAATGAAATCAGCGACGGTCGCGTACCCGCTGGCGCCGAATACTACCTACCACTGTTTTTTGAGCAATGCGGCAAAGTCTTCGACTACTTGCCGGGTGACGCTGCTGTCATCACCCTCGGTGATCATTACCAAGCCGCGCAGCGATTTTGGAACGAAGTGCAAACCCGCTACGAAGATTACGGTATCGACCCCCGTCGTCCCCTTCTGCCACCCTCAATTGGATTTGTGCCCGTTGAAGAGTTGTTTGCGGATTTGAAGCAGTTTTCCATTCTTGAACTGCGCCAGGAACCGGGCGCACCCGTTCATCGAAGTACCGATCTTGAGCCACCGCCGCAGCTGGTGGATACCGGGTCGGGCGCGACAGCCATGGAGCGCTTAAGTCAATTCCAACGGCAACACAGTGGTCCCATTTTGCTCGTGGCCGAAACAGCGGGTCGTCGCGAGATTCTTCTCGAGAGCCTCAATACACACGGCATGCATCCCAATAACGTGCAAGATTGGCAGCGCTTTCTCGACGCCGACATCGACTTTGGTATCGCCGTTGCACCAATAGATCGAGGGCTCTATCGAGGCTCGGGAAAACCTGCGCTCGTGGTGGAGAATCAATTATTTGGTGAACGGGTCGCGCAACGTCGACGACGCAAAACTACGGAAGAGACCAACAGCGAGGCCGTTGTTCGCGACCTCACCGAATTGCGCCCAGGCGTACCGGTTGTGCACCTTCAACACGGCGTCGGTCGCTATCTGGGTCTGCAAAGCTTGGAGATCGACGGCGACGAGGCAGAGTTTCTCGTCTTAGAGTACGCGGCCACCGACAAGCTCTACGTACCCGTCGGCTCACTTCATCTCATCTCAAGGTACACCGGCGCAGATCCCGATAGCGCCCCCCTTCACCGGCTTGGTAGTGAATCGTGGGAGAAAGCGCGGCGTAAGGCCAGTCAACGGGCGTCTGACGTTGCCGCACAGTTGCTCGAGGTGTATGCACGCCGGGAAGCACGGCCGGGATTCCAGTGTCAGCTGGATCCCGAGGCTTGGGAACGTTTTGCCGAAGGCTTTCCGTTTGAGGAAACCCCCGATCAAGCTGCAGCGATTGATGCTGTGCGTGACGACATGTGCAGCGCTGGCGTAATGGATAGATTGGTGTGCGGTGATGTTGGTTTTGGCAAAACCGAAGTGGCCATGCGTGCCGCGTTTATCGCCGTTCAAAATAAAAAGCAGGTCGCTGTGCTAGTCCCCACAACGCTACTTGCACAGCAGCACTACAACAGTTTCAGGGACCGTTTCGCTGGCTGGCCTGCCAAAGTCGATGTGGTGTCGCGCTTTAAGTCGAGTAAAGACATCGAGGGGGTGGCTAAGCGGGTTGCCAGTGGCGCGGTCGATATCTTGGTTGGCACCCACAAACTGCTGCAAAGTGACTTCCGCTTTGAAGACCTAGGCTTATTAGTTATCGACGAGGAGCATCGCTTCGGCGTAAAGCAGAAAGAGGCCATCAAGGCCCTACGTGCGGAAGTTGACATACTGACAATGACGGCCACGCCCATCCCCCGAACTCTCAACATGGCGCTGGGCGGTTTGCGTGATTTATCAATCATTGCAACGCCACCCCCCAGGCGGCTATCGATCAAAACCTTTATTCGAGAACACTCGCTGGCGCTGATCAAGGAAGCCGTCTTACGTGAGACCCTCCGGGGCGGTCAGATGTATTACTTGCACAACGAGGTGAAATCCATCGAAGAGACCGCAAGGAAACTGCGGGAGCTGCTGCCAGATCTTTCGATTGGCATTGGCCATGGTCAGTTGCGAGAAACGGAACTCGAACGGGTGATGTCTGACTTCTACCACCAGCGATACCACATACTCGTATGCAGTACGATTATCGAAACCGGCATTGATGTCCCCAACGCCAACACGATTATTATCGATCGTGCTGATAAATTCGGTCTCGCTCAGTTGCATCAGCTGCGTGGCCGGGTGGGTCGCTCTCACCATCAGGCTTACGCTTATCTGCTTTGCCCTCCCCGCTCGGCGATGACTTCAGACGCGGAGAAACGATTGGAAGCCATCGAAGCCGCGGGAGAGCTTGGCTCGGGCTATCTCTTGGCCACCCACGATCTGGAGATCCGTGGCGCCGGAGAGCTTCTCGGCGACGAACAGTCGGGACAAATCCACAATGTCGGCTTCTCACTCTACTTGGATATGTTGCACAACGCCGTTGCGGCTCTGCGTAGCGGGGAAATTCCCGACGTCGATGCACCACTCGACAAAGGCACAGAGATCAAGCTGCACGTCCCCGCATTGATTCCTGAAGACTACTTACCCGACATCACTAGCCGGCTGGTGCTCTATAAGCGTATTGCTGCCGCTCAAACTCATGAAGGCCTCAGGGAAATCCAGGTAGAAATGATCGACCGCTTTGGCTTGCTGCCTGATCAGGTCAAGAACTTGTTCAGTCAGGCTGAAGTGCGGGTTCATGCCCTCCGACTCGGGATCAGCGAGATTGAAGCCACCGACTCGGGTGGTAGCATTGAGTTCAATCAGAATACACGCGTGAACCCCATGAGCCTCGTAAAACTGGTTCAATCCGATCCGAAAGGTTATCAACTGGCAGGAGCAACCAAGCTGCGCTTCCATCGCGACCTGCCCGACTTGAAAGCGAGAAAAGCGTTTCTGGAGGGCATGCTCGATACTTTCGCCAAAGAAGCCAATACAGGAAACACCGCATGACAGTCCTCCCACGTGTCGCATCCATTCCCAGCGTCCGCCCGATCGTGCTGTTACTGATTCTGTGTGCTCAAACTTGGACTCCCCTATCGATAGCACAGCCCGACCCCGTCCCCCTCGAAGATCCCTATCTGGAACTCGATCTCGAGGAGAACTCAGGCTGGATACGCGTAGAACTGGCAGTTTTGGTGGATGACCGGGCGGAGGTTCTCAATAGTGAATTCTGGCCGCCCTTTCCGAGCGCCCGATATCCCGGGACTTACCGTTGGCTCTTCGATGACAAGCGTCTCACAAACGTTGCAAACACCTATCCGATGGCCGAGGTCTCTCTAGGTGAACTTGGCCGCATTACAGCAGCGGTGCCCGACCCCGAGATCGTCATCGCGAATGCCATCGCGGAGGCCGAAGCCGCGTTAGCCGAGCCCGAGACTGAGGATCTTCCGATCGAGGATGAGCCCGAGGTGCCGGCACCAATTCCCCTCGAATTGATCGATGTCGAGCCCACTCCGACCCGCGCCAGTGTCGAATGGCTTGATGAATTCGCAGAGGACACTCAAGAGGACACCGCAGACGGCGCTTACAGCGACACCGAAGGCGGCGCAGACCCTGAAATGGCAGCGGCGACTGATGACGGGCAGGCTTTAGCGACTGGCGACCTTGCCGAGTTCACTGACACACCGCCAGAACCACGGTTTTATCCCATTCCCTTTAAACGCCGCAGTGTTCAAATGCTCGACGAAGGGCTCAGTACCCTACTCCGGCAGACTCCCAACCGACTTGAGATGCGCACGGCTTGGTTGCAACCCCCCGACGCGCGCAACCTGCCGATTATTCTTGATTATTCCGGTGACAGTGAACTCTGGCCGCGCCTGCAAGGCTTCATCGAGATTCGCAGGGGCAGCGATGTCAAGCTAGGCGTCAACGTTTGGTGGAACACGCAGGCTGAGTATTATCCCGATACGTTTGGGATGAGTCCTCCGCCCCGCGGCCCCGCTCAAATAACGCTCATCGATCCGACCGACGGCTACCCTCTGACACAACTTGAAGCAATACGCCGTCAGGAAGAGCTCATCCGAATCAAGGAAATGCAGCATAGGGGTGAAACCCTGGTCTCCTATGTCGACCCCGAAACCGGCTTCTACCGTCAGGAAACCCCCGCAGAACCGCTCGTTGGGGGGGCTCCAGACGATGCCTTCGCGTGGCCATGGCGGCACTTTTTACACGTTGCCGATACCCGATCACTGCCCGAGGGTAGCGTGCGCTACTTCGACCACCCGGTACTCAAGATAGTCGCAACCTACCGCGAACTGACCTGGGAAGAAGTGCTTGCGACGGGGCAGGAAGATCAAAAGTCATTAGAATTTGAACGGGCAATCGAGGCTGCAAAAGCGGAGCAAAATGAGGGCAAGCAGCCCTCAGGCGCAGTACCGCCCGACAGCCAACCCGTCGAGTGACGACCGCGACGCAACCCCGCCCTCAAGGCTCAAGGCTCACCGCAGAAGGTGGCAGCTCATCATCGGCCAAGTGCAAAGTTTGAGTCGGAAACGCCACCTCAGCGCCATGGGCGTCGATAATACCCAGCACCTTTAAAAGAACGTCTTCTTTGATGCCGTGATAAGTGACCCAATCGGTCGTTTTGGTAAAGGTATAGATAAAGAAATCCAGCGATGAGGGACCGCAGCTCACGAAATTGACAATCATCGTTCGCTTCAAGTCAATCGCCTCGTGTCCCCGAAGCATCGCTTTCACGTCGTTCACAATGGACTGAATTTGCGCGACGTCAGTGTAGCGAACACCAAAGGTTTCATAGATGCGTCGGTTGTTCATCCGCGATGGGTTTTCTAACGCTACGTTGGAGAAAACCGCGTTAGGTACGTATAGGGGGCGCTGATCAAACGTGCGGATGCGGGTCATCCGCCAGCCGATGTGTTCTACGGTTCCCTCAATTTCACGATCTGGCGAGCGGATCCAGTCACCTACCGTAAAGGGTCGGTCGAGGTAAATACTGAGTCCCCCGAGGAAATTCGCCAGCAAGTCCCGGGCGGCGAAACCGACAGCGATGCCACCGATTCCCCCAAAAGCCAGGAGACCTGAAACCGACACGCCTACGGATTGCAGAATCATCAACACGACGATGACCCACAGCGAAATCCGCACTAGGCGCGCGGTGGCACTAATCGTAGCGCGGTCGTCGGACGCCCGTGGCCCGCGACTGTCGGACAATAACTCAAGCTCAATGCCAATGAGCAGGCGCTGCAGAAACCAGCCAAGAAGCAGTATGAGTCCGGTATCTGCTGCCTGACGAAGCCACTCTCGTAGTTGCGCGACGGCATCAAACATCCCCAAAGACAGGTACAGAAGAACGAGCCACATCGCCCATTCACTCGGCCTTGCCAGCGCCGCGGCAACCACGTCATCCCAAGGGGTTTTCGAACGCGCTGCGGCGCGATGGAAATGCGCCAACGCCCAACGGACGGCGAAGTGCCCAACCAGACCCAGCAAAAACAGTGCGGCGATAACCACCGCAACCGCCGGAATCCCGAGTGATTCGGCCAGCGGTGTCAGGGATGTGGTCAGCAACTCGGTCGGTTCATCCATAGCGCATTGGGGTGTCCAGAAAGTTGATCGCGGGATGCTAACCCGAGCCCTGCTCCAATACCACGGCGACGGTCGCGAAAGCCGTGACAAGACCTCAAATACTGTATAAAGTAACAGCTGTATATCGAAACAGTTATTGGGGAAGTCTCATGGTTAAGCTCACCGCGCGTCAACAGCAAGTGCTCGATGTCATTCGCCAGTACATTGACGATACCGGCTACCCGCCCACTCGCGCCGACATTGCGCGGGAACTGAGTTTTAAAAGCGCTAACGCGGCAGAGGAACACCTCAAAGCGCTGGCGCGCAAAGGCGCTATTGAGATGATTGCGGGGGCTTCCCGCGGCATTCGACTCACCGAGCAGCGCGGCTTACCCATTGTGGGTCGCGTCGCTGCGGGGTCACCGGTCCTGGCACAAGAGCACATTGAGGATCACTGTGAATTACCCGCCAATTTCTTCTCCCCCGCCGCCGACTATTTA
The DNA here is from genome assembly GCA_965657905.1 of Luminiphilus sp. Taxonomy (GTDB): domain Bacteria; phylum Pseudomonadota; class Gammaproteobacteria; order Pseudomonadales; family Halieaceae; genus Luminiphilus. The sequence goes on along the minus strand of CBFHPT010000001.1, from coordinate 60,521 downwards.
CTGCAGGTGACCGGCGACAGCATGATCGACGTCGGTATTCACGACGGCGATTTACTGGCGGTGCACAGCACCCCTGTGGCAGCCGAAAATCAGATCGTAGTGGCGCGTATTGAAGACGAAGTGACCGTAAAGCGCCTGCGACGCCCCAGCGCAGATCGGGTGGAGCTGATTGCCGAGAACCCCGCCTACGCGCCGATCATTGTTGATCTCAAGGCGCAACCGTTTGCGATAGAGGGGGTCAGTGTGGGTGTCATCCGGCGTCACGCCTGATGAGCATAAAAATTTTTTGGTTCGAGTCAGATCGGCTCGATGTGAGCGAGGTCTTTACCCTGCGCTGGTCGCGCGCTGCGACTCAGTAGGGGTTAGTCAGTGCAGGGTTCTACCCGCGGTGCCAGTGGTGGCGTCAGCTGACTCGACTTCAAGGTTGGCGACTTCCGATAGCTGAGCTGCCGCTTGAATACCTGCCTGAATCATGGCCTTCGCCACTTCCAGATTGTTCTCCATCAGGTATGCACTCGTCTCCTCAGAGAACTGAATGCTAACAAGCGGTTCACTGTCGTCTTCATCGGCACGCTGAAGCACGACCTCGCCATCACCCAAGTCAACAATTTCCAGCAGAGCTGTGGACATTTGGTCTCCTCATAGAGAGTAGGTGTCGTAAACACTGTAACAGTCCATCAGAGGGGAAACCACCCTGATACCCCATCAGTACTCGTCGAGGGAGTCGCTCATGCGTTCGAACAATTCAGCCAGCGCTGCGGCCCACTCGTGATAGTCACTGATATTGGGATAGCTGCCGGCCATTGCAAGTACCTGTCGGCCAGCGGGCCTGGGCAGTCCTCGCGGAAGCTTTGCCTGTAAGCGAGACAGCCAGCCGCCCTGCCGCTCTAGCCCTTGGTATTCCAAGATTTCTCCCGGAACAGCAATGCCGCGCCCCCGCTCGGGTAGCTCATCGGTGGTATGCGGAGGACGCTCTGGCAGATCGGTTGCGCGAAGCATTGCCAGCAAAAACCAACCGTAGGCATCGAGCAGATGTAGCCGCACCGCTGGCGCAAAAGCCGCGTCAGCCGCCTCCGACATGATGTCACCGGAATCCCGTGACACCTGCCACCCTGCCAGAACAATCCGTGCCATATACAGGGAATGATTCGCCAAACCACGGGCACTGTTCATTAGCGTTTGGCCGGGGCCTTCTTAGCCGGTGCTTTTTTAGCCGGTGCCTTTTTCTTGGCTGCCGCCTTCTTTTTCGCGGGGGTCTTTTTAGCGGCGGCTTTTTTCTTGGGAGCGGGTTTACCACTACCCTCTGCCACCCAAGCCCCATTCTGGAAATAGGCTCGCCACCCTGTCGGCTTACCATCCGCCTCAGTCATCACATACTGCTCTTTGGTCTTACGGCTGTAGCGAACCTGAGTCCTGTTACTCGCGTCATCGGTCACCGGCGCGTCGAAAATAAAGTGGTACTTGGGATCAATTTCCGCTTGGTGGGGCAGCAACTCATCCACAAACGGTGCTCGGGTCTCCCGGTTTTTCGGAAACTGGCTAGCCGCCAGGAATAAGCCCGAAGCGCCATCTCGAAGTATGTAGTGATCCTCAACTTTTTGGCAGATCAGCTCGGGCATGGGTACTGGATCCATCTTCGGCGGCGCGGCTTCGCCGTTACGCAATAACTTCCGGGTGTTTTTGCACTCTGAGTTGGTACACCCAAAGTATTTGCCAAAACGTCCATTCTTGAGCTGCATTTCTGCGCCACATTTATCGCACTCAAGGGTGGGGCCGTCGTAGCCTTTGATTCGAAACTTACCCGTTTCCACTTCGTAACCGGGGCAATCGGGGTTGTTGCCGCACACGTGGAGCTTGCGTGTCTCGTCAATCAAATAGCTGTCCATCGCGGCGTTGCACAGTGAGCAGCGGTGTTTGGTGAGCAGCAGCCGAGATTCCGCTTCTTCGTCGGCATCAGCACTAATTGCCTCATCGCCCGAAGTTAGGTTAACCGTGTGCTTGCAGCGCTCTTTGGGCGGAAGGCTATATCCCGAGCATCCTAAAAATACGCCGGTGCTGGCTGTTCGAATCTGCATGGCGCGACCACAGACGTCACAGGGAATGCCCGTCGGCGTTGGATCATTGGCTTGCATGCCATCGGGTTCTGGGCGCTCAGCGTGTTCTAGTTTGCCCTTGAACTCTCCGTAGAAGCGGTTGAGCAATTCCTTCCAGTCAAGCGCCCCGTCGGCCACCCGATCAAGATCTTCCTCCATCGCGGCGGTAAAGCCGTAATCGAGCAAGTCGCTAAAGGCATTCTGTAAACGCTGGGTAACGATATCGCCCATCTTCTCGGCATAAAAACGCCGATTCTCCAAGCGCACATAGCCCCGATCTTGAATCGTTGAAATGATTGACGCATACGTCGAAGGCCGACCAATACCACGCTTCTCGAGTTCACGCACGAGACTGGCCTCACCATAACGAGCCGGTGGCTTGGTAAAGTGCTGACGCGGATCAAGCTTTTGAAGATCCAACACATCGCCTTCTTTCATAGGGGGCAATACGTCGTCGTCACCCTTTTTTGCCATGGGCGCCAACACGCGGGTGTAGCCATCGAACTCGACAATGCGTCCGCGCGCAGTCAGCTCATAATCTGCGGCAGCAACCGTAACCGTGGTGGAGAGATATCGGGCTGGAGTCATTTGGCAGGCAACGAACTGTCGCCAAATTAGCTCATAGAGACGCTCTGCATCCCGCTCCATGCCATTAAGCTGGGACTGCTGCACCCCAACGTCCGAAGGACGAATGGCTTCGTGGGCCTCTTGAGCGCCGTCCTTGGATGAGTAGCGAACCGCGGCATCGGGTAAATAAGGCTTTGGAAACTGCTTGGCGATGTAGCCTCGGCAAGCTTCGACCGCATCGGCACTAAGATTGGTCGAATCCGTTCGCATGTAAGTGATGTAACCCGCTTCATAAAGACGCTGCGCCATGGTCATCGTCTTTTTGACGCTAAAACCCAGTCGCGTGCTCGCCGCTTGCTGCAGCGTCGAGGTAATAAACGGGGCTGGCGCCTTGGAAGTGGTCTTACGGGACTCAAGGCTTTTGACGGAAAATTGGGCATTCTCAAGGGCGTTGACTGCTACCGTGGCATCCGCTTCGTTGCGGGGTGCAAATTTCTCGCCCTCGAAGCGTTTGACCTCAAATCGAATAGGGCTTTCCTTTGAGGGAGTGAGCTCGGCGTGTACTTCCCAATATTCTTCGGGAATAAACGCTCGTATCTCACGCTCACGCTCGACAATCAGACGCACCGCAACCGACTGCACACGCCCAGCAGATAGCCCGCGAGCCACTTTCGACCAAAGCAGTGGTGACACTTCAAAGCCAACCACCCGATCGAGGAAACGGCGGGCCTGCTGAGCATTCACTCGGTTGGTATCGAGATGACCGGGGTGCTCGAAGGCTTCCTGAATCGCCTTTTTGGTTATTTCATTGAACACCACACGCTGATAGCGGCTGTCGTCGCCACCGATTGCCTCACGCAGGTGCCAAGCAATTGCCTCTCCCTCTCGATCTAAATCGGTCGCGAGGTATATAGCGTCAGACTTTTCGGCGAGCTTGCGTAGTTCGTTGACGACCTTCTCTTTACCCGGCAGCACTTCATAGCGCGCCGACCAATTGTTCTCGGGATCAACCCCCATGCGCCGAATAAGCTGCTCACGCTTCTTTTTCGCCTGATACCGCTGCTTTTCATCGGGCGCCATTTTTCGCGTGATTGCCGCCTGGGCTGCCCGCTCTTTCGGGTCCGACGCCGAACCGCTGCCCGACGTTGGCAGATCGCGAATATGACCGACACTCGACTTCACAACGAAATCATTGCCGAGGTATTTATTGATCGTCTTAGCCTTGGCTGGCGACTCGACGATGACCAGTGATTTACCCATGCTGGAGTAAGCCGTTCCTTGTGTAATGACGTCTACTGAGACGCGAATAAGGTGTTTTCGTTCAAGATTGTTTTCTGAGAGGCGAGCATATATACGGGTCGGATTACCCGATGGTCAAGGGAGAATCATCTATTGTTCGGGATTTAATCCCCTGAACCCGGGGCCTGAGGGCGTAAAACCATCAGGCAATCTACCACTTGCTGGACCGCTTCAAGGCCGCCACGCTCATCCCAATAGACACGAATATCATCCAGGCCGATCGCGAGGACCTCGGCACCTTGTGGCAGCTGGCTGAGAACTGCGGGTACGGATTCACTGCTACGACTTTCCCAACCATCCATTGTGCGAACATACAAATCCCGTACGAGCGCGCGACTGTGTCGCGGCACCAAGCGCACGCTGTAGCACACAAGCGTGTTATCTGTGGCGCGTCTCAACCGAGGCGGCAAATCTCGTGGCTCACGCACTGACACAATGACCCCAGCCTCTCGGGCAGCGTCACGGGCCAGCTCAAGATCACGCTGGCGTTTACTGGGTAACACCGACAACAGCGGACCGATCACAACGGCGATCGCCAGCAGAATAAATACGTAAACCACAGCCCTATACCTCTCGGATAATCCGGTAGCCGGCACCCGCCGCAAACGCTAAGCTTGGCCTATAGTCGTTCTCGGGGGAAGAAATATGCCTTATAAAAAAATTCTCGTTGCAATCGATCTGGGTGATACCTGTGGTGGCGTTCTATCAAAAGCCCACGAACTCGCCAGTACTCAAGGCGCTGAGCTCCATGTCATGCACGTGGTGGAGCCTCTGAGCATTACCTATGGGGGCGACATCCCAATGGATTTTTCATCGATACAAGATGAAATTTACCAGCAGGCCAATGAGCAGCTGCAGCGTTTTTGCAGTCAGCGAGACATTCCTGAAAGCCACCGTCACCTAGTAGTCGGTCGACCAGAGGCAGAAATTGCCAACACCGCCAATGAACTCCAAGTGGATTTGATTGCCGTTGGCAGCCACGCCCGCTTCGGTCTTGCCCTGCTCTTGGGATCGACCACCGATGGTGTGATGCACAATGCCGAATGTGACGTGCTAGCGGTTCGAGTGGACAATCCTAGCTAGCCAAATCCTGAACTAACACGAGCGAGACTTAAGCCGCTCGCGATTAAACAGCACTGCCCTCCGCCAACCAGCCTCGCAACGCGCTGCTGTCGAAGGGCCAACCCAGTTCTCGCCCATCTGCATCGGCAACGACCGGGATCCTAACCCCAAAGCGTTTAATCAGCTCGAGGTCTTCCTCAATATCAACGGATGTGTAAGCGATGCCATCAGACAGCAAAATCTCTTCAGCATGTTCGCAGAGATGACAGCCCGCAGTGGTGTAGAATGTCAGCATAATCAGCGTTCTCCGGGGCGCAACCCGCTGCCCCATAAATGGATGTTATTGTGCACTCATCTTAGGGTCGACAACCATCACCCAGTGACCGAAAAAAACGTAACACAAGGTGACATGACAACAATTAATCTCGATCAAAATCTTACAATCTATGGCCGAAAACCGGTGCTTGAAGCTCTGCAGGACAGGGCCTTGGTACCCACCCGCTTACACCTCGCAAAGAGCAATAAAGCCGGCGGTATCATTAACGAGATCATTGCCGCGGCAGATGCGCGACAGGTCGATATTCGCTATCACGACCGCAGTAAGCTCTCGCGGATTTCAAAAAACCGCAAGCAGGATCAAGGCGTTGCTCTGGACCTCACCTGCCCGTTATTCGACCGTCTCGAAAACTATTTAGCCCGCACGAGTGCGATAGCGAGCACCCCCCCTAAGATAGTAGCGGCGCGCACCCTGATTGCCCTCGACGGTGTGACCAACCCGCAGAACGTTGGCATGATCATCCGCTCCGTTGCCGCTGCGGGCTGTGACGGCATCATTTATCCAGAAGAAGGTACGGCGACCCTCGGCCCCCTGGTAGTCAAGGCCTCGGCGGGTACCGTCTTTAAAGCGCCCGTGCTGCGCTGCAACAAACTAGAAACAGGCTTAATGTCACTGCGCGAGCATGGGTTTTCCATTGCAATTCTAGATGGATCTGCGAGCGATTCACTGTTTGAACACCAGAGCACAAGGCCCACCGTCTACGTACTCGGTGGCGAGACCGAGGGCGTCAGTGCGGCTAGCCGCGCATTGGCCGATACCCGCCTCATGATTCCTATGAAGAACGAGGTCGAGTCACTCAATGTCGCAATAGCAGCAACACTGGTGGCATTTAGGGCCCACCTCAGCAACAACGAAAGCTGAATTACAGGTTGCAACCCAAAAAAAAACCCCTCTTTCGAGGGGGCTACACACTCAGTAAAATTTACTCTCCGCCTGCCGAGCCCATGCCTGCAGCTAGAATTTCGCGGTTTTTCACGGTCACCCATCCCTGTTTAAGAACATAGGCGCGCACCGCGTCGGTCTCTTCCTTGGACAGGTGTCCTGCGAACGACACCATACCGTTGGCCTTTAAGCTGCCGTCGCGTACCACGGAATCCCAAGCGGGCTCTGAGGCAGCGATGGGTGACCAGCGAAGATCAGGCAGTACACCAGAGCTCACCGCCATCGCACCGTGACAAAACTGACAGTTGCCCGCAAAGGTCTCCAACCCAAGCTGCAGCATGTCAGCGTCACCAAACGCCTCGGCCTTGGGTTTCTCCATCACGGCGTAGTCCATGGGTGCGGGCATCGCCCCGTCGCCACCGAGTTTGAACGTGATCACGCGACCCGGTTCGGCTGTAACCGCCTCATCAAGAATCAACCCGTATGTCAGCATTGATGTGCTACCCCAGCCCGACAGTACCGCCACGTACTGCTCACCATCGACCTTGTAGGTCATGGGGGCAGCAGCGGCATTACCGGTCATGCTCTGGGTCCAGGCAGGCTCGCCAGTTTCTGCGTCGTAGGCCACAAAATCGCCGTTCTTATTGCCCTGGAAAACGAGGTCTCCATCGGTGCTCAGAACACCACCGTTAAATGGCATGTTAAACGGCACGGCCCAACGAGGTTGAGCCTTCACAGGATCCCAGGCAACCAATGCGCCACCGTCGAGGGTTCGCTGAGCTTCTAACGCGCCAGGGGGAAGCTCTAACATCCAACCAGCGGCTACATCGTAACCAACATTCCAATACGAATTGGCGGTTCTGCCGCGCTCGTTGTCGTCATAGACGAAGGGAAACTGATTGGTTGGGATATACACCAGTCCAGTCTTGGCATTGAAGGCCATTGGGTGCCAGTTATGTGCTCCGGTCGGGCCAGGCATGATCACATACTCGTCGAGTTCAACGGCCTCGGGAATCACCTCCGGCCGGCCATTCTCGTCGACTTTGCCCGTTGTCCAAGTTTGCTTGGCAAACGGTGTAGCCGATATGAGCTCCCCGTCAGCGGCATCGATGACATAAAAGAAGCCGTTTTTAGGTGCCTGCATCACCACCCGACGGGGCGCGCCATCCTCACCTAAAGGCAGCTCCGCCAGAATCATCTGTTGCGTCGCCGTGTAATCCCACTGATCGCGGGGAGTGCCCTGGTAATGCCATCGATAACTACCGGTGTCAGCATCGAGGGCGACGATAGAGGAAAGGAAAAGGTTGTCACCGTTACTGTTCGGGTCACGCACTTTTGCGTTCCAGGGGGAACCGTTTCCGACGCCGATTAGTACTTGGTCATTCACCGGATCATAGACAATGGAATCCCATACGGTGCCACCGCCTCCATCAGTCGTCCAGGCGCCATCATCACCCCAGCTCTCATTCGCCAACTCTGCAAAAATCGCATCGGATGCCGCACCGTCGGGTTTCTTTTCTGGGTTGGGCACCGTATAGAAGCGCCACTCAAGGTCACCCGTGTCGACGTTGTAGGCCGTCACATATCCGCGCACGCCCAACTCTGCACCCGAATTACCGATGATCACTTTGTCTTTGAATACGCGGGGTGCGCCGGTGATGGTGTAGGGCTTCTCCTGATCAACGGTGACATTGCTCCACAACAGCTCTCCTGTGCCAGCGTCTAGGGCTTCGAGGCGCCCGTCAAAGACACCCACAAACACTTTGCCGTTGTGCACTGCGACACCGCGATTGACAACCCCACAACAGCCTTTCCAGGCCATTTCACCTGATACTTCGGGATCGTATACCCAGAGCTCTTCACCGGTCTTGGCATCGAGTGCATAAACAATTGACCAGGCCCCGGTCACGTACATCATACCGTCGACAACGATGGGGGTTGCCTCGACGCCCCGTGGTTTTTTCATCTCGTAGGACCAAGCAACACCAAGATCTGACAAGGTGTCCTGATTGATTTGAGATAGCGACGAGTGACGCGTCTCCTCATAGGAACCGCCATAGGTCATCCAGACATCTGGCTCCTGCTTGGCATTCACCAGTCGAGTGGTATCAACTTGGGCGACTGCGGGCGCTTCTGCGCTGGCTGGCGACCCACTGGCGTCCGCCGACGAAACGGCACTCTCGGTTGCTGGATCATCTGCCCCCCCGCAGGCCGCGAGGCTGGCGACCGTGACACAAACTAAACCCACTTGCTTGAGCTTCATAGTTAGACTCTCGTTGTTATTAATGTCTGAACAGTCGCCTGTCCGTTTACTCTTCAATGTTTATCACACTAACACCCACTTCCCAACAAGCAGGCCAATCCCACGCTATCAGCGAGAGAGCTCGGCCATACCCTGCTCTAAGCCGTTCAGCGTCAACGGAAACATCTTTCCCTCCATCAATTGGTTGGTGATGTTTATCGACTGGGTGTACTGCCATTCGGGTTCGGGGACCGGGTTGAGCCAGATACATTTATCATAGGTTTGGCGCAGGCGACGCAGCCACACATCGCCCGCCTCCTCATTCCAGTGCTCAACGGATCCGCCGGGCTGCATAATTTCGTAAGGGGACATCGATGCATCACCGATAATCACGACCTTATAGTCGTGACTGTATTTATGCATCAAATCCAAGGTCATGGTCCGCTCGTTATGCCGACGGATATTGTTTTTCCAGACGCTTTCGTACAAAAAATTGTGAAAGTAAAAATACTCGAGGTGTTTGAACTCGGTGCGTGCGGCAGAGAACAGCTCCTCACAGACCCGAACATGGGGATCCATCGAACCCCCAACATCAAGAAAAAGCAGCACCTTCACCGCATTGTGGCGCTCGGGCACCATTTTAATGTCAAGCAAGCCGGCGTTACGCGCCGTCGAGCTGATAGTGTCGTCGAGATCCAACTCGTCAGCTGCACCCGTGCGAGCAAATTTTCGCAGTCGCCTGAGCGCCACTTTGATGTTGCGGGTTCCCAGCTCAACATCATCATCATAGTTTTTGAAATCTCTGCGATCCCAGACTTTTACAGCACGCTTATTCTTGCTTTCTCCGCCAACGCGGATGCCCTCAGGGTGATAGCCGTCATTGCCAAAGGGCGATGTACCCCCGGTGCCAACCCACTTGTTACCGCCCTCGTGACGTTTCTTTTGCTCGTCGAGTCGCTTTTTGAACTCCTCAATGAGCTTTTCAAGGCCACCCAACGACTCGATCTTGGCCTTTTCCTCGTCACTCAACTGCTTTATGAATTCGCTGCGCAGCCAATCATCGGGGATTAAAGCCTCAATAACGTCATCGAGACCTTCGAGATCTTTAAAGTGCGCACCAAAGGCGCGATCAAAGCGGTCATAGTATTTCTCGTCTTTGACCAGCACCGCCCGGGACAAATGATAAAAATCATCGATATCCGCAAAGGCCAGGTTCTGGCGAAGGGCCTGAAGCAGGTCTAGCAGTTCCCGTGTGGTTACCGGAACGCCCGCATCGCGCAATCCATGGAAAAAATTCACCATCATGGGCGCGGTCTCAGCGGCTCTCGCGCCGATGCATGAAAGCTAAACGCTCTAGCAATTGAACATCCTGCTCGTTCTTAATCAGCGCGCCATATAACGGCGGGATCGCCTTGGAGGGATCGCGATCTTTCAGGATTTCGTCAGGGATCTCATCGGCCATCAACAGTTTCAACCAATCGATCAGTTCGGAAGTCGAAGGCTTTTTCTTCAGGCCGGGGATTGAACGAAGTTCAAAGAACACCTCGAGTGCCTCGGCAACCAAGGACTGGGTGATGTCCGGATGATGCACATCAATAATCTGACGCATCGTGTCGCGATCTGGGAAGTTAATGAAATGGAAGAAGCAGCGGCGCAAAAAAGCGTCAGGCAGTTCTTTCTCGTTGTTCGACGTAATGATAATGATCGGTCGATGGATTGCCTTGATCGTCTCGCCTGTCTCGTAGACGAAAAATTCCATGCGGTCGAGCTCAACCAACAAATCGTTGGGAAACTCGATATCGGCCTTATCAATCTCGTCAATTAACAATACAACCTGCTCATCCGCAGCAAACGCTTCCCAGAGCTTGCCTTGTTTGATGTAGTTCCGGATATCGTGAACGCGATCGTCACCCAACTGGGAATCCCGCAACCGCGACACCGCATCGTATTCGTACAGACCCTGCTGTGCTTTGGTCGTGGACTTGATGTGCCATTGAATCAGACGTTTTCCCAGCCCAGCGGCAACCTCTTCTGCAAGCATGGTCTTGCCCGTACCGGGCTCACCCTTAATAAGTAAAGGTCGTTGCAGATTGACAGCCGCGTCGACTGCCATGCGCAAATCATCGGTGGCGACGTAGCGTTCGGTACCCGTAAATTTCATAGTGTCTTCTCGTTAATTTAAAAAAAGCTGGCCTCTGAGCCTAACCAAATTGGCGCTCGCTGACGATTACGCTTTAGCCATTTTGTCATCGGCCTGTAACGCTTTGCCAGCGCGACTTTCTTGCCAGCGACGACCCCTAGCGCCCAACAAAGTGCTCGTTACGCCAATCAAAAGCCCAATCCCCACCCCTGCGGCCAGCAGTGCAAACGCAGACCGGGCGGAAGCCCAACCGTCGCCGAACAAAGTATTGAAGATGGCCACGACCAGTGCCGGCGCCAGAGTCGCAGACTCCGGCTCGGGATAGGCGGGCGTCAATAATAACCCCGCAATAATTCCCAGCAAGGACCGGGACAGCATCGGTGGCAAGCGTTTAAACCAGAAACGCCCCATCAACAGGATTGCAACCAATCCCGCCAAGAGATAGGTCACCATTGCAAGCATGTAGCTATCAGAGGTCAACATGCACTGTCACCCTCGCTGTGAGTGGCCTGTGGCGAACCAAATGCCTCATCCAAAGCACCAGTGGACGACTTCTCGGGAGGTAACTGGAGGAAGTACCCTTCGGCGGCAATCGCTTCGAGCACCCGCGCGCCACTGTAGCGTGCCAGCTTGCGATCTTCGGTAAGTTTGAGGGACATCACCAACTCTAGTGCGCCAAAGACCTGACGAAGCGCTTCGGGAAGCTTGTCAACGTCTGTCCCTCGCTCGAGATACAGGTAGGTATCTGGCTTGCGAGGGCTCTTAAATATCTCAACCAGCATCATCGAGGTTCTCCACAGTCACTTCAGCGCGCCGTCGGAGGGGCGCGATCACCTCAGCCGATCGCCAACCGTGCCAAGTGGCAGGGGCTAAAATCGTCTCGCCCAGCGCTTCACGGGCGATGAGCTCCAACTCACGGTTGGGCATGAGGATCTCGGCGGACACATCAAGTTGATCCGCCAGCGCCTGCAAGGCACCCGATAGCTGTTTGGCTACGCGCCGCGCTTCAGCGCTCGCTGGGCGCGGTAGCGATGCGGGTGGCCGCTCCGCCGCTTCAGCTCTGGCAGTGGCGACGATTGATAACAGCACCTCACCCTGCCGACGAATGACTCCGGGGGGGATGCCATCGACAGCGCCTAAGGCGCCAGTACTGGCTGGCAGCCGCTGGGCAATCGCGTACAAGCTCTTGTCATTGAGGATCCAACTACGAGGCTTATCGCGGTTTTTCGCCTGCAGCTCTCGCCATTCGAGCAGTGCCAACAGCACCGCGAGCTTTTCAGGATCAAGTTTCCACGCCGATTTGAACTTAGCGAGAGGACCTTTGCCGCCGGTTTCCATTTGCGCGCCCTCTTCCAGAATCCAAGCCATCCGGTCGCGCTCTCTAGCGCGCTCCGCCAAAATTGGCCAGCAACGAATCAAATAAGTGACGTCCTGAGCCGCATACTCGCACTGCGCTTCTGACAACGGACGCTTCAGCCAATCAGACTGAGTTTCGTCTTTAGCGAGTTCGACCCCTAACAGTGCTTCGACTAAGGCGCGATAACTGAGCCCAAAACCCAGGTTTAACAACGCAGCGGCTCGCTGAGTATCAAAAATCGGCTGCGGTATCTGACCTAACCAGTGTTCAAACACTTCGAGATCTTCGCTCGCACTGTGGAGCACCTTGATAACTTTGGTATTAGCGAGCAGCTCAGACAGCGGGCGGGTATCCGTCAGAGTCAACGGATCGATCAACCAGCAATTATCACCTGCGGCCAATTGAACCAAGGCAACCTGCGGATAGAAGGTATCCCGGCGGCGAAATTCAGTATCCACCGCAACTGCAGAGTACGCTGACGCCTCGGCAACTGCAGCTGTAAGTTCATCGTCTGTACGGACCCATTTCCAACTCATTGGCTATCCAAGGTGCGACGTCCACTGAGGGCGTGGGCGAGGGTTGATGAATCGATATATTCTAGCTCGCCACCCAGGGGCACGCCGTGCGCGATGCGGCTCACTCGAATACCCGCTGAACGAGCGCGCTCACCAATGTAGTAGGCGGTCGCCTCGCCCTCCACCGTCGGGTTAGTCGCGAGTATGACCTCGTTAATGGATTCTGAAGCGAATCGCGCCTCTAGTAGATCCAGTCCGATGTCCTCGGGGCCAATGCCGTCTAGCGGCGACAAATGCCCCATCAGCACATGGTAAACCCCGCCGTACCCGCCGCTTTGCTCCAGAGCCATCACGTCTGCGGGTGTCTCGACAATGCACAGCAAGCCCTGATCTCGTCGAGGATCTGCACATAACTCGCACTCTTCGAGTTCAGTAAAGTTGCGACAGCGGCGACAGCGACCCACGCGCTCCAACGCTTCGACCAATGCCTGAGCAAGTGCCCCTGCCCCTTCTCGGTCGCGCTCGAGCAGATGAAGCGTCATTCGTTGGGCCGACTTAGGACCAACACCAGGCAGACAACGCAAGGCTTCGATTAGGGCTTCGATTGAGGGGCTTAATTTCAAGTGAATTAACTACTTATTAATCAATAAATTAAAAAGGCATCTTAAAGCCTTCTGGAAGGTTGATGCCCGCCGTCACGCCCGCCATTTTTTCTTGTGCACTCGCTTGCGCCTTACGGACGGCATCATTAACTGCGGCCCCCAGCAGGTCTTCTAACATCTCTTTTTCTTCGGCAAGCACCGAGGGGTCAATCTGAATTCCGAGGACCTCCATTGCGCCCGACATGCGTACAGCAACGAGACCCGCACCCGCCTCTCCGGTCACCTCGATCTGCTTCACCGCCGCCTGAGCTTCGGCGAGCCCCTCCTGCATCTGCTGTGCCTGCTTCATGATATCGGTGAGCTTCAATGTTTGTCTCCTATTGGATGATCGCGAACGTGTAGCAGGTTAGTTGGTGGGCCGAATGCTACCGGCAACGATTTCGCCATCAAACTCACGTACTAACGCCGCCAACTGTTCATCGGCGGCCAACGATGTCTCCGCTTGCTTCAGCCGTGCCGCGGCGCGTTCCTCGCGGTGATGTCTTGGTGTGTTGCGACCTACCGTGCCTACATCAATGGTGACAGTCACGGGCGCAGACAACACTTGAGAAATCGCAGCTTGGAGCGCCGTTACCTGACGGGGATTAAAGAGCGTGGCGTTATGCTCATCGAGGACAAACACCATTTGCCGACCGCTCACATCAACAAGCTCGCAGTGCAAGGCAACATTTTGCGTAATCCCCACTAACCCCAAGGACTCAAAAAATTCGGGCCATTCGCCCGGCGTTGGGAGATCTGCGGCAGCCGAGCTCTGGGTTGTGGGCTGCGCCTCGCTCTTGGCCGCAAGCGAGTCGGATAAGGCGTTACTGTAGAGGTCGGACTCTGCTGCGGGTCTGGCAGCATCTGGGCAGGATGAATCTGCACCGACAGCGCTTGAAACGACGGCCGGAACGGATGCAGCAACTGCCCGCACGGGCTCTTCGGAAGTCGCTGCCACCGGGGACACCGGTGGCTCATGCTTTTTTCCCGGGGGCTCTCCTTCCTGACCACCCGGACTGCCCGAATCTGCTGGTCCGGCCACAATGATCTCTGCGGGTCGAAATGCAATCATGCGCAGCAAGGTCATCTCGAGACCAATGCGCTGATCTTGGGTAATCAGGAGATCTCGACGGCCATTCATCGCAAATTGATAAAACAATTGCGTATCGTCAATTGTTAATTGCTGCGCTAAGTCAACTATCCGCTGCTGCTCGCTCCACGTTGTGTCAATGCCGTCGGGCACCATTTGAGCAACAGTCATCTGATGGAACACTGAGATCAACTCATCGAGAGTGGCGGCAAAGTCAGGGGCATGCTCGGCAATCGCGGCAACCCCTTGCATCACCGTCTCTGGAGCCCCGGCAATAACAGCCTCAACCAGGTCGAGCACCCTGCCCCGATCTACGGTTCCGAGCATGGCGCGAACATCCGCCTCGTTCAGCGCGCCTCCGCCGAAAGCAACTGCCTGATCAGTGAGACTCAAAGCATCGCGCATAGAACCGGACGCAGCCCTCGAAAGTAAACCTAGCGACTCACGGTCAAAGCCGATGCTCTCCTCAGACAGAATGTGCTGCAAGTGCTCAACAATCTGTTCTGGCACCATGTTTTTGAGGTTGAATTGCAAACAACGAGACAACACCGTCGCGGGCAGTTTCTGCGGATCAGTCGTCGCCAGAAGAAATTTGGCGTGAGGCGGCGGCTCTTCAAGAGTTTTTAACAGCGCATTGAAGCTGTGGTTAGAGAGCATGTGGACTTCGTCGATCAGGTAGATCTTGTACCGGGACCGCGTCGGCGCGTACTGCACATTCTCAAGCAGTTCGCGGGTGTCCTCGACCTTGGTTCGCGAAGCTGCATCGACCTCAATCAAATCCACCGAACGGCCTTCAGCGACTTCAAGGCATCCGCTACAAGTGCCGCAGGGCGATGAACTCACCCCAGTTTCGCAATTCAAACACTTGGCAAGGATACGCGCGACCGTGGTTTTGCCCACACCGCGGGTACCGGTAAATAGATATGCATGGTGCAGGCGATCGTTATCGAGGGCGTTCACCAGCGCTTTAAGCACATGCTGCTGGCCAACCATCTCGCGGAAACTGGCCGGACGCCACTTGCGCGCAAGTACCTGATAACTCATGGATGCGTAACCCTATCCGCCCCGGCAAACCGTGTCGAAAAGCCACCGCGACCTGAAAATTGGAGGCGACCCGAGCAGCCACACCCCGGCACCCGAATCAATAACTACCGTTGCTCCCTTCCGGGCCTGGCGGGGTTCATTACCTATCGCTGCGAGGGGACCACTCGAGTCACCATAGAGCCCAGCCTCAACTGGGTCGCGTAGTGTGGCGAAAAGGCGCGAGAACCGCAACTTCAAACGTACTCAAGCTCTGCACATCTGCTCAAAGGATTGGACATGATTATCCACCTGGCGGCGGCACACTGAGACATCCGCACAATCCAGCCATTTAGCTTCCCCCAGCACCTGGGCCCCAAAGCCTGAATCAGCAGCCCCGATCAACAACCCCGATCACTAGCCCCGATCAGTAACCTCAGTCTGTAACGCCACTGATTACTCCCACTCAGCAACACTTACCAAAACCGTCCAACCCCCTAGGGACAAGGCCTTATGTAAATTGCATTTACATTTAAGCTAATTCGATTAACATTGCGTATGTAAATCGAGTTAACTTATTTGAGCGATGTCTTTATGCGGCTTCAACTACCACGAATCTCCAAAAGCTCAATGGCGGCGACGATTATCGCAGTCTTGCTCACGTCGGGCGCTACGGGGCTGATCCATGCTGGTGCTAACGATGCGGCAACGGCGACAGCGACGCCGCTACCTGTAGCTGTCGCACGCTTTGAGCAGCAGTCGGGCTACGAACGTCGGGCGCAATTCGTTGGCACGCTTCGCGCAGCCAATGACAGTGCGCTGGGTTTTGAAGTCGGGGGCACACTGAAGGCCGTGCCGGGCCGCGCGGGTCTTAAGGTTGCCAAGGGCGATGTGCTCGCGACACTGGACGCCGATCGCCGGCAGGCGCAATTGGACACCGCAGCCGCAGAACTCGCGCGTGTCGAAGCTGAGTTAGAACTTGCCGTATTGCGCCGAGAACGCCTTGCAGACCTTGAAAAACGTGGCCTTGCCTCTACCGAAGCCTATGACGACGCACGACTCACCGAGAAGGGACTTCAAGCCTCTCTGCGCGCGGTGAGTGCTCGCCACCAGAGTGCCCTGCTTGAGATTCAGAAAAGCACCCTCAAAGCACCCTTTGATGGCGTTATTGCGGAGCGATATGTGCAGGCAGGCACCTCGATCAATGCCGGTACACCAATCGTGCGTCTCGTAAGCAACGACCACTACGAGGCCCATATCGGTATCCCGGTCAATCACGTTTCTGGACTGACCATTGGCGAGCATTACGATCTCAGCGCTCGCGATCGTGTGTTCAAAGCGACCTTAAGGGCGGTGCGCGCCGATGTTGATGCGGCGACGCTCACGGTCGGCGCCGTGTTTGACATCGTTGAGCCAGACACACTCTACGCGGGGGACAGCATACTGCTGGAACTGACAGAGCAAGTACAAAGCAAAGGCGGCTGGCTGCCGATTGCCGCACTGATTGAGGGTGATCGGGGCCTGTGGAATGTACTCGTCCTCACTGAGCGTGATAGGCAACTCGTGACCGTGCGAGAAACGGTTGAGGTCATCGACAGCCAGGCTGACAAAGCGTTTGTTCGCGGCACGCTTGCTTCGGGTGCCGAAGTCGTTGCCGCTGGGGTGCACCGACTCAGCCCGGGGATACCCGTCGCCCGAGCTAGCGGAGCTTAATGCCATGATTGCCAAGCTTCTCCTTACTCACTCGCGTTACCTGGCGCTTACGGTATTGGCCATTGTGGCCATCGGTTACACATCGTTTTCCTCGATGGGCCGGCAAGAGGATCCAACGATCACGCCCTTCATCGCAAAGGTGCAGACGTTTTTTCCGGGTGCGAGTCCCACACGGGTTGAAGCGCTAATCACCAAACCCCTCGAGGACGCCATTCGTGAAGTTCCTGAAGTCGTAGAACTATCATCGACCTCCTCTAGCGGCGTTTCTGTCATAACCATTGACGTCGATTACCGACTATCGCAAGGAGAAATTGATCGGGTTTGGTCCGAATTGCGCGACTTAATCGGCTCGGAAGCCGCCAAGTTTCCCGCGGGTGCCGGGGCTCCTGATCTTGACGATGACCTGATCACCGCCTTTGTAAAAATAATCTCCATCAGCAGTGCGCCGGGGCGAGATATACCACCGTCATTGTTACGCCGGGAGGCCGAACTGTTCGCCGATGCTGCACGCAAAGTACCCCTCACCAAGCGAGTCATGTTGTTTGGAATGCCGCAGGAGGAAGTGCTTGTCGCACTCGATGAATCGCGCTTGGCCACCCTGGGGATTTCGGTCAGTGATGTCTCGAGAGCACTCGCTGCGGCCGACGCGAAAACGCCCGCGGGACGCCTGAGTGGTAGCGGCAGCGCCATTACGGTCGAACTTTCTGGAGAATTTACCGACCTTGAAAGTATCCGTAACGTCAAAGTCAGGGCTGCATCTGATGGCCGAGTCCTGCGGCTGGGAGATATCGCGACGATTGGAAAAACCGAGCGAATGCCCGCCTCAAGCTACGGGATATCGAACGGCCAACGTTCCGTGCTAATCGGCGTCGAAATGAACCTCGGACATCAAGTCGACACCTACAGCAACAGATTCGATCAGTTCCTCGAAACCTACCGCTCTCAGGCCCCCGCCGGCTTACTGATCGAAACCAGCTATGACCAGAGCGGCTACACCCGCGATCGTCTAGCAGGGGTGATTCAGAACCTGCTGGTCGGAATTTCTTTGGTGTTGCTGGTGTTGCTATTCACCTTGGGCTGGCGCGCAGCTTTGGTGGTCGCTGTGATCCTACCCCTGTGCACTCTACTTTCTATGGTGGTTCTGAGTTATTTGAAGGTGCCGATCCATCAGATGTCCCTGACCGGACTCGTGGTCGCACTAGGTTTGCTCGTGGACGGCTCAATCGTGATGGCCGATGAAGTGCGCAAGAGACTTCTGGAGGGACTGCGGCCAATGGATGCGATGACGGGCGCGGTTGCACGACTGCGGGGTCCGCTGATTTCGTCGACGCTGACCACAGTACTTGCTTTCATGCCCATGGCGATATTGGAAGGGCCGGCCGGCGACTTCCTCGGCTCGATCGCTATCTCGGTCATTGCCATGCTGGTGTCATCCATGTTGCTTGCGCTCACCATCACCCCTGTCCTCTCGGCGCGACTGCTCCCTAGCGGCATTTCAGACAATCCTCGGTGGTGGCAGGCCGGCGCCGATTCGCCTCGATTGTCGCGTTTTTTCCGTGGAACCCTAAACTGGTCCTTGAGCAATCCGCTGGGTTCCATCGCCCTCGCCCTATCCTTACCAATCACTGGTTTTCTGACGGTATCCACACTCACCAATCAGTTTTTTCCCGGCACGGATCGTGACCAGTTTTATCTGCAGATCACGATGCCTGACAGCGCTTCAATCGAAGATTCACTGGCTTTGGCCTACGACGTCGATGCTGAATTACGCAGCGAACCGCTAGTTCGGCGGGTCGATTGGACTGTGGGCGAAAGTGCTCCAGCGTTTTATTACAACCTTCGGTCGAACAAACAAGGCATTGCCAGTTTCATGGAAGCGCTGGTATTGACTACCGACGAAAACCGCACGGACGAGCTGATTCGCCAACTGCAAGACCGCTTCGATCAACAGTATCCCGCAGCTCAAATTATTGTGCGGGGCATAGATCAAGGCCCTCCCGTTCAGGCGCCCTTGGAAGTGCTGGTGATTGGACCCAACATCGACGTCCTAAAATCTCTTGGTGAGCAGTTCCGTCAGCGCCTGGAGAGCCTACCTAACGTAACCCACACACAGGTATCTATGCGTGCGGGTCCGCCGAAGCTGGTCTTCGAACTCGACGAGGAAAAACTGCGCCGTGCGGGGCTCCAGCGAACCGTTATTGCCGATGCGTTAGATGCCGCGCTACGAGGACGGGCTGGCGGCGAACTGCTCGAGGACACCGAGCGCTTGCCCGTTCGCGCACAACTGCTTCGGGAGCAGTGGACCAGCGCAGATGAATTGCGCAACTTTCACCTGCCAGTAATTGCACCAGACGGCACGGTTAATCCAGTGCCGCTTGCGGCGCTGGGCAACGCGGTGCTGGTGCCCGACGACAGCCCCATCA
Organism: Luminiphilus sp.; assembly: GCA_965657905.1. Classification (GTDB taxonomy): domain Bacteria; phylum Pseudomonadota; class Gammaproteobacteria; order Pseudomonadales; family Halieaceae; genus Luminiphilus. The sequence continues at coordinate 41,140 of CBFHPT010000001.1, read as the reverse complement.
CCCGTGAGGAGGGAGAACGCACCAACAAGATCCAAGCGTTCCTAACACGCGGCGTCCTGCCCGACGAGGCCTTCAAAATACTGCGCAAAGACTTGACGGAGAACCCAATCGCGCTGCCAGTGGGCTATCGCCTATCGTTTGGTGGCGACTCTGGCGAGCGTGCACAGGTCGTGACTGATCTGATGGCGCCCTTGGGAATTATCGTGTCGGCACTCATCGCCACCATACTGCTGACCTTCAACTCATGGCGCTTAACCCTTGTTGCCCTGCTGGTCTGCTTGTGCTCCTTCGGATTGAGCTTGCTTGCGCTCGCGATCTTTCGCTACCCGCTTGGGATCCAAGCACTGATTGGCGTTATTGGATCAATTGGGGTATCGATTAACGCGGCGATTATCATCCTGACGGGATTGCAACAGGATACGGGTGCGGCGCGCGGTGACCTCCGATCGATACGCGGCGTGGTTCTTGATTCGAGCCGTCATATTGTTTCCACCACGATTACAACGTTCGGCGGTTTTCTGCCGTTAATCCTCGAGGGGAGCCAATTCTGGCCGCCTTTCGCGATGGCGATTGCTGGTGGAGTGCTGCTCTCCACAGTGATTTCGTTCTACTTGGTGCCGCCACTATTTCTCGTGACCATGGGCAAGGACCGGCCCAAGCAAAGTGACGATATTGGCTCATCCATGGTGGCCGCGGTATGACCAGCTCTGGACGCAGTTATCATCATGGCAACCTACGGGACGCGTTGATCATTGCCGCTGCCGAGCTGATTGAGGAACATGGTTCTCTCGAGTTTAGTATTACCGATGCGGCTCGCCGCGCAGGGGTTAGTAATGCCGCGCCCTATCGACACTTCAAAGATAAAGACGACCTGCTGTTGAACGTTCGGGAGCTCTCTTTTCTTGGTTTAGAGTCCCACCTACGAAAAATCGAACATTCGATCACAAACGAGACGGCTAGCGCGGAACTTATCATCGCCCTGGGTCACGGCTATGTTCGCTATGCGCGAGAAAAGCGCGCGTTCTTCGCGCTCATGTGGGAGGACCGTGGCGATGCGGAGCAACGAAAAGAGGAAGTCACCACTAAAATGAGTGGCTTCAGCGTTTTACTTGGGGCTGTAGACAGTTATTGCCTGGCGCATAGACATCATCCCCACGGTGATTCCGTGCGAGTCGCGACCCAAATGTGGGCGCTTGCCCATGGTATCGCTACCCTCGAAGTCAACCAGATGCTGGATACCTTCGATCGCTCTGTGACACCCGAAATGTTGCTTGAAGAAAGCACGCGAGCATTACTTGCCGGACTCCACATTGCCGACAAGCCCAAGCAAAAGCGCGCCTGAGGCGCTGATAAACTGCAAACTTCGCTGCCTCTCAGATGACATGGGTAAGGCGCCGGTGGCATACTTCGCCGCCTGCCACTACTGGTGCATAACGGTAATTCGATGACCAAAGCTTACCCACACGTCTTGGATGACGAGGACATCCTCTTTTTCTTGCACATACCCAAAACCGCAGGGACGTCATTGACCCAAACCCTGACTCAGCGACTGGGACGCAGGGCAACATTGACGCCAGAACAGTTGAACCAGGCGAAACTGCAGCCCAAAGAGGTGCTGGAAAACGCGCGATTTGTTTATGGGCATTTCAACAGAACTGTCTGCACGCGTAGGATGCCGGAAGCGCCAAATTTTACGATTACCTTCTTGCGCGACCCAATCAATCATTACCTCTCGATCTATAAACACCTTCAGCGAGACCCAAATTTTTCGTTCACTACCCGAATCACACTCGGTGATCGCGATCTTTCTCACTACATTCATAAGATCACTTCCTCTGGCAACCTCGGTGAATTTCTCGCGGCACCAGAGTCAAAGTTGTTTGATAACTACCAGACCCGCTACCTGGTTGATGGTATGCGGTTCCTGCCAGACCTAAATCGACAGGACCTGCTTAACGAAGCGCTTGTTTGTCTCGAGGAGCTCGGAGCTTTCGGCATTACCGACCGCTACAACGAATCCCTGTTGCTATTCAATCAAGCGCTCAACTTGGCCGAACCACTTAGCGCAGTATCAGTGAATGCAGCCCCGAATAAAGAAATCGATAAGCGCGTCTCTCAGAGCGAAAAAGACGAAATACTGAAGCGCACAACCCTCGATCACCAGCTTTATCAACGAGCTAGCGCATTGTTTGAAGAGAGGCTGAGCAGGCTTTAGAAAAAACGCATACGGCGAGAAAGCCTGAGACAGACGTCTCAAGATGCTCTATCATTTCGCCCGATTATCCGCCCGTAGCACAACCGGATAGTGCATCAGCCTTCTAAGCTGGCGGTTGCAGGTTCGAGTCCTGCCGGGCGGGCCACCTCCATCTAGCGATGCAGGGCCCTGAGATCAACCCCTTGAATGGTTTCGAGTTGCTGACGATGGGTTTCTCGAGCGCTTGATGAAACACCACCGTCAATAAACACACTGGCGTTGGTTGAGTCCTCCAGTACATCATTGCTGCCGGTTGTATCTGCAACAACGGGGAACTCCTGACCTTTTGCAATCACATTGCCCGTGGTGCCCGACCCAAGCGAGATATCAACCGTCGCAGTGGATTTATTAAAACTGTTGGCAGCAATCGCCCAACCTTCCACTGGCGCACCGACAAAACCATCCGCGGGTTCACCGCTCGCCAAATCAACCCACGAACCGCTAACCCCGCTAAAGGTGTTGCTCGATACGAGGCCACCCGATGTATCGATCACCGCAAGCCCAGCGCCGTTGGTATTGGCGTTGTTACCATTGAAGGTATTTCCGGTTACGACCATGCTGTGTTCCACGGCTTTATCATATTGACCCGACAAGACCGCATAACCGCCTGAGGAGCTTCCGCCGTCAAAGAATTTATTACTTTTCACCGTTGTGCCGTTGGAACTTGGGGAGTTCGCAGTGCTCGCTATAAATATTCCTGTTGTTCCAAGGCCCGTGCCAGCGCCGTAACCCGACACGTCATTGTAGTTAATGGTGTTGCCCAAAATCGTTGTACTTTGGAAAGCATCAACAATGGAAATCGGCAAACCCACTCGAATAAAGTCCGAGTAGTTGATGTCTGCCTGACCGCCACCAGCGATCGAGGAGATCACGCCGAAATCTAGGTCCGTTAACTCCACTCGGTTCACCTTCAACGTCCCCAGGATTTTCTGTGTGATCGCATCGCATTGCGGCGCTGCATCCATCAGCACGGCGGTGACTGCATCAGACCCACTCACGCCGTCTCCCACGATAGTCACACGGTCGACGTTACCGTTACCCGTACGGCGTCCGCAGTCATTGGGGTTGCTGTAAAAGGCGATGACGTTCGCACTAAGCCCGTTCCCGCAGGGTGATCCTACTTGTATCGTCATACCTCTAACTGACACCGTGCCGACATTGAACTGCAACGCAACACCGGGAATGCCGGCGTCACAGCTTAGGGAATTATCGGTAATTGAGACTGTGGTAGCCGCGATGCTTCGCCCGCGAAGATCGCCAGTGAACCCGGTTACCTCGACCGATGCAATTTCATAGCTAGGATCTGTTAAGAATACCTCTCGGTAGCCTCCTGCCGCTGCGGCATCAAGTGCACACTGCAGGTTTGCTGTGTCATCACCCGACACTCCCGCAACTTCAATAATGGGTCCGTTCAGCGCAACCGCACTGGAGCACCCAAGATCTTGCGCCATAGCGGACTGAGCCATTACACCGAGTAAAACAAGAACAGCTAGAATAGATCGCATCACGGTCGCTCCATGAAATGTTTAGACGATCAAACTATAGGGCATAGCCCCGCACAATCAAGATGAAATTCCGCGTCTCTGGGCAAAAACCGAACACGGAGTCAGTCGGTATGCTGTGCTGAGCATCCGCTGACAAACAGCAATGTTTTTACACTGGAATAGTCACTGCCAGCGGTTTGAAAAGCGGACTATCGCATCTGCGTCGCAAGCGGCAGCGCGGTGGTATTTTTGATTTCGGTAACCGCCATGTGGGAGTGCAACTCGCGGATCATGTCACTCGCCGTTAACGTGTTCCGCACGAAGTCCTCATAGTGGCGAATATCGCGCGTCACGATCTTGATCACATAGTCCCAGATACCGGTCATGGTGTAGCACTCCATGACTTCGGGATGTCGCTCAATCTCGCGTTCAAATGCTAACAGGTTTTGACGGCCCGTTTGGGTCAGATTGATCGTCGCGAAGACCACCACCTCCATCCCGAGGGCCTCGCGGTCCAGAAGCGCAACGCGCTTTCGAATAATCCCCGCCTCCTCCAATCGGTTAACCCGGCGCCAACAGGGAGACTGGGACATGTGTACTTTTTCTGCCAGCGCAGCGGTGCTTATCTCGGCATCCTCCTGCAGTGTTTCTAGAATGACCTGATCGGCCTTTTGAATATCCTGCATTTAAACACCCCTTAAATTCGCTTATAGAGTCTATTTTATGCACGAAGTGCCCGAAACGCACCCACAATGCCATAAATATGCCCTTTAGTTTTCGAGAGAATGCTTCTCACGACAACCATAGGAGCCGCCGTCAATGAGTCAGCAAGAACCCATTCGCGCACTGCGGGAGGTCAGCCTGACCGATAAGTACGCGCACGATAAAACCCGCGCCTACATGACGGGCATTGAGGCGCTAGTGCGCTTGCCGATGCTTCAGCATCAGCGAGATCAACAGCGAGGACTCAACACAGCGGGCTTCGTATCGGGCTACCGAGGCTCGCCCCTCGGTACGGTCGATCAGGCTATGTGGCAGGCCTCTCATTTTCTGAAACAGCACAACATCCACTTTCAACCGGGCGTTAATGAGGATCTCGCAGCGACAGCTGTCTGGGGAAGCCAGCAAACCCAGCTATTTAAAGGGGCTCGCTACGACGGCGTTTTTGGCATGTGGTACGGCAAGGGCCCCGGCGTTGATCGCAGCATGGACGTCATCAAGCACGCTAACGCGTTTGGCACTTCGGCCCACGGTGGCGTCTTGGCAGTAGCGGGAGACGATCACGCCTGCAAATCCTCCACCCTACCCCATCAGTCCGAGCACATGTTTATCGGTGCATCAGTTCCAGTACTCGCGCCCGCCAATGTGCAAGAGGTGCTTGATCTCGGTGTCTTTGGTTGGGAGCTTTCCCGATTTAGTGGTTGTTGGGTAGCACTTAAAGCGATTACCGAAAATATGGACTCAGCCATTTCTGCGGATATCGATCCTGATCGGGTGCGCATTGTGATACCCGAGGGTTTCGAGCTACCGGAAGATGGCGTCAGCGCGCGATGGCCCGACAAGCCGCTGGATCAGGAACGTCGCCTTAACAAATACAAAATTTACGCCGCGCGAGAATTCGCACGGGTCAACAACCTCAACCGAATCGTCATCGACAGCCCGAATCCCCAATTTGGCATCATCACCTCGGGCAAAGCCTATCTCGACGTGCTTCAGGCACTTGAAGATATGGGTATTGATCAAGGTGTCGCCACAGAAATAGGGCTGCGGGTCTATAAAGTAGGTATGCCCTGGCCACTAGAGCCCGTCGCGACACACACATTCGCAGAGGGGTTGGAAGAGATTCTGGTTGTCGAGGAAAAGCGTTCAATCATCGAAGATCAGCTCACCTCACAGCTTTACAACTATCCCGTCGGCTCACGACCCCGGGTATTTGGCGAGTTTGATGAAGATGGTAACGACCTACTCCCCAACCTCGGCGAGCTAACACCCGCAATGGTCGCACTTGCCATTGCATCTCGGATAAAGCGCTACTACTCGAGCCCTACCCTCGAGCAGCGTATCGAATGGATTGAGGAGAAGGAGCGCTCCCTCGCACAGCCCTTCGAAACGATTGAACGGGTCCCCCATTTTTGCTCGGGCTGCCCCCACAACACGTCGACGCGCGTGCCAGAAGGCAGTCATGCCCTTGGCGGGATTGGATGCCACTACATGGCGACTTGGATGCCCGATCGACCCACAGAGACGTTCACACAAATGGGCGGCGAAGGGGCAACGTGGATCGGGCAAGCACCGTTCACTGACACCAAACATGTTTTCCAGAATTTGGGTGATGGCACCTATTTTCATTCGGGGATTCTCGCCATCCGAGCCTCCGTCGCGACCAAGGTCAATATCACCTACAAGATTCTTTATAACGATGCCGTCGCTATGACGGGAGGCCAACCGATTGACGGGCAGTTATCGGTATCCGATTTGATCCATCAAGTGCGCGGCGAAGGCGTTCGACGTATCGCGCTGGTCTCTGATCACCCCGAAGCGTTTAGCGGCAGGTTCCACAACATACCGGGCTACAGCCTTCACCATAGAGATGAAATGGATAGCCTGCAGCGCGAACTGCGCGAGTACGCGGGCACCTCGGTACTGGTCTACCAACAAACCTGTGCTGCGGAAAAACGGCGTCGCAGGAAGAAAGGCAAGATGGAAGACCCCAATCGCCGGATATTCATTAACGACGCCGTCTGCGAGGGCTGTGGAGACTGCAGCATTCAGTCGAACTGTTTATCTGTGATACCCAAGAAAACCCCTTTGGGTCGCAAGCGTCAGATTGAGCAAAGCTCGTGCAACAAAGACTACAGCTGCGTTGAAGGTTTCTGCCCCAGCTTTGTGTCGGTGGTCGGGGGCTCATTACGCAAACCCAAACCTAACTCTGATACTTCGGTCTTAGCAGACCCTCTGCCCGACCCCACTCTGCCACCAATCGATCAACCCTGGAATACCGTTGTGGCAGGAGTGGGCGGTACGGGCGTGCTGACGATTGCATCCCTAGTGGCGATGGCAGCACACATTGAGGGTAAAGGCTGCGCAACGATGAACCAAACGGGCCTCGCACAAAAGTTCGGGGCAGTGACTAGTCACGTGCGAGTCGCTGCAACCCAAGACGATATTAAGGCAGTGCGCATTCCCGCCGGTGAAGCCGATCTCATGATTGACTGCGACATGGTGGTCACCGCGACCTACGAAGCCCTCGGTAAAGCAGCCAAAACGCGAACGCATGCCATCATCAATGATGCGGAGCAACCCACAGCCGCGTTTGTGCTCGACCCCGACGGCAAGTTTCCGGGGCAAGGAATGCGCGACAAGATCACAGCGGAGGTGGGTGAAGAAGCGATTGCCTTCGTTAACGCCACCGAAATTGCGACGCGACTTCTGGGTGATGCGATCGGCGCCAACCTCTTTCTGCTCGGTTGCGCCTGGCAAAACGGCTGGGTTCCCGTCGGTCGGCAAGCACTGGAGCGCGCAATTGATTTGAATGGCGTTGCAGCTGAGTTTAACAAGCGCGCCTTTCACATGGGCCGCCAATTTGCGCACCAGCCGGAGACTATCCTATCGCAACTGTCGGACGAACCAACCGACAAGGTGACCAAGATCGAAAGCCTGAGTGACCTTATTGCCGATCGCGCAGCACGGCTTACCGAATATCAGAATGGTGATTAGGCCGACAAATATAAACGCCGAGTTGATCAGATTAGCAATATCGACCCCACACCGTTTGCATCAGATTCTCTGACCTTCGCGGTGGCGCGCCAACTCTACCGACTGATGGCCATCAAGGATGAGTACGAGGTCGCGCGCTTACACAGTAGCGAGGCGTTTCAAAAACAGCTGGCAAAGACGTTTTCCGGTGACTACTCATTGCGCTTTCATTTGGCGCCACCGCTTTTAAGCAAGCCCGACCCCGAAACAGGAAAAGTCCGCAAACGTGAATACGGTGCATGGATGATGTCGGCCTTTCGGTTGCTGGCAAGGTTCAAATCACTGCGTGGAACACGGCTTGATGTCTTTGCCTTAACTGAAGAGCGCAAGCGAGAGCGCGCTGATCTCGATCAATACTTGAAGCTACTCGATGAAATTGAAGCGCGAGTGAATGAGAAGACCTACCCGCCGGCTGTCGCGCTGGCCAACTTGCCAGAGACCTTGCGAGGTTACGGTCACGTCAAAGATCGAAACCGCGAAAACCTGCTCGAACCACGGGAGCAGTTACTGCGTGAGCTGCGCGGTGAGTTGAGGTTTGTGGAGGTCGGCGGAAAGGCCGCCGCTTAATGGCCGAAACACGAGCTTTCCAGAAATGCTTACCCAACACCGGAGAAACCATCACATGTCAGTTTTTAAGCACCCAGAGTTTCAGGATCATGAGCAGGTTGTATTCGTTAACGACCAATCGACCGGCCTTCGTGCAATCATTGCTGTGCACGACACCCGATTAGGCAGCGCCGTCGGCGGTTGTCGGATGTTTCCGTATAGCAGCGACGACGGAGCGCTAACGGATGTATTGCGCCTCTCTCGCGGCATGACGTTTAAATCAGCCCTCTCGGGGCTGCCTTTCGGCGGCGGAAAATCCGTCATCATGGGAGACCCTCGGCACGAAAAAACCCCAGCCATGATGGCCGCCATGGGCGCAGCCGTCGATCGTTTAGGCGGCGCATATGTGATCGCTGAAGACTCGGGCACATCGCCTTTAGATATGCGTCACGCATCCACCCAAACACCCTACGTGAAAGGTCTTGAAGATAACGATCATGGAGGAGACCCGTCACCCCACACTGCACAAGGTGTGTTTCTCGGCATAAAAGCTGCCATCAAAACTGTTTACAAGACGACCGATCTCGAAGGCATTCGGGTTGTAATTCAAGGGTTAGGACATGTGGGTTATCACCTAGCCGGTTTGTTAAGTAAAGCCGGTGTCTCGGTAATGGGGTGCGATATTCATGCCCCTAACGTACGTCGATCCGAGCAGCACTTCGGGTTAATTCCGATAGCCTGCGACGAGTTTATGACGGCTGATTGCGACGTCCTGGCGCCTTGCGCACTGGGGGCCACTCTGAACGCACAATCAATCCCGAACCTACGGGCGAAGATTGTCGCGGGTGCAGCCAACAATCAACTCGCCAGCGCCGAAGACGGTGAGCGCTTGCACGCGCAGGGCGTTGTTTACTGCCCTGATTTCGCTGTTAACGCCGGCGGCGTGATTGAGATTTACCACCAGGGCTTGCAAAGCACCAAGGCCGTTCGCGACGCCAAAAGAACAAAAACGGGCTGACGTCTTTACCCTAGGCCGCCAACTCCTCCATCATCTCTTGTGGCGCGTCCCATGACAGGTGATGGTCTTCCACTCGAACCATGTTTTTAGCCGCCACCAACACTGGCATCACGTCCCCGCCTAAAATTTCACTAATAGCGGTTGCTGGGAAGCGATTCATCATAGTGATTTCATCGGAAGAAAAATTGGTCAGCCCACGAGCGAGCTCCTCGCCGTCTTCGCAGAACAGATGGACCACGTCGCCCTGACTGAACTCGCCGTGGAAGGCGACCAAGTCATCAAGACACGCGGGGGACAAGCCACGCTTCCACTCGGCGACTTTCTCGGCGCTAAGCACCAGTGAACCACCAACCTGCAGACGGTTCGTGAGCCATGAGGACCACGCAGATGATGCGGTACCGTGGGCGAGGCAGCGGGTGTGTCGGCGCCGATTTTCGAGTACCGAGCTAATTGGACGCTCGAGAACTCCCTCGGCAATGTAGGTCGTGCACCCCAGTTGCTGAGCCATGTTGGCGGCCTGAAGCTTGGTTTTCATGCCACCACTGCCCAGTGCAGAGGTACCTTCAGTTGCCTCGAGGTATTGGTTCACGTCTTCGATGCTAGGGATAAACTGCGCACCCTCCTCCGCCGGATTTCGGTCATACAAACCGTCAACGCTGGTCAGCATCACAAAATGATCCGCCTGAATCATTTGGGCGACCTTCGCAGCCAAGCGATCATTATCGCCAACCCGCAGCTCCGCTGTCGCGACGCTATCGTTCTCGTTAACGATTGGCACTACGGGATGATCAAAAAGGTGTTCCAACGTGTTTTTGATGTTGATAAAGCGCTCGCGGTCTTCCATCTCGTCCATCGTTACCAGCAACTGGGCAACGTAAAGCGAACTTTCTTGTGCGATCTGCCGATAAGCGTTGAGTAACAGAGGTTGCCCGCAGGCAGCCGCTGCCTGCTTGTCCTGAATGCTCGCCTCGGCAGGGTTCACACCGATTGCATTGCAGCCAAGGGCCACGGCGCCGGAAGACATCAGAACAACGTCGTTGCCCTGACTACGTAAGTGCGCGATATCAGTCATTAGCCCATGCATGAACGCGTACTTAAGCGCCAAGGTGTGGCTGTCTGCCAACAGGCTCGATCCAACTTTCACCACGATTCGCTTTCGCTCGCTCACAACAGTCTCCTAACTCACTCTATTTGAAGGTTTCGACTTGAAAATTTCGACTTGAAGGTTTCGCCATTTCCCCATACCGGCGGCCTGAGCGCTTTAACCATTAGGTTACCGATCTGAGCGGCATATAGTTACATATCTAACTTATATTTTCACTCCAAAACCGGATTATCGGTATGAAATGGTGATTTTAGGGGGAAATTTTAACCAAAAAAACATGCAGAACCAATAATATTAGTTTGTTTCCAAATTAAATAATTGTTACTTTTATGGACGCTAGATTGTAAGTCCATCGGAATATCAACCCGTCAAACGAGTAATCTTTGGTGATAGACAACACACCAAGCGCGCCCGCAAGGATATATGAGCAGGTCACGGAATCGCCGCTCAATATGCTGATGGTGGGCTGCGGAAACATGGGCGGCGCATTGCTTGAGCGCTGGGCTACTATCGCGTCAATGCGTTTTACCGTCGTCGCGCCAAACGAGCCCCCCTGCCCACACGGTGGGCACGTCGTGCCAACGCAGTCCGCGCTCAACGGCGCTCAGTTCGACGGCATTACCGCGGCCATCAAGCCGCAATTAATTACTGACGTGATGCCCCTCCCCATGACAGCGGGTGCAGTTCGAAACACACCGATGCTATCGTGACATAGCATAGGGTGACGTGAGCGCGAACATCAGAATTGCGACCTGCAAGCCTTAAGCACGCCGCCCCGATGGTGCTGTGCACCTAAACCCACTTAACTACCGGGCTCTCGGCACCTGCCCACCATAGGATGGTGCGGAGCCAATCATGGTAAGCCAACTACATTCACTTCTTGTGTAAGGTTGGAAACCGAGAGCGGCATCAAGACGACAAAGGAAAACAAGCATCATGCAAGCTGAGCACATTCGAATTGAAGAGATGGTCTCATTAGGAATTTACTTCCTGATCATGATGGCGATTGGCGTCTACGCGTACCGAAAATCCACCTCTGACGTCTCCGAATACATGCTGGGTGGTCGTCAGCTAAGTCCCGCTGTCGCCTCATTATCAGCCGGCGCGTCAGACATGAGCGGCTGGATGCTGCTCGGATTACCAGGAGCAATGTATGTTTCTGGCTTGTCAGCCGCCTGGATCGCCGTGGGACTACTGATCGGCGCCTTTCTGAATTATCTGCTGGTTGCGCCGCGCCTGCGCGTGTACACCGAAGTAGCCGATGATGCGATCACCATCCCAGATTTTTTAGAGAAGCGTTTCAACGATCACACCCGACGATTGCGCGTATTCTCGTCACTGGTCATCGTAATTTTCTTCACCCTGTACACCTCCGCGGGCGTTGTGGCCGGAGGTAAATTGTTTGAAGCGTCGATGGGCTTGCAATACGAACTGGGGCTCTTTGTCACTGCCGGCGTCGTCGTCGCCTACACCCTCTTCGGCGGGTTTCTCGCTGTCAGCCTGACCGACTTTGTTCAAGGCTGCATTATGTTCATTGCTCTCGTTCTGGTGCCAGTCGTGGCCTTGACTGATATCGGCGGGCTCACATCAATGACAGAAACTTTGAACAGCATAGACACTGATTTGCTCACTGCATTCGGTGGCGTCACGGCGCTGGGCGTGTTATCGAGTGTATCCTGGGGACTGGGCTACTTTGGACAGCCGCATATTATCGTGCGGTTTATGGCGCTGCGCTCCCACAAAGACGCCCCCGTCGCGCGCCACATTGGAATGAGCTGGATGACCGTTTCTATTGTGGGTTCGTTAGCGACCGGCTTAGTTGGACTGGCCTACGTTACTAATAACGGCATGTCATTAGATGACCCCGAAACCATCTTCATTGTGCTGTCACAAATTCTCTTTCACCCGCTAATCGCAGGCTTCCTGTTAGCGGCTATTCTTGCGGCGATCATGAGCACGATCTCCTCACAACTCCTTGTGTCTTCATCGTCCCTTACCGAAGACTTTTACAAAACCTATGTGCGCCCAGCAGCTAGCCAGAAAGAATTAGTTTTGACCGGCCGCATCGCCGTGTTTGGGGTTGCCGTCATCGCCATTGGGTTGGCCTTTGACCGCTCGAGCTCAATATTGAGCTTGGTGAGTAACGCCTGGGCGGGATTCGGGGCGGCTTTCGGACCCATCATACTGATGAGCCTGTATTGGCGGAGACTCACAGCGCAGGGAGCACTGGCTGGCATGATCGCCGGTGCCGGCACTGTGTTGTTTTGGATCTATGGTCCCATCGAAATCGACGGACGCGGCTTGAGTGCCTACCTGTATGAAATCATTCCCGGGTTTGTGATGTGTGGCCTAACGGCGATTGGGGTCAGTCTGTACAACCCGTCTCCAGCGTCGGCAGTGATCGCCAAGTACGACCAAATGATCGACGTGTTGCGCGATAGATCCGCAACGCAATCTGCTAGCGTGAAATAAAAACACAATGAGCAATGCTAAATGAAGAATGTGGTGGGTGGCGGCCCCAAAAAAGTACTGTACACGCTGAGTACATTAAAACGGATGGGTCTAAGAAAATCCGCTAAAGCACTTCGCGCCAATAACGCCTGTAAAGCCTGCGGTTTGGGAATGGGGGGGCAACTGGGAGGTATGACTAACGAGATGGGAGAGTTTCCATCCGTCTGCAATAAAAGCGTACAAGCCCAATCTACGGATATTCAATCGCCCATTCCTACAGAAATTTTCAACCACCCCTTGAAGGAATTGAGAGAACTCACGCCAAAAGAGTTAGAGCACCTCGGGCGTTTAAACTCACCCATTTATAAAGCCGCCGAAACTCAACGATATTATGAAGTTGATTGGGAGTGGGCGCTTCAATATACCGCAAAGAAATTCGGTGAGACCTCGCCGAGTCGGAGCTTCTTCTACTCCTCGGGCCGCTCTTCTAATGAGTCGGGTTTTTTACTGCAACTGTTGGCGCGTGTTTATGGCACCAATAATGTGAACAATTGCTCTTACTATTGTCACCAGGCTACCAGTGTCGGTTTAGGTTCAACGATAGGTACAGGTACGGCTACCGTTGAGTTAGAAGATCTCTCTCAGTGCGATCTTATTTTTGTGATTGGCGCGAACCCTGCCTCGAACCATCCTCGCTTTATTCATAAGTTAAAAGCCTGTCGTGATCGCGGCGGACATGTCGTGGTGATTAATCCTGCCAAGGAACCTGGATTAGTTAAATTTGCCGTACCCAAGAGTGCACACTCAATGATTGTCGGCGGCACCGATATCGCCTCATTATATCTTCAGCCGCGCACAGGCAGTGACATTGCTGTATTCAAAGGCGTTGCCAAATCTGTACTAGAGCAAGGGACAGAAGATACGACATTTATTGGAGACTACTGCGAGGGGTTTGCTGAGTTTGAGCAGGATATTAGTGATACCTCATGGGAATCTATAGAGGCACATACGGGATTAACGCAAAAGGAAATTGAGGCGGTTGCGACTTTGTACAGTGAATCCGCCAATGCCGTTTTTGCATGGGGCATGGGAATGACACACCACGCATTCGGCTCTGAAAATGTCGAATACATTGCCAACCTAGCATTAATACGAGGGATGGTAGGTAAACCTTATAGTGGTGTGTTGCCATTACGCGGTCACAGCAATGTGCAGGGTATTGGCACCATTGGGGTGAAGCCGGTGTTAGCGGAAGAAGTCTTTGACGGCTTGGAAGCAACCTTGGGCATTGAGTTGCCTCGTACAAAAGGTTTAGACACTTTCCACGCATTAGCCGCTGCACATGAGGGCGACATCGACTGTGCCATGGTTGTGGGTGGCAATTTATATAGTGCGAGCCCAAATTCCGAGTGGGCAGAACAAGCGCTGAATCGTATTGGCTTTAAAGTCTTTTTAACCACCACCTTAAATCAAGGTCACTTATATGGGGTTGATGAAGGTGAAACATTAATTTTACCTGTGTGCGCTCGAGACGAAGAGCAGCAAGCAACCACGCAGGAATCGATGTTCAATTATGTACGATTGAGTGACGGCGGCATTGATCGTTTAGATAACGTGCGCTCTGAAGTCTCCATCCTGGCGACGATTGGAAAGCACGTGTGTGAAGCGCAAAAACCTGATCTTGCAATGGATTTTAGTCAGTTCGAGCAACATCAAACGATACGAGAAACGATCGCAAAAACCGTACAGGGAATGGAGGACTTAAAAGATATAGGCGTTGCCAAAAAGGAGTTCCATATACGTAATCGCATCATGCATAAACCGCTATTTAATACTCCGAGAGGAAAAGCCTCTTTTGTCACTCACGATATGCCCACAGTAAATGATGATGCGCAAAGCTACCCTTTTGTACTGTCGAGCATTCGTAGTGAAGGGCAATTTAACAGCATTATTTATGAGGAAACGGACAGCTATCGACTTAATGCTGATCGCAATACGGTTTTTTTGTCGGGCAAAGACATGCGACTCCTAAACATTAATACTGGCGACAAAATTGATGTGACCTCACGTCAAGGTAAAATGAAAGGTTCGACCGCTCAGCGCTTTGACTTACCTCAAGGCTGCGTTATGGCTTATTACCCAGAGGCGAATGTACTCACTGAGCACCAGCTAGACCCCCGCAGCCTGACCCCTAATTTCAAGTCAGTGCCAGTAAAGGTTGAGCGAGCCGATAAAGTCGAGTCTCACTAAACGCATTTCGATGCAGCTCTCAACTAATTATCGGGCACATAGATAGCGCAAGCTTTGGGCGCTGCACCAAGAGCAACGCAACCACTGACGGGTTCCACAACAAAATGGGGTTGATGCCCGCTGAGCTTGTAGGTTCAGGAATTTTGAAAGCTATTGATTGCGCTTATTAAGCCATTGCGACACGGTTGGCGGGCTCTTCATCAACAATCGAGCTCAATGAGAGCAGGTCCGTCCCCCTTTAATGGGGTAGAGCCGCGAACTGAGAGGTATCGGGGATTCGCTGAGGAATAGCGAAATGGGGTGGCTGACGGGGATCGAACCCGCGGCCACAGGAGTCACAATCCTGTGCTCTACCAACTGAGCTACAGCCACCACTGAATGGTCGGGGAGGAGGGATTCGAACCCCCGACATCCTGCTCCCAAAGCAGGCGCGCTACCAGACTGCGCTACACCCCGACGTTCTCACGCAGCATAACACTGAGACCACACTTGGTGAGAAGGCGCGCATACTACTTGTTTGGTGAATTTGGGTCAATTGAAACGATCAGTGGTCAAGTTGCCCTTTCACCCAACCGCGCAATCTGGAACACTTGCGCCCCGAGCAAGCAAACATCCCAGAGACACTTATGAGCGCCCTACTCCTTGACGGCAAACACGTCGCACAACTCACTGAAGCCGAGTTAAGCCAGCGGGTGGCGTCACTTAAGGAAAAATCGGGCGGCAAGACACCCATTCTCGCAACCATTCTCGTGGGCGATGATCCCGCCTCAGCGACCTACGTGCGCATGAAAGGCAATGCCTGCCGACGCGTCGGCATGGAATCGCTGGCAATTGAATTACCCGCAACAATCAAAACCAATGATTTACTGCGACAAATTGACGAACTTAATCACAACCCGAACGTGCATGGCATTTTGCTGCAACACCCCGTGCCCGCTCACATCGATGAGCGCGCCGCTTTCGACATGATTGCCCTTGAAAAAGATGTCGACGGAGTCACCTGTCTAGGTTTTGGACGGATGAGCATGGGTGAGTTCGCCTATGGCTGTGCAACGCCTCAGGGCATTATGCGACTGCTGGCTCACTATGAAATCGAAATTGAGGGTAAGCGTGCGGTTGTTGTGGGCCGCAGTCCAATCTTGGGCAAACCGATGTCCATGATGCTGTTACAAGCTAACGCCACGGTAACCATATGTCACTCGCGCACCCGCGATCTCCAGGCGCATGTCGCGCAAGCTGACATTCTTGTGGGCGCAGTGGGAAGGCCCGAATTCATCCGGGCCGAGTGGATTAAAGATGATTCAGTGGTTGTGGATGCGGGATACCACCCCGGTGGCGTGGGCGACATTGAACTCACGCCCCTTACCAACCGTGTTAAAGCCTATACCCCCGTACCAGGCGGAGTCGGCCCAATGACAATCAATACGCTCATTGCCCAAACGGTGCAATCAGCTGAAAAGGCACTTTGTTAAGCCCATCGAAACGCTCCTGGATAACCAGCAAAAAAGTGGCATCAACCTGATTGGTGGCTGCACGTAAGGTGTGCTCTCATGCTAACTCTGCGAGGGGCACATCGAGAAACTATTGGAGGCCAGCCGAGCACCAACGATTGGGGCTAGGCGCGCCGCCAACTCGTTCCCTCGGGTCCATCTTCAAGCACGATTCCTGCAGCGGTTAACTCGTCGCGAATGGCGTCTGCCCGAGAAAAATTTTTCGCCTGCTTCGCAGCAACACGCTCCTGTACCAACAGTTCAATTTGGTCATTGTTCACAGCGTCGTCCGCAGCCCCGCCCGTAAACCACACCTCGGGATCGGCATGTAATAACCCAATGGCGGCGCCACTTGCGAGCAGCTCCCCTTTGCGTTGAGCACGCTCGTCGGGCTCAGCTTTGTTGAGGGCCTTGCTAGCAGCGTGTAATGCCGCAATCGCGAGTGGCGTATTCAGATCATCGCAAAGCGCCGAGAAGGCGTCGGTTGATTGAGGGTCAACGTCAGCAGGAACAACATCCGAGCTCTGCCGCAGCGCCGTGTAGAAGCCATCAAGGGCATCTTTGGCCCCATCAAGCAAATCGGCTGAGAAATTGAGCGGCGAGCGATAATGGGCCGATAACAGCGCAAAACGCAGCACCTCTCCCGAGTAAGACTTCAGAAGCTCGCGCACGGTTCGGACATTGCCCAAGGACTTGGACATCTTCTCGCCTTCCATATCCAGATACGCGTTATGCATCCAGTAACGCACGAAGTCTCCGCCATACGCACAACAGCTTTGTGCGCGCTCATTCTCGTGATGAGGAAAGATTAAATCTCGGCCACCGCCGTGAATATCAATCGCGTCGCCCAAATGCGCACGAATCATCGCGGAACATTCCAAGTGCCAACCCGGACGGCCTCGCCCCCAGGGACTACCCCAACCTGGCTCATCGTCCGTTGACGGCTTCCAAAGCACAAAATCACCGGGATGACGTTTGTAATCCGCCACATCTACTCTCGCGCCGGCCAACATGTCATCGAGCTTTCTGCCACTGAGTTCACCATATCGCTCCATGGACTCAACGGCGAACAGCACGTGTCCATCGGCCACATAGGCGAACTCACCGTCAACCAAACGCTGGGTTAAATCGAGCATCGCTGGAATGTTGTCGGTCGCATGAGGTTCAAGACTTGGGGGCAACGTATTGAGCTGCGCCATATCCTCTCGATACTTCTCGGCAAATTCCTGGCTCACCGCCTCAATGCCCGTACCCCGCTCACGGGCAGCAGCAATGATCTTGTCATCGATATCAGTGATGTTGCGGGCGTAAACCACTTGGGGATATAGCCGCTGCAAGACGCGAAACAGCGTATCGAAAACAACAACCGGGCGGGCGTTACCGATATGAGCAAGGTTATAGACCGTGGGACCACACACGTACATGGTCACCCGGGATTCATCGACAGGCACAAAGGGCTCACGCTCGCCCGTCATCGTGTTGTGCAAGCGCAGTTCAGGCATTGCCGGCACTCCACGTATCGCGCAGTCCAATGGTCATGTTAAACACCGGTGTCTCACTGGAAAACTCACGGCGATCGGCCACAAAGTACCCTTCCCGCTCAAACTGGAAAACCTGCTCAGGCTGGGCAGTCAGCACTGAGGGCTCAACAACGGCGCCCTCAACATGCTGCAGCGACTTCGGGTTCACCACTGACAGAATATCGTCGACTCGACCTGGGTCGGCTTCGATAAACAATCGGTCGTAGACGCGCACTTGCGCCGCGACGCCTTCGGAAGCAGAAACCCAATGAATAACGCCCTTGGGCTTAACTCCATCGGCGGGGTCCTCCCCAAGCGTGCCCTCAATGACCCGGGCATACACCGTAACAACCTCGCCAGCAGCGTCCTTATCACAGCGCTCTGCCTCAATCACATAGCCGCCTCGAAGACGCACGCGCTTGCCAATGACCAAACGCTTGTATTTTTTATTGGCCTCTTCGCGAAAATCGTCCGCATCTATAAACAGCTCCTGAGTAAATGGCACTGTCCGCTGACCGAATGCCTCATTGGCAGGATGATTGGCGATCGAGAGGTCCTCACGGCGTTCGTAATTGGTCAGCACCAGCCTTAACGGTCGCAGGACGCACATGGCCCGCGGCGCATGGTTGTTCAGGTGATCCCGCACCGCACTTTCCAGCATAGCGACATCCACTGTGCCATCGGAGCGCGACGTGCCCACCTCCTCACAGAAATGTCGAATCGCGGCAGGAGGGAATCCTCGACGACGCAAACCCGCAATCGTCGGCATACGGGGATCATCCCAGCCATCAACCGTTTGGGAATCGACCAACAGCTTCAACTTTCGCTTACTGGTAATCGTGTAACTGGTATTAAGGCGTGCAAATTCGATTTGGCGCGGCTTATGAGGTACCGGAAGGTGCTCGATAAACCAGTCATAGAGCGGCCGATGGTCCTCAAACTCCAAGGTACAAATGGAATGGGTTACGCCCTCGATGGCATCTTCCTGTCCGTGGGCGTAATCGTAGGTCGGATAAATTGGCCAATCGTCACCGGTTTGGTGGTGCGTCGCCCGTCGAATACGGTACAAAATCGGGTCACGCAGGTTGATGTTGGGGGCCGCCATATCAATTTTGGCGCGCAACACCCGCGTGCCATCGTCAAACTCCCCCGCGCGCATGCGCTCGAAAAGCTCCCGATTTTCCGCGGTAGTGCGGTTTCGGTAGGGACTGTCACGCCCGGGTTCAGTTAGCGACCCGCGATACTCGCGGGCCTCCTCCGCCGACAGGTCGCAGACATAGGCGAGCCCCTGGTCTATGAGGTGCAACGCCCATTCATATAACTGATCAAAATAGCTTGAAGCGTAGCGGACCTCACCGTGCCACGCGTAACCCAGCCACTTAACATCCTCTTTAATTGAATCAATGAACTCTTGACTCTCTTTTTCGGGATTGGTGTCGTCGAAGCGCAGATGACAATGCCCACCGAACTCGGCAGCCAAACCGAAATTGACCGTAATCGATTTCGCATGCCCGATGTGCAGATAGCCATTGGGTTCCGGCGGAAACCGAGTGACAACGGCCTCTACGACGGCGCCATCCAGATCCGTCTGAATCTGGGTTTTCAGGAAATTACTGCGAGTCACAGGTGTCATGGGGAGTTCTCACGGGCGAAGCGCGTAATATATCAAGGGGGATGGACTCCTGTCAGAGCTTGCGTGCCTAAGTTGTGAATTCCACCAAACAGCATCGCGTCTCGGGGTCAAAACCTGTAGCATTCAGCCCCAATTTCCCACACCAACGACACAGGATTTCCCAATGGCGACAACGCGCGTCCAAATCAAAACCACGTATGGCACCATGACCTTGGAACTCGATGGCGAAAAGGCTCCCAAAACTGTCGAAAACTTCTTGAACTACGTCAATGACAGCTTCTTTGATGACACTATTTTTCATCGCGTTATTGATAATTTTATGATTCAAGGCGGTGGTTTTGAGGCGGATATGAGTCAAAAAAGTGCCGGCGAACCGATTGAAAACGAGGCTGACAACGGTCTTAAAAACGATCGCGGTACAATTGCGATGGCGCGGACCATGGATCCGCACTCGGCAACGGCACAGTTCTTTATCAACGTACGGAATAACGACTTCCTAAATCATACCGGCAAGAACATGCAGGGCTGGGGCTACACCGTCTTCGGTAAGCTTGTCGACGGCGAGTCGGTGCTCGATAAAATTCGGGTTGTTGAAACCGGCAACAAAGCAGGCCATCAAGACGTGCCCAAAGAGCCGATCGTGATCGAGTCGGTCAGCGTCGTCGAGGAGTAAGCCTGTTGGGCGCGACGCTGTTCATCAGTGACCTGCACCTGAGTGAGGAAACGCCAGCGATTGAAGCTGGCTTTTTTGCTTTTTTAGAGCGGGAAAAAGATGCCGAGGCACTGTACATCCTCGGTGATTTCTTTGAATTCTGGGTCGGTGATGACGACGACTCGGACCAAATACAGCGCATCAAACGCGCTTTGCGCGCCTGCTCGGAACGCGGGACACGCCTGTATCTGGTCAGAGGCAATCGGGATCTCGCTCTAGGGGAAGATTTCGCCACAAGCGTGGGCGCAACATTACTCGGCGACAGTACCGTCATTGACCTGTGCGGCGCGCCGACGCTGATAATGCACGGCGACACACTGTGCACTGACGACGTTGAATACCAGCAAATGCGGACGATTCTCCACGACCCAGCGTGGCAGGCAGACATGATGAAGAAGCCGATCGATGAGCGCCGCGCCTTTGCTCAGCATATTCGACAGGTCAGCAAAGAAAAAGCGAGCAACAAGCCTGACAACATCATCGATGTCAACGGCGATACGGTCGACGCCGATATGGCTGAGGCTAGCGTCACTCGCCTTATTCACGGCCACACGCACCGACCGAACAGACACGCGGTTGCCCGTGGGGAGCGTGTCGTCCTCGGCGACTGGACTGCAACACTGGGTTGGTGTGTACGAGCTGACAACAATCAGGTCGCCCTTGAATCCTTCAAGCTGTAAAGAAATTTCCCAGGATCGCTAACACGCCAGCGGGCATCGGCGCTCAGGCTGCGTCGGCGGCCTCAGTGCTTGCAGGTCGAGGAACACCGCTGTGAAACCGCAAGTTGTCGTCGGAGTTCAAGATCAATTCAGCCTCGCGCACTTTAAAGGTTTGCAGACGATCATCAATGTCATCCTCGCAGCCCGCTGCCCGCGCAGCACTCTTAGCGAGATCTAAGTAATCCATAAAATGCCGGGATTCACTGCGCAGCAGCGAGGTGTAAAAGCCACCGAGTTCCTCGTCTAGCAGTGGCACGAGCGCCGCAAAACGTTCACAAGAGCGCGCCTCTATCAGCGCACCCACCAACAAGGTATCAATGAGCTTGGAGGGTTCTTGCACTCGAATAAGCCCATGTAGTCCTGAAGCGTAACGCGATGCGGTCACGGGTCGGTATTCAATCCCCCGCCGTTCCATAATTTTTAATACCTGCTCGAAATGACGGAGCTCTTCCCGTGCAAGCCGTGACATAGCGTGCAGCAGGCCGCTGTTTTCGGTGTAACGATGCATAAGACTGAGGGCAGTCGCGGCCGCTTTTTTCTCGCAATTGGCGTGATCAATTAGCAGGGTTTCGAGGTCATTCACTGCCGCCGCCGCCCAGGTGGCGGGGGTTAAACAGGGCAGAAACGCGCAGACGGGTGCAAGGTCAACTGTTTTACTCATCAGTAAAGTATCTCATGGGTTGATTCGCGCTGAGGTTATGTAGCGCCAAACAAATCGGGAGTAGCCAGATAGCGTTCGTAATGGGCAACCGATAGCTCCCAGTAAGCCTTGTCTACCTGCTCTCGCAGTTCCAGCAAGGCATGTTGCCGGTAGTCGAGATGGACTGAAAAACCATATTTATTTGGGTCGCTAATCTGCCCGGCCCCCGCCTTCAAGAGGGCAAACAGGCAGCAATATTCATCGTGCAACGGGTTAAATCTCACCTGTTGCACATCCAATTGCCAGCGCAACAAGTCTGGATCGGTCACCACAAAGCGTTGCTGCATACAGGTGCTGAGAAACTCGGCCAAGCGTCGATCCACAGCCAGCTTTTCGGCTTCACTGTAACCATTCCAGTGGATGACTTCGTGACCGAAGCGCTTGCATCCGCGGCAGACCGCATCACCAATACCGGTAGAGCACACACCGATACATGGCGTACGCACTCGCGGCACCTGATTTCTCTGGCCTGTGGATTTAGTCAGTGACATTGAAAAAGTGTAGGTTATGCACGGCTTGAATGCACGGCATCAGCATCAAGTGGATGTCAGAAAAGCCGGACGCAGGCTATACTTAGACAGTTACTGTACACCGTCCGATCCCGACGTCGCTCTCGGCACGCCCCAGACGGCCTCAGCCGCGCTGCACCGCCAGATTCGGGATCGAGACAACACTCAAAAGCCAAGGAGTTCTATCGTGCTTGAAGCCTATCGCGAACATGTCGCTGAACGCGCCCAACATAACATTCCGCCCAAGCCGCTCAATGCCGAGCAGGTCGCGGGCTTGATTGAGCTTCTCAAAGCTCCGCCGGCTGGGGAAGAAGCGTTTCTGCTCGATCTCATCAGCAACCGCGTGCCCCCGGGCGTCGATGAAGCCGCCTACGTGAAGGCGGGCTTTCTATCCGCCGTTGCCAACGGCGACACCGACTGCTCGCTCATTAGCCCTGCAGCGGCTGTAGAGCTTTTGGGCAATATGCATGGGGGTTACAACATTGAGACCCTCGTAGCACTGATTGATGACCCAGAGCTCGGTGAACTCGCAGCGGCCGAGCTAAAAACCACGCTGCTGATGTTCGATGCATTCCACGACGTTGAAGAATTGGCCAAAAATGGATCGGTAAACGCCCAAGCAGTAATGAAAAGCTGGGCTGAAGGGGAATGGTTTACAGGCCGCGACCCGGTTGCTGAATCTACCAAGATGGTGGTTTACAAAGTGACAGGCGAGACCAATACCGACGACCTCTCCCCTGCCCCCGACGCCTGGTCGCGACCCGACATTCCGTTACATGCGCTCGCCATGTACAAAATGGCCCGCGAGGGAATAACCCCCGACGACCCGGGCAATGTGGGACCCATGAAGCAGATCGCCGATATTCAGTCACGGGGTTTGCCCGTCGCTTTTGTTGGCGACGTCGTGGGCACCGGTTCCTCGCGAAAATCAGCGACCAACTCCGTGTTGTGGTTCTTTGGCGACGATATGCCCGGAGTGCCCAACAAGCGTTCCGGCGGAGTTTGTATTGGCAATAAGGTAGCGCCAATTTTCTATAACACGATGGAAGATGCCGGGGCGCTCGTTTTCGAAGCGCCGGTGGATGACCTTCATATGGGTGACGTTATTGAAATTCGACCCTATGACGGCAAGATTCTTAATGAAGCCGGTGAAACCCTGTCGGAGTTTGAACTCAAGTCCGAGGTGCTTCTTGATGAAGTGCGTGCGGGTGGACGTATTAACCTCATTATCGGCCGAGGCTTGACGACTAAAGCTCGGGAATCCCTCGGTCTGCCCGAGAGCGATCTGTTCCGTAAGCCCGAACAGCCCGAGGACAGCGGCAAAGGATTCTCTCTAGCTCAGAAGATGGTTGGCCGAGCTTGTGGTATGGACGGTGTTCGCCCAGGCACTTACTGCGAGCCGCGCATGACGACTGTGGGCTCACAAGACACAACCGGACCAATGACCCGCGATGAGCTGAAGGACCTGGCGTGTCTGGGCTTCTCCGCCGATCTCACGATGCAGTCTTTCTGCCACACCGCTGCGTATCCGAAGCCCGTTGATATCGATACTCAGCACTCCCTGCCCGACTTCATCATGACCCGTGGCGGCGTATCACTGCGTCCCGGTGATGGCATCATCCACAGCTGGTTAAATCGCATGTTGTTGCCCGACACCGTCGGTACCGGTGGGGATTCTCATACGCGCTTCCCGATGGGTATCTCTTTCCCCGCAGGCTCAGGTCTAGTCGCATTCGCAGCCGCGACCGGTGTCATGCCGCTAGACATGCCCGAATCGGTGCTCGTCCGTTTCAAAGGGGAAATGCAGCCCGGCATCACGTTGAGGGATCTAGTGCACGCAATTCCTTACGCGGCAATTCAGGAAGGGCTGCTAACGGTCGAGAAGAAAGGTAAGAAAAACATCTTCTCGGGTCGCATTCTGGAGATCGAAGGCCTCGACGACCTCACGGTAGAGCAAGCCTTTGAACTGTCTGATGCCTCTGCCGAGCGTTCAGCGGCTGGCTGTACGATTAAGCTGACCGAGGACACTATCGCTGAGTATCTGCGGTCCAACATCGTACTGTTGCGTTCGATGATTGGCGAAGGCTATGGCGATACTCGTACATTGGAGCGTCGCGCGCGAAAGATGGAGGAGTGGCTCGCCAACCCTGAACTGATGTCCGCCGATGACGATGCCGAGTACGCCGCGGTCATTGAAATTGACCTCAATGAACTCAACGAGCCTGTCGTTTGCGCTCCGAACGATCCCGACGATGCTCGTCTACTCTCACAAGTCGCTGGCGACGGCGTGGATGAGGTGTTTATTGGTAGCTGTATGACCAACATCGGACACTTCCGTGCAGCGGGCAAACTGCTTGAAGCCCACGGTCAACCGGTCAGCACGAAGATGTGGATTTGCCCACCCACACGGATGGATGAACATCTATTGATGGAAGAAGGCTACTACTCCATCTTCGGTAAGGCCGGCGCGCGCACGGAAATGCCGGGTTGCTCGTTGTGTATGGGTAATCAGGCGCGAGTGGCACCTAAATCAACCGTGCTATCCACCTCTACCCGAAACTTCCCCAACCGGCTCGGCGATGGTGCCAACGTGTACCTCACTTCCGCTGAACTGGCCGCCGTCGGCGCCCTACTCGGCAAGCTGCCGACACCTGAGGAATACCTGGAGTTTGCGGGCAAGTTGAACGCCATGTCCGATGAAATTTATCGCTACATGAATTTCGATCAGATCGTTGAGTTCCAGAAGCTTGCAGAAGATGGCAAGCGCATTGCTGCGACAGTCATCGATCAGGTCGCTTGATACATCACAGGTAAGGCAACGCTGGTCCTCAGCCAACGTTGCCATTCAAAAAAAGGGCGCCTCAGGCGCCCTTTTTTCTTCCCGTTAAATTCCGGTTTACTGCGTGCGTAAATCGACTTTAGGCATTTTTGGGCTTTACTGCGGCGGCACGTGAAGTGGACTTTCGAGCTGTTGCATTCTTAGCAGATACCGTTTTTTGTGCCGCGTTCTTAGGGGCTTTCGTCGGGGGTTTCGTCGGGGCTTTCGTCGGGCCTGTCTTCTTAGACTTTGAGCTTGTCACTTCAGCTTTTTCAGAGGCTGTCTTGCCCGGCGTGCGCTTGCCCGACTTAGCGGCACTGGATTTCAGTGCCGCCTTGGCTCGATTGGCCGTCTTGTCGCCACGAATACCGGCCACGGTCTCAAGTTCTAGCAGGGACTCTTCGAGGTAATCGATCAGCCGCTGGGCCTGAGGAACACTGCGTCGGCAGGCTGTGATACCAAAATCCAAATTCTTGAAGTAACTCACCAAGGTGATATTCACCGCGAAGCCATCAAGCACGATCGACGCAGGGTAGTAACCCGTCATCGGCGCCCCATTCCAATACATCTGTTCTCGCGGGCCAGGGACATTAGAGATGGTCGTGCTGATCGGGGGTAATTTGTGGGTGAGCTTCAGTGTGCTCAGAATAAATGATTGTGACTGCATGAGTGCAAACAGCGCAGCGCCCTCGCCACTGCTCATACCGTCGTACAAGTCTTTGCCGTCCTGCATCGACATCCGTATTTTATGCAGCCTGCGCACAGGGTCTTTTTCATTGGTCGCCAAATTGGCGAGAATGCCCGCGACCGCGTTGGATGACTCGGTATCGCCGGGCTTGCGCAGGGAAATTGGCACCAAAGCTCGAAGGGGCTTGTCGGGTAGCTCTGCGTGACGCTCAAGGTAACGGATTAGCGCGCCCGAACAAGCTGTAAGCACTATGTCATTGAGCGTACATTCAAAGCGCGCCTTCAACGCCAAAAATCGATCAACTGCAAACGACTGTGCAACGAAACGGCGGGAACCGTCGATGCGGGCATTCAGCGCCGAGCGGGGTGTCACCGTCCAGGGCAGCAGTGTTTCCCGCACGCCTGCCCGCCCTACCGCCCGCAACTGCTTGCGGGTGCGCCCATAAAGATTACCCGCAATATCGAGCTGCGCTTTAAAGCGATCCATCACCGTAGGCGTCAAATCAATCTTTGGTTTTGCAGTCAGCCCACTGTCTTTTAACAAGGCGTAGTAACGCTCCTTCGCTTTAACACTGAGCGGCGAGTGATCAAGTATCTCTTCTGGGTCGGTGCTGAACATGCTGCGCACGAGTTGCACACCGCGCACCCCATCGATGACCGCATGGTGGTATTTGCTGTACAGCGCAAATTCGCGACGGTTTACGCCCTCAATGAGGTGAATTTCCCAAAGGGGTCGCGATCGATCTAGCAGCGTACCGTGCAATCGCGAAACCAAGGCAAACAGTTCGCGATAACGACCAGGAGATGGCAACGCAGAGTGGCGGATGTGGTACTCGAGATCGAGTTCGTCATCGGGCACCCACTGGGAGCCAGCTAAGGAACCGAGAACGCCGGTCTCGAGACGATCACAAAAGGGCCGCTGCAAGGCGTCATCGCCGCGCAGACTCTCTAACAAACCCCGCAGAAACTCGTGCCGCTCGACCCCATCGGGTAACTGGAATAGGTTCAGACCACCGACATGCATAGGTGTATTGCGGCGCTCGGCCATCAAAAAACTGAGGTCCAGCACAGAGAGCTTGCTCATGAATCACACTCCTCAAATACTCGGACCAACTGGCCCTCGAGCACAAATTGAAATAACACCGCGATGCGCGCCCGGTCTTCTCGCCGGCGCTAGCTTACCGATGACAGTTTCTAGTATGGCACGACCACCTACAACGCGCTCAACCCCAGCAATCTGACTAGCAAGCTACTGAAATCATCACTGCATCGAGTTACAGCGATCAGCATGTAGGCCGCGTGCCCTCACCATCGAAGGGAATCTTGAGCTGACACACGTAGCTCCCCCATGGGGGTATCGAGCAACCGCTGGATGACGCAATCCGATACCATGAGGCAATAATGACGCGCCGCGGTCACTGAGCAGGAAATAGTCGTAGTAACATTGTTGCGGCGATGTGGGTGCGGACTGCAGCTGCGAACTTCGTTCACGTAAAAGACAGCACACCACGGCTCAGCGCTAAACATCAAAAACCAGGAGCACAACCGATGGCCGGGAACACCCACTGGAAAAAACTGAATTGGGAAGACCCTTTCGAGTTGAATGACCAGCTGACCGAAGAACAGCGCATGGTCCGGGATACCGCCCGCCAGTATGCTCAAGGGCAGCTGCTACCGCGCGTGCAAAGTGCATTTCGAACTGAGACTACCGATCCCGCCATTTTTCGAGAAATGGGCGAAATGGGGCTGCTGGGATCGACCATCGAAGGGTACGGCTGTCCGGGAGTGGATTACATTAGCTACGGACTCGTCGCTCGCGAAGTCGAGCGTGTCGACTCGGGTTACCGGTCGATGCTGAGCGTCCAATCATCCCTCGTGATGTATCCAATTTATGCCTATGGCAACGATGCCCAACGTGAAAAGTATTTGCCGAAACTGGCAACTGGCGAGTGGATTGGGTGCTTCGGACTCACCGAACCCGATCACGGGTCAGATCCCGGCGGTATGGTCACGCGCGCGCGTACCGTCGATGGCGGATACCGACTGAGCGGCGCGAAAATGTGGATCTCCAATTCGCCGATTGCTGATGTTTTTGTCGTTTGGGCAAAAACCGATGACAACGTCATTCGCGGCTTCGTCTTGGAGAAAGGCATGGCCGGTCTCAGCGCTCCGAAGATTGAAGGCAAGCTCGCGCTCAGGGCTTCGATCACCGGTGAGATTGTGATGGATAACGTCTTCGTTCCCGATGAAAATTTGCTGCCAAATGTACAGGGGCTGAAGGGTCCCTTTGGCTGTCTAAACAACGCCCGCTATGGCATTGCGTGGGGCGCTCTGGGCGCCGCGGAGACCTGCTGGCACAGCGCTCGGGAATACACCATGGAACGCCAGCAATTCGGGCGACCCCTTGCTGCTAATCAATTGATTCAATTGAAGCTGGCCGACATGCAAACCGAAATCGCATTGGGGCTGCAGGGATGTTATCGAGCGGGACAACTACTGTCTGCGGGGGAAATTTCTCCCGACCTCATCAGCCTGATCAAACGCAACTCCTGCGGGAAATCGCTGGAGATCGCTCGTAAAGCTCGGGACATGCTGGGTGGCAACGGTATCTCTGACGAATACCCGGTCATGCGACACATGATGAACCTGGAAGTGGTCAACACCTATGAGGGTACCCACGACATCCACGCACTCATTCTTGGACGAAGCCAGACTGACATTCCGGCATTCTGAGCAAGCCGCACGTCGGACAAAGCTAACAGAGGTTTAAAGTAACTGAGGCTAGGCTTTAGCAGTCGGGTCATTGCGTGGGCTGCTCTCATACAGCGCTCGCACGGCGGCAGTCAGTTGCTTTAGAAGTGGGTCCTGTTCATCCATGTGCGCCGCTGCCCGTTTCAGCATCGCAACCGGCGACTCGCCCGGTAGCCGCCGGACACCGCGTCGCTCGAGGCGCGAACAAAGCTTCAGAAAAGTCTGCTCTTCGGGCAGTTGATTCTGGGGGTGACGACTGCGATTAAGAAACCA
Source organism: Luminiphilus sp. (assembly GCA_965657905.1). Taxonomy (GTDB): domain Bacteria; phylum Pseudomonadota; class Gammaproteobacteria; order Pseudomonadales; family Halieaceae; genus Luminiphilus. Next base: position 12,464 of record CBFHPT010000001.1, on the reverse strand, counting down.
CGTCAGTGGTATCAAAACCACCGCCCAGCTGCCGAGCATCACAGCGACAAACCAGCTGACGCGTATCTGACCAAACCAATTTTTAAGAAGCCCGAGTTGCTCGTCACTGTTGAAGCCCACGATAAAGCTCTGCCATTGCCAGGCGAGAGCGTCGTACCGAAGCCGCATCCAATTCACGACCCCCACACCACGAAAACGATAGGCATATAGGGGCGAATCAGCAAGAAACCCCTCTTCTCCTGCCAACGCCTCTTCCAAACCAAACTCTACCCGAGCTGGGGACACCGCGCCGGTCGGATCAACACGCACCCAGCCTCGCTGATCAAACCAGACCTCAGCCCAGGCATGGGCGTCGAACTGACGCACCACCACTGTGTTGTTTACCGGATTGACTTCACCGCCCTGATAGCCCCCAACGATCCGCGCAGGAATACCGGCGAGACGCATCAAAGCAACAAACGTGTAGGCATAGTGCTCACAAAACCCGCGCCGACTCTCAAACAGGAATCGGTCGACAAAGTTGGCCTCGGTAATCGGCGGCGGCCGAAGGGTGTAGAAAAAAGGCTCCCGTCTAAAATGATCGAGTACAGCAGTCACCAGCGCTTCATCGGTGCCGTAACGCAATCGCAACTGGTTGATCCAGTCTCGGGCCCGCGGGTTCAGATCGCGGGGAAACTTCAGCTCGGTTTGACGCCGCCACGCTGACAGTGCGGGCTGCATAACCGTGTCCGGCCACGAGCGCACCCGATAGCCTATCTGGGACTCTACGGGATTCAGGGTCGTCAGCCTGAAGTCCCAGGCTTCGATAATGCCGGTGGTATCACTTTCAGCATAAGGTAATGCGTACAACCATCGCTGCATGGTCGGTTCTAGAATCACCTGATACTCGAGATCTTCGTCCCCCGTTACCGGTGGTTTCAGCTGTCGCTCTTCGGGCGGATGATCACGCCACCCCAGCGTTTGCCAGGCACCGTCGTCAAAGCGACTCATGACCATACCGCGCCAATACAGCTCGGGCTTGGGCGGAATGGCCCCATCAAACTGAACGCGAAAGGCCACCTCGGCAGAGCGACCCAAGCGGCTGACATCCCCCGGCTTAAGCATATCGCTCATACCGGTCGTACCCTGCCCAGTCTTCGACGGCACGCTCCACAGTGGGCCAATACGCGGAAACAAAACAAACAACACTACCATCATGGGAATCGCGAGACTCAGCATCTTTATAGCCAGAGGCGGTTCCCGACGCGAAGTGCGCGTTCCCGGCGTTTGGTTCAAGGTGATCATCGCAGTCACTAACAACAAGGTGCTTACAATCGTGTAAAGCACGATCGGTAATTCTTGGGAAAACAGAAACTGCGTGACACAAATGAAGAACCCCAACGCAACCAGTACGTAACCGTCCTTGGCCCGCACGGACTCCAGAAATTTCAACGCCGTTGCCACCAAGAGCAGCGCGACCATCGGTTCGAGGCCAATCAGAGTCCGATAACTGGCAAACACGGCGAGCCCAGCACCCACTGCAAGGCCTAGCCGTATTAACCTTCCGGGCGGATTTGCGTGGGCGCGATACATTTGCACCCGCCATAAGGCAGCACCGATATAAACAGCGATGATCCACACGGGTACTCGAGCGAAATGCGGGATGAATACCAAGAACTGACAGGCGATCAGCCAGAGCATAGCTCGACGGGAAAGCTGGTCAGCAACGATCATGAGGTGGAACCCGGCTGATCCCCGACACCGTGCAGAGCAAGTGTTCGCAACACTAGCTCCCGCTGCCGATCCCCCGCACCCAGCCCAATCTCTTGCTCGGGCATCCGAAGACCGTACTCGTCGTCTCGCTGGTCGTATTGGAGTGCCAACCAACAGAGCCAAGACAAGCGCTCCTCCACACCACCGTCGGGGTAGTCATCCCACACCAGCCAGTGATCTTCGCGGGTAGGCGCTGAGAAAAGTCGGGTCTGCAAACCCTGCTCCCGCGCGTAAGCGCGCCAGTCGATGTGTCGTGGTGAATCACCTAGGCGATAATCCCGAAAGCCCGCTAGGTCATCGATTCCCGCTGCGTCGCTGAATCCAATTGCACCGTCTTCATCGGTTGCCGCGGGCAAGGCGCCCACTGGCAGCGGTTTCGGCCACACAAGCGCACGCCAATCGAGGTCGACATAGCTCCAACAGCGGAGCAATCCCAGTGGATAGCCGGACTCCACACGCAGCCGCTCGGGCTTAAACCACCCCCGCCCACCCACGGATTGAAACAAGGACACCTGAACGCTCTCCCCCGCAGACACGTCAACCATCACTTCGCTGCCCGGCCAGCTCAACTTCACGGCGTAGTGTCCCGCTTTCTTGCCCGTACCCGACAAGCGCAGGATAAATTCGGCTTGTTGCCCGGGGAAAACAGATTCGGCGCTGACCGCGGTGATTTGCAGTCCCATGAGATTTCCATGGGTAAAGTGCACGGCAACGATAAACAGCATCGATAACCAGAACGTCAGCGCGTAACTCATATTGTTTTGATAGTTGATCGCTGTCAGCAGCATCAACAGCAGCGAGAACATAAACAAAAAGCCCGCACGGGACGGAAAGATAAATAACCGCCGCTGCTCGAGCGTAACGGTTCTCGCCGGCGGCAGTCGATTGCGCAACCACCGGTCATAGCGCCGGCGCAGCCACGCCCGCACACTCCTGGGCTCAGTCTGGGATAACGTCGACACTGCGCATAATCAGGGCAACGAGTGCGTCACCGTCGCCGGCGTAGTCACCGCTCGGTACAAGGCGGTGTGCGATCACAGGCTGTAGAACCGCCTGGACGTCCTCGGGCACAACGTAGTCCCGGCCTTCCATGACCGCCCAAGTTTTGGCGGCGTTGACCAACGCCAGTGCACCGCGGGGCGATAACCCCATCGCAAACTCAGCCGAGTCGCGGGTGAAGGCTGTTATTCGCTGAATGTACGCCAACAGACTATCCGATAGCGAAACCTTAGCGATCGTTGTCCGTATCGTTTCAAGCTGATCAACAGTGAGCCTTGGCGCGACGTTACGCAGCGCATGATTATCGCCCTGCAGAAGCAACTTTCGCTCCGCAGCAGGGTCTGGGTATCCCAACGTTAGGCGCATCAGAAATCGATCCAACTGTGATTCCGGCAACACGTAGGTGCCTGATTGATGAATCGGATTTTGGGTTGCGATCACAAAAAACGGCGAAGGAAGGCTGCGCGTCACTCCATCGATACTGACCTGCGACTCAGCCATAGCTTCCAGGAGCGCGCTCTGAGTGCGGGGTGTGGCGCGATTAATCTCGTCGGCGAGCAACACCTGGTTGAAAATTGGTCCGGGATGAAAAGTAAATCCGGAGTCCTCCCGATTGAATATCGAGACACCCAAAATATCAGAAGGCAAGAGATCCGACGTGAACTGCACGCGGCCATAGCTGAGCCCAAGCACATTCGCGAGCGCATGGGCCAGCGTGGTCTTCCCCATTCCGGGGAGATCCTCAAGCAGTAAGTGACCACCGGCAAGCAAGCAGCAAAGGGCCTGTCGAACCTGAAGCTCTTTACCTAAAAGCGCTTCGCCGATACCTGCGATCGCGCCATCTATCGCCCTGTTCACACCGGCTCCCCTCTCTATTGCGGCGTTGGTTTCAGGCTTCGAGTTGCCTGAACCCTCGCTCACAATCTGCTTTCAGATCATCAATGTGCTCGAGTCCGACAGCGATGCGCACCAATCCTTCGCGAATACCCGCGACGGCGCGCTGATCGTCCGATAGCCTGCCATGGGTGGTCGTCGCTGGATGGACGATAGTGGTTTTCGCATCGCCCAAGTTCGCTGTTAACGACATGAGTTGCGTACCATCGATGAACTGCCAGGCAGCGTCGCGTCCGCCATCAAGCTCAAAGGACAGCACCCCGCCAAAACCCGACATTTGACTCGCGGCGAGCTGATGGTCGACGTGAGAGTCCAGACCAGCATAATTCACCGCGCATACTCTGGGCTGCTCCGTTAGCCACTGGGCCAATTGCAGCGCATTTTCCGAGTGCGCTTTCATGCGCAGTGATAGGGTCTCGAGTCCCTTCAGCGCCACCCAGGCATTAAAGGGACTCATGGCAGGGCCGCAGGTGCGCACAAACGCGACCAACTTGGCCATGTCTTCCTCTCGTCCGACCACGGCACCGCCCAAGACGCGGCCCTGCCCATCCAAATATTTTGTCGCCGAATGAATCACCATATGCGCGCCCAAACTCAGGGGCGTTTGCAAAGCCGGCGAGCAAAAACAGTTGTCGACAACTAAATGGGCATCGGCGCGCTCAGCCAACGCTGATAAGGCCCGAATATCTGCAACCTCGCACAGCGGATTAGACGGCGTCTCGCAGAAAAACAAACGCGTGTTGGGTTGCACTGCGGCTTGCCAGGCGTCGAGATCGCGCAGCGCAACAAAGGTCACCTGAAGCCCGAACTTTACGAGGTAGTTTTCAAACAGACCCACGGTACTGCCAAATACCTCTTGGGAGCAGATGACATGATCGCCGGCTTTCAACAGGGCCATGCAGGTCGTCAGAATCGCCGCCATTCCGGAAGCGGTGGCGACTGCACTTTCAGCACCCTCCATCGCCGCGAGTCGTTCTTCGAAGCTGCGTACCGTGGGGTTGGTATACCGTGAATAGACGTTACCCGTTCGCGACCCGTCAAAGCGCGCAGCCGCATCCGCGGCAGAGTCAAATATGTAGCTCGATGTGGTGTAGATAGGCTCGCTATGCTCCCCCTCGCCACTGCGACGGATACCCATGCGGATCGCCTGAGTCTCCAGGCGCGCCTCGTCTAGCCAATCTCCCGAGTCTTGGGTCATCAGTATCTCTCCCTCACGAGCGCAGCATTATCCGTCATTGTGCATTCCAACCATCGCGCCATCCTGCGCGCTCGCATTCCGAAGGTCTGAACGATCAGCCCGGGCCGCCTCAACACTGCTCAGGTACTCGGCATCAATATTGCCGGTGTTGTAGCGCCCATTGAACACTGATGCTTCAAAGCCATCGATGGCCTCATTGCCCTCGAGAGAACAGGCGTAAAGGTCGTCAAGGTCCTGATACACCAGCCAGTCGGCGCCGATCAGATCACAGATTTCCTCAACTGTACGCCCGTGAGCAATCAGTTCGTTGGCGGCGGGCATATCGATGCCGTAGACATTGGGGTAGCGCACCGGCGGTGCTGCCGACGCAAAATAGACTTTCCGTGCGCCGGAGTCTCGCGCCATCTGAATAATCTGGCCACAGGTTGTGCCGCGCACGATAGAGTCATCGACCAGCAATACATTCTTGCCCTTGAATTCAAGCGGCACAGGGTTCAATTTTTGGCGCACGGATTTTTGACGCTGGCTTTGCCCTGGCATGATAAATGTGCGGCCGATGTAGCGATTTTTCATAAACCCTTCGCGAAACTTCACGCCAAGCTCGTAGGCCAGGGATTGGCCCGCCACGCGACTGGTGTCTGGGATTGGGATGACCACATCGATATCGTGGTCTGGCCGTTCCTTTAAAATTTTATGCGCCAACCGCTCGCCCTGACGCATCCGCGTTTTGTATACCGAGACACCGTCTATCATCGAATCTGGGCGTGCAAAATACACGTGCTCAAAGATACACGGGGTTAGCCGGGTGACCTCGGCACATTGTCGACGAATGAGCTCACCGTCAGGGGTGATAAAAATACACTCACCCGGTGCTACATCACTCAACAGTCGGTAACCCAGCACATCGAGCGCAACACTCTCGGACGCAACCATGTATTCACGGCGCTGACCCGCCTGCTCGCGCACACCGACAACCAGCGGCCGAATGCCACTGGGATCGCGAAACGCCACGACTCCGAGGTTTGCAATCATCGCGACCGCAGCGTAACCCCCTTCACAGCGGCGATGAACCGCAGTCACTGCTGAAAAAACGTCATCGGCCTCAGGGATCAGTTTGCCAAGGCGCTGCAACTCGTGTGCAAAGACATTAAGCAACACCTCGGAGTCTGAATCGGTGTTGAGGTGGCGCAGATCGCTCTCGAACATCTCCTCGCTGAGCTCGCTCGCGTTAGTGAGATTGCCGTTGTGGGCGAGCGCGATACCGTAAGGTGAATTCACATAGAACGGTTGCGCCAACGCGGTGCCGGAACTTCCCTGTGTTGGGTAGCGCACGTGACCAATGCCAAAGTTACCGAGTAATTGCGGCATATGATTGGCACGAAACACGTCTCGCACCAGACCCTCGCCCTTGCGCTGCATAAACTTACCGCTCTTGCAGGTCATGATTCCTGCAGCATCCTGCCCGCGGTGCTGAAGCATCGTCAACGCATCGTAGATATCAGCAGCCACATCACTTTTGCCGACAATTCCGACTAGCCCACACATCGCTTATTCCCCACTCATATCATTTCACCCGAATCGATACTGTCACCCATTTCCTGAATAGGTTCGATTTCCAGTAAATCGTCGAAGTTTTCGCTGAACCAATCTGCCATGGTATCGAGCGTGGGCATGAGTTCGGCTTCATCCAGCCAGTCTTGCTCGGAGTTAGGAAGCAAACCCTTGAGTACCAACGTGACGGCCATCATGATCATCAGTCCACGCATAACGCCGAAGACACCGCCAAGTAATCGATTCCCTAGGTTGAGCCCAGGCTGTCTTAACTGCTTTCCCAGCAAACCGCCGAGGACTGAAAATACCGCCAGCACACCAATGAAAATCAATCCCCAACCCAAGAGGTAACGCAGCGTGTCACTGTCACTGACCGATACCAGTGATTCGGCCAGCGGCTTTGCGAGCAGATTAGCGGCCACAAAAGCGATCACCCAACCGAGCAAAGAAACGGCCTCGCGACCAAATCCTCTGACGATCCCAATCAGCATCGATAGCGAGACGACCGCCAAAATCAGCCAGTCGAGACCGTTAAAACCGTTGGTCGCCACACTGAGTTGCTGCTGAATATCATCCATGGCTATTGCACGTATCGAATAATGGCCGATTTAACGGCAAGCGCCCGATCAACCTCGGTCTGGATGGCGACCAGCTTGTCGCGCTCCAACTTAGGACCTATCTGGACCCGCCAAAGCGCTTTGTCCACGTCGGGAATCTTTCGATGAAACGCCGTGTAGCCTTTCGACTTAAGGTCATTTACAAGACGGTTGGCGCGCGACTCGGTGCTGACCGTGGCAACTTGTAAAACCCAAGACAAGGCGAACCCCGCTTCATCAATGGCAGGCTCTTGTGGCGCCTCCTTGCGGACAGTACCCGAATCCAATTCACTGGCATCCAGCAAAGCCGCCACTGCGGGCCACTCTGACTGGTCGGATTCGTCGGCTGTCATAAGCGTTGCCTCATCCGCTGCAGCCTGCGCCTCGGGATCGACGGTGGGGCCTTCTATTTCCGCGAGAATTTCCTCGCGCGTCGATTCAGGTTTAGGAATCGGCGTTTCATCAATCACCGGACGTGGCGGCATCGGTTCAAGAGCGATGCTGTCATCGGTGTTCGGCTGCACAAAGATGATGGGCCAAAAGACGATCCCCAGCGCTATAAGCACCAAGGTTCCCACCAATCGCTGTTTGATGATTGGATCCATCGCGTTTACGGACTCCCGAGCCGTTCATTGACCGTCATATGCTGTAACTGGGCCCCGACGGTGATAAACGACCCAAAGACGATGATTCGATCCCCCGGTGCGGTCGCAGCCAACGCACCTTCAGCAGCAGCCGCAGCACCGTCGTAACAGGCGCTTTTACCCGGTGCTACCAATGTTGCTAGATCCGCGGGCATTGCCGCTCGGGGAATATCCTGTGCAGCGGGAAAATGCCAAAAATCCACCCACTCTGCCATCACTTCGATCATATCACGGAGTGGCTTGTCAGCCATGGCACCGAACACCGCATGAGTACGTTGCGGTTTAGACTCGCCGGCCAACGCAGCGGCAAGCGCAGCTACCGCTTCGCGATTGTGGGACACATCGAGCCAACAATCTCGGCCTTGTAGGTCACAGCGCTGCTGTCGACCGGGAACCGCCAGGCCTGAAAAAGCCCGATCCAGAACCGAGGATGTGATTGTGCAGCCTACCGCGTCGACCAGCACCGCCGCGGCAGCCATGTTTCCGGACTGTAGACCTCGAACCTCCGGCAGATCAAAGCTAGTGCCACTTGGGAGAATCAACTGCCCGTCGCTCAGCTGCCAGTCGCGATCAATCAACAGAACGTCGGCGCCAAGATCTTCGAGGGCAGGCAGCAGTGTCGCGGGCAAATCACGTTCTGCCACGACAGCGGGACATCCCGCTCGCGCGACACCCGCTTTTTCAGGCGCAATCAAATCCCGGGTCTCACCGAGCCACTCCACGTGATCGATGCCGATACTGGTAATGGCGCACGCATCGGCGTCAAGAATATTGACGGCATCAAGACGCCCCCCAAGTCCGACCTCCAGCAGCTGCCAATCGACACGGGCTTCCTGAAACAGCCAGAGTGCAGCGAGGGTGGCGAATTCAAAATAACTCAGCGTCGTGTCGCCCCTCGCCGCATCAATGGCATGGAACGCGCGCAACACGGCGTTGCCGTCAGGCTCCACACCATTAATGCGGAAACGCTCGTTAAAACGAATGAGGTGCGGCGAGGTGTACACCCCAACCGTATCCCCACTTACACGCAGCAGTGCCTCAACCGCGGCAATACAGCTGCCTTTGCCATTGGTGCCGGCAATCGTCAGCGTGCGGGTGGACTTGGGCGCTAACGATAAGGCCTCGGCAACCCGTTGGATTCGCTCGAGACCAAGGTCAATGCTTTTAGGGTGTAGGGTTTCGAGGTGTTTGAGCCAGCGCTCAAAACTGTGTTGAGTCATTGTCCTCGTCAGCTGCCGCCTCAAGTCCGAGCTCTGAATCATCCGTGACATCGTCAACCTCAGGAGCTACGACGTCCACGCGCTGATCAGTGAACTTTGCAAGCATTCGAGCCAAGGTGTCGCGCATTTCAGCTCGAGGCACAATCATGTCAATGGCGCCGTGCTCCAGCAAAAACTCACTGCGCTGAAAACCCTTGGGAAGTTTCTGTCGAATGGTTTGCTCGATGATATTGGGACCTGCAAATCCCGCCCTCGCGTCGGGCTCAGCCACATTAATATCGCCGAGCAGCGCTAAAGAAGCTGAAACTCCGCCATAGATTGGATCAGTCATGACAGAAATATAGGGCACTCCGGCTAGCTTCATACGCTCGATTACCGCGGAAGTCTTAGCCATCTGCATCAACGAAATGAGCGCTTCCTGCATCCGGGCTCCACCTGAAGCGGAGAAGCAGACCAGAGGGATTCGGTGCTCAAGGGCAAGCGTTGCCGCCCGCGTGAACTTCTCCCCAACCGCGTAGCCCATGGAGCCACCGTGGAAATCAAACTCAAAAGCGACCGTGACCAAGTCTAGGCCTTTGAGAGTGCCTCGCATCGCAATAAGCGCATCCTTCTCGCCGGTGCTTTTTTGAGCAGCATTGAGCCGGTCTCGATACTTACGCTTGTCCTTAAATTTGAGCCGATCAATCGGCTCTAAATCCGCAAACAGCTCTTCGCGACCGTCGGGATCGAGAAAAACATCAAGTCGTTGACGCGCACCAATGCGCATGTGGTGGTCGCACTTGGGACAAACCTGCTGGTTGCGTTCCAAATCGGGGCGGTAGAGCACCGCCTCGCATTTGACGCACTTTTTCCAGAGTCCTTCGGGCACATTGGCGCGTTTGGTCGTGTCGTCCTTGCGTACCCCTGAGGGGAGAATCTTGTCAATCCAGCTCATGCCCGGCTCCGTCTGTCAGTGCGCAGACAGTATACCTTCCCTGAGTCAAGCAGCGGAAGCGACGCCATCGACGCCAGCCCGAATGCCTGACAGCAGCGTCACCGCTTTGTCCAATGCATCTGCCTGACTTGCACCCTCGGACAACGCACCGGCGACGGTATTAATGAGAGCGCTACCGACAACCACGCCCTCTGCAAAGCCTGCCACTGAAGCAGCCGAGGCAGCGTCCTTGATGCCAAAGCCAACACACACCGGTAGGTCAGAGGTCACTCTGATGCGCGCAAGATGCTCTGAGACATCAACCGCGTCGAGATTCCCTGCGCCCGTTACACCTTTCACGGCCACGTAGTAAATAAAGCCGCTAGCACTGGCGGTGATCGTCGCGATACGCTCAGATGGCGTCGTTGGCGATATGAGGAAGATATTGTCGAGATCAACGCGCTTGAGCTCCTGATTGAGCGTGTCGACTTCTTCCGGGGGTAAATCAACGGTGATGATGCCATCGACCCCCGACTTGGCACAGGCGTCTGCGAAAGCCGGATATCCCATGCGCTCTAAGGGGTTTGCATAACCCATCACAACGATCGGCGTTCGCGAATCCTGCTCGCGGAACTCAGCAACCATGTCCAGCACCTGGCGGAGGCTCACACCATTAGCCAGCGCCCGCTCATGGCCTTTCTGAATAACGGGCCCCTCAGACATCGGATCAGAAAACGGCACACCGATCTCGACAATGTCCGCACCCGCGGCAACCAGGCTATGCATTAACGGCACTGTCGCCGCTACCGTGGGGTCTCCTGCAACGATGTAAGGCACTACGGCTTTGCGGCTACTAGCCTCGAGTGATTCAAATGTATCCTTCAGTCGGCTCACAATTTTCTTCCTAGAGTTCTAGACCGTCTATCGATGCCACGGTGAGTATGTCTTTGTCCCCTCGCCCCGAGAGGTTAACAACGATGTGTTGATCCGGCCGCATCTCTGCTGCCAAACGCTCTGCGTAAGCGAGCGCGTGAGCAGTCTCCAATGCGGGCATGATGCCTTCCATGCGGGTCCAACGATGGAACGCTGCAAGCGCCTCATCGTCGTTTGCGGCCACATAATTGACGCGCCCAATATCTTTGAGCCAAGAGTGCTCAGGCCCGACCCCCGGATAGTCAAGGCCTGCTGACACCGAGTGGGTGTGCAAGATTTGTCCATTGTCATCTTGCATCAAGTAGGTCCGGTTGCCGTGCAGGACCCCCGGTGTACCAGCAGAGAGCGGTGCGGCGTGTTCGCCGGTCGCTACCCCATGCCCACCCGCCTCAACGCCATACATCGCGACGTCTTCATCGGCTAGGAAGGGGTGAAACAGTCCGATGGCGTTTGAACCGCCGCCCACACAGGCCACCAACGCGTCGGGTAGCTTGCCTGTCATGGCTAAAGACTGGTGCCGTGCTTCACGGCCAATGACGCTTTGGAAATCTCTGACCAGCATTGGATAGGGATGCGGGCCAGCGACAGTCCCGATGATGTAGAAGGTGTTGTCAACATAGGTTACCCAGTCCCGGAGCGCTTCATTCATCGCGTCTTTCAAGGTTTTAGAACCCGATGTAACGGGTATCACTTCCGCGCCGAGCAATTTCATCCTATAAACGTTCAAAGACTGCCGCTGTACGTCTTCGGCACCCATGAACACGTGACATTCCAACCCCAAGCGCGCAGCGACGGTTGCACTCGCAACCCCGTGCTGACCGGCACCGGTTTCAGCGATCACCCGCTTTTTACCCATGTGTTTGGCCAAGAGCGCTTGACCAATGGTGTTATTCACCTTGTGCGCGCCGGTGTGATTTAGGTCCTCTCGCTTGAGGAAAATACGTGCGCCGCCAATGTGGTCGGACATGCGCTTCGCTTCATACAGGGGCGACGGCCGCCCGACATAATGCGCTAAGTCTTCATCAAACTCCTGTTGAAACCCTGGGTCGTCTGACAGCTCGCGATACAGCGCCTCTAGCTCCGCCAGCGCGGACATCAGTGTCTCGGCAACAAATTTTCCGCCGTACTGGCCGAACCGACCGTGCTGATCGGGCACCGAGGCGAACAAGCCGGGATTAAATTCTGCAGTCATGATCTAGTTTCCTCGTCGACCGACGCAACGGCCCTCATAAAACGTCTGATTTTGTCGTGATCCTTGATGCCCGGCGCGCTTTCAACGCCGCTACTCACATCAACCGCCGCGGGGCGAACGGCACGAATCGCACCCGCTACATTAGCGGGATTGAGCCCGCCCGCCAAAACGATCGAACGATTAAAGCTCTCAGGGATCAAGTCCCAGTCAAAAGCCTTACCGGTGCCACCAAACTGTCCCTCATGAACCGAATCCAGCAAAAACCCGCGAGACAGTGGATAACGATTCGCCTCAGCCACCAAATCGCTCTCGGGCTGAGCCTTCAGGGCTCGAATATACGGAACCTGCCACCGCTCGCACTGCTCGGGGGTTTCATCCCCATGCCATTGCAACAGGTTAATAGGCACCTGTGACAACAGCCGCTCGACCTCCGCATCCGACGGATTAACAAGCAATGCTGTAGTCGTAACGAATGGCGCCAGTTCCGCACAGATCTCCTGCGCTAAACCCACATCAACAGCGCGCCGACTGCCCGACCAAAACACCAGCCCAACCGCATCGACACCAAGCTG